>CBDCRP010000001.1:0-58394 GCA_965221165.1 bacterium
TACCTCCTTTGAGCGTGAGAGTGATAATTTCTTCATCACAAATGAAATCTGTTGCGCTGTTTCTTGGATCGGTGATGCAAAGGCGTGCTGAAACGCCAAATTCTGCTTCATTATAAGTATTTAGCAAAACATCTTGTATCATAAATGTAGAAGAGGTCAAGCAAGTAGATAGCCGCTATTTGGAATTCGGTAGCGATTAATTCAGGATAACTCCATGGCGGCAGCTACTGGAAATCAAGGAGAAGTTTCATGTCCGAAGGTATCTCCCCCGCCCCCGTGGACGGGGATTATGTCGTCAAGCCGGCGCAAGAACCGATACAGATTCCGGCGGAGAACCCGCCGGGAGATTGCTCGGAGGTTGCCGAGCGAATCATGGGCGAGCTCAAAGCGCTTGGCGTGGATCGCATCGAAACCCACGAGTTCGTTTCGGGCCGGCCGAACTTCATCATCCAGGCCGGCGAGGGGGCGCGGGCGATTCGGCCGTTCATGGAAAACGGGACACCGGGGATTTTCTTCGGGCCCGGCGAGTTCATCTCGGAAGCCCACCTGCCCAACGAGCGTGTGCCCGCGCAGAACCCCATCGGCGCGGCGCGGATGGTGTGTAACGGCGAGCCCTTCCAGGGCGCTTTGGCCGGCAGGTCGGGAGAAGGCTTCCTCGGAGTTGTCTTGACCGCAGCGGAAAAGATGTACATTATTCATTCTAAACTTAATGCGCAGAACACTTTTGATCCGGCACAGTATCCGGGTAACTTTTGAATCTTAGTATCTATTTTATTTTCGAGGGCAGTATTTTTTATGCGCGCTTATATCATCCGTGGTCTACTGCAGAGTTTGATTGTCCTGTGGATGGTCCTCCTCATCGTCTTCTTGATGCTCCACATGACGGGGGACCCGGCCGACGTCCTGATGCCCGATGAAGCCACCTTAGAAGAAGTCGCCGCGTTCAACAAAGAAAGGGGCTTCGATAAGCCGATCTACGTCCAATACTTTAACTTCCTGTTCGGCCACAAAAAGAACAAGGGCGTTTTGAGGGGCGATTTCGGAGATTCGTTCTACCACAATGTCCCCGCCATGGGCCTTGTCACCGAGCGCATTCCCGCCACGGTAATGCTCGCCGTTTTCGCCCTTTTCGTGGGGCTCGTGATCGCCATCCCAACCGGGATCTGCTCGGCCGTTTTCCGTAAAACCTGGATCGACTATTTCAGTTCGGTCTTGTCGATGGCGGGCCAGTCCATCCCCAACTTCTGGCTGGGCCTGATGCTTATTATCCTATTCTCTGAAATTCTCGGGTGGCTGCCGACATCGGGCTACCGGGAGGCGAAGAGCATCATCCTGCCGGGACTGGCCGCCGGTCTCTACGCCACGGCCCGCATCATGCGGATGATGCGCTCGACACTGCTTGAGGTGATGTCCCAGGACTTCGTGAATACGGCACGCTCGAAGGGAATCACCGAGGCCTTGGTCATCGGCCGCCATGCCCTCAAAAACGCATCTATCCCCGTTGTCACCATCATCGGCCTGGAACTCGGCGGCTTGCTCAGCGGGACGGTGGTCATCGAAGTCATCTTTGCCTGGCCAGGGGTGGGTTGGCTGGTGGTGGAATCTATCAATGTCAACGACTATCCGGTTGTCCAGGCGGCTGTGGCCCTGCTTTCGTTCATGTTCGTGGGCGTCAATCTCGCCGTGGACATCATGTATGCGTGGCTCGATCCGCGCGTTTCATACAATTAGCGCAGGCGGAGGCAAGAAACATGGCGATGGACAACCCCCTGGACGCTGACGCCGCCCCCCGTTTCGATCAGGATTTGGACGAGCGCGGCCCCTCGGATTTACAACTTGCGCTGCGCGATCTTTTGAAGCGGCCTCCGGCGCTCTTTGGCGTTTTCTGCATTATCATCACAATCCTTTGGGCTATCGTCCCCGGTCTTTTCTCGCCCCATGACCCTTTGTCCCAAGACCTGTTGCGTCACCTGAAGCCCCCGGGTTTCGTGGACGAAGCGGGCAACACCTATTGGCTCGGCACGGACCGGCTCGGGCGCGACATCTTGAGCCGAATCATCTGGGGCTCGCGCGTCTCACTCTCTGTGGGTTTTGCCGCCGTCTTTATAAGCGGTTTTATCGGGATAGCAACGGGACTCGTTGCGGGCTACTTCGGGGGCAAAATTGACGCCGTGATCAGCAGGATTGTAGACACCGCTCTCGCGATCCCGTTCGTCCTGCTCGCGATATCCATCATTGCGATCCTGGGAGCGAGCCTCCAGAACATCGTCCTCGCCATCTCCCTAAGGACGTGGACCGTCTACACGAGGGTGGTACGGGGAGGGGTCTTCGCATTAAAAGATACCGACATGGTCACCGGAGCAAAATCCGCCGGCTGCAACACCCCCCGGATCATGATCATTTATCTCCTTCCCAACGTATTTTCTTCCTGCATCGTGGTGGCCACCATTTATCTGGGCCGTATGATCATCATCGAATCCTCTTTTTCCTTCCTGGGCATGGGTGTGCCCCCCCCGACCCCGACCTGGGGCGGGATGCTCGCCGAGGGCCGCGGATTCCTCGACACCGCCTGGTGGCTCACCCTCTTTCCCGGCGTGACCCTCACGCTGACCGTATTGGGAGTCAATCTCCTGGGGGATTGGCTTCGGGATGTGCTCGATCCCAGGATGAAGCGCCTGGACGACTAGCGCGCCCGCAGATGTGGCCGATCCGCCTCCTGTATCTGAACTTTTTTCGGCTCCCAAACAATTGAAAGGGAAATCATGACGAGAATTTTTGTGCCTCAACCGATTCCGGAGGTCGCAGCCGCTGAACTCGATAAACTGGGCGAGGTGACCACATATCCACATGTTGACCGCATGATTCCGGAATCAGAGCTGCTGGAAGCCGTGCGCGACAAACACATACTGTTCGGCATAGGGGAGATCCCCTTCAACGAGCGAGTGTTCGACGCGGCGAAAGAGTTGCAGTTCGTCTCCGTCATGCATGGGTCGGCGAAGTTCATTGATTTTGCAGCGGCGACGCGCCGCAACATTCCGGTCTCGGGGCAAAAAAGCATGACCCAAAAAACAACCGCGGAATTCACATTCGCTCTTTTGATGGCGACGGCGTGGCGATTGCCGGAGGCGGATACGTTCCTCCGAGAGGATCGCTGGCGGCAGAATCAGTCGATGGCTTTCATGGGTACGCGCCTCTTCGGCAAGACGCTCGGGATCGTCGGGATGGGCCGAATCGGGCAACTGCTAGCGCGCAAAGCCGCCGCTTGCGATATGCGCATTACCTACAACAAGCGCACCCCCCTGAACCCGGCGGAGGAATTTGTTCTCGGTTCAGCCGAATTTCGCACCCTTGACGATTTGTTTACCGAAGCGGATTTCATCGCATTGACCCCGGCGCTCACCAAAGACACGGTGGGTCTCATCGATGAACGGCTTATCTCTCTCATGAAACCGAGCGCCATTCTGATTAACACTTCGCGCGGACCGGTTTTGGACGAGGCGGCCCTGGAGAAAGCCCTGAGAGAAAAGCGAATTCGGGGCGCCGGGCTGGACGTCTATCAGACCGAGGTTCCCGAGCCCAATCCGGGGCCGATAGCGGGTCTCAAGAGCCTTCCGAATGTCGTTCTTACCCCACACATGGGCAGCGCGGGCCGCGAGACGCGCGAGGAGATGGCCTTGCGTACGGTGATGAATATCGAGCGCTTCCTCGCCGGCAAGCGGCCGTATGATGTCTTTAACCCCGAAATTTATGGCGAGGCGGCCATTACGGACGAGGTCATCGGATAGCCAACGAGGCGACGGTTTTACTTCCGGGAACCCTTGCGCTACCCCTCCTCGTCCGATTTCGGCCACCGCCGTCCCGCCCAGCGCTGGCAGGATGCGCCTCTCCAGTACGGAGCGGTGTGTCCGCGTCAGGCTCGAATGATGCGGCAACTCCTCATTCAGCCCATACCCGATGAACCACCGAATCGCGAGGTTCACCCGCGCCTCGCGCATCAGACGACGATCGTGAACGTAACCCGGCAGAAGACCCGCCAGCATCAGCCGAACCGCCACTTCCGGGTCGATTCCGGGACGACCCCTGTCCTCGCTGTAGCAATCCGCCGCCACCTCCTCCGCAGCCAACTCAAATCCAGTACGCGACCCACCCGGGCCAAGACGTGATCCTTCGGTATCAACCGCTCCAAAGAACCGGCCACGAACAATTCCATCTGCTCGCGCCTCTAGCGTCCCAACATCTCTTCTGACTCCCCTCCCGGGCGCTGAATATCCATACAACGAATCACATAGCCGGTGTTTTTTCAACAACCCAACAGGCGCGGCGTGGACGTCACGGCATCTCCGGGAGGCTTCCCAGTTCAACTAGGCCCTCTTCCGGCACGTGGTGGCGCAACTGCTGCACCTGTCCCTGCACTGCCAGCGGGACGCGCTGAGGGGAGCATGTGGCTTCCGGCGGGGAAGTGCAGGGACCTTGGTTCGGCCGCGAGGCTGGTCCTGTCGAAGGCATTGGAACTACGTCCGACCGGACGCTTCTTACCCGGAATCCACTGGGATCCGGTACCCAGGCGCTGTTGCCATGCCCCCACCCGTTCGGAGTCGATCAACCGCCTCAAGACCTGAGATCGGTGAGGAATTGCCGGGAGGTTGGTTGAGCGGAAAGCAGAGCAGCAAGGTGATGATTGCCGGGCTAGTCGGCCGCGTCCTCGCCGCGGGCATGTGCCACCTCGCGCGCACTCGGATTGACCGATGGGCGGAAGGGGACCTCGCAAACCTGCGCACGGTCGGGTTGCCCCGGCTCGCCGGCATACTCATCCGGCAGCCAGACCAGCAGCTCGGTCCCAACCGCCGACTTGCCGATCGGCACGTAACCCAGCGAGATGTTGGACCCCAACTCCGGGGCGTGCCACGGCGAAGTCAGGTAACCGATCGGGTCGCCTCCGTCGGCATCCGAGACCAGCCAGAAGTCGGGCGCGTAGTCGTCGATCGGCTTGCCGCCCAGCTTCATGCCCACCATCACCATCGAGAACGGCGGACGCCCCGCGGCGATCTCGGCTCGCATCCGTTCGAGGGCCGTCCGGCCGATGTAGTCGCCCTGCTTCCTGCGCGGCACCTGATAGGCCAGGTTGCACTGAAAAGGCACCGTCTCGTGGTCGATGTCCTGCCCCCAGGACAGGATGCCGGCCTGGATACGACGCTGATGGCCGGGGGCGGTGACCATTAGCTGGTGCGGCTTGCCCGCGTCAAGCACCGCGTGCCACAGCTTCTCGGCGTGCAGGGTGGCGTCGCGCAGGTAGATCTCATAACCCTTCTCTCCCGAGAAGCCGGATTGGGATACGACCACCGGGCAGCCCTCGACCTCGGTTTCGAGGATGCCGTAGTAGGGGATGTCCCGGACATCGTCGCCCACCAGATCGACCATCAGCGCGAGCGACCTCGGCCCTTGGATCTGTAACGGGCAGACATCGATCTCATTGATTTCCACATCCATCCGCTTCCCGACGTTGACGCCTTGCAGCCAGAACAGCAAGTCGGAGTCCGCCAGCGAGAACCAGAATTCCTCCGCGGCCAGGCGCAACAGGACCGGGTCGTTCAGAATCCCGCCCTTCTCGTTGCAGAGTATGACGTACTTCGCTTGCATCGGCCTGATGCGGGTCGCGTCGCGAGTAATGACGTAGTCGACGAACCGCTCTGCATCCGGTCCCTTGATTTGGATCTGCCGCTCGACCGCGACGTTCCAAAGCGTCACGTGGTTCGTCAGCGCCTCGTGCTCGACGGCTGCGCCGCCCTCCTCCGGCCTTACGTAGCCGCGCGGATGGTAGATGCGATTGTAGACCGTGGCTCGCCAGCAGCCTTTGTCGTGGGACAGGTGCCAGTAGGGCGACTTCCGCACCCGCGTGGAGATGAGCAGCTCCGTGGGCGTCCGGCCACTCTGGCGCAGGTTGATGGGAACGATTCGGTCGGACTGGTCGACACTGTGCGGCTGGCCACTCATGGCTCCTCCTGCTCCGTCACGCCTTATGGTTTTCCGGCGCGGCTCCGGTACGCGATCGACTCACAATGATCCAACGGCAGCGACTGCACCAACCGTGGCACAGCTAATGCCGAAAGCAGGCGGCGCCCCGATACCGGCGACCCCTAGCGGTACGAGTTTGCCGCCGTTACCGAGGTGCTCCCGACTCTCGCGACACTTGTAAACAAGGCTAATTATATGCCATATATCCCATGTTTCAAGGCTGACCTTCCGGCCAGGGCGTGATGCGGACGCCGATGCCGCTCATGGGGGCAAGACCGGAAACCTACGCGATCGACTCCGGGGCCGAGCATGTCGCGAGTTGTGACCGTCATGCGTACGCGGGGGATCAATTCTGAAAGACTCCATCAACAGCCTAGCCGAGAGCACTTCGCCGCCGCCGACACGGGCGACGATTGCCGTGATCGGCGCCGGTATCGTCGGCAATTGCCTAGTGCGGCACTTGGCGGAGCTGGGGTGGGACAACCTACTGCTGATCGAAAAGGGGCCGCTGCCTAACCCCGGTGGTTCGACCGGCCACGCGTCGAACTTCATCTTCCCCACTGATCACAATCGCGAGATCACGATGCTGACATTGGAGAGCCAACGCCAATATGCCGCGCTCGGCGTCAACACCACGTGTGGCGGTATCGAAGTGGCACGCACGGATGCTCGCATGGAAGAGTTGCGCCGGCGGATGACCTCGGCTCTCTGCTGGGGTATCGAGGCCGAGCTGCTTCATCCCGCCGAGGTGGTCGCCAAGGTGCCGTTCGTGAACGGTGACGTGATCCTGGGCGGCTTCTACACGCCGAGCGTGTCGGTGGTCGACCCGGTCCGGGCGGGCACCATCATGCGTGAGCAGGCGCGTGCCAAGGGAGTGCTGACCGTGCTGGACAACACCGAGGTCACCGGGCTGGAGGTATCACGCCCGCCGTTCGGCCGTCCGCGCATCCGGGCCGTGGCGACTACGCGCGGCACGATCGCGGTGGAACAGGTGGTGATTGCGTGCGGTGTCTGGAGCCCGCGAGTCGCCACGCTCGCCGGAGCGACCATCCCGCTTACCCCGGCGGTGCACCAGATGGCCGACATGGGCTCGATCGACCTGCTGCGAAGGACGGGAAACGAGATCGACTATCCGATCGTCCGCGACATGGACACCTTCATGTACGAGCGACAGAGTCACGAGGCGATGGAAATCGGCTCTTATGCCCATCGCCCCATCCTGGTGCATCCCGATGACATTCCTTCCTTTGCGGAGGCGGAGCGGACACCCACCGAGCTGCCCTTCACCGGCGATGACTTCGCTCCGCAGCTCGAGCATGCCCGGACGATTATGGGCGAGTTGCTTGCCGGTTCCGAAATGCAATATTCGGTGAACGGACTGCTGTCCCTGACACCGGATGCGATGCAGGTGCTGGGCGAGACCGCCGAGGTGGAGAAGCTCTGGTCGGCGGCCGCAGTTTGGATCAAGGAGGGCCCCGGCACCGCGCGCTTGATCGCCGAGTGGATCACCTACGGCTATCCGCGTCTGTGCGATCCACACGGCTCGGACATCACGCGGTTCTACCCGCACGAGCGAACCGAGCAGCACATTCGACAGCGCTGCTGCGAGCACTTTAACAAGACGTACGGAATCGTGCATCCGCGTGAGCAGTGGGCGTCCGCGCGCGGCATGCACCGGGCGCCGTTCTACGATCGCACCGCGAACCTAGGCGCCGAATTCTTCGAAGCGCACGGCTGGGAGCGACCCCAGTGGTACGCGTCGAACGAGGATCTGGTCGCCCGCTACGGCGTTTCGGATCGCCCGCACGAATGGGATCGCCGCTGGTGGTCGCCGATCATCAACGCGGAGCATCTCCACATGCGGGAGAAAGTCGGGATCGTGGATTTGAGCGCCTTTCAGATCTTTGACGTGTCCGGACCCGGCGTCGTGCCCTACTTGGAGCGGTTGACGGTCAACCTCTGCGATCGTCCGGTGGGCTGCTCGATCTACACCCCGCTGTTAACGCCGGATGGCGGGATCCGCGCCGATCTCACCATACAGAGGCTGGCGTACGATCGGTTCCGCATCGTGACCGGAGTCTTCGACGGTGCGCGCGACGAGGTCTGGTTCCGCCGCCATCTGCCCGGGGACGGCTCGGTTCAGTTCGAGAACCAATCGTCGGCATTCTGCACCATAGGGGTATGGGGACCGGATGCCCGCGCGTTGCTCTCCGAGATTGCCGGCGCCCCGCTGACACAGGAAGCGTTTCCGTACGGGACGATGCAGGAGGTGATTATTGATGGCGTTCCGACGACGATGCTGCGCATTTCCTACGTGGGCGAGAGCGGATGGGAGATCTACACGCGCACGTCGCACGGCGTGCGCCTGTGGGACGCGATTTGGGAGGCGGGCCGCGCCTTCGACGCCCGACCCGTCGGTATCGGCGTCTACGGCACCACGGGACGCCTTGAAAAGGGATACGCACTCATGGGCGCCGATCTCACCTCCGAGTACTCGCCGGTGGAGGCGGGCTTGGCGCGGCCCCGCGTGAAGGCCGCGGAATTCATCGGGAAGCAGCCCTACCTGCAGGCACGCGCCGAAGGTCCGGCGGCGAAGCTGTGTGCGCTGACGGTTGACGGTCACACCAGCGAATCCGGGGTGTTTCGGTTCCCCACTGGTAGCAGCGAACCGATCCTGACGCGTGACGGCAAGCGCCTCGTCGACGTCCGCGGACGGGAGTCCTTCGTCACCTCGGCCGGCATGGGACCGTCCCTCGGCCGGCACCTCCTGCTGGCCTATCTGCCGATCGAGCGGGCGGTGGCCGGCATCAAGTTGCAGGTGCTATACATGAGCGAGTGCTTCCCCGTGACCGTGGCTTCGCGCTCGGCGATGTTCGACCCTGAGGGCGCCCGCCTGAAAGCATAGCTGGACGAGGTATTGGACGTCTTGGCCACCGCAGAAAGCGTCTCGGAGCCGGAGGGGCGACTCCGCGCGAGGACGGGCGCGCCCTCCGCCTCCGCGTCCTTGAGCCCACGGCCCAGGCGCCGGAACTCCTCATCGCTCAGGAACCGCTCGCGCGGGCGCGTCCCGTAGCGGCGCAACCCCCGGCACGGGTTGCGCCCGGGCGGGGTCAGCTCCCACGCCCCGGCCAGCGTGAGTATCTCCGAGAGCAGGTCCACCGCCGCGTTCGCCCGGCTGGGCGTGCTCCGGAGCCGGTGATGCAGGGCAGAGACTTCCCCTCGGCCGAGCGCGGCCGCCGGCACCCCTCCCGGTTCCGGCAAAACATGATTGTCGAGTACGGAGCGGTGTGTCCGGCCCTGCCCCCGTGGTTGTCCTTCGTCAGGGTGGACACAAACAGGACAGGCCCAGGGGACTGTGGGGCAGCCCCGAGGAGGGGCTGCCACTACGAATTCGTTTCGATTCGGGTGTTCCCGTAGGGGCGGACCTGTGTGTCCGCCCTGCGTTCGTTTTTGCTCGTCATTCCGGCGTATGCCGGTGGCAACCGCAAGGTTGACCAGACCAGATGAGAGAACCCGGGGGTCGAGGGAATCCCGCCGCCCGCACCGGATCGCCAAGCCAGAGCCTTTCTGGATACCCGTCCGCTCTGGATTCCGGCATACGCCGGAATGACGGCGTTGTGTCGTCAAATCTCTCTCATTGACCGGAATTGACGATGAAATTCTCGAACGCCTGGATTCGGCAAACCGCAATCGCTCCTTCATCGGTCGCGATTGACCCTCATCGGTCGGCAGCCTCTCCCTCATCGGTCGGCAGCCTCTCCCTCATCGGTCGGCAGCCTCTCCCTCATCGGTCGGCAGCCTCTCCCTCATCGGTCGGCAGCCTCTCCCTCATCGGTCGGCAGCCTCTCCCTCATCGGTCGGCAGCCTCTCCCTCATCGGTCGGCAGCCTCTCCCTCATCGGTCGGCAGCCTCTCCCTCATCGGTCGGCAGCCTCTCCCTCATCGGTCGGCAGCCTCTCCCTCATCGGTCGAGGCTGACCCTCATCGGTCGAGGCTGACCCTCATCAGTCGCGATTGACCCTCATCGGTCGGCAAACCGCAATCGCTCCTTCATCAGTCGCGATTGACCCCGCAGTTGCCCGTGGCGGCGGGGTTCCGGGTCGGGTATGGTGGCGGCGCGAAAAAAATTCATCCCGAAATGAATATCTGAAAATAAGAGAAAATAAGAGAAAAAAGGTGAAAAACAGGGAAAATAAAGAAAAAGAACTGAAAATTTATCCGTTTGTTTTATTTGGAGTTATACGTGAAAAGGATGATTTTGAAGGGTAGTTTCTCTTGCGCCGCGCTCCTCGCCTGGGTTTTGCTCGCGGGTTCATCCCAGGCCGCTACTTTCGATCGGGGGGTGGTGCGGATCACCCAGGACGGGCGCGAGGCTGCGCTTTCGGTCGAGATCGCCCGGAGTTCCAAAGCCCGTGCGCAGGGTCTGATGGGCAGGGAGCGGCTGGCCGAAAACGCCGGGATGCTCTTTGTTTACAAAGGAAACGCGCGGCGTTTTTTCTGGATGAAGAACACGCGGATACCCCTCTCGCTCGCCTTTATCGACTCGAAGGGAGCGATTCTCGAGATCATCCATTTGCAGCCCCACAAGCGGGGGACGCGGATTCCTTCCTATCGCTCTCGTCACAAGGTTCGCTGGGTGCTGGAAGTGAACCAGGGCTGGTTTCTCAGAAACGGCTTCGGGCTGGGCGCGCGCGTGGTGTTGGAGTGAGTGTCTAGGCGGGCGCTGTTTCGTGCGTTTTCTCGCCCAGGGGCAGCAGGGGCATGACTTCCGAGGCGAAGCGCTCCATCTCCTCGAACATGGGATGGAACTGGAGCAATAACAACTCCACCCCCGCCTCGTGAAACGCCATGATGCGCTCGGCGATGGTCTGAGGCGAGCCGACGAGGCCCGTCGCCGTGCCGCCGTTAGAACCCACGCCGCCCGCCTTCGCGCTCGTTTTCCTGTGCTGGGCGGCCCTGTCGACTCGCGTGAGCTTGGGCGGTTCGGTGATGAGCGAGAAGAGGCGCGCGAGTTCCGCCTGGGCTTCCTCGTCGGTGTCGCGGCAGACGATGAACGAGCTCATCCCGTGGCGTATGGATCTCTCGTTGGCTTGCGCCTCGTGGTTCACGGCGGCCATCAGTTCTCTCGCGTCCGCTAGCGAGCGGCCGTTGAACAAAAAAACGTCCGCGGCCTTGCCTGCCAGCTTCACGGCGGCTGTGGATTCACCACCGAAATAAAACGTGGGCCAGGGCTTGCGGACGGGCTTGGGCGCGGTGACGCCCTCGGTTATCTCGAAATACCTGCCCTTGAAGCTGAAGCTATCCTTCGTCCAGTAGCATTTGAGGATGCGCATGACTTCTTCCGAGAGGTCGTAGCGCTCATCGTGCGGCGGGAAGGGGATGCCCGCCATCTCGTTCTCCTGCGCCCACCAGCCCGAGACGATGTTGATGGCGAAGCGCCCCCCGCTGATGCAATCGATGTTCGCCCCCATCTGGGCGACGAGCGAGGGGTGGCGGTAGGCGCTCTTGGCGGCGATGATGAGTTCGATTTTCTTCGTGATGGGCGCGAGGGCCGCCGCGGTTATCCAGGCCTCCAGAACGGGCGCGCCCACGCCCTTGATGCTGTTGAGGCTCCTGTCGAGCAACAAGGTGGTCGCAAAGCCCAGTTCTTCTGCGCGCTGGATATAGCGCGCATTGTGGGCGAAGGAAGCCTCTTTCACCGTCTCGGGCTTTTCGATCCGCCCCAGAAACGTGCCCCATACGGGCGCCCACACCCCCATTTTCAGCGTCATGGCTACTCCTCTCGACTCGGTGCGATAAGAGGAATTTATCATCAATTACGTGCGCAAGTCTTGTGCTTGACGTGTATTAGTCCATTCAATGAACCGGCAAGGGATAAATGAGGCTGTCGTCATCTGTTTGACCCGTTAGCCATAGGAGGGTCGATTCCAGGTGCCGAAAACTTCTCGATTTTTCTCGCAGCCGGTCAAAATCCAATGCGGAAGTGAATTTTATTTGGTCTCTGGTGGGTTTATAGGATTTATTCGCTTTCATGCGGCGTGATATATACCCTTTTGCGCCCACGATTTCTTCATGCTCATCATCTATGTTCCAATCGCTTAGATTCCATCCATACTCGGGGTATCGTTCCGCAATCAGATCGAGGCAAGAGACGAATAAAGATTCATACTCGGATTTGAAAAAAGCGAAGCCTACCTTCTTCGCCGGACTTTGTTTACGCACCCTTTCCGTAAACGCATGTACTTCATCCTTGGCGCATAAATCGTCGCAATCGAGCAATATCAGCAACGAATCCCCGTCTTTCATCAAACCATACGTGATAAATTTTTCTAATTCGCCAGTTGAGCGAAGCTTCGGGATGTTTTGACGTCTAATTGGATCGGGAACGATTGATAAATTGAAGATTTCATGCTCATGGGCAAGGTTTCTGATGAGTGCTGGAACGGCGTCTTTATCACCAGATCCCTCCAGGATGAGGAATGGATTTCGGCAATCTGAAATCATTATCCATGGATGCCTTCAATCGACATCAACTCTCCTAGAGTAAACAGACGCTCTCTCGCCGCAGTCAATTGAGATTCGTTCAGTTTGCCGGCTTTTGTAATCCCGTCCTGCAGTTCAACGGTGATAATTTGCTCGGGCTGGAAATAATCTAGGAATTCCGGACTGTGCGTGGTGACCAGAATCTGGGTAGTTTGGGACACTTCCTCAATCGAGTCCGTAATCAATTGAAATGCGCCAGGATGAACTGTTAGTTCCGGTTCCTCCAGTGCGATGGTGTCCGGCTTCGGCTCCTGATACAAAGCGACCAGAAGCCCGAGTATCCTGAGCGTGCCGTCCGACATCTGGTTCACGTTGAAGGTGTGGGTTTTATTCTTGTTTTGTTTGCCCATGCGAAATTGGGGCGTCAAATAACCGGCAACGCTGTGGACGTTGATGTTGTCGAGGCCGGGTACTATCAATTTGAGGGAATTGACGATTTCCGAGATCGCTTCAGTGCGTCTTTTTCTTCTCATTTGCTTTAATATAGATGTCAGGTTGTTTCCGTGTGATTCCAGATAAGTCTCGTTGCTCTGATTTTGGGGATCGCGCAATGTATTGGGAAAGATGGAGTATGATTCGAAATCTTCCAGCATCCTCCTGAGTGGCGCGAAGAAATAGGCATATCGTGAGTTCAGAAAAAAGTCATCGGGAACTTCCGTGGGATATTCTTCTGTCCGTTCGTTCTCATCGATGTAATGGAGGACTTTTGTGTTTTCAGACGGTTTTCTCATAAAGCTATAGTGACGTTCACGATCTTCTAATTCAAGATTTTCGGCAGAAGCCATTCCTGCCAACGGATTTGTTCTGGGGTAATAGTCGATTTTTCCAGATTCGTTCAGGATTTCGAATCCATCCCGAAGGGAATGCAGGGTAAAGGAGAATTTTCCTGTCCATCCCGCCTGTGACGTCTCGATTGCCAGAGAAACATCATAAGGTTTCGTAGGCGACCATTGGCGTATCGTCTGAATGCCGTGTCGGTCATGAACCGCTTGGTCGAGACCATTTTTAATAGCATCCCGGATGAATGCAATCGAATCTATAATGTTACTTTTGCCGACCCCGTTCGGACCGACGAGGACGTTGATATCGCCAAGATTCAACTCGATATTCTCTATGCTTCTGTAATGGCGAATGGTGAGTTTGGTAATCAATCAACACAACCCCATGAATGCGCAACTCAAATGTATTGTTTCCGAATCAATTATAGCTTCTTGTGTCTGTGTTTTCCATGCAACGAAAACCCCGCCAGGGCCAATGCCCGGGCGGGGTTTCATACGGCGAGGTAGTTACAGGTCGGCCTAGCTCTCCTTCACGTAAATCTCCGAGCCGCCCTCCTTGAATTCGCTCGCTTTCTCCTTGAGACCCTCCTCCAGGGCGGCTTTCTCCTCAAGACCCTGTTTGGCGGCGTACTCGCGAACCTCCTGGGTGATCTTCATCGAGCAGAACTTGGGCCCGCACATCGAGCAGAAATGGGCGACCTTGGCGCCATCGGCGGGCAGGGTCTCGTCGTGATACTCGCGCGCGGTTTCGGGATCGAGCGCGAGGTTGAACTGATCCTCCCAGCGGAAGTCGAAGCGCGCCTTCGAGAGGGCGTCGTCTCGATCCTGCGCGCCGGGGTGGCCCTTGGCCAGGTCCGCCGCGTGGGCTGCGATCTTATAGGTGATGACGCCCTCGCGGACGTCTTGTTTGTTGGGCAGTCCCAGATGTTCCTTGGGCGTGACGTAACAAAGCATGGCGGTTCCGAACCAGCCTATCATCGCGGCGCCGATGCCGCTGGTGATGTGGTCGTATCCCGGGGCGATGTCCGTCGTGAGGGGACCCAGGGTGTAAAAAGGCGCCTCGTGGCAGATTTCGAGCTGTTTGTCCATGTTCTCCTTGATCAGGTGCATGGGCACGTGGCCGGGGCCTTCTATCATCACCTGGCAGTCGTGCTCCCAGGCCCTGAGCGTCAACTCGCCCAGGGTTTCGAGTTCGGCGAATTGCGCCTCGTCGTTCGCATCGGCGAGCGCGCCGGGCCTCAAGCCGTCGCCCAGGGAGTAGGAGACGTCATAGGCCTTCATGATCTCGCAAATCTCATCGAAGCGCGTGTAGAGGAAACTCTCCTGATGGTGGGCCAGGCACCATTTCGCCATGATGGAGCCGCCCCGCGAGACGATGCCCGTTATCCGCTTGGCGGTGAGCGGCACGTAGCGCAAGAGCACGCCCGCGTGGATGGTGAAATAATCCACCCCTTGCTCCGCCTGTTCTATCAGCGTGTCGCGGTAAATCTCCCAGGTCAGGTCTTCCGCGACCCCGTCTACTTTTTCCAGCGCCTGGTAAATCGGCACCGTACCGATGGGAACGGGTGAGTTTCTGATGATCCACTCGCGCGTCTCGTGGATGTTTTTTCCGGTGGACAGATCCATCACGGTGTCGGCGCCCCATTTGGTGGCCCAGGTCATTTTTTCGACCTCTTCCTCGATGGAGCTCGAAACGGCCGAATTTCCGATGTTCGCGTTGATCTTGACGAGGAAGTTGCGCCCGATGATCATGGGCTCGCTCTCGGCGTGGTTGACGTTGGCCGGGATGATGGCGCGGCCTCGGGCCACCTCGTCGCGCACGTATTCGGGCTTCAGATTCTCGCGGATGGCGATGAATTCCATCTCGGGCGTGATTTCGCCTTTTTTCGCGTAGTGCATCTGGGTCACGTTGCCGCGTCCCCTGAGCACCTTTCTGGCGGGGGGCATCGGAACGTCGGGGTCCGAATGACCGGGCACCGGGACGTAGGACGGCTCCGCCTCGTCATACGCGCCGCGCGCTCGAATCCAGGCGTCGCGCAGCCTGGGCAGCCCCTTGTGGATATCCTCGCCCTCGGGGCCGCTCGTGTCGTACACCCGGAGCGGGTCCTCGCCGCCCGAGAGGGATATTTCCCGCATGGGCACGCGGACGTCGCCGCGGCCTTCGACATACACCTTTTGGGAGGCGGGGAACGAGGCGTCGCCCTCCGCGGAATGTCCGTTCTCCGCGCCGTTCGCCTGGATGAGGTTGAGCTTGGCCTCGTTTTCGTCGTTCGTCTTTCCGTTTGAGCGTGTCATCTCCCGACTCCTCTGAGATGCGTCGTATGCAGATGGGAATCCATCGGCTTGCGCAAGGAGAGGGGTGAAGCTTTCCCCCTGCGATGGACTCTCTTTATTCACATGTCGGCGAGGGGAAACCATAGGATGTGGAAGACCTGTCGCTTCCCTACGCCGGCGCTAACCGGTTCAGGTTCGAAGGGTTTGTTCTCAGCCTGCAAGGCACCCCCAGCGAACTTGTACGTTCGAAGAGTAGCAGTCGTTTCACCGGGAGTCAAAAGGCAAACCGGACCGCAAAGGCGATTTTACCGGCATTTTATAGTGGCGGGAGGCAAGTTTTGTTATCATGATTCGGGCGTCCCGGGAATTATCCGGGCCGGGCCGCGCCGCCGGAAGCCTTTTTATGCGCATGCCATTCTCCTCGGAGCGGTTGCCGTCGCCCTGGTGGAAAGCCCCATGGCTCCATCATGGGAGATGGCGGTCGAGGCGATAGTTTTGCCGATTATCGGCATGGAGCGGGATGAGAGATTGACCCGCGTACGGGAGGGCCCATGCAGTCGAGCGTGAAATGGGGTTGGGCCTGCGCCATCGCCGCAGCCGCGTTTCTTATCTTCGCGGGCACGTTTTCGAACCCGTTCTTGCATGACGACGTCGCCGTCATCGGCGAGAATCCTCTCGTCAGGGAGAGCGGCCGCCTGCTGGAGGTCTTTCAGCACGACTATTGGGCCGTGCTGGAGACGAGCGAGCGAAGAGACCGCCTCTACCGGCCCGTCACCATCGCTTCTTTTGCGCTGAACCACGCCCTGGGCGGGATGGATACGGCGGGCTACAGAATCGTCAACGCGCTGTTTCATGCCCTGGCTTGCGTCGCGCTCTTCTGGCTTTGTCTGCGCTTCGGGCTTGCCCCCGGCGCCGCGGGAGCCGTTTCCCTGCTGTTCGCGCTTCATCCGGTGCACACCGAGGCGGTGAACGCCGTCGTCGCGCGCGCCGACCTGATGGCCGCCGTGGGCGTGTTCGGGGGATTGGGCCTTCTCATGGGGGTCGCGCTTCCTCGCGCGAATCCCCGCGAAATGCAGGAGGGCCGGAAGAGTGGAGAAGATGAAGACGCCTCATACCGGAACTTACTCGCGCCGGTCGGCCTCACGTGCGCGCTATGCCTCTTCGCGCTGCTGTCCAAGGAAATCGGCGTCGCCCTGTTGTTCAGCGCCCTCTTGTGGTGGCTCTGGGGCCGGTATGCGCCGGGAGAGACCGGGCGCCCGCCTCCCAAGCACACACTCATCGCCGTCTGCGCGCTCGCCCTCGTGCTCGTCATATACGTGTGGATGCGCTACGCCGCCTTAGGGATGCTGGCGCGGCCCTATCCGCCGTCCAGACTCGACAACGTTCTTGCGCTGATGCCGGCGGGCGGGCGAATCCTGGGCGCTCTCGGCGTGTTGGGCCGCTATTTCAAACTCCTGGTCTGGCCCTGGCCCTTGAGCATGGATTATTCCTACGCGCAGATTCCCGTGGAAGGGGCGGAAGCCGCTCTCTGGACGGCGGCGGGGGCCTTAGGCCTGTTGGGGTGGGGCTATGCCGCCTGGCGTTTTCGAAAGACCATGCCGTGGATAGCTTTCGGGCTGGTCGTTTTTATCGGGGCCTACCTTCCCGTGAGCAATTTGCTGATCCCCATGGGCACGATCATGGCGGAGCGGGTGCTCTATATCCCCTCGGCCGGTTTCCTGATCGCCCTCGTACCGACGGTGGGCGCGCGCCTCGCCAGGGGAGACTGGCGGATTGGCGCCGCGCTGCTCGTGGGCGTGTGTCTGGTATTCGGCGCGCTGACGATAAAGAGAAACCACGAGTGGGGCGACGCGCTTCGTTTCTGGCGGCGCACGGCCGAGGCGTCGCCTAAAAGCGCGCGCGCGCTCAGGGTGTATGGCCAAGCCCTGATCGACCGGAAAAAGTTTCGGGAAGCGATTGCGCCGCTCAAAAGATCCGTCGAGATATATCCCGTCTACGATTACGCCTGGGTGGATTTAGGCATCGCGCAGATGCAGAGCGGCGATGCGGCCGCCGCCGAAACTTCTCTCAAGCGCGCCTTGGGGCTCAACGACGAGAACGCGGAGGGCCACCTCGCCCTGGGGGCGCTCTATATGGGCGCTGCGCGCGGCGATCTGGCGAGGCCCCGTTTCGAGCGCGCGATAGGCCTCAAACCGACGCTGGTGGAGGCGCGCTTCAACCTGGGCACCCTGTACCTCAAGGCGGGCCTGCGGCGTCTGGCGATAGGGCAGTTCAGGGCGGCGCTGAGGCTCAGGCCCGACCACGGGGGCGCGCATCACAATCTGGCGCTGGCCTTGTATCTGGAGGGCGACCGCAAGGGCGCCCGAAGGCACGCGCGAGAGGCCGGCAGGTTCGGCGCGCCGCTTCACCCGAAACTCATGAGTGAGTTGGGACGCACCCGGCCTTGAGGCCGAGGCGCGCCCCGCGCTTCGGGCAGGGAGGGTTTTCCCGCGGTGCGGAGGGCAAACTTGCTTTCTGCTTCTCACGCGGTATATTTGTAGGTATTCGGGGCATGCGTCCGGGGGCTTTCGGTCCTCGATAAAAAATAATGACTGATCGATCCTCCAGAGCCATGCTCCGCTGCGGAGCGGTCCCGGCGCGGCCGGAGTCTTTCCGAAGAGCGTCTCTTCATATGAGGGTTTTCATGATTTTACACGTAGTCAAGAAGGCGCCGGCCCTCCTGCTCGCGCTCATGATTTTCCTCGGCGCATCCGCCTGCCCGGTTCGCGCGCAAGAGACGGATTATCGCAAGGCGCTCGGCGTCATCGGCGACAAGCTGCACCAGAGGTTTCCGAATCTGCGCGGCGCGGTGGTCGCCGTCAAGGGGGCGGACCTCTATCTCAGCATGGGCGAGAAGGATAATGCGGCCAAAGGGGTAAAGCTCAACCTCTACCGCAAGGGCGCGCTGTTTCGCCACCCGACGACGGGCGTCGTCCTCGGTGCGCTGGAAGAGGAAATAGGCGAGGTCGAGGTCGTGGACGTGCGGGAGAAATTCTCCATCGCCCGCCTGGTTCGCCTCAAGCCGGGCACGGAACTGTCTCCGCGCGTCAAGGACACGGTGCGCATGTCCGCCTCGAAAATTCGCCTGGCGGTACTGCCTTTCGTCAACAAGACGAAAGAGTCCTTCAACATGGAAGCGCTCACGGGGGAACTGGGACGCAGGCTCCTGAAAAGCGGACGATTCGACGTCTACGATGCGGATCGCTTGGAGGTATGGCTCCTGGAGAGCGGCATCGCCGCCGATGAAATACTCAAAGGCCGGAACCCGATTCGTCTGCGGAACCAGATACGCTCCGATATGGCTCTCGATAGCGAGGTGCGCGAAATCCGGGGGAAGAAAATCCTCTCCACCCGTCTTTTGTCCCTCACGACGAGAGAAGAGATTTTCAAGGCCGTATCGATTGCGGACGAATTGCCCTTCAAGCAAGGCCTACCCAAAGAACAGGAGCTCAGGCGCGGCGAGGGCGGGGGGCGCCCCGGCCAGGCCAATGAGAGTTTCGTGCTCAGCCGCCAGGGCGTGCCCGGCGGCGGCGGCGGCGTGAAGAGCTACCAGTTCGACAAAATCTCTTTCCGGGGCATGTCCGTCGCGGACGTGGACGGTGACGGAAAAAAGGAAGTCGTCCTCATCACGCCGGACCGGGTCATCGTCTACCGGTTCGAAGGCGGGGGGATGCGCGAGATCGCCCGCTTCGATGAGGGAGCGGCGAATGATTTCCGGTGGATCGACGTCGCCGACATGAACGGCGACGGAGCGCCCGAGTTTTATCTCGCCAACTATCGCTCCGGTGAGTTGCTCTCGATGGTGTTGCAGTTCAAGGGCGGGAAATTCGTCTCCCTCCTCAGGAACGACAGGACGTTCTACAGGCTGATTCGGGTCCGCAAGCCCGCGAAGGGCGCTAAAATTCCCGATGCGCAAGCCTATCTGCTCCTGGGGCAAAGGGCAGGATTCGACAAAGCCTTCGAGGGAGCCGTTCATCGCTACCGCTGGTCGGGAGGAAAGCTCGTATCGGCCGGTCCCTATCCGCTTCCGCCCGGGCTGAATATATTGGGTTTCGGCTTGTGGGACGTCGACAAGAACGGCGGGTTGGACGTCATCGAGGTGGGAGAGGACGACAGGATCAGGATGTTCTCGGGGCGCGGCGACGAGGTGTACGCCAGTTCGGAAAAATACGGCGCGCCCGTCCATAAATTCATGTCCCAGGCCAATGAGGAAAGCACCGGCGATCCGGTGCATACGCCGGATCTCCCCATACGCTCGCGCGTGCTGGTGGCAGACGTCGACAAGGACGGGGTGAATGAGGTTTTGGTGATCCGCAACCAATACGCCGCCCCCATTGCGCCGGGTCTGGGGATTTCGGGGGGACAGATCGTGAGCCTGATATGGGATGGCGCCGGATTGTATGAAACCTGGCGCTCGCAGAAATTGAACCGGGGAATCGTGGATTTCGCCCTGGACGACGCCGACAACGACGGCTCCGTGGATTTGGTGGTGGCCGCGACGGATTCGGGCCTCCTGGCCGGCGTGAAGAGCCGACTCTTTTTCTACAAAATCAGGGAATAAATAAAGGAACGGATTCTCTCGAATACGCGCCACCCTCGCGCGCCGTATCGAGGGTTTGACCCTACCGAGGAGGGAGGGTCAAACGGGGCCCTTCGATACAAACGCTCCTTTCTCAGTCGCGTTTGACCTTCGGCGGCTACTCAGGGTGAGGCCGATACGGCGGCCATGCAAGACGAGGGTTTGACGCGACCAATGAGGGAGGGATTGCTTCTTGCCTTCGTTCGTCATTCCGGCGCATGCCGGAATCCATGTGTTTTGCCTTTGTTTTTTATTTTCTGATTGATTCCCGCCAATGAGGGGGAGATGAAAAGCCGGAGTATTGCCATTCCGCCCGGCAATGGATTCCGGCATGCGCCGGAATGACGGGCGGTGGTCAATTCTTAGCGGGGAGGGGTTTTTCAACAACCCCGATGCGGGGGAGGGTGATTTTTTTGATTTTCGGGGATATTGTTTGTTGACAAAAAGTATTATCTTCTCTATTCTTTTCGTAAATGGGGAATGTTCTAACTGAATCTTGTAGTGGAAACTACATATAAGCGGCTTTATATCTGGTTCGCTCGACAGAACCTTGTCGTCACGCAGGGTAACATCAAAGAGAGGGGGTGACGCGAGAGACGAGGGAGCCCTGTTGTTAGACGACGAAGCAGAAGTGAAGTAGAAGTACAAGGAAAAAGTAGAAGTACAAAGAAGAAACACCTGGCAAAACACGACATTGAACATGATGGAACGCGGCAACATTTTTCTAACCTCCAGTAAGGAGAAACACACATGAGAAAAATTCTGTTAGCTTTATTCGCGCTGGCGCTGGTGGTGGCGTTTACCACGCCTTCGTATGCGGCCGACCTCAAGGTGACCGGCTTCTACCGGGTGCGTGGCGCCAGTGTGGACAACGCCGATGGCGATGACGACAAAGACGACGGCACACAGTACCTCGACGCGCTCATCCGCCCGCGCTTCACGCTGAAGAGCGGCGGGGTTATGTCCGTGTGGGAGCCCGAGTTCGTAAGCGCGAACGGCGGCTTCGCGATCGGCGCCGGTCGTCAGACCGTCGGCGTCAACCGCTGGTTGATCGATTTCGCCCTTCCGGGAAGCGCGCTCCGCATGCGTCTGGGCAAGACGGATTACACCTCCCCGGACAGGGAAGTTTACGACGGCGGCGGTCGCCACCGCGAACCGGGCGTCGCGGTTTACGGCAAGCTCAGCAAGAATCTCTCGCTCAGCATGTTCCATACCAAGGCGAAAGAAGACACGAGCGCCGACAACGACGACACGTCGGATTACTACGTGGGCATCTCCGCGAAGGTGGCTCCGGGCCTCACGCTCTCGCCGTGGGCGGCCAATTCGAGGGGCGGGGCGGGTAAGACTGCTTACAACTACAGCTTCCTCGGCCTGAACGCCAAGGGCAAAATGGGCATCTTCAACGTGAACGCCTCCGGCGTCTTCCAGTCCGGCGAGATCAACGCAGGCACCGATCTCTCGGCCTGGGCGATCCTGGCGAGAACCTCGGCCAGCTTCGGCAGACTGAAGGTCATGGGCAACCTCACCATGCTCTCCGGCGACGACAGCCAGCCCATCGGGGAATCAAAGCCCGCGACGACGGAAGAAGCAGAGGAGGACGTTAGTGGTGTGACGGTGACCGGAACGAGGCCTATCGCTCTCGCAGATCAGGAGCCTGATGCCCAAGCCATCACCTTCGGCAACTACGCTTCGGCCGATGGGGAATACGGCGGTTTCACGGCTCCCCAGCTCGGCGGCTCCGGCTGGTTCCTCACCGGTCAACTCCTGAGTGGGATAGGCCGCTTTTCATCTTTCGGGAACAAGGGTATCCAAAACCAGGCGCTGGTGAGTGTGGGCGGCAACAAAGGCCCCATGTCGCCCGTCACCAGGACGAACGGCATAGTCGCGCTGGAGGGACTGGTCGAATACAAGGTCAGCAAGACCTTTACGCTGATCGGCGGCATATCCCTCTACCAGTCCGCCGAGAGCGCTCCTGAAGCCTGCTGGAACAATGTAGGGTATGGTGAGGAGGTGGATGGTGTAAGGCCACATATAGTGCTGACATCGGAGGCCAGGGATATCGATGGTGATGCAAACACTGCTAATACAGCCCCCACCGCGGGTTGTGATGCGGATGAAGTTGTCGACTCCTATGACGATTCCAAGGACTACGGCACCGAGTTGAACGCGGTCTTAAAGTGGAAGATTCATAAGACCGTCGAGCTTCGCATGATAGCGGCGCTCCTCATGAGAGGCGACTACGGCAAAGTCGAGGGCGGCAAAGACTTCGACGACACCTGGATGGTCGGCTGGACGCTGCGCCACGTTTTCTAGCGGCATGATGGACGTTCGCGTCCTCTGTTCCTGACGCGACGGCGACCGGGGGGTTTCGGCCCCCCGGTTTTTTTTGCGCGCGGCCGCCGGTTTTCCGTGGGTGGCGGTCGCCGTTTTCCCGTAGGTGGCGACCCCTCCCCGTGGTCGCCCCACATATATGCCGCCCCTACGGTCGGGTTCCCCCCTCCCCGGTCGGAAATGATCAGTTTACCCGTAGGGGGTGCATATATGCGCCCCTGCCTTCGAGGTCGCCCTTTTCCCGTAGGTGGCGACCCCTCCTCGGGGTCGCCCCACACATATGCCGCCCCTACGGGGGTCGTCCCACACATATATGCCGCCCCTACGGGGGTCGCCCCACGCATATATGCGGCCCCTACGGTCGGTTGTGAACACGACTCCGCGCGGGACGCACCCCTCCTCGGGGTCGTCCCACACATATATGCGGCCCCTACGGTCGGATTCCCCCCTCCCCGGTCGCGACAATCGCTCCCTCCCCGGTCGCGATTGACCGTTTTCCCGCATCGCGGACGCGCTCGCTAGGCGTCATCCACGGTGATTTCCCGCGCATCGAGGCGGGCCGGAATATGTGAAAAATTCTCAAAAAAGGTGAAAAAAGGGGAAAATAAATGAAAATATCTGAAAATTTATATATTTGATAAATATGGAGTTACATGGATTTTCTCCCTCCCGGCGGACCCCCCCGGTTGGGGCGCGCACGATCCATCCCTTCCCGGGAAAGTCGACTCCTTCCTCGGTCTCGCACGATCTTTCCCTCCCCGGGAAAGCCCGACTCCTTCTTCGGTCTCGCACGATCTTTCCCTTCTCGGGAAAGCCCGACTCCCTCATCAGTCGAGGCTGATCACGAAGGGGGTGATCGGGGGAGCGAATGCCCGGCGACGCCGCGGGCGCAAGCCGATGGGCCGCCGTCCACGAGCGCCCCCGCGCGAGTCGGCGGCGCGGCGTCCGGTTTTCAGGAGATATCGCTTGAGGGGTTTTCCGCGCAATGGTATATCCTTTGGACGAAGGCCCGCGTCCGTCCGTAACGACAGTCATGAAAGAAAGAGCGGAAAATGAACAAACACCATCTCATGGCCCCCGGCCCCACGCCGGTCCCCCACCGGGTGCTCGAAGCCATGGCGCGGCCCTTGATTCACCACCGGACGCGGGAGTTCGAGGCGCATTTCGAGGGGGCGCGCCGCGGCCTCGAATGGCTCTTCCAGACGAGCGGAGACGTCATCACCCTCGCCGCTTCGGGTTCGGGCGGCATGGAGGCGGCGGTGGCGAACCTGCTTTCCCGGGGCGATTCCGCGCTCGTCGTCGAGGGGGGCAAGTTCGGTGAGCGCTGGACGGAGCTTTGCGCGGCCTACGGGGTCGAGGCGGACGTCCTGAAGGTGGAATGGGGCCGTTCGGTCGACCCGGGCGCTCTGGAGGCGCGTCTTGCGCGGGGAGGGCACAAGGCCCTGTTGATGCAGGCGAGCGAAACCTCCACCGGGGCCAAGCACGACACGCAGGCCGTCGCGAGGGTCGTCCGCGAGAAATCGCCCGGGACGCTCGTGGTGGTGGATGCCATCACCGCGCTGGGCGTGTATGATCTCAAAGCCGAGGAATGGGATTTGGACGTCGTGATCACGGGGAGCCAGAAGGCGCTGATGCTTCCGCCGGGGCTGGCCTTCGTCTGGCTGAGCGAGCGGGCCTGGCGCGCCGCGTCGGCCTCCACGTCGCCGAGATATTATTTCGACCTTCATATCGAGCGAAAAAGCCAGAAAAAAAACACCACCGCCTGGACGCCGGCGATTTCCCTGCTGGCGGGCCTGGCGGTTGCGCTCGATATGATGCGCGAGGAGGGGCTGGAAAACATCTTCGCGCGGCATGCGGTGTTGGCGCGGGCGACGGGGGCGGCCGTCGAGGCTTTGGGGCTGACCATATTCCCCCGCGATTTGAGAAGTGAGGCGCTTACCGCCGTTTGCGTGCCCGAGGGAGTGGACGGAAAGGCGATTCTCCTTAGAATGCAGGATGCGCACGGGGTGACCATCGCCGGCGGACAGGACGGCCTGAGCGGCAAGATTTTCCGGATCGGGCACCTGGGGTATGTGGATTCCTCCGACGTGCTGGCCACAATCGGCGCGCTGGAGTCGACCATCGCCGGCTTGGGCTTTTCACTGGAAAGAGGGTGCGGCCTCGCGGCGGCGCAGGAGGTATTCGATACATGAGCCAGACGTTTCGCGTTCTGATTTGTGAGCCGCTCTCGCCGAGGGCGGAGGAGATACTTGAAGAACAGGAGGGCTTCGAAGTCCTGAACCACATCTCAGCGACGCGGGAAGAAATACTCGAGGCCACGAAAACCGCGGACGCGCTCATCGTCCGGAGCGGCACGCGGGTGGATGATGAGCTTTTGGGCATCGGGGAGACGCTCAAGGTGGTCGCGCGGGCGGGCATCGGAGTGGACAACGTGGATCTCGAAGCCGCCAGTATGCGCGGCATCCTGGTGGTGAACGCGCCTGACGGCAACGTCATCACCACGGCGGAGCATACCATCGCCATGATGTTCTCGCTGGCGCGCAAGATTCCCTCCGCCGTCTCCTCGCTGAAGCAGGGTAAATGGGAGCGGAGCCGCTTCGTGGGCAGCGAGCTTTCCTCCAAAACCCTGGGCGTCGTGGGCATGGGGCGCGTGGGTTCGCAGGCGGCGACGTTCGCCCGCAACCTGGGCATGAACGTCCTCGCCTACGATCCCTACATCTCCGCCGAGGTGCTATCGAAGCGCGGGGTGAGTCCCGTGGATTTCGAGGAGCTTTTGGCGAAATCCGACTACATCACCCTGCACGTTCCCAAGACGTCAGAAACGGGTAATCTCATCGGCGCTGCGGAAATCGCCCGGATGCGCGATGGCGTTCGCATCATCAACTGCGCGCGCGGTGGACTGATAGACGAGGAGGCGTTGGCCGAGGCGCTCGACAGCGGCAAGGTCGGGGGCGTGGCCGTGGACGTGTACCAACAGGAGCCTCCCGACCCGAACGACCCGCTCATCGGGCGCGACGACGTCGTCTGCACGCCCCACCTGGGCGCCTCGACCGCGGAGGCGCAGGAGAACGTGGCGATCAGCGTGGCGAAGCAGGTCGTGGCGTATCTGACAGAAGGCGTGGTGGGCCATGCCGTGAATCTGCCGTCTCTGAGTCCCGAAGTGCTGGAGCAAATAGGCCCCCACCTGGATCTGGCCGAGCGCCTGGGTGATTTTCTGGCCCAGCTCTCCGGCGGAGGATTACAGACGCTCGAGGTGGTCTATGGCGGCGCCATCGACATGCCCATGAAGGCGCTGGCCGCCTCGGCCATCAAGGGGATGCTGGGCCGGTTCCTGTCGAGCGTCCGCGTGAATATGGTGAATGGCCTGCTGCTCGCGAAAGAGCGCGGCATCGAAGTCAGGTCGACGAGCCGATCGGAGAATCTTCTCTATACGGACTTGATCGAGCTTCGCGTGAAAACCGACTCGGGCGAGCGCTCCGTGGCGGGAACTTTTCTCAGGAAGAATGATCCCAGAATCGTTCGTATAGACGATTATTCGGTCGATGTGGCGCTCAGGGGCTATCTCCTCATATTCCGAAACGAGGACCGGCCCGGGATGATCGGCAAGATGGGCACCCTGCTGGGGAATCACAATATCAACATCGCCGGCATGCAGTTGGGGAGAGTGTGGCAGCAGGATATGGCCGTGGCCGTCCTGATTTTGGACGATCCGGTGCCTGAACCCGTCATGGAGGAGGTTCGCGCCATTCCCCACGTCTACGACGCCTGCCTCGTCAGATTGGGTTTTTCATGAGACAGATAGCTTCATTGCGGGCCATTCCGGGTGGTTCACGCGTTTTCCTGCCGGGTGAAGCGAGACGTAAACGAGAGGTGGAGGAGAGCCTTCTCGGCGTGTTCGAGCAGTGGGGGTTCCGGGAACTCCTCACGCCCGCGTTCGAGTTTTACGTTCCCAGGGCGGGCTCGGAGGTTCTCGACGCGCAGACTTACCGGATGGTCGATTTGGAAAGCGGGGGACTGCTGGCCCTTCGAGCGGACATGACGCCTCAAATCGCAAGGGCGGCCGGCACGATTCTCGCCGCTCATCCCCGGCCTCTGCGGCTCTCCTATGCGACGAACGTCTTTCGCCATGCCCATGTGGCGGGTGAATTGCAAAGGGAGTTCTGGCAGGCGGGTGTGGAGTTGATAGGCCTGGTTTCGCTCGAAGCCGACGCCGAAATGATAGCCATCGCCGTGGAATGTCTGCAGGCCAACGGGGTGGATAATTTCCGCATGTCCTTGAGCCACGGCGCATTCTTGCGCGGTATTCTGAACGCCTTGCGGCTAGAGGGAGCGCAAAGGGCCGAGTTGCTCGAAGCGATAGGACGCCGTGATTCCTCGGAGGTGGCGAGCCTTCTTAAGGGGATTCCGCGAGAAAAGACGGACGCCGGGCTGCTCGAGCGGATTCCGGAGTGTTTCGGCGGAATCGAGGTACTCCGTGACGTGGAGGAAAAAGTGAGAACACCGGCGGCCAGGAGCGCAGTCCGCGAGCTTTTGAAAGTATTTCGGATATTGGAGTTGTACGGCTTGTCTGAACGCATCATTTTTGATTTGTGTGACTTCAAGGATTTTGACTACTATACGGGGGTGATATTCGAGGGGTTCGTGGAAGGCTCCGGATATCCCGTATGCGGCGGCGGCCGCTACGACAAGCTCCTGGGGCTTTATGGCGACGACGCGCTCGGAACGGGATTCGCCGTCGATCTGAATCAAATGCTTCCCCTCGTCACGGAGGGGGCAGAGAACAGAAACGGAACGGATTTCCTCGTTATCGACCTCACGCGAGAGAAGCGCTCGGGCATCCTTCTTTCCCGTAAACTCAGGGCACGGGGCTGGCGGGTGGCGCGCGACATCATTCGCCGCGACCTCGAAGGCTCGCTCGAATACGCGCGGGCGACGGGCGTGTCGAAATGCCTCGTCATCGAGCGCGGCGGGAAGAAGAGGGGCAGCGTCCGGCTTCTGGAGCCGGGCGGAGAAGATTTGGGCGCATACCCGATTGAGGAGATTCTCGCCCGGGTGGGCGGAAGGGATGATAGTCAATGAGTGTTTTGGCGATTCTCGGCGGCCAGTGGGGCGATGAGGGAAAAGGGAAAATCATCGACTGGCTGGCGAGTCAGGCGGATGTGGTGGCCCGCTACCAGGGAGGGGCCAACGCGGGCCATACCGTGGTCGTCGATGGGAATCAATATATTCTCCACCTGATACCGACGGGGATATTGCACGCAGGGGTGAAGTGCATCATCGGCTCGGGCGTGGTGGTGGACCCGCTGGCCCTGGTGGAGGAGATCGGCTACCTCCGCTCCGAAGGCATCGAGATCGGGGAGAATCTTGTCCTCGGCAAGCGCGCGCACCTCATTATGCCCTACCACAAGGTTCTCGATTCCCACATGGAAGAGCTTTTGGGCGTCAACCGCATCGGGACGACGGGCCGCGGCATCGGGCCAGCCTATTCCGACAAGGCGGCGAGGCTGGGCGTGCGGATTTCGGATCTGTTCGATGAGAAGATATTGAAGGATCGCATCCGCGTCAGCCTGGCCATCAAAAAGCGGCTTCTGGGTGATATCGATTTGAGCGAGGAGGAAACGAAAGCGCTGGATGAGGCGCATGTCCTGGACGTGTGTTCCCAGGTGCGGAAAATATTGGGTCCCCATGTGCGGAACACGGATGCGGAAATCAACGATGCGTTGAACGGGAACAAGAAAATTCTGCTCGAAGGCGCGCAGGGAATCCTGCTCGACCTGGATATGGGCACGTATCCCTATGTGACGTCGAGCAACACCGGCGTGGGTGGTGCGATGAGCGGCTTAGGATTGCCCTACAGCCGTCTGAAGACGGTATTCGGAATTATGAAGGCATATTGCACGCGGGTGGGACAAGGCCCGTTTCCCTCCGAGATGGGTGAGGTGGAAGCCGGGCTTCTGCGGGAAGAAGGCGGTGAGTTCGGCACCACTACCGGCAGGCCCAGGCGGTGCGGGTGGTTCGACGCCGTGGCGGCCCGCCACTGTATCCAGGTGGCCGGAATGGATGCGATAGCGGTGACGAAGCTCGACGTGCTCGATAATCATGAGACGATTCGGGTTTGCGTGGGCTATGAATACGAGGGAGAGCGCGTCACGGTCTTCCCGGCGGAGACTTCGATTTTGGAGCAATGCAAGCCCGTATATACGGAATTTCCCGGCTGGATGTCCCCCACCGGGGGCGTGAGGGATTATGACGTCCTCCCTCCCCGGGCGAAGGATTACATCAAACGCCTCGAGGAGTTGACGGACAAGCCCGTATGGCTGATTTCCACGGGCCCGAGCCGTGATGATACGATATGCATCCACAATCCCTTCGATGGGAATGGGATGAGTGGAAACTGATTCGGATTTTATTCATCTCGGCAATTTCAGCCCGAACCCCAGTTTTACTGTGATAGGATAGTTCGTCGGGATTCGGTGGAAACAACCGAACCATCCGCATGGCCGCCGGCGATTTTGATAGGGGAAAATGATGGCCCCGGAAAACGTGTCCTTGAGCCTGGCTTTTGCGGCGGGGGTATTGAGTTTTGCCTCCCCGTGCATCCTCCCGCTGGTCCCGAGTTACCTTTCCTATTTAACGGGTTTGTCCTATGAGGAAATAAGAGAGAGCGGCGAGGTCGTCCGCGTTCGAAGCGTCATTTTGGTGAATTCCCTGTTTTTCGTGGCGGGGTTTTCTCTCGTCTTCGTCATATTGGGCGCCAGCGTGTCTTTCGTGGGCAAGGTACTCTTTGAGTATCAGGATCACGTCAGGCTGCTAGGCGGCATCATGATCACCATGTTCGGTCTCTATGTCGGCGACAGGGCCTTTGATTTCAGGGGCCAGAGGTTTTTCTCCGAAAAATCGACCGGCGTGAGCGGCGCTTTCGCCGCCCTGATTTTCCTGGCGGGGCTGGCGGGCCTGCAAATGGGCTACCCCACGCTGGGTGGGGTGCTCACGGCCTGCGCTCTTTATGTGTTCGTGGCCGTTTTCCTGCCCGTGCTCTCCTCGGAGAACCGCATCATGCTGAACAGCAAGCCCACCGGCTGGCTCGGCAGCATGTTGGTCGGCATCACCTTCGCCGCCGGCTGGACGCCTTGTGTCGGCCCGATTCTGGGTAGCATCCTTCTGTTCGCGGGAACGCAGCAAACCGCGGGCCAGGGCGTCGTTCTGCTGGCGAGCTATTCCGCCGGCCTAGGCGTTCCGTTTCTGCTCAGTGGTTTGGGTGTGGGTTATTTCTTCCGGTTCTATCAGACGTTTCGGCGCTATTTCCATGGCGTGGAAATAGCGAGCAGCGCCATGCTTCTTCTCGTGGGCGTTCTGCTGATATCGAACTATCTGAACGCCATTTCCTCTTATCTCATCTTCTGGACGGGATTTACGGGTATTTAACGTTTCAGCGTACCTCGAACGACGCGGGCTCCCCGCAAGGTGTTATTTGCTCTTCCTGTACTTCCTCGACTCTCGCCAGCGGCGGTCCTTCTCGACACCATGCTTTGAGGGCGTTGAGTGCTGAACTATCGCCTTCGGCGACCAACTCCACGCTCCCGTCGATCTGGTTTCTCACCCATCCGGTGAGGCCGAGCCTTCGGGCGATTTCCTGGGCGCTGCCCCGGTACCATACACCCTGCACCCGTCCCCTGATGATGAGGCGGATCCGCCGCGTCTCCTCTTCCATGTAGAATCGGCGCTCATCCGGATTGCGCGCGGGCGACCGCATCCGCAAAAGCACGGAGGGCGGCTTTGGGCTCTTGCGCGTCGCGGATGGGCCTGCCGACCACCAACAGGTTGGCGCCGTCGCGAATCGCGTGGGTCGGGGTTTGCGCGCGGGCGTGATCGTCATGGGTATCGCTTTCGAGTCGAATTCCCGGAGTGACGATTAAAGATTTATCACCCAGGGTTCGCCGCAGCGCGGCCACCTCCCCGGGTGCTGCGATTACGCCGTCGAGGCCGGCCTCGCGACTGAGCTGCCCCATGGCCAGCACCTGGGGTTCGATCTCTTTCGAGATCCCGATGGCGCGAAGCGCCTGCGCGTCCAGACTCGTGAGCACTGTGACGGCCAAGACAGCGGGCGGGTCACGGCACTCATCGCGGCCCCTTGCGCAGGCTTCGAGCATGGCGGGGCCGCCCGCGGCATGGACGGTGAGCAGCGAGACCCCCAGTTCTCCCGCTGATTTCACGGCTCTTTGCGCGGTGGCGGGAATGTCGTGGTATTTCAAATCGAGAAAAACACCGACCCCGCGTTCAAGCGCGGCTTCTACCGCCGGCGGGCCCTCGCGGCTGAATAGCTCCATCCCGATTTTGAACCAGCGCGCCTCGCCTTCGAGCTTGTCCATCAGGCGTATTGCTTCAGTCAGCGTGGGTACGTCCAGCGCGCAGATAATTCTATCGGCGGGGGCCAATTCGGCGCGGGGGTCTGGAGAATTCAAGAGTGTCTCCTTTTTCGCGTCTGAGAGTGGCACTCACACCTACAGTGGAGCATGAAGCCGCAAGAGCCTAATCCGAACCCTCGTTTTCGTCGTCTTCCCATTCTTTTTCCCGCTCCTCCTGGCGCTTTTTCTTACGCCTCATGATGATTTTCGAGATGATGATGCTGATTTCGAACAACACGATGACAGGACCGGCGAGAAACACCTGCGTCACCACGTCCGGCGGCGTGAGCAGAGCGGACATGACGAATGCGCCGACGATGACGTATCCGCGGTTTTTCGAGAGAAAATCGGGTGTGATGACGCCGATCTGCACAAGCAGAATGGTGACGATGGGCACCTCGAACACCAGGCCGAACGTAAAAATGAGCTTGAAGGCGAAGGAGATGTAAAAGCCTATCGAAATCTGGGGTGTCAGGGATTCGGTGGCGAAGCTCAACAGAAAAGCGAGGCCATAGGGCAGAATCAGGAAATAGCAGAAAAGGGCGCCGACGATGAAGCTCAGCGTCGAGAAGAAGACAAAAGGCACGATGTAGCGCTTCTCCCGATTCATCAGCCCCGGGGAGCAGAAGCGCCAAATCTGAAACAAGATGATGGGGAGGCTGATGAACACCGAGCAGAAAAACGAGACCTTGACGTGCGCAAAGAATGCCTCCGTCGGCGACAGGAATACGAGTTTCTGCCCGGCGATGGGGCGCTGCATGAAGGTCAGCAGTTCGGTCGAGAAAAAATAGGCACCCACGAACACGACGAAGATCGTGCCGAGAATATAAAGGATTCTGTTGCGCAACTCTGTCAGGTGCCCGGTGAGGGGCATGGAAGCATCGCCGCTCACGTCTTCGTTTCGTCCTCTCGTGCGGCCCCGGTCTTATCCGTAGCCGCTTTGTTCTCCGTGGCGTCGGCCTCGGCCTCAGGCGCGGTGTCGCCCGCCTCGGGCGCGGGCTCGTCCGTCTCGGTCTGGGTCGGTTTCTCAGCCAACTCCGCCGCGTCGTCTTCTTCTGGTTCCTGTTCTTCGGCGTTTGCTTTTTTCTCCTGCTGTTTTGTGTCCTCATCAAGCACGTCGAGATCGTAGTCGTCTTCGAGGTTGAAGCTGTTCTGAAAATCAGACGTCGCGCGCTTGAAGTCGCCCAGGGCCTTTCCGAGCGTGCGGGCCAACTCTGGCAGGCGCTTGGGTCCGATGACGACCAAAGCAACCACCATTATCACGATTAACTCCGTCATTCCGATGCTTCCGAACAAGGCTGCTCTCCTCACGAAAGACTATGACCTTGGGTTATACCAAAACAAGCGCGCTTGGTGAACGAGCTTACGGATAGCGAGCTATGATCCTTGGGTGCTTTCTGCTACAGTTGCCAAATGTGCACCAACCCAAGGCCCATGTCTTCACAAAATCGTAGGTCCATGGAACAGGAAACAACACGAGGGGAACGAGTGGCGATTCGCAAGTCCACTGCATTTCAATATGTTCGTAACGCTTTGAACCTCAAAGAGATAGATGATTCGACAGCGTCCGGTATCCTAGAACCTCTCCTCCAGAAAAGCGCTGGAAACGGAACGGGCGACCTCCTGAGCGAGGATGAGGCGGCCCGTTTGCTCTCCCGGCCGTATCTTCCCGAAACCACGTTCGCCGTCGTCGATATCGAGACCACGGGAGGACGCCCCCCCCAACACCGGATTACGGAGTTGGCCGCCGTCAAGGTTCGCGCCGGCGAGGTGGTGGATTCCTGGGACGCACTGGTCAACCCTGTCCGGGAGATTCCCTGGAACGTCGTTCGCCTCACTGGAATTACCGACGCCATGGTGGCGGACAAACCGGGGCTGGTAGAGGTGCTGCCTGGATTTCTGGATTTCATTGATGGCTGTGTGTTCGTTGCCCACTGCGCGAATTTCGATCTCCATTTCCTGAAGTATTACGCGGAAGAATTTCTGGAGCGCGATTTTTCGCCTCAGGTTCTTTGCACGTTTGAATTGGCGAATCAGCTTCTGCCGGGACAAAAACGCTTCAACCTCGGCGAGTTGGGCGCAATCCTGGGGCTTCCCGATTGGGAGGAGGGCAGGCATCGCGCGTTGGGCGATGCGCAGGCGACGGCGCACATCTTCATCCGCTTTACGTGGATGTGCCAGCTTTTTGGGGTGGACAGCCTCGAATCCTTGCTCGAGTTTCAGTACCCAGATGAGGAAGTTTCTCCACCGATGGCGGAGGGCATTCAGCTCGACCCGGCGAAGATTGAATCGCTCCCCTGCGAGCGCGGCGTTTATCATCTGTATGACAAGGACGAAAAACTCGTATTCGCGGGGAAGGCCAACGATATACAGCGGGCGGTGCGGGATATGTTTTATCCCAAAAATCGCTCCGCCAGCCGATTCGCTCTCAGGTTGAAGGGTGTGCGCCATGTGGAGGCGAAGAGCCTGAGAAGCGAACTGGTCATGAACATCGAGGCGTTCAGGGCGATGCAAAAATCCAGTCTCATGAACGGGAACATCGCCGTAGCAGGCGGGGGTTTTCTGAGGCTCTCGGCCGATGGAGACCGACCCAAGGTATCTATCGTCTCCCGTCTCGCCCGGGATGGAGCCCGCTACTATGGCCCTTTTCGGAAAAAGGCGCAGCTTGCCGAATTGCTGGGGTCCATCTGCGCCGCGTTTCCGCTCCCGCATCAAGTTCCGGGTGGATATGATGACGTAAAGAAGAGAGGCGCATTCCCGGGCGGAAAAAAACCTCCTCGGCTGCCGGTTCCGGAGTATGAGGAACTGTTCGATGTCTTGAGAGATTTCCTGGAGGGCCGACTCCGCAAAGATGATGAGAGCGTGTTTTCCCTTTTGCAAAACGCGTGGGGAGAGGAGGGGCCATCGGCAGGTAGGCTGAGGCGCCATATTTCCCGTCTCCACCACTTGGTGCGGACGTATGGCTTGTCGGGGCCGTCCATCGAAAGGAGAAGGCTCATCATCGTCGAACCCGGTGAGACGCGCGAGCACAGATATTGTTTTTTCATCAAGGATGGACTACTCGCTCATGAAATGTCGTTCCAGAGAAGCGAGCCACCCGTTCGTGCGCTTGAAGAGAAGATAAGCGAGATATTTCTGGACGAGGGCTTGGAAGATCAGGCGGTGGGTCTGCAGAATCTGGACGAAGCGGCGGTGTTCGCGAGTTGGATGAGGCGGGAGTTGATGGATGGGTTCATGCTGAATCTCACGGGCTACGTTTCCTCTGCCCGCGTGCTCGAAGCGCTGCTTGGGGCTCTCAATGACCCACAGGCGGCGGGAACCACGATAAATCTTTAATATCTAGAGCTGCGCCTGGCAGGGCGGGGGCTCGGAATTACCCCGAAAAAAAACATTTTCTTGCGCGCCATCCTCTGGTGTGCTATTTTTTTAATGTCTCTTTTCGAGATTTTCTTCAACGAATTGAATACGGGTTGTGGGATGCGGGATACCTTTGCTCGCTTTTCTCTTTTCACAAGAAGGTTCCGCGGCCATGGTGGGAAACGACGATTTTTGGGATGAGCACATCGAGCGCATGGCGCGGGATGAACTCGCCGCCCTTCAACTCGAACGCCTCAAATGGCAGGTTCGCCGCTGTTATCAAGAATCCGAATTCTACCGGGAGCGCCTCGACGCGGCGGGCTTAGGCCCCGATTCGGTGCGAACGCTCGAAGATCTTCTGAAAATTCCTTTCGTCACAAAACAAGAACTCAGGGATGAACAGCAACATCACCCGCCCTTCGGACGATACACAGTCGCTCCGCCGGAGGCATGGGGAGAGCTTCACCCCTCCACAGGCACGACCGGTGTGCCCGTCAGCACGATCTGGAGCAAGAGAGACGTCGAGAGCATCGCGGATTTCACGGCCCGCACGATGTGGAGTTTCGGCGTGCGGCCGGGCGATATTGTTCAGAATGCGTTCAGCTACGGCCTGTGGGTCGCCGGGATGAGCGTGCACTACGCCACCCAGAAGATCGGCTGTTTCGTGATCCCCATCGGCGCCGCCATGACGGAGCGGCAGATACTCTATCTCACTACCCTCGGCTCGACGGTGCTCTTGAGCACGCCGAGCTATGGTTTGTATATTGGTGAAAAACTCACCGAAAACGGTGTAGACCCTGGGGAGATTCCCCTAAAAATCGGTTCGTTCGGAGGAGAGGTGGGTGCGCAGAACCCCTCCACGCGCTCTCGAATCGAGGCCGCCCTCGGAGTCGATGCGTATGATTATTACGGGCTGGGCGAGATTGGGCCGACCTTCGCGAGTGAATCGGTGGCGAAATCGGGTCTCATCTGGGCGGAGGATCACCACATCATCGAGGTAGTTGACCCCGAGACGAAAAAGTCGGTGCCTGAGGGCGAAGTGGGCATTCTCGTCATCACGCATCTCACGCGCGAGGCCACGCCCATGCTGCGTTACTGGACGAATGATTTTGCGCGTGTCGATACCTCCCCCAGCCTGTGCGGCAGAACGCACTTGCGCTCGCCCGGGGGCATTCTCGGACGCCATGACGATCTCGTCATCTACAAGGGGGCGAAGTTCTACCCCATTCAGGTGGAAGAGGTGGTGCGGAGTTTCGCGGGTCTCAGCAACGAGTTTCGGGTGGAATTGCATCCGGATGAATCGACAGGGCGAGATCGTTGCGTCGTCGTCGCCGAAGCCGCCGAGGGGGATGTGAATTCGGTCTTGAGCGATAAATTGCGCGATAAGTTAAGGGCGGAACTCCTGGTGACGCCCGAGGTGGAGGTTTTGCCCGCAGGTTCTTTCGAGAGAACGACTTTCAAGGCGAAAAGATTCGTGGATTTGCGCGAATCGCGCGTATTATAATGACAGCGAGGGGGTGAGCAGTGCGGGACGTATCGATTATCGGAGTGGGTATCACGCCCTTTGGCGTGCGTAAGGAGAGCCTCATCGCCCTGGGCGCTATCGCTTGCAGAAACGCGCTCGGGGAGGCGGGCCTTGCCCCTGAACGGGTCGAAGCGTTTTTTCTAGGAAATTTCGCTGGCCAGGCTTTCGTCGGACAAAACCACATCGCGCCCATGGTGGCACACGCGGCGGGGCTGGCCGCAATACCCTGTACCCGTCTCGAGGGCGCTTGCGCCTCGGGGGGGCTCGCCATGCGCCAGGGGGTGTTGGCCGTTGCCTCAGGCCAGGTGGATTTCGCCCTCATCGCAGGGGTAGAGAAGATGACGACGGCAGAGACGGACGAGACGGCCTCCATCCTTGCTGCCGCCGGGGACGTGGCGGTGGAGGCGCGCGTCGGCTCCACGTTTCCCGCCCTTTTCGGGCTCATCGCCCGCCGTCACATGTATGAGCATGGAACGACGCGCGAGGAGATTGCCCACGTGGCGGTAAAAAACCACGCCCACGGCAAGCTCAACCCCAACGCCCATATGCAAAAGGACGTGACGCTTCCCCAGGTGCTGGACGCCAAGTCCGTGGCCGATCCGCTCGGGCTGTTCGATTGCTCGCTCATCAGCGATGGTGCGGCGGCCGTCGTCCTGTGCCCTACAGAAATCGCTTCCGCGCATCACGAAAAGCCCATCGCGGTTCTCGCATCGGCGCAGGCTTCGGATTCTCCCGCGCTCTCCGACAAGCGCGACATCACCTCCTTTTATGCTACCCAAAAGGCGGGGGAGGATGCCTTCTCCCAAGCGCGCCTCAGCCGAGAGGATGTCGATCTCGCCGAGATTCACGATTGTTTCACGGTCGCTGAGATCATAGCGCTCGAGGATTTGGGGTTTTTCGCCAAAGGCGAGGGAGGTCGCGGTGCGCTAGAGGGGATGACGAAACTCGGAGGCACGATGCCGGTGAACACCAGCGGCGGGCTGAAATCGAAAGGCCATCCGGTGGGGGCGACAGGCGTGGCGCAGATTCATGAACTCACGCTTCAGTTACGCGATGAGGCGGGGGCGCGCCAGGTTCCAGGCGCCGAGGTGGGTCTGGCCCATAATCTGGGAGGTTCGGGCGCCACTTGCGCCGTGCATATTCTGGGGGCGACCGCCTGAGCGCGGAGAAGGGCGGATGATTACGCATGGAGATTTTCGTTTGTGCCGGATGCGGGCGCATTCATCTGGAGAGGGCGGAGCGCTGCGGGCATTGCGGCGGCGAGATGAGGGAGAAGCAAGCCTCCGGGCGGGGAATCGTTTATAGCTTCTCATCCGTTCACATGGGAGCCAAGGGTATGCCGACGCCTTACCTGATCGCCTTGGTCGAACTCGAAGAAGGGGGGCGAATTCTGGCCCGCCTGGCGGATGATGAGGAAGGCGAGCCGTCCATCGGCGATCAGGTGGTTTTTTCCGATTTTTCGGATGCCGGGCCTGTTTTTCGGAAGTTTTGAGGACATGCGTTGGTGAATTTAATCGACAAGGAAGCGATTCGCGCCAAGGCGCTCTTCGTCGGTGATCTCACGCCGGGTAGGGAGGCTATGCTCGGCGGCTTGCGGAACATCGGAATGAAGGCGCTTCATTTTGAGACTCCCTATAAAGCGCGCTCCCGAATGGATTGGTGCGATTTTATTCTCTATGGGGCAGCCGATCCCGCCGACATGGCCCCGATCCGAAGAATCGGGGAGACGGGCAAGCCGTTCGCTGCGGTGCTGCGCCCCAAGGATAAGGGGTTCACGCCCTTGAACATAAAGTCAGGCGCGCGAACCGTTTTTGTCGACGAGGTGCACCCTGAGGAAGTGTTTCAGTTTTCTCGGGGTTTGAGCGAGGAGGGTTTTCTTCGAAGAGAGCTAAGGTGGCTCCGTACCGAGGCGAGGGAAGAGCACGGCGGATGGCGGTTCGAGGGGACGAGTGCGGCGGCCGAGAGGCTCAGGCGTTCGATTCAGCTTACGGGGCAGAAATACCGGAGCATTCTCCTGGAGGGGGAGAAGGGGTTGAATTTTCAACTCGTCGCCCGCGCGCTGCATTCCCAGTATCCCGGGGGGCGCCACCCGTTTCTGCATTGGGGACCGAAAATGAGACGCGCCTCGACCCTGGAGAAGGCCATCAAGCGCATGGAAGAGAAGCGTGGTGAAGAGGGGGATATCGTCGAAAAAGGGGGTACGCTCTTCATTGAAGATGCCCAGCTTATCAGCAGAGATCAACAGAAGGCGTTAGCCAATGTTTTGAGGAAAAAGAGCCTCTCGCAGGAGTTTCGTGTGATATTCGGCTGCACGCACGATCCCGAAAAACTGATACAGGACAAAATTCTCAAGCGTCTGTATCATGAAGAAACGACCTGCATCATCAAGATTCCCCCCCTGCGCGAGAGAAAAAAGGATATTTCGCTCGTGGCCCAGGGGATTCTCGATGAATTTTCACGGCGCGTCGGGCGGCCGAGGAGGCGAATTACGCCGGCGGCGATAGAGTGGTTTAGCGGACAAAAGTGGTGGGGAAATGAAGCCGAACTAGAGATGTCCGTGTGTCGCGCCTTCCTGGTGAGTGAGGGAGACTCAATTTCACTCGATGATTTGAGTCCCTCTCCCCGGAGGAGGAGAACCAGCGACATCGAGGGCTTTTTTCGAGAAAGACTCTCCTCGGTGGTCACCTCCCTGGGTGATGGTGAGAACAGTGACTTCTATCAGCACACCATTCGCAGCGTCGAGAAACCCTTGCTCGAACTGGTACTCCGCGAAGCGGGTGGAAACCAGGTGCAGGCGTCGCGTCTGTTGGGTATGAACCGCAACACATTGAGAAGAAAGCTCCAGGAATTCGGACTCACCAAAACAGCTGCCTCCACCCGCCGGAGGTAGAATTTTTGATATATCGAGGCGATGGGTTCGCCGCGGTCATCCTCGCCGCCGGGCAGGGAAAGCGCATGGGATCCCCGCTTGCGAAGGTGCTGCACCCCGTGGGCGGAAAGCCCATGATCCGCCATGTCGTGAGTACCGCGAGAGAGGCGGGTGCTGTTCCCATCGTCATCGTCGTGGGCCATCAGGCCCGCGATGTTCGGGAGGCGTTTTCAGGCGATGAGGAGGGACTTCTCTTCGCCGTTCAGGAAGAACAACTCGGTACGGGCCATGCTGCAGAGGTGGGCTTGTCCGCCCTGGAGGATGGGGATGGGCATCTTTTTTTGTTGTGTGGTGATGCGCCCTTGATACGGACTTCGACTTTAAGGCGGTTGAGCCGCCTCCATGGGGAGGAGCGCGCGGCCGCCACCATGCTCACGGCCATCATTGATGAGCCGCTTGGATATGGTCGCGTGATGCGCGAGGGTGCGGAGCTCATCGGCGTGGTGGAGGAGGTGGACGCAACGGATGAGCAGAAAAAAATTCTCGAGATCAACACGGGCGCATACGCCTTCGAGGTTTCTTTCCTGCGAGCCGCCCTCAAGCGACTCAGACCCGAGAACAATCAAAGGGAGTTCTATCTGCCCGATGTCTTTCCCATTGCGCGCGCTGCGGGCCGCGTGATTCTCGGCGTTCCTCTTGCAGCGCCCGAGGAGGCGCTGGGTGTGAACACGAAAGCGGATTTGCGCCGCGCCCAGGAAATCCACGAGAAGAGGAATTTCAAGCCCTAAGACGCACATAGCCCCTCGATTCTGCTATAATTTCGCGGGCTAGATGAAAAAATGAACGAAAACACCCGTTTTGGGGCCATTTTCAACGAATTTTGGGAAGGTTTCTCGTGCGAGCATTGATTCTGGCGGCCGGCCGCGGGGCTGGTTTATACCCTTTCACGAATACCCGGCCAAAGGCCATGCTGCCCGTGGCGGGCGAGATGCTCCTGCACTCGGCGTTGAAAAAGATACGGGCCGCCGGTGTAAGCGACCTCGTCGTCGTCGTCGGGCATCGCGCCGACAAGATCATCAACGAATTCGGGCAGGGTTCGCGCTACGGGATGACGATTCAGTACATCCGCCAGGAGGAGCCCACGGGAATCCGCGACGCCATCAGTCTCGCGAAAGGGCATTTTCAGGAGGATGAGTCGTTTTTGCTGGTGTACGCGGACGTGTTGGCTTCGGCGAACATGTACCGGCAGGTCGTTCAAGCGTTCGGCTCTTTTCATCAGCCCGTGGCGGCGATTTGCCATACCCCCCATGCCCAGAACTACGGCACGGTGTATCTCGGCAAGGACATGCAGATAGAGCGCCTGGTGGAAAAGCCCGTGGAGCGCGAAGTGGGCAACTATGTTCTGGCCGGCGTGTTCGTCATGCCCTACCGGCTGTTCGATTTGCTGGAGAGCCTCGAGATGGATGAGGCGCTCAATGAATTGTGTGCAGGCGAGGGTCTGCGCTCCTCGATTTGGGAGGAACCCTGGCTGGACGCTCAGCATCCCTGGGATCTGCTCAAGGGCAATCGGATGGTCATGGACACCTGGAACGAGGCCCGCGTGGATGGAAGCGTGCGGCTTCGGGGCGCGGTACAGTTTCGCGGACCCGTGGTGATCGAAAAAAACGTGGTGATCGAATCGGGAGCTTCCATCTTCGGCCCATGCTTCATCGGGGAGAATACGTTCCTGGGAAACGGGGTTCTGGTACGCCCCTACACGGCCATCGGAGCGAACGCAATCATCGGTTTCGGCGTGGAACTCAAGAACTGCATCCTGTTCAACGGCGTTCGGGTGGGGCGCTTGTCCTTCGTGGGGGATAGCGTTATCGGCGAGGACGCGGTCGTGGGCTCGGGGGCGATGACGCTGATCCAGAATCTGGACGAATCCCGTATCGAGGTTCGCATGCCGGAGGGAAACATTGATTCCGGCCTCGACAAGGTGGGCTCCTTCCTGGGCGATGGCGTCAAGGTAGGGGCATCGAATACGCTGGCCTCGGGCACCGTTGTTCCGCCCAGGGAGGTCATTCCGCATTACTATACCTATCCGCGAGGAGAGAATTAGGATGTGCGGCATCGCGGGCATGGCGGCGAGTGCGAATGTCTCGCAAAAACTCCTGCGCTCGATAGCCGCCCTGGAATACCGGGGGTACGACTCCTGCGGCATGGCCGTTCAAAGAAACGGGACGATAGACATCCGAAAGAACGTGGGCACCGTGGAGGCGGTGAATTCCCTCGAGCGCTTCACGGACATGAAGGGCCTCGTGGGCATCGCGCATACGCGCTGGGCGACGCACGGCGGGGTGACGCAGGCGAACGCGCACCCCCACGCGGACAACGAAAGCCGTCTCGCCGTGGTCCACAACGGTATCATCTCGAACTACAAGGAACTCAAGGAGAGGCTCTCGCGCGATGGCGCTGCGTTTCGCTCCGAGACGGATTCTGAGGTCATCGCGCACCTGGTGGCGCAAAAAATAGCGCGAAACGGCCAGGACGTGGAGGAGGGTTTCGTCGAGGCGATAGAGGAACTCGAGGGCACTTTCGCCATGGCGATCATCTCGGTCGACGCGCCGGGCAGGATTTTCTGCGTGAAGCGCGAGTCGCCCCTCATCATCGGTCTGGGGGATGACGCCAACTACGTGGGCTCTGATTTCAGCGCGTTCTTCGAGTTCACTCGCCAGGCGATCATCATGGAAGATGGCGAATATGCGGTCCTCACGCCCGAGAGCCACGCGGTCAAGAGTCTGCTCACCAGAGAGCGCGTCGACAAGGAAGTCACCGAGATCGAGTGGGACGCGGAGAAGGCACGCCGGGGCGGTTACCCGCATTTCATGCTCAAGGAAATTTATGACCAGCCCACTACCATCCAGGCCGCCCTCCAGATACCCAGAGAGGATATCCAGGCCCTGGCCGAAATGATTCATGAATCGCGGCATTGTTTTCTGGGCGGAGTGGGAACGACCTACTACATCGCGTCGATGGGTCAGTATTTCTTCAGCCGCCTGGGCGGGAAGTATCTGCCCGTCGTCAGTACGGACGAGTTTTCCCACATAGTGGAAATCGGGCCTGAAGATAGTTTTTGCGCCATTAGCCAGTCGGGGGAGACCTATGACACCCTGAGCGCCCTGCGCCATGCGAAATCGAAAGGGGCCAGAACGGCGGGCGTCGTGAATATGATGGGTTCCACCCTGGTTCGTTCGGTGGACGTTCCGATTCTCCAGGGCGCCGGTCCGGAAAAATGCGTCATCAGCACCAAGACGGCCCTGAGCCAGTCGGTCATATTGCTGCTTGCATCGATGGAACTGGGATTGTTGGCGAGCCGCTTGAGCGAAGCGCAAGTCGTGGCGCTCAGAGAGGAGGTCTCCTCTTTGTCGGATCTGGTGCTCAATACGCTCAACGAACGCTCGGGTTTTTTCCATGCGGCGGCGCAGGCGCATCAGCACATGAAGAACTGGCTCTACCTAGGCCGGGGCATCTACTACCCGGCGGCGCTCGAGTGCGCGCTCAAGATGAAGGAGGTCACCTACCTCCACGCGGAGGGGATGAGCGCGGGCTTTCTCAAGCACGGAACCATCTCCCTCATAGACGAGAACATGCACACAATAGTCCTGATGCCCACGCCCGAGGAGGCCGAGCTTCACGCACTCACGCGAAGCAGCGCGGAGGAAGTTCGCGCGCGCGGCGGCTTCGTCCTGGGATATCGTTTCGAGGGAGACGAGGTGGTGGATGGGCTGTTCAGCGAGGAAATCGTGTTGCCCAGGGTGTCCGCTCTGCTCGCACCCTTCCTGCATCTGGTCTCGGGGCAGTTGCTGGCCTACTTCCTCGCGGTGGCCTTGAAGAGGGACGTCGACAGGCCGCGCGCCCTGGCGAAGTCCGTCACTGTCGCTTAAAGGCTCTCTCTCCCGCAATGCCAAACGCGAAGTTTCAGGGAACGGACGGGGTTCGCGGTCTCGTGGTGGATGAGAATCACCCACAGGTGCTGGGCGTCGATGCGCGCGCGGCCTTCGTGGAGCGTGGGGTCCTCACACCGAGGTTCATCGAGCATTACGTGTTTGAAGCCGGTTGCCGGCTCCTGGAGAGAGCCTCGGAACGGCTTATCTCTCCCGTTGCGGTGGTACTGTCCTGGGACCCCCGGGACGAGTCGGGGGAATTCTCCTCCGCGTGTGTGGGCGCTCTTCTGCGTGCGGGCGCGCACGTTCTCTCGCTCGGCGTCATGCCCACCCCGGTGGCTGCGGCATATCTGGCGGGCGTGGGCGGAGCGGGTGCGGTGATGCTCACTGCCTCTCACAATCCTGCGGATCAGAATGGCGTGAAAATTCTTTTATCTCCCGATTCGATGAAGCCCCTACCGGGGGAGGATGAGGCGATAAGCGCCCGCGTCTGGGCGAGCGACTGGGATTCGGTGGCGCAAACGCCGGCGAACGGCCAGTGCGTGGAATCCGCAGCCGAAGCGCGCGCCTTTTATGTAGACTACGTCACCAGGCTTTCCAACTGCTGGCTGCGTGCGGGTGATCTCGCCCGATGGGATTTCGTCATAGACCCGGCGGCCGGGGCGTGGAGCGGGTTGGCCGCCCATGTTTTGGAGGAATTTTCCCCCTTAAGCGTGCGGGAGGTGAACGCTCTTGATAGTGGGCGTGTGAACGAGGGCGGCGGTGTGGTCGCGCTCGAGGTCAGGCGCGTTATCAAGGGAGCGGACTCGGATTTCATCAGCGTACACGCAGGCGCGCGCGCGCTTTTCGAGGCGGGTCGCGCGCGGCGGGAAGAACTGCTGCTCGGCGACGGCGCAGCAGTGGCCTGCACTCTCGACGCCGACGGCGACAGGGGCTACACCCTCGTCTACAATCCGTTTCACGATGCGCTTCACGTACTGGACGGGGACGACGCGCTTGTCTTGCAGTCGCGTTTTCTGAAAGAAGAAGAGGAACTACCCGATGGGGGCGTGGCCGCCATTACGATAGAGAGCGATTCGGGCGCGGCGGCGGCCCTCTCCGAAATGGGACTTCGGGTCGTCTTCACCCCCGTGGGGGATAAGTGGATTTTGAATGAGGCGCAAAGATGGGGGGATCGCTTCGCCCTGGGCGGTGAGGAATCCGGCCATACGGTAGCGCCGGGCCTGCTCGTCAACGCGGCGGGCGAGGGGCGCAGAATCGCGGTGGGAGACGGGCTCAAGAGCTTTCTCAACACGTGCGCGGCGTTGCGCAGCCTTTTTGAGGCAGCAAAACCAGAGGAGGCGTATGCGGCCATCGGCGCGCCGTTTTCCCGGGGGTTCAAGAAATCCTATTATGCCTACCATGTGGAGCGGAGCCGCTTCACGCCGGGCACGGAGGCGTGGGAGGCCATAAGCGCGAAACTCATGGCGTGCGCAAAGAGCGCCTTCTCAGGCATAGCCACCCCGCGCCGGACTGCGCTTGAAGATGACGCGGGCGTCATGTATCTCGCTTTGGAAGATGAGGCGGGCGGGTCGCTTGGCGCGGTCTATGTGCGGAACTCCGGCACCGAGAGCAGAACGGGCGTGGTCCTCAGGGGACCCCTGGATTGTGAGGAGAGCCTCTGTGCCGTGGGAGAAGAAGTGTTGCGCGAGATTCTAAAGCACATGAAGGATGATGACGCTCCCGGCGCGCGGGCGGAGAATTGTTTACTCGAGGCTTTGAAGGAGAGCGACATGGACTTTGCGGCTGTCGACGCGCATTTGGGCTTAGGCTCCGAGGCCCGCTTCGGCGCGCCCGTTCGCCCCGAGGGCATAAGAAAAGAGGTTCTGCGTGGCGGACTGGCGCAGGCGGATGGAAAGCTCTTGCGTATCACGCCATTGGGCGAGTGGTATCTGGAGATGAAAAAATGAGCGAGACGGCGTCAGAAGTGTATTTTCGCAAGCTCGGCGAATTTCCCCACTCTATTTTGTTCGAGGGTGTGACGCATACCTGGGAGACCGTCGCTCGCCTTATGGATTTCGTCCGGAAACTGGTGGATGAGGCGGATGCGCCATCGACCGAGGCCGGCGCGCTGCGCGTGGAGGAGGGCCTTGTAGTGAGCGAGGGCCTGTTCGTCTCCGAGGAGAGGCTTAAAATCGCCTCCGCCGGTTTGCTCATAGAAGCGGGTGTGCGGGTCGAGCCGGGAGTCGTCATCAAGGGGCCGTCGGTGCTTTGCGCAGGTACGGAAGTCAGGCACGGGGCGTATTTGCGGGGAGGCTGCCTCATCGGGCCCGGTTCCGTCGTCGGTCATGCAACGGAAGTGAAGAACAGCGCCTTTTTGAACGGCGCGCAGGCCGGGCATTTCGCCTATGTGGGAGACAGCATTCTGGGCGCGGACGCGAACCTGGGCGCGGGCGTCAAGCTGGCGAATCTCGAGTTCAGAACGGAGGAGGAAAAAAGAGGGGGCCGCCCGAAAAATATCGTTCTTAGGGTGGATGGAGAGCGAATCGACACCGGCCTCGCGAAATTCGGCGCGGTTGTGGGTGATGACGTCGAGATCGGCTGCAACGCGGTGACTTCTCCGGGCGTGCTGCTCGGTCCCGGCTCCTGGGTTACGCCGAACGTGACCGTCTCCAAGGGAATTTATCCAGAGCGAACGCTCATTCGTGGCGCGGGCCCGAAGGTCGGCCCCCGCAGGTTCTAGTCTGAAAAACATATCCGTGGACTATCTGAAAGACTTGAACCCACAGCAAAAAGAGGCGGTCCTGGCACCCGCAGGTGCGAATCTGGTGCTGGCGGGGGCGGGTTCGGGCAAGACGCGGGTCATCGTTCACCGCATCCTGCGCCTGCTCGCCGAGGGTCTCGCCCCACACCGGATTCTGGCCATCACCTTCACGAACAAGGCAGCGGGCGAGATGAGGGCGCGTCTCTTCTCCTCGTTGGATGAGGGCGCCCGGGGCATCTGGGTGGGCACCTTTCACGCCGTTTGCGCAAGGATATTAAGAGCCGAAGCAGAGGCGGCGGGTTTGTCGCCAAATTTCACCATACTCTCGCGCGGGGAGTGTCTCACGCTGGTGAAACGGTGCATGGCGGCGGCGACCATCAGCGAGGAGCGCTACTCGCCCCGTTCGGTTCTCGATCAGATAGGACGCCGCAAAACCACACTCGGGGAGGTGGATGATTCGGATCCACCCCCATTCAGTATGGAGGAGATCGCCCGGAAAATAGCGCCGGCCTACGAGAGCGCCCTGCGCGAGGCGGGCGCGGTGGATTTCGAGGATCTGCTGGCGCGTCCTTTAAGCATGTTCCGGCAACATCCAGACGTTCTCCGGAAATATCAAGACTGTTTTCAGGAACTACTCGTCGATGAATACCAGGACACCAACCCCGTGCAAGACGAACTCGTGGCCCTGCTATCGCGCGTTCACGGGCGCGTATTCGCCGTGGGGGATGACGACCAGGGAATCTACGGCTGGCGGGGGGCGCGGGTGGAGAACATCCTGCAATTCGAGAGCAGATTCCCCGGCGCGCGGGTGTTCCGTCTGGAGGAGAACTACCGCTCGAGCGGCGCGATACTCGGCGTCGCCTCGCGCATCATGGGTGAAGCAGGAGCGCGCTTTGAGAAGCGCCTTTTCACCCAGAATTCTGAGGGGGAGGCCGTCTGTTATCTGGCGGCGGCGAACCCCGAGGCGGAGGCGGAAGCCGTTATCAAACGTCTCGCAGAAGCAGGGGGGGGTGGAGAAATTCCCTGGAGGGATGTCGCCGTTTTCTACCGGATCAACACACAATCGCGCGCGCTTGAGGAGGCGGCCAGAAGGCATGGTATTCCCTACCAGGTGGTGAAGGGCCAGCGATTTTTCGATCGCGCCGAAGTCCAGGATCTGGCCGCTTACTTGCGGGTGCTCATCCGGCCCGAAGATGGTGCGGCATTCTCGCGCATCATCAACCGCCCGCCCCGGGGGCTGGGGCCGGAGCGCTTGAAGGCGATAGCGGGCGAAGGCGCGCCGGGCGTCACTATTGCCGATGCGGGGGCCGCTTTGGCCCAAGGCCGCCTCCGGGGAGAGGCCGCGCGGAGTCTCGGGACGTTGCTGGAGACGCTTGATGCGCTTGCCTCTCAGAAAACGGCCCCCGCGCATTTGATCGAGAAAGTGCTCGAGCGGACGGGCTACCGGGCCTGGCTGGAGGGGACTGCGCGGGGGAGCGCATCGGCCGAGCGTCGCCGCGCCGCCGCACGCGCCCTCGAGGGTGCGGGCGAGTTCGTCGCCGCAGCCCGTGCGTTCGAGGAGCGTGTTCTCGAAGAAGAAGGCGTATCACCCGAAGTGGATGAGGCCAAGACCTTGTTTTTGGAGGAACTGGCGTTGATGGGCGAGGCGGATGAGTTGTCCGGCGAGAGCGGCGCGCTTTCTCTGATGACGCTTCATACGGCGAAGGGTCTCGAGTTTGACGCGGTGGGCATCGTCGGCGTGCAGGAGGGGTTGATTCCGCACAGCCGCTCCCGGAATGAGCCGGCGTCCCTGGATGAGGAGAGAAGGCTCTTGTACGTGGGGGTGACGCGGGCCAAGGAGGTTTTGTGTCTCTCCTGGGCGAAGGAACGGCGGCCCGAGGGCGCCAAAGAAAGCTGGGCGGCGCGCCCGAGCCGCTTCCTGGAAAAACTCGGGCCTGAACTCGTGAGGCGAGTGGGCGATCATGCGCCGAGGCGGAAAAAAGCCCCGCGCGATTTCAGCGCCTCGCGCGATTTTTCCTCTTCGCGCTACGATAGCATTCTGGCCGAAGTAAAGACCTCCCGTCGTCCCGAAACAAAGGATGTCCACTCCGTCCCACCCGCCGCGCTCGGCCCCTATGCGCCCGGCGCGCGCGTGCGGCACGAGAAATTCGGTCTCGGTGTCGTCTCCACGCGCAGCGGAACCGGAGACCGCACGGTGGTGAGCGTGGAATTCGAGAAGGTGGGACCAAAGAAGCTGGTTTTGAAGTACGCGCCTCTCTCGCCTGCGGATGAGGGCGTTGACGCGGGCGAGAACCCGGCGGTATAAGAGCCCAAAGGGGAGAGTGATGTCGATTTCGCGAGAAGATGTGATTCATGTATCCAACCTGGCGCGGCTGAACCTGCGTGAAGATGAGGTCGAGAAATTCACCGAACAACTCGGCGCCATTCTCGAGCACATCTCCAAGCTGAACGAGGTGGACACCGAAGGTGTGGAACCCACCTCGCACGTTCTCGACCTCGTGAACGTGTTCCGCGAGGATGAGGTCACCGAATCCCCCATTGAGAATATGGAAAAAATGGCGCCCGATTTCGCAAGGGGCCATTTCCGCGTTCCCAAGGTCATCGAGTAGTTTCCCCGAAACATGGCGTACGCCTCCCTTAAAGAATTCGTCGACGCCTTAGAGCGCGCGCGCGAGTTGCGCCGCGTCAAGGTTCCGGTGGACGTGGAACTCGAGATCACCGAAATCGCCGATCGCTCGGTAAAGAGCGGCGGCCCCGCCCTTTTGTTCGAAAAGCCGGTCGGCCCCGACGGGCATGAATACGACGTTCCCGTCCTCATCAACGCCTACGCCTCCGAGGAGCGGATGAAGCTGGCTTTAGGCGTCGATAGCATGGACGCGGTGGCCGACGAGGTGGCGGAGCTTTTAGAAATTAAGCCGCCCGAGGGCATCATCGAGAAGGTGAAGATGCTGCCCAAGCTCGCGCGGCTCGCTTCTTTTTCTCCGAAAACGGTGGGCGCGGCTCCTTGTCAGGAAATCGTGGAGACCGAAAACCCGAACCTCTTCTCGATTCCCGCCATCAAGTGCTGGCCCGAGGACGCGGGGCGCTACATCACCTTCGGGCACATTTATTCCCGAAACCCAAGAACTGGCCGAAGAAACGTAGGGCTTTACCGCGTGCAGTTTTTCGACGAGACGACCGCCGGCATGCACATGCACCTTCATCACGACGGGGCGCAGAATTTTCAGGAAAGCTCGAAAATGGGCGCGCGCATGGAGATGGCGATAGCCTTAGGGGGAGACCCCGTCTACGTCTATGCGGCGAGCGCGCCGCTTCCGCCCGCGATTGACGAGTTGAACCTCGCCGGTTTCTTAAGAAGAAAGAGCGCCGAACTGGTCAAGTGCAAGACGGTGGACGTGGAGGTTCCCGCGGATTCGGACATCGTGGTGGAGGGCTACCTGAACCCGGGCGAGTTGAGGGAAGAAGGTCCCTTTGGCGATCATACGGGCTGGTATTCCCTGGCGGATGATTATCCCGTCTTTCACGTCACGGCCATTACGAGAAAACGAGAGGCCATCTACCCCACCACCATCGTGGGCAGGCCCCCGATGGAGGACTACTGGCTCGGCGGGGCGACGGGGCGCATCTTCCTCCCCCTGATGAAGATGCATCTCCCCGAAATCGTGGACGTTCACATGCCGGCCGAGGGCGTGTTCCACAACATGGTGATCGTCTCGATCCGAAAGGCCTATCCCTACCATGCGCGGAAGGTGATGTACGCCCTGTGGGGGATGGGGCAGATGGCGCTCGCGAAGGTCATCGTCATCGTGGATGAGGACGTGAACGTGCACGACATCAGCGAGGTGTCCTGGAAGGTGCTGGGCAGCATCGACCCGAGGCGCGACATGGTGTTCGTCGACGGCCCCGTGGATGCGCTCGAACACGCGGCGCCGCGTCTCCACGTGGGCAGCAAGGTGGGCGTGGACGGCACCCGCAAGTGGGCGTCGGAGGGTTTCGAGCGCGAATGGCCGCCCGAGATCGTGATGACGGACGAGATAAAAGAGCGCGTCACGAGGCGCTGGGAGGAGTACGGCCTTGGCGGCTGAGGCGTCGATGGCGAGTAGTTTCAGGCAGTTCCTGCGCATGGTGAAGTTCGAGCACACCATCTTCGGGCTTCCCTTCGTGCTGATGGGCGGCGTGATGGCGGCAGGGGGGATACCATCCCTCTGGGTTTTGTTCTGGATGGTGATGGCGGCGGTGGGCGCGCGTAATTTCGCCATGTCGCTCAACCGCTTCGCCGACAGGGACATCGACCCCAAGAACCCGAGAACGAAAGACCGCGCCGAGTTTCAGGTGCTGCTCCATTCAAAATCCATCCTCGTCATGCTGGCGGGCTTTCTGGCGCTCTTCATCTTCTCCGCATGGATGCTGAATCCGCTCGCTTTTGCGCTTTCTTTTGCGGTGGCAGCCTGTATCGTCTTCTATAGCTATTCGAAGCGCTTCACCTCCTGGACGCACCTGTTTCTGGGCGTGGTGCTGGGCTCAGCACCTGCGGGCGCATGGGTGGCCGTGCGCGGCGATCTGGACTTGGTCGCCGTTTTGCTTTTCTTGGGCGTCACTCTCTGGGTCAGCGGTTTTGATTTGATTTATGCCTGTCTGGACGTGGATTTCGACAGCGAGGAGAACATCCATTCCCTGCCGCGTCTTCTGGGCATCAAAGGCGCGCTCATCCTCTCGGCCATCGCGCACCTGATAGCGGTGGCCTGTTTCTACGCGGCGGGCCGGGCGTTCGGCCTGGGACCCCTTTACTGGTTAGCACTTGCGGCGGCGGGGTGTCTGCTGTTCTGGGAGCACTGGATCGTGCGGCCTGATGACCTGAGCCGGGTGGACATATCGTTTTTCAACCTGAACGCCTGGGTGTCCGTGGTCATCGCGTCGGGGGCCATCGCCGACGTGCTCATCGGCGCAGGCTGAGCGCTCTCGTGCCGACCCGCATCGAGAAAAAGCAAGTCCAGGCGATGTTCTCGGACATCGCGCCCACCTACGACCTCCTGAACCGAGTTTTAAGCTTCGGCGTGGATCGCTACTGGCGAAAGCGCGCGGTGTCGAGCCTTCTGCGTGATTGCAGCGGGAAAGAGGCTTGTTTTCTCGATCTGGCGACGGGCACGGCGGACGTAGCTCTGGAAGTCCATCGACAAGCCGATAGCTGCTCGCGCGTCGTGGGCGTTGATTTCGCATACCCCATGCTCGCGCGCGGCAAGTTAAAGGCGGCGGGGAGCTGCGCTCCGCTTACTCTCATCCAGGCCGACGGCCTCAAGCTCCCCTTCACGGACGGCGCCTTCGATGGGGTCGTCATCGCGTTCGGCCTTCGCAATTTCGAGGATAGAGACGCTGGTCTCGCCGAGATGGGCCGCGTGCTGCGCGCTGGAAGCAGGCTCGTCGTTCTGGAGTTCGGGCACCCTGTGGGTCTGTTCGGGCTTTTGTACGCCTTTTACTTCAGGGTCCTTCTCCCGGTCGTGGGGAGGCTCGTCTCCGCACACAGAAGCGCGTATAATTACCTTCCCAATACGGTATATGAATTTCCGGAAGCCGAGAGGCTCTCGGCGATGATGCGCGATGCGGGCTTTCGCGAGGTGAGCCATCGCCCGATGACGGGCGGCATCGCCGAGCTTCACACCGGGGTGCGCGAGTAGCCTCTCAAACGCCCCGCGTTCCCGAGGGAGGGATGGGCGTGAACCCTCCGCCAGAGACGACAACCATCGTACCGGGCGAGGCCGATATTCTGCGCCGCCTGGAAAAGCGCCTCCTGTGGCTTTCCACCTACAGCGTTCATTACGCGAACAACCTGCGCGCAGGATCCCAAGGCGTCAAGATAGGCGGCCACCAGGCGAGTTCCTCCTCCGTCGTGAGCCTGATGACGGCCATGTTCTTCCGCTGGCTCAAGACGGGAGACAGGCTGGCCATCAAGCCGCACGCCTCGCCCGTGCTGCACGCGGCCCACGCCTTGCGGGGCGATTTGCCGATGGAGCGTCTGAAGGATTTGCGCGCCTTCGGCGGCCTCCAGGCCTACCCGAGCCGCTCGAAGGATGAGTACCCCGTCGATTTTTCCACCGGCTCGCTCGGTCTGCCCTCGGTGGCCGCTTCGTTTGCAGCGCTCATGCAGTCCTACATCGACGATCATTTCGGCGCAGGCCCGCCCCAGCGCTTCATCTCCCTGGTGGGGGATGCGGAACTCGATGAGGGAAATATCTGGGAGGCGTTGGCGGAGGAATACGTCGCCCACCTGGGCAACGTCATCTGGGTGGTGGACCTGAATCGCCAGAGCCTCGACCGCGTCGTGCCTGACGGCAAGGCGCAGCAAATTCGCGATCAATTTCGTCTGCACGGCTGGCACGTGGTGGAACTCAAATACGGAAAGCGCCTTAAGTCTGCGTTCGCGCTCCCAAAAGGCGAGTCGCTGAGAAAGCGCATCGACGACATGTCGAACAGCGAGTACCAAAGCCTCATCGGGAGAAGCGGGCGCGAGGTTAGAGAGGGCCTCACGCGCGATGAGGCGGGAGAATACAAGGGTCTCGCTGGTCTTCTGGATCGTTTTGCAGATGAGGAGTTGCCCGCGCTCTTATCCGACTTAGGTGGTCACGACATCGAGTGCATCCTCGAAGGACTCGATGAGGCGGACGGCGTTCATGATAAGCCCGTGATGATCCTGGCCTACACCGTCAAAGGCTGGGGGCTTCCTATCGCGGGCGACCCGATGAATCACTCCCAACTACTGACGGAGGCGCAAATCGCGGAGTTGCGCGATTCCGCGGGCCTGGGCGAGGGAGAAGAACTGGCGCCCCTTGCAGGGGAAAGCCCCGAAGCCCGAGCGGTCGAGGCGGCGGTGGCGCGCTACGACGCCAGAGCCACTCTCGCCAGAGAAGAGGTAGCCCCGGGCGCGATTCCTGAGGAAGTGGGGGCGAACTTCTCCTCGATGAGTTCCACGCAGGAGGCGTTCGGCGCCATCATGACGCGCCTGGCCCGCGAGGATGCCCTCGCGCGGCACATCGTCACCACCTCGCCCGACGTGGCGGTGAGCACGAACCTGGGCGGCTGGATCAACCGGCGCGGAGTGTATCACCCCGAGGGCAAGGCGGATTTCTTCGCGCTTCAACAGGTGCAGCGGCTCCTCAAATGGGAGGAGTCCCCGGCGGGTCAGCACATCGAACTGGGGATTTCCGAGAACAATCTCATGCTTCTGCTCGCCGCCTTCGGGGTGTCGAAAGAGCTTTGCGGGGTGCGCGTCTGCCCCATTGGCACGCTGTATGACACCTTCATCAGCCGCTGTCTCGATGCGCTTCGCTACGCGGTCTATAACGGCGGGCGCTTCATCGTGGTGGCCACGCCGAGTGGCACGAGCCTATCCCCCGAAGGCGGCGCGCACCAGAGCATCCTGACGCCCGCGGTGGCTCTCGAAATGCCGGGGCTCGAAGCCTATGAACCGACCTTCGCCGTCGAGGTCGAATGGCTGCTCCTCTCGGCGATTCGCCGCGTTCTGGGCGAGGGTGATTGCCCGGCCTTCTACCTGCGCCTGAGCACGAAGCCCGTGGATCAGAATCTCCTGCCCGCAGACTGGCTCTCGGACTCCTTGAAGCGCGAAGTGTTGCGGGGAAACGCTCTGGGCGGCGGCTACCTGCTTCACTCGGCTAAAGACAGGCCCGGCTATCGCGCAGGGGTCAACGCGGTGAACCTCTTCGTGAGCGGGGTGATGACGCCCGAAGCCCTCGCCGCCGCGCGCGCGCTGGAGGCGGAGGGCGTATACGTCAACGTCTTCGTCCTCACGAGTGCGGACAGAATCTACGCCGGGCACAAAAAGGCGAAAAAAGAGGGCCGCCCCTCGCGCCTCGAGATGATGGTGGGCGATGAGCACCGCGACAACGCGGTCGTCTCCGTGCTGGACGGCCACTCGCTAGCGCTCTCGTTCCTCGGCGGCGCGCTGGGCGCCGACCAGAGATGCCTGGGCACGGACCAGTTCGGCCAGAGCGGCCTGCCGCATGAAGTCTACGACGCCCTCCAGATCGGCCAGACGCACATCGAGGAGGCGTGCCGGGAGGTGGTGGGGTGAAGCAGTTAATGCGTTACTTAGTAGAAGCCCATTCTTTAGGGGGTTGTTAATAAGTCCCCTAACAACAAAAAATGCATTTCTCAATCGATATACGCTCATGAAATGACTCCCCCAGAGGGTTATTGCGACTGATGAAATAGGGAGAACCACTCCCCCCTTGAGGGGGAGTCAGTAAGGCAAGGACGGAGTCCGCAGCCGCGCTGGTGGGGGGTGAATTCCGACTGAGGAAAGAGGAATTCACCCGGCTGATGAAGGAGCGATTGCATGCAGATGAGGAAAGCATCGGTTCGCAATTTCTCGCTCCTCGCTCGAAACTGACCCCCCACCGACTCAGCCTTCGCACAAACCGCTCGGCTTCGTCGACTCCCCCTCAAGGGGGGAGTGGTTGGTTGGCGTTCTGCAAGGGAGGAATGCAACTCCGATCCGGAGAGTACCATCCAAACCTTCCATTCGAGGGTTTGCTTTTCCTAGATGCCGGGACCATCCGGTTTGGCCTTTCGGGTTGCTGGTACGTCATCTATCAGACAGTCAGAAAATGACGCTTTCTCTATGAACGTGGTATTCTCGCAGTCCGTCGAGAGTTGAAACGGATTTTGTAGGGGCGATTCGCGAACCGCCCCTACTATTTGTAACGTGTTGTTTTGTATATGTGGCCCTATGGAAATTGGTGGAGATGAAGCCAGTCATTTTTGAACATATAAAGAAGCATCTATGGTTGTACGCTTTGGGTACGTCGCTAATTGTTTTGGCTTGGGTTTCGCATAATTGGTCGTGTGTCGCCGATTGGCTGTGGATAGCATCGGGTTGGGTTTGGAGTTTTGGAGATTGGCTGCGAAAGACTCCGGAGAAGTATGAATCGGGCTCGACAACGGTCCGCAATCTCGGCTTGTTCGCCGCCGCGCCTTTTGCTTTATGGTTCGCCTACTGGCGCGCCAAGGTGGCGGATCGTCAGGCGAAGGCGGCGCAGGAACAAGTGACGACATCGCAACGACAGGCGGATACGGCGCAACGTGGTCTGTTGAATGAACGCTATCAGAAGGGCGCGGAAATGCTTGGCAGCGCTGTTCTCTCGGTTCGCCTCGGCGGTATCTATGCCCTCGCGCGTCTGGCGCAGGAACATCCTGAGGAATATCATGTTCAAATCATGCGTTTGTTCTGTGCTTTCGTGCGGAATCCAACTCCAGATGATAAACAATATATCGAAGTAGCATCTGATCGAACGACGATAGATAAAATCATAGATAGCCAAGAGCCAGACGGACTTACTGATCTTCGTTTGGATATTGAAGCTGTAATGGAGGCTATCGCGCACCGCAGAAAAGACGTAATTCGGTTTGAAAAGGATGCAGATTTTCATATCGATCTTCGCGAAGCTAAACTTCAAAACCTATTCTGGCAGAATATTGAGAACGTAAATCTCTATAGGGCAAATTTGTCACTTGCGGATCTATCGGGTGCGAGTTTTCGAGCAGGCACAAACTTGTCATGGGTTCATGCCGTGAGAGTCATTCTATCTGACGCAGGTCTTTCGGATGTGAATCTTACTGCGGCAAGCTTGTGGTATGCGAATTTTACGGATGCGCTTCTAATTAATGCCGATTTAACTCGTGCAGTACTTGAGAGTGCAAATCTATCGGGAGCGGATTTACGTGGTGCGCGCGGCCTGACCCAAGAACAACTCGATAAAGCCTGCGCCGATCCAGATAATCCGCCTGAATTAGGTGATACCCTCGATGCCGAAACCGGCAAACCACTGATTTGGCGCGGCAGGTCTCTCTACGACGAATAGCTTTCCCAGTCGAGACAAAGTGGCAAGGGCGGCTCACTCGAACTCCCCCTCTTCAGGGAAGTTCGACACCACTACTGAACCACTTTTTCATCAGTCGGAAAACCTGCAAACGCTCGTTCTTCACTCGCGTTTGACCCCTCAACACCATTTGGGGCGTCGTCCGCCGCGGTAGGGACGGCCATGGCCGGTGGCGATCAGGAGCGTGGCGAGGTCGCGCCCGTCAGAGAGCCACACGCTCGCCACGACGCGGCGGCCGAATTTGCCGTGCGTCACGTTGATGAGCCAGACTTGTTTGCCGATGACGCTGCGGACGAAATCTCGCGCCGCTCTCCCTCTTTGGCGCTCATACTCGCCGCACTGCGCGCGCCTTATCTCGGGCGTGTCGACGCCGCGCACCCGCACGTTGCTCTGCGCGATGATGCCCGGCCACAGCATGGCTTCGACCTTCACGGTGTCGCCGTCGATCACCCTTTTCACCCGCGCCGGAACGCGCTGCTCGAACGCCGCCGCGTGAGCCGCGAACGCCAGGGCGAGAATGAGCATCCCGCATAAGATGGGTCCTGTCTTGTAAGACATGTTGGGTCTCCTCGTGCGCCTCGTGTGATGTTTCCGGGTCTCCTCGTGTTGTGGGTGAGCCACCCGCTCTGGGGGTCACTAAGAAAGAATATAGAAGAAAAAGGAATTTGCGAACGGGAGTATGATTGAGGGAGTGGTTGTTCTGGTAGGGGCGAACCCCTCACCGGGGTCGCCCCACGGTTCGCGAACCGCCCTACGGGCTCTTGACCGCCATGTCGGATGGGGTGCGTTTCGCGTCCTGAAGCCGGTTCGATCCTCAAGGGATTTCCCCCGAAATGATTCCGGCGCCCGTACTCAGGGTGCTGGACGGCATCCCACGGCAGCCGGACAACTCGTGGGTGATCGCAGGACAAAGACCGGGCGCCGGCCTCACGGGCCTCGACTACTACTGGCAACCCATCCGGGCGCGGGCCGGACTTGCGGACGTGCGGATCCACGACTTGAGACACTCCTACGCCTCGAGGGCCCTCGCGCTGGGCGAGGGCCTGCCCATGATCGGGCGTTTGCTGGGCCACAAAAAGATCGAGACCACGGCGCGCTACGCGCACCTGGCGCGGGATTCGGCGCAGGAGGCCGCGGAGCGGGTCGCCGTGAGCATCGCGGCCGACGTCCTGGACTAAGACCTGAGGCCGGCTTGCGGTTCATGATCTTCGCCGCTCTCGTTCAGTATCCTCGTATCTTCTCGCTGCTTGATCGTTTCTAACGTAAGGAGCGGTTCAAAACCCTGAACCCACCGAAGTGGTAGAAAAAATCAGGGGGTGGGAATGTTTTTGTCTTTTAGGCCGATTCTGGTGTGGTCGTGTCTTTGGTTCGCCGTAATACTCGGCGGGATGTCTCCAATGGCAGCAGGTATTTCATGCAGTCATGGAACTCCAGGGGAGGGAACATTCGTCCGTCTCATATTCAAGACTCGCGCGGTGCATTGGAAAATGAGCATAGCGCCAAAGGGGCGTGCTTCCTTACCGCCGGGGAGCCGAGAAGCAAAACGAGAGAGCCCGCGGCCGATGCCGGGATGTGCGGGCATCGCGGTCCATCAGATCGGCGGATTCAATTGCTCACGGTGTCGGATGCAGTGGAGAAAAAGCGTGATAAATTATCGGATAAAAAATCGAGGCTTGGCAAGAATCGATCAGCCTTGCGCTTCGGTACGGACGAAACGTCCAAAAGCGCATTGTTGCGATGGCCGAAGCGCCGAGACAGGGAGGAGCCGATGATGAAAACCGTTCGAGCGAAACGAGCCTGGTGTCTAGCGGTATTGGTTTCGGGTCTTTTCCTGGCGTGGGCGTCCCCTCCCGCCTTCGGGCTCAGTATTGTCCCACACGGGGGCTGCGGTGAGCTATGCGATTCGGAGTTCTGGGCTGGTGCGGGCGCGAAGGAAGTTGCCGCTGCGCTCGCCGGGAAGCCGGCCGCGCTCGCCTACCGGAGGACCATGTTGCGGCTTGCCGTGAAATCCGAAAACGCCGCCGCCACGGCAGCCCTGCTCCGCGCCGGCGCGCCGCCGAACGGACAGGAACAACCGGGCAGATACGATTACATGCTCCACGAAGCGGCGCGGCGGGCACTCGTTTCCGTGTTGCTGAAGGCCGGCGCTTTCCCGGGTGTCGCCAACGAAGAGGGCTGGACGCCGCTGCAGCAGGCGGCGAGATGGGGCCGGCCCGTCGCCGTCGCCTTGCTGCTCGAGGCCGGCGCCGATCCGCGAGCGCCGGGTCCGCATGGCCTGACGGCAGTCGAACTGGCGCGGCGTCGTGGCGACCACGAGAACCCGAACTTGTGGCATGAGCGGCACACTCCACCGCTGCCGCCACCCTGCCGGGACTGCTGGGACGACCTGCTGGCGTTGCTGCTGGCGCCGCCGCCTGCTCCGCCGCCTTGCGGCAGGCTTTGTGAGGCGCCGTTCTGGAGGACCGCGACCGGAGACCAGGTCCGAAGCGCCCTTGCGAAAGCGCCTGCCGAAACAAGATGGTCCGCTCCCGGCGGCGCTCCCCTGCACCTCGCGTTGGCCGCGGGCGTGGATGTGGAGACCGTGAAGCTCCTCCTCGATCACGGAATGGACCCCAACGGACGTGACATACGTGACGATACGCCGCTCCACGTGGCGGCGCGAACGCCCGGAGGCGCCGGCTCGGTACGGCTGCTGCTCGGGCGCGGCGCCATGCTCGATGCCCTGAACGCAAGGGACTGGACGCCCTTGCACGCGGCGTCAGAACGCGCGTCGACCCTTGACGCCATGCGCGTGTTGCGCGATGCGGGCGGCGATCCGGACATCAGAGCCGGTGAAACATTCGGCGTGACGCCCCGGCATCTCGCGATGTCGCAACCCGAAGGGCCGAAGGCGGCGATGCTGATTCTGGGCTACCGCGGCAGGGGCAAGGCCTCTCCACGCAAGCCGTTGTCATCGCTGCTCCGTGCGGCGGCCGGGTCGGGGCACTCCGACACGGTCAAGTTCCTCCTGAGCCTGGGCGCAGATGCGCATGACCCGGATATATTCGGTAATACGGCGCTCCGCGCTGCCTCTTCCTCTGGAAACATAAAGGCGATGCTCGTGTTGTTGTGGCACGGCGCCAA
>CBDCRP010000002.1:0-1481727 GCA_965221165.1 bacterium
GCGAAGAGCCGCCGCCGTTCCCGTGGCCGCCGAGCCGGAGGAACCCAGCTGCGTGTGCATCCACGGCACGACCCAGGGAGTGCTGTAATACGTGGTGTTCGCCACGTACATGCAGCCCGTGCTGCCCAGGATGATGGAGCGCGGACCCGCCGCCTTGGCCATGAGACGCATGATGAGAGCGCTCTCACAACCCTGGCACGTCCGGTGCCCGCTGGTGAAATACTCTTCCACCGCTTTTTGGGGAATGGCATTCACTTTCCCCATCAAGGGAAGTTCCTGCGTTCCGATGTTGTATTCAGAAGTTTCCGCCATGATTATCCCCTCACTCCGACCCAGTCGACTTCGTTGTCGGCCGCGTCGTTCTGACCCATGGAAATGACCTTGTCGGCCATCTGTTTGACGTCTTCGAGCAACACCTCACGGCCGCCGAGGCCGCATACGAATCCTTTCATGTGAGGCGCCTTGTCCGCCCCGTACATGGCGGCTTTCACTTCATTGTACACGATACCACCGTGGTAGGGTGAACCAAAGGAATAGTCGCGGTCGATGACGCCCACCGCCTTGAAGCGCGAGAGCGATGCGCGCAACTCTTCCGTCGGGAAGGGGCGGAACCATTTCAGGCGAACCATACCGACTTTTTTGCCTTCCTTGCGCATCTCGCGGATGGCCACCTTCACCGGCAGGCTGAGCGTTCCCATGCCGCAAAGCACGACGTCCGCATCCTCGGTCATGTACTCATCGAGGAAGGGATTCGTGTCCACGCCGAAAGTTTTGCTGAAGTCGGCGTGGGCTTCCTTGAGTACGGTGTAGGCGTTTTTCGCCGCTTCGCTGCTTTGCCGCCGCACTTCCATCAGCCAGTCTTCATTCGCCTGCGGCGCGATGGTGATGGGATTGTCGGGATGAAGCAGCAGGTCTCCCCTGTCGTAGGGAGGCAGGAAATCGTTGACTTCATCCTGGCCGGGCAGCCGCACCGTCGCCTGGCTGTGGGTCAGGAACGCCCCGTCCATCGCGATGGCGCACGGCAAGAAGACTCTCGGGTCTTCGGCGACGCGATAGGCCAAAAGCCCGAGTTCGACGACTTCCTGCGCCGTGTCCGGGAAGTTGATCATCCAGCCCAAATCGCGAACGAGCATGGCGTCGTTGTGTTCGGTGCCGAATGCGCCGGGGTCATCCAGCGCGCGGCAGCCGACCAGGGCCACCATGGGAAGTCTCAGGCCGGCAGTAACGGCCAGCGGCTCCATCGCATAGAGCCACCCCACTCCGCTCGAACCCGTGAACACCCGCGCTCCGCAAGCCGAGGCGTGCTTGACGATCTCAAACTGGCCGTGCTCGCTTTCCGCCGGAATGTAGTCGGCGTCGAAATCGCCCTCTGCGATAAATTTGGACACATACTGCATCACGGTGTCATACGGCCGGATGGGATAGGCCGTGATGACATCGACGTCGGCGAGGCGGCAGATGTGCGCCATGACCTCGCTTCCGGTGAGGAGATGAACTCCCGCACCTTGTTGTTGTTCGGTTGCTGTCGCCATCTGTTAGCTCCTGTTAAAGATCTTTGAGAGGTTTGATTTTCGCCGTTTCCGGATTGTGGCCCGTTTCGAGGCCTATGCCCGAGAATGCTCCCGCAAGACCGGTGATCGGATGACGACCGTCTATCTTGCCGGTGGTGATTTTCTCGTCCATGTACTTGTCGTAATCTTCCTTGTTCTCCTGCCACATCTGCCACTGGCTGTCACGCTCCTCGAAGACGACTTCGTTCACCATCGTGATGCAGTCCTTGACGGGGCAGATGGCTTCACAAACGCCGCAGCCGCAGCAGGCTTCCATGTTGGCGTCAAAAAAGCCGTCCGGCGTGACGTCGAAACAAGTGTCCGGGCACGCGACCCAGCAGAGCGTGCACTTCGTGCACTTATCAAAGGACAGCACCGGGCGCATGGTTCGGGTCGACCACTTTTTGAAATAGGGGTTTCTCCCCGGTTCGTAGCCGCCCTCGCCGCCCCTGAAGCCCTCATGCCCGCCAACGCCGTCGATGACGACGCCCTGGCGCATTTCATGCCACTTCAGGAGTTCGAACGTGAAGGGGACCTCGTCGTTGCCCTCGCCCGGCTCTATTTCGACGGGACGCAAGTCCTCATAGACTTCGCGCGCGGCTTCGACGTGCGTCTCCGTGCCGATGTTCTCGCGAATCGCCGACTCCAGGGATGCTATCGAGCACATGGTGGGTTCGGCCTTGAGGGCCGCTCCCAGGCAGCGCGCGTCCGTGCCGTCATTCTTGTACACCCAAAGACCGGCGAAACTCGCCTCACCGGGGATAATCGCGAGCTTATAGGGCGTCTCCCTGCGGTGAATATGCTTGACCAGTTCGTCTTCTTTTTGATTGGACGTAACGATCAGCGTGCCGCCTGGCTTCGTGACGGCGTTGATGGGCTGAAGGCCGTACCATGCCCAGGACTCCACTCCCTTGCAAAGCGTATCGTCCACGCAGATGGAGATATCCACCTGTTTCGGCTCGTATTGCGCCGCCACTGTCTCGAGTTCTTCCTCGTTGTCCGCGATATAGCCGAACTGCTTGGCCGGAATCCCGTTCCGCTCTGGCGAATCGCTGTAGCGCCCGAAGGAAATCCCCGGCTTTCCTTCCTTCACGGCCGCGAGAATCAGGGACCGTGAAATTTTCACGGCAAGGCTTTTTTGAAAAATACCCCTGTAGATTACTTCAAACGATATTACACTCACATTCGATACCCCCCACTTTGGAGTTGATGAAGTTGAACTTTTTCCTTAAAGCCGTAATTTCTCGAAAATCGGTTTACACGGATTCCAAACCCATCTGATGGTCTAATTCTTCAGATGGGATTCGACCTCGTTGCCCTCAATCTCCACCAGGTGACTGATCATTGCGGCAATAGCCCTGTTCCTGTCTTTCGTCAAGATGGCATCCAAAATTTGCTGATGCGCTTCCCATGAGCGAAAGCGCACGCTTTTATCACGAAGCGAGCGTTCACGCGTCTCGCTCAGGGAATTAAGCAAGCTGCTCAGCAGATGGTGCAGAAATTCATTTTTGGCAGACTTGGCAAGGCCCAGGTGAAATTGCGTGTCTTCCTCTAAGCCGAGGCCTCCGCCTTCTACCGCATCGAGTTGTTGCTGAAGCGTGTTTTCCAGTTCTCTCATTTCCGCGTTTGTCATACGCTCGGCCGCCAAAGCGGCGATTTGAGGCTCGAGAACCATGCGCGCCTCGAAAATATGGTGGATGCCGCTTTCCCCATCGGAGGAGACTTTCTCGGAAATCATGGGGATCATCGATACGGGATTCGCCGTGACGAACGTGCCCTCCCCCTGTCTCGTCTCGACGAGTCTGGCGGATTCCAGTGAGCGCGTGGCTTCCCGAACCGAGTTGCGTCCCACGCCGAATTGCTCGCACAGTTCACGTTCGGATGGCAGCTTGTCGCCGGGCTTGATTTCGCCCTCGAGTATCAAAGAGGTGAGTTGCTCGACAATGGCCTCATATACGCGTGTTTTCTTCACCGTGTGTAGTCTGCCGGCAATGGGCATACAGAGTTCCCCTCATTCACGCCTCTCAGATCGCATACTATCCCACAAAGGGATTATAGGATTGTCCTACCAGTGATTCTATTTATATTTTGGCGGGAAGTCAACCTCAAATGCGGACAAATACGGGGCTTGAGGAAATGAATATGAAAAAACCAGCCAATGTTATTTCTCTTATACTTTAACTGTTCGATGTAAACGATTGAAATCTATAATATATTATTATTTGATACGGAAATTATCTTTTTCGATATTTTTTGAAACTTTCACATATTTTCATCCATTCAGAACCGATATTCCTTATCTTGATCTTGATTCCAGGATATAGGACGCAAGCCCGCAGTCACGCCGGTGGGGGATCAATTTTGACTGTGAAGAGAGGAGGTTGCGGTTTTGCAGGGCCGGCGTCGTAACGGGGTGTGCGGCGCGTCATTCGATTCGCCCAGATCGCCTTGTCCCAACCCCGATTTCCAGTGCGCTTCGGGAATACGCCTATTGAGGCAGGTGCGACTCCCGCGCACCCTTGTACACGATGGGCAGGAGTGACGGGTCTGTGATTTTGGAGTCCATGTGCAGATGTATCACGCTGCGGCCGGTACCGCAGTCCCCGAAGTCATCGCAGGTAAGCGTGCCGATGATGCCCTGGAAACCTGCGGTGCGATCCAATGCGTCACGGAGCGCCGCACGGTCGATGTACAGCGTCTCTCCATCTACGACCGAAATCTGCTTGATAGCCGAGAGCAACAGTGTCGTGGCGTCATAGCCGTGCGCCCAGTACGGGGACGTCGGAGGCCCTCCATAGGCGGCCTTGAACTCGGTTAGTACGTCCGCGGCGCTTCTGCCTGTCGCCTGGTTCGTGTTCCTGCTGTCTCCAAGATCAGGTCCAGTGAAATAGACGCCTTTCGATTCCGGCAACGCAAGAAACTTCGTCGCCAATGTGGCGGCGCCACTGATTCTCCTCACGCCTTTCAGGGCGCCGAGCCTGGCTGCCTGTCGAATCAAGGACGTTGCCTCCGCCGGGAAGAGCGGGATGAACACGCCATCGGGGGCGGCTTCCTCGAACCGGGCGAGAACGGCGGCCATGTCGGTCTGGCCTTTCGCCACCTGGGCGATGACCGGAACAGCGCCGCCATGCTTCCTGAAAGCAACGGCAAAAGCGTTCGAAATGGCGCTGGTATACGGGTCACCGTCATGGAGCGTCACCATCGAGCGCAATCCAAGTTCATCGTAGCTGAAATGCGCGACAATGCTTGCCTCGATGAGGTCGTTGTCCACAACACGGTAATAACCCTTGTGGTAGTCGGGACCGGCATTTCCGGACAGGTCGGACGTGAGGACAGGTGACGTGTTCGACGGCGATACCATCGATAGACCCGCCTTGCTGATGACGGGCGACGCCTCCACCGCTGCACCGGAGCACAAGGTGCCGATGACTCCGACGACCTGCGCGTCGGCAACGACGGCTTCAGCCGTCGCGCGCTCACCCTCGCCCGAGCACATCTCGTCGAGGGTTTCGATGGAGACCCGGCGCCCGTGCATGGGACCGAAGTCCTTGACCGCTATCTCGATGGCGGTCTGAATGATAGGGGACACGGACGGCACGACCGTATCGGAAAGGAGCACGCGGATTTCGATCGGCTGACCGCGCTTGACCTCAACCGCACCGAGTGGCCCCGATTTGAAACCACTGCTGAAAGCGGCAGTCGCGAACACCATGAAAGCGAGCGCCAGACCTTGTCCGATGAAAAACAATCTGCGCATTTCAACTCCTCGGTCGGGATTGATCCGCAAGGGGAATGCCTCGGCTCAATCGCAAGGGTCTCTGGATGGTGACGCCATGGTAAGACGCAAGCCCCCGCGACATCAAGGCCGGCATCTTCGGTGGGGAATGATCACCCTCATTCCGGCCCGGAGTCGGTGCAGCGCGCGTTCCGGAATCACTCCCCACCTTGAGGGTCAATTCCGACCAAAGAGGGAGGAATTGTTCCGATTGAAAAATGAGAGATTGTTCCGACCGGGGATGGAGGATTTGCGTTCTTTGTAGGGGCGGACCCGTGTGTCCGCCCTGTTTGCCTTGTTCGCACCATTCTCCGGGGCGGATTCCAAAATGGGCGGACACACAGGTCCGCCCCTACGGGAGAGCGAAATAGAGCCGTCATTCCGATGTCATTCACCACCGTCATTCCAGTACCCTACTCATCGTTCCGGTTTGTTCGCCTTTGATCGTCATTCCGCAGTGCTTGAATGCGGAATCCAGCACTTCTGCCTTTGCCTTTCGTGATCGATCCCGATTGAAAAATAAGGGATTGTTCCGAGCGAAGAGGGAGTGATGTTGAGTAACGCCTTTCTCTCCGGCCCAGAAGCAATCCCTCCCGCATTGGCCGGCAATTCCCCTGTACCTATGAAACTGGCCCCGCCCGTATCAAATAGCTACATGAGGTTCGTTCTTCGACCAACTCCGCCCGTATCAAACGGCTACGAGAAGCGTGTTTGTTCCACCGGGTTCGTCCGCATGAAACGGCTGCGAGAAGCCTGCTCCCCAACCATGCCTGCCCGTATCAACGGCTGCGAGAGATTTGTTTGCTTAACCCAACCTGCCCTCATTAAAAGGCACGATTGGCGACTAGGCCTGCCCGTATCAAAATGCTAGGATTTCCCGTCCACATTTTGCAGAATCACATCATCCGCGAAAGATACGAAGCCTTGAAGAAATGGCAAATCCTCACCCTGCTCACCACCGGACACGCCTGTGAACACTGGTTTCAGGGGGTTTTGGGGCCCGTCATTCCCTATCTGGCCGAAGACTTAGGGCTTACGCTGACCCAGGTGGGACTTCTGTTTACGGGCAGAGCCATAATGAGCGCTTTCAGCAGCGTGGGAACAGGCCTCGTCATCGACGCTTACGGCGGCGGAAAATGGCTGTTGGTGGGGTGCATGGCTTCCGTGGGGCTTTTTTACGGCGGGGCGAGCTTCGCGACGGGATTCCTCACGCTGGCCCCCATCATCTGGCTGAGCGGCCTGGCGACGCACAGTTGGCACCCGCCTTCAATGGGTTTGCTGGGAATGCGCTTCGGGAACCGCAAGGGCTTCGCCCTGGGCGTGCATGGAACGGGCGCGAACCTGGGGCAAACCATCGCCCCCATCATCGCGGGTTATCTGCTCCTGATAATGAGCTGGCGGGGCGTGTTGCTGGCGAACACGATTCCCTTGTTCGCCACGGCCATACTCCTGTGCCTCTGTCTGGAACCTTTTCAGATCGGCGGAAATCAAAAACCGGGTTCATCGATTCGTCCGGGCACCTTCATGAATGCGCTCATCAAGAACCCCGGGATGATCGGAGCCTGTGTCTTCTCGGGCGTGAGGACGCTGGCGCACAATGTGGTTTCGATTTTTCTCCCGATATTGCTGGTGAGAAAATACGGCGTAGGCCCGAGCACCCTGGGGCTCGCGCTCGGCGTGTATTCGGCGGCGTCGATATTTCCGGAAACAATCGTCGGCTATCTCTCCGACAGGGTTTCGCGAAAGTTGATTTTGTTCGTCGGGATCGCCGGCGGCGGAATATCGATGTTCATGATTCCGCACATGGGCACGGGAATTTTCCTGTATGTCTGCATCGCGTCGGTCGGCGTTTTTCTTATTTCCATGCGCTCGGCCATCTTCGCATACGGCTTCGAGGTCAGTCCGCCTCGCTTGGCCGGAAGCGTCGTTGGCGTTATATTTACCGCGAACCAGATATTTGTTGGATTGGGTTTGTTTTTTCTGGGTATACTGGCGGATGCGTATGGCCTGGAAGTCATTTTTGGAGCAATCGGCATATTATGTCTGGTAAGTCTGGTCGCTTTCTCGTGGTTGCCCAGAACAGAGGGGGAATCGGAACTTCGACAGGCGGCCGCCAATCCGGGCGATTCTATACGCTAGTCTTTCATAATTCACTTGTGGGAGATGTCACATGAATGTTCAGATTGCCGACCATTTGGGCTTTTCCCATATAGAAAAACTTTTGGCAGGCGGCGCTCCCACTCCTGCGGCGAAAGACCTTCTGGGCCAGATCGGGGTCAGCGACCCGGTAGGCGTAACCAGAAATCTACAATCCCTGGCTCTGCACCCGGCGTTTCCGCGCAACAATTCCAAGTTCCTGGGGCAGTTGCTGTCTTCTTTGCACGATACGTTCGACCCCGAACGCGCTCTGAGCAACTTCGAGCGAATCCTGGGCACTCGCGAGAACCCCGACGCGCTTCTGAAGGCTCTCACCCGCTCTGATGATCGCCGAGCGGAGCTCTTCGCATTGGCGGGCGGGAGCCAGTTCCTGATTGAAACGATTCTGCGGCATCCCCATTTTCTCGACTGGCTTTTGCGTCCCGCTACATTGAGAGCCGTTCGAACAAAAGAAAAAATGGTATCCGAGATGTGGGGGTGGGTGCGCGATAGTCAGAATGTCCCCAATGGGCCGGAAAATGCGATGCGCCGGTTCCGCCAGCGCGAGTACCTGAGAATTGCGGTGCTGGATTTGCTGCGGCGGGCGTCTCTGAAAGAAATAACCTACAACCTTTCCCGCCTGGCCGATGCCTGTCTGGAAGTGGCCGTTCGAATCGCCAGGGCCGAGATCGAGGGGAAATATGGCAAGCCCCGATACAAGAACGCGGACGGGCAATGGCGGAATACCGAGTTCAGCGTAATCGGACTGGGAAAACTCGGTGGGCTCGAGCTCAATTTCAGTTCGGATATAGACGTGGTGTTCATATATTCCTCGGATGAGGGACAGACGTCCGGCGTTGTGGATACAATCACGGGGCGAATCAAAAGACAAATCACCAATTATGAATTTTCCGCCCACATGGCCAGGCGCATCATATCCCTGATGGGGAAAAACACCGAAGAAGGACATGTGTTTCGCATAGACACGCGCCTGCGGCCCGAAGGCTCTCAAGGCGCATTGGCCCATTCGCTCAGAAGTTGTGAAGTCTATTATGAATCCTGGGGAGAAACATGGGAACGGCAAATGTTAATCAAATCCAGGCATTGCGCGGGTTCCGCTGCGCTGAGCGATTCTTTTACGGAAATGATACGTCCTTTCGTGTATCGACGGACGATGGACATAAGCGTGCTCGAGGAGATCGGCCGCATCAAGGGCCGCATCAACAAAAATCTCAAGGGTGCGGACGCCGCGACCCGGAACGTAAAACTCGGTGAAGGGGGCATCCGCGAGATCGAATTCATCACCCAGGCGCTGCAACTCATCTACGGCGGGCGCGAAACCCTTCTCCAGAACCCGAGCACATTGGAGGGCCTCTCCATCATAGAGGCGCTCGGCCTTTTGCCCACCCATGAGTGCGACCATCTCGCTCGCGCATACGCATTCCTCAGGGATGTCGAGCATCGCGTGCAAGTCACGCACGGGCTTCAGACACACGAGGTTCCAGCGGATGAGAAGAGCTTGACGGTATTGGCCCGCAAGATGGATTGCGCAGGAAGCGATGAACTGAAAGCGCAACTGACGTATCACCAGAACAATGTATCGAAAGTATTTGAAAACATGTTTCGCAGTGAAAACGGGGATGAAGAAGCGGACTCAGGGGCCGAACAGCAAGCCCCGGCGCTTACTCTGGGAGATTCATTATCCGCCGAGGACCTCACCTCATACAATTTCGTGGATCCCGAAGGCGTAAGCACGCACCTCAAACTCTTGCGGAACGGCGCATCGCTCGAACACGTCAGCGCCAAGGCGAAACGCATATTCGACGAACTACTCCCCCGCCTGCTCCATCAGACACTCGAACTCCCGGAACCGGATAGAGCCATTGCGCACCTCAACAAATTCGTGGTGAGAGGAGGAGGCCGCGAATCCATCCTGGGGTTTATGGCCGAGCAGGAAGAATCGCTGGAAATCATTCTCAAATTATTCGCTTCGAGCAATTATCTGGCGGAGGTTCTGATTTCTCAGCCGGGCCTCCTTGAAACGCTGTTTCAAACGGAAACGCTCTCCCAACCGCGCTCGAAGGAATTCCTCGCCGGTGAAATGGAGAAAATAACCAGTGCGCAAATCTCGATGGAAGATAAATTCAGTCGTCTGCACCTCCTCAAAAAAAGCGAGGAACTCGCGATAGGCATCAGAAGCATTCTCGGAGCGGCGGATATTCTGGAAACTTTATCCGCCCTCTCCCACCTTGCGGAAGTCACCCTGAAGAGCGGCCATGAGATCGTCTTCGAGAGAATACGCAAACTATATGGCGCTCCGATTGAGGCGGAGACGGGAGATGAAGCCCGATTCGCCATCATCGGTCTCGGCAAGCTGGGAAGCGGAGAGATGAACTATGGTTCGGATTTGGATTTGATATTCGTTTACAGCGCTTCGGGGAAAACGAACGGGCAGGTTGACGGAAAAAATTCCGAATACAACGCCATCACGAATCATGAGTTTTACATCAAGTTGGCCACGCAGTTGCGCGATGGTCTCTCCTCGTCCGGCACCCGCGACCGAACGTATGAAATGGACCTTCGCCTGCGCCCCGAAGGGGCAAAAGGCGCATTGACGGCGCCGATCGATATTTTCATGGATTACTTTAATAATCGAGCTGAAACATGGGAAAGACAAGCGCTTACAAGATCGAGATATGTGGCAGGCTCAGAGGCGTTCGCCGAGGAATTCATGAAGGTTGTCCATGCATTCGTGTATGGGAGAGAGGCGCCCGAAGAATTTTCGGAACAGGTTCACCATATGCGCAGACGCATTGAAACGGAGTTGTCTCGTGAGGACGAGGGAATCGCCGACATCAAACTCGGGCGCGGAGGGATCATCGACATCGAGTTTTTGACGCAGTATCTTCTGATTGAAAATGGAAGAGCGCATCCTGAAGTCCGGATTCCAAATACGTACCGCGCATTGGAGGCACTGAATAAAGCCGGAATACTTTCGGATGAGGATACCACCATATTGCATGATGGATACCTCTTCTTGCGTCTTGTTGAAAACCGACTTCGCATAGGCAATGCCCAGTCGATCAATATATTTCTCAAAACGAAGCGGGCCATGGAAATGTTGGCTCGAAGAATGAATTTTGTGGATGATATGGACGGAAGCGCCCATGCCAAGTTATTGGCGATGTATGAGAAAAAAACAGATCTTGTGCGAGAAGTGTATGAAAAAATCGTGATCGGGCAAAGGTAAATCTCCCCCGGGAATTGCTTGCCGAATGTTTTCCAACGCATCCATATTCGGGTCGGTTAAACCAGAGGGTTCGAATTGATAGTAAACACTGATCGTTTTCGCCAAACCATGGAGGAGATGGCCGGGGTCGGAGCGACGAAAGGTGGCGGCGTGCATCGCCTCACCCTTTCCGATCATGACAGGGAAGCCAGGGATTTGTTCGCCGGGTGGGCGCACGATGCCGGCCTCGACCTGCGGATTGACGAGATGGGCAATATGTTCGCCAGGCGGGCAGGCCGGGAAGACGACGCCCCTCCCGCCATGGCGGGCAGCCATCTCGACTCGGTGCCCAGCGGAGGCCGGTTCGATGGCTCATTGGGCGTGTTGGCCGGGCTGGAAGCGGTAAGAACATTGAACGATAAGAACATATCGACGAAGCGCCCCATAGAAATCGTGAACTGGACGAACGAAGAGGGGCCCAGATTTCCGCCATCCATGCTCGGAAGCGGCGTATTCGCAGGGGCGATACCGCTCGAATCCGCATACGAGGCGAGAGACGCGGAAGGTGCGAGGTTTTTGGATGAGCTGGAGCGCATCGGCTACCGGGGAGATACGCCCTGCTCCCCCGGGCCTCTCGGGTCGTATGTGGAACTCCATATAGAACAAGGCCCCGTTCTCGTGAACGAGGGCACGCAGATAGGGGTCGTGGAAGGAATTTTCGGGCTCACGTGGCTTCGCATCACCATGAAGGGAGAGCGGGACCATGCCGGCCCCACGCCGATGCGCATGCGGCGCGACGCCCTGGTGGGTGCGGCGCGCGCCATTTCGGCAATCCGCGAAATTCCCGCAAAACTGCATCCCGAATTCGTGGCTACGGTCGGGGAGGTCTCCGTATCGCCCAACGCCATAAACGTCATTCCCGATGAGGTGACGTTTTCAGTCGATTTCAGGCACAACGAGCCGAAAACATTGGAGAAAGGATTGGAACTCGTCAAAGAAGCCGCGCACGGAGAAGCCGAAAAAGAAAACCTCAGGCTCGAGATCCAGGACGTCGGCTCCTCTACCCCCACCGCGTTCGACTTAAGCGTCGCGCAGGCCGTCAGAAGCGCGTGCGAGGAGTCGGGCTACAGCCACCGTTCGATGTGGAGCGCCGCCGGGCATGACGCGCGCTATGCTGCCGACCTTGGACCCACGGCCATGATTTTCGTCCCTTGCATCGCGGGGAAAAGCCATTCGGAAGAAGAAGATATGGATTGGGCGGACGCCTACAGGGGTTGCGACGTTCTGACGCGAACATTGATGAAACTGGCGGATTCATGAGTAAAAGACTTTTCATGAAGAAAGGATGAGAGAAAACGGATGCCTAAGATAAAATGGGAAAATGGCGCGCGATGCGCCGTGTGTCTGACTTTCGACGTGGACGGCGAGACGGTCTGGATGGGCCGGGACCCGTCGCTGGGGAATCGCCCCATTCACAATTCCATGGGCGCCTACGGCCCCAAGGTGGGCATTCCCCGGATACTGAAGCTCCTCAAGAAATACAGCCTCCCCGGCGCTTTCTACATTCCGAGCTGGACGGTGGAGAAATGGCCGAAAATGACCGAATCCATCGTGAAGGCGGGGCATGAAATCGGCCACCACGGCCATATTCACGAAAAACCCTATCAGATGTGCGACGCCGAGCGCGAAGAGGAGTTGCTCGTTCGCGCCCTCGAGATATTGAAGCGTGATACGGGAGGGGAAATCCTGGGCTCGCGCACTCCCTCGGCCGACCCGAGCGTCCACACGATGGGTCTGCTTAAAAAATACGGGCTTTTGTATCACTCGAACATGATGGACGACGACTGGCCCTATTACCACGATTGCGGCCTCGTGGAGTTGCCCACGAAGTGGAGTCTCGATGATTTTATCTTCTTCGCCCACAGCACCAACCCCCCGCTCGGCCATGGTATCCGCGACGCGGAATCGGTCTATTCCATATGGGTCGAGGAATTCGAGGGCACCTACGAGGAGGGTGGATACATCAACATCATGTGCCATCCCCAGGTCATCGGCCAGCACTACCGGATGCGAATGCTCGAGAGGTTGATTCAGCACATTCTGGCGAAAGGAGACGCCTGGGTCGCGGCGCCCGGCGAGGTGGCGAAATGCTGGGCCGCGCAAAACAAAGCGCCCAGGACGAGAAGAGCCAGGAGATAGAGATCACGTTCCTCGATCCTGCTCAAACGAAGAAAGTATCGAAAATCCGCGCGAGCGCCTGGTTTTAGAGGACCGGAGAGAGCCAGCCCAGCACCACGCCGTAAATGGTGTGGGCGATTAATGCGGTCTGCCACGCTCTGGGGTGCATCTTGCGGCTGAAAAAGCCGTGCCCGGTGATGAGCGGATTGAACACGCATTGCGAGAAAATCAAAAGCGCCCCGCCCCACACCAGCCCGCGAAACACGGGCGGCCCGCAAATATACCCGGCGGCCACGGTGGCGTATATCAAGCCGAAAATGATGCCGTTCAAGTGAACGGCGATGAGGCCGAGCGCATAAGGGGGGTTTCCCTCATACGCCTCCCCGAACAGGAGCATCGAGAGACCCTTGCCGAAGTCGAGTTTCACCATGCCTATCTTGTCCGCGATCAGGGCGAACACGAGATGGGCATACGTGGCCAGAAAAGAAGCGGCGCAGACGACGAGCAGATCACCCGGGTTCACGAAACCCTCCCTCTTCACAGATATTCCGCCCCGGAGTAGCGGGATATGGATGCCCGCTCATGCCGCTTAGCCGGTGTATTCCAGTATGTGCATCCCCGCTCCGTTGCGGTCGATCAGATAGAGCAGGCCGTTCTCGTCCACCCCGATGTCGTTCGACTGGGCGTAGTCTTTCCCGAAGTTGAGTTCGGGGATGTAGTGTCCTATCTCTTTTGGCCGGAAGGGGTCCGACAGATCGATGGCCCTTAAGCCGGAATTGAAATAGGTGAGGAAAATAATATCCTTCCAGGGGCCGTCCGCAGGCGTGTATTCCAGGATGTTGTGCGCGCCGAAGCGGCCGCCCCGGTTCATGTTCTCTTCCCTGTCGGGTATGTAGGTGGATATGGGAATCGGGTTCGTCTCCTCGCGGATGTCCACCACCCACATGAACTGGCTGCTCTCGTAGTTTTCCTGCGCGCGCGCCTCGTCGGTCACCACCACATACGGCCTGTCCCCGAGCGGCCAGACGGTATGCGTGGACCCGACGAAGGGCGGCGACCAGCAGAGGTTCCCCACGCACGTGATGTCGCGCAGATCCGTGCAATCGAAAATACCCATCCCCGCTCCCCAGAAGCCGCAGAACATGCGATTCCCGCGAATGGTGGCGGGCCCGTGGCACGTCCAGGAGCGCTCGAAATCATCCGGCTCCTCGTATTCATAATCAAGGCTCAAGTCCTGTTGCGGGAGACCGGCGATGTTGAGCACTTCGGGCCTTAAGGGGTCTTTGATGTCCATGGTCCACATGACCCGGTTTCGCCAGCCATCGGCATGGTTCGGGAAGAATGCGAGCGCGCGCTCGTTGTCGACGCCGAATCTGTGCGGCCCCGTTCCGGGCAGATCATAAAACCCCGCTTCTTTCGGTTGGGATGGATTGCCGATGTCGAAAATACATACCCCTGCCCTCGCCTTTTCTCCTTCCGGCGTCTTTAAGCGCTCGTGATTCACGTAAAGGAGATCATCCCCCACGATGCGGACTTTGTGATTGTGCAGTCCGGGAGGGGCGAACACTTCGGCGATTCGTCTCGGCTTGCTGGGGTCGGATACGTCGTGAACGGTCCAGCCCTCGGGGCCGTCATAGCTCGCCGTTCCCACGGCGCCTACATAGGCGTATCCGTTTTTCACCTCGACGAGACTCCCGCCTCCCCATGCCGCATCCGGGTCGTGCCCTATCAGTTTGAATTTTTTCGATTCAGCCGGTGCGCCTTTCGCCATTGTCCGTCTCCTGTGCAGTCGCCATCAAACCAACGATGAATGCTATTGGTCTTTCCCCTCATAGACTTCTACCACGCGCGCGCAGTCATCCTCTCTCCAACCTGCGTTTTCGGCACGTCGGAACATATCGAGTCCGGTTTGCGTCATAAACGCATCAAATCCTTTTTCTTTGGCGAGGTCAACGCAAAGGCCGAGATCTTTCACGTATATTCCAATGGAACCATGGGGCGTGAAATCGCGCGCGAGGATCTTCTCCCCTTTGATCTCCAGAAGAGCACCCGCTACCGCTCCCGAGCGAAGACAAGACATAATCGTATCGTGAGACAGACCCGAGCGCTCGCCCAGGAGCAAGCCTTCGGCCAGCACTGCGACGCCGGCGTTCGTTATCAGGTTGGTCACCAGTTTCATGGAACAGCCCGTGCCGTTGGGTCCGGTGTGGAGGACGCTCTTGCCCAAAGGTTCGATGATCGGCCTGACCCGATCGAAAATTTCCTTTTTCCCGCCCACCATATAGGCCAGCGTTCTCGACTCCACGTGCGGCACCGTGCCCGAAACGGGGGCATCGACCATCTCCACGCCCATCATTTCCAGCTTCCTTGCCAACCCTGCGGACCACGTAGGGTTCATCGTGCTCATCTCGATCAGAATGAGACCCTCCTTGCCTGCGGAGGCGATTCCCTCCGGCCCGATGGTGTTCATTTCGATGTGCTCGGGCTTGAGCAGCATGGTGAAGACGACGTCGGCTCGCTCGGCCACCTCCCTTGCGTTCGCGTAGGGAGTTCCACCGGCTTCTCTGAGTTGTTCCATGCGCATCTCGTCGACGTCGAAACCACATACCTCATGGCCATCGGCCAAGAGATTTTGGGTCAGAGGAGTTCCCATCTTGCCCAGACCAATGAATCCAAGTTTTTCACCCATTCTCGACCTCGCCTCCTCGCGCGGATAGAGTAAAATACATTTCCCGTGATCGTTTCACTTCACTCTTGCTAAAAGCGTAGAATAGAGCCTGCTGAAATCGTTGCCGGATAATCGTTTTTTGCATTGAATCAAACAATGCGCCAGAGAGGAAACAAATGCCAGCCACTCCTTTGCTTGACTTGCATCAGGCGGCTAACGCCCGGTTCATAGTAGAAGCCGAATGGCGAATCCCCGCGACGTTCGGAGACGAGATATCCGAGCACCTCGCATGCCGGGAAAGCGCCATCGTGGTCGATCTCTCCCACAGGGGTCAACTCCGCTTCAGCGGCCAGGACACGGAGGAATTCCTACACCGCATGCTTTCGAACCGGGTAAAGGAACTCACGCCCGGAGAAGGCGCATACAATACCTTCCTCACGCGCCAGGGGAAGTTTATCTCCGATCTGTATATGTACAAAGGCGAAACTTTTGTCGTCGCCTCCGTGGCTCCGGGAATGGCGCATGTTCTTGCCGAGGAAATCGACAGATTCATCATCATGGATCAGGTGGAAGTAACGAATGAGACGGAAAATTCATTCTGTCTCGGGCTTTTTGGCCCCGACTCCCGGGAAATCATCGAAAAAGCCGGCATGGGTGCGCTTTCATTCGAAGAACATGGGCACACGACGTGGGGCAACATGATGATAGCGCGTGAATTCTGGAGCGGAGAAGACGGCTATCTGCTCATGGGGCCTCGCGGGGAGGCGGAATCGCTCTGGCGATCATTATCAAGTGCGGGAGCGAAGCCGGCGGGTCTTGCCGCTCTTGAATCGCTCACCATGGAGGCCGGGGTGCCGCTGTTCGGGAAAGACATGACTTCTGCGGTCAATCCCATGCAGGCGGGGCTTGAGGAAAAAGCTATCGATTTTGAAAAGGGCTGCTACATCGGCCAGGAAGTAATCGCCAAGATCAAGTATCTGGGTCAGGTGAACCGTGGCCTTGTGGGCCTTAGAATCAATGGAGAAATCGCGCCCGAGCCGGGGGCGGACGTTTATTTCGATACGAAAAACATCGGCGCGATCACCCGCTCGGCATTTTGCCCGACGCTTGAAGGGATTTTGGCTTTTTCCTATCTGCCCCGCGCCCAGATGGAACCGGGCACCGCTGTGCGGGTGGATTGCAAAGGAGCCGATGCGCAAGCAACGGTCGAGAGTTTGCCCTTTTACCGAAAGGAAAATGTAACCATCCAATGAGTGCGGGCAACTCGACATTCCCTCAAAATGACGCGGCGGATGAGGCGAGATACTACCTCTGGGCGCTTTTGACTTCTTTCATTCTGCAAGGCATATTGCGGCCTTCTTTTTGCGGATTTATAAGAATTCGCAGGAAATTCATGCGTAGGTTCTGTATGCGAGATATTCTATAGTTTTAGAAACTCCGACTCCCGGGAGGAAGTAGCACATGGCACAAGCCGAGGAAGGAGGAAAACCAACCTCCTCACGTGCGAACATAGGAACGGAAAAAACGTTTGGTCTCGACAAACTAGGTCTCAAGAATATCGGAACAGTTTACCGGAATCTTCCCATCGCAGAGTTGAACGAAATGGCGGTCGCCCGGGGCGAAGGATTTCTCGCTGACAACGGCGCACTCGTGGTGCATACGGGCAACTTCTCGGGCCGTTCGCCAAAGGACAAGTTCACGGTGGACCAGGACCCTTCCAACCAGAAAATCTGGTGGGGACCGATCAACCAGAAAATATCCACTGAAAACTGGGACAACATTTTTCAGAAAATAGCCGGCTATGTCCAAAAGCGCGATCTTTTCATCTTCGACGGTTTCGTGGGAAACGACCCGCGCTACAAGCTCCCCGTGCGCGTTATTTCCGAACAGGCGTGGCACTCGATGTTCTGCCAAACCCTGCTCGTTCGCCCCAAACCCGGTGAACTGGAAAATCACGAAAACCCCTTCACGGTGATCGATATGGGCAGGTTCCTGGGAGCGGGCCCGGCCGAGGGACTCAGGCAAAATAATTTCACGCTCGTGAATTTCGAAAAAAATATGGCGCTCATCGGCGGCTCGGAATATGCCGGGGAAATGAAGAAATCCGCTTTTTTCATCATGAACTACCTGCTTCCGCAACAGGGCGTTTTCCCGATGCACTGCTCGGCGAACATGGGGCACGACGGGGACACCGCTCTTTTCTTCGGCCTCTCCGGCACGGGCAAGACCACGCTCTCCGCCGATCAGAACCGGAAACTCATCGGCGATGACGAGCACGGGTGGTCGGATTCGGGCATCTTCAATTTCGAAGGCGGATGTTATGCGAAAACCATTAATCTGACGAGAGAGGAAGAGCCCCAGATTTGGGATGCGATCCGCTTCGGCTCCGTTCTCGAAAACGTCATCGTCGACCACGACACGCGGGAGATCGATTATGACGACATGTCGATAACGGAAAATACGCGCGCCACCTACCCTACGCACTTTATTGACAATTGCGTACTCTCGGGAATGGGCGGACATCCCAAAAACATATTTTTCCTCACTTGCGACGCATTCGGCGTTTTGCCCCCCATCAGCAAGCTCACGCCCGAGCAGGCCGCCTACCACTTTCTCTCGGGATATACGGCGAAAGTGGCGGGCACCGAGGCGGGCGTCGATGAGCCGATGGCCACGTTCAGCAGTTGTTTCGGGGCGCCCTTCCTGGCCCTGCCTCCGGCCGAATACGGCGAAATGCTCAGGGACAGGCTCAAGAAGCACGGTGCGCAAGTCTGGCTCGTCAACACGGGATGGATCGGCGGAGCCGCCGGCGAGGTCGACAGAATGCCCCTGTATCATACGCGCGCGCTCCTGACGGCCGCCATGAGCGGCGAACTCGCCAAGGTTCCCACCCAGGACGTGCCGATATTCGATCTCCATGTTCCGACCAGTTGTCCCGACGTGCCGGAGGAATTCATGGTGCCCAGGAAGCTTTGGAAAAGTTCTGAAAAATACGACCAGAAAATACGCGAGCTCGCCGGAGCGTTCCGGGAGAATTTCGAGCAGTTCGCGGACCGGGTGACGCCGGACGTCGCGGCGGCCGGCCCCAAAATCTAGGAGTTCATACCTGAGAGATCCACTCCCATTCAAAAGGAGGTATTCCGATGCCCGTTGTTCAAGTAAGCCTGTTGTCAGGAAGGTCCAGAGAGCAGAAAAGCGCGATGGCGGATGAGATTACCGAGTCGGTTCACAAGCACTCAGGCGCCCCCAAAAACGTCATCACAGTCATATTTCAGGACATCGAGACGGATTCCTGGGCAGCGGACGGAACGCTCTTCGTGGACAAATAATCCCGAATATCCTTTCATGTAAGGAGGGGCCGAGTTGAGTACCGATAATTTCAGGCTGGCGCTTGTGCAACCGATGGGATATCCCCCGCCCGAAGATGAGAAAAACGTGGCCGACGCCGTCCGCTACGTGGAAGACGCCGCCGCGCAGGGGGCCGATTTCGTCGCTTTCCCGGAATCGTATCCGGGTCCCTGGCGCATGCCGGCTACGTTCGACCCGACCGGGGCGATGGAAGAAGTGGGCAAGCGCTGCGGCGTTTATGTGCAATACGGAACACTCGAGCCGCTGGATGACGAGAAAAAGACGGCGCACAACCTGCTGAACCTCGCCCGCCCCGCCGGCGGTCCCTCGGGCCGCTACCGTAGAACACATCCACCCGGACCCTGGATATACACAGGCGGCGGCATCTGGGAATTCCAGTACGTCCCAGGAAACGAATACCCTGTTTTCGAGACCCAGTACGGCCAGGTCGGCATGGCGATGTGCAGCGAAGTCTATATGCCGGAAGTCACGCGCGCCCTTTCGCTCAGGGGAGCGGAAATCATTTTCCTGCCCGCAGGCGTGGACAAGAAGAAGCTGTGGGGCACCTGGCGGAACCTCATCTGGTCGCGCGCGATAGAAAACCTGGCGATCGTCATCACCACGCAGAACCTCTTTGAAAAGAGCCACCGAGGCCTCGCGATGGTGGCGACGCCCGAGGAAATCGTATTCGAAAGCACGAGGGCCGGCATGTTCATGGTCGACGTGGATCTGGAGAGAATCCGCGATCTTCGCGAGCAAAGGGACGAAGTGACTTCATCGGGCAAGAACGGAGCGAAGGCCGGTGTGCTGACCCAGTGGCAAAGACCTGAACTGTACGACAAATTTTTTCCCAAAGAAGGCGCAGCCAGTTAATCCACGAGCACCCTCCGGGGCGCAGGCTCCGGGGGGTGTTTTTCACAAAACACATTTCCTCCTAGAAGATACGAATGACGAACAGTAATTTCTGGCTTCTGTATGCGCATATACTGGCGGCCTGTCTGTACGAGGGCGCGCTCGTTTTCTTCTGGCTTCTCATGGGCCACTTGAGGCGCAGGCTGTCCCCTGAGGAATTCGCAGGCGAAATCACCTCCATCCTGCGCTTTTATCATCCCTTCATCCTGATGTGTATGGGTGTGCTCATCATGACGGGCGCGTGGTATCTCACGGACCTCAAGATGGCGATGGGCCCCGATTTCGGGAAACTATTCGTGCCGCTTGGCCTCAAGCTGCTCACGGTCTTCCTGATGATGATGGGAATCAGCTTTCAATTTTTCGCGGTGGGCCTGAGACTCACGCGGGGAACGGGCCCTGCCGGGAACGGACGCCCCATCGGCGAGACGACGGATGAGCGCATGAAGCTGCTCAAAACGCTCGAGCGCGTGAACCTCGCCAACGCGGTGCTCGCCCTGTTCGCGATTTTCTTTGGATTAGCTCTCAACAAGGGATTTTAGCGTGACGATTAAAGGCGATATCTAAAGTAATACTTTAGTCATACCGATGCGCCTTTGCTTTCTTTTATCCCTTTATTTATAGATGTTTATAAAATTATCGTAAAGTAGAATCAGAGGATATATGAAAGGTGCCATCGTGGCTAGTGAAGAGGAAATTGCAAGTTCGGCAAGCCGCAGGCCGATAGGCAACACTGAGGTCGCGCCCGGGCGCTGGGGAGGTTTCGAGGACGTCACGCTCTCAGGTCCCAGAACCTCTCTGGAGCCGGTCGTGGCGGATCGCGACACGCCGGATATTTTCAAGGCCGCGACCGAGGGTGAAGATACCGATCGGATATTCGACTACATGAGTGCAGGCCCTTTCTCCAGCGAGGAGCAGATGCACGCCCTGCTGGTCGAGCGGCAGGCGTCTCAGGACCCTGTTTTCGTGGTCTATCGAGACAATGCGACCGGTCGCCTCGGCGGCATGGGCAGTTTTATGGAAATCAGGCCTACCGTCGGCGTCGCCGAGATCGGCCACATCTGGTTCGGGCGCGCCTGGCAGCGCAGTGTGCGGGCCACCGAGGTGCTCTCGCTCAAGATGCGCCACGTCCTTGAAACCCTCGACTATCGGCGGCTGGAGTGGAAATGCGACGCCTTGAACGCGGCGTCTCGCGCAGCGGCTCTGCGCCTGGGTTTTCGCTACGAGGGCATCTTCTTGAACCACATGATCGTCAAAGGCCGCAGCCGGGACACCGCCTGGTTCTCCCTCACTCAAGAGGAATGGCCCGCCGTCCGCGAGGTCCACGCCCGCTGGCTCGCGCTTGAGAATTTCGACTCCGACGGCCGGCAGAAATGCTCGCTGAGCGACCTCACCCGCGCGCTGTGGTGAGAGCGGGCTTCCTGCGGAGGAGAAAGAGAGGCGCTAACTAGAGGGTCGAGGAAGCGCTTACTTCACCATCAAGTCGAATGAGGTGCCTCGGCGGCGCACCGAAAGCCGATGTACGCATGCCCCGTCGCCTGTCTGCCGGGCATGACGACTTCCCGGTTCGTGGCCGTCATCCCCTCGGGCGGGCTCGCCGAATTACCGCCCCGCACCACGCGCGCATCAACCGCGCTTAAGCTCTCCCGCCCGTCCTTGGGCTTGTATGGATAGTTTATCGCGAGCGAGGCCGTCCACTCCCACACCTGCCCGGCCATGTCGTTCACACCATATGGACTCGCGCCCTTGGAATAGCTCGCGACAATCGTCGTCTGGCCCCGGTAATCCCCAAGAAACAGATATTCCGCCGATGGCTTCTGGTTTCCCCACGGGTAGAGGCGGCCATCGCCTCCGCGCGCCGCTTTCTCCCACTGGGCCTCGGTGGGGAGCCTCTTTTTTTTCCAGCGGCAGTAGGCCACGGCCCCGTCCCAGGCCATTTCGCCCGCCGGATGCTTTTCAAAGCCCTTCTCGATGACCCAGGCGTCGCCCATGGGGATGATTTTGGCGTCGGGGTCGTCCGTATCCAGGTACATCTCCCCTTTCGGCCCCTCCGGGCCTTTCGCCTGAATGAAGGGGAGATAATCCGCCCATGTCACCAGATTTTGGTCGATGTAATAGGCGGAGAGAAACACGCGGTGCGCGGGTTTTTCCTCATCGGGGCCATCGTTCCGCCCCATCGTGAACGGTCCCGCCGGGATGAGAACCATGCCTGCGTATTTGCCCTTCCCCATCCTTATTCGTGAAGCGGCATATCCGTTCTCGCCAAACACCACAGCCAGGCCGAAGGCGAGCAGAAAGATCCAAAGGTGATTTCTCATCATTTTTCTCATACGCGCAATGCCCTCGAAATGTGGGTATCTCAAGCCCCGGCCTTATCCTGGGGCGGCCAGATGCGGCTCCCGGCCAGAGGAGATCCGGGGGGATGCACCAGATATCCGTGAACGCGCTTCGTCCACTCCGTCTCCTCGAGCGCGATGTAATTCTCCTCGCGCGCCTCTAAGGATGTGAACTCATACAACACGGAATGTTTTGGGGATCCCGTCGCCACCAGGTATTTTCTCGCGCCGATGCAGCCGGGCGTATCGGCAACCCCCGCCATGCGCTCCTGGGCGTAAAACGCCTCCAGATCCTCATCGTTGCCCTGCGCCTCGTAGCGGCCCATCTGCATCGCGGGCGCCATTACGTCGGAGGCTTCCCTCTTTCCTGCGTCCGGGCCGTGCACACGCCATTCCTCACAAAGGATGAGCCCCCTCGCCTGAATCCGCATTCCCACCATAGCCCGGGTTTCCTCATTTTGGCGCTCTTTTAGCTGCGCCGGGCTGGGGTCGTAGAAAACACGGGTGGATTCCCCGCCGAAGAGCGCGATGAATCCCGCCCCCGACGCGAGTTCGGGATCGTCGGTGCGATTCAGGCGCGCCGCTATTTTCTCGAAACGCTCGCCGGGGTGTTTCACCTCGTAGTGCGCCGCCCAAGTGTAGCCCGGACGCGAGAGTTTTTCAGGAATGTGGACTCCGTGAAACCACTCCATGTATTCATCCCGCCCTTCCTCGGGCAGATCGTAGATGATCGCCCATACCGCCCTGTCCATGTTCCGCCTCCTTTTCCAGGAAATTGCTTGAATGAAGAAAGACTCGTTCAGTCGCCGCTGGTGTAAATTGAAAGCATCATACACAAGGAGGAAAGAATGGATACCAAGACAAAGAGTACGTTTCAATTACTCGGGAATGAAACGGCGCAGTGATTTATCCCGCTCCACTTCAGAGAGAAAACGACGGGGGCTCGCTCTTTCTACACGCCAGACGCCTCGGGTTTGCGGGCAACGGCCCTGAGTTCCTGCCGGCTGAAAAGAGGTTTACAGATTTTATCCATGTGCGCCTTGAGTGGCGGATAGGTCGTCAGTTCATAGCTTTTCACGTCTACGCTGAACGGCAAGCTGCTCTCGTGAAACATGGTCCACAGACGATCGATATGCTTTTCCTCGAGAACACCGCGCAATACCAGATCGACGTCCGAATTGGGACGATAACCGCCCGTGGCCCGTGAACCAAACAACTCGACCGAGGTGATCTCCTCGGCGTACGGCGAGAGAATCTGTTTCAGAATCGTGAGATGGCGGTTCGAGAGTCCGTGATTCATGGCTGTTCCATGCTTTTTTCGAGAAATATGATATGGAGCGCGTCGAATGCTCGGAGGTAGTGTTTTCTGATGTCTTCGATAACGGCCTCGAACCTTTTCAAATCATAGGTGTGGGACATTTTGTTGCGCGCATCCGGGACATCCATCCACGTCTGCCCATCCTCCAGTTAATTCGCTTCAAAGGCCTTTCGTATGACGGCTCTGGGAGTGATGTATTCAAAGACAAAATTTTCACTCTCAAGATAGTCCTTCATGACCTACCAGGCGAGTTCGGTAGTGTATTCGAAGCGCTGGATGATCCCTTCTTTTTCAAGCTGGCTCGGTTCTTTTTCATCCATCATTTCGATGGCCTCGCGCAGCAGAGAAAAAGCGCGCATGTAGTTGTTGAATCGGTATAGCCGGCGCGGAGTATCGTCCGTCACCAGGGTTTTCCTCTGAGCTTTGGCGGTTTCAATCCGCATTCATGTTGCACGTCCTTGAAGACCGCAAGCGCTTCGTCAAATTGGAATCTTGCGACCCAAATCAGGCTTGTTTGTTCCAATACAACATGCTTCACGGAATGACGCGCGTCAAGTATATTGTTTCCTTATATTTTCCGGTCTATGGATTCAATGTTCGTTTCTGATAACCATTGCGCCCGGCAGAGTTTCTGCAGCCTCCGCATTCTGAATGAGGAATTTCTCGTCTATGATTTATGAAGTTCGCGCCTACACCTTCACCGCCGGCGACGCCCCCGAAGCAGTGGAGGATTTCGGCAGGATAATCGAGAGAAGAACCGCTATATCCCCTCTGGTCGGTTTTTTCGTCTCCGCCATCGGGGGGCTGAACAGAATTCTCCACATATGGGAATACGAAAATTCCGCCCATCGGGAGGCGGCGCGCGCCGAAGCCCTTGCCCAGCCGTGGTGGCCACCTCTCAAGGTGGACAAAATTATCTACCAGCAAACGAGAATCATGCGGCCGGCGCCTTTTCTCCCAAAGCCGCGGGCGGGAGCAATGGGGAGCGTGTATGAAATCAGAAGTGACGTGATGTTCACGGGTAAAATGCGGGCAATTGGTGCGGCGTGGGAGAAAAATTTACCCGAAAGGGAACGCCTCTCGCCACTGGCGGCGGCGTTCGCCAACCCGGCGGGAGAGTTCGAGTCCGGCATTCTGAACGAGTTTTTACACATCTGGCCCTACAAAGACCTCAACCACTGGACCGAAGTGCAGAGAGAAGCCGAAAATCTCCCCGGCTGGGAGAGTGGTTACAAACCCTACCTGCGGAGTGAAATTTCGGAAATCTGGTATCCCGTGGATTATTCGCCCATGAAATAGCAGGGAACGCCTGTGCGCGTCCCCCGCCTTGTAATGGATATTTGGAGCGGGAAACGGGATTTGAACCCGCGACCCCAACGTTGGCAACGTTGTGCTCTACCACTGAGCTATTCCCGCAAACGGCAACGAAGAAGTTTACCCAACTGCGATCAGGAGTCAAGGAGCGATCGGCAATTCCTCCTCACCCCTCTCAATCGTCCGTTTCGAGCCTCGCCGCGAGCCAATCCGCCGCGAGGGGCCGCCATAAGAAGGGAACATTGTTGCACACGTGCACGCCTTCCGGATAAACGACGAGTTCGGCGGCACCGCCTGCCTCCCCGACTATCTTGTGGGCCTGCTCCACGGGGCACAGCCTGTCTCGTGCGCCATGAATGATCAGCAAGGGACGCTCCAGACCGCTCAGAAGCCCGCGCATGGAAATCTCTTGCGATTTGAGGGCGGCTTGTTCCTCGTTCTCCGTTTGAAAGGAGACGCAGACTCCCTGGCGGGTCAGTGTGGGCAAGCCCTCCCATATCTCCACCATGTCGTATGGCCCGCATACGCCGACCCCGGCTTTCAGGCGAGGTTCCAGGGCCAGACTGCGGGGTGCGTAGTAACCGCCCAGGCTCACCCCCAGGACCCCGATGCGGGATGAATCCAGCCGGGTATCGGCGCTCAGATGATCCATGACCACGGAGACCACGTTTTCGAAATCGGGACGCATCTGCATGTCGGCGTTTTCTCCCTGGGCGGGGCCATCGAAGGCGAAAGTCGCCATTCCCCGCTTGTGGAGAACCTCTTCGAGCGTATGGAACTCCTCTTTTGTGGAATCGAGGCCCGAGACCAGGACGACGCACGGGGAGCCGCCATTTTTCTTGGCCTGGTCGGGTATTCGCAAAATGCCCGGCAAGATTCTTCCGGTAGAAGCGGGATAAGGAATCTCCACGCGCTCGGCGGGTGGGTCCAGATACGGCGACGCGAGGAGATAGGCCGCTACCTTCCTCTTTTGCGCCTCCGCCTTGAGTTCCAAATCCTCATGATAGACGAACTGGGCGAAATGATACGCAAGGGAGGCTCTTACGTAGGCTTCGGCCGCGCTCATTCTCCTGCCCGCCTTTTCCATCTCCCGGGCTTCGCGCTCGCGAACCGCTGCGCGCTCCATCCAAAGACGGCACCATTCGTGCCAGGAACGCACCTGGGGAATGACTTCCGAGGCGTCCATGTATGAAATGCCATTCGCCAGGAGGCGAACATACCAGTTCGAGAGCGCCTCTTGTGTAAGCGCATCGGCTGAGGAGTCACTCAATTTTCTTCTCCTTCGACTGCTTTTCGGGCATGGACCCGAACAGAAACCACGGGACGAAAAGGAGTGTGGTCTGAAATTTTCACTTCATGAAAACCAGCGGCCATCAGCAGAGACTCCCATTCTCCTTGTTCGCAAACGCCACCGAGCGAGGCGTTCCATGCCTGGGGGTCCTGGGTGATCTCATCGGGCAATTCGCCTTCGCGTATCAACTCGCGGGCCACGAGACGGCCACCCGGCTTCAATATCCGGTGCGCTTCTTCCAGCGCTTTTTCCTTGTTCACGGTGAGATTGAACGAGGCGTTGGCCAGGACGATATCGGCGACTCCATCCGCGAGGGGGATATTCTCCATGTCGCCCGCCAACAAATGGGGACGTGCGCCTTCATGGACGTCCGCAAACGCCTCACGCGCGCGGCGAAGCATTTGAGGCGCGAAATCCATTGCAACCATCCTTGCGCCCTCCCCCAGTCGCTCACTCGCGAGACGCGCATCGAGACCCGCGCCGCATCCGAGTTCGACGGCCATCCGTACACCCGTCCAATCGACTCCATCCAGCAGATACCCGCAACCACAGTAAGAGGACGAAACGCGCTCGGGAAGGCCTGCGATGAAGCCAGGAGGATAGCCCGCCCCTCGCGCCCTGTCCGCACCCCCTTCGGGAAACGCATCCGCCTCCGCCAGATGGGAATAGCGTTTTCTGACGAAGGATTTTACCTGCTCCTCCCACGCCCGAGGCTTATCGCCATGCACATAGACGGGCATGGCGCGATTAGTGGGGCATGTGGGCCGGGTTCCAGAATTCTCCGGTCCGCACCATCTTGGCAATTCGCCCGCCGTGAGGGAGCCAGCCGTTCTCGTTTTCCTTCGCCACGGCCTCCTGCGCGGCATCCAGAGGCGCAAGCTGGGCATGGATGTCGGAATACAGAACAATCTTCACATTACTACTCCCTTCTCGGCATAAAACAAGCAGGGCCGCCGCACCCTAAGAGCGCGACGGCCCCATGTTCCTGCGCGTTGAGATGTTCTAAATCTTGCCGGCCTTGGCGAGCGCCGCCTTCGTCACGCTGGTGTCGACGATGTCTTCATACGCCGGCACCTTGCCCTTGATTTTTCCGAGGCGCTTCATGTAGTCCGCCGTGAAGGAAACCGAGGCCTTGGGGATGCCGTTGTTCACGCCCCAGATTTTCTCCGCTACGAAGATGTCATACGTTTTCGACATGATTTCGGGGTTTTTCCTATAGACGGGGCGCACCCATTTGTTCGCCGATTTAAGATAGCCCGCCTTGTTCTTGTAGATGGAGCGGTTGGACTGCATCATCGCCATGGCGAAGCGCACGTAGGCGTCTTTGTTCGCGTTGATCTTGGAAGATGGCGCGATGAACGCTCCGTAGAAGAAGTTCGGCATGGCTTTCCACAAGTCCATCAGCTTGTTGAAGCTGGGCTTTCTCTTCTTGACGACGAGAACCTGCTCGACGTGAATGACCACGGCGTCGGCTTTCCCCTTCAAGAGAAACGGAACACGCGCTGGCGGCGGGGTCTTGATGTATTTCACGTCCTTGTCGGCCAGGCCTGCGGTCGACAACACGGCGAGTGCGCCCAGGTGGCTGTATCCGCCGCGCCCCTCGATGCCGATGGTGCGGCCTTTGAGGTCGGACGGCTTCTTGACCTGGTCGTTCCCGGCCATTTGCGCTTCGTTCAGGTAGGCCATGGAGTGGAAGAACTTCATGCCGCTGCCCTTGGTGATGCCCACCATCGCAATCGGGGCCGGCACCCATGCGGCGTCGAGGCCGCTTTTCTTGCTCGTTATCGCCCGGTGCGTGGCGACGCCGCCCCGGAAGAATTTGATTTCAACATCGAGGCCGTGTTTTTTGAAAATATCGTTGTCGAGCGCATAAAAGACCGGCAGGTGCACCATCACCGGCGGCCGCACGGGCATACCGAGCACTATCTTGTCGGCGGCCGCGGACTGCGCCGGCGCGCTCCACATCGTTCCGGCGAGAACAAACGCCGCGACCAACACCATCCACATCTTTTTCATTTCAAACTCCTTAGTAAAGATAGAAAATTCATGTCTCGACAAGACGCCCACTCAATCAGGACTCTTGCCGAACCCTCCAGGATGAAAACTTCGTCTCGCAGATGCTCACCACTTTCGTTAAAGCTATACCGACTATCATCAACAAGACAACAGGCGCCAGGCCCTTGTCCAGTTCCAGGTCCCCGATGTAGTCCTGGCTCAGCGCGCCGAGTCCCGAAATGCTCATCAGGAACTCCGCGACGACCATGCCCACCAGGGCGCGTCCGCACGCGAGACCCAGACCCGCGACGAGATAAGGGACCACGCTCGGGAAAATCAGGTCTCGCCACCTCTGGCTCTCCGTGGAGCAGAAAGAGCGCGTCACCTCGAGGAGCGAAACGTCCACGTTCCGCACGCCGTGATAGACGTTCACGATGACCGGCATGATGGCGAAAAAGACGACGATGGTCGTCTTGCCGACGAAATCCACGCCCAGTACCATGGCTATCGGAAACGCGAGTGCGACCACGGGCGTGGCGTAGAGCGCGAACACGTAAGTGTCCACGGCGTACTCGAAAATCTGGAAGCGTCCCATGAGAACCCCCAGCACGATTCCCAGGGGGATCGCGATGAGCAGACCCGCCACCAGGATTTGCGAACTCTCGTATGCGGCGGCCGTCATCTTCCCGCTTTCAATCAGTTCCCAGAACGCGACGGATATGGCGCTCGGGTAGCTGAAGGTGACCGGATCGATGTTGCCGGTCAGCCCCATCAACTCCCACCCGCCGATGACGACCACCAGCGATATCAAGCGCACGTATACGGCGGGTTCCTTGATGCGCTCCCAGGTTGCTTTTTCTGCCGTCGATACGCCTGTTGCCGCAGGGGCGTCGGTAGCCAAAGGACTGATGCCTCCTATTCAGCGACAAGTTCGGGAATGGGTTCCGGCTCCTCCTCCGGGTTGCGCATGGCTTCCCACAAATAATGGCGCAGCGCCTGAAAGCGCTTGCCGCCCCGGAGTTCTTCCATATTCCTGCCGCGGCCGAAGCCGGTTTCGAACTGAAAGCGTATTCTCCCCGGTCTGGGCGTCATCACCAGAACGCGGTCCCCGAGCAGAAGCGCCTCATCTATGCTGTGGGTGATGAATATCATCGCCTTGGGTTCCACCTCGTTGATGCGCAGCAATTCTTCCTGCAAGGTTTCGCGAGTAAGCGCATCGAGCGCGCCGAAAGGCTCATCCATCAGCAAAACGTCGGGCTGTGCGGCGAGCGCCCTCGCCAGGCCCGCTCTTTGCTGCATACCCCCCGATAATTGCGAGGGGTAGTTTCCCTCAAAACCGCCCAGACCCACCAACTCCGTGTAGTGGCTCACGAGGCTGTCGATTTCGCCCTTCTCCTTGCCCTGTATCCGCAGCGCGTAGCCGATGTTCTGATCCAGACGCTTCCAGGGGAAAAGCCCAAAGTTCTGAAAAACCATGGCCATCTCCGGCCTCGGACCGGTGACCACCTCTCCCTTGAAGGAAACCTCTCCCCTCTCGCAGAGAATGAGTCCGTTCACGATCCGCAGAAGCGTCGTCTTCCCGCACCCGCTGGGACCCAGAATCGTCAGGATTTCCTGTGTCTTGACGTCGATGTCGATTTCATCGAGCACGTGGAGGGAGCCGAACCATTTACCGACGCCCTGAAGGCGCAGCGTTGGATTCGTGCCGTTATCGGATGAGGACATGAATACGGGGATTCCTATCGAAAAAAAGCGGCTTTATATTTTTCGTTCGGATGCAGTGATGATTCGCCGTACCGATGCGGGACACAAGCCGGACGTATCATAAAAAAAGGCGGCGCTCGCACCCCATCCAGAGCCGATAAAATAGTTGTGGGAGATTAGCATCCTTTACCGAAGGCGGCAAATATGGGGTTCCCCTCCCGCTGCACCTTCCCTATTCCTCGCCCACGACGGCAATGGCCTGTATTTCGACCATCATTTCCGGTTTGGCGAAACCCGCCACCGTGATCAAGGCGCTGCCGGGATATCCATCCGGGAAATACTGCTTTCTAAGCTCGACGAACCGATCCCCGTGCCGCACGTCGAGAGTGAACACCGTCATCGTCACGATATCCTGAAGTTTCCCGCCCGCCCGCTTCAGGGTGCGCTCCATCTGGCGAAACGTGGCATGCACTTGCGCGTCGAAATCTTCCGCCAGCACGTTCCCCTCATCATCGCGCCAAACCCCTACGCCGGCCAGCCATATCTGCTCGCCTCCTCTCGTCTTCACCGCAGGTGAAAACGAGCGATCCTCCTGCCAGGTGCCCTTGAAATACTCTCGCGTCATTTCAACTCCTTCTCCGGGTTATCGTGTTTCTGTTTTTTTGCCTCTCAACTGCGCCGATGTCGAAACGGCCAGCCAACTCATGATCGCAAAACAAAAATAGCTCGCATCCAGATTCACCTGCCCGGCGAGCCACCCGCCCAACAAAGGGGCGAGAAAACTCAAGCCGTGGCAAGTGTAAATGAAACCGACGGATGAAGTCAGAATGGCTCTCTCCGAAAAATCAGCCGCCGCGGTGAGGATAATCGGGCTCACGAACCCGACGACGCCCGTCAATGCGGATAGAATATAAAAACCCGTTTCCCACTGCATGAACGGCAGGGCGAAAACGAAGACTCCCAGCAACGTCATGGGCCAGAAGAGGGCGGCCCGCGCCCCCCAGCGGTTATACAAGATCCCCATCAATGGTTTGGCCAACATGCCGAACCCGAAATGAAGCGATACGGCCACGCCGATTTGCGCCGTGTTCATCCCCAGCTTCGAGGTCGCCAGCAGGGGCAGAAAACCAATCATTCCCTTGGTGCACATGCTCCGGAAGGTGTAGGTCGCCGCCAGCCACACCGTATTTCTGTTCTCGACGACCCGCTTGATGATGGAGAAGACTTTCAGGTCCGCCGTTTTTCCCGCTTCGCGGATGGAGGTATTTTTCCCTTCGCTGAACCGGGCGTTCACCAGAGGGAGGAGCGCAATGGCGGGAGCCGCGCAAGCGCCGATGGCCGCGCGCCATCCGGCTACCGCCGCCAGCGCCGCCTGGGCCAGCGGGAGGATGCTGGTTCCGAGGTTGCCGCCCAGGCTGTGCCAAGAAATGGCGAATGCGCGGTCACGCTCGAAGCGATTCGCCGCCAGCGCCGTTCCGCACGGGTGGTAGACGGAATTTCCCGCGCCCGCCAGAAACGCCAGGGCGCACATCGGCAAGAACCGGCTCACCCACATCATGGCGATGAAAGACGCAGCGGAAACGCCCATACCCAACAGGAGGATTCGTTTTCTGGCGCCCGTATAATCCGCCAGTATGGAAAGGGGGTATTGGAAGATCATCTGCCCGAGACTGAAAGTGCTGAGCAGGACTCCCACTTCGAAGGGCGAGAGTTCGAGATCCATGACGATGAGCGCGAGAACGGGAACCAGCATGTTGCTGAACCCATCGCTCAGCCCGTGGGTCAAGCCGATGACGCTTAGATCAAAATAATCGCCGAATCTCCAAGCCGGTTTTTGGGCATCAGAGGTCATTACGATGCGGGAAGATCGCGCCAGGCGGGGAGGATGCCTCCGCCGTCGGCCTCCATCACCGCGCGGCATATCGCATGGCCGACGGCCGTCATGGCGGCAACACCTACGACGTCGAGAGCCACCTCTCGCTCCCCGCAAGACAAGGCGAACACCATGTCTCCATCCACCGTCGTATAGGAAGGGCGGACCGTGCGGATGAGCCCGTTCGCGGCCAACTGGGCGAGTTTATGCGTTTCCGTTTTCGTCAGTCGGGCATCCGTCGCCACGGCCACCAGCGTCGTGTTTTCCGAGGCGCTGGAGAATCCCTCGAAGGGTCTTCCGTGGGTTCTGAGATATTCTTCCGTATTCACGATTCCTTGCTCAGGAGGCATCACCCTCGGCCCTGCGAGGGGATTTCCCGTCTCAGGGTCATAGATGCCGCCAAAGGCGTTCACCGCGGCAATCACGCCGACGACGCCACCCCCCGGCAACTCCATACTCGCCGTCCCGACGCCTCCTTTCATGGCGCGCTCTTGCCCGAAGAGTTTTCCGACCGTAGCGCCCGCGCCCGCGCCCACGCTGCCCTGGGGACCTTCGGCGTTCGATGCCGCCTCACAGGCGGCGCGCCCCATGGCGGCGTCCGGACGAACCCGGCCGTCACCGAAATGCAAATCGAACAAAACGCCGCCGGCGACCGTGGGTACGTTGAATCGTCCTGTGGGAAACCCCCTGCCCTTTTCTTCCAAAAAAGACATGACGCCATCGGCCGATGCGAGACCGAATGCGCTGCCTCCCGTCAGAAGAATGGCATCCACACCACCTACGAGGTGTTCGGAGCGAAGGGCATCCATGCCGCGCGTGGCCGTCGCCGTGCCGCGCAACTCACACCCCCCGACGGTTCCGGGAGGGCAAAGCACCACGGAGACGCCCGTTTTGGCCTCTTCATCGTGCGCGTGGCCCAGATAAAAACCCGGCACGTCGGTTATGCAACCTTTCAGGTCGGCAAGATTCAGAAGAAAGACTCCTCGTTTCTCCGCGCGCTTATGGTCGCAGTTTTTAGTCCGCGACCGGCAACTCGCCGGGTGCGCGGCCAGGCAATTCACCGGTCTCAAGGATGCTGTCGATGACGTATCTGTATTGTTCGGCCAGCACCGCGCCGACCATAACCGCGCGATCGTTCACGACGACGGAGGGGATGCCCGTTATCCCCAGGTTCGTGGCTTCCATGTACTCTTTGACGGCCTTTTCCCTCAAACCCCCGTTTTCAATAGCGTCGCGGAACCTGTCCATGTCCAGGCCGCTTTCCTCCGCCACGTCACTCACCACGTCGGGGTCCGAGATGTTTCTGTTTTCCGTGAAGAAAGCGGCCAGAAGATTGTCGTGGAATTTCTCCCATTCTTCAGGCCCCTGAAATCTCGCAGCCAGCCCGGCTTCCGCAGAAGGCATCGAGCAGTTCGGAAATTCCGCCTCGCTCTCCCACAAGGTGAAATCGCCGGAATCGGGCTGTGAGTTCGCGTTCGTCCAGTGGTTTCTGCGGTAATCGTTGAACACCGCCGTGGGGTCCGGCTCTGGCCTCAGCATGAAAACCCGGTACTGGATATCTACTTTATCACCATATTCCTCTTTTACCTTCTTCAGGCGCACGGCCGAGTTAAAGCACCAGGGTCACAAAAAATCGCTGTATACCGTGAATCGTATAGGGGCGTTATCCATTGTCTTCTCTCTCCTCTCGTTCCATCGCCATAGTCTCGAACCCAATGATTAACAAAAAAGCTATATCGTCATGTGCGCCATGTGCACCTTCACCTTCTCGCCGATGCCCGCGCCCAGAAATTGCGCGGCGTTTCCTTCGGGCACGAATATCTCGAGCCGCGTCCAACTGTTGAACTGCGCCCCGAGATCGCCCGCCTTCACCGCCTGGTAGTATTCGCTCACTCCGTTGATCACCTGGCCGCCGATTTCTATTACCGGCAAGTGCGCGGAATCGTCCTCGCCGTATTCGAACCGCCAGAAAATCGTGGTGTCGATGTTCGTCACCAGGTTCCCGTAATGATCGACGTAGATGACCTCGCCGGTGATGGTGTCGGCATCCTCGAATTTCACCGCGGGAAAATCGAAGCGTACCGGGTCGGTGATGATGGAGCCGAATTCCTCGGGAGGAACCCCGTAGGAAAGGTGGCCCGCTACGGGCGCGAAAATATCTCTGCCGTGAAAGGTGGAACTCACTTCGTTCAGGAAAAAAGCATCTTCTTCGAGTTCTCTCGTCCACATGTAGAGCGGGTCGTCATACACGCATGAAAAAAGGCCGTTGTCCGGCCCCACGAAATAATAGTTTTCCGTAGCGGCGATCAGTCCCCTGCGGCTACTTCCCACGCCGGGGTCCACGACCGCCACATGAATCGCGCCGCGCGGAAAATAATGCGCCGACGAGCCCAGAATCAGCGACGCGCCCCTGACGTCATAAGGCGCTACGGAGTGCGTGATGTCCACGATATGGGCCAGCGGGTTTACCGCGAGGACGACGCCCTTCATCACCCCCGTATAGTGCTCATCGTTCCCGAAATCCGTGAGGAGGGTGATGATCGGCCGCGAGCCGCTTTCCTCTTCGAAATCAGGAGCACCCTCGTGAAAAGGATTCGGGCGCGATTGATCGTCCGTCATGACGCAAACTCTCCCCATAAGGCGTCCGACCTTGCGGCGATGTGAGAAAATTGACTTTTATCGGGCAAAGACGCCAGGCGCACCCGGCCCGTGCGTCCTATCCACTCATCGGGGCCGGAGACCAGCACGCGAATGTAATTATCCGACAAACCGGTGAGCAAACCATCTTCTCCCCGCCTGCTTTCGAACAACACATCCGCCTCCCTCCCCGTTTGTGAGGAGACGAACGACGCCCACTTTCTTCGCCCCAATTCCTGGAGGGCGCGTGCGCGTTTTTTTTGCTCGGCCCTGGGGATTCTCCCCGGCATCTGGATGGCCGCCGTCCCCTCGCGCGGCGAATACGGAAACACGTGCAAATACGCCAGAGGAGATTCCCGCACCCACTCCATGGTCCGCTCGAACGCCTCCGCGCTCTCGCCGGGAAACCCGACGATAAAATCTCCGCCGAGACACGCCCCGTCTATTTTCCGGGCGATCTCCTCAAAACGGCTCGCGCACCGGGCGGCGGTATAGTTCCGTTTCATAGCCTCAAGAGTTTCATCGTCCCCGCTTTGGACGGGTATGTGGAAATGCCGGCATACATAACTCCCCTCGCTCGATACGCCGGAGCCATACGCCCTCTCCGCCACGACGCGGATGAGTTCGCGCGTAAATTCACCCGGCTCCACGGAGGAGAGCCTGAGACGGAAAAATTTTTGCATTTCCAGCAGTCGGCTCACCAGGCGGCTCAATGTGCTGCGCGGCTTCGTGTCCCTGCCGTATGCGCCGAGGTGTACTCCGGTGAGCACCAATTCCTCGTGCCCGCCCGCAAGGAGAGTGTCGGCGTGCTCCACGCATGAGGCCACATCCAGAGAGCGGCTCGCCCCACGCGCGATGGTCGTCGCGCAAAAAGAGCAGGAAAAATTGCATCCATCCTGCACCTTGAGGTACGCCCTCGTCCGGCTCCCGAATTGCGGCAGGACGACGCTCTCCACCTCGAGGCTCTCCTCTATGGAAGAGACCCGGACCTCGGGCATTTCGTCTCGTAGAAACGGTTTTGCCAATTCATCCGGGAGCCTTAGTTTTTCCCTGTTCCCGAGCAGGAGGTCCGCTTCGGGAATCAGCATTTTCTCCGTATTCGCCTGGGCGGAGCATCCCGCGATGACGACCCGGGCGTTCGCGCCGCCCATCCGCCGGGCCCTACGCGCCAGGCGCCTGCCCTCGCGGTCGGCTTCCGCCGTGACCGTACAACTGTTGACGACGTAGACGTCCGCCTCGGCGTCAAACGGAACGAGTTCGAACCCGGCCCCGGCGGAGAGATGCTTCATGGCTTCGCCCTCGGCGTGATTGAGCTTACACCCCAAATTCGCCAGGGCGAGCCGCAGGGGTTTCGCGCTTGCGCTCTTCATGGCTTCGCTCGTCTCGTTCATTCGGGCTACCTTCAAACCTCGAAGAATGCTACTTTTACAGCGAATCTTACGCTTTGCGCAAATTGGCCCGCAAGGGCTGTTTCGCTTGACTAGGAAGAGTGGCAGTTGATAGGGTAACGCCGCCCGTATGAGAGTGAGAACTACTTGTCCGGCCAGTTCACCAGGGGATGCTGGCTGACACATCACTCCGAGCGTTTTCCTTGATCCCCTTCTGTCGGGTATGATTCGGCATCGTTTTCAGTTTTCATGACAGGTGTGGTTATATTCTATTTCAGATGATTGAGGAGAGATTCCGTCTATGCGTGGTTTTGAATTCGTGGTGCCGACGACCATATCGGCGACCTTAAAGGCGGCAAAAGGTAGAAACACAAAGTACATCGCCGGAGGCACCAATTTCCTGCCCGACCTCAGGCATCAGCACGACGGCCCGGCGAAAGTCGTCATCGACCTCATGAGAGTCTCCGCGCTGCAGGGGATTTCCTCGGCGAAGGGCGAGGTGAAGCTGGGCGCACTGGCGACGATGACCGATTTGCTGATCAACAAGATTATCCTTAAAGAAGCGCCCATTCTGGCCGCGATGTCGGAGAAATTCGCTGGGCCGATCATCCGAAACCGCGCCACTGTGGCCGGCAACATCATAGACGGGGGGCCCGCGGCCGACGCCGTCCCTCCCCTGCTTGCGCTCAAAGCGAAGGTGAGACTCGCCAGCGAAAAAAGGAGAAGGACGGTCGCTCTCGATAAATTCCTCACCGGATATCGCCAGACGGCCATGCGCTCTGATGAATTGATCACCGCCGTGACTTTCCCCTCCCCCGGCAGGAATCACAAATGGGGCTATTACAAACTCGCCCGCCGGAATGCCATGGCCATCACCGTGGTGGGCGTGGCGGTCGTGTTGAAGGTGAGGCGCAGCAAGGTGGAAGAAGCGGGCATTTCGCTGGGTTCCGTTACGGCGGCTCCGATCCGCTGCTATGAGGCAGAGAAAATTCTCGAAGGAAACGTGGTGAACCTCGAGTTGGCTCAAAAGGCCGCAGAGGCATGCGCCGCCGTGGCGACGCCGATTGACGACATTCGCGCATCGGCGGAATACCGCAAGCTGATGTGCGAGGTCTTGCCGCGCCGTCTCATTTGTCAGGCACTGGACATTTCACAAAACAACGAATAAACAGACTTCATCGTCTTTCAAGAATCCATTGGAGAATCCTTCAATATGGCTACAGCGAGCAAATCAAAACGAACCGCGAAGAAAAAATCGACCGCGCCCGCATACACGCCGCCCAAGAAGCTGCCCATTTCCTTTACGGTAAACGGACAAGAGGTCAACACCGAAGCGCCCGCGCACACCACTCTGCTTTATCTGCTGCGCGACCTCGGCTTCACGGAAGTGAAAAACGGCTGCGAAGCGGGCGATTGCGGCGCATGCACGATTCTGCTGGACGGCTTGGCGATGAACGCATGCTGCGCTCTCGGCGTCCAGGCGGATGGCCGTGAGATCACCACGGTCAAGGGCATCGGAACGGTCGGCAACCTCCATCCGATACAACAAAAATTCATCGATCACGGCGCCATTCAGTGCGGGTTCTGCACCCCTGGGATGGTAGTCGCCGCCAAGGAGTTGCTCGACAACACGCCGAATCCCAGCCGACATGAAATCAAGGCCGGCATCGCAGGCAATCTTTGCCGCTGCACCGGCTACGTGAAAATTATTGACGCTATCGAGGCGGCGGCTGAAGATCTTTCCTCGAAGAAAGGAAAAAGGAAACGACCGTGACTGCCTCATCGAACGCTACCAAAGGGAAAAAAAGTTCGTCATCCGGATTTGGGAACGTCGAAGACGTTCAGGACTCGTTCAGAAAACTCGACTACATCTCCGACCGGACGCTGGCGACAACCCTGTTTTTGGCCACGAAACTGGAAAAGCCCCTTTTCCTGGAAGGCGAAGCCGGGGTCGGTAAAACCGAACTCGCCAAGGTGCTCGCCAGTGCGATGGATACCGAGCTCATCCGGCTGCAATGCTACGAGGGCCTCGACGCGAACTCGGCTCTTTATGAGTGGAACTATGCGAAACAACTCCTCCACATCAAAATGGAGGAATCCAGGGATTCGGACGCCAAGTCGATTGAAAAAGATATCTTCAGTGAACAGTACCTGATAGAACGTCCCCTGCTTCGCGCGCTTTTGCGCTCGAAAGAAAAACCGGTGGTATTGCTCATCGATGAAATCGACCGCTCGGACGAGGAATTCGAAGCGTTCCTGCTGGAAATTCTTTCCGATTACCAGATTACGATTCCGGAGATGGGAACCGTCAAGGCGGTCAGCAAACCCCTGGTGGTGCTCACCAGCAACCGGACACGTGAAATTCACGACGCCCTCAAACGGCGCTGCCTTTATCTGTGGGTCGACTACCCCTCTTTCGAGAAGGAGGTGGAGATTATTACGACCAAGGTGCCCGGGATTACTGATCGGCTGGCGGAGCAAATCTCCCGCTTCATGACGCAGGCGAGGCAGATGGATTTCTACAAACGCCCCGGCGTGGCCGAATCCCTCGATTGGGCGCAAGCGCTTCTCGCTCTGCATCGAAACGAACTGGACGTGGACGCCGTGCGGGATACCATCGGCTGCATACTGAAATACCAGGACGACATCAAGCGCATACAAGACGACGGCCTCGACAGCATGGTAGCGACGGCGCAACTCTCGCCCGACGCCTGATCCGAGAGACTCCTTGGCATCCAGCATCCGCCCCATCGTGCAAGGCACCTTGCCCAGGCGACGGATTCGCATCAAGGGCCGAGGCCTCAAGGGTGAGATGATCGGCTTTTGCCGAATTCTCAGGCGCGCCGGATTGAAGATAACCTCCGGCCGCATCATCGACGTGTTCCGCTGTTTCGATTCTCTCGACGTCACCAATCTCGACAATATCTATGTCGCCAGCAAATCGAATCTCATCTCCAGCCAGGATGAGAGTATGATTTTCGACGCCGTGTTCCGGCAATACTGGTTCGATGAGGAGGGAAATCCCTACTCCGGGGATGAATCGGTGCAAGTCGACACGCAATTCGAAGAAGAAGGCGAAGGGCAAGCCGGCGAGGGAGGCGGAACGTCAGAGGAAGGCGAATCGGACGCCGAAGGCGAAGGACAGGAAAATCCGGGGCTTCCATCGGAAGACGACGTGGAGAGCGCCGCCGAACCCGGTGAGCAGGGAGATGACGACGAGGGAGTGCCCTCCTATAGTCCCGCCGAAGTCATATCGGACAAGGATTTTTCCGCACTGAACATGGACCAGGTCGCCGAACTCAGGCGGCTTATCGCAAAACTCGTCCCCAAACTCGCAACCAAAATCAGCCGCCGCAAACGGCCCGACATGCGCTCTCCCGAAATCGACATGAGACGAAGCGTGAAGAGAAGCGTCCGCTCCGGCGGCGAGGTGCTGAAACTTTTCCGCCGAAGAAGAAAGATACAAAAAACCCAGATTGTGCTTATCTGCGACGTATCGGGGTCGATGGACAGCTACAGCCAGTTCTTGATTCAGTTTCTCTACAGCCTGCAGAACGAAATAAAATCGCTGCGCACGTTCGTATTCAGCACGCGCCTTTCGGACGCTACGCCATACCTGCGGCACAAGGACGTCAACACCGCCCTCAAGCGCCTGTCCATGGAAGTACATGACTGGAGCGGGGGCACGCAAATCGGCAATTGCCTGAAAACGTTCAACTATGAATACGGCAGGACCATCCTGAACAGCCGCACCATCGTCATCATCATATCGGACGGCTGGGACCGGGGCGATACGGATACTCTGTCGGAGGAAATGAACCGCCTCAAAAAAATCTGCCATAAACTTTTCTGGCTCAATCCTCTGCTGGGCAGCCCCGGTTACCGCCCGATCGACAGAGGAATGAGAACGGCCCTGCCCTATTGCGATGAATTCCTGGCCGCGCACAACCTCGACAGTCTGATCGACATGACGAACAGGATCGCGCGGATATAAAGTCCTCTCTTTCCTTCAAGCCTTTCTGTTTGTATGAATAAACTGTTATTGGTTTATTTCTCGGGAATTGAGAACGGAATTGGCAAATCTACTGATTTACACGGCAGACAATGGATTCGCGGACGCCTTGGGGCGCGCCCTGATGCGTGAGGGCCATTTCTGCAAAATGGTGCAGGATGAAACGACGGCCTTACAGGAGGCTCACGCCAGAGGCCTGTCTCTCATATTGCTCGATGACGCACCTGCGCTGCCCAAAGTGGAGGAAATGCGAAACTGGACCACCTTGCCGATACTCCTGCTCCTCGAGCCCAACCGCCTGGTGACCATTCAGGCGCCGATAGAGGCCGACGATATTCTGGTGAAACCCGTTCGGGAAGAAGAACTCTTGTGTCGCGTCCGCAATCTGTGCCACCGCTACACTCAGGAAGCCGAGGGGGCGCGCACCCTTCAGAGCAAGGGTTTGACGCTCGATGAAAGCCGCTACGAAATCAGGCTCGATGGAGAGTTGATCGATTTGACGTATCGGGAATTCGAGCTTCTCAAACATTTGCTCAACAACCCCGAGCGCGTCTTCGACCGGGAGCAGCTCTTGAACCTCGTTTGGGGGATCGACTACCTCGGAGGCCCGCGAACGGTGGATGTTCACATTCGACGCATTCGCTCGAAAATCGAAATCAGGGGCTATTCGTTTATTTCCACGGTGCGGGGAGTCGGGTACAAATTCATCGGGGAATCGTCGTGATGCCGAAATCCCCGCATCCCCTACTTGGGGAGATGAAAATCCAATGAGAAGAAACCGATACGAAACATTCACGCTGTAGAATGGGTTATTCTGACGAGAGGAATCGGCTCAACTGGAGTTCATAATGCCTGACGCATTCGATGATAAAGATCGGGAATTCGTAATCAATCAAGCCCGCGAGCTCGGTGTACGATTCATAAGAATGTGGTTCACCGATATCCTGGGTTTCCTGAAAAGTTTCGCCATCACCATAGAAGAACTGGAAAATGCGCTTTATGAGGGGCATCTTTTCGATGGGGCCGCCATACAGGGTTTCGCGCGCATCGAGGAGAGCGACATGTTCGCCCACCCCGATCCCACGACGTTCTGCGTGCTGCCCTGGCGTCCGCAGGATGGAGGCGGCGTCGCAAGAATGTTTTGCGACATCAAAGACCCCGACGGCAATCCCTATGAAAGCGACCCGCGGTTCGTGCTCAGGCGAACCCTGCAGAATGCGGCGCAAAAGGGATTTACGTTTTACACAGGCGTGGAATATGAACATTACTATTTCAAATCCCCCGAACCGCCGATTGAAACGCTCGACAAGGGCGGATACTTCGACCTCACTCCCCTGGACATCGCGAGCGATTTAAGGCGCGAAACGGTGCTGAATCTCGAAAAGATGGGCATCGGGGTCGAATACAGTCACCACGAGGTCGGGCCCAGCCAGCACGAAATAGATTTGCGCTACGGCGATGCGCTCACGATGGCGGACAATGCGATGACCTATCGCCTCGTCGTCAAGGAAGTCGCCATGCGCCACGGCGTCTACGCCACTTTCATGCCCAAGCCGATATCGGAAGCAAACGGAAACGGGATGCACACCCATCTCTCCCTGTTCAGAGGCTCGGAGAACGCGTTCCACGACCCCGAAAAACCGGGCGGGCTTTCGGATACGTGCCAGGCTTTTATCGCAGGCCTTTTGAAATACACCCCCGAAATGACGCTCGTCTTGAACCAATGGGTGAACAGCTACAAGCGTCTCGCTCCGGGTTTCGAAGCGCCCGCTTACGTCACATGGGCGCACAAGAGCCGCAGCGATTTGATCCGCATCCCCAGTACGCGCAAGGGTATGGAATCCGATACGCGAATCGAGTTGCGCTCGCCGGACTCGGCGTGCAATCCCTATCTGGCGTTCGCCTGCATGCTGGCGGCCGGAATGGCGGGAATCGAAGAGGGCCTGCCGCCCGTTCCTGCCGTGGAAGAAAACGTATTCGAGATGAGTGAGGAAACGCGTCGGGAGCAAGGCATCAGAAGCCTGCCGGGCAACTTGCGTGAAGCCACGGTGCTGGCCGAGCAGAGCGATTTTTTACGAAACGTGTTCGGGAATCAGCTTTTCGAGAAATTCATCGAGAACAAAAAACTCGAATGGGAGCCCTATCGCGCCCATGTCTCGGATTTTGAGCTCAACAAATACCTCTCCATTCTGTAACTACCGCCCTTCCCTCTCAGGAAGGATGAATCGAGCGAACAGCGAGCGCTAGTCGGCGCAACTCTCCGCCAGCCATTCGAGGTATGGCGCGCTCCCCTGGTCGAGGGCTATGGATATGACCTCCGGCACGTCATAGCTATGCTGTTCGGTGAGGTGCTCGCAGAGGCGTCCCAGCTTTTCCTTTGTGGTCTTCATGATGAGCAAGACTTCCGCATCGTCCTGAATCGCTCCCTCCCACCGATAAAGGCTGCGGACTTTCGGTATCAAATTAACGCAGGCGCACAGCTTCCGCTCGAGCAATGATTTCGCAATCTGTGCTCCCTCATCTTCGGAGCCTGCCGTGCTCATTACGATGCGGAACTCCCGGCCATCCTTCAAGTTTTTCTCCTCATGCGTCCAGTATCTTTTGGGCTGCGCTGTAAGGGTCCACTTTCCGCGCGGCTATGGCGTCCAAGAGTTCATCCAACTCCCCCCCACCTTCTCTTCCATCGGCCATACGCTCCACCGCGAGTTCTTTCATCACCTCTGCGAGCGTGATGCGGGCGCGCTCTCGCCCCAGGCGCCTGGCTTCATCCGGATTTTCTTGCAAAAAGGACACGCGCGCCTCGATATGCGCCACAACATCGTCCGTTCCCTCGCCCGTGAGCGCTTCTGTTTTCAGTACGGGAGGCCGCCAGGAGTTCGCCTCGCCGGGATGAAACTTGAAATCCAGCATTTCCTCGATTTCCCGCACCGTACGATCCGCGCCGTCTCGCTTCGCTTTATTCACCACGAAAATATCGCCGATTTCCAGGATTCCCGCTTTCGCCGCCTGGATGTGATCGCCACCTCCCGGAGTCTGTAGCAAAACGACCACATCCGCATATTGCATGATGTTCACTTCGCCCTGCCCTACGCCCACGGTTTCGATGATCACCACGTCCCAGCCCATGGCGTCCATGACGCATAGGGCATCTCCGGTCGCGCGGGCGAGTCCGCCCAAATGACCGCGCGTGGCCATGCTGCGGATAAAGACTTTCGGGTCCGTATTGTGTCTGCCCATGCGGATGCGATCACCCAAGATGGCCCCGCCCGTAAACGGGCTCGTCGGGTCCACCGCGATGACGCACACCTTTTCATCCCGGCCGCGAAAATGGGCGATCAACTGATCGGAAAGCGTGCTTTTCCCTGCGCCGGGAGGACCCGTAATTCCGATCACCAGACTCGCTCCGCCTCTTAGATACAGTTCCTGTAGAATCGGCTTCGCGCGGGGATCGTTATCTTCCGCCAACGTGATGAGCCTGGCTGCGGGCCGCACTATTCCGCCCAGGATCTGAGAGATATTTATCTTATTTTTGTTGAGCATTTTAGATTATTTATCAATATATTGTGGGCTTATTCTCAAGTTATTCATAAGCAAATGAACAACCCTCAAGAATCAAACAGATAACGGCAGATGAGATTGCGGTGTATTTCGCTCGTGCCTTCCCCGAGAGTGAACACCCGGGCGTCACGCCAGAATAACCCCGCCGGAGTTTCGCCGATGTATCCATAGCCGCCATGAATCTGTATGCCTCTGTCGCATACGCGAAGGCACGCCTCGGACGCGAAAAGTTTCGCCATGGCCACTTCTTCTTTGTTGTCCCCTCCTGCATCCCGGATTTTCGCCGCATGGACGACCATCTCCCGCGCAGTGGCGATGTCTATGGCGCTCTCGCCCATCATCCCGCGCAAACCGGCAAAATCGGACACGGGCTTGCCGAACGCTTCCCGCTCCTTTGCATGGGATGCCGCCGCTTCGAGCGACGCCTGCGCTATCCCGACACACATCGCGCCCAGCACGACTCTCCCGTCATTTAGAACCTGCATTGCCTGCCGCAGACCGTCCCCCTCATCCCCGATGAGGCGGTCCACCGGAATTTCACAATTCTCAAAAAACACTTCTGCCGTGCCAGAGGAAAGCATCCCGAGGTTTTGGGCGAGCGGGACGCTTCGACGCCCCGCATCTCCCTTTTCTACCGAAAACGCGCTGATTCCGTTCTTCTCCTCGGATGTGCGCGCAAAGATGACCATGCTCTCAAAGTCCATCCCTTGCGTGACGAACATTTTCGCGCCGTTGATGACATAGGCGTCCCCTTGGCGCGCAGCCTCGCACTCCAGGGCTGCCGCATGACTGCCGGCCACCCGCTCGGTAATCGCCCATGCGCCTATCGCCCCTTCCGTGAGAGGGGGAATCCACCTTTGTTTCTGCGCATCCGTGCCGTAGTGCAACAAATGGCCCCCGCACAAGCCCGCCGATACGCTCAATGTGAGCGCAAAGCTCGGGTCGCCGCCGGCCAGTTCCTCCATAACAAGACATTCATTAAACAGCCCCAAGCCCCGGCCGCCCAGGTCTTCAGGTATCTTGACGCCGATGAATCCCCTCTCCACGGCCTCTTTGTAGAGACCGAAGGAGAACGCGGCGTCCCGGTCGCGCTCCAATGCGCCGGGAGCGAGCCGTTCGCGAGCAAACTCACGGGCCTCTTCCTGGAGGGTTAATTCCGTTTCCGTTAATTCCGTATGCGTTACAATTGGCAACTCATTATCCTCCATGCGCCTGGAGTGCCGGTATAATTTCTTCGCCCAAAAGGGTCAATCTGTGCGGATTGACATCCAGATCGGGAATGGTGACGAGTATGTGGTTCACGCCCGCTTTTGGATATTCCTTGAGGCGCGCAATGCAATCATCGGGCGTTCCATAGACGCTCCCCGATTCCGGAATGACGCTAAATTTCTCACGTGCCGCCCTGGCCACCGCCCTGTCCTTCTCGGGAATCACCATGACCATGAGAGAAGCTCTTATCGCGTCGGGGTCTCTTCCTGTTTTTTTGCATTCCGCTTCGATCACGGGTCTTTTCTCCAGAAACTGCGCAGGTGTCCACCAGCGGCAATTGTAGCCATCCGCCTGACGGGCCGAAACGCCGAGCAGTTTTTCCCCTTCGCCTCCCGTCCAAATCGGAGGGTGAGGCTTTTGAGCGGGAGACGGGTCGCAAACGCCGTTTTGAATTTGAAAATACCCGCCTTCGAAATGGGGAGCGGGTTCGGTCCACATCCCGCGTATCAACTGAATGGCCTCTTCAAGTTGTTTTATTCGTACGGAAGCGCTCGGATAGGGATACCCGAAAGAATGATATTCATTTTCAATCCAGCCCGCGCCAATCCCGAAGTCCACTCTGCCCTTGCTGATCACGTCGACCGTCGCGGCCGTCTTCGCCAGCATGGCCGGCGGCCGATATCCCACACACGTCACCAATGTGCCCAGACGCAGGGTTTCGGTATCTCGCGCGAGGGCGGCAAGGGTCGTCCAGGGCTCGAGAATCGCGGTATCCTTGGATTGCTCTTCGTCATCCTGGCTGCCGAACCCCGTCTGGTTTCCATAGGAGGCGGGATCGAGCGTCACGAAGTGATCGCAATGCCAAAGAGAATCGATGTCTATTTTCTCCGCCTCACGGGCGATTTCTCTCAACTTTTCATAGTCGCCGATATAAAAGCCTTTGAGCGTCAACGCTACGATGATGCCGACTTCCACCATGATGTGCCTCTCATACATGTGAATACCAGAAACCTGTTTTGTGCTCTCACTTTATCAGTATTTCGGGCGAGAAACGAGCAAAATTGAATTTCTCCGCCTGGGCGACCTTATCCTGAAATCTATTTGCCCAAAACAACCCCAGCGGCTCCCAGGACGGACAAAAAACCACCGATGACGACACGCCAGCCCACCGCCTCCTGTTTTCTGAAAAACACCCAGGACAAGAAAATAATGAGCAACACCGACAGGCGGTTGAGCGGAATAAGTTGAACGATGTCCCCTGTTTTAATGGACGACCAGAAAAAAAAGGCGGCCATGGCGTTCAGGCATGAGCCAATCAAAACGGCCAGCAAACCCTTTTTATCCCACGATGTGGGTTTTCTCCCTTCAACGGAAAAAGGCAGAACGAACAGCATCGAAAAAAACGCCATCGTACTGCCGACCGTCATCCCTAAGGAGGCGGATTTTATTATCTGCAAACCGAATTTTCCGAACAGGTGCGTCATCGCGAAGAGAATGGCCGTACCCAAAGGAGCCACGTAATAATACAAGGGGATGCGCCTTTGGATCTCGCCTTTTTCATACACCAGAAGAATCGAGCCCATCATGATGGCCAGCGTCCCGACCGCGATGACCCACGTCATCTGCTCGCCTGCGAAAACCACCGCAAAGAGCGACGCCCACACGAGACTGGTCTGGGTGACGATCGAAGAACGCGCCAATCCCACCAGCTTCATGCCCACGAGACTCAGGTAACGGCCTATGAACGAGCCGGAAAGGCCCATCGCGGCGAACCAGAGCAGGCCCCCGAGCGGCCACTCTTCCACCCCGCCTTCGAGGATATAAAAAACAGTACCCAAACACATCTGCACGGGGGCCATGATGACGTTCATCACCACGGGACTCAGGCGCGCCACTCCGGCGCGGTAAAGCGTGCGGGCGGAGGCGATGAAACAAGCGGCAATGAGAGCCAGGATATTGGGATGGATGGAATCAACCAACGCTTATCTTCCCGTCACGGTGGCGAAGGCGCCCAAAAGCGCGATCAACCCACCGAGGACGACGCGCCAGGTCACGTTTTCCTGCTGCCTGAACAACAGCCAGGAGAGAAAGATGATCAACAAAACGGATAGACGGGTTAAGGGGATGACGCGGGTGATCTCGCCGAGTTTTACCGAGGTCCAGAAAAAGAAAATACCGCAGCCCTGCAACCCGGCGCCCAGGAGAAGGACCATAAGGCCTTTTGTGTCACCACCCGCGCCCGGGTCTCTTTGCCCTTGCGTGAAGGGCAGCATTCCCAACAGGAGCGTGAGAGAAGTCGTGTTGGCGACCGCCATCCCGAAAGCGGAAGATGAAATCCACTCGAACGCGAATTTTCCCACCAGATGCGCGAATGCGTACAGCAGCGCGGAAGCAATGGGGATCGCATAGTAATGTAGTGGAATCTTACGGCCGACGTCTCCTTTGGGATTATAAACGAGCATGCTCGCCCCGCACATGACGCCCAGAATCCCAAGCGCCTTCTGAGGCGACATACTCTCGCCCAGTATGAAAACTGCCAGAACCGACGCCCACACCAGCACGGTCTGGTTCATCACCGCCGCGCGCGCGAGGCCCGTATAGCGGATGGCGATGAAATTGATGTATCTACCCGCAAAACTTCCGAAAAAGCCCATCGCCATGAACCAGAGAACGCCCTGGTAGGGCGTCTGATCGAACGACCCTTCCAACCAGTAAAAAAACCAGCCCATGGTCGTCGTCACGCAGGCCATAGTCAGATTGGCCGTGTGCATCTTCATGCGCGGTATCGCATAGCGCTGCGAAACACGTGCAAAGGCGATGAGCGCGGCACAGCAGAGCGCTAAAATGTTGGGATGGATGCCGTCAAGCAAAACGTCGACCTTTTATGAAAAATTCATACTGCCATTAGCCATTCTCACCCTGAATGCGTCCGCACGCCCGAAAGCCCAACGCAAACAAGGCCTGTTCCCTGAGAAACGGATGCCGGATGCAATGAAAATGTCTTGCAGGGGACTTCAGGATATGGAGATGAAGGATTCCGCTCAAAAAATTTCCCAACAGGCAATATATGGACGAGCGATTATGGCACGGAAAGAGTCTTTTTGGATAGGCTCATGCGCCGGGAAATGCATATACAGGCGGGTTCTCGTGGGTTGAAGCGCGGACTTGGGCCCTGCCCTATATCGAAGAGCCGGGTCCAATGGTTCGCAGGAGAGATGAAACGCGCGAAACCGCGTATATTTTCATTTCATATGAAAAAGATTTTAGACCTGCAACGGAATGCGCCCGAGACCCACGATAAATCAATATTTTAAGGGATGAAACCTACATCTGATCCAAACTTTTATCGACCTCTTTGGGGCCTCTGTAACCCGGAAAATTCTCGACATAAGGGCAATCCTCCGGCAAACCGCCCATTTCGATGATTTCAGGCCCAATCGGCAGGCACATCGGCTCTTTTTCGAAACGCTCGGCGTATACGCGGCAGCGGTTCGTCTCGACTTCGAGTTGCGGACACGCGCTCGTCAGCAGGAGCAGCCTGTCTCCCTCCCACACCTTGTCGTAACAACACTTGCCACAGCCGGTGCAAAGCGCTTCCCACTCAGGCGTGTCCGCGGGAGGCAGGTTCTCATCCATCCACCTTTGGATTTCATCGATGCGGCGCTCTTTTTTCGTCTTGTACATCGGGATGACTTCGGGGCCGCCTTGTTTCCGGCGCTTGCGGCGAGGTGTTTTTGTCATTTGGCGCCCCGCGATTGTGTCGTGTTCACCCTACCGGCTCGATGGGATGGGCAACAAGCGCCATGAGTCTAGCGATCCTGGAAATTGGCGCGGCGTTTCTCTATGAACGCGCCAAGCCCTTCCTGTGAATCTTCCGTGCTGTTCACCAAAGCGAATTTTTCGGTCTCGAGCGTCAGACCCGCTTCGAGACCACCCTCCAGCCCGCCGTGTACGGCCTGCAAGATCAGTTCAATCGCAGGCTTGCTCTTGGACGCCAGTTTCCCGGCCAGCGCCCTCGCCTCATCCATCAGTGCGTCCGGCTCGCAAACCTTGTTCACCAGACCGATGCGGTGGGCTTCCGCGGCGTTTACCGGATCGCCCGTCATCAGGATTTCCAGTGCGCGACCCGTTCCGACAAGGCGAGTAAGGCGCTGGGTGCCGCCGTAGCCTGGAATAATCCCCAGATTTATCTCCGGCTGGCCGAATAGCGCGTTCGTGGAAGCCAGCCGTATCGAGCACGCCATCGCCACCTCGCAGCCGCCGCCCAGTGCGAATCCGTTCACGGCCGCAATCGAAGGTTTTCCAATGGTTTCCAGCCCTCTCAGGATTTTCGTTCCGTGCTCGGAGAGCCACCTTGCGCTGAGGGGAGTCCTGCCCACCATGCCCTTGATGTCCGCCCCTGCGATGAAAGCCCGATCGCCCGAACCCGTTAATATCAATACTTTCAGATTGTTATCATCATGAAATTGTGATATTAGATGAGCGAGTTCATTCATCGTCTCTGTATTCAAAGCGTTTAGCGCTTTAGGACGACTGAAGGTGCACGTGGCGACGGGGCCATCCGTTTCGTATATTAAATTGATATAGTTCAATGCTTTAGCACCTTATATCTAAAGTCTATTTTTAGAGAGGGGAATTTTTCTGCCCTCCCCTTGTTATCGAACTTTTGTTATCTTTTAACTTTCATCTCCATACGCCTCGACGATCACCGATAAACCCATGCCGCCGCCGATGCAGGCGCCCGCCAGGCCGTACTTCCCGCCCCGGCGTCTGAGTTCGTGCAGTATCGTGAGGGTGAGCCGCGCCCCGCTCGCGCCCACGGGGTGGCCGATGGCGATGGCGCCGCCGTTCACGTTCGTTTTCTCGCGGTCTAAGCCCAATTCTTTTTCCACCGCCAGGTACTGGGCGGAGAACGCCTCGTTTATCTCGATCAAATCCATGTCGTCGAGCTCGAGCCCCGCTTTTTTGAGCGCGATGCGGCTGCTCTCCGCCGGGCCGATTCCCATAATCTTGGGGTCACATCCAGAAACGCCCCAGGATACGAGCCGCCCGATGGGTTTTCGGCCCAGACGCTCCGCCGCCGCGCGCGAGGAAATCACCAAGGCCGCCGCCCCGTCGTTGATGCCGCTCGCGTTGCCCGCCGTCACCACGCCGCCCTCCTTGAAAGCGGGCCTGAGCCTCGCGAGCGATTCCTCGTTCGAATCCGCCCGGGGGTGCTCGTCGCGATCGAACGTAATCGTCTTCCTGCGCTCTTTCACCTCGACGGCGAAACATTCTTCCGCCAGCCGTCCGCTCTCCCATGCGTCGTGCGCGCGGGCCTGACTTAAAGCGGCGAACTCATCCACCGCCTCGCGGTGCAGGTCGTATTTATCCGCCAGATTCTCCGCCGTGATGCCCATCGGCACGTTGGCGTGCGTGTCGGTGAGCGCCGTATAGAGGGCGTCTTCCATCGGCGCCTGGAATAGCTTCATTCCGGTTCTCGAATTTCTGATGACGTGCGGCGTCAGGCTCATGTTCTCCGCCCCCACGGCGAGCACCACGTCGGCGTCTGCGGTCATGATCTCCTTCGCACCGCTCACCACCGCCTGAAAGCCCGAGGCGCACATGCGGTTCACGCAGTAGCCGGGCTTCTCCAGCGGGACGCCCGCCGCCAGCGCGACGTGCCTGCCGATGTAGACGCCGTCCGAGTTCGACTGGATGACGTTGCCCACCACGGTGTGGTCGATGTCTTGGGGAGTGACGCCTGCGCGCGTCATCGCCTCTTTCGCCGCCAGCGCGCCCAGCTCCGTGGCCGACATCTCCTTCAAGGTGCCCAGAAAAGCGCCGAACGGCGTTCTCGCCCCGCCCAGAAAAACGATATCCTTATCCGACATTCCCCTATTCCTCCTGGTTCAAATGTAAGGAAACCAAAAATTCCGTTTTTATCCTGCTTTGTGTCCTCAACATACCGCCAAGGCGAAGCGATGCGCAAGGGGGGTTGATGTGCGGGCGATCTGGAGGAATCGACTCCGCTAAAGTAGTTGATCGGGTGGCACCCGGAACACGCCTTTGATGCTGGAGGTGTTGCAGACGCATATCTGGATATGGGTTCTCGCGCGGAAACCGGCCCCTTCATATGCCGGCTCGCCTTCCACGAAGACCCCGCGCACGGTGTCTATGGGCTGATCTTCGTCATCTTCGCGAATTTGATGTAACTGCGTGAATACTGCGCAATCCAACTGACGACGAAGATAATTCGCATCCGATGAGTTTTCGGGGAGAACATTCCCTGTTTGTTCACAGTATGAAATATAAGTCTCGTGTGCGTCTTGAACCTGTTCAATGCCTGCCGACGTCGTCAAATCAAGACAGAGTCCGAGGTCGATGATCGCCCCGACAACCGCAGGGGTCGTTATATTGGAACCCCATGGGGCGTTCTGAAGTTCAACCGCGAATTCGAGTCCACGGAGCGGGTTGGCTTCCCAGAAATAGATTCCGGGACCGAGCCAGTCGTAATCGTTTGCGCTTTTTTGAAACGGTTCGCCGGAGATAAGCCGCTCGGCGACGGATTGATCGCACCCGTGATACCCGAGCACGAAAGTCGTCGTCAGTCTGTGCAATTTCTACCTGAATCGTTCGGTAAGTTGTCCGTCGGGCGTGTGGGTCCCCAACTTGACAAGAGCCTCCCTCGCGGTTTCTTTCGATTTCGTGACTTTCTTGAGATATGCCTTACACGCTTTTTTGAACCTGTCTGCGTCGGCTTGGTTCAGAACACCCGAGCGGTACACAATCACTTTTTGTTCCGTCTTTTTCTTTTTCTTGCCCATTCCGTCACCGTTTCTTACTTTGAGACGAATACGCCGAGGCGGAAAGCAGGAGTCCAGCATCAACTCGTGAGGTTCGATACCCCTCCTGGATCGTTCAACTCAAGAACCGAAGGTATACCCCATCGCATGATATGTCAATTTTTCGACTTTCTTGAAAGCTCCCCTACATCCATGAGAGCGGCGTAGTAGCGTCGCCCCGGAGTCTTCTGGCGGCGTCTTTCGCGAAGTAGGTGAGGATGATGTCAGCACCTGCGCGCTTGATGGAGGTGAGCATTTCCATGAAGGCGCGCTCGGGGTCGAGCCACCCGTTGCGGCTCGCCGCCGCCAGCATGGCGAACTCGCCCGATACGTTATAGGCGGCGACGGGCAGGTCCATCATCTCCCGCGCTCTGGCGATGATGTCGAGATAGACGAGCGCGGGCTTCACCATGATGATGTCCGCTCCCTCTTCGATGTCGAAGGCTATCTCGCGCATGGCTTCTCGCGCGTTGGCAGGGTCCATCTGGTAGGAACTCCTGTCGCCGAAGGCGGGCGCGCTTTCGGCCGCCTCGCGAAAGGGCCCGTAGTAGGCGCTCGAGTATTTCACCGAGTAGGCCATGATGGGCGTCTGCGCGAATCCCGCTGCGTCAAGTGCCGTGCGAATCGAACCGACGCGGCCATCCATCATGTCCGATGGCGCGATGATGTCGGCCCCCGCCTCCGCGTGACTCACCGCCGTCTTGTCGATGAGTTCGAGCGTCTGGTCGTTCAATATCCTGTCGCCTTCGATGATGCCGCAATGGCCGTGATCCATGTATTCACAAAGGCAAACGTCCGTCACGACGCACAGGCCGGGATAGGCTTCCTTCAGCGCGCGCACCGCGTTCTGGACGACGCCGTCTTCCGCGTAGGCCTGGCTCGCGAGGTCGTCCTTGTGATCGGGAATGCCGAACAGGATGACGCCCGGTATGTCGAGAGCGGCGATTTCCGCGCAATCGGCCACGAGCCGGTCGACGGAGAGCTGGTATTGTCCGGGCATGGAGGAAATTTCCCGCTTTACGTTCTCACCCTCGACCACGAACATCGGGTAGATGAGATTATCGACCGAGAGCCTCGTCTCGCGCACCATGCGCCGCATGGCGGCCGTCTCCCGCGTGCGCCTCGTGCGATTTTTCACCTCGCTCCCGAGAGCCGAGAGGGCCGGACTGTCCTTGGTGGTTAGATCATAGGAATCTCGCATCAATTATAGGTTCCTTTCCCGGAGAAGCCAGAGAGTTAAATTGTCGTCAGGCATCATGATATTTCATCCTCCATTTTCGGCGTATCGTTCGCCGTCTCCAGTTCCCGATAAAAAGAGACGATGGCTCTCGCCATGCCGGGAATCGTCGATTCGGCGGCCTCCACATCCGGCGCGACGCCCCATTTGCGCGCCGTGGCGGTGGTCGCAGGCCCGATGGAGGCCACGCGCGCGCGCGACATCCATCCCTTCGCCCTATCCTCGCCCGCCGCTCTCATGAAGCCATCGAGCGCGGAGGAACTCGTAAACGTCAGCATATCAATTTTTCCGGCCTCAAGCTCTACCCACGCCTCGCGCAACGCCTCACGCCCCAGAGGGGTCGTCCGGTAGACGGCCACGTCGTCCACGACGGCTCCCATTTCCGCGAGCGCCTTCGGGATGGCGTCGCGCGCCTCTTTCGCCCGGGGCAGCAAAACGCGCTCCCCCGCCATATCCCGGCCTTTGAACAGCGCGACGACGCCTTCGGCCACATATTTTTCGGCTACCATATCGGGCGTTCTCCCCAAATACTCCTCCACTGCGGCGGCCGTGGCGGGTCCGACAGCAACAATCGAAATATCCATGGAAAGTAACTCTGTACCGACTCTCAGATTTTCAAGCCTTTTCGCCAAAAACTTGGGTCCGTTCGCGCTCGTGAAAATTATCCACGTATACGAATCGAGCGCGCGAATCGCCGCATCCACCGGCGTCCAATCCTCTGGTTCCCGTATCTCGATGATCGGCGCGACCCGAACACACGCTCCCAGCTCGGCAAGCATCTCGCCCATGCGTGATGCCCCCTCCTCGGGGCGGGTGATGAGGATTCTTTTGCCCGTTAGCGGGCGCCCATCCCTGTCCTCGTTTTCGACCTCACTCATCGCGCGTCTCTCAATATCTCCGCCCCGCCATGGGCGAGAACGTCCTCGGCCAGATCTTCGCCTAGCTGCATAGAGTCATCCGGCGAGCCCGTGCGTTCTTTCTCCACCATCCGCTCGCCGGCGACGCTTGCGAGACGCGCTTTTATATGAAATTCGCCCTTGCGTATCTCCGCGAAGACGGCCAGGGGCAGTTGGCATCCGCCCTCCAAACGCGCCATCACGGCGCGCTCGGACGTCACGGCCCGTTTCGTCTCCAGGTGATCCAGCCCTTCCATAAGGCGGCGCGTGGCCGCATCATCATCTCTCGTTTCGATAGCAAGCGCGCCCTGTCCTGGGGCGGGGAGCATGAGTTCGGGTGCGAGCGTTTCCGTCGCCCGCTCCTCGAGCCCCAGACGCTTGAGACCCGCCAGGGCGAGAACAGCGGCCTCGACCTCCCCCGCCGCCACTTTTTCAAGGCGCGTATCCACGTTTCCGCGCAACTCCACGATTTCCAGATCGCGACGGTAGCGCCTGATCTGTGCGATTCTCCTCAAGCTGCTCGTGCCGATTCTGCTGCCGGGCACCAGTCCGCGAATCGATTCCCCGCCCCTTGATACCAGGGCGTCCCAAGGTTCCTCCCTTTCAGGGATTGAGGCGAGGATAAGCCCTTCGGGCAGTTCGCTCGGCAGGTCCTTCAGGCTATGGACGGCGGCGTCGATGTCGCCTCTTAGTAAGGCGTCTTCGATCTCCTTGACGAACAAGCCCTTGCCGCCCAGTTCGTGAATCGGGGAGCCGAGCATGGCGTCTCCCCGGGTGCGGACGATGATTTCCTCCACCTCAAGGTCGGGGTTCGACGCTTTTAACTGCGCGGCTATGCCGGCCGTCTGCGCGCGCGCCAGCGCGCTGCCCCGCGTGCCGAGGCGAAGCGTGTCATTCATTATTCAGTCCGACACATTCGGCGGCGGCTCGGGCGGGCCTTCATCGCTCTCGGGCTCCACGCCGAAGAGTTTCTGGACGGATTCGACCGAAATGCCCTCCACGTCTTCTTCCGCCATCTGGCGCAGGACGGCGAATGGATGGTGGAGAAGCTTGTTGACCAGCGCCTTCGTCATGGCGTCGAGCGCATCGCGTCCGCCCTCACCCAGTTCAGGCAGGCGGGGAATGGTTTTTTCGACTTCCGTCCGGCGCATCGACTCCGCAAAGAAACGTATGGCCGCAAAGGTGTGTCTGAGGTCCTCCGCCTTCTGGCGGGCGAGATAGGTCTGCACCTCGCTTTCTAAGATCGCGCGCGCGTCGCGAGCCACCTCTTCACGGCCACGCAGATTGTCCGCCGCGACGGACTGCAAATCGTCCACGTCGTAGAGATAGGCATTTTCCAGATCGTTCACGTCGGGCGCGACGTTTCTCGGCACGGAAATGTCGATGAGGAAAACCGGCGCGTCGCGGCGGCTTTCGAGAGCAGCGGCGACAGCCGGTTTATCCAGAATAAAACCCTGCGAGGCCGTCGAGGTGATGACGACGTCCGCATCGATGAGCGCTTGCTCGAGATTATCGAAACTCACGGCGCGCCCCTTGAGTTTTGCGGCCAACTCCTGGGCGCGCACGAGCGTCCTGTTCGTCACGTGGAGGGTGTCGGCCCCGCTCGCTTTGAGGTGTCTTGCCGCCGCCTCGCCCATTTCGCCCGCGCCCAGCAAGAGCACGTTCTTGCCCGCAAGGGAGCCGAAAATCCTTTTTGCCAAATCTACGGCCACAGAGCTCACCGACACCGGTGACTCGCCTATCGGAGTCTGCTCGCGAATCTTTTTCGCCACGCGAAACGCGCGGGAGAAGAGGTTCGCGAGCGCCTTTCCTGCGTGGCCCGAGGCCTGGGCGACCCGGTAGGCCTCTTTCACCTGCCCCAGAATCTGCGGCTCACCCACCACCATGGAATCGAGGCTCGACGCCACGGTGAACAAATGCCGCGTGGCCTCGGCCTCGCGGTGAACGTAGAGATGGGCGTTTAGCTCCTCCGCGCCGATATCGCGCGATTCGAGGAAAAAGCGATGAATCGCATCGAGACCCTGCTCGAAGTCCTCGGCCTCGCTGTAGACTTCCACCCTGTTGCACGTCGAGAGGATGAGGCGCTCCTCGAGCCCCTGATAGTTCGCCAGCCGATCGAGCCACTCATCCATGTGGCCTTCTGGGAAATAGAGGCGCTCGCGAATGCTGAGCGGCGTGTTGTGATGGCTCACGCCGGCGAGAATGATGGACATATCCCCCGCTCCTAAAAATGGACGACCAGCGCGAGGAGCGCGGCGAAAAAGGCCACCATAGAGAAAACGGCGGAGCGCTTTCCCTTCCAGCTTCTGGTAAGCCGACAGATGAGCAGGAGGCCATATGCGCCCCAAATGAGTATCAGCGGCCAGGTACGCACCGGGTCGAGGCTCCAGTAGGCGCCGTGGCGCGATTTCGCCCACATCGAGCCGAGCAGCAGGCTCGCCGTCAGGAACGCGAAGCCGAAATAGAGAATCTTGTGATTCAGGTCGTCGAGAATATCGAGCGAGGGCAGGCGGTGCAGCCAGGCGCTCGGTCTTCTGGATTTAAGCTGCTGCGATTGCATAAGATACATGAGCGCCGAGGCGAAGAGCAGAAAAAACGCTCCCCAGCTCAGCAGCGCGAGAACAGCGTGGCCTTTCAGCAGATAGCCCTGCACGGCACTCGAACCCGCACCCCACACTCCGGGAAATGCGGATGCGTACCCCTCGAGAATAAATGCCGCGGGCACGGCGAAGCCACCCAGGGCGATGTCGCGATAGCGCGCGTAGACGATCAGGTACATCAGGATAATCACCCACGCCATGCCGCTCAGCCACGGCCCCCAGCCCTCGGGCGTGCCGGAGGCGAAGCTTACCCCCAGCATGAGGGTATGAAGAGCAAACCCCACGAGCAGCGCGCCGATCCCGTAGAGGACGCCTGCGGACCTGCCCGTGCAGAGCAGATACAGGTGCGTGAGCGCAGCAACCAGATAGCAGGCGATCAATATGGCGACCACGGGGTTTTCCCTCCCAGCGCAATGCCACGCCTTGCGATTGTGAATACAGCCTTTTCCATCTTCGTCCACAGAAAAGGGCGAAGAAAGTCATTTAGACCACCATTTCGGGCATTTTGCAATAATCCGGTGCGCCACCCGCCCCGAGGCGTGGATTTTCTCAGTCGCGAGTTGGCGCGAACGCCCCATTCCCACTATACTTAGGCGCCGAGCCCGTCCGCCCGCAAACCCCACCTGGGAGGGGCAGCAGACAGTGATACCGCTCCCCGACATTCACCCGCCCCTGATCAACGCCAGCGGCATCCTGAGCTATCCGGAAGTTTTCGTCGCCTTCGAGAATGCGGGCGCGAGCCTGGGCGGCTACGTCACGAAATCGGTCGGCCCCCGGGAGAAACCGGGCAACGACAACCCCGTGCTCGTATACCCTCCCGAAGGCGCGGTGCTCAACTCCCTCGCCTTGCCGACGCAAAGCGCCGAGGACTGGGAGCGCGATCTCGAAGAGATAAAACTCAAAAAGGCGAAACTCATCGTCTCCGTCTATGGGGGGGATTCGCGTGAATTCGCTCAGGTCACGAACCGGATGTCGAGGTTCAGCGACGCCATCGAGGTGAACCTCGGTTGTCCCAACAAGGAGCCGGGCGAGCGCACCATCATGGAGAGCATCGGCCAAAACCCTGTCCTCTCCGCCGAGGTCATCGAGCGCGTGCGCGACGAAACGGACAAACCCGTCATCGCCAAGCTCTCTCCCAACAGCGATTACCTCGCCGTGGCGGATTCATGCCTGGGCGCGGGTGCGGACGCCTTGGGCTGCGGGAACACCCTGGGGCCGGGCCTGGCGGTGGACATCGAGAGCCGGGCGGCGATTCTCGCAGGTACGACGGGCGGCATCAGCGGGCCTGCGCTCAAACCCATCAACCTGCGCATGACGTATGAGGCGTACGTGCGCTTTCGGTGTCCCATCGTCGCATACGGAGGCATCGAAACCTGGGAGGATGCGGTCGAATACATCCTGGCGGGGGCCTGCGTTCTGGGAATCGGCACCGCCTTCATGCAAAAAAACACGCACGAGGCCGCAGCACTCACCCGGGATATCTGGGAGGGAATTCAAAATTATCTGGGAGGTGAACCGATGGCCGCTATCATCGGCGGCGCGCACCAGCCTACGAACGGAGGCGGCTCCCATGCGTAGCGTCTGTAAGGTCGTGGAAAACCGCCGCGAAAGCGCATGGACCCACACGATCTTCTTCGATAAGGAAATCGCATCCCAGCCGGGGCAGTTCATGATGGTCTGGCTGCCGCGTTTGGGCGAAAAACCCTTTACCCTCTCCTACCTGAACGCCGTCACCGTCAAAAAAGCGGGCGCGTTCACAGAAAAGCTGGCCGCGCTCGAACCGGGAGACCAAATAGGGCTTCGCGGCCCGCTTGGCCAGGGCTACCCCCCCCTTATAAGACCGGCACTGATTGGAGGCGGTGTGGGGATTGCCGAACTGAGGCTGCTCGCCCTCGCTTCCGAAGCGCCTTGTTTCGTTCTCGGCGGCCGGACGGCGGATGAAATTCTCTATTATGAGGAATTCAAGGAACTCGGCCCCGTCCACGTCGCCACCGAAGACGGATCTTTAGGGCGAAAAGGTCTGATTACCGAATTGCTGCCCGTCGAGGCGGAAAGCTACGCCGTCTGCGGGCCGGAGCGGATGATGGCCGCTTGCCTGCCTGAACTCCCCGCCGAGCGAACATATTTCGCCATCGAGCGATACATGAAGTGCGCCGTCGGCCTGTGCGGCCAATGCACCTGCTCGGGCTGGCGTGTCTGTACGGACGGCCCCATTTTCTCCGCCTCCAGCGTCACGCAGATGGAGGATTTCGGGAAACGCAGGCGCTCCAAGAGCGGGAGATGGGAGAAGGTGTAGAGGTCAAATATATCTTCCCAAGACGATTCGGCTGTGCTTATAATCAGGCGACCAGAAAGTTTCTTTTCATACATGAGGTTTCAAGCGGAGGACAGGCCATCCAATTCCGTGTTCTGGGCTGCTCGGGCGGAAAGGCGCCCGGATGCCATTTGACCTCTTTTCTGATCAACGAAGAGTTGTTGCTGGAGGGCGGCTCGGCCGCTTCGGGCCTCACCATCGAGGAACAGGCCAAGCTCACCGGCGTCCTGGTATCCCACGCGCACCTGGATCATATCGCAGAACTGCCCTACCTGGCCGACAACATCTTCGGTCTGCGGGAAGATTCGCTGAAAATCATCGGTGCCGGAGACGTGCTCGACCAAATACGCACATCGATTTTCAACAACGCCGTTTGGCCGGATTTTTGCGAGATATGTCACCGAGATACGCCGATACTCGATTTCAACGCCATCGAGGAGAATGAAACCCGCTCTTGCAACGGAATCCGGATTACTCCGCACGAGGTGAACCACAAGGGGACTACCTTCGGCTTCATTTTCGAGGACGCAGAATGCGCGCTGCTCTACACCAGCGACACGGGTCCCACCGAAGCCATCTGGAGAGGAGCTTCCGATGCAGAGAACCTGCGCGCCATCATCACCGAGGTGTCGTTTCCGAACAAGATGGAAGAACTCGCGCGCATTTCCAAACACATGACGCCAGCCATGCTCCACGAGGAGATGCGGAAAATGCCGCCCGATATTCCCGTCTACATCTTTCACATCAAGGCGCAGTATCATGATGAGACCGAGGCGGAAATCGAGGCGCTGAACGAACCGAGAATCCAGTTGCTGGAACAAGGGAAGACGTATTTCTTGTAATTTTTATAGCTACCATGCCCGAACGATGTCGGGCGAATTTTGAAAGGCGATGAAGAAGCGGCGATTCCAGGGATGAGCCGACCATCCGGCAAGTCGTCTCCCGCATACTACCGGAAAAAGATGAGGAGAAGCTTCGTGGAAGACATCGAGGCGCAAAGAAAATACAGCCGCATAATGGCCGAGCGCATCAGCCAAATTTTGGCCGGGGACATTTCAGGTGTCGATGCGGACATCCGCTACAGCTACCACGACAAGAGCTTTCGGCTCTGGTGGGGAGAGCGGGGGGACCCGGACACCACGGCCTTCATCACCTTCGAGCAAATGGCCGGGTTGAACGACGAGGAGTTGAGCCAGGTCATCCGCTCATCCGTCACCGGCTAGTCGATGTTGGCCAACTCCTTGTAAATCCGGAAGATAGAGCTCCCGTCTTCGTGTTGTCTGCCCTTGCTCCTCTGGGCCATGTAGAGATGCTCCAGCAGGCCTCCGAGCGGCACGGGCACGTCGAGGTCCTTTGCGGACCCGATGGCGCATTCCAAATCTTTGAGCACTATCCATATCGGGCCCGATTCAGGAAAATTGCCGGCCAGCATGTCCTTGCCGCGCACGTCGAGCACGTTGGAACCCGCAGCACCCGAACACAGCGTCTCGAGCATGACGTCTTCGGGGATTCCCGCCTTGAGACCGAGCGTGAGGCCCTCGCACGCCCCCGCCATGTTGATGAAGAGCACCAGATTCACCACGAGTTTCAACTGGGCGGCCAGCCCGTTTTCCTCGCTCACGAAAAGCGTCTTCTTGCCGATGGCGTCGAAGGCGGGCTTCGCCTTATCGAATGCGGCCCTGGGACCTGCCGACATGACCACGAGATCCTTCACGGCGGCCTGCTTGCCCACGCCGCTCACGGGGCAATCCAGCCAGCTCACGCCCTTTTCGCCCACTTTTTCCGCCATTTCCTTGGAGAATTTCGGCGGAACGGTACTCATGTCGGCGATGATGCCACCCGATGAAATTCCCTCCAGAATGCCCCCTTCTCCCGTCACCGCCTCTTCGACGACCTTGTAGTTCGGCAGTGAGGTCATCACCAGGTCGGTCCCCCGGGCGGCGTCCGCAGGCGAGGACGCCCGGCGCAGGTTTTTCCCCTCGAATTTCTCGTACATCGCATCGAGCGGGTCGTAGCCCGCCACTCCCATGCCGGCATCCAGCATGTGGCCCGAAAACGCCCCGCCCATGACGCCCAAACCCACCACTCCCACTCTCATGCTCACGTCTCTCAAGCTCCTCTTGAATGCGGCGGCGAGAGGGTTGTCACCCCACGCCGGCCGGTACCGGATACGAAAAATTTCAGATCATCAGTGAATGATATATCCGCCGTCCACCACGAGGTTGTGCCCCTGCACGAAAGAAGCATCCTCAGATGCCAGGAACAAGGCTGCGCTCGCTATCTCGGTCGGCTCGCCGAAACGTCCCATCGGCACGGTCCCCAGGCGCTGGGCGCGTTCTTCGGGCGTTTTGTAGGCGTGTTTCTTGAGATATTCCGTAGCCGTAGGCCCCGGGCTGACGGCGTTCACCAGAATGTTCTCCCCGGCGAGTTCGAGAGCCATGGAGCGAGTGAGCTGGATGAGCGCCGCCTTGGTCGCACTATAGAGGGCGGTCTCACGCGCCGCTACCGAACCCAACTGGCTCGCGATATGGACAATCCGCCCGCCCCCGGCCTCTCGCATGAGCGGCAGCACGGCCTGGCTCGCGAAAAAAGGGGCGCGCAGGTTCACGGCGACCACGCGCTCGAAATCCGCGTAAGAGAATGTACCGAAGGGGTGGCTGGCGCGAATGCCTGCGTTGTTTACGAGAATATCGAGACCGCCCAGAGAGTCCGCGGCGGCATCCACCATTCGCTCGGCGGCTCCTTCACCGGCCAAATCGTAGATGCCGAAAGCGGCCGAGCCTCCGGCGCTCTCGCATTCACGCGCAACGCTTTCAAGCTCATCTTGCGTTCCATCGGCGGCCAGGTACAGGCTCGCCCCTTCGGCGGCGAAGCGAAGGGCCACACACTCTCCGATTCCGCGCGAGGCGCCCGTTACGAGCGCTCTTTTCCCATCCAAACGCCCCACCTTCGTTTCTCCTCCGGGAAAGTTGCGCTATATTCACCCTCGGCGTGACACCGCGCGCCGCGAGATCAAGAAAATTAGGAGAATTTCACGATGCCCCGACCGGAAACCTCATTTCAAGAACTCCAGCACGTCGCCGTCAAGGTGTCGGACATCGAGGAATCCCTCAGATTTTATACCGAGGTTCTCGGCTTCACCCTTTCGGAACGTCACAATCCCGGCGAACACCCGGGGCTCAACGTGGGTCTCTGCTTCCTGCGATGCAGTGCTTTTCATCACGATTTGAACCTAGTATACCACACCGGCGATCAGCCAGCGCTCGCGGAACTGAAAACCGACGATCAGGGACTCGTCAAGGACCTGGGGTTGCATCATTTCGCATTTCGGGTAAAAGACCGGGCCGAGTTCTTCGCCTGGAGGGACTGGCTCGAGGAATGCGGTATTAAAATCGTGCGCGGCCCCCTTGTGCACAGCCCCACCCATCCTGAGGGCGACGGCACCTGGGGAGAGAACAGGGCCATGTACTTTTGCGATCCCGATGGCCACCGAATCGAAATTTTTTGCGACCTTGCCCGGATGGATGAAGCCAATGGCATCGAGAAGGAATGGTATGAAAATCGACTCCGCCGGGAGGGAATCGACCCCGCCCCGCATCCGCCCGTCGGCCCTCACCCGACAGGGGCTCCCGCACGCTGAACCGCTGAGCGAGGGATGTTTATCCATGGGTGAGACCCCGTGAGCTGGAAAAATTTTCGTATACGACTTCTCGGCTGGCTGCTCCACTTCGATTTCTCAGACGATGGCATCTTCTACTTCACCACCATCATCGTGGGAGCGCTCACCGGCCTCGTCGCCGTCTTCTTTCATATCGCCTTGGGCTGGGCGCATCTGCTTCTCTTCGGCTCCCATGATCTTTCCGAGATTCACCGGGCCTGGTACTGGGTGGCAGTCATACCTGCGGGGGGCGCTTTCCTCTCCGCTCTCTTTCTTCAATACTTCGCCCCGGAAGCCCGGGGCAGCGGCATCCCCCAGACGAAAATCGCCTACGTCGCCCACAACGGCCATATCGACAAGCGCGTGTGGATAGGCAAGTTCCTCATCGGGGTTCTCAACATCGGCTCGGGCTCGAGTCTGGGACGCGAAGGCCCCACCGTGCAGATTTGCTCGGGCGCGGCTAGCTGGATAGGCGAGACGTTTTCCCTGAAAAGACGCCGCGTGCAGGCGCTCGTCCCCGTGGGTTGCGCCGCCGCCCTGGCCGCCGCGTTCAACACGCCGATTGCGGCCGTCACCTTCACGCTCGAAGAACTCGTGGGCGATCTGAACGCGCGCGTGCTCGGGTCCATCGTATTCGCGGCGGTTTCGGCCTCCGTCGTCTCGCGCGCCATTCTCGGCAACGAGCCCGTGTTTTCCGTGCCGGCCTACTCCCTGGACAGCTCCCTGGAGTTGTTCCTCTACGCCTTCGTGGGCGTTGTCTGCGCGCTCGTCGCCGTGACGTTCATCAAGGGATTGCTTTACCTGCGATCGGGATGGAAGCGTCTGCGAGGGTTCCGTGGGGTGATCGCCACGGGCCTCGGCGGTTTGTTCGTGGGCGTCATCGGCATCTGGGTGCCCGAGGTGTTCGCCGTGGGCTATCCCGCCGTGAGCAAAGCGCTCACGCACAGCTATACGCTGCCCTTTCTCTTGTGCCTGCTCGTCCTCAAGCTCATCGCCACCGCGGTTTCTTATGGAACCGGCTCTTTGGGCGGCATTTTCGCGCCTACCCTGTTCATGGGCGCGATGGCCGGAGGCGCCGTGGCGTCTCTCGCCGAACTGGTCTTCCCCGGGTTCGTGGCGCACCCGGGCGGCTACGCGCTCGTGGGCATGGGCGCGGCCTTCGCGGCCGTCATCCGCGCCCCGATGACGTCGGTGCTCATCATCTTCGAGCTCACGCAGGACTACAACATCATTCTCGCGCTCATGGTGGCCAACGCCATATCACTTGCTCTTGCGCGATACTGGCACCCCGAACCGATATACAGCGCGCTCTCCTCACAGGACGGGATCACCCTGCCGGACCATGAGACCGAACACCTCCTGCACGAGATCCACGTGTCCGACGCCATGATCGGCGACGTCATGACTCTGCCCGAGAACATCACGATAGAAGAGGCTATCCAGAGAACAAGGGAGAGCGACATTTCCGGTTTCCCCGTTCTGAACGCGAGCGGAAAACTCTCAGGCGTGGCGAGCCGCTATGACTTCAGCCAGGCGCAGGCCGCAGACATCCTGCAAAAACCTCTGGCCGAGATTGCGAAGAAAAAATACATCATGCACGCGCATCCCGACCAATCGCTCGATTCGGTAATGGCCAAACTCGGCGACAGGCGCATCTCGCGCCTGCCGGTGGTGAGCCGTGAGGACCCGACGGAGCTTCTGGGAATCATCACCGCCGAGGACGTGATTCATGCTTTCGGCAACGTGTGGCGCGGGCAGCAGCATCACCGGCACGAGACCGATTAGGCCTTCGCTTCCCGAACCCTTTGCAGAGGGTGCGAAGATTCTAATATGATGGGCTTTAAGGAAAAACAATGAGGCTCGCCCTCGCCTCAACGGGCCGCCGAAGCGGCGCATTCCTAAAGGGCCGCCTCAAAATGGCGGGTGTGGGCGGTCGCGGCGCGCTTGGAAGGATCGCATTTCAAAAGAGCGAGAACCCGGAACCAGAATGCCGGAACTACGAGGATGAACCCGCAAAATTTAACTACCCTGCCGCCTAGCGGTCAGCCGACCTGGCTCAAAAAGATTTTCCAGGCGGGCTTTCGGCTCGCGTTCGGCGGAGTCGAGGTCCACGGCATGGACAACGTGCCGTCCGGTGGCCCGCTGATCGTCGCCTCTAATCACCGAAGCTACCTAGACCCCGTGATACTCGCCTCCTTCCTGCCGAGACGTGTGTACCACATGGGCAAGCGGGAACTGTTCCGCAACCCCCTGTTCGCCAGGCTCATCACCTACTTCGGCGCCTTCCCCGTGGACAGGGACGGGGCCGCGCGCGCCAGCACTTTCAGGACAGCGCTCAGACTCTTGAATCTCAACGGGGCGGTGGTGATTTTCCCAGAAGGCGGCATCGTGGATTCGACGGCCGAGGTGGAAGTGAAAGAAGGCGTCGCCACCCTGGCCTCCATGAGCCGCGCCCCCGTTCTTCCCGTCTTTATCGCGGGGTCGAATACTCTGATCAGCCCGAGGGGAATCCTCGACCCCTGGCTCGTCATTCGCGTGGGCGAGGTCATCCGTCCGGCGCAAGGAAAGGGCCGGGAATACCGCAGAGAATTCGCTCAAAACATCGCCGATGGGATATTGAAACTGGAGGCGGATTTTCTGGCCGCAAAAAGAGAAGGCAAGAAGCAGGGAACGAAGTTATGACGCTTGGGGAGTATTTTGCGCCATTCCCTAAAACAGGCATATTTAGACGAGCGCCGGCAAAAAGAAACCCCGCCATCTGCGCAAGGTGACGGGGTTTCTTTTTTGGGGAGGCTATCCAGGAACAGGCGGCTCTCCCGCCCAAGCGCCTCTCTATTCAACTGGAGAGCTGCAAGCCTCGAACGAAAAACCTAGAAGCTATACACAAGCCCCAGTTGCAGGCGCGTCGCGTCGCCCTTTCTGCCGTCGTTGGTCTCGCGCCAGCCTTGTATGAGTTCTGCTCCAACACGCATCTTGGGCGCAGGCGACCACCAGATGGTGGCGTGCAGCGTACGCTGCGACTGGCTGAGATTCGCATACGTCGCCTTGGCGTCGCCGAAATCGCTCTCGACCCAACCGTAGTACACGCCCGAACTCACGGAGCCGCTCCAGTTGTGCGTGAGGCCGACAAAACCGCCCATCAAATCCAGGGCTTCCAGTTCGCCCCCCGCACCCAGGACGGCGGCGGCGGGCGCTCCGATCATGGAGTTCAAACCGCCTTGGCCGACGTTGAACGTCCCCCACAGTCGGGTGTTTTTCCCCAAGCCGAGGTTCGCGCCGAGGTGGAGGGCGGTGATCGTGAGGCTTTCTTCCACCGCGCCTGCTTCGTAGAGAACCTGCCCCATCAGGCCCGACACGTTAATGGCGCCCCAACTCGTTTTCATTCGCAGAGCAGCTATAAAATTCGGCATCCGATCCTGGGAGGACTTCGTGAGATAATCCGGTTCATCGGGCTCCCCCCTTTTAGGATTGTCACCAGTCAGAATAGTCGGGGCGCCGGGATCTTCGAGCGCGACCTGGGCGGTGAGGTTCTTCCCCATGGCCGAGGTATAGCGCAACTGAGGAGTGCGCGCGGCGACCACGCCCACCGGCCCCTCTAAGTCCACCGTGTCGGCGTAGGTATTCTCGTCCCCCAAGATTGACCAGGTCCGGCCCGCAAGAACAGAACCCAACGAAGCGTAGGCGTGGCGAAGGCGCAGGTGTATGTCGTCGTTGTAGTAGAAATCGGTCTCGATGCGGGTTTTGAGCGCACCCTTATTCGTCGGCGTCAGGCTGTCAAACCGGAGACGCGTCTGCTTGGCGTGCATGGAAAAGTTGCGCTTGCGCTTACCACTGTCATCGCCATCCAGGAGAATGCCACTCGGGCTGCCCCCGGAATCGTAACCGAAAAAGGAATCGCCGATATCCTGGTCGAAATCGTAGATCGCGTCGAGCTTGACGTAGCCGCTGAAGGAGACCGACGTGTTGCTACCCGGCATCTTCCAGGACCCCGGAAAATCGCCGGTAGCCACGGCCTTTTTCTGGACGGCTTCCGCCGCGGCCTTCATATCGGCCTTCATCTTCTTCTCTCGGGCCTCGAGGCCTTCTAGCCGTTTCATGAGCGCTTTGATCTGCGTCTTCAGATCGTCGATCTCTCCGCCGGTGGCCGGCGCAACGAACAACGCGAGAGCCATGACGAAACCGACGAGTGCGAAGCCGACACGATTTTTCCGGTTTTTCCTCATTCCTCACCTCCCCGTAAAGGTCAAGAAGCGAATTTTCTTTCCACATTGGTTTTCGTATCCGGGAACAAAACACCGTAGCCGACAACTCGGTTCAAGACCCGCCCAACGCCTTCAGAATGGTTCGCCTGATCAGGATGGGCGTCACCTGCTTTCTGTAGTCGCCGCTCGCGCGGATATCGGTCAAAGGCTCCAGGTCCGCAAGCGCGTCCGCGAGCACGGCGTCGATGTTCTCCCCGTTGAGTTCCTTGCCCTGCAGACCCTCTTCCGCCGCCGTGAGGCGTCTGAACACGGCCTCCGCTCCCCCCAAGCCGATTCTCACTTCTTTGGCCGTCTTGCCGTCGTCTTCGGTGAGCACCGCGGTGGAGATGGATACGCAGGGCTTGTCTTCTTTCGAGCGCGTGGTGAAGCGCGTGTAGGCCGTTCTGAATCCATCGGGCAGCGGGTCGACCTCGATCGAGCACAACAACTCATCCTCATCCAGAGCGCACTCGTAATAGTCCGTCCAGAACTCCGTGGCTGGAATCACGCGTTCCGTACCGTCCGCCTTTTTGGTATTCATACGGGCTTCATAGACCAAAAACGCAGCCGGAGGATCAGAGGCCGGTTCCGCGAAACACAGATTGCCTCCCACCGTCCCCTGGTTTCGGATGCGAATCGTCGCCACGTTGTGGAAGATTTCCGCGAGTAGCGGAAAACGCTCCTGAACGAGGGGAGAGGTCTCGATCTTGCGGTGCACCGTCTTCGCCCCGATACGGACTCCGCCGTTTTCGGTCGCTTCGATGAAATCCAGATCTTCCGCCCCCGCGATGTCTATCAACACTTCGGGTTCATAGACTCGCGATTTCATGAGAATCGAGAGGGCGACGCCGCCGGCAAACACTTTCCCGTCCTCGCCGTGCTCCTTCATCGCGGCGAGCGTTTCCTCCACGCTGTTCGCGGATAGATGCCGAAAAGCCATTTTTTATCCCCTCTCTTCGCTATTCGCCGTTTTTCTCGTTCAATGCCGCCAGCACTTTTTCGGGCGTTATCGGCAGCGACGTGATACGAACGCCCACGGCGTCATAGATCGCGTTGCCTATCGCCGCCGAGGTGCCCAACTGCGCCATCTCGCCCAGCCCCTTTGCGCCATACGGCCCCGAGGGATTTTCCGTCTCGATGAGCACGGTTTCGAGTTCGGGCAAATCCTGGGTCGTCGGCAGCTTGTAGTCGAGCCAGTTCGCGTTCACCGGCTGGCCGTCTTCGACCTCGAAATCCTCCATTATGGCGTAGCCCACGCCCATCAGCGCGCCGCCGTCCACCTGGCCCTGCGCGCCGGCGGGGTTCACGATGGTTCCCACGTCGTTCGTGCTGATGACCCGCAATACCTCGAACGCGCCGGTTTCGGTGTCCACTTCCACCTCCGCCACCTTCGCGCCGTAGGCATAGGCCGCGGACCAGTTTCCATAACCCGTCACGGGGTCGGGCGTCTCGCTCGGCGAGTCATAAGAAGACGCCGTATAGACGGCCTCGCTGCCCTCTTTCTCGTATATCTTCATGTAGGCTTCGCTGTGGGTCACCTGCCGCTCGGGAGAACTGGTGACGAAAATTTTACCCTCGCGCGCGTCCAGGTCGTTCGGGTCGCACTCGAGCAGTTCCGCCGCGCCCTTGAAGAGCATGTTCTTCGCCTGGACCGACGCCAGGCGCGTAGCCTCGCCGTCAATGGTCGTCGTGCGGCTTCCACGCACGCCCCATCCGTAGGGGTTCACCGCAGTATCCCCGTTGATGATCCGCACGTCCTCAACGCGCACACCCAACGCTTCGGCGCAAATCTGCGCGAGCGTGGTGTCCGAGCCGTTGCCCATCTCGATGGTGCCCGAGAGCAACTGCACGGTGCCGTCCTTGTTCATCTTGATGAACGCGCCAGCCGTCTCCGGTCCCATCGCGCGCGCGCCGGTGAAATGAACCGCCGCGGCCAGCCCGAAGCCGCGCTTTTTCCCGTTGCTGCTCGGTTGTTCCTGACGCCAGGGCACCCGCTTGACCGCCTCCTGTACGCACTCCGAAACGCCGCAACTCGTGATCTTGGCCCCGATGATGGTGGTGTCGCCCTTCCTCACGAAGTTCTTGATACGAAACTCCGCCGGGTCCATGCCGATTTCCTCGGCGTGTTTCTCCATGGCGAGTTCAGAACCAAAGGAATAGCCGCCGTTGCCTATGCCGCGCATCGCGCCGCCGGGCGGCACGTTCGTGCAGACGACGTCGGCATGGTGGCGATAGGCCTTGTAGTTGTAGATGCTCCCGCCCATGTGCGCCGTGATGCCGCCGACCGCAGGGCCGTAATCCGAATACCCGCCGTTTTCCACCACCATCCGGGTGTCGCGCGCCAGGAGCATGCCGTCCTTGTCGGTGGCGATGCGCCACACGTGGAACTGCTTCGTCCGGTGGGTGCCGAGAAGGAACTCCTCTTCGCGGTCATAGTAGAATTTCACGGGAAGATACAGCTTTTTCGCCGCGATGATGGAGAGGAAATCGATGTTGAACTTGCTCGTCGCCTTTCCGCCGAAACCCCCGCCCACGTAGTTCGTGATTACGCGAATCTGAGCCTCCGGGATCTTCAGGAGTTTCGAGAAATACTGGCTCGAAAGACTCGGGCATTGCGAGGAGTTGTAGACCGTCACGTCGCCCTTCTGCGACCATTCGGCGATGGAGACGTGCATCTCGAAAGAGCCGTGCATCTGGCGCGAGGAGGAGGTGGCCAACTCGCTCACGTGGTGGGCCTCGTCGAACATCCGCTCCACGTCACCGAATTCCATGTGCTTGGTGAAGGCGATGTTGTTCGGGTATCTGTCATGGAGGATGGGAGCGCCCTCTTGCATCGCCTCGTGCGGATCGAACACGGCGGGAAGCTCCTCGTAGTCCACGTCGATCAAATCGAGCGCCTCTTTCGCGATGTCTTCGGAAGTCGCCACGACGGCCACCACCGAGTCGCCCACGAAGCGCACCTTGTCCGTGGCGAGGGGACGCTGATCGTAGCAGACGGGTACGACGCCCCATTCCACTTCGTCGGGTATGTCCTTCGACGTCATCACGAGCTTGACGCCGGGGAGCCTCTCGGCGCGGCTGGTGTCGATGTTCCTGATCCGCGCGTGCGGGAGGGGACTTCCCAACAGCTTCCCGTGAAGCATTTTGGGCAACTGAAGGTCAAGGGTGTACATGGCCCGGCCAGTCACTTTTTCCGGCCCATCGACGCGAGGCACGCTTTTTCCGACGTATGAGAGTTCAGCCATCACAACCTCCACTCGTTCGCGGCTTCAAAACGCATGCCGCAGGGCATTTTTATTTTCTTATCCTTCGGTTGATGTTCAGGTGCATATACCATTCCCACTCCATCGCAATCCCCCCGGGACTCGACAGAACGCGATGTCGTCCTCATTGTATTCGATGAGGCTATCATAACAACTCCAGGGGCAAAATAAAACCCCCCAAAAATCGCCAAAAGAAGCCTCATGGCATTTCGGGAAATAGCCCCTCCCGCTTCCTCCCCTTCGGTTTGTGGTGTATTATCCGCCGACATAAGCAACAATGTGACAGATTTTCCGTTCATACCAAAAACCCAGGGTTGGAGTGACGCAATGCCCATTCGTTTTGATTTTCAGGGCCGCAAGGTCATCCTCACGGGCGCGGCGGGCGCCATGGGAAGCCGCATCCTGCAAGGATACTTAGAAGCCGGCGCCAAGGTTTTCGCCACCGACAGAGAAGGAGCGGCCTTCGATGCAATCGACGGCCCATCCGATCAGCTCTTCAAGCTCCCCTGCGATCTGACCGATCTGGACGCCATCCGCACCACCATGCGCGAGGCCTTGAGCTGGCTCGACGGGTGTGACGTGCTGGCCAACGTGGCCGGCTACATGCCGATTCGCCCGCCGATGGAACTCGAAGAAGAGGACTGGGACGTGGTGCTGGACGTGAACCTGCTGGCCCCTTATTTCTGCATTCAGGAAACCATCGAGGCCCTCAAGGCATCCGGCACGGGGCGCATCATCAGTTTCGCTTCCATCGCCGGCAAAATGGGGGGCATCGGGCCAAACCTCACCTACGCCGCCGCCAAGGCGGGCCTGCTCGCCATGACGTTCAACCTGGCGCGCGAACTCGCCAAGACGGGCGTGACGATAAACACCATACAGCCGGGCCCGGCCGATACGGGCCTTCATTTCCAGTCCCCGCCCGAGATGCTGGTGAACGCCGAGAAGGCCCACCCCATGGGCCGGCTCACGACGCCGGAGGACGTGTGGCAGACCGTCTTGTTCCTCTCGAGCGAGGAAGCCGCCCACATCAACGGAGAGGCCGTGGACGTGAACGGCGGCTTCTGGACGGACTAGCGGAGAAGAAGGAGAACACCATGTCGAGCGACAACCCGAAAGGATATGCGAATCCCGACCTGCTCTGGTCGGCCGCGCAACTCAAAGAACGCATGGACGACCCGAATTTAAAAATCATCGACACGCGCCCCGGCGAGCGATACACGATGGGCCACATTCTCGACGCGCGGCATTTCGACGTCTACGGCGTGAACAGCGATGATTCGAGCGAGGCTCCGCTCCGCAATTTCTTCAACATGTGGGCGTTTCTGCTGGGGAACCGGGGAGTGTCGTTCGAGAACGCAATCGTCTTCTACGACGACTTCGTCGGCAACACGAGCGTACGCGGGTTCTGGATGCTCGAGCTTTTCGGCCACAAGGACGTCCACGTGCTCGACGGAGGCTACGGCGCATGGGAGCGGGCGGGTTTCGAGATGACGCGCGACGCAGAAGTGCCCCAAGCCGCTTCTTTTAAGATGGCGTTCGAGCCGCATCGCCTCGCCACGCGAGAAGACGTGATGGCGGCTATCGAGGACGACAACCACATGCTGCTCGACACCCGCTCGATAGAAGAATGGGAGGCAACGAGCGTGCGCGCCAAGCGGAGCGGAATCATTCCCGGCGCCGTCTGGCAGGAGTGGCTCCGGCACTTGACGCCCGAGGGCGAGATGAAGCCTGCGGCGGAGCTTCGTGCCCAGTTCGAGGCCATCGGGATCACGCCCGAAAAAGAAGTGACCGCCTACTGACAGACGGGCTACCGTGCGGCGCACGGCTATTTCGCCCTGAGACTTCTGGATTATCCCAAAGTCAGAAACTACATGAGTTCCTGGAAGGAATGGGGCAATCGCGAGGATACGCCCATCGCGCAGGCGTAAAACGTGAACTAAGGCACTGGCCTTATCTTCATGTTTTCACACGTTTCGCACTTTCCTGCCAAGAAGTTTGTTCGGTGGCAAATACGCTACAGGATCACAAAAGCGAGGCCCGACTTGGCGGAGCCAAGAGTCGAACCATACGTACCACGCCAAGAGAGCATTTTCACCAAAATTTGCTATTTTAACCGACTCCAGACTTAGAGACGGTAGGGCATTAGGCGATTGAGTCTGAAATCTTTCCCTATAAGGACTATTTGGTTGTCCCAATGTCGAAAGCTCAAGGAATTGACCAGAACGCGCTACTAGTTTGTTGAGGACCAAAATGAGATCTGGGCGCTCCAATGAGGATGATTCTTCTAGTATATCCAATAAGTTTTTCTTCACGGTCTCGGGTTCTGGTGAATCGAAGGCCCATATTACGAAAAGGGAATCCGTAATTCTCATAGGTGTCCCTGCATCACAGAATTTTCGTACCAGCTTCTTAAATTTTTTTCCTTTTTCAATAGCGTCTTCCAACTCATGTCGCCCAAGATTAGTTTTAACTTCGATTAAGGCATAAACAGATTCAACAGGCCACATCTTTTTAGGAGCATCTGGCAATAAGGGAGAATTGTTTAGATGATCAACGATCATTAAGTCGGCTTGTCCCGAAGATTCTCCATTATGTGAAATTATAAACCCAGTGCTTATCCCAAACCGCTTAGGTAAATGACTCTCTAAAAATTTTTGGACAAGATCTTCACGATTTTCACCAGCCGATGGCCGATGCAACGCAAAATCCTGACGTATCCGCTTAGAACGCAACGCCATTTCTTCGGTGACATAACTCATATGGTCAGAAAGTTTCATCATACCGCCTACTTTTTCTATGAACTACCCCGGAATCAACTTGAGCTAACATAAGACAGGGAAAATCTGAAGTTAGAACAGTCACGCTCCCTCTACGCCTTGTCTTATACAGCCATCCAAGTCGACGCTTGGCTTAGAAGCACATTAGGGATATAGAGGACAACACCCGCCCTCCACGCGCATTAACCCGGCGTCACGTCTTTGTTCGTTTACATTTGCCTCGGATGCAGCTCTTCGTACTTACCGTGGTCCGTGTCGATCCCCGCCATGTGGCGGAAAATTTCCTCGTACCCCGGGGGCGAGAACATCCAGAGGAGTTTCAGGGGAACGTCGCCCGTGTTCCTGAGGCCGTGCGTCACGCCCACGGGCAGAAAGGCGGTCATGCCCGCCTTGACGTGGTGCACCTCGCCGTCCACTTCCACCTCGGCTTCCCCTTCGTGGAAGAAAAGGATTTCTTCTTCTTTTTCATGAAGATGGACGGGGATGCCGCCGCCGACGGGGATGTCCTGATTCCCCATACTGAGCATCCGGGAGTTCGTATTCCGGGGGTCGATGAGGATGCGCCATCCCCGGGGCAGTTCTATGTCTACCATCTCGATCTTTTCGCCGTCGTCCCACTCGAAAACGTATGACATGTTAAACCCTCCCCAGCCTTGGCGCTCGCGTGGGGCGCACCGGGTGAGCGGCGCGTCAGGCCATCGCGGGCGCGACCTCTTTGGCGAATCTCTCCAGAAGTTTGAGAGACTCTTCGTGTTTCATCCCGTCGCCGTATACGCCGAGAATCACGTGGTTCAGCCCGAAATCATCTCTTAAGCGATAAAGTTCCTGAATGTTCTCTTTCGCGGAGCCGATGACGCCGCCGCCTTTTAAGAACTCTTGCACGTCGAGCTTGTAGCTCCAGTTGCGCTGGAGGTGCCTCCCCTCCTCGTCCGTGAACTCCACCTCGTTTACCCTGGTGCGGTATTCGAGATAGGAGGAAAGACCGCGCTCGAAAGTTTTCAGATAATCGGCCTGCTCATCATCCTCGCAGACGTAGAAGCGGTGCGTCATGGTGTAGTCGATGCCGGAGGTATCTCCCCCTCTCGCCGCCACGGCCTCCTCGTAGAGCTTCATCTTCTCGCTGTAGACTTTGGGGCCCTTGAAGCCGGCGGAGGCCATGATCTTGAACCCGTTCTCGCCGGCGTAGGTGTAGGTCTCGGGACTCGTTCCGGCGAGCCAGATGGGCGGCCTCGGCTTTTGGATGGGTCGGGGGAAAATCTGCACGTCCTTGCACCGGTAATACTCGCCCTCGAAGGTCACCTGCTCGCCTTCCAGGAGCCTCGATACAATCTCCAGACCCTCTACGAGGCGCTTTCTGCTCTCAGAGGGTTTCATGCCGAACGACTTGAATTCCTTGGGCTGGGACCCCCTGCCCACGCCGAGTTCGAGCCTCCCGCCGCTCAGCAGATCGACCACAGCCGCCTGCTCGGCCAGACGCACCGGATTATGAAACGGCATGATGGATATCGCCGTCCCCAGGCGGATGTTTTTCGTCTTCTGCGCCAGCGCCGCGCACCAGAGCAAGGGATCCGGGCACATGCCCACTTTGGAGAAATGGTGCTCCGCAAACCATGCGCAATGATAGCCGAGTTCATCCGCCGCCTGGCATTGCTCCATCACCTTCTGGTAGGCGTCAGCCTCTGACTCATCTCCCTCGGGGCATATCACGTAAAAAATCGAAAATTTCATTGCACTCTATCCTTTATCACCCTGCTCAATTCGTAGATAAGACATCGTTCCCCCCTCACCTCGGGCGGTTTTGTCTGTTTGAATGGAGCCATTAAATTATCATCTTATTCGCGGTCTGAGAAGCGGCTCAGATTCAGGAGACAATTTCCCCGCCCTGGGCTAGGATGAGGCATCGTTCCAGGAATAAGGAGGAAAGGCATGCGTTTCGAGAACAAAACCATCATCGTCACGGGTGCGGGCGGGGGAATAGGACGAGCGAGCGCGCTCAGGCTTGCGCGCGAGGGCGCGCACGTCTTCTGTATGGACATCGCCGACTCGCGCGAGGATACCGCCAGATTCATCAATGAAGAAGGCTTCGGCGACGCGAGCTCAGTAGCCTATGACGCATTGCGCTCAGAAAGCGTGAAGAAAGTCTTTCAGGAAACTATTTCGGCGCACGGACCCATCGACGTACTCGTCAACTGCGTCGGCGCGGGCCTGCCCCTTTCGGCTCTTGAAATCGACGAAGAGGCGTTCGATAAAATGTTCGACATGAACGTGAAGACCATCTATCGCGCCTGCTGGGCGGTGCTGCCCCACATGCAGGAGCAAAAGAGCGGCAAAATCATCAATTTCTCCTCCGTCGCAGGCCGTTCGGCCAGCGTACTCCAGGGGCCGCACTATTCGAGCGCCAAGGCAGCCGTCATCGGCCTGACGCGCCACCTCGCCCGTGAGTTCGGCCCCCACAACATCAACGTGAACGCCATCGCCCCGGGCGTCGTCGGCACCGAGCGCATTCTCGAGCAAATGAGCGATGCGCAAAAGAAAAAAACCGAAGCCGCCACGCCGCTCGGACGCATCGCCGCGCCCGAGGACATCGCAGGCGTCGTCGCCTTTCTCGCCTCGGACGACGCGCGCCACGTCACCGGCGTCACCATCGACGTGAACGGGGGTTTCTTTCTGGCATAGATCAGGGAAAATTCAGGACACCGTCGCTTTCATATGGCCTGCGTAGTTTCCAAACGACGTTTAGATTCAGAAAAATTTTTCGCTCTGCAAAACCAAAATTCAGCGGAGACATCATCGTCCAAAGGCACCCTCTACGCCTTGGCGCTACGCTTCGGGAGAATCCGCCTTCAAGGGCGTCGCGGCGGCTGCGAAATCCTTCGGCCGCATCAGTTGCATGGCGATCGAGGCGATCATCAGGGCGAGTCCCGTCGTCTTGAGCCACATTCCGTTAAAGAACAAGACCGCTCCGGCCGCACCCATGATGAAGCGATCCAGCACCGTCAGTATGCGCAGGAAATAACCCTCCAGGGCCGCCGAGGTGCATATGAAGCCCAGGGCCGCGCTCACCCAGACCAGAATCACTTGATCCCAGGGGCCGTTCAGCAGTATCGGCGTGTAGGCCATCAAAAGAGGCACGACGTAAAGCGGTTTCGCCAGCTTCAGAGAGATGAAACCGGTTCGCATGGGGTCGCACTGCGCGACGCCCGCCGCCACGAACGCGCCCAGGGCGAAGGGCGGCGTGAGAGCCGCATCCTGGCTCAGCCAGAGGATGATCATGTGCGCGGTGAACATCGAGAGGCCGAAATCCATGAGCGCGGGCCCGGCAAGAATGGCGATGAGGATATAGCTCGCCGTAATCGTCATCCCCATGCCCAGGATGTAACTGGCGAGCGCCACCAGAGCCACCGCCAGGAAGAGCATGTTGTTCGAATAGGAGAGGATGATGGCCGTCATCTTCTGCGCCAGATCGGGATGCGTGATCCCGGTGAGCACGAGGCCCATCACGCCCGCCGTCGCGCCGATGACGAGCGAATTGACAGAACCGGTAACGAACGCATCGCCGATTTCGGACATGATGCGCCGCGCCTCCTGATGCCGCCAGGCCAGGAAGCAGGCCAGCAGCACATAGAGATACACCGCATCGCCGCCATAGATGATGCTGGCGGCGAAAACGGCCGCCTGAAGACCGAGAAGGTACCAGCATTTCTGCTTGAACGTGCTCACTACCACGGAGGCGACGATGGTCCACGTGGCGTAGCCGATGGTGGGCACCGGCTTGTCGACGCCGTTGTAAGCATTCTTGACGATGGTGGTCTTGAAGTACGCCTTGTTCGAATCCAGAAGCCCCTGGCCCACTTTTCCGTCCACCGGCAGGAGCGTGATGGGTGAGGAAGTCGCCAGCTTCAGGACGGCCGGCGAGGGTACGGGATTCGGGATGGTGAAGGCGTCGAGCCGGTTGTCCTTCACGGCGTCGGCCGCCACGTTCCAGTTCAGGTTCTCTTCGCGCACCTTGATGCCGGCGAGTTGGACGACGGTGCGCGTCATGAAGTGCGTGCTGCTGCCCCGACGCGCGAAACTCACGCGCTTGCCGTTCAGGTCGGCGATTTTCTTGATGCCCGAATCCTTCTGCTCGTTACCTTGAACCCCAGCACCCGGGCTTAGAAATCCTCCATCCGGGCCAGATCCTTGGTCCAGAATCCAACATGCCCAACTTTCGTGGTCTTGAACATAAACGCTCGGTTCATTCCTGGTCGAATGTCGAGAGGAGCAAAAGAATAAACTGCTCCTTCGGCATCGCCCATACAACTATGTATGAAACCAAAATACTGTATGGAAAAATCTTAAACCACCCCGCAAGGCAAAAGCAAGAAACCTCCCGGTCTCGCGGCGAAAATCAAAACCAAGCGGCCAGACTTTGAAGAGGGCGTCAATTTTCCCCTTCGATATCCGGAAATTCACAGACCCAGCCCAGTTCCGCCTCACACCAGCGGGCGGCGGACAGAAGAGCCGTCTCGCCGAAGCGGCGTCCGCCCAGTTGAATTCCGATGGGCAGGTTCTCATCTCCCCTGCCTACCGGAAGGGTAATGGCCGGAAATCCGATTTGCGTGAAAGGCTCGTTGAACAAGGCGTTTCCGGTGGATTCCTCGGCGATGGGGGGTCGCTCCACCTGGGAGGGCAAGATGACGAGGTCGAAGTTCCGGAAATAATCCTCCATTCGCTGAATGAAGCGCGCGCGAAAACGCAGGGCGTTCACATAATGAACCGCCGGCGTCATGAGGCCCGTGGAGATATTTTTTCGAATATGGGAAGCATAGGCGTTCTGATTCTCCAGAAACATCTTGTCGTGATAGGCGGCCGCCTCCACGCGCATGATGATGCGGTGCGCCGCGTGCATCTCGTCCACATCCACAGGCAGCCTCCCTTCCTGCACGTCCACCCCTTTGGCCTTCAAATTCGCGACGCACTCCTCGATGCGTCCGGCCACCTCCTCGCTCGCGTGGGGGAGGAGATCCTCTTTCCAGAAACACGCCCGTTTCGGTTTTGCCGGTGCTGAGGCTTGAGCGTAATCGGGCACGTCGACATCGGGTGCTTGGGCATCAAGCCCATCCGCGCCCGAGATGGCCGTGAGAACGCGCGCCGCATCTTCAGCACATCTCGTGATCACGCCAACATGATCCAGATTCCACGACACCGTGATCAGCCCGCTTCTCGGTATCCGGCCGTAGGTGGGCTTGAGCCCCACCACGCCGCAAAACGCAGAAGGCCTCAGGGTCGAGCCGCCCGTCTGGCTGCCCAGGGCCGCCGGGACCATTCCTGTGGCAACGGCGGCTGCGGAGCCGCTGCTCGAGCCACCCGGGCTTCTCTTGAAATTCCATGGATTTCGCGTTTCCGAGGGATCAGAGGTGGCGAATTGCGTGGTGACCGTCTTGCCGAGGCAAAGCGCGCCCGCATTTTTCAAGCGCGTCGTGACGGTGGCGTCCTCATCCGGCATGTATCCCTTGAGCAGGGGAGAGTTCGCCTCGCGCGGCAGACCGACGACGTCCACGATGTCCTTAAAACCGATGGCGGCGCCCCCGAGCGCGCCACCCCCCTGCCCGTCGGCGATGCGCTCATCAATCGCCTTTGCCCCGGCCAGCGCGCCCTCCCTGTCCACGTGCGCCCATGCAAGGATTTTTCCCTCCAGCGCATCGATTCGCTCCAGCAAGGAGCGCGTCCAATTCAAAGCCGACAAGCCGCCTTCAGTGATGCTCCTCAACCCATCCGAGAGGCTCAAACGCCAAGGTTCACTCATTTTTCACTCCCCCTGCATTTCGCATCGTCACCATAATTCATTTATCCAGTTGTTCGAGTTTTTCCAGTATTTCAAGTAGGTGGGGCTTTCCCCCCGCCGGTGGCCGCCAGCGCACATGCGTCACGGGCACATTCTGATCTTTTAGTTCATCGGCGAATATCTCAAGGCCCAGGTTAACGACCCGAAGCGGTGTATGGCGCAAGTCCTTCATGGCCTAACTATCCTCGACCAATTCCGGCCGTATCAACGCCGCGGCGAACCGGGTCGCCTGCGCGTTCGATGGCAGGACCACCACGCCGGCATCCTCCAGAATCCGCACCTGCTCACTCATAGCTTGCGGATCGTCCGCCGTACCCACCACCGAGGCGACGAAAACGGGATATTTCGCCTGAATTCTCGTTTCTTTTACCGCCCGCGCTAAAGGACCCGCCGGGTCCTGCGCGCTTCCCCTGCCCAGTATCAAATCGAATAAAACCACGCCTGTGTCTTCATCCACCGCAAATCTCAAAATCATTTCCGCGCGGGATTCGGGGTCGATCATGGGATGGGGTTTACCTACCGTATATCGATCATCTCCCAAATCAAGAACACGGTGGCGGCCCCCATCCTCGTTCCAGGATACATCGCCGAGTAACTCCTCCAGGATGAGGCGGCTCTCGTGGGCGAGCGTGCCTCCCGAGAACAGCCCGAGAACACCTGCGTCCACGAATCCGCCCGCAGGCTGCAAAGAGGCGATTCTCCCTTTCAGCCCAGCCTGGGCGAAGAAGTTTTCCGGCCTGTGGCTCTCCCCTTTCAAAATCGCCGCCACGGCATGGCCCGCATCCTCCAAAGTTTCGGCCCATCCCGGGTTTTCTGCACCCAGAAAACAGACGACATGCGGCTTTTCGAGGGCTTTGAGCGCCTTTTCGATTTTGGGCAGCACCTCTGCGTCAGGCGGTTTTGATATGAGCACAACGATTATTGTTTCGGGGTCGTCGGCCAGGAAATCGAGCGCGTGGAGCGTCATCAAGCCGCCCACCTCGGCGGACAGATCGCGTCCGCCCACGCCGATCCCGTGGGAAATCCCCTCGCCCAGGGCATCGAGTCGAGAGGCTACGGCCTGAAGGCCGGTACCCGAAGCAGCGATACAGCCTACTCGCCCCGGCTTCACCACGTTGGTAAAGCCCAAACCCGCACCGGCGATGTACGCCGTTCCGCAGTCGGGACCCATCAATAACAAATCGCGCCTTATGGCCTCTCGCTTCAGAGCCACCTCGTCATCCACCGACACGTTGTCGCTGAACAAAAACACATGCCGCCCGCGCCGCAGGGCGTCCATGGCTTCTTTCGCTGCATAGGCGCCGGGGATGGAAATCATCGCGAGGTTCGAATCAGGCGCTGCGGCGAGCGCTCCCGCCAAGCTCGAGGGCGAAAAATCTCTCGCTCCGCCACCGACGACCCGTTCTTGCGTCAAAAAGGCTTTTGCCTCTTCAATCGCTTCCAGCGCGAGTTCTAGCGAATCCGCCTCGACGGCGAGAACCAGATCATTCGGCCCGGCATCGACCTTGTTTTCCTCGGCCAGGCCCGCCTGAAGCAGGATATCCCGATTCGCAGGCGTGCCCATGAGCGCCGCCACCTCGGAGACGCCCGGTTTTTTGCGAATCTCGCGCGCGAGTCGCATGAGTTTCACGGAGTCCTGGTAGAAGGAAGGCAGTACGAGCCTTGCGAGCGCCAATTTATTTTTCTTCGTCAGCGGGCGGGGCGAAAGGTTCTTGCGTTTTCTCCAGCGAGACGGACGACATCGTCAAGAGCATCTCCGCCACCTCATCCGCATAGGCGGCGACCCGCTCCTCACCCTCTAAGCCGAAAACGTCTTGAGCCATCCGCCCGATTTGCGCAGCAATCTTTGATTGATCGTTCATTCGCTCGTCTCTCCATTCTGACGCACCGCGAGGCTCTTGCGCTCGGGGTGCTGACCCCGCCACTGCTCGAAGAGGTTCTGCTCAAGCCCCAGACACGTGAGCGTCTTGCCCACCACGTGATCGATCAGATCCTCCATCGTCTGGGGCTTGAAATAGAACCCCGGCGACGCAGGCAGTATGAAAACGCCCATCAGCGCGAGTTTGTGCATGTTTTCCAGGTGAATCGCAGAAAGCGGCATTTCACGCGGCAGGAGAACGAGTTTTTTCTGTTCCTTGAGCATCACGTCCGCCGCACGGCAGATGAGGTTATCGCCCGTGCCTGTGGCTATCAGTCCGAGCGTCTTTAAGGAGCAGGGAGCTATCACCATCGCGTCGAAGCCTGCGCTCCCGCTCGCGGGCCTTGCACCGATGTCGCTTTCGGGATGAACGACGCTCGCCCACGAAGACAGCCTGGCTAGGTCCACCTCCGTCTCATAGGCCAGAACGCGGATGCCCGCCTTGGAGACGACCAAGTGGGTCTCCACTTCGGGATACGCGTCGTGCAAAACCTCCATGAGGCGCACGCCGTATATCGAACCCGAAGCGCCCGTTATGCCAACCACCAGCTTCATCGCATAACCCCAATCTCGGTGAGATTCACAAGCGCGTCTTCGAAACCTTCTCGTAATCACGATACAACAGGGTGAAATCTTTTTCGATCATCCCGCGTTTGACGGCTTTTTCCAAAAACGCGAGCGTGGCTTCTCCGTGCTCGGTCTGCGCCCGGTGTTTCTTGCCCATTTTAACGGCCATGCCTACGTCTTTTATCATGTTGTAGACGCGCGACTTGCCGTCCCATTTCCCGGACAATATATGGTTCGGAAAGCGGAACTGGCTCGCATAGCTCCTCGCGTTCGATACGTTGAACACGTTGATCATGTCCTCGACCTTGAGGCCCACCTTCTCCGCGAGCTTTCCTCCCTCGCAGGTCGCCATGAAGATGGAGTGACAAACCATGTTGTGAATCAGCTTCATGGCATGGCCCGCGCCGCTTTCGCCCAGATGGAAAAGGTCGTCGGCAATGGGGCTCAAAAATCTTTTCGTCCGGCGAAACGCTTTCTCATCCCCGCCTATCATCAGCGTAAGCGTGCCTGCGGCCGCTCCCGTTGCGCCGCCGCTCATGCCGGCATCGAGATAGGCCACTCCCTTCGTCTTTGCGCGCCGGGCGATTTTTCGGGTCACCGCGGGGTCTGAACTCGTGAAATCATAAATCACCAGATTCTTGCGCGCGTTCGCCAGAACGCCTCCCCTTCCCTTGAGAGATTCTTCGATTTCCGGCGACCCCGGAACCACGAAGAAGATGACGCCCGCCTGAGCGGCCATTTCGCCCGGCTCACAAACCTCGACGCCTCGTTTTCTCTCCCATGGCTCTCTCGCCTCGGGAGCCACGTCCCAAACCATCAAAGGCATTTTCGCCTTATGAAGATTACCGGCGACGCCGCGCCCCATGTTACCCAGACCCACTACGCCGATTTTCGCTTGCGCCATCTCGCATCCTTTCCTTGCCGTATTTACCGGACCGTCTGTTTTTGAGTCGACCCGGGCGAATACGCTTTTAGCGGTTCTTTCCCGAACAAAATCTCGCCCCTCTCCCCATGCCCGATGCGCGTTACGAAACTGCAATCCGCCTCGTTCGTCTCGGGATAATCCAGCCTGAAATGCGCCCCCCGGCTCTCTTGCCTGTTCAGGGCGGCGGTGGCGAGCAGTTTGCCCAGAAGCGCCAGATTTCTGACAGAAAGCGCGCTCTCGAGTTCCTGGCCTCTTGTTTTTTCGGATGAGCGCGCACCCGCATCGAGGCGCATGTGGGGGATTTCCTCATTTTCGATGCTCTCGAACTCATCCAGCGCATATCGGCAGCCCTCGGCGTCGCGTATGGGACCCAGTTTCTCATGTGCGAGCATCCGGCAACGCATGCGCACGTCCTTTTGGAGTGGGCCGTCTTCGCGGTGGATGAGCGTCTCCAGCCAGGCGCGCTCGGTTTCGGGAATGCCGCCGAGAGTCGCAGGTGCTTCTTCTCCCCCCTCATTCACCTGCGTGGAGACCGCCCGGCCCGCCCGCCTCCCGTAAACCAGAGAAGCCGAGAGCGCTGAGCCGCCGATCCGGTTCCCGCCGTGGATGCCGCCCCCCGTCTCTCCCGCGGCCCAAAGACCCGGCACGCTCGTTCTGCCGTCGACATCTATCTTCAGGCCCCCGAGCCACGTATGGCTGCCCGGAGCCACTTCCAGCGGTGTCTTGGTGATGTCGATGCCGCGCGAGAGGCACGTTTTATACACATGGGGAATCTGTTTCTGGATGGTCTCCATGGGCACCCGGGTGGCGTCCATGTAAATGCCGCCCGTGAGGCCGGCGCGGCCTGCGTGAATCTCTTTCGCCATGGCGAGTATGACCTCGCTGCGCGTGCTTTTCTCCGCCGTGTCGGGGAAATAGCGCTTCAAAAACGCCTCTCCCTCCTGGTTCAGGAAAATGGCGCCTGCGTTGATGAACCCCGTGGGATGGGGCGCGAAGCCAAACAACTCCTCGGGCGCGCAGCACATGGCCTGAAAGTCGATCATCTCGATGCCCAAAAGGGGAACGCCTGCGCGAAAGCCCAGCACATAGCCGTCGCCCGTTACTTGCGGCGGGTTGTCGTTCACGTAGAAAAGGCCGCTTCCGCCTCCCGTGGCGAGAATTACCTCGCTCGCGGCGTAGACCATCAGGCAGCCGCGCGAGTAGTCCACCCCCCATGCGCCGACGACGCGGCCCGCCTCGGTGATGAGGTCCACGATGGCCACATGGGGGTGCTGGCCGATGCGGGCGTCGCCCCTGAGCCTCTTCGAGAGCACTTTCGTGACCATGTTTCCCGTGGTGTCGTGATGGTGCAGGGCGCGGGGATAGGTGTGGCTCGGGAACATTTTAAGATCGAGTCCCCCCGCGTCGTCCGTGATGAACTCAGCCCCCCAATCTCTCAGGTCGTGCACGACGTCGATGATGTCATACACCCAGGTTCTCGCCAGTTCCGGGTCGATGAGCTCGCCGCCGTATTTGAGGATTTCCTGTAGATGAAGCTCAGGGCTGTCGCCCGGCGCCATCGCCGCGGCGAAACCACCCCTCGCCACGGTCGTCGTGCCGCTCGTGGCCCTGCCCTTGGTGGCCTGGATGACGCGCACGCCCTCTTGCGCGCACTCGAAGGCGGCCATCGTGCCCGCCGCACCCCCGCCCACGATCAACACGTCGGTCTCGTGGCGTTCCTCTGCGATGTTTCCCGCCATCCGGATCGTCCTTTCGTACCAATGATTTGGAAAGAATACTGATTATGAGGGCATCTTAAAACATTTCCGGGGAAAAGACTTCCCGCGCGGAAGATTCCCGGCGGGCGCCCATAGTACGAATCGAAAATTTCTTGAGCCGCCATATGCGCGGCTTATGCCTGCTGGGTGAATCATATTTTCAGAAATGTTTCGAAGAAGGCGAACAGCATCGCGCCAGAGGGGGCGGCGTCACCCGTCTCATCACGATTCCCGCCCCAGCATTTCGATCATCTTCTCCGCGCAGGCATCGGCGAAGGCGGCATCGTTGATGTGGAGATCGAGCGAGATGATTTCTCCCGTTTTTAGATTCTGCTTGAGCGAGGCCGCAAAGGCGGCGTCCACCTCGGGACTGCGCCAATCGCCCACCTCGCGTCCACTGAGATCGTGGGCCTTTCGCTTGGTGTGTTCACTGTAGCCCCTGGTGGGTATCAGGACCGAGAGAGGGCTTTGGGCGCGGTTGAGTTTTTCCGCCATCAGGACGCCCAGGGCATCGAACTCCTCCCTGTTCGTGCGCATGAGAAGATTCTGGGCATTGTACTGAAAAAACGCCCTGTCCCGATACTTTTCGGGCACCTGCCCCGTCCAGAAATTCGCGTGATCGAGCGCACCCGGCGCCACGACCTGGGGAATCCCTGCCGCACCTGCGGCCTCGAGCCTGCCTGCGCCCGCGCTGTATACGCCATCCACGAGCAGGTCCGTGAGTTCATGCGTGGTGACGTCCACCACGCCGGCCAACTCGCCCAGACCGGCCAGGGACTCCAGTGCGCGTCCGCCGGGTCCCGAGGCATGGAAGAATATGACCTCATAGCCCGCCTCCGTGAGCCTCCTCTCCACCTGCTCGACGCAGGCCGCCGTACCGCCGAAAGAAGATACCCCGACGAGGGGCGGAGTCGAGCGGTCGCCCTCTCGCGACACGCCTTCTCGCTTCACCATTCCCGCGAGAGCGAGGGCCGCATTCTCTATGACGCCGCGTGTGATGCGGTTTAAGGATATATCGCCGATGGAGGGAAACATCATGATGTCGCTTTCCGCCACATACCACTGCACGGCCGCCGTGGCGGCGACGACGCTCACCATTACCTTGGGCGTGAGGGGCGGCAGCGCGCGCATGATGGCGCAGGCCATCGAGGTGCCGTTCGCCCCGCCGAGGCCGACCGCGCCCTGTATTTCACCTTTTTGAAATTTTTCAGCCAATATCCGCCTTCCGCCTTCCATCATCACTTCCGAGGCGGCGTTCCTCTCCATCCGGGCCAGATTCTCCCAACTTTCGCCCGCCTCACTCGCCACCTCAACACCTGTGACGTCCGCGCCGTCCACCTCGTGCGGTCTGCATGAGAGGTCAACCACAAGGGGCCTCACGCCCAAGTCATGGAGCGTCTCCGCCAGAAAGCGCGCTTCCGCCCCCTTGCTGTCCATCGTCACCAATATAGCTACACTCTGAGTCGACATTTTTCCTTTTCTCGCATATTCAAATGTGCAACCCTGACGCTGTGTCCCCTATTTTCTCAACCTCACCGCCTTGAAGCCCCGGGTCGCCTTTGGCACCGCATCCTCCACGGGAAAGCGCTCGGCGGAGGAACCACCCACATAGCCATCGAAGCGGCTCTCCATGTCGAGCAGTCTTTCGAAATCGGCAGGAGTCTCTATGGAACCCCCATGGCAGGTGAAGATTCTGTCTTCGTATTTCGGCAACAGAGCGTCGAAGACAGCCGTCGCCTTTCCCGCAGCCTCATCGAGCGGCATGACGGTCTTAGAACCGATGGAACCGCCGGAACTGTTCCCGAAATGAATGATGATGTTGTCCACACCTCCCTCCGCCATGGCGAGGGCTTCATCCGGCGTGGTGGTGAAGGCTTTGGTGAACATGCCCTTGCGATTCGCATATCCCAAAAGATCGACTTCTTTGGAAAAACCCATGCCCGTTTCTTCTAAGTCTTTTCTGAAATTCCCATCGATCAAGGCGATCGTGGGGCAGTTCATCAGGCCGTGGAAACCGGCGGTCTTGATTTTGTCCACGAATGAAAACATGTTTCTCGTGGGATCTGTGGCCAACACCCCCGCGATGACGGGACACTCCCGCACCACATTGAGGATGGAACGCTCGCCCAGTTCGAGTGTTATGGCGTTCGCATCTCCAATCGGCAGATACCCGGCCATCGAGCTCAAGCCCTGCATCCGGTAGTAGGCGAGATTAAAGGTCGTGAGGAGGTCCGCTCCTCCGCGCGCGGCGAATTTCGCAGTGATGCCGCTTCCGCACAGCGCGTCGTATATGGCGCGTCCGGCATCCCGCTCAGACCGTAGACGGGTGAGGATTTCATCTCGCGAGATATGCGTAATGGAATTAACCTCTTAATTATCAGTTATTTATATGCATTTTCAAAGAAATAACTCAATATATGAGTATATAACCAATTGCCAATAAACGCCTCATCCTGCATGCAATTCATTTTTTACTTGATACCATGCCCTTCTTTGTGTGAAAATAGGGGCATGGAAAAGGCAGGCGATGTATCGCCTTCAAAATCATATTGTTCCAAGGATAAGCTCTAGTGGTCCCGTTCGCCCGAGCTGCTCCGCCCCTTATGGGGTGGAGCGGCGCGGGGCCACGCAAGTAGACACCCCGGCGGGACTCGAATCAAGTCACGGTGAGCGCAAAAGATTTCCGGCGCCCCTCAAGTCCTGTCCGCCAGGAATGCCTCGGCGACGAATACCCCCCCCAGCAAAAGAAAAAGAAGCGCTCCCAAATCGAGTAGCCCCAGAATCGAGCGCAGCGGGTCGGATTCGTTCGCCGGCAAATCGCGGATGTCGAGCCGATCGAGTTTTTCTTTCAGAGCACTCATCTCCACAGGGAAGATATTCGCTTCCGAGGAAGGCACGTTCACGCCCACGAAATGTTTTTCATCAGGCGTAAGAACGCTATAGAAGCCTGCACGGTAGGCATCCCGGTAATAGGCGACGGCGCCGCCACCGCCCGCCTTGCCCAACCTTAATCCATCCACGGATGCGGCTTCGGGGTTCAGGGTTTTCTCCATGAACTGGAGCGCGCGCGCTTCCTGGTTCGGCCCGCGGATTTGTATCGCCTCCCCCGCCCGCTTGATGGGCGCTCGAATTTCAAACGTATCCCCCACATTCGCGGAGGAGGACACGCCCTTTCGCGTGCCGCCCAGAAAATCGGAAACCCCTCTTATAAAAGGAACGAAAACAGGCCGCACGGCGAGGTCCGTCCAATCCCTATCGCATGTAGAACCCCACATCATCACTTGTCCCGACCCTACGGAACCGAGCACGAGGACGGGGGTTCCATCGGGAAGCTCCAATAAGGCCCGCCCGCCTCTCGCCGGGTCGAGAGGCGTCACCCGGGCCAGGCGCAAGGCGGAGAAAAACCGCCCGCCGTTTGCCCCCAGCAAAGAAAACGCCGGGTGCAACTCCTCGCCTTGAGCGATTTTCAGGCTTTGGGATGGGCGCAGCGTTGTTGGGCCTCTCGGCGTGGCCGGCAGCCAGTCGAGTCCAGATGTCTTTTCGCTCGACAATTCTCCCGTGGCCCAGAGAAGCCCACCGCCTTTTTCGACGAAATTCCTTAAACCCCGCCCACCCTGTTCGGGCCAGCGCCCTACGTTACAGGCGATGACGTAGTCATACTCATCCCAATCCACGTTGTTCAGTTCATAAGACGCCACGACGCGCGTCAGCACCGGCGATTCTCCGCCTAGAGGCGCTGCGCTCAGGGCATTGACGAGGAAGAAAGTCTCGCTGTCCTGGAGTCCGCGCTTCGGGTCCCCGTCGATGACCAGGGCGCGCAGACGCTTGCCGATGCCGGCCGCAAAGTAGAACTGGTTCGTCGTCGAGAGATTGTCCTTCGGCAACTGAATGCGTCCGTAGAGTACGCCCTTTTGAGGCGCATTCACCCGAAAACTCACGGGACCCGCCCCGTCCGGCTCGAGGTCCACTTCCGCCGTCTCCTGCAGCTCCTCGCCCACATACAAATGTACGGGCACTTTCGATTTTTTCTTGTTTCCCCTGTTGAAAATGCGCCCCCCGATGGTGAAGGAGAACCCCGCCTTGGGCGGCCAGGGCTTCATCTTCACGTCCTGGAGGCTTACATCCTCCACCCCTGCTTCCGGAGCTACGCGCACGAATTGCAGGTGAACATGCGGGTTCCATTGCTTGAGGTTGCGAATCTGGAACGACTCCCAATCGCTTTGGGCGAAATCGCTGAAAACGACGATGTTTCTACGCCCCGCCCGGGGAGATGCGTTCTCGAGCGCGTGCTGAACGAGGCGGCCCGGCGCGCCCTTTCCGTCGGTTTGACGAACCCCCTCCAGTGCTGCGAGAGCGTCCTTGCGCTTTAATTCTTTCAGTGGAGCGCCAGGCGCTTCTCCGACGGTCGTCGCGATGCTCATGCGATCCGAATCGGACATATCCTCGATCATCCGCCGCACGGCGCGCTTGGCGACGTCGAAGCGACTGCCCTTTGACGTCGAAAACGCCATGCTCGCAGAATTATCGACTACGGCGACGGTGTGGACGGGAAACCATCCTCCGCTCGATACGCCGCCTTCGGTCGCCAAAAGTGGACGCGAAGCCAGGAAAATAGCCACCCCGACGGCGCACACACGGAGAAACAGGAGTATCCAGTTTCTGAGCCTGCTCCGATTCGTGATGCGGCGTTGCGTTCTGAGCAGGAACTCAAATGTGGGGAGCCTGTATCTGCGGACGAGACGCCTCCTCAGCATGTGAATCAGGATGGGGAGAAAAACGAGCCCCATTCCCCAAAGAAGCGCTCCGTGCAAGAATTGAAAACTCAAATCCCACTTCTCCTAAAACGTTCCGCTATACCCTCGACCTGCTGCGCCACGCCAGAAAGCGGATGAGGCTTCTGTCGAGCGGCTCAGCCGTCGAGACCAGGTGATAATCCACTCCCATGTCCGCGCACCGCTCCCGCGTTTGCTCGAGGAATTCTCCCAAAAGCCCGAGGTAGGGTCTTTTCACCACCTCGCATTCGACCGTAATGTTTCTCTCCGTTTCGACGTCATCCATCCTGGCGAGACCCTCGAAGGGAAAATCGAGTTCCGCGCTATCGAGAACATGAAAGACGATGACGTCGTTTCCTTTCAGACACAGCAGATTGAGCGCTTTTTCTATTGCTTCGGGCTCATCGAGCAAATCGGAAACGATGATGACGAGCCCTCTTCTGCTCAAGCGTTCCGTCAGGGAAAGCAGCGACCGGGCGATTCCGGTTCCGCCGGCCGGCTTGGCCGCCTGTAAGCCCGCCAACAGGGCCAGCAAGTGCCTTCTTACGGATTTGGGCGGAACTTGTTCGTCTTCGCTCTCATAGGAAATCACCAGGCCCACCGAATCGGACTGGCCCAGCAGCAAATGCGCCATCGCCGAGATGAGGGTGGCCGCATAGCCCCACTTGCTCAGGGGTCCGTCTCCGAAATCCATCGAGGCGCTGGCGTCGATGACGAGATGCGCGTGTAAGTTCGTCTCGTCCTCATATTGTTTCACGAGGTAGCGGTCGAATTTCCCGTACGCCTTCCAGTCGATGTGGCGCAGTTCATCGCCCGGGGAGTACGCTCTGTGCTCCTCGAAATCGACGCTGAAGCCTCGTGAGCGGCTCCTGTGGACGCCGCTCATCAAACCCTCGACCACATGGCGTGCGCGTAGCTGTAGGTTCGATAATCGAGAGATGAGAACGGGGTCGAAATACTGATCCGAGCTCAAGGCGATCCCCTCAAGAACAAGCGCCTACGCGGCTTCGGTGGCCTCCGCCGGGGGCGCGATGGTTTCGAGCAGTCGCCCTATCAGGGACACGGAGTCATGTCCTTCCGCCTGGCCTCGAAAGTTCACCAGAATCCGGTGTCTGAGCACGGGCTCGGCCAGCGCCCGCACGTCCTCAATCGTTGCGGCGTAGCGTCCCCGAAGCAGCGCACGCGCCCGGGCGCCCAGAATCAGGTACTGGCTCGCCCTCGGCCCCGCGCCCCACTCCACGTAGTGGCGAACGAAATCCGGAGCGGTCTCGTCATCCGGGCGGGATGCGCGCGCGAGTGAAACCGCATATTCCACCACATAGGGAGCCGCAGGCACACGGCGCACCAATTCCTGGAACGACAAAATCTGCTCGTTATCCATAATTTCTTCGAGTTTGGGGTCATAGTTCGACGTCGTTTGCGCAACGATTTCCTTCTCCTCCGCCAGGCTGGGATAGGACACCCCGACCTCGAACATGAACCTGTCCAACTGCGCTTCGGGCAACGGGTACGTGCCTTCCTGCTCCACGGGGTTCTGGGTCGCGAGAACGAAAAACGGAGGCTTCAGGAAATGCGCCTGCCCGCCGGCTGTCACGTGCAACTCCTGCATGGCCTGAAGGAGAGCCGCCTGCGTTTTGGGCGAGGTGCGGTTAATCTCGTCCGCCAGCAGTATCTGGCTGAAGATGGGCCCGCGAATGAAGCGGAAAGAACGCCTTCCCTCCGTGGTGTCATCCAGAATATCCGTGCCCGTGATGTCCGAGGGCATCAAATCGGGCGTGAACTGGATGCGGTTGAAATCGAGTTGCAATACGCGCGCCAGGGTGCGTATCAGCAAAGTTTTGGCCAAGCCCGGCACGCCCACCAAAAGACAGTGGCCTTTCGAAAGCAAGGCTATCAGGATCAAATCGATGACTTCCGCCTGACCGACGATGATCTTGTGCACCTGATCGAGGATGGCGTCGCGCTTGACGCCGATTTCAAGCGCCACCTCCACGTCCATCTCGCTCAACCTTGATTCTTCGTTTCCTTCGCCATCCATCACGTCATTCATTCCGTATCGCCTCTCGATGGGATTAGCGGGGCGCAATGAGTCGAAGCACCGCACGCTCGCGCTTCGCTTTTTCCGCCTCGCCCGTTCTTTCGTAATGCGCCAGCAGGCGCTCGTGAACCAACTGAATAAATGGATTGATCTGCACTACCTGTTCCCACGCCTTGAGCGCGCCTTCCCATTTTTTAGCCATCTCGCTCGCCAGCGCCTGATGCACGTGCGTCATCGCGTAATCCGGGTCCACCTCCAGCGCTTTTCGGATGTGACGCTCGGCCTGGGGCATCATGCCCAGATGTATCTCGATCTGGGCCGCGCGATTGAGCAGGGGCTGGGAGTGCGGTTCATCGCGCAAGGCGCGGCGATATTCGATCAGGGCCGCTCTCGTTCTTCCTCTAAACGAAAGCCTGTCGCCCAGCCGCATGCGTCTTCTGGCCACGGCGCTCTTGAGCGCCGCCAGATCGATCGTTCGCTCGTTCATCGGCCCCTTGGGCTTGAGCTTCGGCTGAGAAACCCGCGAGCCCCGGTAGGGACGAAGAGGCAATTTTTTCAGGTCTTCTATCCAAAGTTTCTCGAACCCGCCCAAATCGACCCCGGCGACCATCTGCAGTCCGGGCTCCGCGCTTTGAGGAGGCCCGGTGGCTTCCAGTTCTACGAGGCTCGCCCGCCTTTGATGGCGCGCCCCGGCATTCACCTCCCCGAGCGCCGGGGCTCCCTGTACTGCTTGCGCGGGCGACCCGTTCCGGATGCCCGACAGCAAACGAACGAGCGCGCCCTCGCCCATTTTTCGCTGGATGAAATCCACGGCCGAAGCCGCCTCCGCGTAGGCCAGGTGCACCTCTTGCGGCGTATCGAGATAGATGAGGCTCGGCTCCATCCGCTTGAAGGGGACATATTTGTCCGTCTCCCTCGCCTTGTACAACAAGGCCTCCTCGCCCGGGTGGAGGTAGTCGAATCCCTCGCCCTGCCATTTTTTCTCCAGATACTTGGCGATTCCCTCGTGCAGCCAGATGGGAGCGCGATTCTTCGTGGCCAGCACGATGAGATAATGAACGTACTCGTGCGCCGCGGTATCGAGCCAGCGATACCCCCGCAAGAGAGCGCCGGGGGATAAAAACATCACCTTGTTGAACTTGCAGACCCCTACCGCTCCTTTCTCCTCGATGTCGCGCCTCGACAGGGTGGAGGACTTGTGGAAGCGGCTCGAGTCCGAGAAAAGCTCCACGCGAATCCGACCCTTGGGACGCACTCCCAAAATATCTCCATACCGCGCATAGGCTTTCTCGAGCACCTCAGCCAGATAGGGCAACAGAACGGCGTCTTCCCCCGGCGGGTACCAGATGTCAAAATGCTCCGTCTTGTGCGCTTCGAATCCTTGAAGCGCCGTTTGCGTCTGGCGTACGTGGAGTCTCAGTTCGAGCCATTCGCTATCGCCCGGCCTTTTCTTGAGCGCCGCGTTGAGATTGGCCACCGACTCGGAATACCTGCCCTCCAGATAATCCACGGCCCCCGAAAGCGCCCGCCATTCCGCCAGGCCGGGAGACTTGGCCTCAAGCGATTCGATTTTTTTCCTGGCCGCCGCCAGATTCCACGCCCGGAGTTCATCCACCACCGCGCGATAACCATCCGGCCGCTTCACATATTCAGAGAGAGGCGCCACCCGATTGACGGTATGCGCTCCTGCGGAGGAGACGAAACCCGCCGCGAGCATGCCACAGATAAGCAGTGAGAAAGCTTTTTTCGCCATCATTTGGTAAGCCTGTCGAAATAGTCTTCTATTTCACCACGCATTCCGCTCGGAAGGCCGTCTTTCATCGCTTCCATAATTTCTTCCCTGAACTTGGCGGGCACCTTGTATTGTTCCCGATCGGGTATCAACACCTCGCTGAACTGGGTGCCGAGATTGCCATCATCCTCCCTCCCCCGCTGATCGGAGCCGCGTGGTTGGGCAAAGTTCGGATTCCTGGACCACCAGGGCCTGTTTCCGCCCATCCCCGGACGCATGGCGCCGAACCCCCTGGGCGTGCCCAGGCCCAAAGTGCCGCGCTGCGCCATCTGCTGCATGGCCTGCTGCATGGAGTTTTGTCCCTGGGCGAGTTTGCGTATCGCCTCCTCCTCGGGAGGCACCGCATGGGAGGAACTGTGTTTTTCCAGGAACGCGGCGGCTTGTTCCATCTCTTTTCCCGCCTCGGTGATTCTGCGCAGGATGCTCGGGTTGATGAATGGATACACCTGCATCATCTGACGCAACTGCTGCTCGAAATCCGCCAATCGCTTGCGCAAGGACTTCTGCCTGAAGCGCAGACCGTCGAGCTTGGCGATTTCCGTGCCGCCGGCGTCTTTTTCGGACTTCTCCAGAATCCTCTCGAGGCTCTCGGCCACCTTTTTCCAGGGCGCGGCTTCGGCGTCTTCCGCCCGCCTCGCCACTTTCGGCGCATCCGTCTTTTTCTTCGCTACCCGGGCGGGAGCGGCGCAGGGCGATTCATCGAGCGTCGCCGCCCACTCCGGCAGCCTCTGGAAGATGATTCCCCACTCCCCCTTTTTTCGCATCGCGTCTAGTTCAGAGAGCGCCCGTATCTGCTCGCGCTGGATTTTCTCGGCGCGCGCCTGGGGGGATAGTTCTTTTTCTTTCGCCGCCGGCGGTAGAAGAGAAGGCGGAATTTTCCGCGCACTCTCCGCGGGATCAGCCTTCTCTTCGGGCTCGGCCTTCTTCGCAGGCTCGGCCTTCACCAGACAATCGGAGGGCAGCGGCTTTTTCGCCAGCTCGCTTCTTGCCTCCCAATACAATCGGGCGCTTCGCGAAACGGCGGCGACGTCCTCGGGCCATTTGTTCTTGAGGCGATCCACCACATTCTCCAGGATTCCCACCGTCTCGCCGAGGATGGCTTGCTGCTCCTCCACGATGGATGCCAGTTCATTTTGCTGACGCCTGATGGGTCTGCCTCCGCGCTGGCTCATCATCTGCTGGCGCTGGATGCCCCGCAGCGCCATGCGCATTCTCTGCAACTGGCTCATCAAGCGCCTCAGCTGCTCCAGTGCGCCCTGAAAGTTCTTCTCGTGCATCATCCGGCGAATCTGGTCGAAAGAGCGCATCATGTCCTGCATGGGCATCTCGCGCATGCTGCGCTGGTTCATGAACTCGGCGGGCATGCGCTGGGCCAGCGAAGCCATCTGCCGCATGAGCTTGCCCAACTCGGCTTTCAGTTTTTCCAGTTCCTTCGCCACACGCCTGAGCGCCTCTTCGTCCCCACCCATTTTGCGCATTTTCTCGAGCGCCTGCTCGATGGCCCTTTGTCTTTGGATCATCGATTCCGTCGTACGGCCCGCCCTGTCCACCCGGACGTTGCGCTGGATTTCCTCGCTCATCGTGGCGAGGCGCTCGAGGGTTTCTGTCGCCTCTTCCTGCCGGGCGGCCAATTCGCGATTCAGCCTCTCTCTTTCTGCTTTCGCGTTCTTGTCCAGTTTCGATAGTCGCGAGAGCGGTTTCAGGTATTGCGAAATCGCATCGCGCAGTTGCCGCTCCAGGGTGGCCAGGTCCATGTCGGAGAGCGTCTCGCGTGGATTCTTGGGCTTGAGCACCGCCCTCGTCCGCTTGATTCTCTCCAGGATCTTGGTGGCCTTATCCTCGAGGGAGCCGCTTCTCGGGGCGGGCTTCCCTGTTTCCTTCGTCCCTTTCGTTCGCTCTTCAGGCGAGAGATCCTTCTCCAGGTAATCACCCAGCAGGTCGAGGAGTTCATTCGAAATTTCGCCCAGCTTCCTGTCCAGCCCGGCCATCACGGCTTCTCTGTCACGGACTCGAATCCGGTACGTTTTGCTCGTCCCGATCTTGGGGCCGCTCACCGTATCCACATCCGGGGCCATGAAACGATAGATGAGGATTCCCCCCGGCCGGATGCCCATGGCCCCGAAGTCGAACTCATGCTTTCCCCTCACATTTTTCTGAGGAACCTCACCGCCCCACACCTTGATTCTTCTCGGGCGGCGGCTCCCGAGCCCGACTTCGAGATACACGTTCTTCAGGCCGAAATCATCAGTCGCCCGGTATCTCACGATCACCTGCTCGTCGGCCTCTACCGTGATGTCCTTGGCCGGGTCCGTCGCGACCACTTTGGGATAGGCGTCGGGGATGATGTCGATTCGGTAGCGCCGGGGCGCCAGATTCGAAAATCCGTGCACATCCTTCAAGCGGACCTGATAGGAACCCGCGCCGCCCAGAATCATCTTGACGCTCAGCGAATCGCCCTCCTCCGAGGCCTTGAGCGGCAATCGCCAGCCATCGGCCAAGGAGATGAGCGCCTCTTGAACCTGTTTGTTCGTCTTTACCGCCAGGCGCACCTCTGAACCCATGTAGGCCCGTATGTGGCCGCCACTTTCCCCCTTGCCGGGTTTGAGCTTCGTGTATTCGGGCGGATATTGAACCACTGCGATGGATTCCACCCTGGGCGGGGCGACCACACGAACATCGAGCGTCCTGGAGCGGAACCTGCCCGTACGCGCCGTAATGCGCGCATCTGCTCCGGCCGCCAGCCAGCGAGCACGAAAATGGTGAGGAGCTATTTTCTGCATGGTGATGGCCGATGGGGGTGCGGAACCTCGCTGCACCTCCAACTCCACGGAACTCGTCTCACGCCCCCTGGTATTCACTTCGAACGTCGCAGGCATACCGGGAAGAAGCGTCGTGCGGTCCGCCCGAATCTCCAGATGCGTGATGCGCGAGGGCATGAGGTCCGCCGCATTCGCCAGAAGATAACCCGCGCGCGGATAGAGACCCGGCCACATGAAAGCCATGAGAACCACGGCGACCGCCAGAACCGCGGCAAGCCGCCCGAGCCTTTGAAAACCGACGTGAGAGACATAACTCTTCGGGTCGAGCGATTCCACCTCCCGGCTCGTATCGTTCACCAGCGCGTCGATGAGCGCGGGCGAGGTGGGGTCGTCGTCACCGAGTTCACCCTTGCGCGGGAAGAGCTGGAGCGAACTGATGAGGTTGCTGCCCAGGTCCGGATGGGTATCTTCGATGTCGAGCGCGATACTTTGCCGTCTCGGGCGGCGGGTCGCCAGCCACCAGCAGCGAAGGAACGACAGACCCAGCAGAAGAATCGTCAGCCCGGCGTAGATGATGGCGGAATATCCAAAGGAAGACTGCGATACGACCGCCGCCGGAGCGAGCAGAAAAACGGCCAAAGCGCTCAGGAGGAAAACCATCCCCGCCTCGAGACGCCTGACTTTGAGGCGAGCGCGAATCACCGAGTCCAGAAATTCGTTTATCTTCTTAAAAGATTGCTCGGCCACCTCTCGTTTCCTTCACATGAGTGAACGGCGACAAGCATAAATTCAATGCATATTACATCAAATACATGAACGCGCGGTATCCATGAGAAACCGGCCCCGACTCGTGCGCTCTCAAGCCAATCCCCATAGCCTTCTGATGGTCCACTCCAGACCCGGCAGCAAAATGAGAATCATCCCGATCCAGGGAATGCTCCAGAGCCTCACGTCGCGCACTTCCATCACCCTGTGCGGCACCTTGCCTTTGAGAGCCGCCAGAACGCGGTCGGTCAAATTCTCCTTCCCCACCGTATCCCCCCGGAAAAACAGCCCTCCCGTGTGCTTGGCCAGCGTTTGCAGGCTCTCCCAACGCGGGCTGACGTCGGCCCACTCCGCCTTGCCCGCCTCGCGACCGATGCCGATCGTCCGCACCGCCTCACCGATTACCCGACCTCCCTGGACTGCCGTCATCTTCGCCCGATAGCTTCCGTTCCCCCGGGGACGGAAGCGAATCTCGAACTCCCGGGAATCCGGGCGATACACCGCGCGATACCGATTGGTGACGCCATAGGGATTGCGAAGCTGAACCTGCACCTGCGCCGCCTGGGCGGGCTGATAGGATTCATCCCTCACCTGCATTCTAAGGGCGTACATTCCATCTTTGGTCTGTTCCGCCTCGGGAAGAATCTGGACCTGGGAACTGCCGGGGTCGTCCGAGAGCCAGCGGATCATCTGCGCGATCAAGCGGATATACAGGCGGTTCGTCCTCTCCGCCGCCACCATTCCGAAATTCCATCGCCAGAAATCATCCGAGAAGACGGACGCCATCCTACCCTCGCCAATCCGCTTCGTGGCGAGGAGAGGAACCCCGCCGTCTTTCGTCGACACGAGAATCTGCCCTTTTCCGAACGGCGTCGTGGCGTTTACGCGTCTCAAGGGCGGAAAAGAGGCCCAGAGCTTTTTGTTTTCCTCCAAATCGGAGGAGAGCTGCGTGATGGGATGCCTGCCGCCGGCAGGTGTCAGCTGTGCGAGCAGGCTTGCCCGATCCTGATAATCATTCTCCTGCTGTAAACGCACGGGCAGAAGGTCCTCGATGGGACTGCGGTAATATCCGCCGGCGCTGAAGGATTGCCTGCCGCCGAACATAAGCAGCGACCCTCCTTTTCGAACGTAATTTTCAACGCGCGTCAGGTAGTAGTTGCTAAAATATTCCTGGGCGGAAAAATTATCGAAAACCACGATCTCGAAATTCTTGAGTTCTTCTAAAAACAGCTTGTCCACCGGGAAGGGCACGAGGCTCAGGCTCCTAGTCGAGACCCCCGGATCATCCTCGGAAGTTCTCAAGAAGACGAACGACACGAGGTCGATGGCGGGGTCTCGCTTGAGCGCCATGCGCAAAAAACGGTAGTTCCACGTGGGAGAGCCTGTAATCGTCAAAACCCGAATCTTGTCCCGCCGGACTTCCAGAGGAATTTCAACGCGATTGTTCGACTCCACGATTTCGCCGCGCTGAACGGGTGTGACCACGCTCAACACCTGGCTTCCCACTTCACTCGGCGTAAAACGGAATTTTACGAGACGGCGCAACGGACTGCGCCTGACGTCTATCGACTGGGTTCTGATGATGCGCCCCTCGCGCGTCAGGGCGACTGGCAGCTTGCGGCCCGAAAAGCCCTTGACGGACAGCGTGACTTCCAGGCGCAGTTCCTTGTCCTGGAAAGCGATGCGCGGAGCCTGTATGTCCTGAATGGCGATGTCCCGAAAAGAGTCGGGCGCCCCGAACCCCACGCCGATGAGGGGCGGAAAGGATTTCACATCCCCGGGCGGCAGACTCGCCTCGGTGGTATCCCCCCCATCGGAGAGCATCAAAATGCCCAGAGGCTGCTCCTCGGTTTTTCGCTTCGCCCTGCCGATAGGGGCGGAGAGCGGATCCTGAACACTATCCAAAGCGCTCCGGATGGCTCCGAGCGGGTCGCTGCCCGAGCCTTTGGCCCGAAGGTTTTTGAGGTCCCCGAAACCGATGGGGGTTCTGCGCATATCGTAGTGGGCGAGTTGCACGTCGTAGAACTTTCTCAGGCCTGCAAGCAAGCCGACGGGCGCATCTCTTTCTTCTTCCTCCCCCGGGGTCTGCGGTTTCGCGACGCTGTCGGGGAGCAGCAGAAAATCTTTTGCCAAATCGATGCGCGCTTTCTTCTGGTTCGGGTCCTCCACGCTCATGCTCGCCGAACTGTCGATGAGTACGAGCAGCTTGGGCGGCAGGGAGCGCTCACGCCTGTCTATGAGCGTGGGGCCGGAGAGAAAAAAAACGATTGCCGCGTACAGCAGGCCCCTGAGTCCCTGAAGAAGCCAGACGCGCCTCGGCGGGAGTTTCTCCATCAAATCGCGGTGCCGGCGAATCAGCGCCCAGCCCAGCCCTGCCGCCGCGAGGGTGAGCACCCACCAGGGCGCGCCACCGGGCCAATGGAGCGTGGACCAATCCATCATTTATCCCTGGTTCAATCTGCGCTGGATGAAGGGATGGTGGATGAGGTCTTGCTTGTAGTTTCCGGTCATGGCGTACAGGGCGATATTCACCGCCAGTTGAAAAGCCGCGAAGCGCTGGCTTTCGCCGCCGGGCGTACACTCTTCGAGCCATCCGCCGCCCGGGCCCCTCGCCCAGGCGCCGCCCAGGTCGTTTCTGCAAAAGATGACGGGCGTGAACATGCCCACTTGAATCCCCAGCAAATCCTGGCTGATGGCCTGGCGCCCGCCCACCGATCGGATGAGATAATAACTCTTGAAAACGGCGTGCTCGCGCGGGAGGGCCTCTAAAGAGCTTCTCGGAAAGATCAGGCGCATGAGTTTTTTGACGGCGCCGCCGAAGGCCTCCTCTTCGAGCCCCAGACCATCGTCGATGAGCAAAAACCCTCCATAGGTCAGGTGACGCTTCAAATTGTCTATCCCTCTCGAATCGGGCATCTCGAATTCGTATCGTCCCGACATGTACAGAAAAGGATGTTCGAAAATTTCAGGCGAGGAGATGTCCACCGCCGTCGCATCCTGTGCGGTTTCGATGCTCGTGCGCTTTCTCACCTCCTCGAGAAAAGAAGACATGGCCGTGGAGTATTCCTGCCAGCGTCCGCCGGAATAGCGCAGTTGCGCCGGCGTGAAATCCGGCCGGAAAACCTTTTCCTCCTGCGAGGAGCGCGGGAAAAGACTCTTTTGCCACTCGTCATAGGGAGACTGCCCTCCCCCCGGCGGTGATTGCGCTTTCGCCCATTCGGGGAAACCCAGCATCGCGGTCGCAGCCATCGCGGCGCGAGCGATGAACGCACGCCTGCTCAAGGGAAATTTACGGGACGTCGACATTCGGCAGCACCACATAGGTCGTCGGCGGCGGCAGTCTTTTTCGCGTCAACACAAGTTCTGTGTTTTTCGGGCGAACAACCCGGCTGATGCCCTCCACCTTCAGCGCTTTTTCGAACCCTCCGGGCAGTTCCGGGCCAAAGTAGTGCATCGGTATCACGATGTTGGGGCCGATGCGTTTGACTATCTTGGCCGCCACCTCGTGGGGCACCGTGAAGGAACCGTCAATCGGCAGGAGAAGCACATGAATTTTCCCCAGCTGCCGAATCTGCCCCGGCGAGGGGCCGAAGCGCGCGTTTCCAAAGTGCGCGACGCAAAGGCCGCCCGCCTGAAAAACATAAATCGTATTGAGGACGAAGGAGAATTTCTCGTCCCCGTCCACCTGGGGGAAAGAGGAAATTCTCAACTTCCCGAACGTCCTGTCGATGGGATTGGCCTTCCCCTCTTTCGTCACGCCGAAAAAGATTTCCGACTTGCCCACATAGGGTCCCGTTATGGAATGGGTTTCATGGAAATTGCTGACGGTGACCGCATCGGGCGGGGGGTCCAGGATGGGAATGACGTAGGGGTCCATCACGGCGCGCCCGCCGCCCGGCGCAGTGATCAAAAAACTCGAATGCCCCAGGAATTTCAATCGAACCTCGCGAGCCCGCCGAACACTCGCCCACGAGGCTTTCATCGAAACGGGGATGAAGCGTCCGTCGCGGCGGACGATTCCCGGCTTGCAGATGCCCTCGGCCGCCCATAGAAGAGTCGGGAAAAAGGAAACCAGGAAGAAGACGAACAAACACAGAGAGATGATTCTTTTCGCCGGAAAACGATCTTTCCAGCGCGGAGGAGACCGACGCTTCTGAAAGATGGGGTTCAATATTACGTCCCCTGTAACGACATCGCTACGACATTACGACGACGTCATGGCGACAGCGCGGCGGCAGTATGAGTGAGTGATTCTACAGCATCCTGCCACTCGATCAAGAGCTTCACGCCCTACCATACTGCCACCGAGCAGTTCCGAGCCATGCCAGGGCGCAAAAGCGATACGGCGGCTTTGGCCTCCCCTCATCCGCGCGGCGTTTCACTCCCGAAAATCTTCCCCCGCGGAGAAATCCATATCGCCCCCAACAGGACGCACGCCTTGAGCATGTCCGTGATGACATACGCGCCATGGTAGCGCCCGAATTCATCTTTCAGGGCCTGTGCACCTTCCGAAGCCTCCGCGCTCGTCAGAATTCTTCCGAGCGCTTCTATCTTCGGCGAGAACCAAAAAACGTGCGCGCCCACGATAATGAGCAGACAGCCAGCCAGAATGAGTGAGGAACCGCTCATGCGTCCCGCCTGCCAGATGAGGAGAAACAACAAGACGACGAAAACGAGTTGCAGGCGATTCCAGGCGCGGAAAATCCGGGCGTTCACTTCTCTGGCGGCCATGCGGCTTTTGATTTTCGCCGTCGAGGCGGGTTCGAACAGCCTCGATGCCACCGGGTTCTTCTCCGCATCGAACGCCTCGAATGAGTTCGTCGCCACCCACCAGACTCCCAGCGTGAGCGCAAGCCACGATACGAGAAGAGCAAAATGAAAAGAGCGAACCAAGGCGTTCAAAGCGGATTCCTCATCCTGGCGACTGGATACTCCCAGACGAGAGCCTGCAATTTACTCGACAAGCGCCACGGCTCACAACCCGCCGCCACAGGGATCATCACCGCCAGACACGATGCCCTAATGGCGCCGGGCCATCTCCCTCCAACACATCGCCCGGGAAATATGGCTGGACACCGCACGCTGCGAACCCGTAGAATGATTTTGGCTGCATCATGGTTCACGGGGAGATTGCCATGATAGAGAACGTATCCACGGCGTATCAGTCTCCCGCCAAAATCGAAGCCCTGCTCTCACGCCAACATAAAGAAGGCTATCTCTCCAAGGAAGCGATTTTAGAGATCTCCAAAGACCTCGGCGTGCCCATATACGAGTCATACGGAATCGCCAGCTTTTTCCCGCACTTTCATCTGGAAAAACCCGCGAAACCAAAAGTGCATATCTGCCGGGACATGAGTTGTAAGCTCGCAGGCGGCGAGGCGCTCCTTGAAAACGCCACGAAACTGGCCCGGCGCGCGGGCGTCAGGAAGATTCACGCCCAAGGCTGCCCCTGTCTGGGCCGGTGCGACAAGGGGCCTGCGGCTGAAATCGAGGGCCGCATCTATTCATCCCTCACCGATGAGAAATTTCAAGGAATCCTCGCCTCCTGGAAAAACGGAACGCCCAGCCCCGCCTCGAGGTCGCAGAAAATCAAGAACGCACCCCGCCTGAATCCGTACCGGAAAAACGAGGCGTATGGCGTCCTGCGCTCCGTGATGAAGAACGAAAAAGCGGAAGGCGTCATCGACGTCCTCAAGGAGAGCGGACTGCGCGGCATGGGCGGGGCAGGCTTTCCGGTCGGGCTCAAGTGGAGTTTCGTCTTAAACGCGCAGGGGGATGAGAAATTCGTCGTCTGCAACGCCGATGAGAGCGAGCCTGGCACGTTCAAGGACCGGGCCATCATGGATTCACACCCCGAACTCGTTATAGAGGGAATGCTCATCGCCTGCCGGGTCGTCGGGGCGAAGCGCGCCATCATCTACATACGCCATGAATACGGCGCGCAGTCGAACAAGCTTGAACGCGCCATCAAGCGCGCGCGCAAGGCCCGCCTGATCGACACGCAAAAAACACCCCGCCTTGAAATCTTTACCAGTCCGGGCGGCTACATCTGTGGTGAGGAAACGGCGCTGCTTGAAGTCCTGGAAGACAAGCGCGCCCAACCCCGCGATAAACCCCCCTTCCCCGGCACGGAGGGTCTTTTCGGCAAACCCACCCTCATCAACAACGTCGAAACCTTTGCGCTCATACCGGCGGTTCTCAAGAACGGGGCCGGATGGTTTTCCTCTTTCGGGCGAAACGGCGGCAAGGGCTTCAAGATGCTGGGCGTCAGCGGAGCGGTGAGAAAACCGGGCGTCTACGAGGTGGAATTCGGAACGCCGGTTCGGGAGATCATCGAGAACACCGCAGGCGGGCTTACGATGGGCGCGCGTCTTCAGGCGTTCTCCCCGGGAGGTGCGAGCAGCGGTTTTCTGCCCGCGCGGCTCGTGGACGTTCCCTACGACTTCACGCCCCTTCAGGAGGCGGGTAGCATGCTGGGCAGCGGGGCGCTGGTCGTGATTCCCGAAGGGGTGGACATGGTGGCGCTCGCCCACAACGTGGTGCGCTTTTTCAGAGACGAATCCTGCGGCAAATGCGTGCCCTGCCGTCTGGGCACCGAGAAGCTCACCGCTTTTCTGGAGCGGACTCTGTGCGGGGAGGCCACCGCTTCCGAGCTTCCCGCCATGCGCGAGATTTGCGACGCCATGAAGGACACCTCCATCTGCGGATTGGGACAGGCCGCGCCGATACCATACCTATTGCTTTTCAAATACTTCGAAGCTGAAGTTCAATCCAGACTCGAACGAAATCGGGGCCGATAATGCCTGCCGAAAAGATGATCTCCATCACCATAGACGGCCGGAAAATCAAGACCGAAGCCGGCGCGCGCATATGGGAGGCTGCACAGGCGATGGGCGTCGAGATTCCGAAACTCTGCCACCAGCCCGGCATGGATCCGGTGGGGGTGTGCCGCGTATGCGCCGTCGAAGTCGAGGGCGCGCGAACGCTGGTTCCCTCGTGTCACCGGAAGATAGAACCCGGCATGGTGATCCACACGCAAACAGAGCGCGTCCTGTGCGCCCAGAAAACACTGGTGGCCATGTTGATGGCGGATCACGGCGTCGAATCAGAGCTCAAGAATTGCGAACTCACCGCACTCGCCGAACAAATGGGCGTCAGCAATGGCGTAAGCACACTCCCGCCTGCGGAGACGCCGCGCACGCAGGATTCCTCATCCTCGGTTATCGCCGTCGACCACAGCGCGTGTATTCTGTGCGATCGCTGCATCCGCGCCTGTACGGACGTTCAGGGCAACAACGTCATCGGCAGGGGCGGCCGGGGCGGGAGCGCGCGTATCGTATTCGATGCGGATCTGCCCATGGGAGAATCCACTTGCGTCTCCTGCGGGGAGTGCATGGCCGCCTGCCCTACGGATGCGCTCACCAACAAATCCCTCACGCTGCAAATCGCCCCTGGCGACTCGAAAGAGGTGGATTCAATCTGCCCCTATTGCGGCGTGGGCTGCGCCATCACCTACGAGGTGGCCGAAAACACCCTCATCGGCGTCCGGGGCGATGAAACCAGTCCCGTGAACCAGGGCAGGCTCTGCGTGAAGGGGCGTTACGGGTTCGACTACGCGCATCATCCGGACAGGTTGACGACCCCCCTCATCCGAAAAGAAGGCGCGCCGAAAACATCTGAACTGCCCGGGGATCCGCTCTCCTTGTTCCGCGAGGCGAGTTGGGATGAGGCCATGGAACTCGCCGCAAATTCGCTCAAGAAAATCTTTGAGGCCCACGGGCCTTCGAGTATGGCCGGCTTCGGCTCGGCAAAATGCTCGAACGAGGACAATTATCTGTTCCAGAAACTCATCCGCGCCGTGTTCGGCACGAACAACGTGGATCACTGCACGCGGCTTTGTCATTCGAGTTCGGTGGCCGCCTTGCATCAGACCATCGGGTCGAGCGCCGTCAGCAATCCCTTCTCCGATGCGCTCAAGGCGGATTTCATCCTCGTGGCGGGCGCCAACGCCACGGAAAACCACCCCGTCGCCGCCACCTTCATCAAACAGGCCTCCAGTGCGGGCGTCACCCTGGCCGTCGCCGACCCGAGGAGAATCGATCTGGTCGATCACGCGGACTTATTCGTGCAATTCCGCCCCGGTACGGACGTGGCGCTGTTCAACGGGCTTTTGCACGTGGTGATCGAAGAAAAACTCTACGACTCCGATTTCATCGCCGCGCGTACCGAAGGTTTTGAAGAACTCGCAAAAAACGTGAAACCCTATACGCCGGAAAACGTCTCAAAACTCACCGGGGCTTCGGCGGAAACGCTCCGGAAACTGGCCAGAGGGTACGCGACGTCTGCGCGCAGCATGATCTTCTGGGGCATGGGCCTCTCCCAGCACACCCACGGCACGGACAACTGCCGCGCGCTCATCGCCTTATGTCTCATTTGCGGCCAAATCGGGCGCGAGGGAACGGGTCTACACCCCCTGCGCGGCCAGAACAACGTGCAGGGCGCGTCGGACGTGGGCCTCATCCCCATGGTCTATTCCGCCTATCAGGACGTCGCATCACCCAAAATCCGGAAAAAATTCGAAAAGGCCTGGGGCCGGGAACTCGACCCAAAACCCGGCTTGACCGTCATGGAAATCGCCGACGCCGCCAATCGGGGCGATATAAAGGGCATGTACATCATGGGCGAGAACCCGGCCATGAGCGACCCGAACCTCAACCACTCGCGGGGCGCGCTCGCCAACCTCGAATTCCTCGTGGTACAGGACATTTTCCTGACCGAAACCGCCTATTTCGCAGACGTGGTTCTCCCCTCCACCGCTTTTTTCGAAAAAACGGGCACCTATACGAATACCGACAGGAGGGTGCAGATAGGAAGATGCGCCATCGGCCCGCCCGGCGAGGCGCGAGAGGACTGGCGAATCGTGGCCGAACTATCAGAGCGCCTCGGCTACCCGATGGACTATGACTCGGAAGCTGAAATTTTCGATGAAATCGCATCCCTCACTCCCTTTATGGCGGGCATGTCCTACGACCGCCTGGGAGATCACGGACTCGTCTGGCCGTGCGCCAGACCCAACCATCAGGGCACGGAAATCCTGTTCACCAGATCGTTCCCGTCCGGCAGGGGAAAGCTCATTCCCGTCCAGTACGCCCCCGCCAAGGAGATGCCCGACGATGACTACCCATTCGTGCTCAACACGGGGCGGAACATCTACCACTGGCACACGGGGGCCATCACCAGAAGGGCGCAGGCTTTAGAGGCCGCAGAGCCCGGCCCCTATGTGGAAATGGCGCCCGACGACCTGAAGCGTCTTAGGCTCAAGAACGATGCGGACGTCCGGGTGGAATCGAGACGCGGGGAGATCACCCTCCCCGTCCGGGCTTCGGCGCGCGTGCGGCCCGGCCAGGTATTCATCCCCTTCCACTACGTGGAGGCCGCCGCGAACCTGCTCACCGTAGACGACCTCGACCCCTACGGGAAAATCCCCGAGTTCAAGTTCTGCGCCGTGAGGGTGAGGAAGGTGAGGAGACGGCGGCGATGAGCATAAGGCCTACCAGGTGTTTCCGGCGCCTTATTTATTAAAGTAATTCTTTATTTATTGCATGTAATATACTGTTACTTAATATTCAATTCACCGAAAACTCGTAATCAGAAATCCCCCGAGCACGACCAGCCCCGCCGCGCCGAAAAGGCGCGCGTTCACGCGCTCCATGTCGCCCATGAAGACGAGGCTCAGGAGCACCACCCATATCGGAGCGGTCCGGCTCAGGGGGAGGACGACGGTCACGTCCGAAAACGTGAGCGTATACCACAAAAACCCCGTGGCGGTGGCTGAGAACACCGAGCCCAGGAGTATCCAGCAGACAGCCCGCGCATCCGCCCGTATTTTGCCGCTCGCGCCCAGGAACGGTTTCGCCGCCAGGAGAAAAAGAAAGGCCGCCAGAAAGGCGAAACCCACCGCCGCAAAGGGCGTTCTCTGCTCGGCGTAGCCGATTTTCGCGATCACCGGCATGGCGGCGTACATGAACGAGGCGAAGACGGGGAAAATGAGCGCGCGGCGGAATTCGGGACCCATGCCGCCCTTGGCGACGTCCTTGCCCTCACCCATCGAGATGAGCGCCACGCCGCCGACGATTGCGAGCGTGCCGAGCACGACCGCCACGCCCGGTTTTTCCCCCAGAAAGAAGGCGGCGAAAAAAACCGCCCATATCGGGGCCGATGCCTGCACGGGACTCGTCCGGCTCGCGCCGATGCGCTGAATGGCAGTATAGGAGGCGAGGTGGCCCATCCCCTGCCCCAGACAGCCCGCCAGCATGAACCACAAGACGGGCCTGAGCGATGAAGTCTGCAGCGTGCCCAGGAAAAAGGCGAGGCTTAACAATAGAAAACTCGCCACGGCGTTGGTGATGAGCACCCCGGTGATGGGGGAGGCGCTCCTGAGCCCCCGGCGGAAGGAGATGAGCGCCGCCGAATAGATGAAAGAAGATGAGAGAGCGAGGATTTCGCCCGACATGATAAAGGGGGCTTGCGCGTTCATGGGCGCGACTATACACGCACAGAAGTGTTCGCGCGAGAAAGCACAAGCGTTTTACTTGAAAGCGGTGATCAGCACGCCGCCCGCCACGACCATCAGCGCCGCCGCGACGATGCGCGAGGTGATGCGCTCGAGCCCGCCCAGGAAGAAATAGGTCCACAAGACCACCCACAGGGGCACGAGCCTGCTCAGCGGCATCACCGTCGAGACGGGGGCGATGATCATCGCCGTCCAGAACATGATGGCCGCCAGCGTGGTGGTGATTCCTGCGCCGAGAAACAAGTAAACGGCCCTCGCGTCGGCTTCGAGCTTGCCGCCATCGGGCAGCAGGGGACGCGTTACCGCGAGGAGGAGGGTTCCGGCCGTGAAGGCGCAGGCGAAGCCCATGATGGGGGTTTTCTGGTAGGAGAACGCGACGTTCGCCAGAACGGGCAGTAGAGCATAGGAGAGCGCGGAGGTGAGCGGATAGACGAGCGCTCCCTGAAAGAAACTCTTGAAACTCTGACCGCTGCGCCGCTCGCCCAGCGAGAGCAGGCAGACGCCCGCCACGATGAGGAAGATCCCCATCGCCACGCCGACGCCGGGCCGCTCGCCCAGGAAAATCATGGCGAAGGTGACCGAGAATATGGGGGTGGACGATTGTATGGGAACGGAGCGGCTCACGCCCATCTTCTCGATGCCGATGGCGCTGGTGAACTGACCCACGCCCTGCCCCAGGCACCCGCCGAGCATGAAGAGCAATACGGGAGTGAGGGTGGATTCCTGGAGCGTGCCGCGAGCGGCGGCGATGACGAGCCCCAGCACCGAGACCGTCGCGCTCATGATCAGGACGCCCGCTATCGGCGTCGCGCTGCGCACCCCCTGGCGGATGGCGATGAGGGACGTCGAATAGGAGAGAGAAGCCCCTATCGCCAGCAATTCCCCCCAGCCTGCTTGTGCGAAAAGACCCGACATTTTATGACTCACTGCTCATCGATGATTCGCCTCGTTATCGGGACTGCTAGCGAAACAGGGTGATCATCATCCCGCCGGCCACGACGAGACAGGCGGAAACCGCCGTTTTAGGGGCCACGCGCTCGATTTTCCCCAGAAACAGAAGGCTGAGCAAAATCACCCACAGGGGCGTCATCCGGCTAAGCGGCAAGACGCTCGACACCATGCCCGCCACGAACGCCGTCCACATCAGATAAGCGGCGATGATGTTGAACGGAAGCCCCACCAGGCTCACCACCGAATTCAGGACGATAATGCTCATCAGGGGGCTTCCGGTCGTCATCGCCCGGCGCACCGATACGAGCGTGATGGAATAGCTGAACGAGGTCGCCACGGCGAGAAATTCTGGACTTCCCCATCATGATATCCACTCGACCATGCGCGGGACTATACACCGCGAATCCCGCCGAGGCGAGGAGACGGCCGAAAACCATCCAGGGCGCGGCTCCGCGCGCCTCGCCTCTGGCCACATGCCCGCTCGGAGGATAGAATACGGCCATTCAACAGCTTGATTCACCAATTCCATGAACGGGAGAGAGAAAATGGCGGATGAGAGAGTATTCCTGATCGCGTGGCTCAAACCAAAGCCTGAAAAAGAAAACGAACTGGCAGAACTTTTAGGAGGCATGTGCGCCCCCTCGCGCGCCGAGGAGGGGTGTATTTTCTACAATCTCTTCAAGGCAACGGACGAGGCGGGCGCCTTTCATTTCATCGAGTGCTGGAAATCACAGGCCGCCCTGGATGCGCACCGCGAAGAGCCGCACTACAAGAATTTCCGGGAGAAACTGCCTGATCTGCTCGCAGAACCCGTGGGCGTGAAATTCCTCGAAGCCCTCGATTCGACGATGGGGTGATGTTCGCGCAAGAAAGGGCTTTCGGGTCTAACCGGCGGAGTGTAGGGACAGGTCGCGACCTATCCCTACGGAACCAGGGGGCAGTTCGAACGCGGGAGAACACACAGGTGGCAGACATATATGTCTGACCCTACAAAACCAGCGCAACCTCTCCCCTTGGATTGGGATCGACCCGCAGGGACAGGCCCCTGTGCCTGTCCGGCAAAGAGCGACCACGGGGGGCAGAGACGACCCCGAGGAGGGGCTCGTCCCCCTACAAATTGATGCCTGGCTCACCGTCATTCCGGCGTATGCCGGAATCCAGAGAATTTCGTATTTGCGCCTTTTGTTTGCACCTTAATTCCCGTCCGGTCGGAGAGGGGATGAATTGCCGAAATATGTCCATCTAATCGGTTCTGGATTCCGGCATTCGCCGCAACGACGATCAAAACGAAAAGCGGGAGAACACACAGGTGGCAGACATATATGTCTGACCCTACAAAATCATCACGTCTCCCGTAGGGGCGGACCTGTGTTTCCGCCCACAATTCTCGACTGATCGCCGGTAACGCAGTGGCACCTGCTCACGCTTACCAGAGGGATTTCAGCCTGCCGCCGTCGAGATTGAGAGATATTCCGGTGATGTAGCTCGCCCTCTCCGAACAAAGAAAGACGATGGCGTCGGCCAGTTCTTCGGGCTTGCCGAAGCGGCCCAGCGCGTTTTTTCGCGCCGCCCGGCGGCGGGCCTCTTCTTCGGAACAGGCGGCCAGTTCGGCGGCAAGGCCCTCGGCGTTCATTCTCCAGAGTGCCGTATCCACCCAGCCGGGGCACACCGCGTTCACGTGAATTCCCGCTTCTCCAAATTCGGCGGAGAGCGATTTCGTCATGTTCAAGAGCGCGCTGTTCGTCATGCCGCTCCCGAACATATAGGGGTCCGGCTCTTTGCCCGCGCCCCCGATGATGTTCACGATGCGGCCCCACCCCCTGGCGCGCATCTCGGGCTCCACCAAGCGGATGAGCCTCAGGAAACCGAACAGCTTGGTGTCGAGTTGTTTCTGAAGAGCGGGGTCGTCGAGCGCTTCGAATCTGCCCGAACTCATGGTGCCCGCGTTGTTCACGAGAATGTCGATTGCCCCCAGTTTTTCCTGCGCGCGCTCCACCAGGGGCGCGAGTTCCGCGTCGTTCGACGTGTCCGCCACCGCGTAATGGATTTCCCCTCCCGTCTCGGCGGCGAGCCCGGCGCAGGTTTCGGCGAGGGCTTCCTCGTTTCTCGCGCAAGTGAAGACCCTCGCCCCCTCTTCCAGAAAACGTCTGACCGTCTCGCGGCCGATGCCCCGGCTCCCGCCCGTCACCAGGGCCGATTTTCCTTTGACCTTTAAGTCCACGGTTTTCCTCTCATCGAAAAAGGCGCAGGAGCCTTTGGATAACGAAACGCCTGCGCTCCTATATTCCGACAATTCCTCTCATCCGACGTGGTTGTCTCGTAGGGGCCGCATATATGCGGCCCCATGGGTTGATTTTCGCCGCTTTCCCAAGGATGGACGGCGACCGAAGGGGTTGTCGGCGCGTTTGGATTTCTCTCGTCGGCGCGGGCCGCATGTATGCGGCCCCTACAACCACAATTCCCCTTCTCTGGTTAAAATAGACCCTCAAGGGAGGAGTGATTTCCAACTTCCCATCGCATGAATCCCGTTACAAGGGGCATTCTCATCCGCCTGGATTCCGGCATACGCCGGAATGACGACGAACACAGCCCCACCCCGCCTATCCCGAAACCTGCGCGACCTCGTCCCATTCTTTCCAGCCGATGATGTCGTCTGGCGGCTCCACGGGGTTGTGGAGACCATCCTGCAAACGGTTCCAGGCGTTGAACAGGCATGTGAACAAGGTGAGTTCCACGATATCCTTTTCGCTGAAAAAATCTTTAAGCGGCGCAAAACAGGCGTCATCGGCCGCGGCCGTGTTCCGCGTCAGGGCGGTGGCCCAGCGGATCACGGCTTTTTCCCGCTCATCGAATAATTCGCTGTCTTCCCATCCATCGACTATCAACGCGACATGCTCATCGTTCAAACCGGCAGCTTGACCAAGCTTTACGTTGTGGTTCGTTCATATCTCGCAATCGTTGATGAGAGAGGGCGTGAGAATCGCCAACTGCATCAGGCGCATTCTGGCCGGCTCGGCCCGCCACTGGCTTCTGAGAGCCACCGTCAGGCTCATGATGTGACGCAACGCCTCGGGCGAGTGCCCCAAAGCCCGGTAGAAGCTGGGCACCGTGCCCCATCTTTCCCTCGATTGTTCGAACAGCGGCTCATGATCGCCTTTGGCGTCATCGGGAATCGGCGTGATTCTCGGCATCTCGGCGTCCTCCTTCGGGATATGCAACAAAATATCGCGCGGTTGTTTTCACTATTTTTAGCAGATTTTTGGGGTCGCCACCAAGGGGTCAAACCCTCCCTTCCCCGGTCGGGTTTGACCCCTTGGTGGCCCGCCTTTCGTTTTGGTTGTCAATGCGCCCTGTAGTGGCCGCAAATATGCGGCCCACGCAGACAAAAGAAATTCACACGCCCCGACAATCCCCCGGTCGCCGCCATCCTTGCAATAGCGGTGAGAATCAAACCACGGGTCGCATACATGCGTGGGGCGGCCCCAAGGAGGGACCGCCACCTACAATCCCTTGCGCCGTCTCCCCTGCCCATTCCATCCGCAAACCCGAATTCCCCCTTTGCGATGCGCCTCGCCCCTTGCTATAAGTCGCCTTGCCGCACGATTGATAAAAGGAAACCCCGATGGAGCATCAGAAAATTCTCATCATCGCAGCCCACCCGGACGACATCGAGTTTCGCTCGGCCGGCTCGGTCGCCAAATGGACCCGTGAGGGCAGGCGCGTGGAGTATTGCCTCGCCACGAGCGGGGACAAGGGCGTGAACGGCCCCGAATCGCGCCGCATGACCATCGAAGAAAAAAGAGCGATTCGCGAGAGCGAGCAACGCGCGGCGGCTGCGGTCGTGGGCGTGGAGAAGGTGCATTTCCTGCGCCATACGGACGGGGAAGTGCGAAACACCACCGAGCTCAGGCGCGACCTCGTGCGCGTGATGAGGGAGTGCAAACCGGACCTCGTGATCGCCGACGACCCGGCGAACGACGCCTTCGACAGCTTCTACGGCTACCACGGCGATCACCGCGCCGTCGCCAAGTCGGCCTTCGACGCGCTCTATCCCGCCGTGGGGAACGAGAATTATTTTCCAGAACTGCTGGCGGAGGGTCTCGAACCGCACACGCCCAAAGAGGCGTATTTCAAGACGATTCGCGGCGCCGACACCTGGGTGGACATCGCCGATACGTTCGACCTCAAAATTAAAGCGCTCCAATGCCACAAGAGCCAGATCAATTCGTCCGAAGACCTGATCACCCACCTGCGCAACTGGGCGAAGCGCTCGGGTGAGGGAGGCGGCCTCGAGTGCGCCGAATCCTACCGGCGCATGGAAGTGCCGTAGTAGGGAGAACCATTGTGTTAGCTCAGATTTCGCTTTTGTTCGTCATTCCGGCGCATGCTGGTGGCAACCGGGGGGTTGACCAGAACCGTCAGGAATCGCCAACATCGCAAACCGACCATCAAAACCGATAAAATCAAAATCAAAGACAAAACCACTGAATTCCGGCATGCGCCGGAATGACGGTGATCCAGGCATCATTGGTAGGGGAGGGCCCCTGCGCCCGCCCTTTTTTCGTTTTGCTCCCCTCCTGAAATGGTTTCGCCCGCTACCGTAGGGGCGGTTCGCGAACCACCCCTACGGAAACCCCTGCGAATCACTATGAAGGCGCAGGGAGGACAGGCACAGGGGCTTGTCCCTACGGAAAAACGAAGGAGGGCGTGATTTCCAACCTCCCATTACGTCCCGCCCCTCAAGGTCAGCAATTCCTTCCTCCTCGGGCGGAATTGACCCTCCTTTTTCAGTCGGCAAACTGCAATCGCTCCCTCCTCAGTCGCGATTGACCTCACCGCTCGTCGGTTCCTCCCGCATTGGTCAGAATCGATCCTCGCTTCTCGGTCGGCAAACTCTCCCTACTCGGTCGAGTTTGACCTTGCAGAAAATACCCAAATGCTTACACTAGGGCTTCCAACAACTTCTTTCGTTCGCGTGAGGGGCCACATGCTCGGATATCAAGGAAAAATTCTGCACATCGACCTAAGCAACCGCACGTCCCGCATCGAGGAATTCGGCGAGGACATGGGCCGCAAATACCTGGGCGGAAACGGCTTTGGGGCCAAAATTCTCTGGGATCACTTAAAGTCGGGTGTCGACCCGCTTTCCGAAGAAAACATCATCGCCTTCGCCGTGGGGCCGTACACGGATTCCGCCGTGCCCAGCGCGAGCCGGGCTTGCGCCGCCGCCATCAGCCCGCTTACGGGGCTTTTCTTCGACAGCACATTCGGGGGCGCCTGGCCCATCACCTTGAAACGCACCGGGCATGATGCCGTCGTCCTCTACGGGAAGGCGGATTCCCTGGTCTATCTCCTGCTTACGGAAAGCGGCGTGGAATTCAAGGACGCGAACCATTTGAAGGGAAAATGGATTCGCGAGACGTGCGATACCATTTCCGATAGCGAAGGCGGCACCGACGTATTGGCCATCGGCCCTGCGGGCGAGAACCAGGTGCGCTTCGCGGCCATGGCGCACACCTGGCGAAAAAGCCGCGACGGCATCAGCGGACGCGGCGGCATGGCGGCCGTTCTGGGGAGTAAGAACGTCAAGGCCATCGCCGTACGCGGCAAGGTGAAAACCGCCTTCGCAGACGCCAAGGCGCTGAGAACTTACGTGAACGAGACCGCCGGGGACGTGCGCACGGGCACGGCGGCGCTCCACAAATACGGCACGCCGATTCTCGTCAACATGATCAACAAGATGGGAGCGCTCGGCACGCGCAACCTCATGAGCGAGATTTTCGAGAACTGCGAACCCATCAGCGGCGAGTACATGCACGATAATTTTCTGGACAAGCACACCACCTGCCTCAAATGTCCCGTGGCGTGCGGCAAGAATTTCAAGATGAAAGGCGGCGATTTCGACGGCCTCGTGTGGAAACTCCCCGAGTACGAGACCATCTTCGCGCTGGGAACCATGCTGGGCATCGGCGACCCGGGCGTCATGCTTCAGGCGAACATGCTTTGCGACGAACTGGGGCTGGACACGATATCCGCAGGCGTCACGCTCTCGCTCGCATTCGAGTGCCTGGAAAAAGGACTCCTGAGCGAAGCGGAAGTCGGCGAGCCGCTCAACTGGGGCGATTCCGCCACCATGCTCAGGCTTTTGGAGGAAATGTCCGTCCGCAAGGGGTTTGGCGACAGGCTCGCGGAAGGCGGCAAGCGCCTGGCCGCTGAAATAGGCGGCGACGCTCCCAATCTGCTCTATGCTTCGCGTGGGCTCGAACTTCCGGCGCACAGCGCGCGCGCGCTCAAGGGCATGTCCATCGGCTACGCCACGGGTACGAGGGGCGGCAGCCACCACGACACCCGCCCCACCCTGCAATACGCTTCCGACCACGACAACACCTCGACCGACGGCAAGCCCGCCTTCGCCGTGCGCACCCAGAATTTCACCGCGTTTGGCGATTCCATCACCCAATGCCGCTTCACGGCGGAGCGCGGCTACGGCGCGATGATCAACGAGAAATACGCCGAGATGCTCAACCTCGCGACCGGTTGGGACACGACGGCAGCGGAGCTCGAAGAAACCGGCGAGCGCATCTGCAACCTGGAACGCGCCCTCCACGTGCGCGAAGGAGTGAGCCGCGCAGACGACATGCTCCCCTACAAGGTGATGCACGAGCCGATTCCCGACGGGCCGCACAAGGGGATGCACTGCCCGCCTGATGAGCTCGAAGGCATGAAAAACGAGTTCTACGGCATCAGGGGCTGGGATGAGAACGGCTTCCCTACGGCGGCGACGCTCAAAAGGCTCAAACTCGACGACGTGGCCGAAGCGCTGGCCACCTCGGGCAACGGCGGGAGCGCGGGTTGAGGGACGTATCGCGCGATCGCTCTGAAAAAGTGAGCACATGACCACGAACTATCTGCGCCTCACCCAAGGGTTTGAGGTTTTGACCAAAGTTCTGGCGTCTTATGTCGCACGAGAACTTCGAGTGGTATATGGCGAGCGTTGGTGGGGCCGAGGCGTCATTGGCGTTCTATACGAGGATCAAAAACGTGACCTCCCAACTGATGGCAAGGACGAGATTCTGACATCCACGCTCGACATAGCTCGTTGCCTGAGGCTCATGGATATCCATTGGCGCGATCTGTTCGGACGCAAGCTCAAGCGCGAGCACCGCGCCTGGCTCAACGAATTGATCGACACACGGAACAAATGGGCGCATCAAGGTTCCCTAGATATGCGGGACGACGATGCTTGGCGAGCGCTCGACACCATGAGGCGCCTCGTCGAGCCAATGGACGCGCAGGCTACCGAGCAACTACGCTCGCTCGCACACACTGTACTTCACAATAGAGAAGACCCACTCAAGCTGCAGGAACGCGAAAAAGTTAAAACAACGGAAATAAGGAACCATGGAAAACGCTCAAATCAAAACACGACCGACCCAGGATACAATAACAAGAACAATCAGACAGTGATTCGAAAAACAGACCTTCCCGGCAATCACCACAATCAAAAACTCTACGTCCTGCGATGCGAGGAGTGCCGCCATGAGTATGGAGCCAATGGCGCAGACATCTGGCTAAGACGGTGCCCGAATTGTCAAGGCGGCGCAGCCGGACTTCCTTATTGATACCCCAATCCTCTCACCCCTGAACGAAAATTCGTATTGAGCAACTTGCACGTATCTCCCCTATTTTCAGATTTCGCCACTGCCTTCGAATCAGAGATAATTCTAATGTTTGTTGCTCTTCTGATAGAGCCTCCACCCCGCCCGGTGGATGATCTCGCTCCCTCCCTCCTCGGTCGGGAAACAACCAACCCGTGCGCAATCCATTTGGCTTCTCTCGCCGCCGAAAAGCCACCCCGCCCGGTGGATGATCTCGCTCCCTCCCTCCTCGGTCGGGAAACAACCAACCCGTGCGCAGTCCATTTGGCTTCTCTCGCCGCCGAAAAGCCACCCCACCCGGTGGATGATCTCGCTCCCTCCCTTCTCGGTCGGGAGCGACCCCACAGCGGCGACGCTCAAAAGGCTCAAACTCGACGACGTGGCCGAAGAACTGGCCACCTCGGGCAACGGCAACGGCGCGGGTTAAGAGCAGGCATTACCAAAACGATTCATCCGGGATAGCCGCCGGGCGGTCCTGAGACAAGTAGGGGCGGTTCGCGAACCGCCCTACAAAAGGCGCGTTCCCCTCATCCCTGTTCAAAAACCACCCGAAAACCGCAGACATCGCCTTCTCGGGGCAACGCGCGAGAATCCCCGCCGCAGGAGCCCATCAACGGGTCTCGTCCTTGGTGCATCTTCCCGCATTTGCCGTCACGGTGTTTTCAGGGCAATGCGCGAGAATCCCTGCGCGCAAGCTAAGGGTTCTGCGTCGATAAGGCGGCTGAGGAATAAGTGAAAAAAGGTGAAAAATAGGGAAAATATCTGAAAATAGGCGAAAAAAAATGAAAATTACCGTCGTATTATCTTCAATTCTTTCAATAGTTTACGTTTTTTGAGCGTTGTTTTTGGCCAAATTCAGGGCATAGGGGGGGGGGTAGCCGGCAAACCCCTATGCGGCGGGGTATTTCTCCACCAGGCGCCTTGCGATCACGATACGCTGAATGTCGTTCGTGCCCTCTCCCACCTGCAGGAGAATGGAGTCTCGATAATAGCGCTCGATCGGCAGTTCCTTGATGTAGCCGTATCCCCCGTGAATGTGCACGGCCGCCTCGGAGGCTCTCTGGCAAACATCCGTGGCGAAGAGCTTCGCCATGCCGGCCTCGAGGTCGCACCGCACCCCCTGGTCCTTCATGCGCGCCGCGCGGTAGGTGAGTTGTCTGGCCGCCTCCAGTGAGGTGGCCATGTCCGCAAGTTTTATCTGGATGGCCTGATGCTCGACAATGGGCTTGCCCATGCTCTTTCTCTGCTGCGCGTATTTGAGCGAATCCTCGAAACAGGCGGCATGAAGCCCCACAGCCCTAGCAGCCACCTGAATGCGTCCCAATTCCAGAGCCGCCATGAGTTGATGAAATCCCCTATTCTCTTCTCCTATCAAACAAGAGGTCGGAACCGGGCAGTCATCAAAAACCAGTTCTCCCGTTCGAAGGCCCTTATAGCCCATCTTGTCCAGATGTCGGCTTGCGCTGAAGCCGGGCAGATTCCTGTCCATCAGGATGCAGCTAATCCCCCGGGTGGGTTTTTCCGCCTTCGGGTTCGTGCGGGCCATGATGGCGAAATGTGTCGCGTTCTCGCTGTTGGTGATGAACATTTTAGAGCCGTTGACGACGTAGTCCTGCCCTTCGCGGCGGGCGGAAGTTCTCAGGGCCGCGACATCAGAGCCGCCATCCGCCTCGGTGATGCCGATGCCGAAACGCATTTTCCCTTCAGCCACTTCCGGGAGCCACTCCTGTCGCTGCTCGTCGTTGCCGAATTCGTTGATCATCCATCCCACCATCGAATGACCGCCGAGCACGCCCGTCAAACTCATCCAGCCCCGCGCCAACTCTTCGGTCAAAACCGTAAAGCTCATCGCATCCATCTCACTGCCGCCATAGGACTCCGGCACGAGGGCGCCGAAATACCCCAGTTCCTTCATCCGATCGACCAGAGGATGGGGATACTCGTCTTTATGCTCATACTCGCTGGCGACGGGGATGACTTCCTGATTCACGAATTGTCGGACACTGCTTTGCAGCGCGGTTTGAAACTCACTCAACTGAACATCCATTGCTTGCTCCTAGAATCGCTTACGGTAGTGATTTACATTCATACTCAACCGAACAACGAAAGCCCACTCAGACCCTCGGGTATCAAAAGCCGCTCCACGGGCTCGCCATTTTCCAAATGTTTTTCCACGATATCTTGGGCATCCTCCGGCCTCACGCCGCCATACCAGACATTATCGGGCATCACGCAAACAACTGGCCCGTTCTCGCAAACATCCATGCAGCTCGTCGCGAGTATGCGCGCCCGGCCTTTGAGGTTTTTTTCCTCCAAAAGGGATTTCATCCGCTCACGGACTTCCACAGAGCCGCAATTGGCGCAACTTCCCTTGGAATGGTCCGCCGCACGTTCGTTCGTGCATACCAAAACATAGCGCTTTTCCCTGAACATCTCGTCTACCCCGGGGCTTGATGATGAAACGGATATCCCATGTTTCCGATGGCTGCACCAAATTACTCATCACTTTCTTTTGGACGCCGTATGGAAGCTAGCACTTATAAAGCGTCCGTTCAATCGGAATATCCTTTTCCTTTGTTTGTATTGAAGGCGGAAAACAGCATAATATATTGTTGCTGTTGGTCTATGTCTTCTCTTTAACGGGAAAATGCTATGTCCCTCGAACCACCTGAAAATCGACCCAAGCGCGTCTTGTTTTTCGCCACATGCCTGGTGGATCAGTTCTTCCCCGAAGTCGGCGAGGCCACTGTTCATTTGCTCGAGAGTGCCGATATTGAAGTAATTTACCCAGAAGGGCTTACCTGTTGCGGACTTCCACACTTCAACAACGGCTTCAGGGCGGAAGCACGAAAAACTCTCGAAACCCAGTTGCATCTGCTGGAGGGCGACATTCCGATTATTGCTCCCTCGGGCTCTTGCGGCTGGATGCTCAAATGCGTTTTGCCTACCTTGTTTACGGACGACCCGTGGGCGCGGGAAAGAGCCGCGCAAATCGCCGGGCGGGTAATCGAGTTATCCCAATTCCTGTGCAAGATAAATATGAATGATTTCGGCGCCACGCTTCCCGGGAAAACGGTGTATCACGATTCGTGTCACCTTCTCCGCGGAATGGGAGAAAATCAAACCCCCCGGCAATGTCTCGATCACGTGGCGGAAAACCGGGAAGAATTGCCCAATTCTGACCGTTGCTGTGGGTTCGGCGGCTCGTTTTGCGTCAAATTTCCAGAAGTCTCGTGCGCGATGCTTGAAGACAAGATCAAGTCCGCCGAAACAACCGACGCTAATTGGCTCGTGGCAGCCGATGCCGGGTGTATGCTCCAAATAGCGGGCGGATTGTCCAGGCGCGACAGCAAAATCAAACTCCTTCACCTTGCCCAGGCCCTCGCCGGACCGAACAACCCGGGCTGGCCCGAGGGATACCGGCTTTGAATACAACCTTTAATAAGCGCGCAAATTCCGCCTTGGTGAATATCCCTCTGCAAGAAGCTCTTCAAGCGGCTACGGGCAAATTCGCCAGCCAGCGCGCCCAGGCCTTCGAGTCGACTGCCGCTCCGCTCGCCTTGCGGGCGAAGGCGAGAGAAATTCGAAGGAAAACATTTGATGAGATCGATATACACCTGGAAACCTTGTTCAAAAACCTGGAAAACCTAGGTGTGCATATCCATCCGGCAAGCGATGCAGATTCCGCAAAGCGAATCGTTCTGGACATCGCCCGCAGACACGGGGTCAAGACAGTCGTCAAGAGCAAATCCATGGCGTCCGAGGAGATTCACCTGAATCAGGCACTGGAGGCGGCCGGCATCACCCCATACGAAACGGACCTTGGCGAATGGATACTTCAACTGGCCAACGAAACGCCAAGCCACCTAGTGGCGCCGGCCATTCACAAAACATTAAAACAAGTCCAAGACCTTTTTCGCGAAAAAGTAGACCCCGCCTCCGGATCGGACCCCCAGGAACTCACATCAATCGCCCGAGAGAAGCTCAGAACGGAATTCATGCGCGCGGGCATGGGCATCAGCGGCGTGAATTTCGCCGTGGCCGAAACCGGAACGCTTTGTCTCGTAACAAACGAGGGAAACGGGCGACTCGTCACGACCCTACCCAAAGTCCACGTCGCCATTATGGGGTTCGAAAAAGTGGTGCCCACGCTACGGGACACGCTTACGCTCCTCTCCGTACTCCCCCGCAGCGCAACGGGTCAAAAACTCACCAGCTATTTCACCATGCTCACCGGGCCGAGGAGAGAAAACGAGGCGGACGGACCCGATGAGGTTCACCTCGTGCTCCTCGATGGAGGACGCTCCAGGCATCTCGGCACGCCATTTCAGGAAGCATTTCATTGTATCCGCTGCGGAGCTTGTCAAAACGCCTGCCCTGTCTTCCAGACGGTCGGCGGCCATACATACGACTCAGTATACGGCGGACCAATCGGTTCGATCTTGAGTCCCATGCTCCGCGGCCTCGAAGTCTCCGGAGAGCTCCCCGCGGCATCGAGTCTATGCGGCGCCTGTATGGACGCCTGTCCCGTTTTTGTTGACATTCCTCGCATGTTGCTGGAGATGAGAGAAGCAAGAACGGCCAAGAAAAATAACGCGGTTTTGGAGAGATTCTCATTCCGAGTACTTGGCATGGCGATGCAGAAAGCTTTCATTTGGGAGATGGGATTCAAGGCCGCATCCGTATTTTCCAGATTTTTAAACACCAAAACAGCCGCCCGCCTACCGGGGCCTCTGAGCGCCTGGGCACAGGGACGGGACCTCCCCAAAATTGCGAAAAAAAGTTTTCGAGCGCGCTGGCGGGAGCAAAAACGAGGGGTCACCGGTTCGTCTACAACGGTTCCTGACATATCGCGAACGGACAGCCCGGATGCGATAGTCGAAAAAACCCATCATGCCCTGGAGTCGGCCCACGGATTGTCGCACGGGAGCTTTGAAGCTCCCGAGGGCCCATTGCCGGAAATCACCGTCCCGGACACCGCCGCTCGTTTCTCCACGGAGTTTGAAGCGATAGCGAATCCCGTTTATCACCCGAATTCCATGGAGGACGTTCGAGAATATGTCCTCAATCTGGCGGCCAAGTGGAAAGAATATCCTGTAGCCATTAGTGATGGCCTTCCAAGTGAAGTAGCGGGCTGGCTTATGGATGAAGGTTTTGACGTGATTTCCCCGTCGAATGACGGAGATAACCGCAATGCGATTGCCCAGTGCGGTGTTGGAATCACAGGTTGCGATTGGGCCATTGCGGAAACGGGCAGCATTGTCTTACGGAGCGGGCCGGGCCATCCGCGTCTTCATTCCCTGCTACCAGAAATTCATTTAGCCCTCATTCCTGAAAATAATATATTACCGCATATTTCCTCGTTAGGCCCTAAACTCGAAAGCGTCCTTACGCAGGAAGCCACTACACCTAGTTGCGTCAATGTCATCACGGGCCCTAGTCGCTCGGCTGACATAGCCCTCACGCTCATCAAAGGCGTACATGGCCCGCGCGATGTTTTCGCGATCATTATTCCCACCGCCCTCATCGCAGGGGCTTCGTAGAACGCACCACTTTGACAGAAGACGAGACAGGATTTACTGCAAGAAATTGAATTGCCCGTTTCGATACGAATCATAAAACCCTTCGATCAAATATACACTCGAGGGGTTTTATCACTTGCTCTTTCAGAACCAGTGATGACAATACTTAGATGTCATAATAGAGAGTAAATTCGTGTGGGTGCGGACGCAGGCGAATCGCATCCACCTCCTCAATGCGCTTGTATTCGACCCAGTTGTCTATGACATCCTTCGTAAACACATCGCCTTTTAGCAAGAACTCGTTGTCCGCTTCAAGCGCGTCCAATGCCTCGGGCAGGCTACCAGGTGTTTGCGCCACACCGCTACGCTCCTCGGGTCCGAGATCATAGAGGTTCTTGTCGATAGGCTCGGGCGGCATAATTTTATTCTGTATGCCGTCCAGGCCGGCCATCAGCATCGCGGAGAAGGCCATATAGGGGTTGCATGAGGGATCCGGGCAGCGGAACTCGACCCTCTTGGCCTTCTCGCTCGAAGAATACATCGGAATGCGCACGCATGCGCTTCTGTTGCGGCAGCTATACATCAAGTTGATAGGCGCCTCATAGCCCGGCACCAGACGGCGATAGCTGTTCGTCGTCGGGTTGGTGAAAGCCAACAGTGCAGGCGCATGCTTCAACAAGCCACCGATGTAGTACAGCGCATCCGGGCTCAGGTCTCCATAGGTTCCCGCGCGATACATGATATTCGTGTCGCCCTTCCAGACGCTCTGGTGGACGTGCATCCCGGTTCCGTTGTCAAGAAATACAGGTTTCGGCATAAAAGTCGCCGTCTTGCCGTGTTTTCTGGCGACGTTCTTGACGATGTATTTATACTTCATCAGTTTATCCGCCGTTGTCACCAGGGTATCGAATCGAATATCGATTTCACACTGCCCGGCGGAGGCCACTTCATGATGGTGCACTTCACACTCGACCCCACAAGCCAGCATTTCCAGCATCATTTCCGAACGAACGTCCTGGAGCGTATCGTTGGGCGGCACGGGGAAATAGCCTTCTTTGTAGCGGTTTTTGTGGCCGAGGTTGGGATCTTCATTGGCGCCCGTATTCCAAGCCGCCTCCACTGAATCAACCTCGTAGAAGGCATGATTTTCCGAACCTGAATAGCGCACGTCGTCGAACACGAAAAACTCGGCTTCGGGGCCAAAATAGGCGACATCCCCTATGCCTGTAGATTTCATGTATTGTTCCGCTTTAATAGCGATGTGACGAGGGTCGCGTTCATAAAGCTCCAGCGTAACAGGATCCTTGATGTCACAGATGAGAACCAGGGTCGGAATTTTCATGAATGGATCCATGAACGCGGTCGTTGGATCCGGAATGAGAAGCATGTCGCTCTGATCGATACTTTGAAATCCCCGAATGCTCGAGCCGTCGAAACCGACGCCTTCCTCGAAAGTATCCTCCTCAAGTGTGTCAATATGTGCAGAAAAATGCTGCCACATACCAGGCATGTCAATGAAACGATAATCAACCATCTTGGCGCCACTTTCCTTAGCCAACTTCATGACATCTGCAACCATCTGTTACACCTCCATACGAAATTGCGGTTTTGCGGGAAATTATCGACACAAAACCTGGATTTGTTCAGCCCTTTAGGCTTGTTATGAAACGATAGCTCCAATCGGGCGCCCTTCTTCAAGAATCTCACTCAAATGAGTACACAACTCCTTGAGTCTCGTTGTATCCTTGATTTTTTCACCATTGTCATCCGTAATATAGAAAGCATCCACCGCGCATTGGCCCTCAGTGGTAATTTTGGCCCTGGAAATGGATATCCCCTCATGCGAGAAGAATTGCGCAATTTGAGCCAGAAGGCCATGTCGATCTGGCGCAACGACTTCGAGAATTGTCGCGTCTTCACTCGCCGTCTGGTCGAATTCCACTAGTATCGGCAGATCAAACGACATCCGCTTCTTCAGCCGCAAATATTTTTTGCTCCTTCTTAAAAATTCCGATAATTCCAATTCGCCCGACATCAATTCCTCCAGCGATTTCCGGAATTTTTTCCAAAGACTTTCATTGACAACGGCCTTCCCTTCAGAATCCACCACCTGGAAAGTATCTATTACCAAACCATCTTCTCGTGTATATACTTTCGCGTCCAAAATATTGAGTTCGTACACCGCAAATGCACCAGCGACAAGTGCGAACAACCCAAGTTGATCTTTGCATAACAATGTCAAAAGTGTATTTCCCCGTCTTCTGCGATGCGTGATATCGATCTCGCAAATCACCTCATCCGACAGGCGGGCTCCAAGCTCAATATGACGCAGGATGTCTTGCGGCGGCGTTCCACTACGATATCTATCCGGCATGGATTCCATATGTTTAGCGATTTCCTCACACCCTATCCGGCTTCCTCCTGCCCTCGCTTCCAGACTGACCTGCTCTACGATATCTTCCCTGCGCTTTTTCCTATATAAATCCTCTCCCGTTTCCATCACTCTGAGGACTCGTTTGTATAATTCATTTATCAACGCGCTCCGCCATTCATTCCACATGCCGGGGGCAACGGCGGATATGTCCGCGTATGTTAGGAGATAAAGCATTTGGAGTCTTTCCACCGTTCCCATTTTATCAGCGAAGTTGCTTATCAGGAGGGGATCGTCGATATCTCGTCTTTCGGCCGTGACGCTCATTTCGATATGGCAAGCCACCAGAAATTCAATAATGCTACCCTGGTCCACTGGCAAGCCCATACGCATGATAATATCGGGAAGCGCAGAAGCGCTCTTATGTACATGCCTTGGGCCCCTCGCTTTTCCAATATCGTGAAACAAAAGCGCGAGACGCAATATATTCGTACGTTCCATCTCTCTGTGTATATGGGCAACGTGCTGCAAAGACATATCTTTAGTATACGTCAGTTCATCCAACGCCATTAAAGTCAACAAAGTATGTTCATCTGCCGTATATCGATGGTAATGATCGTACTGAACAAAGCATGTCAAGGGTTCGAATTCAGGAATATAACGTCCCAACATACCTAGGCCGTGCATTTCGTGCATCGTCGTTGTCACACCGGCTTTGCCACTCAATATCCGCAAGAAGCTATCCCGCACATCTGGCGAAGTGCGAAAATTGTCATCTACAGAATCTAAATGAGCGCGAACGAAGTTTCTTACATTCGGCGATAAGCGGCACCCGAAGCGATATTGACACTCGAATATCCTCATCAAACCTGTTGGATTTTCAAGCACTGCGCGAGAATTGGACTCATCCAGTACGAGCGTGTGGTAGTCTTGCAAAGCCAACCCATCTCCCAAGGGTTGGAGTTTCGGTTTTTTGTTGACCCATCGCCTACTCTTCAAATGTTCTTCCAAAGTTTCAAAAAAATCGCGGCAGAAAATATGTAAATTTCTCGCATGCAAGAAGTAATCGCGCATCAAACATTCACTGGCTAATGCGCTTTCTTCGTTTTCATAACCCAATGCAGGAGCGATCTCCACTTGAGCCGGAAAATTAAGCATATCGTTTTTAGCTTTCGCACGTATATGAAGTTGTGCACGTATGCGAAGAAGAAAGTCATACGCTTTCGCTGCTTTTTGAAACTCTCCTTGCGGTACCCAACCTTTCCGCCACATCTCTTCCATTTTCTTCATGCCGAAGGCCTTGGCCAACCAGCAAACAGCATGAAAGTCCCGCAACCCGCCTGCACTTTCTTTCACGTTCGGTTCAAGGACATAGACAGATGGATCCCATGACCGATATCGCCTCATCCGTTCTTCGAGTCTATTTCGAAGATGGGAACTTTTAGCAACCCGCTGGATATACCCATCGAATTTCTTATTGAAATCACGAAAAACTTCTTCACTCCCCGCCAATAATCGATTTTCCAACATAGCGGTTTCGCTTTGGTAATCTTCCTTGGCGATTTTCAGACAATTAGAAATGGTCCTCGCGCTATGACCTATCGTAAGACCCGCATCCCACATAAGATACAGGATGGAGCGTATCAATTCGCTAATTTGCCCCTCATGTCCCGAGAACAAAAACAACAGATCAATATCTGAACCGGGAGACAATTCCCCTCGTCCATATCCACCAATGGCAACTAGGGCACATGGAAATGCCTGATCGGAATTAGCAGCTTTCTTTCTTTCTCCTTCTAAAGCGTATGCGTAGATTTGAGCGATATACGCATCCATAAAATTCGCACGCGCTTTACATAACTCAAACCCGCCTGCACCTTCATTCTGCGCGTTGCATATATGCTCGCTAGCTTGTGCGTAAGCCTCTTTTACATAGCGGAGAAAAACGCTTCGCTCCCAACTGCCGACCGCAAGGGTCGTTTCCCGAATATCGTTTTGAAGTTTTGATAAATGCTCGAGAGATGGCGTCATAGGAAGATATCGTTAAACCGCCTCCATCCCTCGTTCTCCAGTACGAATTCGAACCGTTTCCTCGACGGGCTGAACATATATTTTTCCATCTCCGATTTTTTCCGTTCTCGCAGCTCCCATGATAGCGTCGATAATCGTTTCTACGCTCGAATCTTCACATATAATTTCCAATTTGATTTTAGGCAAAAAATCGACGACATACTCACTACCTCGATATAATTCCGTATGTCCTTTTTGCCTTCCAAATCCCTTCACTTCGGTTACCGTCATTCCAGCTACACCGATTGCCCCAAGGGCTTCTTTTACTTCATCCATCTTGAAAGGTTTAATTATGGCTACAACCAATCGCATGTCATTTGTCCCCCAAGTTCAAGTGAAAGTTCCAATGGGATGGTTTTGCATCGACTATAACACGCAAAGGTTGGTCGTCAATCAATAACCCCAAATGAACAACCGCTCCCTACCCTCTAAAATGATGTATCTACACCAACTATGTTTCCATGGTGTTACATGATAGGTACCAACAATTTTGGTAAAGTCCTAAACTTGCTGGAAACTTAAAAAGGGGTGCATCCTCGGCAGAGGAACCACAAAACCGTGCCGGTGAGCGCCGGCATCCAACCGAGGAGGCACCCCATGCAGAAGAGAATACAAGCATCGATGCACACTCGCCAAGCCCTTTCCGCCCTGATCGAAGGTCGCCTGTCGAGTCCCGATGCGCGAGCCGACCTGATCAAACTGGCCACGCGACTCATCGTCGAAGAGGCGCTGGAAGCGGAGAGCCGCGACGTTCTGGGCCGGGAATACTACGAACACGGAGCGAAGCCCGGCCAGGGCTACCGCAACGGGCGCCGTCGGGGTCGTCTGAAGACGGCGGAAGGGTTCATCGAGTATGCGGCCCCGCAGATTGCCGGGCGCGAGGAAGGATTCCGCTCGGATATCCGGGAGGGCCTCAAGGGGCGCACGGAGGCGCTCGAGGGGTTGGCGGTGGAGCTATTGGCGCGCGGCCTGTCGGTGCGCGACATCGAAGACGTCTTCACCGACGAGAGCGGTCGTTTTCTGCTCTCACGCACGGCGGTCTCGGAGCTCGGGGACCGACTCTGGGAAGACTATCAGGAGTTTGCGTCGCGGGACCTGGGCGAGCACGACATCGTCTATCTGTTCATCGACGGGATTGCCGAACGGATCCGCCCGGGGAGCAAGCGCGAGCCGGTATTGGCGGCCTGGGGATTCACGGCGAACGGCGCAAAGGTCCTGCTGCACCTGATGGCGGGGTCGAAGGAGGACGCCGAGACGGTGAGCGCGTTCTTCCACGACATGCGCGCCCGCGGCCTGGGCGACCCGCTGCTGGTGGTCAGCGACGGGGCGCCCGGCATCATCAAAGCGATCGAGACCTGCTTCCCGCGCTCGGAACGACAACGCTGCCTCGCGCACCGGATGAGGAACCTCGCGGCCAAGGCGCCCGAGGACCTATGGCCCGAGTTCAAGGCGCGGGCCACGGCGGCCTACCAGGCCCCCTCGCGCGCCATCGCACGAGAACTGGCCGAGGGACTCGCCAGGGACTACGAGTCCGAACTGCCCGGCGCCGTGGCGTGCTTCCGCGACGACTTCGAAGCCTGCATCGCGCACCTGCGGGCGCCGGTCAACCACCGCCGAGCCGTGCGCACCACGAACCTGCTGGAGCGCTTGTTCGTCGAGGAGCGCCGGCGGATGAAGATCATCCCCAACGCCTTCGATGAGAAGCCGGTGCTCAAGCTCATGTTCGCCGCCATGATCCGGGCCGCCGAGCGATGGCGGGCGCTCAAGGTCACCGGCTTCGAGCGACGCCAGATGGACGCCCTGAGACGGGAACTGGACCAGAACTACGAGGCGGAAAACGACATCAGGAAACCCTCAGCCGATATGCGCCAGAAGAAATTATCCAGCATTTACAGGACTTGACCAACAATTTTAGATACTTCATGAAACTCCCGGTATTTACCCGAATCGCAGCGTCGGGAGATTGCATCATGTACGGCTTTTCCATACACTTCTGCCACTTTTTACGAAACCTGTAGTATATTAGTTAGTTTGAAGATGTTTTATTCATTTAAAGTGAGGATAGGCCAAGCCATGGAATGTACGCTTTTAGAAGCACCTATAGAATGTCATTTTGCATCGAAAGGCTCCAATGGCCAAAATAAGTGTTCATACAATGGGAATTCCTGCTTTCCCGTTGTGGAGGAATGCCTTTCAGGTGATGACCAGAAATCATGTGAACATATCGTAGAGTTTCCAAAAGGGACCTTTTGCGCTAAATTCCCCAACCCGGAAAATCGTTGGGAACGTGGCAGATGCCCCCTTGCCACGCATATCAAAGTGGACTTTGAAGCCCCTCTGGAGAAGAAACTAAACCCACTGAAGGCCTCGAAACGAGCTGCACGAGGAAATTAACTATCAACTAACAAATTTGGGCATCACAAAACCGCTGTTTTGTGATGCCCCAACAGGTTTTATACGACCAAAAGAGCTAAAACCCCAGCAATGATAAATATCTGATCAGTGGCTACCTCCATGAGCCCACTATGACCGAGTATTTTTTGAGTATACCAGTAGAGGCATATCCCCGCATATATAACCGGAATAAGCATAACATAACCAAAAAATGGAACGACCCATCCATTTATAGAAGCGGTAATGAGAGCAACAACCAATGCAACACAAATCACTCCCAAAAGCGCTTCAGTCTGTTCTTTTCCTAAAACAATCGGCAATGTCCTTTTGCCCACAATCCGATCACCTTGAATATCTCTCAGTTCCATTAAGCCAGTACGGAAAAAAATCAAACCGAAGGTAGCGAATATAGAAACTATCCAGCCAGTCGAAATCAACTGAAAATTTGCCAACGCGGGTAGAAATGCCATACTAAAGGTCCAGCCCAGTGCAAGTACCAGGATTTTCAAGGAAGGAAAATTTATTACCCGACTTACAAGAGCGCGAGGTTCGAGCTTGAGACTACAAAAAATGGCCCAAGCTAAACCCACGACCATGATGCCCCCTGTCAAGTAGGAGATGCTTATGCCGAACACGATTGACACGAAAGCAGCAACCCCACCCAAAGACAATAATATGGTTTTGTGCTTTTCATAAAATTGAGCTCGATTGGGTTCGTTGTACCTATCCGCCTCATAGCTGATGCAACGATTTATTGTATGCGCGGCAAAAAGATAGAGTCCTGCCGTAATGGCGAGTTTCATCGACAAGGGGAAACCACCCAATTTTGCTATAGCGATACTCCCCAATAGCGCAGACAAGAGAAGAAGCACATTTGCTCTCGACATCACCTTGAGAAAATCAAAAATCTTATCCGCGCCATTTTGGTTTGGATCGGGAATTGCTTCGATACGATTCACGACGCGCCGTATCATCCAATCCGGCGTGGAAGCGCCCGCCGTGACTGCGATGTTTTTATATTTTTGCAAAAATTTCTCATCAATTTCATCTTCGGTTTCGATGAGAATCGAATCCGCCCCCCCTTCTTTCGCCACTTCTACCAAGCGGTTCGTGTTGCCGCTGTTGCGGCCTCCGACAACGACCATCAGATCGACATTGGGCGCTAGTTTTTTGACCTCTTCTTGACGAACTTCCGTCGCATCGCAAATCGTATTAAACATTTGAGCTTGGGGATATTTCCGCAAAATGGCCTCTTCCACATCTTTCCATTCGCGCATGTTGATAGTTGTCTGTGCAACCACCACGACGGGGCGATCGCCGATATCAGGAAGATCGGATATATCTTCCATGCACGTGATCAAATGGCTGCCAGCTTCTGCATAACCTTTATGACCTTCCACCTCCGGGTGGCTTTTTTCTCCAATGATCACCGTAAAAGCACCCATGCGGGAATGTTTTCTAATGACTCCGTGCACCTTGGCGACCAGAGGACATGTTGCATCTCGAATCCCAGCGCCCGAATTTCTTAAACGATCGCGGACCTGCGGCGAGATGCCATGCGCCCGAATGACCACTAGGCTTGTACTATTCGGGGTTTTTTGAGGATCTGAGGGGAAAACGCTTTTCTCCTCCAACAACTCAACTGTTTGTGGATTATGAATCAATGGCCCATGCGTTAGGACTTCACCGGATGTGTGATTCGCTGTGTCCAAGGCAATATCGAGCGCTCTTTCGACTCCCCAGCAAAAACCAGCCGTCTTAGCTAGCTTGACTCTCAATGGTAATCCCTCCTGAGCGAAATATGGTCACTGCCCCGTTCACACCGATATAACATAGCTTTATTCCGACTCACATACAATATCTAATATAAATCAGCTTTTATTTGAAAGGAAAGGGGGATCAAACCAAGATTCAATAATGGGAGGCGAATTTTCGATTCGGTCGAGATCGAAGATACGAAACCACCCCCCGGCACCATCTAGAACTATCTCGCCGACAGCCCTCGGGAGATCGAATCGCTTCGGGCCACAACTACCGGGATTAAAAAACACAGTCCTATCAATCATTCTGCAAAGCGGTCGATGTGTATGACCGAATACCACCAAATCCACTTCGTCTTGTGCAAGAAGCGCTTTTAATTCCCGAGACGGTCCTTCTCGCTGCCAGACAATGTGCTGAATCATTATGCGCCAACCCGCCATAATGGTTTTCGACTTCATTGGTGCCAAACCAGGTACATCCATATTCCCTGAAACACAAGTAACGGGAGCGATACATTCGAGTTCCGGCAATATGAAATCAGAACAAACATCGCCAGCATGAATGATATGGTCCGCAGTTTGGCAAAACCCAACTACTTCCGAAGGAAGACGCCCATGCGTATCCGACAGCACGCATAACCTGACACTCGAAGTCATTATATATCGCCCCACATGGTTCTTCAGCGCAAGATGCTAGATAGAACTCTCGTTTCCGCAAGATGAATCAGAGGTGCATGCCCCTCAAGTAGGATAATCGCAATTTGCGTTCTTACCCATAAAACCCTCGAGACCCTCATGTCCCATTGTTCCCACCATTTAAGAAGCCAATCAATACATATCCAAAACACAAGAAAATGTTAACTTTTCGACCTTCCTCCCAACACGATACCGATTAAAATGCTCGTACAAGCGAGGAGGCGACTGAGCGTAGGAACTTCATGGAGCAACCACCATGCTAATGCCGTGGCCACTAGCGGCTCCCCAACAACGGCAAGCGCCACTTTCCCCGGATACAGATGCCCTAACGCATAATTGATGGATGTGTGCCCTACCAATGTCGGACCGAGTATCATGGCGACCAAGAGTAGCCAGGTATTTTGCGAATATCCGCCAAGAGGATGCTCCAGAATTAAGGCAGCGCCCAAAAGCAAGACGCCGCTAAAACCATAACAACCCGTCACATACGTCGCTACGGCAATTTTCTTTCTCAGCTTTCGTCCACATAACATATAGGCAGAGGCCATGACAGCTGCGGACAACGCAAGAGAATTTCCCCAAAAGCTGCCTTCCCAGCCCACAAAGTCGGAATAAGCCAACATTGCGCTGCCCCCGATCGCCATTAGCACACCCAACCAAAAATTCCGTCCCTCTTTCTCACCCAATAGAAAGATTCCGCCGATACCTGCAAATATGGGGTTGGTCGTCGCAAGCACGACGGAGCTCGCTACAGATGTATGTGACAGCGATTCTATCCAAAGCGCAAAATGAAACGCCAAAAATATACCGGAACCCGCCCAAATGATCTTTTCTTTACTCGACAAGGCTTTCCATGCGTCGATAGTGCTCTGTACCGTAAACGGCAACAACATTAAAGCGCCACCACACATGCGATATGTCGCTATCGCTAAAGGTTCGGCATCCGCCAATCGTATGAGAATCGCAGAACAACCAAGGGCAATGACCCCTACGAACAAATAGAAATAAACGGGAATTTTCATGGTTCTAAAAACCAGATTGCGATGGAGTGATACCCAGCCACGGAAATTGCCTAAAAATCATCCATGAACTTCGAGATAAGACCCCCTACTATTTCTGCCTGCTCCAACATTACCATGTGACCAGATTGTGGGATAATAGATAATTTCGCATTCTGAATCTTGGCGGACATAAACTGCGAGTATTTCGGAGGCGTTAACAAGTCATCTTCTCCACATAGGATCAAAGCGGGCGTGGTGATGGATTCCAACTCGGAGAGCACATCAAACTGATTGCACGCAATGAAATCACCGTGCAAAGTATCCACTTGGCATTTCAACAAACTACGAGCGCCCTCCCGGACTAGAGATGGATCCGCTGTTGGGGAAAAAGCATAACCAATAATTTCATCCACGGCTGCTTCGAAATCGCTTTTGACACCCTCTAAAATTGAATCTTTCACCCTCAGCTTCGCGCCGGAGCCAATGAGAATAACACCTCTAAATATTTTAGAATCCAGCAAAACACTTGCAAGAACTATGGCACCCCCCATTGAATGACCGGCTAGATAAACTGATTTCAATTTCTTGGCTTTTAAGAATTCAAGAACAATTCGGCTGTATTCTTCGATATCCGAGATTTGGGCTACATCAGATTCACCGTGGCCGGGCAATTCCAGGGCCAGGCAGTTCACACCCTCTCCCGCCAATCTCCGCATCAAGGGAATCCAGCTTTCTCGATTCCCCCCGGCCCCATGAATGCACACAACAACATTACTTGAAACCTGGGGACCGGCCTCACAATAGGCGAGCCTGTAATCAGATAAACTCAGGGTACCTTGACGCAACCAAGACAAGAAAAGAGCATCCTAAACTGTCGGCGAACTATGGATTAGAGACTTAAAGGGCGCGATCGATAGCGGCCTTCAAATCGGCTTTGGATTTCACTCCTACTACCTGCTCTACAACCTCACCCCCTTTGAACAACATCAATGTTGGGATGCCGCGAATGCCGAATCTCGAGGGAACCGATGGATTCTCATCAATATTCAACTTTCCGATACGCACTTTTCCTTCGTATTCTTGGGCAAGCGCTTCAACCGTAGGCGCAATCATTTTGCAAGGAGCGCACCATTCCGCCCAAAAATCGACCAATGTGGGCGTATCGGAACCGATTACGTCCGTCTCGAAGTTCTGGTCCGTAAACTCGAAAACACCTTCCGCCATTTCCTTTCCTCCGGGATCCGAAATTCATCAGGCTAGAAAAAATCGGTAACCCTTCGACAAGTATCGAAAAAAACATGTCAAATGTCTTTCATCACGGACGGACATGACTTTTCGACAAGTGAAACGTGGAGCATCATTCCTTATCGGCTATTCGGCGTCAACTCCACCTACCCAACTACATATCGGGTTTTCTTGGATTCGCGACCCCGGATCGGCTTGCCGCACAATTAAGGAAACGCCAACGGGTAAAACGAGGCGCATGCAAAAATTCAGGATGTCTCCACCGGCTCTTCACCTGGAATCTCACTTACCAAAACCTGTCTTCTCTTCACTCCATCCGCCGGGCCGATGATTCCCTCTTGCTCCATGCGCTCAATCATGCGCGCCGCCCTATTATAACCGATCCGCAAATGTCTCTGAATGAGAGAAATAGATGCTTCACGTGTCCTGGAGACGAGAGCGATTGCATCATCATACCTTTCATCATACCCTTCACCGCTATTAGATTCATTTGGAGATATACTCTCCTCCTCTACGAACCAATCTTCCTGGAATATCGCTTCCCCCTGAGATTTCCAATGTGCGACCAATTGAAAAATCTCATTATCCGAAACATACGCCCCATGAATACGAACAGGAGTGCTGGACCCTGGCGGCACGAAAAGCATATCCCCCTTGCCCAACAGGCGTTCCGCCCCATTCGAATCCAGGATAGTTCGCGAGTCTGTACGAGTAGCGACGCGGAGCGCCATTCTGGACGGGAAATTCGCTTTGATCAGACCCGTGAGAACATCCACAGAAGGACGTTGGGTAGCTACAAGCAAATGGATTCCGGAAGCGCGGGCCATCTGGGCCAAGCGCGTCATCGACTCTTCCACTTCGCGTGGCGCGACCATCATCAGATCCGCCAATTCATCAATCACCACAACGATATAAGGAAGGAAATCAAGGGAGGTATCGTCTTCGGACAGAGGTTCCTTCCATCTTCTATTCGCCTCTCGCTCACCCAATTGCTGCGCCACAGAGTCATTGTAGCTTTGGATGTTCCTCACCCCCGCCTCACTCATCATCTTATAGCGTCGTTCCATCTCCGCTAGGACACCCCTTAGGCCTGCCGAGGCTTTCTTTGGATCTGTCACCACAGGCACGAGTTGATGAGGGATGCCTTCATATATCGACAACTCCAGCATTTTGGGGTCGATCATCAAAAAACGAACCTCTCTTGGCGTACACCTGGCCAAAAGACTACAAATCATCATGTTCAGAGCAACGCTTTTCCCTGCGCCGGTCGTACCCGCAATTAATAAATGCGGAATTTTAGCCAAATCGGTAAACGCCGTTCTGCCTAAAATATCTTTGCCCAAGCCCATCGTAAGTTTATCTTCGGCCTGCCTGAATTCCCCTGAGGAGAGCACTTCCTTTGCAAATACGGCATCGCGCTTGATGTTGGGAACTTCAATGCCTACAACCGATTTTCCAGGTATCGGAGCAACGATGCGGACACTCAGCGCGGATAAGGCTCGTGCGAGATCGTCTGCGAGGCCGGTAATTTTAGAAACCTTGATTCCCGGAGCAGGGTCATACTCGAAACTCGTAATGACCGGACCTGTTTTTACTTCCCTGACTTTTCCGACGACGCCAAATTCTTTCAGTGTTTGTTCGAGAAGCAAAGATTTCTCGCGTATGCCCGCTTCGTCTACTATCAGTCCGCCAGAGGGCGGATCCGCAAAAATATCCATCGAGGGAAGAGCATATTCTTTCTTCGGCTCGGAGATTCGTTTAGCCCTTTGCTGATTTTCCGTCTGCGCATTGGAGCGGACCAGAGAATGGTCTTGAATCCGAACAACATCCGACTCGCCAACAGTTCCCGCGTGTCGGACTTTTACATCCGCTTGCAATTCTCCGCTTTCTGTTGAATCTTCAACACTAGTTGAAAGTTCATCGGGAAGCGCATCAGGTAATTCGCCAGGATCGAGAACCTCTCCCAACGTTGCGGGCGATATCTCGTTATCGCCATCAAGATTTTTCCTCCGCTTAATCCGCAGACCGCCGGTCACCGATTTTCTTTCAGTTTTTACCTGTTTTACTCCATCATCGATATCCTCACCTGCCTTTGGCGTCTGCTCGTCCGTCACATTCGGAGGCAAGCCATTACGCGCTCCATCGCCGTCCGGGAGTAGATCATTATCATTCTGGAGAAGCGTTTCCAACACCGAGCCAGGCACTGCTTCATCGAAAAGACTCTTTGGGTTTTCGGTGAGTTCCAATTCCTCCTCGTTTGCCGCCGGGCCGCGTAGCGCCGGCAACTCCGGCTCTGGAAATTTCTCTCCTCCAAACAACGAAGGGCCATTTTGCGGCGATAATCCAGAAACACGTCTGCTATTTTTTTGATTTGACGAGTAAGGGCTATTCGGTTCCAAAATCAATTCGTCAATATCTTTTTTCGGGAGGTTTGGCGGCGGTTCTTTGCCATCTGGGCTATCCTGCCCGAAATATCCCGCCTCTGCACCCTCACCGTCGGCTATCGGCTCGGCATATCCGGCACATGATTCCTTCACGCGTAGAGATGCAGGGAAACCTAAGACTGCAGAAAACAGTTTTCGGGTTGCGAATACAGCGCCCCCGGCGATTGCGAGCACCATCCATTTGAATACCATAAAAATGCGCGATAAAAACCACCAATGCGCAATCGCCAATCCTGAAATCATTTTCTTGAATGAAAAACCCGTCATGCCGACAAACGAGGCCAGAAATACGGAACCAAGCAAAACCCAACTACCCGCACTGCCTAAATAGTCGCCCAGCAACTTCACGACGCCATAGCCGACAACTCCACCGGCTAACGTCGGCGCCCCAAAAAGAGGATCGACTTCAGATGCCTTGTAAAATAACCCCGAGGCGCTCAAAAGAAAGAACAAACCAACCAGTTCACGCCAACCCGGCCGCCATGAGCGCAATCCCGCAAAGGCGGTTACGCCCCAAAAAAGGAATCCGATGGGCAGCAGAACCGAGAATGAGCCGACCACATGAACCATTGCGCCGGCGACATTTGCACCTACGGCTCCCCCATAGTTTCGAATCTGCCATTTTTGATTGACGGATGAACCCCAAGACGGATCGCCAGAATGAAAAGTCCAAAGCGATATCGCCAGAAAAACCGCGAAACCAACCAAGGACAAACCTACGATTTCATTGGTTCTTTCGGGAAACGGGGATGGCTTAGCTTGGATACCCGAGCGACGAGTAGGCATACACTGAATCCTATGATCCCACCCACACATAGAATGGGATATGCGTCCTCGGGCAGAGGAAAACCTCGAAACGTTATCAAATTTAAGTGGGAAATGCAAGAAAAGTCTTAAGTTAATGAGTTTTGGTCCAGCAATTAGTAACCGAGTTCTTTATCTATCACATTTTTCAGCGGAAGACCGTTCATGCGATTTTCATATTATTCGACAAAAATACGACATACATTTGGGATAAAGTCTCGAATCAAACCTGCAATGTGGGGAGTGATAATGATGTATTTCGCCTTCCATAGTCGATTGTCATCAAGCAAAGGTTCATGCGAGAAAACATCTAAAAGCGGCTCCTGCTAAATGGTCATTGTTCAATGAACAAATCAAATCCTTCTCGACTACAACTTCGCCTCGCGCCACATTGATGAGATAAGCGCTGGGCTTCATGGAGGCTATCGCATTCTCGTTTATTAAGTATTTCGTTTTCGGGGGATAGGGAATGGCTACAACAATGTAATCCGCACCTCGAAGAGCGCCCTTCATTCTTTTTTCTGTGAAGTGTGAATCCAAATCATCAATGCTCACCTGATTTGAACGGCTCACACCAAGCACACACATGCCAAAGCGTTTGGCCTGACGGGTGATTTCACGCCCGATTGCCCCCATCGCAATTTGACACAGCGTTTTTCTTTCCAAAGCTCTCCAGCCCCATTTCTTCCATCTTCTTTCCCTTTGAAGGAGCACCCTCCACACCTGCCACACCCGGCTACGAAAATACCCGGCACCTGTCGATTCAACTCTTCCACATATTGTTGATTATAAAGGCTTACCACCAAGACACCGTGCATCAAAAGAGGAATCTCCTCACCACGTTACTTGACGCCGAATAAGCCACGGAGCCCTCTTTCCAGGGTTTTTTCGAGTTTCTTTCCCAGTCTCTTGAGCTGGTGTCCCTCTTCGCCGGGTTCTTTTCCGGAATCTTTTTCTGGCGGTCTTCCACCACTCTCCGGCTTCGGCACTATTTTTTGCACTCCCTTAATCGCAGTACCAAGAATATCTGTTATGATATCTTTCACATTCTCTCCCAAGTTCTCCACCTTCTCAAACAAACTCACGAAAATTGGCTCTACTATGGCATCCAGAAAATGGAACTCTGGGTCATCCAAACGCCCTTCTACCCGAACATTCAGTGAAATCGTATTGTTCCGCCCTTCGAGAAGGCGGAATACGGACGCTCGGAGCAGTTTCAGGACCAGATCGGCCAACGGAGACTTTTCATCCGGTTTTAATCGTAATCCGGTAATTTTAGCGCGCCCATCCAATTTTAGTTGCTTATTCCTTAATGAATAGGTGGAGGTGAAATCCAACTTTCCTCCTGTAATCTCGGTCCCTCGCATCAACAAAGCATTTACAGTCTCTCCTTGGATATCACGGGCATAGGGAGATATTTTACGCAGATCAAAACGCGAGAGATTGAAGGAGCCATCTACATCCGGGGGCACCAAGCCGGGATTCAGAGTCGCTTCAGCAAAAATCGAAGGCGATTCTCCGAACGTTTTGAACTCCAAGTGTGTTTCTCGCAGGTTTGGGACCATAGCCGTATCCAAGTTCGTCATCAAGAGCCTGGCATCTTTAACTCTCAAAACAACCGGGGGTTTATCTGAAGCTATAAAATCCTCAAAATGAAATTCCATTTTTTCAATTTCGAATTTTGCAATTTTGAGGATCGGTAACAGTGGCTTTTTTGCTTTTTTCTGGGCATTTTGGCGTTTCCGCGACGCTGTCTTTGTTTTTGAATACAAGGGAGGAGTTGGGAGTTTCTCACCCGACACAGTTTTTCCCTTACCGTCACTTCTTATTTGCTGGGCTCGTTTAGCATCCCCTTTTGATTTCTCCAATAAAGATTCAAAATTACTTTTTCTTTTTGCATGACGCATATAACGAACTTTCAATGTTTTCATCCGAATGTTTGGGGAACGTATCTCTCCTCGCATAAGAGATGAACGATCCAATAGTGCTCTCAAATCTTGCAGAATAACGTCGGGCTCCGCATTCGGTCTGCTGAAATCGTTTATCTTTAGCTCAGGAGCCCAAATTTCTATTACATTATTACTCAACTGTCCCGAAATATTGCCTGACACATTCAAATTCGGATAATCGACATGAGCAAGCGATTTCAGATTCGCCGCGACCGACCATTTGCTTGAAATCGACCGTGTTTTTTGTCTGTCCCTCGAAATTTCAATCAAACCTTCGGCGCTACCCGCCATCAATAATTTCGATACCTGCTCTCCTAAAATACTCCCGACCAATGAAGTCACATCCCTAAGACTCGATATCGTCCATTGAAATTGGACTAAATCCATCCCGTGCATATTCCAATCAGCAGGTTTCAGCATTTGAATACGCCCGAATGGCATAACCAAGTTCAGGGTTTGCACCCTTGCAGATTGATTTAGGAAATCATAAGAACCAGCGGCTTGAATGTTAATCTTTCCTGCACGCAGCGTTTTCCATCTTTGGCTTATCAGCCCAAGGAATTCTCCACCCAAGTCATCACTCCTGAGGCCTAGGCTCCAACTTACCTTCTTTCTCGGAGAATAGTAAAAATCTATTTTCCCGCCAATCTCTCCGACCGGATCACGAAAAGCAGGAGGAAGACTTACAAATTTCACCAAAGGGGATATATGGACAGGATCGAAGGATGCGGAACCTTTATAGGAAAACCCAGGACCATTTTTCCTGTTTCTCGTACCTGATAGTAAAATTTTCAGTTCTTCACCCTTGGGTCCCCATTTAACGGGATGCCCCATCAATTTTCCTAGCCAGACCTCGGCAGCACTCAAATCCGTTACGTTAAGCGTCAGCGAAAACCCATCCCGCCTTCTTTGGTTCCATAAGGCTGCATGATTCAAATATGCCCTTGCGAAGGGCAATTCAAGATCTAATGTTTGTATTTCAGAAGAACCATTCAACGGTAGGTAAGAACCTTGGGATTGGAGGCTAATAGATTCCAAGAAGACATCACGCCACTTTTCATTTGAAATTGTCTTAGCCCTAATATCGACCTTTTGCCCGGCAATATCCATATTCCAACGAACAACACCATCGTGAGCTAAAGATAATTGCAATTCACCACTCACACGGCCTGTGGCTTTTTGCACGTGCCAAGGCAATAGGACTAAATCCGCGAATGGCGCAATTGGCAAAGAGTCAAACTGCGCGTTCGTATCTATTTTGAAGGCCAAGGAATTTTTTCGATTTCGCGACACGGTAGTACTAAAACGTATTTTCGCACCTTTGGAAACATCTTCAGGAGATACCAACCCGAGCCTCTCCAGCAAATTGGATGCAGATGACAAGTCATTCACTTCAATGGATAAAGCCGCTTCATCATCACCAGAGACATTCCATTTCGCGGGCTTTGCGAGTCGCGCTGTGGCAAACGGCAACTTAATTTCGAAGATGCTAATTCGTGCAGATGTATTCTTAATATCAAAGCTTCCTCTCGAGCGGATAAGAGATTCCCCTACCTGTACGACCTCCCATCGTTTTCTCTTGTCCAGCCTCACGCTGGCACCTACATCTCGTACTTTCAAAGCAACATCCCACTGCACCCGCTCACCAGAAACAAAAACCACATGCGCTTTTCCGCCCATATTTCCTTTGATTTTCGAGACATTATCAAAAAGAGGAATGAATACATTGAATTGAGCTAAATCTATTGGATCAAAATGAGACGTCACCTCTATTTGAACAACATCATCTGGTATTTTTCGATCTCTTCTCGCCGATATCGCAATTTTAGCTGCCGTGCTTTTTTTGAATCCTCGAATGGGGGTATCCGTGATTCGAGAAATCCAGCTACCCGCCCCACCCATATCGTGGACATTCGCTTCCAAATGAATTTCATCTTTCGTTGAGACATTCCAAAATGAAGGCTTTGTCAGATTTACGTTTACAAAAGGCGTCTCAAGAAAGAAAGAGCCTATACGAGCGGAATTTTCGAACAGGTCGTATTGACCTTTTGTCTTCAATTTTAATCTAGGTAATATGAATTTCCGCCATTTTGCTTGTCGATTCACTTTGAAATCCGCTTGAATGGTCTCTCCTTTCAAGTCGAGGTTCCAAGCAATTGATCTTCCAGCAAAATAGTCAAATTTCAAATTCCCCGTGAAAATTCCTTTCCACAAACGGTAACCCTCTGTTATCGGCAACATCGCAGCCATCAAAGATAAGTCAAACAGAGGCATTTCGAGCGATGCGCGATAACTTCGCCCATTAGTATCGATGTGCACACCACCTTTTAGCTGGATGAGTAGTCGCTCATCCGGTTTCTGGCACTTCCCGTCGAGAAAAACATCCAATGGCTCACCCGGTTTTATTTTGTCGACTTCTATGTGTGCAAAAGAACATGAGGCATCAAAAGCCGGCATGACATCACCGGCACCAAATCGAAATTCGCTTGTTACGTCATGGAAGTCTAATTCGTGAATCGTCAGACCAAACCCTGGTTCAACGCTTTGCGCACCGCTCTCCGCAGCTTCGGCGGATGGGGTGAATGAAAAAGGAATTTTTATGTTTTTCGCCCGCGCTGGATTCGTCTTTTTTTTCCGTCGATTCAGATTATCGATGATATCCTGGAAATTGAATCTTCCATTCGCATCCCTACTTACATGGGCAAAGACACCTTTTATGGTGAGTTGAAGTATGCTGATGTGCTTGTAAATCAAGGTCGATGGATTCAGTAATACCTCAACATCACTGAACCGGGCGAAGGGTTTGCCCTTTGCTCCGACTTTTTCTCTTTTCTCGTCTATGACAACTCCACTGGCTTTGATCTTGAATAACCCTACATCCAGTCGCTCAATGGAGACTTTCCTCCCCAGCAATTCTTGCCCTTCCCTCTCCGCAATTTTGATAACCTCATCCGAGGAAAGAAAAATTTGCACGGCAATAATTCCAACAATGATGAAAAAGAAAAATATGCCGGCAATCCAAACTACCCATCTCAGAAATCGATACATAAGTGACTCATATAGGGAGACCCACTAGCGGCTCATGGGTCATAAAAATATACACGGATTTTACGCCACTGCCTTATAAGGTATATTAACAAAATCCAAAGTTTTTTTATTTCTTCTCATATTTGCAATGGAGTCATTCTTCATTCTAATTCAGGTATCCATATGAAAAAAAATAACGATATTCCAAGCCTAAGCTCCAACAACCTGAAACCGAATCAAAGCCGAGAAGTTTTCTCCTGGTGCATGTACGACTTCGCAAACTCCGCTTTTCCAACACTAATCGTTACGGTTGCGTATAGCGTCTATTTCAAGAAAATCGTAGCCGGCGGCGGTGGAAATGCAGACTTTCTGTGGGGAATATCACTCTCTATAGCCATGATTTTAAGCGTGACCATCACCCCGCCTTTGAGCGCAATTGCCGACAGACGAAGCGCCCGTAAACGTTTCTTAATCCTTTACGCCTATATTTGCGTATTGGCCACCGCCCTTTTGTCAAATGTAACTACTGGCATGATCTTTGCCGGAATGGCGCTTTTCATCATCGCCACAGCTGCGTTCGAAAGCTCTCTCATCTTTTACAATTCTTTTTTGCCCGACATCTCTTCCCCGAAAACTGTCGGAAAAATTAGTGGCTGGGGCTGGGGACTAGGTTATCTGGGCGGTCTGCTTTGTCTTTTTTTAGTCAAACCTTTTTTGGCCGGGGGGTTCTCGCAAGAAAATCTTCCCTTGTTCCGTATGAGCTTCGTTGCGGTCGCCGTGTTTTACGGCCTGTTCACGCTTCCGTTAATTTTTTGGCTCCGCGAGACTAAACCCAAATCCATAAAACCACCCGAAAAAGGCGCTTTCGCCGAACTATGGAAAACACTACGGGACATGAGAAAAACCCCGGGCGCACTCAAATTCTTGCTGGCCTTTTTCCTCTACAACGACGGGATTGTCACCGTCATCTCCTTCAGTTCGATCTATGCGGTCTCTACACTGAAATTCACCATGGGTGAAGTGTTAAGTCTTTTTATAATGGTTCAAGTCTCGGCAGGCGTCGGCGCGTTTGCACTCGGGTATTTGACGGATTCCTGGGGGCCGCGAAAGACAATTCTGCTGACTCTGGCGAATTGGTGCGTGGTCGTCATCGTGGCCTATTTCACAGAAACGAAATATGTCTTCTTGGGTGTCTCACTGTTGGCGGGGCTTTCCCTTGGTTCCAGCCAATCAGCAAGCCGTGCTCTGATGGCAAGCTATATTCCTGAAAAAAGATCCGCGCAATCATTTTCGTTTTACGGCATTTGCGGCAAAATGAGTTCGGTTCTCGGCCCACTAGTTTTCGGGGGTGTTTCCGCACTTACGGGAGAGCAAAGAACAGCAATATTATCCGTGCTCGTCTTTTTCCTGGTGGGGGGCACCTTACTGTGGCTAACGCCGGAAACCAGGAAATCGGTTCTGCATAGCCAGGGGACATGATGTGTTCGCCCGCTCTCGCTGAAAGCACAACATGTTGAACATACCTTTTGTCATGCCCATCTTACGGAGTTGATTTGGATTTTCGTGAACAGATTTACCAAAGACTAATGTTTCATCTTGGTGAAGTAGATGTTTCGCGAGAAACCGTAGAGGCCTTCGCGTCGAATATCGTTCACATTCTCGATCGCATTACGCAAGACAGAGTATACGAGGCGAGTTTGCGCCAAATTCTTCAACGCTACGCCAATGAGTGGGCGGAGCAATCTTCTCGTAGAATTTTAGATGTCAAAAATGATGAGGCCACGGAAATCGTCTACGAGATGGTTGATCGTCAAGCGCGAAACCGCGCCATCCGAGCACTCAGGAAAGTCTTGCTGGACACGCTGCAAGACCAGAAAAAACCACTGGATGATCTTGATTTTTTTGACGAAACCGAATGATTCCGAACATAGGGGTTCACTATGCCAGAAAAAGAATTAGCCGACGAAATCGCCAAACGCAGAGGGCGCAGATACCCGGCTCATGAATTCATTGCCGCAAAATTTCCCGACTACATGGAAGCGCTTTTGCATCTCGACGAGATCATCCGTGCGAAAGAGAGAAGATTCAATGAACCAATGCATGAACTATTTCATATTCTGGCCCTCGCTGTTGAAGGATCAAACCCACATAACCAGCCGCATCTCAAACAGCATCTGAAAAAAGGTCAAACTAGGCCTACACCCCGAGGAAATCGCAGAGGCGCTTATGGTCTGCGTAAACCCTGCGGGCTCTAAAGTGTTGACTTATGGGGTCACCTGCATGCTCGAAGCAATGGATGAACTCAAAGACGAGGGGTGGACATACCCCGACTAGAAGATTCTTCTATACTTCATGCCTACGATATTTACGCTTCTGCTCGAATCGCTTCCTCGCGTAAAGGAGAATATATGCCAATATATGTAATGGGCGTTGGCGCATCCAGCCGATGCGGCACCCCCTTGGGTATATGAACCACCTGACCCGCTTTGACTTTGCGCGTTTCCCCAGCAACAGTAAATCTGGCTTCCCCCTTCATGAGATATACGAGTTGTTCTACATCATGACTATGGTCCTGCTCCGTCCCCCCCTCTCTTTCAATATGCAACATCATGACATTCTCACCGACAACAAGTCTGCGCTCTCTGCCCGGCATCTTTTGCGGTTCAATTTCCGCCAGATCGTAGAAATACTGCATCTGTATGCTCCTCCTGGGTTTCGTTCCGAATTGATTTTCCGATTGTTGACTTTTCAAGTATCGTTCGCAAGGTCATCACAATATCCGTCTTGCAATCACACACCCATCATCCCTAGAATCCTCCCCTGTTGTGTCGAACCTCCCATAGTTTGATAGAGGATAAACTCTCGATGAACGCTGACATCCGAGTTCGCTTTGCTCCATCCAACACGGGCTACCTCCATATCGGCGGTGCACGCACCGCGCTGTTTAATTGGTTTTTTGCGAGACATCACACAGGCGCAGCTATCCTGAGAATCGAAGACACCGACCGACAACGTTCTACAGAAGAATATTACGACGCGATACTGAAAGCATTCGATTGGCTGGGACTTGAATGGGACGAAGGCCCATATCGGCAATCTCAACGTATGGGTTTGTACCAAGAAGCGGCCGACAAACTCCTATCCTCCGGCGCCGCCTATCGATGCACATGTACACCTGAGAATGTGAACGCCATGCGCGACCGGGCCCGCGCCGAGGGAAAAACACCGAAATATGACGGCGCCTGCCGGGATCGCTACGACAAGGACCCGGATGTCCCGTTTTGTCTCCGTCTCCGAGTGCCTGATATTGGAGAGACAATTGTTGCCGACGTCCTTGCCGGAGATGTCGTATTCGAGAACTCGCAGTTGGACGACATGGTCATCGTTCGCACCGATGGGGCGCCTACATACAATTTTTGCGTAGCCATCGATGACATCGACATGAAGATCACCCATGTGATACGCGGCAACGACCATCTCTCAAATACACCCAAACAAGTCCTCGTCTACCAAGCCCTAAATAAAGCAACGCCAAAATTCGCGCACATATCGATGATATTAGGCCCCGATAAGAAAAGACTATCCAAGCGCCATGGCGCAGATTCGGTATTGGAATATAAAAATCGAGGTTTTCTTCCTGATGCGTTAATCAACTATCTAGTGCGGCTCGGATGGAGCCATGGAGATCAAGAGATATTCTCCAAAGAGGAGATTATCGGAAATTTTTCTTTGGAAAACCTGAATAGATCTGCCGCGATCTTCAATCCGGAGAAATTATTATGGGTGAATAAAGAATATATCAAATCAGCCGATAGTCATTTCCTGGTGGAATCACTCGATGCGGGTCTTAAAGAACGGGGCTTATCACCAAACCTGCTAACGCACGGAACACGCAGGGGCATTGTGGATGAACTCAGAACGCGCTCGGAAACTCTAACGAACATGATAGAGGGGGCTCGTTTTTTCTTTGAAAATGAAGTCGAGCTGGACGAGAAGGCCGCGTCAAAATTCCTGAAACCGGAAATCTCGGGTCCAATCATGAAATTGCGGGATGAATTAACCAAAATCGATACGTTTTCAACTGAAAACGTGAAATCGGCCTTTCATCACGTCCTGGAAGAAGAGGCCTTAAAGCTCGGCAAACTGGCCCAACCCGTGCGCGTCGCCATTACGGGCGGAACCATCAGTCCCGGTATTTTCGAGACGCTCAGTCTTCTCGGCAAAGACAGAACCATCCACCGCCTCAATGCTGCGTTAGCTAAAATCAATCGATAAATGATTTCGCCATCGTCCTTGACGAATAAAGATCTCATACATATAAACATCTAGGCCTTTCTGGGGGATCGTCTAGCGGCAGGACACCAGACTCTGGATCTGGGTACGGAGGTTCGAATCCTCCTCCCCCAGCCACTCAATAAGACGAACTTCTATGTGGGCCATCTAAATCTATGTGGCCCACCTCAATCCGTGATTTTCCGCGTCCTCCCCATGCCTTATCAGCCCAAGGGTCATTTGACCTGGATTTTTTGTCCACCTCCACTTACAGAGTGAACCTATCCATGCTAACAGGCGGTGTTTTCCGAACCGGATACGCAGAAGTTTTCATACTCGTTTGAGGAGAAAGTAGCCCCACAACCTCATTTTATTCAACACGCCCGCCGCTTCCGCGGATTCCTGGGCGAGCGCTGTTTTTCCAATCAACTGACAGCCGTTCGGAAATTGCGTCGGGTGGCGCTATCGTCTATACTCCATCTCGTGCTTTGCACATATGCCAAAATGGTGAATACATAGTGAAATCGGTCTAAAATATCTTATTGAGGGAATGATCATGACTCTAAGAATCAATGATGAAGCACCAGATTTTTCCGCCGACACGACCCAAGGTCCTATCAATTTTCACGAGTGGATTGGAGATGGCTGGGCCATCATATTTTCGCACCCGAAGGACTTTACACCAGTCTGCACCACAGAACTCGGGACTATGGCTGGACTCAAGTCGGAATTCGACAAAAGAAACTGTAAGGTGATCGGCATCAGCGTCGATGGAGTTGCCGATCATGAAAAATGGTCCAAAGATATTGAAAGCTCTCAAGGCCATGCCGTGAACTATCCTCTGATTGGCGACCCCGAACTCAAAATAGTCAAATCCTATGACATGCTCCCGGCTGATGCGGGTGACATGTCAGAGGGTCGAACGGCCGCTCACAATGCGACAGCCCGGTCGGTGTTCGTTATCGGGCCGGACAAGAAGATCAAGGCGACGCTCACATATCCGATGAGCACCGGCCGGAATTTTAGTGAAATCCTCAGACTATTGGACTCCTGCCAACTGACAGCCAGTGAACAAGTAGCGACTCCGGCGAACTGGCAACAGGGTGAAGACGTGATTATCCTGCCGGCTGTTTCGGATGAGGATGCGAAGAAGAGATATCCTGGTGGATGGGAGACGCCGCTTCCATATATTCGGGTCGTAAAACAACCATGAGTATCGACATCGCGTCTGCCGATGGACGCGACTAAGGAGGGGAATTACAAGCTTCTTGTTTAGGGAAAGAAAGAGCCGCGGCTAAATTGCTAGCCGCGGCTCTTTATGTTTTCCAATGAGAGGGCTAGTTTTTCCAACCCTCGGCTGCCATGGCCTTTTTCACCATGCTCAAGTCCATGCCTTCCTTGCGAAGATCGACCACGCGCTTCGCTTTGCGTTTTTTCAGAAGAACCTTGCCCATGTAATCAAACCACTTATAATCCGTCTCTGCTGGGAGAAGCCCAAAAGTCAGATCGTTCACAGAGGCTTTCACTATTTTAAGCTTGATTTTTGAGCCTTTCGATTGCAAGTGGTTCAAGTATACGCGCGCAAACTTATCGCGATTATCTCTGTGCAATTTCATACCACGAATGAATCCTCTCAAAAACTTGGTATACACATCTTTGTCTTTTTTCAGCGTTTTTCCATTGGCCATTAAAATCCACAGGTTGTTTGCATATTTGCAAAAAGTTTCCACTATGCGGGCATATCCCCTGTCGATGGCAATGGCAGCTTGCGGGTTATTCAAAGCTATCATATCCACCGTCCGGGATTTGAGCGCCGCCATGCGGGTATCGTTGTTCATGTTCACGGTCGTGAAGTCTTTCACGGCTAAGCCATATTTCGGCAGGATGAAGGTTGTGAGCGTGAAATATGTACCCGTAGCTTTACCTACTCCAAGTCTTTTGCCCTTCAAGTCATGCAAGGTTTTAATGGGTGATTTGGGAGACGTCAGAATTTTATTCGCTTTGCACCAGTAGTTGGCATTGGCGATGCCAGGCGCGTTTGCGCCTTTTGATATAGCTGAATAAAAAGCACGGTCGGCAGCACCACCAATATCAAGAGAGTTCGCCAAAATCGCCTGGCGCATCAATTTGCCCTGCGGGAATTGTTTAATGGTATATTTTCCCTTGCCGATGGTCTGATTATAGTAGCCCATCTTATGAGCAACGATGGTGACCGCTCCCATAACAGAGCGGTGGTGGCCGATGCGGAACGGCGCTGCACTGGCAGGAAATGCAGTCAATACAACTCCTGCGATGGACATGGTGACAACAAGACACATACCTCTCCGATTCATTACAAAATCCTCCTTGAGATTCATTGGCCCGAAGGCATCCATAGATGAAACCGTAAAACTGGCAAGCCGCGACCGGGAAGCTATTTCTAATGTCGAAATTCCCATCATTTCTATGTGTGAGAGAAAGATATCATACCTTGAGGTATAATTGCATCTCGCTATGTTCCAGGTAACCATCCGCCATTTTCCATCCCAAGAAAATATCCAACCCACCTCGACTCGCTTTCATCAGGCGGTCGATTCAGGCGCAGGGCTTCGCCTTTGCAGTAACAAAGCCAAAACAAAGCCTACGAGCAAGACGATGGGAATCGTCCAAAAAGCATTCAACATTCCAATTCTTTCCCCCAGCAAAGAAAGGGGAATCGCCGTTAATCCGGCCAATATCCAGCCTCCACCCAGCATTAATGAACTCGCGAACCCTCGGTGCTCGGGCAAATACTCCTGTGCCAATGCGACGGATACCCCCATCGGCACGAAAACCCCTGCGCCGATAACGGCCAGAGATATGTACGCCCACTCCAGGGAAGACAACTGAAACGCCAACATACCGGCCAAAGCGCATCCAACGCCGATGGTAATCACTCTGGGCTTTCCGTATTTATCCCCCATAATGCCGCCGAGCATCACACCAATGGCTCCCGAGAAAAAAATGACCGTGTTGGCCATTCCGCCACGCCAAAGGCCCAAACCCTTCTCTACAAATATCGTGGGTAAAAATCCTCCTAAATTCGCTAAAGTTGTCCCTCTGACAATGGCGATGCCGAAAAGGAGAATTAAGGGTCCACGAACATGTTTCAGTGACGCCAACAATCCATCCCGCTCGCTCGCCTCTTCATCTTTAATCTTTCTCTGGGGCGGGGCAGGCATGCCCAGTTTCACCCCCGCCATGGCGAGCACCGCCACGAGGATGAACACCCACAAATGTTCCATACCCATGGTTTCCGCGATGAAGATGGCGATTAATGGACCAATCGCAAAACCCAGCCTTCCTCCCGTTACGAATAGGCTGACAATAAAACCGGCATGTTCGGGACTCAATCTACCAGCGCGCGCGGCCATATCCGGATGACATAGGCCAAAAAGAATGCCACCCATGATTAGTGCGGCGGCCAAGCCATATACGCTCGTCACCCATCCAATTGCCGTAAAAGCAACGGAACTTCCAATCAGGCCTACCGCGAGCCAGGGCAACCAAGGCCACCTATCGATGACGACACCGGTGATGGGTTGTGTGATAGAGCCGCTTACTGCCTGAAATGAAATCAAAAACCCAATCGTCGTGATGCTGAGTCCCAATTTTTCTTTTAACAATGGGACAAGGGCGGCAAAGAAATTCGCTTGGCTATCGACCACAAAATGCGCAAAGAAAATGAGGCCTGTCCCCGTCCAAGGTAAAGTATTGAAAGATGGCTTTGTAGTGTTCGCAGGATTTCGGTTCATGTTTACCTCGGGGCCAGGGCCTTTAGGGTGCGTTCGACTGCTTCTTGATAACTTTCACCGGCCAACACGGGGTCAATCATCAAAGCCGACATGTCTACTCCAGCATCTCGAAAGGCGGCCATGCGTTCTCTACACCTCTCCGGTGGGCCCACAAGGCAAAATTCATCAATAATAGCGTCGGTAATCCCATCTCTCAAAGCTTTCTGATCTCCGTGTTCGAAGGCTGTTTTTATGCGTTCCGCCTCTTCATCATAACCACTTTCCCGAATCGAATTGTTATATGCTGGAAGCCCTAGCCAATATGTCAGAGTTTGACGGGCGGCTTCCCTGGCGCACACGAGGTCATCACATAAAAAAGTGTGTATTCCGAGGTCAATTTCTACATCCTGGGGGTTTCTGCCTGCCCGTATTGCTCCAGCATCTCTCGCTTCTACATAAGCACTCATCCTTGATAGCGGAACCATATATGGCAATAATCCATCGGCAATTTCTCCACCAAGCGTCGTCATTTGGGGGCCGACAGCAGCTATGTATACCCGAACCGGGTACTTTGAACGCCTAAATTTCAACTCTTCTCCCTGATAAGTTTGGACAGGCAGCGGATATACAGGCTCACCCTCTAATACGCCTTTAACCTCACCAACATATGTACGCATATCCTCAAGAGGGTTTCCCGGTTCTATCCCCATCGCTTTGATGCGGGGCGGATGCCCAAGCCCGAGGCCCAAAATATAGCGCCCGCCAGAGATTTCGTTAATCGCCACAGCACCTTGAGCAGCCATAGAAGCATGGCGCAAATAAATGATGGCGACCGAACTACCAATCTCAATCTTCGATGTATATGTCGCCATAAGTTGATTGATAGCCAACGTATCTGTGAGGGATTCTGTAGTATAAACGCGATCATACCCTAATTCTTCACCAAGCCTTGCAACCTCCCCCATCCCGTTGAATGAAATGTCTGTGAACGTAAGAAGCCAAAACCCGAGGCGATGCGTCATTTGAATCCTTTCCCGAATAGTAAACTCTCCATCATGGTTATTGGCATAATCGGCCCCCGTCAACCACAATGACAGACCCATTCATGTATGATGCTTCATCAGACGCCAGAAAAACGGCGCAATCGGCAATTTCTTCCGGAGTTGCAAAACGTCCCAGTGGTATGTTGCTCACCAGCCTTTCTCGTCGGCCCGCCTCCGTCTCCACACGATGCTTCGTACCCTCGCTTAAAGTCGTCCCTGGAGCTATCGCATTCACTCGAATTCCTTTAGGCCCGAGTTCGGCCGCATGTGCCTTCGTCATCAAATGCATGGCCCCTTTCGTCGCGCAATAGAGCGAATTATTAGGCACTCCAGCCTCACCAGATGTAGAACCAATATTTATAATCTGGCCCCCAGACCTGGGGATCATATGCTCGGCCGCCAATCCACTCAGAATAAACGAAGCCATCGCATTGACTTGAAACAGTGAAACCACCTCTTCGTGCGTCACCTCCTCCACAGGCTTGTTACAACGAATTCCAGCGCAGTTCACTAAAATATCGAGATCGCCCAGATGCGTCAGAGCGCGACTCATCAAAGGAGCCACATTCGCCAGGTTCGACAGGTTAATCCCCTCGCCGGCAACCGACATGGCTTGGGTCTTGCAATATTCGAGTGTTGACGCCAAAGCGCCTATGTTTCTGCCACCTGCCAGATATAGCGAGCAACCCTCCTCAGCAAAACGCCTTGCAATGGCGGAGCCAATTCCCACAGAGGCTCCCGTGATGAATGCTTTCTTTCCTCGTAATCGCATGTCGAATTGTTCCATTACTTTAAGGGAGGCTCTTCTCCTTCTGGCACTTGTAGTTCAAATGCGTTGAGTGTCATGGAAACTGTCGTGTAATGCCCGATGATACCAACTAACTCCACCAATCCACGTTCCCCGAAATGCTCGAACATATTTTGATACACTTCATCACTCACAGAGTGCTTTTCGTGTAATGCAGTACAAAAGTCATAGACTGCCTCCTCATCGGCGGCCATTTGAGCAGGTCGCCTATTCTCTTGAACCGCCTTGATTATTTCGGGAGATAATCCCGCCTTCCTGGCTAAAGGCTCATGGGCGTACCATTCATATTGCGAACACCAGAACCGGGCGGTAATCAAAATCGCAAACTCGCTCAGCCGTGGTTCAAATAGGGAGTCATAACGCAAATAACGCCCTGTCTCTTCTAATTTTTCGAGATAAGCCGGACTTTTGAGCCATGCCAGAAACGGGCCTCGCACGCCTCCTCTGGGGCCAGAGGCGATTTTCTCATAGAGTTTTCTTTGCGCATCTGTCATCTGTTCTATTGGCGTTTCTATCAAACGGGGCATCGTCATCAATTCTCCTATTCCTTGGGTATGCACGATCATTGGACTTTCACCTGCTACATAAGAATTCCGTAGGTTGCAAGGCGGTGCTTAGTTTGATAATCAATTAATAAGGCTGCGGTCGGCGCGGCCAAATTGAGTTTTCTGGAAATGTACTTGGAGTGAAAGGCCCCCACCTGATTCATTTCTACCCATTTCCAAAATATGCAGGAGATGCGCAAGTGCCAGAAGGAACAGTGAAGTGGTTCAATGACGCAAAGGGCTATGGTTTCATTTCACAAACGGATGGTGACGATGTCTTCGTTCACTTCTCCGCCATCCAGGGAGACGGCTTCAAAACCCTGGAGGAAGGACAAAACGTCAACTTCGAAATTGTTCAGGGCCCGAAAGGGCTTCAGGCGGCCAATGTCACAAAAGGGGGTGACTCCGGAGAATAACCCCCTTTTATGGATAATAACTAAAACGACGGCTCACCCGAGCCGTCGTTTTTTTTGTCCGCCGATATCCTCCCTGCTGCTTGCGGGAGGGTGAAGCCTCCATGTTATAACCCCACCTGTAAGGCCATCCAACAGATCGATAAAACGGAAAGGCACTTCATGCGGGACGTTATCGTCATCGGTGGCGGCATCATGGGTCTCCTGGTAGCGAGAGAACTGCGCAAGGCGGGCAGAAACGTCGCCATCATCGATAAGGGCAGGCCGGGCGCAGGCGCCACCTGGGCTTCCGCGGGCATCATCTCCGCCCACGGCACGAGCGGCTCGGCCGACATCGCGGGTATTCCGGGCCTCAAGCTCCGAACCGCCTCTTATGAAGAATGGCCCCTTCTTGCAGAAGCCATTCTCGAGGAAAGCGGAACGGACATCGAATACCGCCTCACGGGCGTTCTGCTGATCGCCCTGGATGAGGAGGAAGCCGAAGGCATTCAGAAAAAAGCCCGCGCGCGCGAGTGGGGCGAGGCCGAGTGGATGGCGCCCGACGCGCTGAGGAGCGAAGAGCCCTGCCTCTCCGGTGAGCTTGCCGGTGCGCTGCTCGTCGAAGGTGGAAACCTCGAAGTCAGGAAGCTGGGACCCGCCATCGAGCTATCCTGCCGGCGCCTCGGGGTGGAGATCATCACAGGGCACGTGGCGGAGGAGGTCCTGAGCGATGGCGGGAAAGTCACCGGGGTCCGCACGGATGCTGGAATCCTTGAAGCGCCCGCCGTCTTCATCTGCGCAGGCATCGGCAGCCGCAGCCTGCCCGGCTCCGCCCCGAGAGCGCCCATCACGCCCCAGCGCGGGCAGATGCTCTCCATGGACGCCCGCGCGTTGGACCTCAGGCGCGTGGTGCTGACCGTGAACGACCCCTATCTCGTGCCCCGCGCGGATGGCCGCGTTCTGCTGGGCGCGACGAGGGAGTTCGCGGGCGAGGACCCGAGGCTCACCGTGGGGGGCCTCTCCTGGCTGCTTGGAGAGGGGGCGCACATCTCCCCGGCAATCGCTTCGTGCGCCATCGAGGAGACCTGGAGCGGCTTCAGGCCCACTTCTTCAGACTACCTGCCCCTCATCGGCCGGGGCGCTATCGAGGGCCTCTATTTCTGCACCGGGCACGGGCCTTCGGGCATCGGGCCTGCGCCCGCGAGCGTGAAGCTGGCCACCGCGCTCTATCTCGGCGACGCCCCCCCGCTCGACCCGGCGCCCTATGACCCCATGCGCTTCGCGTAGCAAATGCGGGGAAATGCGCGGGCTCGAAAAAAAAATTTTATGGTGAAAATCAGGGGATATTCTTTCTTTTCTACTTTAGATATACGGCATAATTACTTGATAATAAATCGAATAGACATTTTCAATTTTTGAGATAAATTTTCAGATATTTTCAGATGTTTTCGCCTATTTTCAGATATTTTCACCATTTCAGAATTTGAAGTATTCATTCCGATATTCCGGGATTTCGGCACTTCAGATACTCTCCATATACGAAACAGAATACGATACAATCGACACCTCCTCTCGATCGGCCCGTATGAAGGGGCGGTTGGAAAATAGCGCATGCGGGGTGTGAAAAGATACGCGCAATTGCGGGGAATTGCGGGATTCCTTTATCCTCGCTGGCAGATGATGTCTGGTCCTCGTCATTCCGGTGTCATTTCCGGCCGAGGAGGAAGGGTTTGCGGACAACCACGGGAACAATGAAGTCGTAGGGGCGGACCTGTGTGTCCGCCCGCCTTTAGCCTTTTGTTGTCATTCTGGCGAAAGCCAGAATCCAGGCTGACGAGAAAACGCATCGGCTCTAGATTCCGGCATGCGCCGGAATGACGACTTTTGTTGTCAATCTCGCCCTGTGAGGGAAAATGCGACCGATGGGAAAGAGGAATTATACCTTCGTAGGGGTGTCGAACTTTCCTGAGGAAGGGAAGATCGTGTGTGTCCGCCCGCAATAGGGAAGATCACCCATCTTGAGATCGTCGCACAATTGCACGACCTCGTGTCAGGCTCTCCAAGAAGGTTTTATTGTCATGTTGCCCTTACTCAGAGAGCTCTCTTCCCTCGGTAGGAAACCATTTGTTCAGAACACCTTTGAATTCCAGAAAGGCCGTATCCGTGCATCGACGAAGGGAAACCTTTTCCGCAATCTGCAGATATAGGGATGCGCTACGAGGTTTTTGCGCTTCCCGCAAGGCTGCTTCGAAAGCCTCTTTAGGCCGCATAGGCTTGACTTCACCTTCTTGCAAATAGTTTTGCTCGACTAACCAGCGACGAAGGCCGGGCTCCCGGCCTTTCCATCCCGCCACCTCGTCGACATGCGGAGAGTCGCTCCAAATCCACACCTCCAGTTCAGGAGAAAGCACGATAGCCTTGGCCCGTTCGCCCCAAGCCGATCTGGCAAATGCCTCGTTGAGGCTTTCTTGCAACGCCAAGGACGCCATTTCCTCCTTTCCACTTCCTTCATAATCAAACATGAGCAAACCGTGGCGATACTGTTGTGAAAAATGGGAAGTGAATTCAACGCCGCGTAGTGCGCATGCAGGATCGTGTTGCGGATGGGGGTAGATATCCGCTTCGATGGCTCGGCCACCCAGCGCATCCGGCCTTGAAAGCAATCCCTTCAGTGTGTATTCCAAGTCTTTGTCGGCAACGATAATGACAAGGTCTTTCAACCCAAAACTCCTGACGCGAGCAACGTTCCAAGATCGGCTTCTCCATGCCACTCCTGTAGTTTGGGATGTTTGGAACCGAGAACAATATCCGTTGCTCCCGTATCATCCTTGGCAAAGCACAACACGTCGTCCATCTTGGCCGCGCTCAAGACCACCGGTGAATGAGTCGCCAGCAGGACCTGGGCCGAATACACCGAGGAGAGAGAGTCATAAACGGTCGCCACGGCGCGTGGATGGATACCGTTCTCCGGCTCTTCGATCAGATAGATCCCTTTGAGATCGTCAAGATAAGCCGGCAAGGTCAGTGCCGTCAGTCGGAGTGTACCATCGGACACCATCCAGGAAGGCACTTTCAGGCCACCTTTATACTCGTAGACCATGTAGCAATGTTTGTCCTCCGGACGCTCAATGGTCGTGATATCTACGAGATCGTCGAGCGCCGTCCGAAGATGTGCGAGCCAGGCACGATACCTTTTTCCGTTCTCTTTCCGCAGACGGGCAACAACCCAGGGCAAATTTGATCCGTTGGGCAAAAAACCTCTAACTCGGGTCGGCCGACTAGGTCGTCTGATCGCAAGGCTGTTAAGAACAAACTTCTGTACACCGGTACTTAGATATTCTCGAAACCATGTGGCCACTGGAAAGGACTTTGCATCCGCTGGAAGATTGCCGAGGGCCGACTTTTGCGGCCCAAGCTTGAACGAGGGGGTCCAGCCCTTTCCCCCCTGAGGGTAGGTTTCGCTGTAGAAATTGTCATTCCCTTCCAGCACTTTATGGACCACGGTCTTGTAGTTGCGTTTACCTTTAGGGGTCAGCAGCGACGCCGGCGCGTTGGGAGGCATGGGGAATAGCGAACGCTGAGGTGATTCTATGGCCTGGGTTTTCTTTAGCAAGAACTTCTCGGCCTTAAACTCGAACTGGCGCTTTGTTTCGTCGAAACCGATGGCCACCTCGTACCGCGCCGTGCCCATCTCTGGTTTCGCCGTCTGCTTGCGCAACTCATCGGGAATACGGGCCTCGATGGCCAGTTCTAACTTGTCTCCTTGACGTCGAAAGAGGAGTTCTTCTGGATTTGTGGTTCGGCCAAAGAACGCCTCATCTAATACTCCCTCGGATACCAGATCTCTCAGAAAGCCTACGACATCGAGAAAGGTCGTCTTGCCGCTGGCGTTCGGCCCGACTAGAACGTGAAGCGGCCCGAGGGGTCTCGACACGTACCGCAAGCATCGATAATTCAGGGCTTCAACCAGTGTAATCATCCATCCGCTCCATCTCGAATTTCTGGGCGCGGCGTTCCCTTGGCGTTTTACATACGCGGGGCAAAGGAATCAAAAACCTCGGACATTTACATCAGGATGCGTCAATATCGCGCGATGCCCCTTTTCTCAGACTCTACTCCCCCACCTTCCCCGCCCGCATGAACCCTACGCCGTCGCTTCCTCGCGCAGGGGTTTCGTATACGCGATGGCGGCCACGTCGAAATATTCGAGGCTCGCGTTGTTGGCTCTCCTGAAGCTGCGCTGCTTCTCGGAGTTGAACCAGGCGTCGGCTGTGGCCTTGTCCTCGAAGTGATAGACCGAGGCCATGCGGCCCGCCTCCTCGTTCATGCCCCACGTCTTGTCGATGAGGCCGGGCACTTCGTTCTCGAAGAAGGGTGCGGATTTTTCCTTGTCCTCACTCACTTCGGCGAGCGTGGGCGCAACGGCGGGATAGTGTAGAATAACCATCATCATCATAAAGTCCTCCTGGGTGTCTGGATTGGCTTTGGCTGTCATCGTCCTTTTCATGTTTTGCCGGAAATGATAGCCCAGGGGAGCGAATCCGCCAAACGCCCGAAAATAGCGGGTAGGCGCGCGAAAACCAAAAAATGAGGCGCGCGAGAAAATTTTACACGAGAAGGGAGAAAAAACATGACCGAGGCTGCCTACCGGGAGATCTACGAGCGGGCGCGTAAAAACCTCGAAGGAGCCGAGACGGCGAATCCATACGACATCCTGGGGCCCGACCTGCCCGGCACCGAGACGGCGCTGGCCGGGTATGAGCGATTCGGCTTGAGAATGCGCCTGATGATGACGGATGCGGCGGACACCGAGTTCGACTTCATGGGCAAGAAGCTCAGATGCCCCGTCATGACCGGTTCGATGAGCGCGAACACTCTGGCCGCCCACTGGGCGGATGGTTTTTTGCAGGTCGCCGAGGGCGCTGCGCGTTTCGGGACGCAATACTGGATAGGCGACTGTGAGGATGATACCTGGAGGGAGGCCGCCGCAGCCTCGCCCTCGGCCATCCGGGTCGTGAAACCCTGGCGGGAGAAGCAGCGCACGCTCACCTCATTAAAACTCGCGGAAGACACCGGCGCTTTCGCCGTAGGCATGGATTTCGAATCCGGCTTTTATAACCCCGAATGCGAACCCCAGAGAGCGGATGCGCTCGAAGGCTACGTAAAGGCCACGGGTCTTCCCTTCGTCTTCAAGGCGGTGGGCTCGGTCGAGACCGCGCGCATCGCGCGAGACGCAGGCGTTGCGGCCATCATCGTCACCACGCACGGGGGAGCGCACGGGCCTTCGTGGGGGCATCCCATGGAAATCCTGCCCGAGATCGTGGACGCGGTGGGGGACGACGTACTCGTGCTGGCCGAATCCGGCGTCCGTAGAGGAGACGACGTCCTGAAACTCCTCGCCCGGGGAGCGAAGGGCGTGACGTCCGGGCGGGGCCTGGTGCTCGGCCTGTTCGCGGGCGGGCCTGCGGGCGTAGCCGAGATGCTCGAGCTATTGGAGGAGGAACTCAAAAAGTCCATGGTCCTGGCGGGTTGTAAAGACCTCGCCTCGATCTCGGGGGATATATTGATATCAAGATAGGGCCTGGCGTCATATGCCGTAGGGGCGGTTCGCGAACCGCCCCTACCAACGAGACGACGGCGATGGAAAATCACAAGATGGCGTAGGGGTGTCGATCTTCCCCGAGGAGGGGAAGATCGTGTGTGTCCGCCCGCAATGCGCCGGGTCGCATATATGCGGCCCCTACACCAAATCCGTGAGCGTGATGGGTCCGTAGGTCGGACATATATGTCCGCCACACATATATGCGTCCCGTGTTAAGAAAGAGCAGGGCCGCAAATATGCGGCCCCTACACAGGCATTCACCAAAGCCTGCCCGTATCAAACGGCTGCGAGGGATTTATTTACTCCACCGGGTCCGCCCATGTTAAACCGTCTCGGGCAGGAGGGGCAGGAGGTATTTCCCGAAGTTGCGGGCCTCTTCGTCATGCGGCCAGCCGGAGAGGATGAACGTGGTGGCGCCCAGGTCGATGTATTCGCGCATGGCGCCAGCCACCACCTCGGGGCTGCCCACGAGCATGGTGCCCGCCCCCTGGCGCACGAGATTTATTCCTGAGAAAAGCGCAGGGCCGTGCCAGAGCTTTCCCTCCGCCGTCATGGCGTTCATGCGCTGCTGGGAGACGGATTCCACCTGCCCCGCGACCTCGCCGGTGACGGATGAGGTTTCCCCGTAAGAGGCCGTGCCCGCGATGATGGCCTCGGCCTCTTCCTTGGCCTGCGCGTCGTCCTCGCGCACGAGGATGTGGAAGCGCACGCCGAGTCTTAACTCGCGGCCATGTTCCTCAAGCGCCATTTTTTTGACCTCCTCAAATTCCTCGGCTATCTGCCAGGGGGGTTCCCCCCACTTGAGAAACACGTCGGCGTGCTTGGCGATGACTTTCTTGGCCGCGGGCGAGCTTCCCCCGAAATAAAGCGGAGGCCCTCCCTTTCTCGCGGGTCCGGGGAAGACGAAGCCGTCCTCCACCCGGTAGTGCGCGCCCTCGTAGTTCACCCGCTCCCCATCGCCCCAGAACGCGCGCACGATGTCCAGAAACTCATCGGCCCGCGCATAGCGTCCGTCATGATCCGCCCAGTCGCCGTAGCGCCTCGCGTCCACCGAGGAGCCGCCGGGCACGACGTTTACCGTCAGCCTCCCGCCCGAGATGAAATCGAGCGTGTTCGCCTGCTGCACGGCGAAGCTCGGCGTGGTGAGGCCGGGCCGGATGGCGACGCAGAATTTTATGCTTTTCGTCTCTCGCGCGATCGCGGAGGCGAGAAGCCAGCCGTCCGAACAGGAGGTGTTGCACGGAATGAGCATGTTCGTGAGGCCGCTCGCCTCCGCCGTCTTCGCCACGTGGACGAGATAGTCGATCTCGGGCGGTATTTCCACCTCGCCGGTGCCGAGCCTCGTGGCGTCCCCCCTTTTGTTCGAGGGCAGATACCAGGCGTATTCGATGGGTTGTTTCTTGGTGGTCATTGCGTGTGCGTCCTTTAATGCTGTGTTTCATGAACTCCAGAAATCAAGTGCTTGTTTCTACCGTCCGCCAGTTTGCGAAAAAAAACGCCCCGCCCGCAAGGGGGCGAGGCGATTTAATACTGCGCGTTCAGCGTGGCGCGGCAGTACCCAAGAAGCGCTCAGCCGATCGTGCCGCCGTCGTCGCGGGTGATGGCGCCTGCACTCATGACGAACGCCGCCGCGGCGAACGCTGCGCCCCGGCTCAGGAATCCCCGCCGGGAGATCATCTCCTCGGGGAGCTTTTCGAAATCGGTCGCTTGCGGCCGCGGGTAGTGGATCTCGTCGAACTCATCCGGCGAAATCTCCTCCGTCGCGTCGCGCGTTCGGTCTTCGCGCATCTCTCATCCCCCACGTTGTGAGATTCGGGTTTGGCGATCGGCGCGCAGAAAAGCGCACCCGAACGAAGCGATCCTCTTATCTGCGCGGATTATAGCGGCCCCTCATCACGCGCGCGTTACAAAATCGTGGAAACTTCATGAAAAACGGGCGACGGTGGGGGTCAAACCCGACCGGGGAGGGAGGGTTTGCGTCTCTCGTAGGGGTGTCGATCTTCCCTGAGGAGGGGAAGATCGTGTGTGTCCGCCCGTAAAATGGCGGGTCGCATATATCCGACCCCTGTAACAAAACATTGGGCAATAATGGTTCCGTAGGTCGGACATATACGTCCGCCACGCATACATGCGGCCCGGGGGCTCGTGTATGAGAAATGGTGGTTTTTTTCGTCACTCCGGCATGCGCCGGAATAACGTGCAAAGGCCACACTCACCTGCATCAATCCCGCCCGCGCTTTCCAAGCGGGTGCGCAGGCTGTAGATTGTGAGTCGCCTGATTTGCGGCGCGAGTCGTACCGAGAAGCCCTACTGCCCCGAGAACCGGATGAACCCCCAGCTCATCGCCGCATCCTACGCCATGTCCACCGCGGTGGTTTTCGCCACCTTCAGCGTGTTCATCAGGAAGGGCAGCGAGCACGCCAACGCGCTCACGGGCGTTTTCATCGGCATGTTCACCTCCCTGCCCGTGATGATCGCCATCACCTGGTACTACTGGGATCCCGAGTGGTGGAACCCCCCTGCGTTTTTCTTCTTCGCGCTGGCGGGCCTCGCGGGGCCTGCAATGTCGCGCGTGTTTCTTTACTTGAGCATTTCCTATCTGGGCGTCGCGCGCGCGATGCCGTTCGTCTCGCTGACACCCCTTTTCTCCACCTCGCTCGCCATCATGTTCATCGGTGAAAGGCCGGGCGCGCTCATCCTGGCGGGCACGATTTTTATCGTGCTGGGCAGCATCACGCTCAGCTACAAGAAGCCCGAGGACACCTCCTGGCAGCGAAAACACCTCTGGCTCGCGTTTGGGAGCGCCGTCACCGCCGCGTTCTCGTTTCTTTTCCGAAAACTCGCCTTCGCATACGTGGCGGCCCCCATCATGGGCGCTACCCTCACGACGCTGGCGGGATTCGTCTTCCTCCTCACCTTCATCCCGCTCATTCCAAAGGATCAAACACCCGACCAGTTCAACCGCCCCAAGGCCTGGCTCATCTATGGGCTGTGCGGACTGCTGAACGCTTTGGGGTTTTTCCTGCACTTCACGGCCATCAGCATAGGCGACCTCTCGGTCGTGGCCCCCCTCACCTCGACGGCCCCCATCTTCAGCCTCACCATGAGCTTTTTTCTGCTCAGGCGCATGGAGCGCATCACGCCCGCCATCATCATCGGCACGGCCTGCATGGTGGTCGGCGCCGCTCTCATCGGCTGGCGCATCCGCTAGAGCCTCCAGTCAAGAGGCATCGTGTCAACCCATAAAATTTCCGCTACAATGGTTCCTGCGCGCTGTGCGCCAATGAGGATTTGAGGCGCGCAGAGCACCTCTCGTTCCAGCTCCCTTGCGCGAGATACGGGCGAGACCGAAATTTAGGGAAGGAGGGGTCATCTGATGATGTTTCGATTCTCTTTATACGGCTTTCTCAAGAACCAGACCTATTTCGAACCCTTCCTCATCCTCGCCTTTTTGGAAAAAGACCTCTCCTTCTTTCAGATAGGCATCCTCATCGGCTTCCGCGAGGTGTGCATCAACATCTTTGAAATCCCCAGCGGCGCGGTGGCCGATTTGTACGGCAGAAGACGCTCGATGATTTTCTCGTTCCTCGCCTACATCGCCTCGTTCCTCGTCTTCGCCTATTCGACTTCTTTCGCCGCCCTGTTCCTCGCCATGTTCGCCTTCGCTCTGGGCGATTCGTTCCGCACCGGAACGCACAAGGCGATGATCTTCGAGTGGCTCAGGATTCAGGGCAGAGAGGACGAGCGCACCCGCGTCTACGGGTTCACGCGCTCCTGGTCGAAGATGGGCTCGGCGATTTCGGTCGTGGTCGCGAGCGCGTTCATCTTCACCGGCGCGCGCTACAGCGACATATTTCTGCTCGCCGTCATCCCCTACGCGATGAACATCGTGAACTTCATGAGCTATCCCAAAGAACTCGAAGGCTCGCGCGCGGCGGATACGAAAATCCCCGGCGTGTGGAGTCATCTGAAAGACTCCATGCGCATGGCGTTCACCGACAAGCCGCTGCGCGGCATCCTCGTGGAATCGATGAGCTACGAGGGCACCTATAAAGTGGCGAAAGACTATATTCAGCCCGTCATCCAGCAGGCCGCCCTCGGCCTGGCCCTGCTCGCCACCTGGCAGCAGCAACAGCGCGTGGCCATTCTGGTGGGCGCGGTTTATTTCGTCTTACACCTGCTCTCAAGCTTCGCCTCGCGCGGGGGACACCGCCTCGTCGCCTCCACGGGTTCCGAGGAAGCCGCCGCGAAATCGCTTTGGGGCGCCACCGCCCTCATCTACGCCGCTCTCGCCTGGGGGCTCTGGACGGGCTGGGAATCCGCCGTCATCGCAGGCTTCGTCGCCCTGGCCGTGCTGCAGAATTTCTGGCGGCCCGTGCTCATCAGCCGCATCGACGCCCACAGCACGCCCGAGGCCGGCGCGACGATATTGTCCGTGGAAGCGCAGAGCAAATCTGTCCTCGCCATGGGCCTCGCTCCCCTCATCGGCCTTTGCGTGGACCTGTTCGGCCTCGTCGGGATGGGCGTCATTGCGGCGCTGATCACCGCGCCCTTCGCCCTCACGAGCCTCGGCGGCACGCGCGAGAGGGCGGTTCACCATCCATAGATAGACAAATCCTCCCGAACGTCTGGATTCGCCCATAATAAAATGATAGAGCAGATGCAGTGTTGCGCCTTTAGAGTCTTTATCGGGGAGAGATATACGCATGGCCAATATATTCGATGATACCGAAAGCATGGAGGACATAGGAGCGATATACGACAGGTTGGAGGCCAACTGCCCCGCTCCCTCCTCCACATCCAAAAAACTTTGGAAACGGCGTCATGCATGCGACATTTCTGATCGTAACAAGTCGTCTGAAAAAATACTCGAAAAAGCCGTAGCCATGCTGGCGCACAATGGGTACATGTGTGGATGGTTCAACCAGTGTCCGGCCGCCTCGGGGATTGGCGACTCATCCAGGAACAGACACCGCGACGTCGACCTCGTTTATTGGGACGAAGCAAATAGGCACGCCCGCTTGGTCGAGTTGAAAACCGGGAGCGACACTCCGCTTTATGCGCTGCGGGAGATTCTGCGTTACGGCGCGGCATACGTGTTTTGTCGAATCCACAAGGATAAACTGCTCCTACAGGATCGGCCCTTGATGGAGGCACGACACGTCTCACTCGAAGTCGCCGCCCCCGCCTTTTATTATCAAGACCATCACGACCTTGCGGGAGCGCTCGCACGGATGCGTAAATTTCTTGACGAATTTGACGCTGGCTCCAGAATCAATGGATTGACGATGTCCCTGGACGCGCTCGCCTTTCCGGAATACTTCAGCGAGTTGCCGTTCGGGAACGGGGAAGAAGTGAAGCAGAAATGTGATACCCAGCACTTGACCGCCGAAGGCCGGATAATCTGCGATGCGTTCAAAAATCTGACTTCGATTGTGTGAGAAAGATGAGAGAAATAACAGACCGATTACCGCGCGACACAGGGAAGCGAGAAGACTTGGACATCACCCTCGGGGTGGAGGAGGAGTTCTTTCTCGTCGATCCCGAATCGCGCGATCTCCTCGTCGACCCCGACTCCGCCATCTTCGAAGCCTGCGAGGCCGGAATCGGGCCGCACAAGGTCACGCGGGAGGTGCTTCGCCCCCAGATCGAGACGAACACCCGGGTGTGCAAGTCAGTGGCCGAGGCGCGCGAGGCGCTGCGCGAGACCCGGCGGATCGTCATCGAGGCGGCGGAGGCGCACGGAGCCGGGGTGCTGGGCTCCTCCACCCATCCCTTCGCGCAGTGGAGGGATCTGACGGTCACGCCGAAGGAGCGCTACACGCGCTTCCTGTTGACGTTCCAGGAGACCATGCGCCGCATGGTCGTCGGCGGAATGCACATCCACGCGGGCTTCGGCGACCCGGAATCGCGCATCCGGGTCATGACGGCCATCCGCCGCTACCTGCCGGCGCTCCATGCGCTCTCCACCTCCTCGCCCTTCAACGGCGGACGCGATACGGGCTATAAATCCTATCGCCTGAATCTCATCGGCAACCTTCCGCGCACCAATCTGCCCGGCCCGCTGCGCTCCCGGGCGGAGTACGAGGAAATCGTCGCCGAATACCAAAGAATGAAGTTCATCGAAAACGGCAGTGAAATATGGTGGGACGTCCGCCCCGCCCACGCCTTCCCGACGCTGGAACTTCGCATCTGCGACATCTGCCCCAGGCTCGAGGACGCCGTGAGCATCACGGCGCTCTATGCTTCATTGTTGCGGTGGCTGATGCGCCAGGACGAGGAGGGCGCGCTGCCGCCCGAGCCGCTCACCGAGATCATCGCGGAGAACCGCTGGGTCGCCCACCGCTATGGAACGCTCGCCTTCTTCGGCGATACGGCCAGCGAGAGCGGACGGGTGGACATCGACGACTTCATGCACGAACTCGTCGAGAAACTCGCCCCCGACGCCAGCGCGCTTGGGTGCGAGATGGAGCTGCGCCACACGCTCACCATCATCCGCCAAGGCAGCGGGGCGGATCGCCAGGCCGACCTCTACCGCCTGCGCCGCCTGGAGGGCGACACGGACGAGGAGGCCCTGCGCCGAGTCGTGGACATGGTGCTCGCCGAAACCAGGGAAGGTGTTTTCTGAGCGTCTGGCGAGAGAGCGAGGCTCAAATGATAGCTCCCCGGCGCTTTCGCCATTCGATCATGCCCCCATTCGACAACCCCCCTTTCGGTTTGACCCCCCAAGTGAAACAAACTAGACTTTATTCATCCAACAGATAAAGTAAGGCCTGCGGTGACATTCCCCGCGCAAGATGGGAAGCCAAACGTGCGAAACATCGAACGAAATCTCTCATGGTTACTTCTGCTCGCGCTCACCTTGATGCTCACGGCCCAGATCATCGCGCGCTACGTTTTCTACACCTCCATCAACTGGATAGAAGAGTTTTCGCGCATCGTTTTCGTCTGGTTCATCTATCTTTCGATCAGTTGGATCATCATTCAGGGCCGGCACATACGCGTCACCGCGCTCGACATGATCCTGCCGGATTTATGGAAGTCGTCGTTCTCCATCTTCGCCGACCTCCTCTGGCTCTGCTTCAATATCGTCATGACCTACTACGGATTTCTTTTCGTCTGGAGTGAAATCGAGCATTATTCGGAAACCGACGTTCTCGAAATTCCGGAAGCGATCGTTCACGGCATCATCCCCATCGGCTTCGCTCTCATGACGATCCGCCTCGCCTTCCACATGTACCGGGTCTACATTCTGGGCGGCCCCGAGGTTCTCTACCAAACGGAAAAACTGGACGAAGAAGTATGAACATGCCCCTCGTTCTGCTCGGTTCGCTGGCCATCTTCCTGGCATTGCGCGTACCCATCGGCGTCGCCCTCGGCACCGCGTCGGTCCTGGTTTACTGGCTGACGGACTTGCCGCTGGAGAGTCTCGCTCTCTCTTACTACGACGGGCTGGACAAGTTCCCCTTCATCGCCGTGCCCATGTTCCTCCTGGCGGGCGCGCTCATGGAAAAAGGGGGCATCAGCAAAAGGCTGATCTCGGTGGCCGACTGCCTGGTGGGAAACGTCCGGGGCGGCCTCGCCCATGTCACCATACTCGCGTGCATGCTTTTCTCGGCCATCTCGGGCTCCGGCCCCGCCACGACGGCCGCCGTGGGGGGAATCATGATCCCCACCATGCTCCGCCGCCATTACGACAGAAATTACTCGGGGGCAGTATCGGCATGCGGCGGCACGCTGGGAATCCTGATTCCTCCGAGCGGAGCCCTCATCGTATACGGCGTGAGCGCGGACGAGTCCGTCACGCGCTTGTTCGTTGCGGGTTTTCTGCCCGGCATCTTGCTGGGCTGCATGCTGATGATCTGCGCCTCCTTCATGGCGCGCCACAAAACGCCGAACGAACCGGGCGAGCCATTCCACCTCACCCGCACGCTGCGCACGGTATGGGACTCCCGCTGGGCGCTGATGGCGCCGGTCGTGATTCTCGGCGGCATCTACGGCGGCTTTGTGACGCCGACGGAGAGCGCCGTCATCGCCGTGCTCTACGGCTATGCGATCGGCGCTTTCGTGTACAAGGAACTGAACTGGAAGACGACGCAGGATTGCCTGGAGGTCGCTTCACTCATCACCGGAACCATCGCTATCATCTGGGGGGCGTCGCTGGCGTATGGGGAGTTGATCACCATCCACCAGATTCCCCAGATGGTCACCGCGTTTATCAAAACCATGACGACGTCGCCCTTCCTCATCCTCATCTTGATCAGCCTCTTTCTCACTTTCGTGGGGATGTGGCTCAACACGATGGCGCAGATCATCATTCTGACGCCGCTGTTCCTCCCCGTCGTCAAGTCCGTGGGGATAGACCCCATACACTTCGGCATCGTTTTCGTGGTGAATTGCGAGATCGGCTATCTCACGCCGCCCCTGGGCACGAGCCTGTTCGTCGCCTTAGGGATCGCGGACACGACGCTGGGCGCCATCGCCAAGGCCGTCCTGCCCTTCATCGCGACGATGTTCTTAGCCGTTCTCATTTTCTCGTATTTCCCCAGCATCTCCCTCATCCTGCCGAATCTGCTCTTCGGCAGATGAGGAGCAAACCCAAAGGAGGCAAGACATGCGACATCTGAAAAAAGGTTTCACCATGATCATGGGCGTCATTCTCATCGCGGGTCTGGTCGGCATCGCCACTCCCCGGGCAGAGGCCGCCAAGTACGTCATGAAGTTCGCCCACAACAGCCCCCCGAAACCCGACATGCTCTACACGGCAGCCGCCACGACCTTTCAGAACTACCTGCGCATCTACACCGCTGGGGAAGCCGACGTCCAGATATTCCCCTCCTCCCAACTCGGGAAGGACAGCATCGCCGCGAAGAAGGTCCAACTCGGATCGGTGCAGATGCAGACGGTCGTGACGAACAACATCTCCCGTTTCGACCGCCGGATAGACGTCTACACGCTTCCCTTCCTTTTCAAGAACTTCAGGAGCGCCGCCAAGGTGTTGAACAGCGACATCGGCATGAAGATCGCCGAGGACTACAGGAAGAAATCCGGCATCCGCATCCTGAGTTCCTGGCCGTGCTCATTCCGAAAAATGGCGAACAGCAAGCACCCCATCCTGAAGCCGTCCGACCTGGGCGACCTCCGCATGCGCATCGCCAAGAACCCGGTCATGGTCGAGACCTACAAATCATTCGGCGGGAGCACCATCGGCATGGCGCCGACCGAGGTCTTCAGCGCCCTCGCCCAGAAGGTCGTCGACGGCCAGGACGGCGGGACGACCTGGCAGTGGTCGATGAAGTTCTACGAGGTGCAGAAGTACATGTCGGTCACCAACCATCAATTGACGGTGTGCGTGATCATCATCAACGACAAGTACTTCAACGGACTTCCCAAGGATATCCAGAAAGGCGTCCAGAAGGCTGCGACCGACAGCACGGCATGGCTGACCGGCTATTCCGAGACTCTCGATAAAGAGCTGGTCGGCAAGTTCGAAGCCAAGGGCCTCAAAATCGATCGTCCCGACCTCAAGCCCTTCGTGGCGGCCGTGAAGCCGGTCTACAAGAAATTCGGCAAGAAGCTCGGCGGCATGACCCTCATCAACAAGATCCTCGACATGCAAAAATAGCGGGAACCCCTGCGGCGCGCGGCGGCCCGGTGTCGCCGCGCGCTTTTTTTCTCAAGAAAAGAAAAGGATAAGCGCAATGAGCGGTTTCGAGGGGCAAAGCGCCATCGTCACGGGCGCGGCAACGGGCATCGGCGAATCCACGGCGAGAATCCTCGCCCAAAGGGGGGCTGCGGTCACCGTCATGGATTTCGACGCAGCAGGCGCCGAGGCCGTCACGAAATCCATCAACGAAAGCGGCGGCAACGCCCACCTCGCCGTGGTCGACCTCACCGATTGGGAGGCGACCCGTACCTCGGTGAACGAGGTTCACAACCGGGCAGGCGGTATTGACGTTCTCGTGCACAGCGCGGGCGGCTTTCCCAAGTACGTGGGCCTGCTCGAATGTCCCGTAGAGGCCTGGGACGGCGTGGTGGACTCGAACCTGAAATCGATGTTCTATCTCTTGAAAGCCGTCGCCCCCCTCATGGTGGCGGCGAATTACGGGCGCTTCGTCACGCTCTCGAGCATGGCGGCGCGCAGCGGCGTGAACCCCAATCCGCCGCATTACACCGCCGCCAAGGCGGGTGTGCTCGGCCTCACCCGTCAGGCGGCGCTCGAGCTCGGCCCCCACGGCGTCACCGTGAACGCGGTCGCTCCCGCGAACGTAAATAGCCCGCGAGGCCTCGCAAACCGGACACAGGAGCGCATCGCGCATATCAAGAAATCATCGCCCATGGGCAGACTCTCAGAACCCCACGAGATAGCGGAAGCCGTGGTTTTTCTTTGCAGCAGGGAGGCGGCCTACATCACCGGCGTCACGCTCGACGTGAACGGCGGCGCCACGATGGTGTGAGGGCGCCTTGGAAGAAAACTTGGAAAACCGCGGGGGCAGGACAACCCAAAAGGGTTGTCCCTACGAAACCTATGGATCGTTCAATATACATGCGATTATTTCACCTGTAGGGGCCGCATACATGCGGCCCTTCCGCTCCCCTGCAAAAGGCGGGTCGCATATATACGTGGGGCAGCCCCGAGGAGTCGGTTCCGACCGGAGAGGGAGGGACTGCCACCTACAGAAGGATTTACGCTTTTCGTGGATTTCCAGGGGCTTCGGGAATGCGTTTCTAGGTTTGTTCGAGCGCTTGTTTAACGAGGGGTACGATTTCCGAGAATCGCTCCGCGACGAGGACGCCGGCATCTCTCAGCAGTCTTTTCTTGCCCGATGGCGCGCCCCGGCCCCGCTCGATGAGCGCGCCGGTGTGGCTCACGCTCGCGGGCGTGGGCGAGGTCTCCCAGAATTCACCGGGAATCATCGCCACCACGGGTTTCGTGAACCCGCCCGAGGCGATGAAGCGCGCCGCTTCTTCTTCCCTGTCCGTGCCCGGTTCGCCGAACATGACGACGGCGCGGGTCTCGGGGTCATCCTCGAACAGGGCGAGCATCTCCACGAATGCCGATCCGATCAGCAAATCACCGCCTAGAGCCACGTAGGTACTCTGGCCGATACCCGCCCGCGTCAGGAAAAGGCATATCTCAGCCCCCATGCCGCCGCTTCTGCTCACCACGCCCACGGGCCCGGGGCGGAACATGAGGTCGGGCACCTCGCCGCCCGTGCCGCCGAGCTTCGCCTTGCCGGGGCTCACCATGCCCTGGCTGTTGGGGCCGATGACGAACGTTCCCATCTCCGCCGCGCGCGTCAAAAGCGCGCAGGCGTCGTGGTGCGGCACGCCCTCTGCGAGAACGTGCACGGTGGGCACGCCCGCCTCGATGGCTTCCAGAGCCGCCTCGCGCACGAAGCGCGCGGGCACGAACAGCACGGAAAGATCCACCTCATGGTTCTTCAGGGCGTCGGCCACGGCGCCATAGACCGGCACGCCGCCCACCGACTCGCCCCCTTTACCGGGGGATACGCCCGCCACCACGCGGGTGCCGTAGTCCGTCATGGTGGGCAAAAGACGCCTCGCCTCGGCCCCCGTGGCTCCCTGCACGAGCACCCGGGTTTCTGAATCCAGCAAAATGCTCAACTTTCATCGCTCCCGTAAACGCGCGCCACGATCCTCTTGGCCAGGTCTTCTATCGACGCCTCATCCTCGTGCCATTCCACGCCCGGAACCTCGGCGATGAGTCTTCTGGCCTCCTCCACTCCCGGACCTGCGTAGCGGATGATGACGGGAAATTTATCGTAATCTAAGTCCGCTTCCTTGAGGGCGCGCACCACGCCCGCCACTTTAATATCCACGCGCGTGAAATTGCTCACGTTCCCCGCCAGAAGCAATCCCTTGATGCCGGGTTTTGAGAGCACCGCCTTCACCGCCTGGCGCATTTTCTCCTCGTAGCGTCCGGGCGTGATGTCGAACGTGGTGGCCGGCTTGCCGCCTGAGTCCAAAAGGGCTTCGAGGCTCGAAAGTCCGTAGCCGCCTCCGGTGACCATGAAGCCGATGTCGCCGTCGAGTTCGCTGAAGCGAATCGCGCCCACGTGGGGGTCGATGGCGTCTATCTCGCGCATTCTCATTTCTAACAGGGTGAAGGGCCGCCAGCCGTTTCCGCCCTCCACGCCCAGCTTGGCCTCAAGCTCCGGGTGGCGGAAAAGCGCCTGCGCGTCGAGCTGCACCACGCCCGCGGCCGCCGCCACGCGGCCATCGGCCAGCTCCGCCAGCGGGTTCACCTCTATCATCTCGCAGTCATGGGCGCAGAAGACTCCGTACATCGCGCACACCGCGCGGCCGACCTGGCTTGCCAGATCACCCGAAAGACCTGCGCGACCCACCAGTTCGAGAGCGTCTTCGACCGTAAATCCCTCCAAGATGTTCACGGGCCATTCGAGCAGTTTGTCGGGGTGATGTTCTGCCAATTCTTCGACGTCCACGCCGCCCTCTGCGCTGAAGAGAATGAGCGGGCATTTTCTCTTCGCATCGAAGGAGATGGAGCAGAAGATTTCGCGCTTGATGTCGAGCGCTTCCATCACGATGAATTTTTTGACGGGAAAGCGCCGCACTTCCATCCCGAGAATCGCTTCGGCGTGTTCGCGGGCCTCTGACGCCTGCGCGGCGAATTTCACCGCGCCCGCCTTGCCTCGTTTGCCGACAGGCACGAGCGCCTTGATGACGGCGCGCCCGCCCAGGCGATCGAGGGCGCGGGCGGCTTCTTCCGCCTCCGTGCAAACCTCGAAACGAGGAACGAGGAGGCCGCCTTCGCCCAGCAGCGTCAGGGAATCGTTTTCCAGAAGGCGGGACAAGTGCGGCCTCCATCCGAGGAGCGTTCGTTTTTGCGCGAAAACCTGCAAGGCGAACAATTGCTAGCATCTAGGGCTTTTGGCGTCAAGATTTGCGGGGAAAAAGCGCGAATTGGCGGATACACCGCTTGCGAAAGTATCCTGATCCGCTAGAATCATCCCATAGGTAAAACTTGTTTCTCTGTCATTTCAACGGAGGGGGATTTTATGCGCATCCACAAAAAACTGATCGTAGCAACTGCCGTTTTCGCCGTGGCCGGCTTCGTCGCCTCTTTGGCGAGCGCCGCCACCAACATCACCATCGTCGGAGCGGGCAAGGGCGCGGGCGCGTTCCGCATGGCGGCGGGTCTCGCCGAGGCCGTGAACAAGACGAGCAAGACCGTCAACGTCACCAACCGCGAGTCGAAGGGCTTCGTCGCCAACACCCGCCTCGTCGCCAGCGGCCGCTCCGAGATCGGGATGACGAACGGGATTTTCGTCGACTTCATCCAGCGCAAACAAAAACCCTTCCACAAGGGCAAGGCGATGAAGACCATCCGGGGGATCGGCCCCGTGTCGACCTCCTGGTTCCAGGTGACGACGTTCCACAAGTCCGGCATCAAGAGCTACAACGATCTCGCCGGCAAGCGCGTGAACATGGGACCAAGGGGAAGTTCCACGCTGTTCATGATGAAGTTCATCACCGACAACCTCGGGATCACCGACAAGATCCGCAAGGACTACATGGGCTGGGCCGCCGCCGCCACCAACATGATCGACGGCAAGCTCGACGCCTTCGGCATCCCGAACCCGGTTCCCTCGCCCTCGATTCTGCGCGCCTCGCGCAGCGGCCCGCTCCGCATCCTGAGCATTCCCGACAAGGTGCGCGACAAGTTCGTCGCCCTGAGTTCGGGCTACTACAAGGACAACAAGGACGCCAGCCCCTACCAGGGGATGAAGGGCAAGAAGTTCAAGACGGTCGCCTACACCATCTTCGCCGTGGCGAACGAAAAGGTTCCCAACGACGTCATCTACGAGGTGACGCGGCGGGTGTATGACAAGGCGAACCGCGACTTCCTGATCAACGTCTTCAAGGGCTGGAAGATCGGGCTGGACTTCGCCGCCAAATCGGATGAGTTCATCAAGCAGATGGGCAGCTTCAAATTGAAGGTCCACCCCGGCGCCGCACGCTACTGGAAGGCGAAGGGTTATATGGTCAACTAGGCGTTTCCCGGATTCGTAGATTCCCCCGGAGGGCGACCGCCTTCCGGGGGGTCTGGTTGAAGCGTCACAATCGAAATCGGGTGAGAAAGGGTGGCGATGGGGAAGTTTTTCGATTTTCTCTGGGGGTGGATGCGGTTCATCTTCGCCCCGGAGTCGGCCATCCGCCGGGATATCGAGCCCGGCCTCCAGAAAAAAAACATACCCGTCTGTGTGTTTCTCTCCTGTCTTCTTCTCGCTTACATCCTTTTCTTCGCCGGAAGAACGTACAATCTCTACCTCCCTTATGAGATAGCCTGGGAGTGGCAGGAGGTCGAATTCCCCGCTCTCGAGTTCTGGCTCTACGCCCTCATTTGGCTCTACGTGTCGGGCCTGTGCATTCTGCCGAGGGCGGCAATCCTGCTCTCCTCGTTCGTGTTCGCCGCCTATTTTCTCTATGGCGCCGCGAACAGGGCCCCGGTGGATTTCGGCCTGGGCTTCGGCGAGGTCATCGTCTACGTCCTCTCCCCGCTCCTCACGGCAGGGATGGAGAAATCCCTTTCGGCGATATGGGAGACGCTCCACTTCCCGGGGCTGGCCATCTATGCGTTTCATTTCTATCTGCCCCTGTACGTGATCTTCACCGCCATCCTGACGTTCATCTTTTATCCCGCGCGGGCGGGCGCTCCGACGAGGCGGCCCTCCGCCGTGGACCTCCTGCTGTGCGCGGGCGTGGTCGTCTTCACGGTGGAATACATCATGAACTTCGCCGACAGGGGAGACCGGGCGGGTCTCGTCCTTTGGACGGACGTCGCCATGGGAACCATCGCCGTCATCGTCTCGATCGAAATGTGCCGCCGGGTGCTGGGCTGGGTGCTACCGCTGCTGGGTCTCTTTTTCTTCTACTACGCCATGTACGGCAACTATTTCCCGGGCAGGCTACTGCACAAGGGGTTTTCCTATAACGAGGTCGTGAACTTCATATACGGGACGTCCGGCATCTTCGGCGTCATCGCCAACGTGTATGCGAGTTATGTGTTCCTGTTCATCCTGTTCGGCGTCTTTCTCGAAAAGACGAAAGTCGGCGACGTGTTCATCGACCTCTCCTACGCTCTGGTGGGCCGTCTGCGCGGAGGAGCCGCCAAGGCGTCGGTCGTGTCGAGCGGCTTGGTGGGCTCGGTGGTGGGAAGCGGGGCGGCGAACATCGTCATCACCGGAACTTTTACGATTCCGCTCATGAAGCGCGCGGGCTACAAACCCCACTACGCGGCTGCGGTCGAGGCGGTCTCCTCGATAGGCGGCCACCTGCTTCCGCCCATCATGGGCTCGGCGGCCTTTCTCGTGGCGGCGTTCACCGAGACGGACTACGGGTGGATAGCGCTCATATCGCTCGTGCCCGCGCTGATGTACTACTTCTCGGTCTACATGTCGGTTCACTTCCGCTCGGGGCTGGACGGCATCCACGGCCTCTCGAAAGAAGAACTGCCCGAACTGCTGCCCCTGCTGAAAAAAGACGGCTACCTGCTGCTGCCGGTGGCGCTGCTCATCTGCCGACTCATCATCGGGCGCTCGCCCTTCGACGCCGCGCTGTGGTCCATCATCCTGGCGATGGTTCTGGGATTTTTCCGCGAGGACACCCGCCTGCTGGCCCTGCCGCCCGTTCTCGCGCGCCTCATTGGCCGGCCCGGGTGGAGCACCCGCAACGACAGGCTCGAATACCAGGCCACGAATCACCTTAAAAAACTCATGGTGTCGGGCAAGAGCCTGGAAGATGCCGACTCCGAGGCGGCCGCCTACCTGGAAGCGGCGAAGGCCGAACCCGACGGTAACCCGCTGATGGAGAACTGGCCGCTGCTCGCCGGGCTGGGGCTTTTGATCGTTCTCCCGATGGCGGGGCATACCATATTCGAGGCGGTTTTCTGGGCGGTGCTCGCGGCGGCGATGCTCTCTTCCCCGCGCGTTCTCGACGGGCTCGAAAGAGGGGCCGTCAACTCGCTCATCATCGGCGTGACGGCGGGCGTCATGGGTATCGTGCTCGCAGGCGTGTCGATGCCCGGCCTCGGCATCAAGTTCTCCTCGATCATCCTGGGCTACGCGTCCTTCCTCGACAACGCCTTCGGCATCACCGGAACCGCGCTTCCGGTGGCGATTCTGCTGTGCACCGTCGCCAGCTACATCATGGGGATGGGCATGACGATCACGGCGAGCTACGTGCTACTCTCGATTCTCGCCGTGCCGGCGCTGGTGGAACTCGGCGTCCCGCTGCTGAGCGCGCACCTGATGATCCTGTGGCTGAGCCAGGACGCCTCGCTCACGCCGCCCTTCGCCCTGGGCGCGTTCATCGCAGCGGGCGTGGCGGGCGCAGACCCGATGCGCACCGGCTTCGCCTCGCTCAAGCTCGGCAAGGCGCTCTATATCGTCCCCTTCATGATGGCTTACACCCCGATCAACATGACGCCGGGCTCGGAGTGGTTCGACATCCTCGTCGTATGGGGAACCGGCTTCATGGGCTTTTTCTGCACCTCGGCGTCGCTCGAGGGCTACATGCGGAGAAAGCTGGAAATTTGGGAGCGAATCGTCTTCGCCCTGGCGGGTGGTCTGCTGTTCTTCTACGTGGCCTGGATGAAGATAACGGGCGCGCTCATCATGGCCGTCATGATCGCCATCCAATACATGGACCCGAAGGACGAGAAGAAACTTTCCGCAAGCCCCGTGGCGTCCTCCTGACGTCGACAATACGTCGAAACAGCTTTAAGAAACATACTTATCTAACTGAAAGAACTTTAGTTCGTAAAATAACGATTGAGATATTCCTTCAGCGCGCCGCCGCAGTAGGAACAAGCGAAATCCTCCCCGTGCGCGGCGCTCAGGCGCTCTGCGAAGCCTCCTATCCCCCAGACGCCCCTGAATTCATCGAACAGACGCCTTCCGTCGGGATCGGGCCGGTTGATGCCCGCAAAGTCGCTGCCCAGCACCACCTGATGGGCGGCGACTTCGGCCAGAAACTCTATTTCCTCCATATGACGCTCGAACGCGCCCACGAACCCCGGGTGCGGCGTGAGGCCGATGAGCGCGCCCGTCTCGAGGAGCCTCCTGGCCATATCTCGCGGAAGCCCCCGCTCGCCGTAAAAAGATGAAACCGGATCGTCCAGATACCCGTGTGAGTAGTGCATCTCCTGTCCGGTGACGAGGGCCAGATCGATCATGTCCGATTTCGTCCGGTGGTTCGCGTGCGCGCAATCCACCATGAAACCCATCCGCCAGGCCTGCATCAAGAAAGCGCGGCCCAGGGGGGTGAGGCCGCGCGCGGGGTCTCCCTTGGCCCCGCCGCCCAGCGCGTTGTCCTCGTTGTAAAGCGGCGCGACGCTCCGCACGCCCTCCGCCCACAACCATTCGAGGTGTTTCAGATCACTTTCGCTCTCGATGAAATAGACGCCTTCCGCGTGTATCAACTGCCTCCCCACGCCTTCCAGGTCCTTTCGTGTGAGGACGACGCTTAGACCCTCCGATTCCCGAATCAGCCCCAAATCACGCTCAAGCGCATCGAATTGCGCCTCTTGCGGCGCATCAGCCAGCCTGCCCAGGGCCGAGAACACCCCGCCCAGTTTCCCAGCCGTGGGGATGTCTATCTGCTCGGTGATGTAGGCGTCTTCAACGGACGAATCGGCCAGAAAGCGCAAATCGGTGTGAAAATCCCAAACGTCCTTGAACTCTATCGGCATCCGCGTCTTCTCCCGGAATCAGGGTCGGGGCATTTTTCCGGCTCAAAACGTCATCATAACATGCGGGAGTCGGGGTCCGCCTTTGCGCTCTCACCGAAGCTCGCATAGGCTGTCGGCTTTATTTTCAGGGAGGATGTTTCATGTCGACGAGGAAACCTTTGGTGCTGGTCGAGCGCGACGGCCCGCTCGCCACGCTCACGCTCAACCGCCCTGAAAAAAGAAACGCCATCAATACGGAGATGACAGACCAGGCGAAATCGGCGATGGCCGAGCTTGCGGGAGTGGATGATTTGCGCGTCCTGATAATAGAGGGCGCGGGCAGCGTATTCTCCGCCGGGGCCGACGTGGTCGAAATGGGCGCGTTGAGCGAAGAAACCGCACGCGCCTTCATCTCGAACCTGCATTCCCTCATCATCAGCGTGCGCAAATTCCCGCATCCGGTCGTCTGCAAGTGCCGGGGATACGTTCTGGGCGGCGCGCTGGAGTTGATACTCGGCTGTGATTTCCGGGTCGCCGCGAACGATACGAAATTTGGTATGCCCGAGGTGAGGGTCGGCGTGCCCTCCGTCATCGAAGCGGCGCTGTTCCTGCCCTTTTGCGGTCTGGGTGCCGCGCAGGACATTCTCCTGACCGGCAGGACGTTCGACGCGCGCGAAGCGCATCGTCTGGGAATCATTCAGAGGATATGCCCGCCGGCAGACCTGGAAGAAACGACGCGAAAGGCCGTCGCGGAACTTCTCCAGGCCGCTCCTGGTGCTCTCAGCGCCCAGAAAGAGCTCTTGAGGCGATGGATGAAAAACTATCTCGATGCCGCGGTTCCGCCTTCCATCGACGCCTTCGAGGCTTCATTTCGAACCGGCGAACCACAAGAGGGCATGGCCGCGGCGCATGAGAAGCGTCCCCCCGCCTGGGCGCCCGGGGAAGGATAAGACTCGAGAGAAAACGCACCCTCGTCCCTGCGGTGGCGTTCGCTCATTCCTTGTGGCATCTTCAATCCTCTCGTTGGACACTGATGCGGCGTATGGCGTATCGCTTCCAGGCGCCACACGAGAACCGCTGGGGTGAGACAGGAGAATGAAGGTGACGGAAGACGAGGCGCTGATCGAGCGGATACGCCCGATTCTCAAACGCCGCAAGGGATTTTCCGAAAAGCGGATGTTCGGCGGCGTGTGCTTCATGATCAACGGCAACATGTGCGCCGGCACGTGGAAGGGCGCGCTCATCGTTCGGCTCGCCAGGGAGAATCACGAGGCGACGCTCGCAGAACCGCACACGAAGCCGGCCGACATGGCGGGCCGCGTGATGAAGGGCTGGGCGCTGGTCGAACCGGCGGGGATTGCGACCGAAGACGCCCTCAAGGCCTGGGTGCGCCGGGCGGCGAAGTTCGCCGGCTCGCTTCCGCCCAAGTGAGGTATGGCATAGCGCCTCTTGTACGCTTGTTTCATGGCGCATGGATTCACTCTCATGAAGGATGAGGAATGAAAGCAATAACCGTACAGGGAGACGCCGGAATCGAAGGACTGGTATACGGCGAGGTGCCCACGCCCGAACCGGGAGAGGGCGAAGTGCGCGTGAAACTCCTGGCCTCGGGCATCAACCACATCGACGTCTACCAGTGCACCCCCGCCATGGTGCGCCACGAAAAGCCTCACACCATGGGGGCGGACGGCGCGGGCGTCGTGGATAAGGCGGGACCGGGAGCGCGCTTAAAGCCGGGCAATGAAGTCATCCTCGACCCCAACCTGGGCGACCCCACCCAGCCTGGCTACGGCCTCGTGGGCGCGCAATGTGCGGGCACGCATGCGGAGTTCATCGTGTTGCCGGAGAAGAATTTCTTCCCGAAGCCTGAGAATTTGACGTTCGAGGAAGCGGCGGCGCTTCCCCTGGCCCTATGCACGGCCTATCGCCAGCTCATCCGCCGCGCGCGGCTTACAGCGGGCGAGAGCGTGCTCATACACGGGGTGGGAGGCGGCGTCATGCTCTATTGCCTGCAACTAGCGGCGCAAGCGGGGGCTTTTTCCATCGTCACCTCATCGAGTGAGGAAAAGCTCAAGACCGCCAAAGGCCTGGGCGCCGACGTCTGCATCAACTACAAGACGACCGACGTCGCCCGGGCCGTGATGGAAGCCACCGGGGGCCGGGGAGCCGACGTGGTGGTCGACAACGTGGGCGCGCCCACCTTCGCGCTGAGTGCCAAATGCGTCGCGCTGAACGGGCGCATCACCATCGTGGGCGGGGCCGCGCATCACGTGATCCCGGAGGTGAACCTGCGCGATCTGTTCTTAAAGCAGATCGACATCCACACCTCCACAATGGCGACCCCCGATGAATTCAAGGAGGCGATGGCCCTCGCCGCCGAGGGTAAGGTGAAGGCGCACATCGACTCCACATACCCCCTCTCCCGGTTCCGCGAGGCCATCGGGCGCGTGGCGGAGGGCCGGCAATTCGGGAAAGTGGTGATTACAAGAGATTAGGGGCGAGGCGTTTGCGCCTCTCGTTACTTCGCCGATAATTCATCTTTGGAGAAAGTATAAAAACATGAAAAGACACATCGCCAGAACCGTCGCCGCGACCTCGGGCGGAGAGCGCGCCGGCTACATGACGGCCAAAAAGCCGCCGGGCATGGTGCCTCTCGATTCGGGAACGCCCAACTTCCCCACTCCCGGGCACATCACGAATGCCGCCAAGGAAGCGCTCGACCAGGGCCTCACGGGCTATGCGCCGGGCCAGGGGGACCCGGAGTTTCTCGCAGCCGTATGCGAACACATCGAGCGCGAGGCGAATGCGAAATATGCGCCCGATTCCATCATCGCGACGAACGGCGCCAGTTCGGGCATCTACGCCGTCATGACGACGTTCCTGGACCCGGGGGATGAAGCCATCCTGATGGACCCCACGTTTTCACTCTACGCCCACGTCGCGCTACAGTTAGGAGCCGTCCCCGTCCATGTGCCGCATGATGCGGATTATCAAATCGACGTCGAGGCCGTTCGCCGCGCCGTCACCCCGCGCACGCGCCTGATTTTCATCAACAACCCGAACAACCCCACGGGCGTGGTCTATCGGCGCGCCGATCTGAAGGCCCTGGTAGAACTCGCCGAGTCGCATGATCTCATGGTCGTATCGGATGAGGCGTATGCGAAAATCCTGCAGCCCGGCTTCGAGCACGTGCCCCTGCTTTCGTTCACCGAACACAGGGATCGCCTCATCCTTCTCGACACCTTCTCCAAGACCTATTCGATGACCGGCTGGCGTCTGGGCTTCATGGTAGTTCCGGAGGATTTGCCCCGGACGATGTTCAGCGTGCATCGCTCCATCAACGGGCCGATCAACACCTTCGTCCAGCGCGCGGGGGCGGCGGCGCTCAGAAACTCCCAGGAATGCGTGGAGGAAATGGCGCGTGAATACCACAAACGGGGCCGCCTGATTCATGAAATGGCGCAAGCCATTCCCGGCCTCATTCCCATCCAGCCCCAGGGCGGTTTCTATCAATACTGCCGGTATGAGTACCCTCTTCCCTCGGTCGAGGTGAGAAAGCGCGTCTGGGAGGCGGGGGCGTCGATTCGCAGCGGTTCGGAGTTCGGCGAGGCGGGGGAAAACCACCTGCGCTTCACCTATTCGGTGGATGAAAAAGTGATTGAAAAGGGCATGAAGATCGTGGGCGAGGTATTCCGCCACCTCGGTTGATCCGCCCACATTTCCAGGGGAAAGGAAATCTCTATGGTGTACGGAAAATCATCGCTCCTGCTGTCGGGTCTGCTCCTGATGGGCCTCTTTTTCCTCGGGGGATGTTCCGAGGAGGAGAAAAAACCAGAAGTTTCGGCAAACCTTTGCCTCACGCTGCCCAACGAGATGGTTCTCGGCCCATACGACACGAAAGAAGCCTGCCAGACGGCGCGCGAGAACATGCCCGATGGCGTATGCGCTCCGTGTGAGCAGAAAAAATAAAAAAGGGCCGCCTCCATGGCAAGGAGCGGCCCTTTCCGGCTTCATCAATAGACCGGCAGAATATCCTTCTCGTACGTCTCATCGACGCCCCGGGCGGCGGCGTAGAATATTTCTTGCAGCCTGCGCGTGATTTTCCCGGGTTTTCCGTCTCCCACATCGATGCGATCGAGAGAGAGCACAGGCGCAACCTCGGCGGCCGAGCCGCATATCATCGCCTCATCGGCCACATAGATTTCCGTGCGATCCATGGGTCGCTCCACGGGTTCGGGGCCGATGTGCCTCCCGAACATCTCGAGCACGCTGTCGCGCGTGATGCTCTCTAAAATAGAGTCCGTCACCGGCGGTGTGATGAGCTTGCCCTCGCGCATGATCATCACGCACGTGCCCGTGCCCTCGGCCACCGTGCCCCTCTGGTTCAGCAAGATGGCGTCGTCGTACCCGTTCACCCGGGCCTCCACGCCTGCGAGCCTGCCGTTCTGGTAGTTGGCAGACGCTTTCACGCGCGGCGGCACGGAATCGTCCGAAATGCGCCTCCAACTGCTCACGCACAGGTTCACGCCCTGCTCTTGACGCTTGCGGTTGCTGTTCAGCCCGCCGCTGATGAAGACGCACGTGTCCACCTCATCCGCCGCATAGCCCTTCATGTCCAAAGGCCCCGAATCGTCAAAGTACACGTTCAAGCGGAAGTGGAGGTCATCCTTGAACTCGTTCGCCCGTATCCACTCGATGACGGCGCCCTTGAACTCTTCCGCCGTATAGGGCGGCGTCATCCGCATCACCCGCATCGAGTCGAACAGCCGCCTGATGTGCGGATCGATCTTCCAGAGGAAGAGATTGTTTCTCTCCTCGCTCCAATAGGCGCGAACTCCCTCGTACACGCTCGAGCCCCTCAGAACCGCCTGGCTGAAAACGCTGATCTTGGCGTCCTCGGGCGGAACCACCTCTCCGTTGAGCCATACTTTCGCATGATCGTAGCTGGGCACGTGAATCTCCTCTTTGGAAGCGAATCATCGATCCGGAAATGAAAACGGGGTATCATGGACAATAAAAGAGTGGTTTGACAAGAGGCGGCAACACTGCAAGTGTGCAAATAAAGACCGGAATCATTCACAAAAAATGGCGGGAACTCGCATGAGCGGCAAAGTTATGGTGAAAGCCACCGGCGTTCACAAATTTTATGGCGATTTCGAAGCCCTCTGCGGCGTATCGCTCGACATCGAGGAAGGCGACGTCGTCGTCATCTGCGGGCCGAGCGGTTCGGGCAAGAGCACGTTCTTGCGCTGCATCAACGGCCTGGAAACCATCCAGGCGGGCGACATCGTCGTAGACGGCCTGTCGGTCGCCGATCCGAAGACGAACATGACCCAGCTTCGCTCGGAAGTGGGCATGGTGTTCCAGCAGTTCAACCTCTATCCCCACATGAGCGCCCTGCACAACATCACCCTCGCGCCCATCAAGGTGCGCGGCGTGAAAAAAGAAGCGGCCGAGCGGACGGCCCACGACCTGCTCCGCAAGGTGGGAATTCCCGAAAAAGCGGAAAGCTATCCCTCCGAACTATCCGGCGGCCAGCAGCAGCGCGTGGCCATCGCCCGCGCTCTCGCCATGCACCCGAAGGTCATGCTCTTCGACGAGGCCACGAGCGCGCTGGACCCCGAGGTCATCCATGAAGTGCTGAACGTCATGCTCGACCTCGCGCGCGAGGGAATGACGATGGCGGTGGTCACCCACGAGATGGGCTTCGCCAAGGAGGTGGCGAGCGAGGTCGTGTTCATGGACGAGGGGCTGATAGTCGAAACGGGGGACCCGGATACCTTCTTCTCCCACCCCAAGGAAGAGCGCTCCAGGCAGTTCCTGGAGAAAATTCTCTAGTCTCAGGCTCGAACAATCTCGGCTAGGCGCGCGCAGGATAGAAAATTCAGACGGCCGTCGTATCCTCGATGGCCTGCTGGCCCTTCAGTCGGCCCAGCCGGTTCCCGTACTGCGACAGCGTGAAACAGCAGACGAAATAGACGGCCGCGATGAAGGTGAACACGGCGAAGGACGCGTTTTCACGCCCGTTGACGATGGTCCCCGAGCGGAAAAATTCGATGACGCCGATTACGAAGGCGAGCGACGTATTTTTGAAGAGCGCCACCGTTCTGTTCATGATGGCGGGAGCCATGTTGCGCAGCGCCTGGGGCAGCACGATGTAGCGCATCGCCTGGATATAGCCCAGCCCGGTGGAGTACGCCGCCGCCATCTGCCCCCTGGGGACGGAGTCGAGCCCCGCGCGGATGATTTCCGCCGCATACGAGCCATTGTGGAGCATGAGCGCCCAGACGGCCGCCCAGAACGGGCTCAGCGAAAACCCCACCAGCGGCCTGCTCAAAAAATACACCCAGACGACGAACATCAGGCCGGGCGTTCCGCGTATGACTTCCACCACGGCAGCGGCCGGCAGCCTGAGCCACCAGAGTTTCGAGTGCCGCATGGCGCCGAAGACGACGGCGAACGTCCAGCAGCCCACCCAGCTGATGGCGAAAATCTCGATGGTCAGCTGAAACGCCTGGGCGAAAAATCCGAAGTTCTCCGGAATGACGTGCCACTTCCAAAAAGATTCCAACGAAAATTCCCCTTCCGCGATCCGGTCGCTATGTGCCCGAGCGAACTTTCAGGCCGAAGTAAGACTGGACCCCGTAAATTACGCTCACCGTCATCAGGGTGAGCAGCAGGAACAACAAAGTCCCCGTACTGTACGCCTCGAAACCGGCGAAGGTTTCCTCTTCTATCTTTTGCGAGAAATACATGAGATCGGTGATGGCTATGGTCATCGCCACGGCCGAGTTTTTGATGATGTTCAAAACCTGGCTCGACATCGGCGGTATGACGATGACGAGCGCCTGGGGGAGGATGATGTAGCGCCAGGTTCGGGCGCGGGACAATCCCGTGGAGGCGGCGGCCTCCCACTGGCCTTTCGGAATCGAGCGGATGCCCGAGCGGACCACCTCGCCCATGTAGGCCCCCGTGTAGAGGGAGAGGGCAATAACGCAGGCGAAGGTGCTGGGCACGAGAATCAGAATCCCCAGGGGCTCGTTGATGACCGCATTCAACACTTCCTGCAAGCCGAAATACGCCCACCACATCTGCACCAGCAGGGGGATGTTCCTGAACACCTCGACGTATGCGGTCGAGAACGCGCGTATCCACCGAATTTCCGTCGTCCTGCCGATCCCGCAAAAAACGCCGAGCACCAGGCTGATCACGAGCGACCACGCAAAGATATACATCGTCATGCCCACGCCTCGGAGCAGGAACATCCGGTAATCCCAGATCACGCCCCAGCGCCATTGGTAGCTGAATTCCGTCTCGAAATCGATGGGCCACAAATCGAAGATGAAGTACCAGACGGCGAATAGCGCGACGCTCCCCCAGGTGAGGAAAAACGCATTTCTCTCCCGAGGACTCTCAAAGAGCTTCCACTTCCATTTCTTCGCGCTTCGAATCACGCTTGCGCCTGACGCATCGCCAACCATCCACACTCCCGCCAAGCGAAAGCGGCCACCCGGAGCCGGGCGGCCGCATCCGCCTTAAATGAACATTAAAGGCTCTCGCTCGGATAATTCCCCTTTATTTCGGGAACCACGGCAAGGTGAAATCCGGATTCTTGCCGAACCATTTTCTCCAGATGGCGTGGTATCTCTTCGTCTCCCAAAGCTCCAGGATGACGTTGTTGATGTAATCGCGCCAATCCGAGTCGTTTTCCCGAAGGCCCATGCCGTATGGCTCGATGGTGTAGAGTTTGCCCGGAACGACGAGACCCGGGTTATTCGCCGCCAACCACTGGAGGAGAATATCGTCCGTCACCATGGCGTCCACCTTCTTTTGCTTGAGCGCAAGGAGGTTCTCCGTGTGCTCCTGGAAGGGAACGATGATGGCCTTGGGCTGAACCTTGAGGAGGTTGGGGCCGGAGTTTCCGCCCTGAACGGAGGCGACGCGCTTCCCGGCCAACTGAGAGATGTGCTTGATGCCGGTGTCCTTGCGGGTGATGAAGCGCTGCCCCGTGATGAGGTAGTGCATGGAGAAGTCGATGACCTTATCCCGCGCGCGCTTGTGCGTCATCGTGGCCGCGATCAAATCCACGTTGCCGTTCACGATCAAGGGAATACGCGTCTTTGAAAGCGCCTGGACGAACTTCACCTTCACGCCCAGTTTCTTGGCGATCTCCCTGACGAGGTCCACGTCGAAACCATCCGGTTTCCCCGTTTTCTTGTTGATGAAGCCCATCGGAGGAAAGTCGAATTTCACCCCGGCAACGAGGGTTCCCCGCTTCTTCACTTTCTCCAGTAGCGATTCGGCCGATTCCCCGCTCACGCCCAGAGACAGCGCGAATACGAACAAGACCAATCCGAGAAACAATCGTCTCATTTATTCTCCCTCCCTTATCTGCCGAAAAAAATGATTCCAGGCGGCCCTCACAGCCGTCCGGCCAACCGAAACCCTCAGGCAAGCAACTCATCCATATATTTTTGCTGACCCCATAGGCACACTATGAAAGAGGCTCCAAGCCGTGTCAAACGATCAAAAATCACTCTTTTTCGCGGAGGCGCTTCGGCCTTCCCGCCTTGACGCTCGGGCGCGCTTGGGCGTAGCGTTATCCCCAACAGATTTTCAAAATCCCACCCTTCTGGAGATTTTCATGCAGCAGCCCACGGACACTCCCAAACTCGCGGACGCTTATGCCGAATCCCTGCCCGCTTCGCGCGCCCTCTACGATCGGGCGAAGGAAATTTTCCCCGACGGGGTGACGCACGACACCCGCAGGATGCAGCCCTTCCCCATCTACGTCGAGCGCGCCGAGGGCGCGTACAAGTGGGACGTGGACGGCAACCGCTACATCGACTACTGGATGGGCCACGGAGCTCTCTTGTTCGGGCACAACCCGCCCCACATCCGCGACGCCGTGAGTAAGGCCGTACTCCAGGGCTCGCACTACGGGGCTGGCCACAGGCGGGAGGTGGAATGGGGCGAATGGGTGAGCCGTCTGGTGCCCTGCGCCGAGCGGGTGCGCTTCACCGCCTCGGGCACCGAGGCCACGCACATGGCGCTCAGACTCGCGCGCGCTTACACGGGCAGAAAACGCGTGGTCAAGTTCGCGGGCCACTTCCACGGCTGGCACGAGGGGCTCGAGATCGGCGTGCGCGCGCCCTACACGAACGAACCCGAGGCGGGACAACTCGAAGAAGTCACCGATCTGGTCACCGTATGTCCGCCGGATAATCTGGAAGCCGTCCGGGGCGCGCTCGCCTCGGGAGAGGTCGCCGCACTCATCCTCGAGCCGACGGGCGGGCACTTCGGCACCATCCCGATGAAGGGGGATTTCGTGGCCGCGCTCAGGGAAGAGACCCACAAGGTGGGAACCCTCCTTATTTTCGATGAAGTGGTGAGCGGCTTTCGCGTATCGCCGGGCGGGGCGCAGGCGCATCTCGGCGTGACGCCGGACTTAACGAGCCTCGCCAAGATACTCGCGGGGGGCCTGCCGGGCGGGGCCGTCGTCGGTCGGGCGGACGTGCTCGAATACCTCGCCACCAAGCCGGACCCCGAGGTGAACCGCCGCACGAAAATCGCCCACCACGGCACCTTCAACGCGAACCCCATCTCCTCTGCCGCAGGCGTCGCCATGCTCTCCTCGCTGGCCGACGGCCGGACGACGGAAGAGGTGAACGCGCAGGCGCAAAAGCTGAGATACGGGATGAACGAGATTCTCGCGCAAGAGGCGGTGGCCTGGAAGCTCTATGGCGAATACAGCGACTGGAAAATTTTCTTTGACGCCGACGCCCCGCCGCTTGATGGGGCGGATCAGGACGTAAGCGGAATCGAATGGCGGCGGCTCGATTCCAAAAACGCGCAGAAAAGCCGCGCCTTACGCCAAGCCCTGATCCTCCACGGGGTGGATTTCAACGGCGCCCGCGCCCTCGTGGGCGCGTGCCACACGGACGACGTGATTGACAAGACGCTCGCCGCCTTCCGGGCTGGGGTGCAGACCATGAAGGAAGAAGGCATCGCCTAGAATTTCGGGCATTGCTGCCCGCCACCGGGAATGATTATTGAGGAGAACCAACCTTGCACAGCGCGCTGAAAGGCCATTTGAGCCTCGATTCCGGACGTATCGTGGACGACATGGAACACCCCTTCACCTGCCCCGATACGGGCGGGAATTTACAGGGCAGCTACGACCTCGAGTGGATAAGGGCGCATGTGGACAGGGACGAGGTCGCCCGCAGACCCCGGGGCATCTGGCGCTGGCGCGAACTCCTGCCCGTGCGGGATGAGCGAAACGTGGTCTCGCTCGTCGAGGGCGACACCCCCCTCATCCACGCCGAGAGGCTCGGGGAATCGCTCGGGTACGGCAACCTCTACATCCTGGATGAATCGAGAAACCCCACGGGCTCGTTCAAGGACAGGGGCGGTTCGGTCACCATAAGCAAGTGCAAGGAAGTGGGGGTCGACCGCATCGTGCTGCCTTCTTCGGGCAACGCGGCGGCTTGTTTCAGCGCGTATTGCGCGCGGGGCGGAATCGAATTCATCGGCTTCGTGCGCGACGACAGTTCGGCCGTTCATTGCTTGCAAGTAGGGGCCTACGGGGCGTTTGCGCTCATCATCGAGGGCGATCAGGGCGTGGGCGGGCGCTTCGCCGAAGAAGTGTCGAAAGAACTGGGCTGCCTGCACGCCACCCTGCCCCGCAACCTCTACAGAATCGAGGGAAAAAAGACGGCTGCCTATGAGATATCCGAAAAACTCGGCTGGCGCGCGCCCGATCGCGTCGTCTGCCCCACGGCGGGCGGCACGATGGCGCTCGCGATGGACCAGGGATTCCGCGAACTGCTGGCCCTGGGCTGGATAGACAAGATGCCGGCGATCGACATCGTGCAACCCGATGGCTGCGCGCCCATCGTCAAAGCCCTCCACACGGGCGGAAAGGTCGAGCCCTGGGGCGAGGTGAGCACGAAATCGGCCGGCCTCACGAGCCCCTTCCCCGGTGCGGGCGAGCGTGTGGCCGCGGTGGTGCGGCGTTCGGAGGGCCACGGCGTGCTCGTGAGCGATGCGATGAACCTGGAAGCCGAATTCCAGATCGCCGGACGCGAGGGGCTGTTCTTACAACCGGCTTCTGCGGCGTCCGTGGCAAGCCTGATGGAGGGCGCCGAGCGGCCCGGGAAGCCGGAAGCCGACGAGATAATCGTCTGCATCGGCACGGGCACGGGCAAGAACGCGGCGGAGGTGGCGGGCGAGGCCCTCGGCAGGCCGGGACGCATTCCGCCCGATATCGAGGCCTTCAAAAAAGCGCGCGCATCCTGGCGAGGAAACGGCTCCTGAGTCACTGGATAAACGCATGTAATTCTCTGGAGCTAGCGCTTATAACACCCCCAAAAAGCGAAGAAAAACTCCCCTCCTCTTTTATTTTCATGATCTTCTACTTCAACACTATCCGATAAGTAACTATAGTTAAATATATTATAGGTTTGTTAAAAAATGTATTTACTTTCGTTTTATTTTCGTATATGATTTTCTCCTTCACGTCAATCCACACAGGGAGAACAATCATGGTGACGGAAAAAACCCTCCACAAACTTGCCATTCTCGGCGGACAATCCTTTGACGACAGGGAGGGCCCGCCCGGCATGAGAAAACGTCCAAAAGACCGGCGCAAATTCCTGGCCTCGGACACGCCGGCGATATTTCCGGTGCCCTTCTCGGGCGGGCGCATCATGCCGCTTCTCTCCACCATGATGACCAACGCCTGCAGCTATGATTGCCGCTACTGCCCCATGCGGGCTTCGCGCAACATGCCGCGCTACTCCTTCAGCCCAGAGGAGTTGGCCGACACCTTCATGGCGCTCAGGAAGAGAAACCGCGCCGAGGGGCTTTTTCTCACCAGCGGGATTCCGGGCAGCGGCGTCACCGGGGTGGACAGGATGATAGCCACGGCGGAAATCCTGCGCTTCAAGCATCGTTTTAACGGCTACATCCACCTCAAGATGCTGCCGGGCGTGGAGGACTCCCAGCTCGGCCGCGCCGCCCAGATAGCCACGAGGCTCTCCGTGAACTTAGAAGCCGCCACGCAGAGGGGTCTTCAGACCATGGCGCCCGAGAAAAATCTGGAATCCGACCTGAAACCCGCCCTTCGGTATGTGGGGAAAATGGCGCGCGAGTCGTTTTTCGAAAGAACGGGCCTCATCACCGGCGGCGTGACGACGCAGTTCATCGTGGGCGCCAGCGGGGAGAGCGATATGGACGTGCTATCGGCCTCCCACTCGCTCCAGAAGAAGGGTCTTTTGCGCCACACCCATTTCAGCGCCTTCAAGCCGGTGGAGGACACGCCGATGGACGGCGTTCCCTCGGTCTCCAAAACACGCGAGCACAGGCTGTATCAGGCGGAACACCTCTTGCGCGAGTATGAGTTCGGGCTCGATGAGATTCCCGCCTCGGAGGGCAATCTGGCCCTCGATGAAGACCCGAAAACGACGTGGGCCAGGCGAAACCTCTCCAAATTTCCGGTGGAGATCATGACCGCAGACCCCCGGACGCTGATGCGCGTGCCGGGCATCGGCCCCACGTGGGCGAAGCGCCTGGTCCAAGTCAGGAGAAAGGCGCACATTCGCGATTTCAGGGACTTGGCACGCCTGGGACGAATCCGCAAATCGGCGGCGGGCTGGCTCATGCTGCGCGGCAAACGTCTGGGGCCGGAGCCCGTGCTCGCCACGCAGTTGAGCCTCGAACTGCAATACAAGCGCAAAAAAAGGCGCGTTCATCCCTCGAGAAACATGCTGCCGCCGTGTTCTTTTCGCTGATGAGGGAATGATGGATGGATTGCGCGCGCCCGCTTGACGCGAAAAACCGATGGGACTACCCTTCCGTCTCTCGCATCACGCCGTTTCATACCGAACGCGCGCGATGCGGGCGGACACCGCTTCATGGCCCCTTCGTCTAGCGGTCAGGACACCGGCCTCTCACGCCGGTAACAGGGGTTCGAGTCCCCTAGGGGTCACCAAAACATACGAAACTCTTCGGTGAAATTTCATACGTCATTGCATCAGCGCCAGCCCGGCGTATGACATGGGGCTTAATAAACCAAGGGCCTGCGGTCGCTCGGCGAAACGATCCTCACCCCCAGGTGTTCATGTGCACGATTTCATCGAGCGGGCGCCTCGTGGCGGGTCTGAAATTCGTCCCCAGCGTGTAGGCCACCGGAATGAGCGCCACCTGCATGAAATCATCCGGCACGCCGAGGAGTTCCGCCGCCTCCGCCTCGCAGCGCAGGTGCAGCGTGGTGAAAACAGAACCCAGTCCACGCGATCTGAGTGCTAATTGAAAACTCCACACCGCCGGAATAATGGAGCCCAAAAGGCCCGCCCACATGAACCTCGGCGGACTCTCGGGCAGAAAATTCTCGATGCAGGGAATCACGTGCACGGGTGCGCGCTCTAAATTCTCGGCCAGGTACATGGCGGAATCGAAGACCCGCTCGTTTTGCGCGGACCCGCTTTCTCGCGCCTGCGCCATGCCTTGCTCCAGGTAGTCTCCGGTTCCTTTGCGATAAAGCCGCCCGAGTTCACGGCGTATGCCCTCATCCGTCACCACCAGCCAGCGCCAGCCCTGGCGGTTCGAACCCGTGGGGGCCTGAAGGCCGAGTTCGAGACATTCCCTCACGACTTCGAGCGGCACTTCGCGCTCGAAATCGAGGCGCTTGCGCACGGAGCGCGTCGTGGAGAGGAGTTTATCGGTCATTTCCAGGTCAAAATCCGCCATGCGGTGCTCCTTTCAGATGCGTGTTCCGGTGGTTTTTCGGTCGAGATGGCGCATGTTACCAAAACGGCGAGCCCAGCGTAACGCGCAGCACTCTCAGGTTCCCAACCGAGTGGAGGTTCCTCTATAATCCCCCAAAAATTCCTACAACGAAAATGAGGGAAACCATGTCAGACCAGGCAATCCAAGGGAGCAAAATTCCACTCTTAGACCCCGCGGACGCCACGGGCGATACGGCGCGGTACTTTGAAGCCACGCGCGAGTTTCTGGGCCGCATCCCCAATTCCGCACTCGCGATGGCGAACACGCCCTACATCGCGCGGCTCTATCTCCCCTTCAACGCCACGCTCCAGCGCGAGGGCATGGGCGGGCTTCTGACGTGCAGGATAAAAGAGATCGTGGTTCTCAAGACGAGCTTCGTGAACGCCTGCGCCTACTGAATCGCGCACAACACGGCGCTTGGTCAAGCGACGGGAATCACGGAGGCGCAAATCGAGGCCATCGCCTCGGACGATTACATGACATCTCCGGCTTTGAATCCGCGCGAGCGCGCCGCCTGCCTGTGGGCGGAGCATTTCACGAGAAACACCGCGCGCGAGAACCCGGGCGTGCTCGAAGAGGTCAAGCGGCGCTTCACCGACGGGGAGATTGTCGAGATGTCCCTCATGAGCGGCAAGCAGGGGATGATGAACCGCTTCATGGATTCGTTCGCCATTCCGATAGAGAATGAGGGCGAGGTGAACAAGATCAGGAAATCCGTGCGCGGCAACCCCGACAAGATGAAGGCCTACCTGCAATCGCTCATCGACAACTGGCCCGAGGATTTCCCCGAACCCAACCCGGATGAGTAGGAACACCCGAGGCGGTCGGCGGGTTAGCCAATTTCACCGACTCCTCCATCCTGCCCTGGCGTCGAAATGGGTGTAGGGGACGCATATATGCGTCCCTGCTTTTTCGCCGCCACGATATGGGTCGCATGTATGCGACCCCTACAAACCCCCCGTGGTTGTCTTTCGCCAGGGCGGGCGCAATAAAACGGGCGGACACGGGGGTCCGCCCCTACAATCCCCGAATCGAAGGATTCCGGCATTTCCCCCCTCCTCAGCCGGAATTGAGGTCGGAATGACGGGTTTCGGCATCCCTCCCCGCGTGGGGATGTTACGATCTCACCATTACAAATACTCCCCCACCTCCACCGTCCTGCCCAGGCGCGAGTTCGCGTCCGCCGCGTATACGACGGCGAGGTTCTCGCGCGCGGCGCGGCCGTCGACTTCGGGCGTGCGGCTGAAACACGAGACGAGCCTCACCTTGCCTCCGCGCAGCGGCGGCGAGCACGCCTGCCCGGCGTCCCAGGCCCATCGAGGCGGCGCGCACGGGTTCTAACGACATGTCTTCCCTGCTTGAAAAATGAAAAATCCCGATGATTGCTGAAATCCGGTAACCACGAGGGCGGCAGGAAACCCGGGGAGCACGCCGTAATTCCCCGGAATTCTTCCCCTTGGCGTATGGCTATATGCTCACCTGGAAGTTCGGCAGGCGGACGCCGTCTTTGTCGCCCGTCGGCGGCGCGCTCAACTCCTCCAGCGTGGTTTCGCGTAGCGTCTTGTCTATCGCGTTTTCGAGTTTTTTCCATAAAACCCGGCTTCCGCACACCGGGATGTTCGGGCACGGCGAGGAAGGCGGCGTCTCCCCGCAATCCACGGGCTGAATCGTCTCCCCCACGGCGGAGAGAACGTCGCGCATGTTGATTCGAGAGGGCGGCAGCGCGAGGATGTAGCCGCCTCCCGGCCCCCTCGTGCTGCTCACCAGAGAGGCCCTGCGCATCTTCACGAACAACTGCTCGAGGTAGTGCTGGCTGATTTCCAGATTGCCGGCTATCTGTGGCAAGGGAACCGGGTGCGTCTGCGAATGCCTGGCCAGCTCTATCATGGCGAGCACGGCGTATCGTCCCTTGGTCGATATCTTCATCGGCGAAATCCTCTCATCGGGTGTTTCGGCCTCATCCGCTAAACGAGCGACCCCTGTCCTTCGGGGGTTCCCGGGGTCTTGGCTCGACTGCGCCCGGCGAGCGCGCAAACCGGACAATCCGGGTCCTGCTCCACGGGCAAGCCTCCAAAGGCGTTGTTCCAGAAATCGGCCGTCATCAGTCTGTTCGACCAGGCGGGCTCAAGCCTCTCGAGAACCCGGAGCGCATCGGCGGCCTGCGCCATGCCCACGAAGCCCGCCACGGCGCCTAAAACGCCCGCATCCCCACAGTCGAGGCCACGCGCATTTGCGCCCTCCTCTCCCACCAGGCAGCGCAGACACGCGCTCTCACCCGGCAGAATCGTCATCACCTGGCCGAAAAAGCGCAAAACGCCCCCCATAATCCACGGCTTGCCCGATAGCGCGCATGCGTCGTTCAAGGTGAGCTTCGTGGCCAGATTATCGCTTCCATCGAGAATGACGTCATAAGGCGCGATGATCCGGGCGGCGTTCTCGCGCGTGAGCTTCAGTGGAATCTTATCGACCGCCACTTTGGCGGAGAGCCTGAATATGGAATCTGCGCCCGAGTCCACCTTCAGGCGACCCATATCTTCGGCTCTGTGCAGAATCTGGCGCGCGAGGTTGTCGAGCGTCACCGTGTCGTGATCCGCCAGGCCGATGCGCCCCACGCCCGACGCCGCAAGGGCGAGTGCTGCGGACGAACCCAGGCCGCCTGCTCCTACGATGAGGGCGGATGAGGCCGCCGGAGCGTTTTCATCCCCCAAGCGGCCCTTGGATGCGCCTGGGGAGGCCACCGGATTTTTTGGTGAGGAACCCACGTGCGCCTTATGAAAATTCACGCGCCCGCCTCCTCCAGTATCTCCAGATTGCTCTCGACGAAAATTTTTCCCGCCGCTTCCCAGGAAAACACCTTTTGGCCGAGAACCACGCCATCGCGAACGCTCATGACGACGTGCTCCGCATCCGGGAACGCGGGAATATCCCCGAAAGGAACCGCCGCATCCACGTCTTCCTGTGAAAAATAGGCGTCCTCATCCGGGTGGCTGTGAAATATGCCGCGAACCACTTCGCCCGCCTCCTCCGCTTTTTTTACGATGCGCTCGAACTCGAAGGGATCGATCAAAAAAGCGCGCCGCGCCGTTCGGGGATATATTTCCGGGTCTTTCTCGTGCATCTCGTTTTGCACGTTTCTACAGGGCAGCAGAGCGAGAGCCTCTTCTTTCTCTCCCACTGCGCGCGGCGGGCCGATAATCAACCCGCAACACTCATCGGGATAAGCCGCGCGCGCATGGCGGTGCATCGCCTCCACCTGTTCACGATTCAAGCGCACATCAAACCTCCCTAGCGCGCCTCGCTCAAGTACCTGTCCCCCCCGTCGGGGAACAGGGTGACGATGACGCCCTTGCCTATCCGTTTCGCCACCTCACGGACGCCGACGAGCGCGGCGCCTGCGGAGTGACCGATGAAAAGGCCCTCTTCTTTCGCTATTTTCTCGGCCAGGTCGTAGCTCTCCTCGGTGCTCGCCGGAATCAGGTGATCGTGCACGCTCTCATCGTAAATACCCGGGCGAATGGCCGTGGGTATGTGTTTCATTCCCTCCAGGCCGTGAAACGATTCCGAGGGCATGACGGCATGGACCACGACGCCCGGCTTCCTCGCCTTGAGGCCCCGCCCCGTGCCCACCAGCGTGCCCGTCGTGCCGAGACCGGCCACGAAATACTCCACGCGCCCCTCGGTCTGCTCCAGAATCTCGACCGCCGTGGTCTCGACGTGGGCGAGCGGGTTGGCCGGGTTGTCGTACTGGCACGGCAGGAAATATTTTTCCGGCTCATCGCGATACATCTTCGCCGCGAGGCGCTGCGCCCCGTCCGAGCCTTCCAAAGGGTCCGAGAGAACGATATCGGCCCCATAGCTCTTCAACGTCGCCTTGCGCTCATCGCTCGCATTCGCAGGCAGGACGAGGCGGACGGGAACCCCAAGCGCCGCTCCGATCATGGCGTAGGCGATGCCGGTGTTCCCGCTCGTGGAATCGAGAAGAATCTTGCCCGGCCGCAACTGCCCCGACTCCAGGCCGTCCTTTACCATGAAGAGCGCCGGCCTGTCCTTGACCGAGCCGCCCGGGTTGAACCACTCCGCCTTGGCGTACACCTCCACTTCCGGGAACTCGCCCTCGAACAACTTGATTTCGAGCAAGGGGGTGTTGCCGATACACTTGATGATTGCGGAATCCTCTAAATTTCTGAATGCGCTTGTGGGATTCTCCACCGTCGATTCGACCATTGATATGGCCCTCGTGCTTGATCCTGAAAGTTTCAGGAAATGCGCGCGCTCGTTTCCATGAAGCCACGCGAAAGATCGAAACGGGCCTGCGCAGTCGACCCCACCGTATCCTCTTCATCCACCAGGCGCCGCAAGACCCTGACGGCCAGCCACGCGCCCAAAGCTCCCTGGGTCGCCACCGTGCGCGCTCCCCTTTCACGCGAGGCCGCACCCGGCCTCCCGAGTGCGGCGGTTCCTTCGAGAATCTCACCCGCCTCACCTGCGGAGACGCCTTGTATGGTGAATCTTCCCGAAGGCTCGAATTTCTCGAAATCCGCAGATGCCTCATCTCCCAACCAGACGAGCGCGTCGAAAACCTCCTCCTCGTCCAGGTAACGGGAAACCAGCGTGCAATCGGGATTCAAACTCCTTACGCCATCGCCCACACAAGCGCCCAGGAAGGATGAAAGCGGCGATTCTTCCTTCAATCCATCGGCCCCATCCAGCGGACACCAGCCGACCCGCCCCACGCCCCCGGCGGCCAGATAGACCAGGGCGACGAGGGCGGCGCTTTTCTCTTCTGCCGAAAACGCGATGAGCACGGAAGAAGCCAGGAGGCGCTCCTGGCCGATCCCTCCCACCCCGGGCAGAAGAATGTGCCGGCTGTAGCGCTGAATCTGCTCTTCGCTCAAACCCAAGGGACGGTTCTCCTCTCGGGAGTATTGCGGGAGATTAGAGGCCGCCCGCGATGGCCGGCACGATGGAGACCTCATCGCCATCGCTCACCGCCGTTCCCTCTCCCTGCAGGAAGCGGATGTCCTCCTGGTTCACATAAATGTTCACGAACCGGCGCAGCTTGCCCTGCTCGTCGTAAAGGCGCTGGCGAATGCCCGCAAATTGCCGGTCGAGGTTTTCGAGCACTTCCTTGATATCCGCGCCCCCGATCTCCACGGCGTCCTGCTGCTGGGTGAACTCCTGTAAAGGTGTCGGAATACGAACCGTTACCGCCATTTCTGTCTCCTGATCTGTCTGAAACCCCTCTTTTCGGGGTGAACGAAATAAGATTTCTAATGAAATTGCTGCTCCAGACTATAATACCTCTCCCAGCCATCGGGAATGACGACCACCACGTTTTCCTCCGGACTCATCCGCCGCGCTACGCGCAGGGCCGCGCAAACGGCCGCGCCCGCCGAAATGCCTGCGGCCATGCCCTCCTCCCGGCTCAGGGCCTTGCTCATGTCGTAGGCGTCCGAATCGCTCACCTGCGCCATTTCGTCGATGATCGCCCGGTTCAACACCCCGGGAATGAAGCCGGCGCCTATTCCCTGTATATGGTGCGGTCCCGGCTCCCCGCCCGAAAGAACGGGCGATGCGGCGGGCTCCACCCCCACGATGAGGGTTTCGGGGCTTCTCTCCTTCAGTACCTCGCCCACTCCCGTGATGGTGCCTCCCGTCCCCACGCCCGCCACGAAGGCGTCTATCGATTCCGCGCCCATGTCGCGCAAAATCTCGCGCGCCGTGGTCCTGCGGTGGATTTCCGGGTTGGCCGGGTTGTTGAACTGCTGGGGCATGAAATAGTCCGGATTTTCGGCCAATATGGCTTCCGCCTTGACGAGGGAGCCGTACATGCCGCCTTCGCTGGAGCTGAAGACCACCTCCGCCCCATAGCCGGTGAGCAGGGAGTGCCGCTCGTGACTCATGCTCTTGCTGAGCACGATGATGGTCCTGTAGCCGCGTATGGCGCCGATGAGCGCCAAGCCGATCCCCGTGTTGCCGCTCGTAGGCTCGATGATCGTTCCGCCGGGCTTCAGGAGTCCGCGCCGCTCGCCGTCGAGCACCATGCTGAGCGCGATGCGATCCTTCACGCTTCCGCCGGGATTATATTGCTCGAGTTTGGCGAACACGCGCGCGCCGGATGCGTCGGGCAGACGCTGCAACCGGACGAGGCTCGTGCCCCCTATGCGATCGATGAGCGAGGGAAGCGCCCTTAAAATCTGGGGCGGGCGACCCCGTGTGCCCAATGCCATGAGAGTACCCTTCCAAATCTTTTCACCAAGACTCAGCCGAGCGTGAGACTATAATTCCTAAACAAAATTGTCAAGAATTCCCCATTAAAGAATTTTTTGTTTTTTCTCCTTTTCGGCGCACCCTCGCCACACTCCCAATATATTCTCCGTGTGCTACATTCTCAGGACGCATCGTTTTATGTTGGATGAGAAAAGGAGAGCGCGAGATGCCCCATTCCGCAGACGTTCCCCCCATTGCCTTGACGATAGCGGGTTCGGACTCCGGCGGCGGCGCAGGGATTCAGGCCGATCTCAAGACCTTCAGCGCATTCGGCGTCTATGGCGCCTCGGTCATCACCGCGCTCACGGCGCAAAATACCGTGGGCGTACAGGGGGTGCACGGCGCTCCGCCCGATTTCATCGCGGCGCAATTCGACTCGGTGTGCTCGGACTTGGAAATTGCAAGCGCGAAAATCGGCATGCTCGCCACGGTCGACGTCATCGAGGTCGTCGCCGAGAAGCTCAAGGCGCACGCGCTCGCGCGCGTCGTGCTCGACCCGGTGATGGTCGCCAAAAGCGGCGATCGTCTCCTGGCGCCCGACGCCAGAGACGCGCTCGTCGAAAAACTCTTTCCGCTGGCCGAGGTCGTCACCCCCAACACGGAGGAGGCGCGCGACATTCTGGAGATCCCCGAGATAGAGAACCTCGCACAGATGAAGGACGCCGCCCGAACCCTCCACGAGCGGGGGGCGAAATGCGTTCTGCTCAAGGGAGGCCACATCACCGACGGGGCGGTGGATATTTTTTTCGATGGAGAAACCGAGGTCGCCCTCGAGGGCAGGCGCATCGACACCCCGCACACCCACGGCACGGGATGCACGCTCTCCTCCGCCATTGCGGCGGGGCTGGCCCTGGGCGACTCCACCATCGAGGCGGTGAGACGGGCGAAGGATTTCATTCAGGGCGCCATCGAGAACGCGCTGGCCATCGGAAACGGCAGAGGCCCGCTCAATCACATGTACCGTCAGCCCAAAGAGAAATCACCATGAGCCGTGAACTCTCGCAGAGCCTGATTTTCATATTCCAGGCTGCGATTCGACCAGACGACGATTCAACCAAAGGAAGGAGTCCCCATGAGTGATCACCATAAACCCTTGCGCGTGCGGGAGAGCGAAGCCCTGAGCGGAGAGCTGCCCGTGCCCGGGGGGAGAAGCATGTTCCGGATTCTGCTGGATGAGGAGAGCGTGGGCGCCAAGCAGTTCGCCTTGCTCATCAACGAATTCGACCCGGGACTCACCTCCACCGCCCACAAGCACGACACCGAGGAACATGCCTTCTACATCATCAGCGGAACGGGGGTGATCGACATCGAGGGGGATAAGATATCGGTCGAGGCGGGCGACGCGGTTTTCGTGCCCCCCGGCAAGATGCACCAAATCACGAGCACGGGTGACTCGCTGTTCAAATATGTGGTTTTATATTCGCCTCCGGGTCCCAATGTGGCGCTCAGGGAAAAAGGCGCCTATGGACTCGCTGAATGATTCGGGTTTGATGCGCTGAATCGTTTTCATGGAATCGGTGTACCAGGGATAAACCAAATTCCTTATCGGGAAGAAAAAATGACTACTGTACTTTCGTTTCAGGTAGTGCCCAGCATTCCTCCCGAACTGGGAGAACTCGAAGAAATCGCCGACAACATCGCCTTCGACTGGAACCATCGCGCGCGCGCGCTGTTCAGTAGGCTGGACGAGACCCAGTGGGAAGATTGCCACTACAACCCCGTCACGATGCTGAAATCCGTCTCTCAGGAGCGGCTCGATGCGGCGGCGCGCGATGCGCATTTCCTCCGCGAGATGAAAAGCGTGGTCAAAGAGCTTCACGCATATCTCCACAAACCATCCTGGTACCAGAACCTGCCCGAGAGCGAAAAGAGCGAGAACCTCCGCATCGCCTACTTCAGCATGGAATTCGGGCTCACGGAATCCGTGCCCAACTACTCGGGCGGCCTGGGCGTCCTCGCCGGCGATCACATGAAATCCGCGAGCGACTTGGGACTGCCCCTCATCGGCGTCGGCCTCGCCTACAGCCAGGGATATTTTCGCCAACACCTAGGCCCCGACGGCTGGCAGCAGGAGCGCTACCCGGACAACGATTTCCATCACACGCCGTTCCATCTCGAGCACGATGCGGACGGAGCGCCCATCACGGTGGAGGTCGACTACCCCGACGGCCTCCTCACTGCGCAAGTCTGGCACGTGCAGGTGGGCCGCAACCCCATCTACCTCCTGGACGCCAACGTTCCCGGAAATGCTCCCTCGCTACGCGAAATCACCCTGGCCCTCTACGGCGGGGACATGGAAACGCGGATTCGCCAGGAGATACTGCTCGGCATCGGCGGCGTAAGATTGCTCCACAAACTGAACCTCCCCCCCGTCGTCTGCCACATGAACGAGGGACATTCCGCCTTCCTGGCGCTCGAGAGAATCCGTTTTTCCATGGGAAAATTCGGCATCGACGCCGGCGCTGCCCGGGAATTGACTTCTGCGGGAAACGTTTTCACGACGCACACGCCCGTTCCTGCCGGCATCGACATTTTTCCGCCCGACATGATGGAAAAATACTTTCGAAAATACGCGCAATCCCTCTCCATGGACTGGGGCGACTTTCTGGGCCTGGGCCGGGTGAACCCCGGACAGGGGGATGAGCCTTTCAACATGGCCGTCCTCGCGCTGCGTCTTTCCTCGGCGGCGAACGGCGTCAGCAAACTGCATGGCGAGATTTCACGAAAGATGTGGCAATCCATGTGGCCGGAAGTCCCCGAGCAGGATATTCCCATCGACTCCATCACGAACGGCGTCCACTTTCCCACCTGGGTATCGCCCGAGATGAAGGACTTGTTCGACAGGCATCTGGGCGGCGGCTGGGTGGATGAGACGGACAAGCCGGAGAAGTGGGAGAGAGTCGCCTCCATCCCGGCGAGCGAGCTCTGGAGCGCAAGGGAGAAAAGCCGCGAGCGGCTCATCGCGTTTTGCCGCGCGCATGCCCACAAGCGGCCATTGGGAAGCGTTACCCACCCCAACGTCACCATGCTCCCCAACCCCAAAACCCTGACGATCGGATTCGCGAGACGTTTCGCCACCTACAAGCGCGCCACCCTTTTGCTCAAAAGGCCCGAACGCCTCGTTTCACTCCTCACGAACGCGGAAAAGCCCATTCAGATCATATTCGCCGGCAAAGCCCACCCGAGAGACATGGAGGGCAAGAGCTTCATCCGCGAACTCATCCACTTCGCCCGAAGGGAAAACGTGCAGGACAGGCTCGTATTCGTGGAAGATTACGACATCCACGTCGCGCGGCAACTCGTGCAAGGGGTCGATTTGTGGCTCAACAATCCCCGCCGCCCGCAAGAAGCGAGTGGTACGAGCGGCATGAAGGCCGCCGCGAACGGCGCCCTGAATCTGAGCATCTTGGACGGCTGGTGGGCGGAGGGGTATGCGAGCCGCTTGGGGTGGGCCATCGGCGGCCTGGAGACCTACAACGACCCCGGCTACCAGGACGAGATGGAGAGCGAGAGCTTGTTCAACACCCTCGAACAAGCCGTGGTTCCGCTTTTCTATGAACGCAGCGAAGAGGGCATTCCATCCCGCTGGGTGGAGATGATCAAACACTCCCTGCAATCCCTGTGTCCCTATTTCAATACGAGCCGGATGGTGCGCGAATACGCCGAAAAATTCTATCTGCCCCTGGGGGCGCATCATGCGCGCCTCATGGCGGATGAGAGGGTGCCCGCGAAGGCGCTCTCCGAATGGAAGGAGCACGTGCGCCGCGCATGGCCCGGGGTGGAGATCACCCAAATATCAATGGCGCAAAACGGCGTCGTTCCGTTGGGCGCAAAAATGCGGGTCGAGGCGGAGGTTTCGCTCGGAAGACTCTCGCCCGAAGAAGTTCGCCTCGAGATTTACGAGGGCGCCTGGAAGGAGGAGAAACTGTTGTCCGGCGAGATCATCTCCCCTATGGTTTTCACGGAAGACTTAGGGGGCGGCGCGTACCGTTTTCAGGGCGAGATCGAATGCCGCAGACCGGGCATGCACGGCGTGTCGGTGCGCGCAGTGCCCCATCACCCGCATCTCATTCATCCGTTGAGTCTGCATCTCTTGACCTGGGGTTAGGCGGCGGCGCGCGTAAGAGCGCATTTCATGTTTCTCTTCGCTCTTGATAAGCTAACCGAAAAGGAGAACCGGCTCGCAGCGCGCGTAGGAGAATAGTTCATGATCGAGAAGAAGCCACTCATTGTCGAAATCGGTCAAGGGGGGAGAATCCATCTTCCGAAGGATGTCATGAAATCCCTGGACGCCGGGCCCGGGAATCAAATCAGGTTCGAGGTCGAGGGGGAATCCGTGCGGATTCTGCGGCACCAGGTAAAAGACCCGTTCGCCGAAGCGGCCAGGAAGAAGAGTCCCGACATCCAGGAGTTGATGAGCCAACAGGCGGCCAGAAAAAAAGAGGCCGCCGACCTTTTCGACAAGGGAATGCAGGAGAAACACGAAATCAGGCCCGAGGACAGGGAGGATTTCTGGCGATAGCGGCGAAGAGCAAGAGTAAACCGCCGCGAAATCCCCTACAGGCTGAATCCTTCCTCAAAGCGGATGTCGGCTGCTTGCCTGAGTTTTTCCAGATACCGACTGAACACCATCGCCTTTTTCAAGCGAAGCGCGCCTTGCCGGAAATCCGCTTTCTCGGACTCGAATTTCTTCATGTCCGCCTTGGGCCCCTCCAGTACTTCGAACAAAATCACGTCGTTTCCGGATTCGGCCGTCCCGAATGCGCCCCTGGCAAGGGTGAATGCGAGGTTCGAGACCTCCTGAGAAGACCCGAGCGCAGGAGGAACGCCCGTTCGTTTGAAGGCTTCGGGCTTGAGCACCTTGAGTTTCAGCTCCTCGGCGATGGCCGAGAGGTCACGCTTTTCATCCTTCAACTCCTGAAGCCAAAGCGCCGCTTTTCGTTTCGCGATCTCAGCCCCCTTGAACCGCAGGAATGCGCTCTCCACCTGTTTGCGCACATCCGGGAATTTCGGAACGTAAGGCGCTCTTTTCGCTTCGAGCCGCACGAAGCTGACGCCGCCCTCCCCTTCCCGCTCCCTGGATATCTTTTCCTCTCCCCTCAGGCCGAAAGCAAGCTCACTCACGATGTTGGCTGCAGGCACTTTCCGTGAAAGACGGCCACTTTCAAAGAAACCGGTTTCTCCTTTTTTCAGCCCGTCGAGATAAGGCTCCGCCTTCTTGTCCTCCACCGCATAGCGGATTTTTCTGAGTTCGCTCCTCGCCCGCTGCTTGGCGCGCAAGTCCCGCAAATCCCTTTCCACTTCCTTTCGAACTTCCTCGAAGGGCTTCTCCCCGGGCAACAGCCGATCCCGCACCCACAAGAGGTGCATCCCGAAAGAAGTCTTTACCGGCTTGCTCACCTCTCCCTTTTTCAGGCCATACGCCACATTCTCCAGTTCGGGCAGCATCTGCCCTCTACCGAACGTGCCGAGATCACCACCTCGCTTCGCCCCCGGGCCTTCGGAGTGCGCTTTCGCCAGTTCGGTGAATTTTTCGCCCTTCATGATGCGCTCGCGCAACCCGTCGAGCTTATTCCTGCTCGCTTCCACCAGCTCTTTTTTCGCATCGGGAGGAAGTTTCAAAAAGATTTGATTCACCGATACGCTCTCCTTGCGCGTATATTTCGTGCGGGTTCGCCCGTAGTGAAACCTCAAATCCGCATCCCCAAGCTCGATTCCTTTCGACATTGCGGAAAACGGGAGATGCCACCAGGATACCTTCCTCTGCGGGCCGGTCTTGAACTGATTTTTATTTTTTTCATAATGGGCTTTCAGATCGGTCTCCAACTTCGACACTTCCCCGGCGAACATCTGCGGTCGCAGGCGAATGGCGGCCACCTTGATTTCCGCGTTTCGCCATTCATAAGCGCGGCGCGCTTCTTGCTCAGTGACCAATACGCCCGTGTCCACATAGTCACGAAGCTGATTGAGGAGAACAACCCTTTTTTGGTCCTCCTCGAACTGGCGCGGGGTGATGCCGTTCGATTCCAGGATGTCACGATATCGCTGGGCATCGAATTTCCCGTCTGTCTGAAAGGGGGGGAGCGTTTGTATCTGAAGGGCGACTTGGGCCTTGGTGGCCTCAATTCCGATCCGCTGCGCCTCGCGCAGTTGAAGTTTTTCCAATATGAGGGAATCGAGCGTCTGGCGCCTCAACCCGAGCCGGCGCGCGAGTTCTTCGTTGTAGGCGGCGCCGAGTTGTCGTCTGAGCCTTTCGGCCTGTTGATAATAGCGCTGCTCGAATTCGCGCACGGATATCGGCGTATCGCCGACCCACGCCGCGACCCGCCCACCTCCGGGATTGTTCTGTCTACCCGTGAGCGCGAACCCGCCGAAAGATACGAATGTAAGCGCCACGAAGCCGAGCAACGCCTTCAGGACCCAGCTTTTTCCCTTCTCTCTCAAAAAGCGAAGCATCAATGTTGAACTCCTTCAAAATCGACCGCATATAGGATCGAACACGATTTTTGCGGCGAGCAAAAGAGAAAATAGCCCACCTCTGCTCGCATCGCAAACGGGAGAAGGTGAATTTTTCGGGCCCCGCCCATCGCACATGGAAATTTTCATAGGCTAAAGGCTCGTTTATTCTTGAAATTGGTACTTCCCTTGATTATTCTCACTTGGGATGCTAATCATACTGCAACTACCGCCCGTGGATGAACACGACATTCTCCACCAAAAGGAATTCCCTCCATCATGGTGTTGACATCGATTCTGGGCCTGTTCTCCAACGATCTGGCCATTGACCTTGGAACGGCGAACACACTCGTCTACGTGAAGGGAAAGGGAATCGCCCTGCGCGAACCCTCTGTGGTGACAGTGCAAAAAGACTCCAAGAACGTGCTCGCCGTGGGTTCGGAGGCCAAGGCCATGGTGGGGAGAACGCCGGAGAACATCATGGCCATCCGGCCCATGAAAGATGGCGTGATAGCGAATTTCGAAATCACGGAGGCCATGCTCCGCTATTTCATCCAGAAAGTGCACAACAGAAAAACCTTCGTACGCCCCCGGATGGTGATTTGCGTGCCTTCGGGCATCACCCAGGTGGAGAGGCGCGCGGTTCGCGACAGCGCCGAGAATGCGGGGGCCCGCGAGGTCTATTTAATCGAGGAGCCGATGGCGGCGGCCATCGGCGTGGGACTACCCGTAGAAGAACCCGGCGGCAGCATGGTAGTGGACATCGGCGGCGGCACTACGGAGGTGGCCGTAATCTCGCTCGCAGGCATCGTATACGCCCAATCCGTGCGCGTCGGCGGAGACGAGATGGACGAAGCCATCATCAGCTACATCAAGCGCAACTATAATCTGCTGATCGGGGAGCGGACGGCCGAGGAGATCAAGATACAGGTGGGCTCCGCCTATGAAGTAGGCGAAAGGAAAACACTCGAGATCAAAGGCCGCGATTTGATCGCCGCGATCCCAAAAACCGTCCTCATAACGGATGAGGAGATCCGCGAGTCTCTTTCCGAACCCGTAAGCGCCATCGTCGAAACGGTCCGGGGCGCGCTGGAGAGAACGCCTCCGGAACTGGCTGCCGATATCGTGGACAGAGGAATCGTTCTCGCCGGCGGCGGCGGCCTCTTGCGGGGGATCGACGTGTTGCTCAAAGAAGAAACCGGTCTGCCCGTCACCGTAGCGGAAGATCCACTCTCCGCCGTCGTCATGGGAACGGGCAAAGTACTTGATGAACTCGACTTGCTTGGAAAACTGGCCGTATAACCGAGACGCTTCACCGGAGCCTCGGCCACTGCCTGCAATAGTGCTTTCGCACTCTACCCCGAATGAACCCTAGAACATTATGTTCCAGTTTTTTATCGAACGCCGAAACATTGCCCTCCTCCTGGGGCTGTTTCTCGTCTGCTTCACGCTCATGACACTCAGCGTGCGCTTTCGGGGCCAATCCACTTTAATAGAGAGAGGGCTTTTGTCCCTCAGCGGAGCGGCCATCCAGATGGCCGACACCCCCAGAAAATGGTCGGTCGAAGTCTGGCAAAAATACCTGCTCCTGAAGACCGCACAGGAAGAAAACGTCGTGTTGAAGCAAAAGCTGCAATCGCTCAATACGCATCATGCGCAGATACAGGAGTTGAAATCGGAAATCGCGCGTCTCGAGAAATTGCTTGGCGCTTCGAGGAATTTGGCGGCGCCCGTTCGCCTCGCGCGGATAGTGGCTCACGGCAAAAGCATCTATGGGCAATCGCTGATAGTGGACATCGGCTCGAAAGACGGCGCGCGCAAGAATATGCCGGTCATGCACCAGAGGGGACTCGTGGGGAGAATCTCCCGCGTGGGGAATAACGTGAGCCAGGTCTTGACCCTCCTCGACTCGAGAAGCGCGGTCAATGTCATCGCGCAGCCCTCGCGCGCGCAAGGGGTTTTCTCCATTTCCTCGGCAGGAGAAGGCGAGGTGCGCTACATGCCGCTCGACATGGGAATCAAGAAAGGAGACTTACTCGTTTCCTCCGGGTTGGGCGGTATTTTCCCAAAAGGATTCCCCGTGGCCCATATAACGCAGGTCATTGACGCGAATGGATTGTTTCCCAAAATAAGGGCCAAGGCGATTGTAAATTTTTCTAACCTGGAAGAAGTGATGATCCTGATGACGAAGCCTAAGGAAAATCCCTGGAAATGATTGTTTTATTTTATGCAATACTCGCCATCCTGGCTATCGCCTTTCACACGTCGGTGGCGCAATACTTTTCGGATTGGGTTAACGCCAGGCCGGATGCTATCCTTCTCACGACGGTCTTCCTGGGTCTGCATCGCCGTAGAGAAACGGGTCTCATCGGAGGATTCAGCCTCGGGATTTTTCAGGATGTGCTTTCAGGGGGTTTGTTGGGCTTCAATGCGCTTCTGAAAGGGCTGATTGGTTATTACACGGGCCGCCTGAGACGCAACATGACGGCGCGAATCTTCTTTTTTCACTGCGCCGTGGTGTTTTTCGCCTCGGTATTCGATATTTTGTTTTCAGCGCTTCTCGTGCAAATATTTCTGCCCGCTCAATTTCTGACCATCAATTATTGGATAGAAGGAATCAAGACCGTGGGGTTGAATGTCGCGCTGGCGCCGTTTGTCATGAATTTTCTGGCCCAAATCGAACACAAAGTCTTCCCGTCCGGCACGGGCGCACCCTACGCAGAGCGATCCTGAGATGAAAGAGTGGCAGGTCAATTCGAATCCCGAGGCGACCGACGCTCTCAGGCGCCGCGTTCTCATATTCGGCGCCTGCTTCGGCCTCATCCTCTTCGGCTTGTTCATCAGACTCTGGAACCTTCAGGTGATTCAGGGCGCAAAATTCCGATTCCTCTCCGAGGACAACCGGATCGCCTATCGCCTCGTGCAAAGTCCCAGGGGCATGGTGTTCGACTCGAAGGGAGAACTGCTTGCGGACAACCGCGCGTCGTTCAACATTTACATGATTCGGGAGAATGCGAAAAAATTAAAGCCGACCATTCGGGTGCTGGCCGAAATCACCGAACAATCCTTTAAGGAACTCGACAAGAAAGTCCGGCGCGCGAACCCATTCCGCCCATTTCTCATCAAGGCGGACATCAGTCGGAAAACCATGGCCTTCCTGGAAGAACACAAGCCCGATTATCCCGGCGTATTCGTTCAGGTGACGCCGCTCAGGCAATACCCCTCACAGGAGCAAGCGGGGCATCTTTTGGGTTATATGGGCGAGATTAACGACCGGCAGTTGCAACGCTTGAAAAAACAAAATTACCGGCAGGGAGATTTGCTGGGCAAATACGGAATCGAGCGAACCCAGGAAAAATTCCTGCGCGGCAAAAGCGGTTTCAAGCAGGTGGAAGTAGACGCCTACGGGAGAGAATTGCGCGTCGTGCGCCCATTCGTGGAAAAACCCGGAAACAACGTCTACCTGACGATTGACCTGGAACTCCAGAAAAAGGCGGAGGAGTTGTTTGAACAACACGAAGGCAGCATCGTCGTCCTCGACCCATCGGATGGCGCCATTCTCGCCTTGGTCAGCAAGCCGTCATTGAATCCAACCATCTTCGCCGGCGGCATTGACGCCAAAACCTGGGAAACCCTCTCGAAAGACCCTCTGAAACCGCTCGAGAACCGGGCTACGCGAGGCCAATACCCCCCGGGCTCGATTTTCAAAATCTTGATGGGTTTCGCCATTCTGAACGAGAAAATCGTCGGTTCCAATGAAAAAATAAGCTGCCACGGCTCTTTCCAATTCGGGAAAAAACTATTTCGCGACTGGAAACAGGGCGGGCATGGACCTGTAGACTTCACGCAGTCCCTGGCCCAAAGTTGCGACGTCTACTACTACATTAACGGGAACAAGCTGGGCATCGAGAGAATCGCGCGTTACGCACGCATGTTCGGCCTGGGGTCGCCCACCGGCTTCGCCGCCGCCGAAAAAGGGGGCCTCGTGCCATCGGACGCGTGGAAGCGCCGCCGATTCAAGGAAAAATGGTATGACGGCGAGACAATCAGCGTGTCCATCGGCCAGGGCTTCAACCTCGTCACGCCCTTGCAGGCGGCCAACCTCATCGCCACGGTGGCGAACGGCGGTTACCTCTGGAAACCGTATGTCGTGAAAAAAGTGCTGCGCACCGACGGCAGGCCGCTTTTCGAAGCCAAGCCCCGACTCATTCGCAAAATTCCGATATCACAAGAAATTTTCCAGAAAATTCGAGAAGGACTCAAAGAGGTCGTCCACGGCGAGCGGGGCACGGCGAAAAAAGCGCAGGTGCCGGGAATCTTCGTCGGCGGCAAGACGGGCACCGCCCAGACGGTCGACCTGAAATATACGGGCCGTAAAAGAAAGCCGGAAGAACTCCCGCGAAAATTCAGGGATCATGGATGGTTCGTCGCATTCGCTCCCTACGAGAATCCCACCATAGCCATCGCCATTCTAGGAGAAAATGCCGGCAGGCCGGGGTCATTTTTCACCCCATACGCCAAAGAACTGATTTCCTTCCATCTCGAGAAAACCGGGCAACGGATTCTGGCCTCCGGCGCGGCGGATCGGGAAAAAACGAGCCCCTCGAACGTCCGGACGCCTGGAGAGCGCAGATGAAAGGCATCGTTCCTTCCCAATCATCCCCTTTTCGGCGAGCCGTCTCTCAGATGGACTGGCTGCTCCTTCTCACCACACTATTGCTCAGCTTGACGGGCATTTTCATGATCTACAGCGCGATTCATTCCAACCCCGTTTTTCTGAAAAATTCCCTGCACCTCAAACAAGCGCTGTGGTCATCCATCGGATTGGGCATATTACTTTGCATTCTCTTTATCGACTACCACATTTTTACGCAATGGGCCTATCTTTTTTACGCCCTCGTCATCGTTCTGCTCATCGGCGTCCTCTTCTCGGGCCAGGTGGTCTACGGCGCGAAACGCTGGCTCGTTTTCGGGCCCTTTCGCCTGCAACCCTCCGAATTTGCGCGCCTGGCGGTCATTCTCGTGTTCGCCAGGTACTTCGGCTCTCGCGGAGAGGAAGAGCCCGTCGGCTTCAAAGAGCTTCTCGCGCCATTTCTTCTGGCTGTCGCGCCCGTGCTGCTGATTGTGAAACAACCCGATTTGGGCACCGGGCTCACGGTCCTCCTCATATCGGGAGCCATGATCCTGGCCGTTGGCGTCAAAAGAAGAGTCATCATCACCATGGGAAGCATGGCGGTCGCGTGCGCGCCCCTGGGCTGGTTTTTTCTCAAGGACTATCAACGCCGCCGCATATTGACGCTCCTCGACCCCGAGGCCGACCCCCTCGGCGCGGGATACCAGAGCATGCAAAGCATCATCGCCGTTGGCAGCGGGGAAATCTGGGGCAAGGGGCTTCTCCAGGGCACCCAGAGCAGGCTTCATTTCCTGCCGGAGAAACACACCGATTTTATTTTTTCCGTACTAAGCGAGGAACTGGGTTTTATCGGCAGCGCCACCGTGTTGGCGTTGTTCTTCATTTTTATTTTACGGTGCCTGAGCGCGGCGCTGAACGCCGCCGACAAGGAAGGCGCGCTGCTCGCCGTAGGCATCACCACGGCGTTTTTCCTCTACATGATATTCAATATCGGAATGACGCTCGGCCTGATGCCCATCGTCGGAATTCCGCTTCCGCTGGTCAGTTACGGGGGAAGCGCCTCCATCTCATCTTTCATCGCCATCGCCCTGGTCTTGAACGTCAGCATGAGAAGAAAAAGCCTCACTCCCCTGTTCGGCTAGCCTGCCCTTATTCTCCAGTTTCCTTCTCTCCCGGTGGCGGGGACGCGAAACTATTGCCGATGGCGATGACGGCGTCGCGCCCGCCGTGTCGCTCGACCAGCGCCGCCTGCTCCGCTTTCGCGCGCCTATCCACCTCATCCGGGTCGAGGATGCGCAAAAGACGCGCTTCCAAATCCGAAAGGACGGATTGATGCGCAGGACTTCGGGAGATGTCGTGGCGTTCTTCGGGGTCGTCTTCCAGATCGAATAGTTCGGGGTCGTGCCCCACGTAGTGGATATACTTGTAGCGTCCGCGACGAATCATGAACAATCCCGTTTTGGCGCCGAGCGCATGGAATTCACTGAAAATCTCGCGCTCCGAATCATCCGGTTCGTTCGCGATTCGGAACAACGAGGCGCCGTGCAGCCCCTCGTCCTCCTCACTCTCCAAAAGGCCGGCGCCATCGAGCGCGGTCGGATACAAATCGATGAGCGAGACCGGCGTTCGCGATACCTCCCCCCTCGGAAGGTCCGGGCCGGAGACGATGAGAGGGACGGCGACGGATTCTTCATACATGGTGGATTTTCCCCAAAGACCACGCTCGCCCAGGTTGTCGCCATGGTCGCTGGCGAAGAGCACGCGCGTATTTTCCCCAAATCCCGATTCTTCCAGGGCGTTCAGGATTTTTCCGACGTTCGAATCCACATAGCTGATCATGGCGAAATAAGACGCCAGGGCGACCCGGCGCTTATGGTCATCGAAATACACGTCATAAGGGGCGCATTCGTGAAGCGCCGCAATCCAGGGGTGCCAATCGTAGCCACCAGAGGAGTGCGGCCTGGGGAGCGGGATATCTTCCGGCGGATAGAGGTCATAAAACCCGGGCGGCCCGATGAAGGGAAAATGCGGACACGTGAGGGAGACGAACAATGCCCAGGGGCGCCCAACGTATTTCGGCGCTTCCCGGGCAAGCCATTCGCAGGCCAAATCCGTGACTTGTCCGTCATACGCAATGTATTGGGAATCTCCCGGCCCGATGCGCTCGGCCATCCACTCCGGATGGTTCCTGGGCGGCAAGCCTTTCTCATCCCGAACCGCGCTGAAAATATCGCCCACCCCCCCCTTGGGTAAATGCAGGGGGATGATCTGCTCGTCGAAACCGGCGGGGAATTCGGCGTTTCGGTAATGAAGCTTGCCGACCGATGTGGTTCTCACGCCGTTTTCCTGCAGACGGTGGCCCCAACTCGGGGGTGCTCCCTCATAAGGGTGCGCATTGTCCCAGGCGCTGATTTCGTGCACATACCTGCCCGTGGCGAAACTCGCGCGCGCCGGCGCGCAGATGGGGCAGTTCGTGTAGGCGCTCTCAAAGCGCGTGCCCGACGCAGCGAGCGCATCGAGGTTCGGCGTCTTGACGAGGGGATGGCCATAGCAACCCAGGGTATTCCGGGTGTGTTCATCGTCCATCAGGAGCAAAAAATTCATCGGCTTCATCCGCGAAACTCCTCGAGTTGACAAAAAATCCTGAAAATTCGTGAAAGAATAATATCTCCTAAAATACGGGATTGGGAAATACATCTCCCCGCACATCACGCCGAAACGCCCCTTCCCACATTCCTTGGTTGCTTATTCCGCACATATACTTCAGTATGTGAAAATCCGTTCGCCCAGGCCCCCGAGATACAAGGCGCAGGCCGGTGAACAGAGGTAGAATATATCGCCCTTCGCATATGGCGAGAGGCTTTAACAGGTCGAACATAATGAATTTAGACTACGCACGGGACGTTTTCCCTTTCGTCCAGAAACCTTCGCGTTATCTGGGGAACGAGGTCAACGCGATCCATAAAGACCTCGCCGAGGTCAGGAGTCGTGTAGCCTTGGCCTTCCCGGATACCTATGAAGTCGGCATGTCGCACAACGGCATCCGCATACTCTATCACCTCCTGAACGCGGATGAAGACGTTGCGGCGGAGCGCGTTTTTCTCCCCTGGAATGATTACGAAGCCATTCTGAGAAGCAAAAACGCATTGCTGACCACGCTGGAGAGCCGGACGCCCGTCCGGGAATTTCATATTCTGGGAATATCGCTTCTATACGAACTGGCCGCCAGCAACATCGTAGTGCTGCTCGATTTGGCCGGCATACCCAGGCGCACCGCCCAAAGGCGCAAGCAAGACCCGCTCGTCATCGCAGGCGGCCCCGTGACGTTCAACGTAGAGCCGATGGCGCCTTTCTTCGACGCCGTCGCCCTCGGGGACGGTGAAGAGCTGTTCCCCGAAGTCATCAAAGTGCACGAAAAGTGGCGAGAGACGAACGAGCCGAGAGAAACGCTGCTGGAGATGCTCGAGGAGATTGACGGCATTTACGTTCCGAGCCGCTACGTGGTCGAGTACGACCCCACCGACGAGGTGAAAAGCTTCCACCACGTCACCGGACATCAAGAACCCGTATTGGCGCGCGTACTGGAGGATTTGAACAATTCGCCCCACCCCACGCAGCCCATTATTCCCTATACCCAGGTCGTGCACGATCGGGTAACGCTCGAGGTTCAGCGCGGATGCACGAGGGGATGCCGGTTTTGTCACGCAGGAATGGTCTATCGCCCCGTGCGGGATCGGGATCCGCACAAGGTTCTCGAACTTGCGGAAGAATCCCTCAAAAATACGGGTTATGAAGAAATCAGCCTCTCATCGTTGTGCATCGCCGATTATCAACCCCTGAAAGGGCTGGTTCCCCGCATGATGGAGCGCCTCGCCCCCATGCAGACCTCCATTTCCCTGCCTTCCCTTCGCGTGGGAGCGATGAGCCCGGACCTGTTGGCCCAAATCGCGCGCGTGCGCCGCACGGGGTTCACTCTGGTGCCGGAAGCGGGCAGCGAGCGTCTGCGAAACGTCATCAACAAGGTATTGACCGAAGCGGATCTCAAGCGAAACCTTCAGGATATCCTCGATACCGGCTGGCCGGGCGTGAAATTCTATTTCATGCTCGGTCTTCCCACCGAGAATTTCGACGACTTGCAAGAAATGGCGAACATGCTCACCTCCTGCATGAGAATGCGCTCACGGGAAACGGGCGAACCATTCCGCTTCATGAACGTCAGCCTTTCCACTTTCGTGCCGAAGCCACATACGCCGTTCCAGTGGTTTCCTCAAAACACGAAAGAAGAAATCAGGGAAAAACTCGATTTCATCAAACGGGCGGTGCCCGATCGGAGAATCAAGCTGCACTGGTCGAACCCCAAGCACAGTTTTTTGGAGGCCGTCATCTCGAAAGGCGATCGCCGCCAGGCGGACGCCATCGAAACAGCGGTCGACATGGGGTGCAAATTCGATGGCTGGATGGAGTTTTTCGATTACGAAAAGTGGATGGCCGCCTTCAAAACCCATGGCCTCGACCCGGAGTGGTACGCTTACCGCGAAATACCGGAAGACGCGCCCCTGCCCTGGGACCATCTCGACTGCGGGGTGACGAAGGAGTATCAGCTCGCCGACTGGAAACGATCCCTGCGGGAAGTCACCATCGGCGATTGCCGCTATGAGGCATGCGGCCAATGCGGCATTCTGGATAAATACAAGGGCATCAAATACCATTATGAAAAACCCATGCCCCTCGAAAATTCCTCCCTGCCCATCATCAACGGGCCGGCGAGGACGGGCGACGCCCTTCAGGCGGCGGATTTGGCTCCCGGTCAGGACATCCCTCCCGCAGAGCCGGTAGAACTCGCAATCGCCAAAACCCGATTGAACCCGAGGCGGCCCAAGCAAAAACGGCGCAAAAACATCGTTCGCGAATCCGGACCCGTCCCGGTAGGTTTCGAGGGCGCCCACGACGACAACCCCGGCCTCGCCGAGGAGCAGCCGGACGCGCCCATCCGCAAATTCAGATTCATCTATGAAAAATCCGGCGATCTCCGTTTTTTGAGCCACCTGGAGATTCTGAGGACTTTCATCCGCGCGATTCAGCGCGCGGGCTATCGCCTCGAACATTCCAGGGGGTTCAACCCGCATCCGAAAATCGTTTTCTCCCATGCGCTTCCCGTGGGCGTGGAGAGCCGGGCGGAAGTGGTCGATTTCTCGCTTCTGGAGACCAACGGACAAATTCGGTTGCGTGATTTGTTCAAAAACCTGAAACGAGAACTCCCCCGAGGCCTCAAGCCACGCTCGGGCCGGCGCATCGAGGGAAAAGCGCCTTCATCGGCCAATGCGCTGAGGGCCGCGACGTATGAGGTATCCTTGTTACGAGAAGATTTGGTCTCGCCGGAACCGCCGGATTCACATATCGGAACCGCCATCGAAGATTTCATGAATGAGAAAAGCATTGAAATATCGCGCGAGCACAAAGGGAAAATAAAACATTTCGACGCGCGGCCATCCATTGTTCGCTTTTCGCTCGAACCATCGACAGACTCCGCGGTTCGCCTGCACCTCACGCTGCGCTATGGCGATGGGATGAAACCGAAAGTAACGGAAATACTCGCCAGGTGCTTCGGGCTGTCTCCCGAGGCATGCCTGAGGGCCCGGATTCGGAAAATTTCCGTTCACTGGAGAGTGGGAGCTTACCGCGTGACTGCTAATGCCGTCTGAAATCGTCGTCAACGCCGAGCCGTTCGAGACACGCATTGCTCTGCTCGAAAACGGAGTAGCGGCTGAACTGTATATCGAACGGGAAGGCGGGAAAAGCATCGTCGGCAACATCTACAAGGGAAAAGTGACCAAAGTCCTGCCGGGGATGCAGGCGGCGTTCGTAGACATCGGGCTGGAAAAAGCGGGCTTTCTGTACGTGAGCGACGTGGACACCATCGAGTCCATTGAAAATTACCGGAAACTTGCGGCTGAAGAAGCGGACGATGACGATGATCTCGATTTCGACGCCAACGACTTCGGCAACGGAGACGACCACGAAGGCGGCGATGACGAGCAACAGAACGGCTCGCACCGCAACATCATCGGAAGGCGTTCGCGTCGTTGGGAGAAAGAACGGCATATAGAAGACCTGCTCAAGGACGGCCAGGACGTCATCGTTCAAGTCAGCAAAGAACCCCTGGGCACCAAAGGCTCGAGGCTGACGAGCTACATCACCCTGCCCGGTCGGTACGTCGTCTACATGCCCACGATCAAGCAGATTGGCATCAGCAGGCGAATCGAGAACGAAGAGGAAAGAAAAAGGCTCAAAAAGCTGGTCCGCAGGAACCGCCAACCCGGGGCCGGGTACATCGTACGCACGGCGAGCGAAACCATGCCCGCCCAGGACATCGAAGCCAACGTGAATTTCCTGCATGCCCTGTGGGAAGACATTCTAACCAAAAATGAATCGGCTTCCGCTCCATCCCGGATTCACCTGAATCTGAACATCATAGAACGAACCGTAAGGGATTTGTTCAATTCCTCCGTCAACAAGATGATCATCGACGACAAGGAACAATACCTGAAGACCAGGAAATTTCTGCAAAACTACTACCCGCACCTCGTTCCCAAACTCCACCACTACGATGGAGATGAACCGATATTCGACTATTTCGGCGTCGAACTCGAACTCGAACGCGCTCTCGGGCAGCGCGTGTGGCTCAGAAACGGCGGTTACATAGTGATTGATCAGACCGAGGCGCTTACGACGATCGACGTCAACACCGGACGCTTCGTGGGCAAGAAGAGCCCGGAGGAAACGATTCTCGAAACCAATCTGGAGGCGGTGCGGGAAATCGTATCCCAATTGCGCCTCCGGAACCTGGGCGGAATCATCATCGTCGATTTCATCGACATGGAAAACGAAGAAAACAGGGAGAAAGTATTCAACACCTTCAAGGAGGAACTCCGCAAAGACCGCTCGCGAACCAATATCTTGAAGATAAGCGAACTGGGGCTCGTCGAGATGACGCGAAAGCGTGTTCGGGACAGCATTCAGAGAACACTCTGCACCGCATGCCCCTATTGCGAGGGACGCGGCCAGGTGAAATCCGCGATCTCGGTAAGCTATGAAGCCATGCGAGAGGTGCGCCGAATGAGAAGAGCACACAAGGACGCGGCGAAATTCCTGATTAACGTCCACCCCGAGGTCGTCGACATCCTCCTCGATGAGGAGAGAAAACACGTGGAGGAACTCGAAAGCCTGCTCAGCATACAACTCGTCATCAAAGGCGACGCCGAACTCCATCGCGAAGGATTCGAAGTCGTTCGGCTATGAGAGGCATCCTCCCTCCCGTCCACGATTATGCCGCCATCGAGGATAGATGAAATGCGGCGATGCTTATTCGCTTTGGTTTTCGTCATGTTGGCGGCCGGGTGCGCCAATCTCTTTCAACCCAAGCCGGAGTCCACCTCCTCGGAAGCGCCTCGGAGTGCTTCCGACATCAAGTCTCTCGAGAAAGAATCGTCGTCCGCGAAAAAACGGAATGCGGGCCTGGAGGCCCGTGTCTCCGGGACCGCCAGGAAACTCGAGAAACTGACCAAGGCCGTTCAGGACCTGAAAAGGAAAAACAGCGCCCTGGAAGTCACCGTCGAGCGACTGAGGCGAGAAAATATCACCAAAAAGAACTTCTCGATTCCATCAACCCCGCGAGGGAAGATGGGAGTGCGAAAACCCTCGCCCGGGGTGCGAGCCATGCCGCCCCAAAAGCCGAGACCCGGGCCAATCACCCCGCAAGAGCTCTACAACAGGTCGTATCGCGCCGTCAGGGACGGGAATACCGGTGAAGCCGTTCGTGGATTTCGCCGTTTCTTGCGCCTGTTTCCCAAGAGTCAACTGGCGCCCCATTCCCAGTATTGGCTCGGCGAGGCCTACTACGCACTCAAGCAATACCCACAGGCTCTGGATGAATTTCTCAACGTCATCACCAGATACCCCAAAAGCCGCAAAATTCCGGATGCTTATTACAAACGAGGGCTTGCCTACATTCAGCGGAAATTTCCTGCCAACGCAACGCTTGAATTTGAAAAACTAATCCGACGTTTTCCCTCTCACCCGCTATCCAAACAGGCGAGAGTTCAACTCCAAAATCTCAAGCACTTCACCCGAAAAAAGCCCTGATGGGGACAAATGAATCATCCTCCCGCTCGTCCCTGGGCTTTTCCCATGTCTTGACACGAGATACGGCCTCCGTGTTATGGATGCAGGGGTAATTATCGCCGGAGATCGTGAATGAGCACCTGGAACTCCATCATGCGCTCTCAAAATCAAGGCTCTTTGGGCCTCGCCGACGCTTGGCTCGTCCTGCAGACCCTCCCGGGCATGACTCCCGAACGCCTGAATCGATTGACGGAGGCGTTTCCGAATCCTGCGGAGGTTTTCGAGGCGCCTCCCGATGTGTTCGCGCGCCTTTGCGGCCGGAAAGCGCGTGAAGTTCTCGAAAAGGATTCTCCCTTCGATCTCGCCGCCAAAATCCGCCAAGAGGCGTCGAAACTAGGCGCAGAGATAATTACGCGCGATTCCGGGCAATATCCCGAGACCCTGCGCGAGATTTATTCGCCACCGGGCGCATTTTTCGCCGAAGGTGAAATTCTGGCGGCGGATAGCCTGGCCGTCGCCATCGTCGGCATGCGGCGTCCCACGGACTATGGAAGGCGGGTGGCGAGAGGGCTTGCGGCCGACCTCGCCAGAAAGGGAGTCACCATCGTCAGCGGCATGGCCTACGGCATCGATGCGGAAGCCCACAGGGCCACGCTCGAGGCGGGAGGCAGAACCATTGCCGTCCTCGGATGCGGCCTGACCCAGAACTACCCGGCCGACCACAAGGAACTCAGACAAGAGATAGCCGCCAACGGGGCCGTGGTATCCGAATTCCACCTTCGCGCGCATCCGAGGAAAGAGAATTTTCCGAGGAGAAACCGCCTGATCAGCGGCTTGTCTCTGGCGACCATCGTCGTCGAGGCCGCGCAGCGAAGCGGGGCGCTCCTGACCGCCCGGCTGGCGCTGGAGCAAGGTCGCGAGGTGATGGCCGTGCCGGGGCCCGTTCATACCCAAAAGAGCACCGGCTGCCATCGTCTGCTCAAAGAAGGGGCGCATTTGGTGGAAAATGCGGACGATATCGTCAACGCTCTTCCAGAATACACACGAAGTATGCTAGATAATCCAGCGCAACTCCGGGTCAAGGCGTTGCGCCCTGAAACAAGCGAAGCGGAAGCAGTGGCAAGAGCGGCGCCGCACCCGAATCTCACGGATGATGAAAATGCGCTTTTGCGCTTGCTGGAGAACGGGGACAACACCATAGAGGAATTGACCCGACAGCGAGGACTGCCGGCGCAGGAAGTCTCATCCGCTTTACTGCGCCTGGAATTGGAAGGCTTGGTAAGACAAACGAATTCAGGTATGTACGAACGGATTCCGTCCTAAGGGAGAATCTTGCTTGCCGATAGGGAATCTCAGCCTTGCGCGATAAAATGTATCCGTTGGCGAAACGCCCGGTGGCATCCTCGTTAGAAGGCGAAAACGTCATCCTGAAAGAACGTGTCAGCGCAAGCGACCGCAAGTCGAGAGACGATAGCCGCCCACCGAGAAAATTTCTCCGCCTATTTCGCCCGAAGGGCAATCAGTGGGTATGAGTAAATAAATGACCGAAAAAAAAGCATCAAACAAAGCGGCAGCGAAACACTCTTCGACCAGGAGCAAAAAGACGCCTTCGGGCAAAAGCGCCTCCCGGGGCGCGCAAAACAAAAAATCCGCGTCCAAACTCCTCATCGTGGAATCGCCGACGAAAGTGCGCACCATCCGGAAATTCCTGGGCTCGGATTTCGACATCCTCGCATCAAGAGGCCATGTGCGGGATTTGCGGAAAACGGGTGAGCGCAAAATGGGAATAGACGTCCACAATGATTTTGAAGCCGACTACGGCGTCATCCAGGGAAAACTGAAAACGATAGCCCAGTTGCGCAAGGCCGCCACGGCGGCGAAAGAAATCTATCTGGCCCCGGATCCGGACCGCGAGGGGGAAGCCATTGCCTGGCATATCCAGGAACTCCTCGAGGGTTCCGGCGCCGAGAGAGAATTCTATCGGGTAACGTTCAACGAGATTACACGAAGAGCCGTGCAGGAGGCGCTCTCGAAACCCGGACGAATCGATCAGAGAAAAGTGGACGCGCAGGAAACCCGCAGAAAGCTGGACCGAATCGTGGGCTTCAAGCTCTCCGGTGAAATCCTCTGGAACAAGGTAGCGTTCGGCCTCAGCGCGGGACGGGTGCAGTCGGTCGCCCTGAAACTCATATGCGAGCGGGAAGAGGCGATAGAGGCCTTTGAACCGAAAGAATACTGGAGCATCACGGCGCATCTCGAAAAAGCTGGCTCAGAGCCCCGGTTTGAAGCGAAATTGCACCGGATCAACGGAAAAGAAGAGGAAATCCCGAACGAATTCCGGGTGAGGGAACTGGCGGAAAAAATAGCGACCGGCGCTTTGAGGGTTTCCAAAGTAGAGAAAAAAGAGCGTCGGCGCAGACCGTCCGCTCCCTTTATCACCAGCACCTTGCAGCAGGAAAGTTCCAGCAAATTGCGTTATGGCGCAAAAAAAACCATGAGCATTGCGCAATCCCTGTACGAGGGGGTGAATTTAGGACGGGATGCGGGAAACGTCGGCCTCATCACCTATATGAGAACGGACTCCGTTCGCCTGGCGCCCGAATCCATCGCCGCGGCTCGCTCATATATCGAGACGAAATACGGAAAGGACCACCTCCCCCCGAAACCCAACTTCTTCAAGACGAGAGAGACTGCCCAGGACGCGCACGAGGCGATTCGTCCCACCGACGTCCTCCTCACGCCCGAGAAGGTGCGGTCTTTCCTGAAACCCGAACAATTCTTCCTCTACAGCCTCATCTGGCGGCGCTTCCTTGCGAGCCAGATGGCGCCGGCCGTCTACGATCAAACGAGCGTGGATATCTCCCTGGATCGCCACGCGGAAAACATCGCGGCCGAGGAGAAACTCCTTCTGCGGGCGAGTGGTTCGGTCTTGAAATTCAAGGGTTTTCTCAGCGTCTACCAGAACACCACCGAATCCCTGAACGATGCGAATGCCCCGAGAGCCAAGCCGTCCAATTCCGAGCAGGACAGGCTCCTGCCCCCTCTGGAAGACGGCGACCCTCTATCGCTCGTAAAATCCGAATCCGCTCCCACCGGCGTTGCGCCCGAGCAGCATTTCACCCAGCCTCCGCCACGCTATACGGAAGCCTCTTTGGTGAAAGAACTCGAAGAAGACGGCGTCGGCCGGCCGAGCACCTATGCGAGCATTCTGGATACGTTGGAAAAACGCAAATACGCCACCATCGAAAGAAAACGCAGACAGTTTACGCCCTCCCTTCTCGGCCGGGAGGTGAACCGTCTTCTCATGCAGGGCTTTCCCGACCAAATCGACGTGGGCTTTACCGCGAAAATGGAAAAATATCTGGATGACATCGAAAACGGGACGACTCCATGGCTGCCCGTCATGAAAGATTTCTATGACAGTTTCGACAAAAAAATTCAGATAGCCAAAAAGGAATTGCCGAGTCTGAAGACGAAAGGAGAGCCAATCGGCAGAAACTGTCCTGAATGCGAGCGCGAACTGGTGAAGAAATTCAGCAAAAACGGCTGGTTTATTTCCTGCTCGGGATATCCGGGCTGCCGTTATTCAGAAAACATTCCCGGCGAGAGTGAGCCTGAACCGGAAGCAGCGGAGGAGATGGCTCGCATCGAGGAAATCGCCTCGCCTTGCGAGGAGTGCGGCGCGCCCATGCAGGCGAAGCGCGGACCTTTCGGATTATATCTATCCTGCACGGCATTCCCCGATGCGCACAAGAAAAGAAAAGCACCCGCCAATGGACAGGCAACCACAGGCCCCAAGCCGACCGGCGTGCGTTGTCCCCGTGATGGCTGCGACGGGGAACTGGTGGAGCGGCGTTCTCGTCGCACCGGAAAACCATTTTACGGGTGCAATCGTTTTCCGGCGTGCAAGACGGTCTCCTGGGATTGGCCCGTGGCGCAGCCCTGCCCTTCTTGCGGGCACCCCATCCTCAACATCAAGACGACCAAGAAAAACGGAACCCGGCTCGTTTGCCCCCAAAAAGACTGTGGCCACGCGGCGCCATGCCCTCCAGAACGCATCGAGCAGATGGAAGCCTCTAAAACCCCTTCAACCCAGGAGGCTTCGGCTTGAACGAGAGGCTGCGAATAATCGGCGGAGGTCTCGCGGGCTGCGAGGCCGCATGGCAGGCGGCCAAACGAGGCGTTGGTGTCGATCTGTACGAGATGCGTCCCCACATCAAAACGCCCGCGCATGAAACGACCGAGTTGGCCGAACTCGTTTGTTCAAACTCTTTTCGCTCGAATTCCATGGAAAACGCCTCGGGCCTGCTGAAAGAAGAGATGCGCAAGCTCGATTCGCTCATCCTGCGGGGTGCGGATTCCTGCCGGGTTCCCGCAGGTCTGGCGTTGGCCGTCGATCGTTCGTCTTTCAGCAAGACGATCACCGAAATAGTCGAAAACGACCCGCGAATCACCCTTCATCGAGAGGAAATCAGGGATTTAGAAGCCAAAATTCCCACCATCGTCGCCACCGGCCCGTTGACGAGCGATTCCCTTTCCGCAGAAATCGCCCGCCTGACGCAAGGCAAGTATCTGTATTTCTATGATGCCATTTCGCCCATCCTGCACGCGGACAGCATCGACATGTCGGTGGCGTTCATGGGCTCGCGCTACGGAAAGGGCAACGAGGAAGGCGGCGAGGGCGACTATCTCAACTTGGGGCTCAACGAATCGGAGTACTATGAATTCGTCGAGTATCTCCTGGCCGGCGAGAAAATACCTCTCCGTGAATTCGAACGCGCGATCTACTTCGAAGGGTGCCTCCCCCTCGAAGAAATGGCCGCTCGCGGAAAAGATACCCTGGCATTCGGGCCGATGAAGCCCGTGGGTCTGGAACACCCCGAAACGGGAGAAACATACAGCGCGGTCGCTCAACTCAGGCGCGAGGATTTAACGGGAGATTACTTCTCGATGGTGGGCTTTCAGACCAGGCTGCGCTACCCGGAGCAAAAGCGCATTTTCTCGACGCTTCCCGCTCTTGAGAACGCGCGCTTTTTGCGCTACGGCAGCCTGCACCGGAACACCTACATCAACGCGCCGCGCCTGCTGCGGATTACCTTGCAACTCAAGCGTCACCCGCATATCTTCATGGCGGGCCAGCTCACCGGCGTCGAAGGGTACCTCGAATCGGCCGCCATCGGCCTCCTCGCGGGAATCAACGCGGTCGCCACCATCCAGGGAGAACCGGTCGTTCCCCCGCCCCCCACAACGGCGCTCGGCGCTTTGAACCGCTACATCATCGAAGCGAATCCGAGAAATTTCCAGCCCATGAACATCAACTTCGGCCTTTTCCCGCCCCTGGAAAAACGAGTCCCCAAAAAGTTCAGGAAAAGGCACGTCACCAATCGCGCCATCAAGGATTTGGAGCAATGGCGAAACACGCTCGCATCACAAACAGCCTGAGCGAGGCTCGGGAATGGTTCGAAGCGCATCTGCGCGATGAGCGCGACAGTTCCGAGCACACGATTCGCGCCTACGCGGCGGACTTGAAAGACTTCGATGCGTTTCTCGCCGACTGGGCGCAGAAGCCTGTTCCGCTGGACGAAATCGACTCTTTGGCCATCCGTGGCTATCTCGGCTTTCTGTACCGCAGGGGAACCTCCGCAACGACTGTAAATCGACATTTGTCGAGCATACGCAGCCTCTTTCGCTTTTTAAGGCAAGAGGGTTTCTCCCTCGCCGACCCGGCGGCTGAAGTGCCCTCCCCCAAGGAAAAAAGGCCCTTGCCCACCTTCTTGCCCGTCGACGACGCCGTTCGCCTCATGGAGATGCCCGACACCTCGACCCCCGAAGGCCTCAGGGACAAGGCGATTTTCGAGCTTCTTTACGGCTCGGGCTTGCGGGTCAGCGAATTGACGGGGTTGAACCGCGCTGATTTGAACATGGGGGAAAGGCTCATCCGCGTTCGCGGAAAAGGAAGAAAAGAGAGAATCGTTCCCATCACGAAAGAGGCGGCCAAAGCCGTAGCCGGCCACCTCGCGCAAATGGAAATGGACCCACTCGAGGATTCGCCTCTTTTCATCAGCAAGCGAAACAAAAGGATTTCTCCGGCCTTCGTGCGCTCCATCTTCCGCGCGTATGAAAAAAAAGGCGGTTTCAGCTATCATTTCACACCTCATGCCCTTCGCCATACGGCGGCGACGCATTTGCTGGAGAGCCAGGAGGCCGACCTGAGATCGATTCAGGAACTTTTGGGGCACGCGAGCCTATCCACGACACAAAGATACACGCAGGTGGACTTCTCTCATCTGCGCGCCGTGTATGACGACGCGCACCCCAGGGCGAAGATGAAAACGCAAACGAGGATGACCAATGACGACGCCGGGTAAAATCATTCGCTCGACCACGATTCTCACGCTGCGCTACAAAGGCCAAACGGCCTTGGGGGGAGATGGGCAGGTCACCATGGGGGACGCGGCCGTAAAACACGGAGCCGTGAAAATCCGCAAGCTCGGCAACGGGAAAGTGCTCGCCGGTTTTGCGGGTTCGGCTTCGGACGCCATCGCCCTGTTCGAGCGATTCGAGGGGAAACTCGAAGAATACCGGGGAAACTTGTCGCGCGCCGCCGTGGAGATGGGCAAAGACTGGAGGACGGACAGGGTCCTGCGCCGTCTGGAAGCCCTTCTGGCGGTGGCGGACAAGGAAACCTCGCTCATTCTTTCCGGCACGGGCGACATCATCGAGCCGGATGACGGCGTACTCGGAATCGGCAGCGGCGGACCCATGGCGACCGCCGCCGCGCGAGGCATACTGAGTCTGGAGCCCGACCTCGGCGCCGATGAAATCGTAAGGAATTCTCTGGAAATCGCAGCGGACATCTGCATCTACACCAACAAGAACATTTCAGTGGAAGTGCTTTGATGGAAAACCTCACACCCGCACGAATCGTCGAGGAACTCGACAGATACGTCATCGGCCAGCAAGACGCCAAAAGAGCGGTGGCGATTGCGCTCAGAAACCGCTGGCGCAGACAGCAACTGCCGCCCGAGATGGCGGAGGACGTAGCGCCCAAGAACATCATCATGATAGGCCCCACCGGCGTGGGGAAGACCGAGATCGCAAGACGCCTGGCCAAGCTCACGAAAAGCCCCTTCATCAAGGTCGAAGCCAGCAAGTTCACGGAAGTGGGCTACGTGGGCCGCGACGTCGAGAGCATGATTCGAGACCTCGTCGAGCTGGCGCGAAACATCCTTCAGGAAGAACAGCGCGAGATCAACAAGAACAAAGCCCAGGAACTGGCCGAAGAGCGCCTCCTGGACATGCTTTTGCCGCATCCCCCCGGATTCGGCGCAATGGACGAACGCGGTCAATCCAAGGACCCGCTCGGCGAGGAAAGCTACCAGCGCACACGGGAAAAATTTCGCGCCCTGCTGCTCGAGGGCAAACTCGACGACCGGGAAGTGGAACTGGAAGTGGCGGACAAAGGCCCCGAAATTCACTTCATGGGCGGGAACGACATGGAGCAAATGGGCATCAACATGAAGGAAATCATGGGAAACTTCATGCCCCAGGGCTCCAAGAGCAGGCGCATGAATGTGCCGGAGGCCTTTGCATTCCTCGCCCAGGAGGAGGCGGACAAACTCATCGACCCCGACAGCCTCAACACCGAGGCGATTGAACGCACGGAGCAATCCGGCATCGTGTTTCTCGATGAAATCGACAAGGTCGCTTCTCAAAACAACGGACGCGGCGGCCCCGACGTCTCGCGCGAAGGCGTGCAAAGAGACCTGCTTCCCATCGTGGAGGGCTCCACCGTACAGACCAAATATGGCCCCGTAAAGACAGACCATATCCTGTTCATTGCGGCGGGAGCGTTCCACATCGCCAAACCATCGGACCTTCTGCCCGAGTTGCAGGGCCGGTTCCCCATCCGCGTGGAATTGAACTCCCTGGACCGCGGTGATTTCATCCGCATACTCCAGGAACCCGAGAATGCGCTGGTGCGGCAATACCCCGCTCTCCTGGCGACGGAGGGCGTCACCATTACTTTCGAGGAAGACGCCGTAGAGGAAGTGGCCAATTTCGCCTTCCGCATCAATGAGCAGACCGAGAACATCGGGGCCAGAAGACTGCACACCATCATGGAGCGGCTCCTCGAGGAAATTTCCTTCCAGGCGCCGGAGATGTCCGGGGAAAACGTGAAGATCGACGCCGCCTACGTGCGCGAACGCCTCAGCGATATCGTCGAAGATATTGACTTAAGCCGTTATATTCTCTAAACCTTCTCTCCCTCCCCCTTGGCTCGAAACCGCAGGGGAGTGTATATTTCTCGACTTGTGACGAGAAACCCGTACTTTTTTCTTTCTTTTTGAAGGTTTTCGCATGGAAGCAAGAGACAGAGCGGCGACACTGGTTGAAGCGCTGCCCTATATCCAACAGTTTGCGGGCAAGACCATCGTCGTCAAATACGGCGGAGCCGCCCAGGTGCAGCCGGAGCTCCACGCCCCGTTCGCCCAGGATATCGTGTTGCTCAAGTATGTGGGGATCAACGTGGTAGTCGTTCATGGCGGCGGCCCGCAAATCGGCGAGACCCTCAAGAAAATCGGCAAAACCAGCGAATTCATCGAAGGCCTCAGAGTGACGGACGAGGAGACGGTCGGCGTGGTGGAGATGGTGCTTTCCGGCTCCACGAACAAAAGCATCGTGAGGCTCATCAACCGGCACGGGGGAAACGCCGTGGGTCTTTCCGGCTCCGACGCCGGCCTCACGACGGCCAAGAAACTGACCATGAGCAGAAAAGGACCGGGCGGAGAAGACGTGGAGTACGACCTGGGGCGTGTCGGCGAGGTCCTTGCCATACGGCCCGACATTATTCACCACCTCACGGAGGGCGGGTTCATCCCCGTCATCGCTCCTTTGGGTGTCGGGAAGGACGGCAACATTTACAACATCAACGCCGATTCGGCCGCCGGCGCCATCGCCGGAGCGCTCCATGCGGAAAAATTCATACTCTTGACGGACGTGCCCGGCATTCTGGACAAAAGCGAAAACCTCATCAGCACCGTGAAGCGCGATGAGGTCGGTAAATTGAAAGACGAGAAAATCATCACCGGCGGAATGATTCCGAAAGTAGACGCCTGTCTGGACGCCCTCGCATCGAGCGTGACGAAAACCCACATCGTGGACGGCAGGGTGCCTCATGCGGTTTTACTCGAAGTGTTCACGAAAGAAGGCGTGGGCACGCAAATCGTCAGATAGCTTCATTTTTGGGGAAAAGCATGGACAATTCCACACTGATCTCGGACGCCGAACTACACGTAGCCCCCACGTACGGACGTTACCCCATCGCTTTGGTCCGTGGCGAAGGCTGCCGCGTCTGGGATGCGGACGGAAAAGAATATCTGGATTTCGTATCCGGCCTCGCCGTCTGCAACCTCGGGCATTGCCACCCCGGCGTGGTGGCCGCCATCAGGGATCAGGCCGGGAAACTGATTCACGTCTCGAATCTCTACCATATCGAGCCCCAAATCGAGTTGGCGAAAAGACTCAACCGGCTCTCTTTCGGCGATAAGGTTTTTTTCTGCAACAGCGGCACGGAGGCCGTGGAAGCGGCGCTGAAGCTCGCCAGAAAATACTCGTACAAAAAATACGGGGAAGGCAGGCACGAAATACTGAGTTTCGACATGAGCTTTCACGGCCGCACGATGGCTTCGCTCACCGCCACGGGCCAGACGAAATTTCACGGGGCGTTCAAGCCGCTGCTGCCCGGATTCCGCTACGTGCCCTTCGGCGACGTGGAGTCCGTGGCCGCTTCGGTTTCGGAGCAAACCTGCGCCATCATGGTGGAGCCCATTCAGGGCGAGGGGGGCGTGAACGTGCCGCCCGATGGCTATCTGAAGGGTTTGAGGGAGATTTGCGACGCGAACGACCTGCTCCTGCTCTTCGACGAGGTGCAGGTCGGCCTGGGCAGGACGGGCAAACTCTGGGCGTATGAGCACGAGGGCGTGGCGCCGGACGCCATGAGCCTGGCGAAGGCCCTGGCGGGCGGAACCGCCATCGGCGCGCTGGTCGCCTCGGACAAGGCCATGGCGTTCGAGCCGGGCGATCACGCGGCGACGTTCGGGGGCAATCCCCTGGCCACCGCCGCGGGGTGCGCCGCGATGGACGCCATCACCGCGCCCGGCTTCTTAGCGCACGTCGAGGAAATGGGAGCGTACGCCACCGCAGGTCTCGAGGATTTGGCGGCGCGCCATTCCATCATCAAGGAGATCAGGGGCAAGGGGTTGATCATCGGCTGCGAGGTGGACGTGGACGCTACTTCCATCGTCACCAAGGGGCTCGAGGCCGGTTTTTTGCTCAACGTGGCCGTCCAGAAGGTCATCCGGCTCATCCCTCCCCTCGTCGTGGAAAAAGAGATGATCGACAAGCTGATGAATTTCCTGGATGACGCCCTCGCGGATTTGGTGAAATGACAAAACGCGACTACCTCACCGGCGATGAACTGAGCGCCGCGCAAACGCTCGGGCTCATAGAAGAGGCGCTCGTCCAGAAAAAAGAAACGGCCCGGGGGATACTGCGCCCTGCGTTGGCGGGAAAGAATTTTGCGCTTGTTTTCGAAAAGCACTCCACGAGAACGAGGGTTTCTTTCGAGGCGGGTCTCTCGCAACTGGGCGCGAACTCTATTTTCCTGGCTCCGAACGACACGCAAATCGCCCGGGGGGAAACCCCCGCAGACAGCGCCAGGGTTCTGAGTGAGTATGTGGACGGCATTATCGTCAGAACCTATGCGCACGCGCGCGTGGAGGAGATCGCCGCCAATGCGTGTGTTCCCGTCATCAACGGCCTGACGGACCTTCACCACCCCTGCCAGGCCCTCGCTGATTTTCTGACGATGCGAGAACACTTCGGCACCTTGGAGAACTTGAAGCTCGCCTACCTGGGAGACGGGAACAACGTGTTGCATTCTCTGCTGATCGTGGGCGCGTTGGTCGGGGTGGACATCAGCGCGGCATGTCCCAAAGGGTTTTGGCCAGACCCCCGAATTCTGGAGCAAGCCCGGGGTTCAGAGCGGGAATCGAACGCGCGAATCAAGATTACCGAAGACGTAGAAGAAGCATGCGCCGGGGCCGACGCCGTGTATACGGACGTGTGGACTTCCATGGGCCAGGAAGAGGAGAACGAGCGCCGCCAGAAAGTTCTGGCCCCGTACCAGGTGAACGAAGAAGCATTTCGACATGCGAATAAAGACGCCGTTTTCATGCACTGTCTCCCCGCGCACAGGGGGGAAGAAGTGACGGCGAATGTCATGGACGGCCCGAGGAGCGTCGTTTTCACGCAAGCCGGGAATCGACTCCACGCACAGAAGATTCTCCTTCAAATTCTAGCCGGAGGAAGTAATGGCGCCTAAGCCGAGCCGAGTCGTCCTCGCCTACTCAGGGGGGCTGGATACCTCCGTCATGCTCAAGTGGATTAAAGAACAATATGAATGCCCCGTCGTGGCCTACGCGGCGGACGTCGGCCAGGGTGCCGGCGAACTCGACGGCTTGGAGGAAAAGGCGTTGGCCACGGGTGCGGAGTCCTGCCACGTTCTGGATTTGAGAGAAGAATTCGCGCGAGACTACATCTTCCCGATGCTGCGCGCCGGCGCCGTCTATGAGGGCGCCTACCTTCTGGGGACGTCCATCGCCAGGCCTCTCATCGCGAAAGGCCACATGGACGTGCTCAAGAAAACGGGGGGCGACGCCGTCGCCCACGGCGCGACGGGCAAGGGAAACGACCAGGTGCGCTTCGAGTTGACCTATGCTTCCATCGACCCGGACGTCACCATCATCGCGCCCTGGCGCGACTGGGACTTCGGGGGGCGCTCCCACCTCATCGCCTATGCAGAAAGACACGGCATACCGATACCCGTTACGGCGGAAAAACCCTATTCGATGGACAGAAACCTACTGCACATCAGTTTCGAGGGCGGAGTTCTGGAAGACCCCTGGGCGGAGCCGCCTGCGGATATGTACGTCTTGAGCGCATCGCCCGAAAAAGCGCCCGATACGCCCGAATACGTCGAAATCGAGTTCGAGGAGGGTGATCCCGTGGCCTTAAACGGAGAGGCTCTCTCGCCGGTCGCCATGATGGAGCAACTAAACGCCCTGGCGGGCGCCCACAGCGTGGGCCGGGTGGATTTGGTGGAAAATCGCTTCGTGGGCATGAAGAGCAGAGGCGTGTACGAGACGCCCGCAGGCACGGTTCTTCACGCGGCGCGCCGGGCCGTGGAATCCCTCACGATGGACAGGGAAGTCATGCAATTGCGCGATTCCCTGATCCCCAAGTACGCGCAACTCGTCTACAACGGTTTCTGGTTTGCGCCCGAGCGGGAATTCCTGCAATCCGCCATCGATCGCGCGGCGGAACCGGTTTGCGGCTCCGCCAGGATGAAACTCTACAAGGGCGCTTGCAGCGTCGTGGGCAGAAAAGCGCCCGAGGATATGACCCTCTACCGCCCCGACCTCGCCACCTTCGAGGAAGACACGGTGTATTCTCAAAAAGACGCGGAAGGATTCATTCGCCTGAACGCCTTGCGGCTGCGGGTGCGCGCGCAACGCAATTCTTAATGTAATTCCTGAACTTTAAACTGTAAAGTGCTGGATAATATGCCCTGAAATCGATGTTCTACCGCGAGGCGTATCACGAACTGAGCACCCGTGAACAACAGCCCTCCTCATTCGAGACGACCTACTCTATCCCGAGATATTCAGGCTTTGGCCGCAGAGCTTTTCTTTCTTCTGGAGCCGCGGCGCGCCGTCTCGGGCCATGCCAGCAGGATGGGACTCGCCACGTAAATAGAAGAGTACGTACCGGCCACGATGCCTATAGCAAGCGCAAACGCCACGTCGGAAATCACGTCGCCCCCCAGGAAGAGGAACACCAGCACGGCGACCAGCGTCGTTCCGGAGGTAAGCAGCGTGCGGGAAAGGGTCTGGTTGATGGATTTATTGACGAGTCCTGAAAACTCGGCGCGCCTCGAAGCGCGCGTATTTTCGCGGATACGGTCGAACACGACGATGGTGTCGTTCAGCGAATAACCGATGATCGTCAGAACAGCCGCCACTATCGGGAGGGAAAATTCCTTGCCGGACAAGGCGAAGACGCCGAGCGTGATGACGACGTCGTGCAAAAGCGCCACGACCGAGGCAATCGCCTGGCGAAACTGAAACCTGAAACTGATGTAAAGCAGGATGCCGATGAGGGCGAACAGCATGCTGCTGAGCGCCTTCTGGCGCAAGTCCGCACCCACTTTGGGGCCCACCATTTCGGTTCGTCTCATCTCGAACGCATCTTTTCCGAATTTTTTGATAAGCGCGATTTTCACGAGGGATTCGACCCCCTTGATGTTGCCCGAGCTTTTCTCCACGCGAATCAGAAACTCTCTGTCGGAACCGAAATTCTGGATGACCGTATCGCCCAAAGAAAGTCCCCCGACGGCGCTGCGAATATCGCCAATCGGTCTGGCGTCTTTGAACTGCACCTGAACCAGCGTTCCTCCGGTGAAATCGATGCCGTAATTTATCCCTTTGGTGAGGAGCAGGAGAAGGGACACCACGACGACCGCGGTGGAAATACCGACGAAGAGTTTGGTTTTGCCGATAATGTCAAATGATGCGTCTGGCCGGATAATCTCCATTATATGCTCAAACTCCTCACGTCGGTTCGGAACAAGAAGAAATCATAGACAAATCTGGTGACGAAAATCGCGGTGAACATACTCGCCACGATGCCGATGCTGAGGGTGACGGCGAATCCCTTGATGGGTCCCGTCCCGAATTGCAGGAGCACCAGCGCGGCGATGAGCGTCGTTATATTCGCGTCCAGAATCGTGAGGAAGGCTTTCCCGTAACCAGAATCGATGGCGGAGCGAATGGTTTTTCCCAGGCGCAACTCTTCTCTGATTCGCTCGAAAATCAGAACGTTGGCGTCCACCGCCATACCGACCGTCAGCACGATGCCGGCGATTCCCGGCAGGGTCAGCGTGGCGCCGAAGAACCCGAGCGCTCCCATGAGTATCAGGAGATTGAAAAGAAGCGCCATGATGGCCACGGCACCGCTCAACTTGTAGTAGATGGCCATGAATATCAAAACGAGAATGAAGCCGACGATAATGCTGATGAGGCCCTGGCGCACGGAATCCGCACCCAGCGATGGCCCGACGTTTCTTTCTTCCAGAACTTCCACCGGGGCGGGAAGCGCCCCCGCTCTCAGGGCTATCGCCAGATCCGTCGCTTCTTCAAGCGTGAAACTTCCCGTTATCTGCGCCCTGCCCTGGCTGATTCGCTCCTGAATCGTAGGCGCGCTGTAGACGACGCCATCCAGCACGATGGCGAGGCGCCTGCCCACGTTGGCCGCCGTGAGGCGATCGAACGAATCCGCACCCACGGAATCGAACGCGATGGCCACGTAGGACTGGTTGAAGCGATCTCCGATTTCCACGCGCGCATCGGTCAGGTTGTCCCCTGTCAAGGCGGCTTCTCTCTTCACCAGCAAGGGTGTGCGTTGAACCACCTCGCCCGTCTGCCTGTCTCTCGTTACCTCATACAACAAATCCAGGCCCTCGGGCGCGCGGCCGCTTTCCTGCGCACGGGAGACATTCGCGCTGCTATCCACCATCTTGAACTCCAGGAGCGCCGTTTTCCCGATGAGAGACTTCGCCCGGGAAGGATCCTCCACTCCGGGGAGCTGGATGATAATCCGCCGCTCTCCCTGGCGCTGAAGCGTGGGCTCGCGCACGCCGAACTGATCGATGCGATTCCGTATCGTCTCGAGCGCCTGAATGATGGATTGCTCTTTCGTGCGCTCCACCTGTTGTTGCGCCAGGAAATATACGAAACTCGGCGGGGTCCCCTCTTCCCTCTCCAGGGTGAGGTCCGGGTAACTCTGCATCATCGTGAGGAAGCGCCCCCTGTCGGCGGGACGATGAAGCGCTACGCTCAGCCTCAGCCCGTCGCGCTTGAAGGTTCGGGTGCGTATGTCGTCTATGGAAAGGCGGTTGCGCAACTCCGTGAAATAGCGGCTCATTTTCGATTCCACCGCTTTTTCGGATTGCACCTCGAGAACCAGATGAATCCCGCCCTGCAAATCAAGCCCGAGATTGATGCGCTCGTCCGGAGGGATCAGATAAAACGCGGAAACGGCTATTACGATTGCTATCAAACCTGCCCGCCAACTTGCACCCCTCATGGAACTCTCCTTACGCCGGGTGGTTCGGTTCCACCCGTCTCATAAATCATTTCACCGGGTAAAGGCAAAATGATTTCACTTTTGCTTTTCTGGTTTTTCTTTCTGGGGAGCCTTGTTCTTCTCCGCACTCGCGCTCGAAGAGGTAATCGTCACAAAAGACCTTTGTACGCGAATACGCATGTTTTCATCCACTTTCAGCGTGATGATATCGTCCTTGATTCTCGCCACTTCACCCAGAATTCCACTCGCGACGACCTGATCTCCAGGCTTGAGAGCCTCTTGCATCCTGCGAATTTCCTGCTGTTTTTTTTGCTGGGGCCTGATCATGATGAAATAAATGATGGCGAAAATCATCAGGAACGGCGCCAACTGAATCAAGAAACTGGGTGAGCCACCGCCGCCGCCGGAAGGAGGAGCCATGGCGTACGCAACAGAAGAATCGGCCAACCATGCCGCTAAAGAATCCAACATTCTCTATATCTCCATGAAAAAGGCGCTCCGTCGGGCAACGTAGCCAAGGCTTCGTAACAAAGCCCCCACTCCTTGTCAAGCAAAGGCATTAAGAATCAGTCTCTTATTCTTTGGCGGAAAGCCCGGAAACAAAGCGTCCCGAACGATCCCGGCGCACCCCACCACCACCCGGAGGTCCTTCCGGGTCCCGGCCCAGGGGTCCTGCGAGTTGCTCCTCCGCCCAGGAGGAGAAACGGCCCTCGTTGATTGCTTTTCGCGCCTGGGCGAGCAAATCCTGATAAAAATAAAGATTGTGAATCGTCATGAGGCGTAGCCCCAGGGTTTCTCCCGCCTGGAACAAATGCCTCAGGTATGCGCGGCTATAACCTTTGCGGCACACAGGGCACCCGCAATCCGGATCGATCGGCCCGGGGGCCTCGGTGTGCGACGCATTTTTGATGGAGAGCCTCCCGCTCCATGAAAAAAGATTCCCGCGCCTCGCATGGCGGGTCGGCATGACGCAATCGAACATATCCGCACCCCTCAAGACGCCGCGAATCAAATCCGCCGGCGTACCCATTCCCATGACGTAGCGCGGCTTATGAAGCGGCAAAACATCCGTGGCCGCATCGAGAAGAGAGGCGGTCTCCACCTTCGTCTCTCCCAGGCAAAGACCGCCGACCGCGTAGCCCGGAAAATCGAGCGCCACCAGTTCCTTGGCGCTCAACTCCCTTAAATCCTCAAAACCTCCGCCCTGGACAATAGCGAAAAGCGCTTGACTCCCAAGGGTGTGCGCCTCTTTGGCTCTTTGCGCCCAAAGGGTCGTTCGCGCCAGGGCCTGGCGGGCTTCATCGCGCGTATGGGGAAAACCCAGGGGCTCATCGAGCACCATGGCGATGTCGGGACCTAAATTTTCCTGAACCTGAACGGCGCGCTCGGGCGTGAGCATCATCCGCGCGCCGTCGAGGTGGCTTTGAAAGTCGATTCCTTCATCAGATATCCTGGCGAGCGGGGCCAGGCTGAAAAGCTGGTATCCGCCGCTATCGGTGAGAATCGGGCCGTCCCAGCCCATGAACCGATGGAGCCCGCCCAGCCCGGCGATAACCTCATCTCCTGGTCTCAGAGACAAATGATACGCATTGGCGAGAATAATCCGGCAGCCTGCGGATAATAAATCCTCAGGCGCCAAAGTCTTGACGGTCGCCTGGGTGCCGACGGCCATGAAGGCGGGCGTCTCCACCTCGCCGTGCGAAAGCGCGAGACGACCCGTGCGGGCTTTGCTCTTCGCGTCCCGAGCGGTGATGAAAAATTGCAGGGACGTATTCACAGGACTTCTATGGGCCCCTCGGAACTGCCTGCGAGGAACTGCCGCACGAGAGGGTCTTCCGTGGACCTGATTTCATCCGGTTCTCCGGCGAATATCATCCTGCCCCCGTGCAGCATCCCGATATAGTGCGCGAACCCGAGCACCTTTTCCACATCGTGGCTTATCATCAGGGTTGTCACCTGCAACACTTCCTGCATTCGAATGATCAGGCGGTGGATGGAGTCGGTGAGTATCGGGTCGAGTCCCGTTGTGGGTTCATCATACAAAATGATTTCAGGCTCACGGATAATCGCTCTCGCCAGCCCCACGCGCTTCTTCATTCCGCCCGATAATTGGGAAGGCATCCTCGACTCTACCCCGTCGAGCCCAACGAGATGCAAGGTTTCCTTCACACGCCCCGATATTTCCGAGCGCGTGAAACGAGAGTGCTCCACCAACGGGAACGCCACATTCTCTTCCACCGTCATCGAATCGAACAAGGCTGCTCCCTGAAAGAGCATCCCGAACTTCGAGCGCGCCTTGTTGAGTTCTGTTCCGCGCAATTTTGAAATATCGGCGCCATCTACCAGAATTTCTCCACTGTCGGGGTGCAAAAGACCCAACGAATGCTTCAACAAGACGCTTTTGCCTTCCCCGCTTCGCCCGATGATGGCCGTGATGCGCCCGCTCGGAACCTGAAAATCCACGCCGCGCAACACATGGTTCTCGCCAAAACTCTTTGCTATCGCCTTGTATTCAATCTTCGCCACGGCCACTCTCGCCTCGGGAAAACAAAAATGCGCTAGAATTTGCGCACATGGCTCACCCGATTATCCCGCAGGTAGATTCTCGGGACACGGGAGCCCACTCCACACATGATCTCATAGGGAATCGTTTCGGCCCTGTCCGCCATCTCCTCGCAACTGACGGCCCCGTCACCCTGCTCCCCCAGGAGGACAACCTCGTCCCCGGGCGCGACGCTTTCGATTTTCGACACATCGAGCGCCAGCATGTCCATGGATACGCGCCCCGCCACGGGAACCCGCACGCCGCCAACCAGCGCATCCGCCCGGTTCGAGAGGATGCGCGGATATCCATCTCCATACCCCGTCGCCACCATCGCGATTCGCCCGGGAGAATTTCTCTCATACGTTCCGCCATATCCGATGGGCCGGCCCGCATCTATTTTTTTCACCTGCAACACCCTCGCCACCCACCTCATGGCGGATTTGAGGGCCACCTTTCCTGAAAACTGAGGCGATGAGCCATAAAGCGCAATACCCAGACGCACCAGGTTGCCGGGCGCGTGGGGATAATTCAGAAATCCCGCGCTGTTCGCCATGTGGACATGGGGGGGAAGCAGACTCTTCTCCCTTAGCGTATGGATCAGCGCTTCCATCTCGCGAATCTGTCCGCCCGTCGCAATCTCTCCTTCTTCTTCGTCCGCCCGTGCGAGATGGCTCATCAGCCCTGCAATCTCGATATTCTCCTTTCGGGAAACGCTTTCGATGAAATCGACGGCTTCCGCCGGGCGCAATCCCAAACGTCCCATCCCCGAATCCACTTTCACGTGGACTCTCGCTTTTTTGCCCACTCCTCTCGCCGCGCTCTCTAGGCCTTCAATCTGCTCCATATGCCAGACAGTGGCGTCACAATCCGCCTCGAGCAACCTTTTCGCGTTATACGCCAATGTATCGCTCATCACCAATATGCGCGCATCGGCAAATTCGCTCCCCGCCCCGAAAGCACCAGCGGCCCGAAGCGTCTCCGCCTCTGCGACCGCCGCCACCCCGAACCACCTGGCGCCCGCCTCATATATGGCGCGAGCGACTTCTACGCCCCCGTGTCCGTAGCCTTCCGCTTTCACGACGGCGAACGGTTCCCGGGAGAGAAGCGGACTCGTCAAATTTTGATAATTTCGAATCAGGATGTCCAGATCGATGAAAACGGCGTTGCGATATCCGGACGGAAGCAAATGTTCGCTCAAAAAAGAAGACCCCTTTTTGGAGACATCTTCGCTATTTCGCCGCTAGAACGGCGTTTCTTCTCCCTCCGGGTAGCCGGGTTCGGCATATTCCGAGGATACAGTCGCGCCCTCATGGTATGCGTCCAGGTTCACGAACCGCGCATAGTCCGGGAAAAATTTGAGGTCCAGTTCCCCGGTCGGCCCGTTGCGCTGCTTGGCGAGTATGACGGTTGCAAGACCCTTGTTTTCAGGCTTTGGGTCGTAATACTCCTCACGGTACAGCATGGCCACGACATCCGCATCCTGTTCTATCGAGCCGGACTCACGCAAATCGGCCAAGTTGGGGCGCTTGCCCTCTCTGGATTCCACCGCCCTCGATAGCTGGCTGAGGGCCACGACCGGAACATCGAGTTCTTTCGCCAGGCTTTTCAGTCCCCGGGATATCTCACTGATCTCCCGCTGGCGATTCTCCATCGAACGGCCCCTATGGTGCACGAGTTGGAGATAATCGACCACCACGAGGCCGAGGCCTTGATCCGCCTGAATGCGACGACATTTCGCCCGGATGTCGAACACGGATAAATCCGTCGCATCGTCCACATAAATGGAAGCGTCCGAGAGTTCGCCCGCGCTCCGAATCAAATCCGGCCATTTTTGAGAAGGCATATAGCCGCTCTGAAGCTGCCTGGAATTCACCATGGCGCGTCCGCACATCATGCGAATTGCCAATGCGCGCGCACTCATCTCGATGCTGAATATCGCCGTGGCTGTTTTTGAGGACAACGCGGCGTATTCAGCGATGCACAGAGCGAACGCCGTCTTGCCCATGCTGGGACGACCGGCGATGATGACCAACTCCCCGGGCTGTAAGCCACTCGTCAATTTATCCAGGTCCGAGAATCCCGTAGGCACTCCGGTGACCAACTCCTTGCGATCGTAAAGTTCCTCCAGGTAGGGAAACGTATGCTTAATGATGTCCCGCATTCCCTCGACGCTTTTCTGGTAACGGCCTGAGGAGACCTCCAGCATAGCGCGCTCGGCATCGTCCACGAGGGTATCGATATCCTCCTCGCCCACGAATGCTCTCTGCGCGATGGCGTTCGACGTGTGGATCAATTCCCTGAGTATTGCCATGTTCCTGATGAGTTTCGCATAGGTCTCGGCACGCCTGGCGCTGGAGACATCGTCCGCCAAACGCGCGATATATTCGGGCCCGCCCGCGGTATCGAGCGTTCCTGCCTTTTTCAGGACATCGGCCAGGGTAAGGAGGTCGATGGGCTCTGATTGCTCGAAAAGCCGGAGCATGCCCTCGTAAATCACACGATGGCTCATGCGGTAGAAATGCTCCGGCCGCAACACCTCCATGACGGGCGGAACCATCGCGCCATCGAGCAGTAAAGCTCCCAGAACGCGCTGCTCGGCTTCTATGTTTTGTGGGGGAAGGTGGCCCGGCTGCCCGGACCGCTCGTCACGAGCGGGCATTTCCACTTCCAGACTCCAAAGGTTACAAAGTGGAAAGAACGGGCGTGGTCATTAGATTACATCAGATGGAGCCAAGATCAAAATACCAGAAAACGTGATTTCCAAATCCAGGAAAGAAAAGGGGCGGAGACATCCGCCCGCCTCTTCTATCTATCTGATATAGCGAGTATTACCACTACGCGCCAGGAATCGACCGAGTATGCGAATCGCTATTCGGGGTTCTCTTTTTCGCCTTCGGCGCCGGGGTTCTCATCCGGCTCATCCTCTGCGACGGCATCGGTTGCCTCTGTTGCCGTTTCTGCTTCTGCCGGAACTTCATCCGCAGCCTCTTCGGCCTCTTCCGCCTTGAGCGCAGCCGCTTCTTCAGCTTCAGCCTGAGCCTCCAGCGATGCTTCATCAGGCGCCACTTTTACCTGAACAGACGCCCTCACCTCTTGATGCAGCCTGATGGCGACGTCATAAGTTCCCACCTTTTTGATCGGCTCGTCCAAAAGAATTTTCCTTCGGTCCACCGAGAGGCCCTTTTCCTTCAAGGCATCCTCGATCATCCGATTGGTCACCGAGCCGAACAGCCTGCCGTCTGCACCGACACGCATCGAGAACTCGACGTCGACCCCTGAGAATTCGCCCGCAAAATCCTGCGCGCCCCGTTTCGCCGCATGGATTTGCGCCTCCCGCAACCGCTGCTCGTGCTGCGTCGCGCGCACCGTGCTCGCCGTAGCATGCAGGGCCAGACCCTTCGGGATGAGAAAGTTGAGTCCATAGCCATCGGCTACTTCGACGACATCTCCCACTTCTCCGAGATGCTCTACATCCTTACGCAATATCAAGCGCATCGTTCGATATCTCCGACTTATGAATGGTCTACAGTGTAGGGCATCAACGCCATATAGCGCGCGCGCTTAATCGCCGCCGTCAACTGCCGCTGAAAGCGGGCAGACGTGCCGGTCACGCGGCGGGGAATGATTTTTCCCCGCTCACTCACCATGTTTCGAAGTGTTTTGACGTCCTTGTAGTCGATGTAAGCCACACCATCCGCCGTGAAGCGGCATATTTTCTTGCGTTGAAAACGCTTTTTTTTCCTTTTTCTCTTATCGCCAAATCCGCGAGGAACAAGCGCCATGTCTATCTCCTAAACTGACAAGCAAATTTTGGTCTCAAAATGGTATGTCGTCGTCCATCATGGGTGAGTCCTGGGGCGGCGGCGCGTAAGACTCCGCTCTTCCCGACCCGCCTCCTCCCGTCGTCTCGTCTCGGCGGGAGATGAAATGAATGTTATTCGCCACAACCTCATGCTTGCTTCGCCTCGAGCCATCCTGGGCTTCCCATGAGCGGAAACTCAAACGACCTTCCACAACGAGCGGGCTGCCCTTTCCCGCCTGCTCCATCACCCAATCGCCTTGCCGTCCAAAGACAACCACGTCCACGAAGCATGTATCTTCTTTCCAATCATCTCCACTGCGATACCGCCGATTGACCGCGAAACCGAAAGAAACCACGGAATTGCCGGAGGGCAAAAACCGCTTTTCAGGATCGCGCGTCATGTTGCCACGAAGATAAACGGAATTCATTTGGGCCATAACGATATCCCTACGATTTAGGAGCACGCGACGAGGCGGACTCGGATCGCCTCGGAGAATCACCGTCTCTACCTTCCGAAGCCCCCTCTCTTTCCCTGGCGGCCGCGCTTTTTGCGTTTTTCTCCAGCTTTCTCAGGAGGGCTTCGTCTATTCGCACCGTCATATAGCGCCACGTCTCTTCATCGATGCGCATATCGCGCTCGATATCCGTGACGACCCCTGGTTCTGAATGATAGCTGACGATGAAATAGATGCCGTGACGCTGGCGGTTGATTGGGTAGGCGAGGCGCTTCTTGCCCCATCGATCCACGTTCAATACTTCTCCGCCCCCTTCCGTCACCTTCTTCTCGAAACCGGAAATTTTCTCTTCCACGGTTTCTTCGGTGAGTTCCGGGGACAACAAAACCATTGTTTCGTACTGTCTCATCTAGTCCTCCTCCCGGACTGAGCGGCCCCGGCCTTGCCGACCGGAGCGAGGAGCCAATAATGGCCGAAGGTTAGCACACATGCCCCCGGCGGGCCATAGCGTCTCCAAAAGGTGCTGAAAATTCTACTTTGCTCCCAACAACCCGCTTTCGCTAGAAAAGCGGCGCCAATACGAGAGAGACGATGGACATCAACTTAATCAGGATGTTCATCGATGGACCCGAAGTATCCTTCATCGGGTCTCCCACCGTATCGCCCACGACCGCGGCCTTATGGGCTTCGGAGCCCTTGCCGCCGAGCTTGCCGTCTTCTATCTCTTTTTTCGCGTTATCCCAGGCTCCGCCGGCATTCGCCATCAGCAAAGCGACGAGAACACCCGAGAGCAAGGCGCCTGCGAGCATTCCGCCCAGGGCCTCTTTGCCCATGAGATAACCCACCACGATGGGGGCGACGACGGCCGTAATGCCCGGGAGTACCATTTCCCTGAGAGCGGCCTGGGTGCTGATATCGATGCAGCGCGCGCTGTCGGGGTCTGCGGTGCCCTCCATGATGCCGGGAATCTCGCGGAACTGCCGCCTGATTTCCTGAATCATGATGAACGCGGCCTTGCCGACGGATTTCATGGTGAGCGCGCCGATCAGGAACGGGATCGCGCCGCCGATGAACATGCCGGCCACCACCTTCGCCTCCGTGAGATTGATCTGCTGCAGATCGGCCGCTTTCGTGTACGCGGCGTAAAAAGCCAGAGCCGTCAGGGCGGCGGAGCCGATCGCGAATCCCTTGCCCATGGCCGCCGTGGTATTCCCCAGCGCGTCCAGGCCATCCGTAATCTTTCGCGTCTCCGGCCCCAACTCGCTCATTTCCGTGATTCCGCCCGCGTTATCGGCAATCGGACCATAGGCATCGACCGACATCGTGATGCCAATCGTCGCCAACATTCCCACGGCGGCGATGGATATGCCGTAGAGACCCGCCCAAGCATTCGAAACCAGGGTAACCATCGCCAATACGATCAAGGGAGCGCACACGCTCTCTAAACCTATCGCAAAGCCGCTAATGATATTTGTCGCCACCCCGGTCTCGGACGCGGCGACGATTTCGCCAACGGGCTTTCCGCCCGTTCCGGTGTAATACTCGGTCAGCCAGCCAATCAAAACGCCGCCGCCCGCGCCGAAGAGAACGGAGCCGAACACGCCGGTCTTCAGCCCCAGGGCGTTCGTGATGAAATAAGCCAGGATGATGAATATGACCGTTGCGATTCCGGTGGCGCTTCTGAGCGCGACAGCCGGGTTTTTCGAGGCCAGCACCTTCATCGAGGCGATGCCGACCGAAGAAGCCATCAGACCCATCATGGCCAAGAGCAGGGGCAACGCCATCGCCGCCGAGCTGTTGGCCCCCAGTACCGTGCCTACGGTGGAGCCGATGAATATCGTCGAAATGATGGCGCCGACGTAAGACTCGAACAGATCGGCTCCCATCCCGGCTACGTCGCCCACGCAATCTCCTACGTTGTCGGCGATTACGGCGGGGTTTCTCGGGTCGTCCTCGGGGATGTTCGCCTCCACCTTACCGACGAGGTCCGCGCCCACGTCGGCGGTTTTGGTGAAAATGCCGCCGCCCACACGCGCGAACAGCGCGATGGAGCTGGCGCCCATGGAGAAACCGTTGATAACAGTTACGTTACCGGGATCCTTGAGTACGTCGAAATACCAGAACAACACGCCCACGCCCAAAAGCCCCAGGCTCGCGACGGAAAGACCCATGACGGTTCCGCCGAAGAAAGCCATGGAGAGAGCTCCCGCCTGACCACCGCCCGAATTCGCGGCCGCCGCCGTTCTCACGTTCGCTTTCGTGGCCGCGTTCATACCGAAAAAACCGGCGAGAACCGAACAGATGGCGCCGACGATGAACGCCGCGCCCGTTTTCGGGGATATGGCGACGCTCAAGAGAATGAAGACGACCACGACGAAAATCGCAAGAATCTTGTATTCCCTTTTCAAGAACACCATTGCGCCGTCATGAATCTGTCCGGCGAGTTTGCGCATCAAATCATTGCCGTCGGATTGTTTTGAAATCCACCTATAAATCGCCGCCGCCAGAACCAACCCCGCAATCCCGAAGATTGCGGCCATGTTTGAGAAAGCAACCATTATCTCCCCTTCCTCCTCCGAATGGGCCTAGTGAGCCTGTTTATGCGAGAGGTATTTGGACGGTTATTTTTCTAATGCCAAAATTTGCAAAACAAATTCAGGACCTGCCGCCGACAACAAAATCAGACGCACGTTGCACCGCCTCATCGACTGCGGGCTCCACCGCTTCCAATTCACTATCCAGGAAAGAACCCAACAACCAATCCACGCCGTCTATTCTCTTCGGCGGCCTACCCACGCCGATGCGCAAGCGAGAAAACAAATCCGTACCCAATGAGTGGATGATGCTGCCGATGCCATGATGACCCGCGTCTCCACCCGATTTCTTGAACTGCACACGACCAAGTTCGATATCCATATCGTCGTGCACTACAAGCAAATCTTTAGGTTCCAAGCCTTCCCCAAGCAGGAGGGCTCTCACGGCCTTGCCGCTTAGATTCATAAATGTTTGGGGCTTCGCGAGTATGAATTTCCACCCTCGCAACGAGCCATTGCCCACAACGGAATGGTGCTTCGAACCGCTCATCGATACGCGATGGGCGCGGGCCATTCTATCCACCGCCCAGAATCCCAGATTGTGCCTCGTCAACGCATACTCTGTTCCAGGGTTACCGAGACCAACGATCAAGACAGCAGCAGCCATCCGCTCCCCAGTTTTCTCTTTTCCGGCTTCCTACGAGGACCCTCAGTCGGAAGATTCGGCCGGTTTGTCTCCTTCATCCTCCGCAGTCCCGGAATCCGGCGCATCTTCTCCTTCCGCCCCCGCTTCGAGGAATTCATCCTCGACTTCTTCCTCTTCCTCTTCGACAGGCGCCATGACCGTCACGACAGGCTCATCGGGATCAGCGACCAAATCAACCTCTTCGGGAAGCTGCAAATCACGCACGTGGATCACATCGCCAATATCAATGCCCGAGATATCGACCTCCACTTGCTCGGGAATGGCGTTCGGCAGACACTCGATATCCAATTCGCGCAACAATTGAGAGAGCGTCCCGCCCATTTTCTCTCCGGGGGACTCACCCTCCAGGGAGAGGGGTACGGAGATCTGAATCTTCTCATCCATCCGAATTTCCAGAAAATCCGCATGAACAATCGCATCCATCATCGGGTCGCGCTGGAGTTCTTTCACGATAACCGGACGCTCCGACCTGGATTCGCCCTCGACATTGAGCTGGAAAACGACGTTGCTGCCGGCTCCCGTGCCGAGCAAAGTCTCCAGTTCCTTTGGTTTAATGCTCAAAGGCGTAGAATCTTTTATGCCATACACGACGCCTGGTATATTTCCGGCTCTCCTCACCGCACGGGCGCCGCGCTTCCCCGTTTGCGTTCTTACATCGACCGAGAGAGATAAATTTTCCATTTTTTACTCCAGATATATCGCCGACCAGAATAGTTATTCAAACAAACTGCTGACGGACGCGTTCTCGTGAATTCGGCGAATCGCTTCAGCCAAAAGCATCCCCACCTCCAGGACTTTAATGCGAGAGCAACTCTTCGCTTTCTCCGAAAGTGGTATCGAATTGGTTACGACAAATTCGACGATGCCCGAATTCTCGATTCTCTCCACCGCCGGACCCGACAAGACCGCATGCGTACAACATGCGTGCACTTGCCGCGCTCCGGCTTTCATGAGCGCCTCGGCGCCCTGGCTTATGGTGCCCGCCGTATCGCAAAGATCATCCACGACCAGAACGTCGCATCCCTTGACGTCACCGATAATGTTCATCACTTCCGATTCGTTCCCCCGCTCCCGCCGCTTGTCGATAATCCCAAGCCCCGCGTTCACCCTCCTCGCATAGGCCCGGGCTCTCTCGACGCCCCCGGCGTCGGGTGAAACGACAACCAGATCCTTGAGATCCTTCTTCTTGAAATACTCTACCATGATAGGCACCGAATACAGATGGTCCACGGGAATATCGAAAAAACCCTGTATCTGGCCCGCATGCAAATCCATGGTGATGACGCGGTCCGCACCCGAGGCGGCCAGCAGGTTGGCGACGAGCTTCGCCGTAATCGGCACTCGAGGCTGCACCTTCCGGTCCTGGCGGGCGTATGCGAAATAGGGAATTACTGCGGTAATACGCTCGGCCGATGAGCGCCTGAACGCATCGAGCATGATGAGCATTTCCATCAGGTTCGCATTCCCCGGGGTGCACAAACTCTGCACGGCGAACACATCCGCCCCCCGGATGTTTTCCTGTATGCGGACAAATGTTTCACCATCGCTGAAATCAATGATTTCAATCTCTCCGGGTTGAATGCCCAAAGCTGTAAAAATGCTCTGGTTCAGCCCCGGATTCGAGCGTCCGCCGAATACCTTTAACTGATGTCCCGTCACCGTTCCTACCCATTATACTATTGGTAATTCAACCACAAAGAGCGATTTTGATACTTGATTTTCCGGGCGGAGGCAAGTGGTGGGAGGAGAAATTCTCTCTATTTCCCGTTTTTTTGCGAATTTTACCTCATTTTTCGGTTTTTTTACTTAAAACACATCTCCTGGAGCGGGGTGGCCACGAAGCATTCGCATCTTTTTCCCTCCTCGCTCTTCTTGATGCCGATTGCCGCCCGCCGGGCTTCTCCCTTTCGGCGAAAAAAACCGAAAATCGTCGAACCGCTCCCACTCATCATGGCCCTTTTGGCGCCGTGGCGAACGAGCATTCCGCACAGGTTCTCCAGATCGGGATATTTCGGGAAAACGACTTCCTGCAAGTCATTGCCATATTCATACCGCCCAAGGCGCGCCGGGTCTTTCCCTTTCTCGAAAACGCACCCCTCCCGGTCGAGCTCCCCACGAGACCAGGCGTAGACATCCTGCGTGGATAGCGCTACGGGCGGCTTGACCAGCAAGAACCAACCACTCCTCAAAGTTTCTTTCGCCTCGACCCGCTCGCCCCGCCCCCGGCAGACCGCCGCCGGTCCGCCGAGAAAAAACGGAACATCCGAACCTATGCGCGCGGCCACCTCCGCCAACTCCGCCTTGCGCATCCCGAGTTTCCACACCCGGTTCAACGCCCAAAGCGCTCCCGCCGCATTGCCGCTACCCCCGCCCAGACCTGCGCCCGCAGGAATGTTCTTCTTCAAATAGATGCGCGCGCCGAGCGCTTTTCTCCCCGACGCCTCCCGCAAGGCGCTCGCGGCGCGATGCACGATATTCTCCCTGCCACCCGGAACGTCACCTCGATCCGCATACACGAGAATCCTCTTTCCGCTCGGCTCGATGCGAATCTCGTCATACAGAGATATCTGCTGCATCCATGTAACGACTTCGTGGTAGCCATCGGCGCGCAGACCCAGAATCTTCAAGCACAAGTTGAGCTTCGCAGGCGTCCTGAAAACCACGGATTCGGGAATATCTTCGCCGTTCATGAAACGCGCTACCCTCCCAGCCATAGCGTCTTGGCGCCCCGAGGAGGCTCCAAGCGAAACAATTCGTCCGGAAGTACGGCGTTCACCGCTCCCTCATCGGCGGAATACGAGATATGGAGCCGATTCTTCCCCTCCGGTCCGAGTATCTCCACATGCGAGGGACGCCACACTCCCCCGGCCTTGGAAAACACGCCATAGCCAACCACAATCGCGCCACGCCGCGTGCGAATCTCCATTTTCAGTGGATGCAAAGCCTGAGGCTCCAATTCGACGGAACCCGAAACCGCCTCTCCGGTTCCTCGCTTCGTCTCGAGCAGATAGGCGGAACCCGATTTTTGTAAATCAAGATTTTCCTCACCCCCCAGCACGGTCGCCCAATCTCCCAGCAACAGCCTTACGAAAATTCCGCTGTTCAGCGGGATGCCCAGAATCCGCCCGATTCCCCGCCTGTTCGTCCTGCCCATGTACATGGCGTTGCGCGAGGGGGAATAGGCGCGAAACCAGCCGCCTTGCGCGACAACGACCACCAGAGACGTCCCGAACGGCGAGAGAGGTTCGAGCCGCAGCGAGTCCGGCGCACGCAGGACCATCACCGCCTGGCCGGAAAACGACCCCTCGGGAACCAGAGGATTCGCGAGTCTCGTTTTCGCCCGGGCGTCGTGAAACCGCAACTGCATGAATGCGATGCCCCGATATGCGTGGGGGTATCGTCTCTGCCTTAGTTTGGCGAGTATTTCCGCCCTTGACAGGTCGCGCGGCGGAACCTTCCCTACTTGCCGGCCCAGGCAACCGGCCATGCCGAGACATAAGAACACTACAAAAAGGCGCAAGGCTCGCAAAAATCAAACATCCCTGGAGAGAGGAATCAAGAAAATCCTGAAAGGAACCAACGGACGCGGCCAAATGGTCAAAGAATCAAATATCCCTACATGAGAGGTTTTTTCTCTATCGGGAGATGCATTTGAATCTTTTTTTTCAGTTCTTTATTTTTCGGGTCCGCCTCGGAAGCGCGCTTCCAATGGAGAAGCGCTTTTTCGAAATTGTTCAAGGCGAGATATATGTCGCCCAGGTGGTCGAGGATCACCGCATCCTTCGGCATCTTCGTCACCGCGTGCCGAACCTTCACGAGCGCTTCCTTGAAGCGGCCCTGACGGTAGTAGACCCACCCGATGCTGTCGAGGAAAGCGGCGTTTTCAGGCTCAACCGCCAAGGCGCGATCCAGAAGTCCTTCCGCCTCCTCGAGGTTCCTGTTGAGCTCAGAGAACATATAGCCCAGCAAATTGAGGGCGTTGGCATGTTTTGGGTTTTTTTGAATGATTTTCCGCGTCGTCGCCTCTACGTCATCCCAGTGCTTGAGTTCGTAAAACACCGTGGAGAGCGAATACAAATACCCCACCCGGTCGGGCTTTAGTTTCACCGCTTTTTGAAGATAGGGAAGAGCTTCGGCGAACTTCTTTTGTCTGGACAGAAGCAAACCGCGCGTATAATGCACCCGTTCCTGGTCGGGGTGGTGCTTTTCGGCCTGATCCAAAATGCCGCTCGCCTTCTTCCATTTTTTCTGGTCGACGTACAGCCAGGCGAGTTGGATTTGCCCATCCAGGGATTTCGGAATCAGCGACAATAATTCGAGAAGTTCCTCCTCGGCGAGCGCATATTGCTTCAACTCCTCGTAAACCCTCGCAACATACCGGCGAACCAGCTCGTCTTTCGGTTTTCTCGCCAAAACGAATCGAAATTCCCGAAGGGCATCCTGATATTCTCTTTGATCAAAGCTCAAAAAACCGAGGGTCTTGTGTACTTCCACATTGTCGGGCTCTTTCGAACTGAGGACTTTGAATTCCTTCAGGGCGTGCTTGTAATTCTTCTTGCGGATATAAAGCCGCCCCAGACGAGAGCGAATAATCCTGTTGCCGGGGTCGATTTTCTGCGCTTTTTTGTAGGTGGCCTCCGCCTCGTCGAAGTTTTCTTGCGCTTCATAGATTCTGGCAAGCAGGAGGATTCCTCGCGTGAATTTCGGTTGATGCTCAAGGAGTTTGAAAATCACCTTCTTTGCGTCTTTATATTTTTTCAAGCCCGCATAGGCCTGCGCCAGATAGAATCTGCCAAGCACGGGCCTTCTCCCCGACTCAACGAGGACCTCGAACGTCTCGGAGGCTTGGAGATATTTGCCCAGTTCCAGGTAGGCGGTGCCCAGGAGCAGGCGCGTCTCCTGATGCCCAGGGCTCATCTTCAGCAACTTGCGATACGTGGCGACGGCTTTGTCCAGCTTCATCCGAGAAGCGTATATGCCCCCCAGGACGAAGTGGGCCTCCAGGTTCCTGGAATCCTGCGCCGTCGCCTGGAGAGCGAACTTCTCGGCCCCGGCCAATTTCCCCTGACGGACGAGAAGCGATGCCAGACGAGTCGACAGAAAAGAGGAGTTCGGGTTGTTCTTGACTGCCTGAAGATAGGACGACTCCGCGTCTTTCAGGTTTCCCGCCAATTCTTCCCGATATCCGGAGATGAAATGAAAATAGGATTTCGACGCTACCTTTATTTTGGCTGGAATCGGGCGGAGTTTGACTGCGGGCGCACGCATCACCTCCGGCTCCAGCGGCACGCATCCCGATAGAATCAGAACGAGGGGCAACACCAACTTGCCATAAAATTTGATCATCAAATGCGACCTCTCCAACTACTTCCCATGCCTGGCGTATTATAGGGAATTCTCATGCGTTCGAATATGACGGATGAGTTTTTCCGCCGCCTGGCGTAATTGCTCATCCCCCACGTCGGCAATGGCGTTTTCTATGGCGGCGTCATCAAAGGAGGAAATCGGCGTCGCTTTTCTGAAAAAAGCCGCCGATTCACTCTTCTCCTCATCATAGTCATACGCGAGCCCTGCGTTCGACAGCCTGAAGCGAATCTCACTGATGCGGGAATCCTCGATGTGCTCATTGATTCTCGCCAGCAATTCCTGCTTTCTCAACTCGAGCTCTTGCATCCAGCTCGAATCCGCGACTTCCACGTGCAGGCAATTGTTCCTGAGAAAAACCGGCCGGGCCGCGCGTGAGATACCCTCGCCCACGGCCCTCGACCAGACGCGGAACACGAAATTATTGGCCAGCCGTCTACCCCAGGACTCTTTTTGGCGCAACTCTCTCAGGATAGACGAAAACGCTCTGGGTTTCGAGAAGGGGCCCTTAGCCACTCGGGACGTCCTTTTTCTCGGGGCTCTTGGCGATTGCGCCATTGTGCATTTCAGAAATTTCCCTCATCACGCGATCGATAATCTTCTGGCTCGCCTCTTTCGTGCTGGCGATGGCGTACTCGTCCTCTAAATCCATGGGCTCGCCGAATCGTATCTCGATTCTCGCTCCTCGGCGGGGCATGGTTTTTCCCACCGGAATCACCTGGTCGGTTCCCTTCACCGAGACGGGCACGACCGTGGGGGTGGTGTTTCTCACGATTCGGCCCACCATCCGGTTCCCCCGCATCAGGCTCCCGTCGCGGCTGCGCGTACCCTCGGGGTAGAGTATCACTTTTCCTTCCCGGATATATTCCTCAATCATCCGGATGGACTTTCTGTCCGCCCCGCCCCGTTTTACGGGAAAACCCCGCCATTTGCTCAATATCCAGCCCACGACGGGGAGTTCGAAAAGCTCCTCCTTGCCCGCCTGGCGAATCAGTTCCCTGGGGTATTTCGCATAGATGATCCAGGGTATCACCAGAACGTCCAGCGCGGAGATGTGATTGCTCAGAAAAAGGACGTTGCCGCCCGGGGGGATGTTCTCCGTTCCGATGATTTTGGGAATCGTGAATACGCGCACCAACAAACCCACGAACAGGAGCCCGAGCCGTATCATCAATCGTTCCATGAATGGACCCGTACCCACGATCAACTCGGAAGTCCCCAATCATTCAGACATGCGGAAACAATAAATTTCATGATTTTCAACAGTCGAACCACCCAGAAGGCGCAGGGCGCAACAACGCGCATACGGACGGAGCGTTATTATATCCCTTATGACGGGAAAGAACACAAGGGGAGACGGAAAATGAGGTTGCCCGGTGAAGAAGGGGGTGCAATAATTCGCCCGCTTTCAGGAGAGTGGCCGTTGGCCCGAGAGGAGAATTTTGCGTGTCGAGCATCAACCCCCTGATCTTCAGGGAATATGACATCCGGGGCGTGGTGGGCAGCGACCTCACCACCGGGGTCGTCGAAACCATCGGAGGCGCTCTCGGCACGCACTTGGGCGGCGCGCAAGGGGCCGCCATCGCCATCGGGCGCGACAACCGCTTCTCCTCCCCCGATTTTTACGATGCGCTCCAAAAAGGCCTCACCGCCTCGGGCTGCCGCGTCATCGGAATCGGCATGGTGCCCACCCCGGTGGTTTCCTTCGCGACGCATCACTTCGACGTGGCGGGGGCGGTGCAGATCACGGGCTCCCACAACCCGCCGGAATTCAACGGCTTCAAGATCACCCGGGGACGCGAGGCGATTCACGGCGAGGAAATTCAAACGATACGAAAAATCATCGAAGAGGGCCGTATCCACCGGGCAGATGCACGAGGGGCATTCAGTGAGGTCGACATCAGACCCCAATACATCGAGCGCGCCTCTCAGGATCTGGCGCTCTCGCGGCCCGTCAAGGTGGTCCTCGATGCGGGAAACGGCATAGGCGGCACGGTGGCGCCCCAGGTATTGAGAAACATCGGCGCCGAGGTGGTGGAGTTGTTCACCGAACCCGACGGCTCCTACCCGAACCACCACCCCGACCCCACGGTGCCCAAGAACCTAGAATCCCTGATAGCGAAGGTCCGCGAGACGGGCGCCGAGGTGGGAATCGGCCTGGACGGCGACGGCGACCGCATCGGCGCGGTGGACGCCACTGGCAGAATCATCTGGGGAGACGAACTGCTCATTCTCCTCGCTGCGCCCATTCTGGCGCGCAGCCCGGGAGAGGCGGTCGTCTTCGACGTGAAGTGCTCATCGCGCCTGGCCGACGCCGTGAAGCGGATGGGCGGGCGTCCGGTGATGAGCGCGACGGGGCACTCCCTCGTGCGCGCCAAGATAGTGGAGGAGAAATCCCCGCTGGGCGGCGAACTTTCGGGCCACATCTTTTTCGTGGACGGTTATCTGGGCTATGACGACGCCATCTACACTTCGGCGAGGCTCCTGCACCTTCTTTGCGACTCCGAGGGGGAAACGCTCGCCGAGCGCGTCTCGAAAATCCCCGCTTCGGTCTCCACGCCCGAGATCAGGGTCGCGTGTCCGGATGAGGAGAAATTCCAGATCGTCGAAAACCTAAAGAATCACTTTAAGAAACTATACGAAACCATCGAGGTCGACGGCGCGCGCATCAACTTCGATAAAGGCTGGGGCCTCATTCGGGCTTCGAACACGCAACCCGTCCTCGTTATGCGCTTCGAGGCGCTCGATGAAGCCTCCCTCAAGGCATACCGGCACGAAGTATACGAGGAGATAAAAAAATACCCCACCGTCTCCCTGCCAGATGCGTAAACTTCGCGCACTCTATGACTGGGTGCTGAACTGGGCGGATTCTCGCTACGGCCTGCCCGTCCTCATCGTCTTATCGACCACGGAATCCATCTTTTTCCCCATACCGCCCGATCCGCTTCTGATGGCCCTGGCGCTTTCCAGACCTCAAAAAGCGTATCTCTACGCCGCCGTCTGCTCGGCATCCTCCGTTGTGGGTGGGGCGCTGGGCTACTTAATCGGCTTCTATCTCTTACAGAGCATCGGCGAGCCCATCATCGCCTTCTACGGCGTTGCGGATAAATACCGACTCGTTCAGGAATACTACCGCGCCTATGACGCCTGGGCGGTGGGAATCGCCGGCTTCACGCCTATCCCCTATAAAGTGTTCACCATCTCGGCGGGCGCGTTCGAAATCAATTTTCTCGTTTTCCTCATCGCGTCGACCTTAAGCCGTTCGGCGCGCTTTTTCCTGGAAGCCGCGCTCATCCACCGCTTCGGACCGCCGATAAGAAGTTTCATCGATCGCTACTTTAATTTATTGACCATTCTCTTTATCGTATTGCTTTTGGGCGGTTTTCTCCTGTTCAAAGGATTCTTCTAGTGGCCCGACGGAATGCGCCCCCCCTTTGGGCGGTCATCATGGCGGGAGGCTCTGGAACGCGCTTCTGGCCCGTGAGCAGAAAAGCGAAGCCCAAGCAATTTCTGCCCCCGGGCGGGGGGATTCCTCAGAAAAACGCCGGCCCATCGCTGCTCGAACTCACGCTCAGGCGCGCGCGCGGCCTCGCACCTCCCGAGCGCACGCTCATCATGGCTTCGGCGGCGCACAGGAAATTTTTCAGAAACCTCGATATCCCCAAGCGCAACATCGTCTATGAGCCCGAGGCGCGAAACACCGCTCCCTGTCTCGGCCTGGCGGCCCGCCTCATCGAATCGAGAGAACCCGGCGCGGCGATGTGCGCCCTGCCCGCAGACCAGTTCATCGGTGAGACGAGAGCGTTTCGAAAACTCATCAAGGCGGGCGCTGCGCTGGCGAGTGAGCATGGGGCCATCGTCTCACTCGGGGTGACGCCGCACTCCCCCGAGACCGGCTTCGGCTACATCGAGCGCGGCCGCCGCATCACGGGCGCGAAAGAGATCGAGGCTTTTCGCGCCAAGAATTTTTGGGAAAAGCCCCCGCTCGCACGGGCCACGCAGTATGCGGCCTCCGGGAAACACTACTGGAACAGCGGTATTTTCATCTCCCGGGCCGCCCGCCTGATCGATGAACTCGAGGCCCACCTGCCCCGCCTGAGCGCTATTTTAAGCCGGGCGGCATCCGCATTTGATAAGCGCGACGCCGCTTCTTTCGAGAAATTCTGGGTGAAGTGCGAATCCATCAGCATCGATCACGCGGTGATGGAGAAAACGCGCAATCTCATCGTCTTGCCGGCCGAGGTAGGCTGGAGCGATCTGGGCTCCTGGCCCGCCATCCGGGGCGTTTTGCCGCGCGATGAGGCCGGCAACCTCTGGATGCTGCCCCAGGGAGGCAAAACCAAATCCATTGACGCCCGAAACCTCATCGTCCGCTCAAACAAGAAATTCGTCGCCGCCATCGGGGTCGAGAATCTCATTCTCATCGAGACGGACGATGCGCTCCTCGTCTGCTCGATTACGGATGCGCAGAAAATCGGCGAGATGATCAAGAATCTCGACCAGGAGAATACCAAATTTCTATGAACCGCTCGCAGGATACGTGAACATGCTCTGGGAACACGCCCTCATTCTCGGTATCGTGCAAGGCCTCACCGAATTTCTGCCCGTGAGCAGCTCGGGCCATCTCGTTTTAGGACAAAGCATTCTCGGGCTGAAAGAACCAGAGTTGCTCTTCGACATACTGCTCCACGTCGGCACGCTCGCCGCCGTATTGATTTTTTACGGAAAGGATTTGTGGCGCATCGGGCGGGGCTGGTGCGCGTCCCTGGCGGGCAAAGACCAGGGCGACGGCGCATCCAGAACGGGCTGGCTCTTGATTCTCGGCTCCGTGCCTGCGGGAATCGTGGGCGTTTTTCTGGGTGATCTGGTCGTGCAAATGTTCGCCTCGCCCAAACTCGCCGCCTGCGCGCTGCTCGTAACCGGCGGAATTTTGTATTTCAGCAAGCCCGGACAAGACGCGGGCCGGGGAGAGGCGCAAATGACGGCCAAAGACGCGCTTTTCATCGGCGTTTTCCAGGCATTCGCCATCGTTCCGGGAATCTCCCGCTCGGGCGCGACCATCGCCGCGGCCCTCATGCGCGGGGTGGCGCGCGAACAAGCCGCGCGCTTCAGTTTTCTGCTCTCAGTACCCGCGATTTCAGGCGCATTTCTGCTCAAGATAAAAGATTTAGAAGGTCCTCTAGGTGCTAAGCTGCTCCCCTACGCCGTCGGCGCGGTCGCCTCGGCGGTCGTGGGAGCCGTCGCCCTGGGCTGGCTCATCCGGATCGTCCGAGGCGGCAACCTGGCGCGCTTCCGCTTCTATTGCTGGGGCGCGGGCGCACTCTCCCTCGTCTATCTGTTCACAACGGGCTAGCGGGTGATTCGCCTAGTGCATGGGCGAGAAGGAAGCGGGCACCCATATCTCCGAATTCTGCGTATCGAGGAACGGACGCGAACCCGGAGGCCAGTTCGGCAGTTCCTGCGCTTTTTGGCGGATCTCGGCGCGATGGTTCATGTCGTCATACGCCCAGACGTGAATCCACTGGTTCAGGGGCCCCATGTCGGTCATGAAGAGCGCCGCCAGCGGGGAGAGCTCTTCTCTCGCCGCGATGTGCTCGGTCCAGCGGCTCAAGACCTCGCCCGTCTTGCCGGGTTGCACGGTGTAGGTTCTGAACTCATATACGCCGCCATACGCTCCCAGGCGCGGTTCGGGCCGAAACGGAGGAGCCGTGAGAACCGCGCTCTCCTGTTCGAGAATGAGATGCCCGTTGGGCGGCGGCCACCAGTCCATCGATACCGTCTTCGCCCGCACTTCGGCGCGGTGATCCAGACTCTCATACTGCCAGATGTGCCTGACGCGGTTCAGGTCTCCGACCTCGGTATGGAAAAATCCCATGATCGGAGAAAGTTCGTTTCTCTTGTCGATGACTTTTGAAAAATTCTCCTCGAACTCGGCCACGCCGCCGACGGTCAGCCTATAAGTGCGCATCTCGTATATCATGGAAAATCTCCTCCCGGATGGCTTCAGAAAAAGGGTTTATCCGAAGTGTAGGGCCTGACGGCCCGGCGGGCAAGGACGACAGGCCCTTTTTCGCTCCGAATCGTTCGCGCAAGCGCGAGTGGCGAAACCTCTCTATTCGGGGTTGTTGAATAAGTCCCCAAAAAAAATGGATTTCTCAATCGACATACGCTTATGAAATGACTCCCCCCTTGAGGGTTGAGACCGACATTCGAGGGAGAAAAACCACTCCCCCCTTGAGGGTCATTTCCGACCGGGGAGGGAGGGAATGTAGCAGAAGCCGAGCGGTTTGTGCGAAGGCTGATGCGTGGGGGGTGAATTCCGACTGAAGAAGGAGGAATTGACCACCGCCGTCATTCCGGCGAAAGCCGGAATCCAGTGCCGATCGGAATGACAATAACTCCGGCTTTTCATCTCCCCGTCATTGGCGGGAATCAATCAGAAAATAAAAAACAAAGGCAAAACACATGGATTCCGCAGCCCCTCCTTCCTCAGTCGGGACTGACGCCGGAATGACGAACAAAGCCGCAGCACCTCGTAAGGACGACAGGTCGCGACCTTGGACAGGCACAGGGGCCTGTCCGCTACGGACCCCCCTCTCCGGTTGGTTCCATTCTCCAAATAAAGAAATCCGTATTTTTCAACAAACCCGAACGCGCGAGCGGCGAATCCTCCCTATTCGCCCAGATAGGCTTCGCGAACGGCAGGCGAATCGCGCAAGACGTCCGGCTCATCGCCCATGACGATTCGCCCCGTCTCCATCACATACGCCCAATCCGAGAAATTGAGCGCGAGGTGCGCGTTTTGCTCGACTAGAAAAATGCCCGTTCCCTCATCGCGAATTCGCGTCAGTACCTCGAAGATGGTCTCGATGATCCTGGGCGCAAGGCCGAGGGAGGGTTCATCGAGCAGGAGGAGGCTGGGCCGCGACATCAAGGCGCGGGCGATGGCCAGCATCTGCTGCTCTCCGCCGGAGAGCGTGCCGCCCCTCTGCGCGCGCCGCTCGTGCAGAACGGGAAACAGGGAGCAGACGTAATCGAGGTCTTCTTTCACGCCGCCTGGGTCGTTCCTCAGAAAAGCGCCCATCTCCAGATTTTCGAGCACGGTCAAGTGCGGGAAGATGCGCCTGCCCTCGGGCACCTGACAAATGCCGCGCCTCACGATGTCGTCCGGCTCCCGGGCGTGAATGGCTTCGCCCTCGAGTAGTATCTCGCCCCCGGATATGGCGTTGACGCCGCAGATCGCCATGAGGGTGGAGGATTTTCCCGCCCCGTTGCTGCCGATGAGACAGACGACCTGCCCCGGGCGCACTTCCAACGACACGCCCTGGAGCGCGTGGATGTGGCCGTAGTAGAAATGAATATCTCTCAACTCAAGCATTGGAAGTCCCCAGATAGGCTTCCAGCACCTTGGGGTCGCGCCGCACCTGGGCGGGGGTTCCGTCCGCAATCTTCTCCCCGTGGTCCAGCACCACCACGCGGTCCGATATGCCCATGACCACCTTCATGTCGTGTTCGATCAGCAAAATGGTGACGCCGCGCTCGCGAATCGCCAGTATCAATTCGTTCAGCACGCCCTTCTCCCGCGGGTTCATGCCCGCGGCGGGCTCATCGAGCAGCAAGAGGCTGGGCTCGCTCGCCAGGGCGCGGGCAATCTCGAGCCTTCTCTGATCCCCGTAGGAAAGCGCCTCCGCCATGCCCGAGGCGTAGGCGTCGATGCCCGTGAACTTGAGCAGTTCCATGGATTCGGCGGCCGCCTGACGCTCTTCGGCCACCATTCCGGGGAGCCTAAAAATCGCGCCGACCGGCCCCGTGCGCATCTTGCAGTGCCGCCCGACCAGGACGTTTTCCAGCACCGTCATCCCCCGGAAGAGGCGAATGTTCTGAAACGTGCGCGCGATGCCCCGGCTCGTGACGGCGCTGGGCTTGAGCCCCACGAGGTTTTTCCCCTTGAACACGACGTCGCCTTCGGTGGGCGCGTACAAGCCGGTGACCACGTTGAAGGCCGTCGTCTTGCCCGCGCCGTTCGGGCCGATGAGGCCGAGCACCTCGCCCTCGAACACTATCAGGTCCAGAGAATCCAGGGCCACCACGCCGCCGAAGCGCCGCGTGAGCTTCTTCAACAGCAAAAGACGCACTTTTGCGTTCATTTTTCCGCCCCCGCCTCGCCTTGAGGTTCATCGACCTCGAGATGATGGCGCTGTCTCTTGGCCTGCAGCAGTCCCTGGGGTCTCAGCACCATCATCAGCACCATGGCGCTGCCCAGAAGCATGGGCCGGAAAAGGGTCAATTCCCGCAGCGCCTCGGGCAGCACGGTGAGGATCAGCGCGCCGAGCATCACGCCCGGAATGCTCGCCATGCCGCCCAGCACCACCATGCACAAGATGATGACGGATTCAAAAAACGTAAAACTCTCCGGTGAGATGAAAGTCTGCTTCGAGGCGAAGACGACGCCTCCGAATCCCGCCCAGGCCGCTCCGAAAGCAAAGGCGGAGAGCTTCGTGTAGACGATGTTGATGCCCGTGCACTCGGCCACCGTCTCGTCCTCGCGCATGGCCGCCCAGGCGCGGCCCAGACGGCTCTTGTCGAGCCGGTTCACGATGAAGATGGTGACGATACATAAAGCCACGACGAGGTAGTAGAAGTGCATGGGCTTGTACAGGCGCATCTCGCCCAGGTAGGGTCGCCCGATGCCCAGGATGCCGTTCGGGCCTTGCGTCACGTTGTCCCAGTTGTTCAGAACCAGACGGATGATCTCGCCGAAGCCGAGCGTGACGATGGCGAGGTAATCACCCCGGAGCCTCAGGACGGGAATTCCCAGAATGATCCCGAACAACGCGGAGCAGGCCACGCCTACCCCTAAGGCCGGCCAGAAGGAAAGCCCGTACCAACTGTTCAAAAGAGCGTAGGAATAAGCCCCCACGGCGTAGAAGGCCACATAGCCCAAGTCCAGGAGACCGGCGAAGCCGACCACCACGTTCAACCCCAGGGCGAGCATGACATAGATGCCGGTGATGACGAGCACGTCGGTGGAGTAGCGATCGAGCGTCCAGGGCAACGCGATGATGAGGAGCAGAAAGAGGCTCCAGTAGCGCTTGTCGTAGGATTTCTCCTCGATGAACCCCCAGGCGGACGCGCAACTGTTCTTGATGCGTTGCGCCGGGCCCGCCAGCGAGCCGGACTGCACGCTCGCCCGCGTCAAATTCACCACCAGAACGACTACGGCGCAGCCCAAGCCTATCCAGAGGCTGTTCTTCCACCCCGCGAGAGGCAGCGCCAAAAAGGCGAACCACAGACCTATCAGAGGGACTCTCGCGTATGCGCTCATGTTCTGTCCGCTCCGCCAGAGCCGCCCAGGATTCCCTCGGGCCGGAAGATGAGAACGACGACCAGCACCATGAACGCGAAGACGTCCTTATAGACCGCGGAGACGTATCCCGCCCAGAAACTCTCCAGAAGCGCCAGCAGAAAGCCGCCCAGGAACGCACCCGTGACGTTGCCGATGCCTCCCAGCACGGCGGCGGTGAACGCCTTCATGCCCGCCACGAAGCCGATGTGGTGGTTCACTATGCCGTAGTACATCCCCACCATCACGCCGGCCACGGCGGCCAGCACGGAGCCGATGGCGAACGTCACCGCGATCACCCGGTTCACGTTCACCCCGACGAGCGAGGCCATCGTCCTGTCCTGTGCGGTGGCGCGCATGGCCTTGCCGAGCTTCGTCTTCTTGATGAACAACTGGAGAGCGGCCATGAGGCCCAGGGCGAGAATGAGAATGAAAATCTGAAGTCCGTTCACGTAAGCGCCGAGGAGCTGAAAACTCCCCAGTTCCAGCAGATTGGGGAACGCCTTGTCGCGCGCTCCCTGGACGACCTGCACGTAGTTCTGCAAAAAGAGGCTCATGCCTATTGCGCTGATGAGGGGCGAGAGCCTCGGCGCGTTGCGCAGCGGGCGGTAGGCCACGCGCTCGAGCGTGATTCCGTATGCGGCGCAATAGATCATCGGGATGAGGAAGACGAGGACAATGCTCAGCGCCAGGCTCGTCTGCGTGAGGCCCATGCTCCCCAGCACCGCCAGGACGGCGATGCCCACGTACGCGCCTATCATGTAGATTTCGCCGTGGGCGAAATTGATGAGCTGCAGAATCCCGTAGACGAGCGTGTAGCCCAGGGCGATCAGGGCGTATACGGCGCCCACGACGAGTCCATTCACCAACTGTTGCGCAAACATAGAGAAATCTTCAAATAGTGATGAGACAAAAAAAGAAGGGGAGGCTCTCGCCTCCCCTCTCGTGATTCAGCATGGCAACCCTTGCCCTAATTGATTTGTACGAATTTCGACCCCTTTACCTGCCAGAGCACGTAGGGGCTCTCCAGAACGTCTCCTTTCTTGTTGAACTGGAATTTGCCCAAAGAGGTGTTCCAGGCCTTGCTGCGCAGATGGGCGGCCAGCTTGGCCCCCTTGGTGCCGCCCGTGGCCTGAATCGAGTTCAGGAGCAGGTTCGCGGCCACGTAGCTGTAAATGGTGTAGGCGCCCACTTCCTTGCCGAAGCGTTTGCGGTGGTTTTTGATGATGTTCTGGGCCGCCGCGAGTTTCGTCTGATCCGGCGTGAACGTTATATAGGTGCCCTCGGCGGATTTGCCGGCGATCTTGTAGTACTCGTCCGTGACGATGCCGTCACCGCTCATGAAAACCGCCTTCATGCCGAGGCGCTCGCGCATCTGCTTCACCAGAAGAATGGCTTCGGGGTGGATGCCGCCGAAATAGACCAGTTCCAGTTTCTTTTGTTTCGCGGCCGTCAGCACCGGCGTGTAGTCCTTGTCCCCCTGCACGACGCCGCTGTAGAAGACGGGTTTGACGCCTCTTTTCTCCAGGAATCGCTTCGTCTCATCGGCCAGACCCTGGCCATACGTCGTCTTGTCGTGGAGAACGGCAACGCGCTTGAACTTGAGCGTGTCCACGATGAAGTTCGCCGCCACTTCTCCCTGCTGATCGTCGCGTCCGCAAACGCGGAACACCGTAGAGAAACCCTGCTCGGTGAGCTTGGGATTCGTGGACGCCGGCGTGATCTGAACGACGCCCGCCTCCGCGTACACGGTGGACGCCGGAATGGAGACCGAACTGTTGAAATGGCCGACGACGCCGACGGCGCCCGAGTTCACGAACTTGTGCGCGATCGACACCCCTTCCCTCGGGTCGTGGCGATCGTCGCCCCAAAGGATATCCACCTTCATCTTCTTGCCGCCGACGCTCACGCCGCCCTTGGCGTTCCACTCCTCGACCGCGAGCGTAGCGCCGTTTTTCAGCATCTCGCCGAACGCCGCCTGATCGCCCGTGAGCGGACCGGCCACCCCGATTTTAAGTGTCGCGGCATGCGCGGCCGAACCCAGAAATACTGTAGCTGCCAGAATGGTCAAAACATGAAACACCCTTTTCCGCATGTTGAATCCTCCTGTCGACGGCTCGAAATTCTCAAGACCCTAGGAAGCGATGTGCACTACCGAGCAAACACCATTTCACCCTGGTGATTCGACCCGGCGGCAATCATGTTTTTTCAAAGTACGTGAACTTTCATTCTTCATACGATACGATAACGAAAAACGCCTTTCAAGACTTTTTTCTTAAAGATTCTTTATTGAACGGAGGCGGCCCGCTACGCCGTCTTTACGCGCTCGGTGTATTCCCCCGTGCGCGTATCGATTTTGAGCACATCGCCTTCGTTCAGGAACAAGGGCACGGTGACGGTGGCGCCCGTCTCCAGCTCCGCCTGCTTGGTCGCACCCGTCGCCGTATCGCCCCGCACGCCGGGTTCGGTCTTTTTAATGGCCAACTCCACGAACGTGGGCATCTCGATGGAAATTGCGTCACCTTTGTAAAAGAGAATACCCACTATCGTCTCCTCGCGCAAAAGTTTGACGCTGTCGCCGAGCTTCTCCTCCCCCAGTCCGGTCTGATCGTAGGTTTGCGTATCCATGAAATGCAGGAGATCGCCATCGCGGTAGAGATACTGCATTTGTTTTTGTTCTATCCCGGGGTCGTCGACGGACTCGCCCGAGCGGAACGTTTTCTCCAGAACGCGGCCCGTTTTGAGATTCTTGAGCTTCGTGCGCACGAAAGCCCCGCCCTTTCCGGGCTTCACATGCTGGAACTCCACGATGATGAAGGGTTCATTGTCCAGTTCAATTTTCAGTCCGTTGCGAAAATCACTTGTCGAGGGCATCGAATCGAAAAACCTCCTGATGATGAAAATAGCTACAAAACAACGAGTTCTTTCGTTATCGAACGAGTCAGCACTTGTTTTCCCCGCTCCGTGACGAGAACCATATCCTCGATTCTCACTCCGCCCCAGCGGGGGAGGTATATGCCGGGCTCCACCGTCACGACCATGCCCGGCTCGAGTTCCTGCTTCACGCCCGGCCCGAGCCGGGGGGCTTCGTGGATATAAAGCCCCAGGCCGTGGCCCGTTCCGTGCCCGAAGGCGTCGCCATAGCCATGTCCTGCAATAATATCGCGCGCGGCCTTGTCCACGTCCCCGCAGAGAACGCCCGGCTTCACGGCCTCGAGCGCCGCGATTTGAGCCTCCAGAACGATATCGTAAATTTTTTCGCCCTTGGGCGATGGCCTGCCCAGGGAGAACACGCGCGTGGTATCCGCATGGTAGCCCGACACCACGGCACCGAAATCGATGGTGATGAGGTCGCCCTTTTTGAGTTTTCTCGACGAGGCGACGCCGTGCGGGAGGGCCGAGCGAGGACCCGAGGCGACGATGGTGTCGAAAGCAGGACCGGAAGCCCCTCTTCTCCTCATCGCGTTCTCGAGGTCGAGCGCGACGTCCGATTCGGCGCGCCCCGGACGAATCAATTCCGCAGTCTCGCCGAGCGCCTCGGCGCTCACCCTGGCGCCCCGCCTTAATTTTTGGATCTCGCCTGAACCCTTGCAAAGCCTCAAACCTTCCACGAGGCCCGAGACGGGCTTCAAGCGCACCCCCTTGGCGAGTTTTCGCATTTGCCTGAAAACCCCGTGGGTGAGGTGCGCCTCCTCGAAGGCGAGCGCTTTCGCCCTGGTTTTTCCGAGTTCCTTTACGATTCCCTCAATCGGGGAGGAATGCTCGGCGCGGCGATAGTCGGGGTCCACTTCTTTCGCCGCCTGTGAGCGGTACCTGAAATCCGTGATGAAAACGGCGCGTCTCGGAGAAATCAGGCACGCGCCGGCCGAGCCGGTGAATCCGGTGAGATAGTTGATGTTCCTCATGTTCGTCACGGCGAAAGCGGAGAAACCCTCCCGCCGCATCGCTTTTCTCAAGGCGCGCAGACGCTGCTTCATCATGCCTCCGGCGGAAATTTCAGCGCCTTGACGTGGCGATCGATCGCCGCCTGTAAAGCCAGGGCGTAACCTTCCAGGCCATACCCGATGATGCTTCCCGCCGCCACGGGCCCGATCATCGAACGATGCCTGAAATCCTCGCGCTTCAAGACGTTGGAGATATGCACCTCGTAGACGGGCATTTCCAGGCCGCCTACCGCGTCTCTGAGCGCGACGCTGGTATGGGTGTATCCTCCCGGATTGAAGATGCAGGCGGCGCATTCACCCGACGGCGCCATACCCGCGTGAGGTGGTTTGGCGCCCCCCGCGCGCTGGAGCGCGTCGATGAGTTCTCCCTCTACGTTGGATTGAAGGCACTCCAGGTCCACCCCTTCATCCCCCGCCATCCGGGTGAGGGCCGACTCGAGTTCGGCCAGCGTGGTCTTGCCGTACACCTCGGGCTCGCGCTTGCCCAGCAGATTGAGATTCGGACCATTCAGAAGCAGTATTCTCATAGGTTTACCCAAAGAGGATGTTTCGCATCATACGGGCGCGGAATCTGGTGGGGAATGGTAGAAAAGACGGGCGATGGCGTCAATGAACAATAGCCGCCGAACCCGTTACGAACCAGCGAGCGCGCCTCGCCACAAGCGGGGCGAGACCTCGACGCCCGGGTCCACCTTCCCGATTTTTCGCATCAAGACGAACTGCGGGCTCCCCCGGCGCGTTTTTTTGTCACTGGCGAGCAGTTTTTTCAAAACCGGGAGTTTCGGCGGCTCCTTCATGTTCGTGGGCAGTCCGAAACGCTCCAGCAGAACGGTCAACCTCTCCACGTCTTTTTGCGCGCAGCGCCCCATTTCGCAAGATATCCTACTCGCCGCAGACATGCCGATGGCGACGGCTTCCCCGTGGAGCAGCTTGGAGGAATAGCCCGCCAACGCCTCTACCGCGTGTCCGAGCGTGTGTCCATAGTTCAGTATTTGCCTCAAGCCCGCTTCGTGCTCATCCTGCTCGACGACTTTCGCCTTGATCCGGCAATTCGAGGCGACGACCCTCTCCATCACGCTGTTGTCGCGATGGAGAATTTTCTCCTCGTTTTTCTCCAAAAAGGCGAAAAGGCGGCTATCCGCAATGGCCGCGTGTTTCACCACCTCGGCCAGCCCCGCCTTGAATTCACGCTCGGGCAAAGTTCCGAGGGACGACGTATCGCTCACCACCGCCGTCGGCTGGTGAAACGCGCCCACGAGGTTCTTCCCGAGTTTGTGGTCAATCGCCGTCTTGCCGCCCACGGCGCTGTCCACCTGGGCCAAAAGCGTCGTCGGCGCCTGAATGTAGGGGATCCCCCTCAAAAAGACGGCGGCCGCGAATCCGGTGATATCACCTACGACGCCGCCGCCCAAAGCGATGGCGCCACAGCCTCTGTCCAGCTTCAAGGACGCCATCTTGTCCAGTATTCTCGATAGCCGGCGTAGGGATTTGCTCGCCTCCCCCGCCGGAATCCTGAGCAAAGACGCTTGAACGCCCGCGCCCGCAAGCAAGCCCAGAGTATTCTCGCCATACAGCGGCGCCACGTTGTCGTCCGTGACGAGGAGCGCTCTTTTGCCGCTGAAATGGCGGAGGGAGATTTTCCCGATATCTTCGAGCGCGTTCGCGGCGATTCGAATCGTGTAGGAGCGCTCTCCCAAATGAACCCGTATGTTCTTCACCGAGCCTCCACCGCGCGATAGGCCAGGCCCGCGCCGATGGCGGCGATGGGAGCCAGGAACTCTATGAAATTCGAATCGAAACGCTCGTCGGGCACCTCGACATGACGAAAGGGCTTGAGGATTTTCACGGGCACATCGAGCGCCGTGGCCAAACGCGCCGGCAGACCCGCCAAGAAAGCGCCGCCGCCGGACAGGACCACCCGGTCAACGTGCGGAGCAGGCGATATCCGCCATATCAACCGAAGCGTTCGCCCCAGCTCAAAAGCCAGCTTGTCCACTTCCGCGTGGATGGTTTCGGCCACGGCGCCCGGATCGGGAGAAGGCGCCTTCCCCAGCTTGACGGCCTCCGCTTCTTTCAGCGGAATCGCCAAACGGTTCGCCAATGCTCTCGTCACCCTCGCCCCGCCGAATGGAATGGCGCGCGTAATCAAAATGTGCTCATCGCGCAGAACGGTCACCAAAGTCTCGGATGCGCCGACATCCACCAAAGCGACCGTTTCTCCTTCTTCGCGCATTCCCGAGAGTTCGAAAGCGCTTTCCAGCGCCAAGTGGTTCACATCCACTATCACCGGCTCATACTCGATGCTCTTCAAGAAATCGAGCAGTTCCTCGAATGGTTTCCGCCTCACGGCTATCATCAAATACTCATCCACGCGCATCCCATATTTTTCGTATCGGCCGATTCGCAGATGGGATAAACGCACCTCGTCCAGGGGGACGGGCAGCACCTGCATCGCCTCCGCCTCCAGGGCGTCGATGACGGGAAAATCCTCTTCCGCGTGCAGGAGCACCGTCCTCAGCATGGCCGCCTTGCCCGGCAGCGCCACGACAACCTTTTTATCTTCTCCCTCCCCTGCGGGGAGCAATTTCTCCAGCGCTCGCTTGACCTCCCCGGGGTCGCGCACGAAGCCGCCTTGTACGGCGCCCGGAGCCAGGGAAACCGCACCCAGACGAGAGAGGAGAAGACGCTCGTCTCTCTTTTCGAGTTTCACCAGCTTAACGGCGGAACTCCCGATATCAATGGCCACAGGATAGGTCGAATCACCAGACACGATAGTTCTCTATCCGGAGAAAAATGTTAGAACAGCCGAATCGGCGCCAAGGTAAACGTACATACCAGGATCATCATACACCCAAATCCCCAAAAACGCCTCTTTCGCGTCAGGGGCTCCCACTCATCCATCAACGGTGGATGACGCCTGCCCAACAGAAGCACTATCGCGCTCCACAAAATCCAGCCGGGCCACCAGTATCCCATCACCAGCAAAACGAGGCCAATCGCGACCGACACCTTCGCGTGCCACCTGCCGAGAAGCGTGTAGGTAATGTGTCCCCCGTCGAGTTGTCCGGCAGGTATCAGATTCAAGGACGTCACCAACAACCCGCACCAGCCCGCAAAGGCCACCGGGTGGAGAAGAATATCCCGACCCTCGGGAACGGGGCCATACACGAGCCATGCGATGCCGTCGAACAAAAGAGGGGAACCCAGCCCGATTCCGCCCGAAACCCCCTCGGGCGTGAGCCTGGACATCATCAACCCGATGAACACGGCCGGAACCGCGGCGGCCAGACCGGCCAGCGGCCCCGCTACGGCCACGTCCATCAGCGCGTTCCGGTTCCGAATTCTTCCGCGTATCCGGATGACCGCGCCGAACGTGCCCAAAAAAGAGGGGGCAGGCAAAAAATAGGGCAAAGATGCGTCCACCCCCCATTTTCGGCTCGCGACGTAATGGCCCATCTCATGCGCGCCGAGAATCATCAGCAGCGTCAACGAATAGGGGAGTCCAACCAGCAGGAGAGATGGGCGGCCCCAGACGGCGTCCGGCGTAACGCCGCGCTGGAGCGCGCCCGCAAGCAAGGTGGAAAGCAACGTCAGCGCAAACATCAACCCGGGAACGCCCAGAGTTCTCCAGGAGGCGGCGCGCGCGCCTGCCCCGCGCTCGAAACGACCGACGCCGGCGGGGCCCGCTTCTCGCGCCGGGGGCGGGAACGGGTCTCCCCGGGACCCGGGATCGCCCACTCGCTCATCCAATTCTTTTGCTTCACCCGGGGTGGCATGAAGGGGACGACCGGCCGGCCCGAGGTTTCCTGCTTGCTCGTTCAATCGCCGCGTCTCCGGGGGGTGAGGAGAAAAAATCGCGCATCCAGAAAAATTCTAACCCAACCCGCATGATTCATGCACCTTGACACCTCACCTCTCAATTCCTACCCTCGCGTTTGACGCAGTCCGCCCACGAGAAAAAAAGATGCCAAAAACCATCATGAAATCCATCATCGTCGCCTCTCTCGCCGCGCTGCTCGTTTCAGGATGCAGAGCAGGCCCGGGTTCCGACACCTCCCCCACCGTCAAGCAAGCCGCTCCCCTTCCCGTCCAGGAGACGACGCCCGCTCCCGAACCCGCGCCGACGCCAGGGCGGAACGCTCAAAAAGCGCTCGCCGCAACCGCAGGAAGATGGTCGGCGCCCGCCCCGTCGCCCCCGGAGAGATCGGCGGCATCATTGAAGGCGAAGTCGAAAAAAAATCCGAACCCTCCCGACGCCGACAAGACGCTGCTCGACATCGCAAAGCACCAACTCGGGCGCGGAAACCTAACGGCGGCGGCGGGGAGCCTGAAACGATTTCAGGAGAAATTCCCTCTCTCGCCCCTGTATCCCGAGAGCGTGTTTTATCTCGGCCTGGCGCTTCAGGCCTCGGGCCGGCACGGGGAGGCGTGGATTTCCCTCAGAAGCAGCCTGAGCGGGGAGACCAGCCCCGAAAGACGCGCCCTGCTCGAAGCCTCCCTGGGTGAGGTGTATGAAGCGCGAGGTGACGCTCTTTCCGCCCTGCTCTCCTATGCGCGCGCCATGAGGAGCGACCCGGAAATTTTCCGCAAGGACACCCTCATCGGGCGCATCGAGGCGCTCGCGAAAAAAATCGCGCCGCACCAGCTTCGCTCGGCGGTCGAGCGTTTTGCACAATCCCCCGCAGGCCCCTATATGCAAGCTGCCCTGGCGGATCGGGAACGGCGGGAGAAGCGCTCCGATCCCCCGCGCGTCCCTGATTCCGGGCAAGCGGAAACGGACACGCCCGAAGGCGTGGCGCGCACACCAGATGCGGAGCCGGCCTTGAATTCCGGGCGCGTGGGCATCATGCTGCCGCTCTCGGGTCCCGCCGCCGCAGCGGGGGAGCGCGTCTATCAGGGGGTCCAACTGGCGCTTCGGCACAGTCTGGCGAAATATCCGGGTCTCAGGATTCAACTCTCCGTCCGCGACACGAAGAGCATGGCCCAATCCGCGGGCCAGGCGGCGGAGGTCGCGGCCGAATTGATCGAGAAAGAAAAGGCGGTCGCCCTCATCGGCCCGCTTCTCACCAGAGCGGCGGAATCTTCCGCCGAAGTCGCGAACCGCCTGGCAACCCCCATGCTCACGCCGTTTGCGGCGGGAATGGAAATGAACCGGGATTTCGCCTGGGTTTTTCGGAACTCGCTCACGAACCGCCTCCAGGCGCAAGGCGCGGCCGCCTACGCCATCGAGCATCTCGGGGTGCGGCGCTTCGCCGTCCTACACCCCGAGAACCGGGATGGAAACGAACTGACCGACGCCTTCACCCAGGCGGTGGCGAACCTGGGAGGCGAGGTCGTCAAGATCGTTTCTTTCCCGGAAAACGCCACCGACTTCGGAGCGCAAATGCGCGCCCTCGGCGGCATGGACGACAGGCAACTCAAGAGAACGAAACTCTCACGGGGGCTCGGCAAATCGGACCCGTACCAGATTCGGCTGAATTTCGACGCGCTCTTCGTTCCCGTCCATCACGACAAGGCGGTTCTCATCGCGCCGCAGATCCTCTTCTACAACATGCACGAGGTCAGGCTCCTGGGCGGCAGCGGATGGAACAACCCTCGCCTGCTCGAACACGGGGAGCGCTACGTGGAGGGTGCGGTCTTCGTCGATGGGTTTTTCGCCGATTCGGCGGAGCCCAAGGTCGCGCGCTTCGTCCATGCGTTCAGCAACATTTTCGGCCGAACGCCCGATATTTTTTCCGCCCTGGGCTACGATGCGGCGCAAATCATCTTCACGGCAATCGCACAGGGCGCCAGGACACGCGAGGACGTGAGACGATACCTCGCTACCCTCAAGGGTTTCGACGGCGTCATGGGCCTGACGGACATGGGGGCGGACAACGACGCGCAGCGCCAGTTGTTCGTGCTCTCTGTCAGCAGGAAAAAGATTCATCACCTGCAGATGGTCACGCCGCACAGGAGGTTTGCGCACGGGGCGGCCAGACCGACCTGGAGAGATAACGCATTACTCTCCCCGGCCCTGAACCCGGCGCTCCAAGCAAGCGCAGCGCCGAATCCCTAAAACCTTAAGGCCTGTTCCCTGAAACGAGCGCCCCACGCAGTTCAACCCCTCAAATCTGAATCGCGCCGCACGAGATGGTGTAGGCCTGCCCGGTGATGCCGCCCGCATCTTCGCTCGCGAGATAAAGGGCCATCGCGGCGACCTCCTCGGGCGCCAGAAAACGCCCCATCGGAATGTCGTCGTGCAAACGATTCATCACCGCCTCCCCGCTCTCTCCCCCATCCGCATGTTTGGCGAGACCTTCCCGGAAGGTGTCAACTAGACCCGTGTCCACGAAGCCCGGGCAAATCGCGTTCACGGTGACGCCCGCACCGGCGGCCTCGAGCGCCACCGAGCGAACCAGACCCAGAACCCCGTGTTTCGCCGCATGGTAGGCGCTTCGGTTCGCCCCGCCGATTTTGCCCGATACCGAACTTATCGCGATGAGGCGGCCCCATCCGCTCTCGGTCATCCCCCCGATCGCCGCGCGAAAGGCGTAGAACACGCCGTTTAAGTTCACGCGCATGACTTCATCCCAAAGGGCGTCCGTGGTCTCACCCAGCGGCGCATGGATGAGCGCACCCGCGTTGGCGACCAGAATATCGACCCCGCCCAAATCACGGGCCGCGCCCTGAACCGCATCTTCCACGTTTTGAGAGTCGCCCACGTCGCAGGTGATCGCCAAAGAACGCCTCTCCTTGCGTTTTATCTCCTCGGCCACCGATTCAATTTCCGCGCGGGTTCTCGCCGCGACGGCCACGTCCGCGCCCGCATCGGCGAACCCAAGCGCGATGGCGCGGCCGATGCCCCGCCCCCCGCCGGTGATGAACGCTCGTTTGCCCTCAAGCCGCATGGATGTGTTCTCCATCTTCCATCAGCCGGTAATGTGCGGCGAGGCGGTCGAAAAAGCTCTCCAATTGGTGGATAACGGCGTCCATATCGTCCATCCGGTTCACCTGCTCGCGCATCGCCGAACCCCCCCGCAGCCCCTTCGTGTAGGCCGGCAGATGTTTTCGGCAGTGGAACACGGCGAGCCGCTCGCCCAGTACCTCCCGGAGGAGCCGGAAATGGCGCACCGTCATTTTCTTCTTCTCCATCAAACCCGGCGGGGCGGGCAATTCTCCGGTTTTAAGCCAACTCAAGAGCCGCGAGAAAATCCACGGATTCCCGATGGCTCCGCGCCCGATCATCAGAGCGTCCACGCCCGTGCGGCGAATCATGGCGATGGCGTCCTGGGGGCTCAAGATGCTGCCGTTCCCGAAAACGGGAACCCGCACGGCGCGCTTCACCCGCGCGATGGCTTCCAAGTCCACCGCGCCGCTGAACATGGCCTGCCGGGTTCTGCCGTGCACGGTGATGGCCTTGGCGCCCGCGTCTTCCACCGCCTTGGCGAATACTTCCGCCGAATTTTTCTCGATGGTGTCCCAGCCGGTGCGCATCTTCACCGTCACGGGTATGCGCACCGCGCGAACCATGGCGGAGACGATTTTGTGCGCCTGTCCGGGGTATTTGAGAAGAGAGGAACCCGCCTGGCTTTTCGTTATCTTCTTGACGGGGCACCCGCAGTTGAGATCGACGATATCGGCGCCCGCCTCTTCCACCAGGGCCGCCGCTTGGCCCATCTTGGCCGGGTCCGCGCCGAACAACTGGATGGAAACCGGTTTTTCGCCCGCTTCGTTGCGCATCAGGTCGTACGTTTTCTTGTGACGCCGCACGAGGGCCTGGCTGCTCACCATCTCGGTGGCCACCATGCCTGCGCCATGCGCCTTCACCAGCGAGCGGAAGGGCAGATTCGTATAGCCCGCCATGGGCGCCATGACGAGCCGGCTCCCGACCCTCACCCCGCCGATATCGAGGGGGCCATCGAAACCCTCCGGAGGCGGCGGCACCACTTCCAGTGACTCCTCGCATACGCTCGGACCCGCTTCTTCGGGGCGCATCAGTTGTTCCCCTTAAAACCGCTGTTCATTCCAGGCCTCATCCAGTTCCCAGGAGGGGTCCGCATCCATATCCGCAAAGTCCATGAATTGCCCGCGCCCGCGCTCTATCAGCTTGAAGCCGCCGGCGCAGGCGATCATCGCGGCGTTGTCGGTGCAGTATTTGCGCGCCGGGAAATGGAGCGACCACCCTTCTTTTTTCGCCCTTTCTCCCAATTGCGCGCGCAGATACGAATTCGCGGCCACGCCCCCGCTCACGGAGACGGCGGATAGTTTTTCCCGGCGAACCACCCCGCTCACCTTCTCCACCAGAACCGCCACCGCCGCTTCCTGAAAACCCGCAGCCACCGCGCACGCCACCTCTTCTGGAACTTCCTGGGGACGCGCCCAGGGGGGAAGGTCGCGATCGCTCAGATACAGGCCTCTTTTTTTCTGGTAGTTTAACACAGCCGTTTTCAAACCACTAAAGCTAAAAGCATAAGGTCTGTCTTCAAGAAATGGCCGGGGGAATTCGACGGGGTCCGAATTGCTCCCGTTCCCCTCCAAAAATCGCGCATGCAGCCGATCGACGATGGGACCGCCCGGGTAGCCCAACCCCATGATGGCCGCCACCTTGTCATACGCCTCGCCCAGGGCGTCGTCCAGCGTGCCTCCCAAATGCGTCACCTCGCCGTGCCCGTCCACGCGATAAAAATCCGTATGCCCTCCCGAGACCACGAACCCCAGGTGAGGAAACGGAGGCGGAGCGTCGCCCTCGTTTCCGGTAGGCAGAAAAAGAGAGTGGATGTGCCCGTCGAGATGGTGCACGCCGATGAGCGGAACACCCAGGCTCCATGCCAACCCCTTCGCGGCGGACAAACCCACGAGCAGGGCCACCACCAGGCCCGGGCCGCGCGTGACCGCCACGGCTTCTATCTGCTTCGTGGAAACGGATGCTTCCTCCAGAGCCGCCTTCAGGACGGGGGAGATCATCTCCACGTGCCGGCGCGCCGCGAGTTCCGGGACCACGCCGCCGAACCGCGCATGGATATCATGCTGTGAGGCCACGACGTTGGATAAGACTTCAGGCGCAGAATCTTCCGAGAACTCCAGCACGGACGCCGCCGTCTCGTCGCAACTCGTCTCCACGCCCAGAATATACACTCCGATACTCCTCGGTTTGCGCAAACCTCATCAAGCCCTGGTTCAAGGGGATACGGGAATTTTCGCGGCGAATCAACGCCCATCCGCGCGCGGGCCCGATTTTCCGGCCCATCATCGGCCAAAACGACGGTTTGGGAAAGATGGGGGAGCGAAAATTGCGGGGTCTGCGGGCGGTGATTCGCTCGAAGGCGGAGGGACAGGCCCGTGTGCCCGCCCGTAAAAACGGCGGGTCGCATGTATGTGGCGCTCCCAAGAAGGGAGAGCCACCTACAACAAAACCTTGGACGGCGGCGGTTCCGTAGGGGACGAGCCCCTTCTCGGGGAAGTCCCATGCATACATGCGGCCCGTGTGATCGTGAAAGCGAATGATGGTTTTAATCGTCATTCCGGCGCATGCCGGAATCCATGTGTTTTGCCTTTTTTTTTATTTTCTGATTGATTCCCGCCAATGACGAGGAGATGAAAAGCCGGAGTATTGCCATTCCACTCGGAAATGGATTCCGGCTTTCGCCGGAATGACAGCAGTGGTCAATTCTTAGCGGGGAGGGCTTTTTCAACAACCCCGATGAGGGAGGGTTTGCTTAGGGCGAAAAATACAGCCGCCATTTTTCGCTCCTCGCCCAGAATAATTCCTCCCTCTTCAGTCGGAATTCACCTCCCCACCGGTTCGCTTGCGGGCTTGCGCCCTTACCTCACCGACTCCCCCTCAAGGGGGGAGCGCTCCGAAAGGTGCGTTTTTTCTAGGTTCCTGCTGTTATTCCGCTTCCCAAACAAAGCAAGGCAACGTGTGGAAAGCGACCTGACCACTCTCATAGCAATGATGCGGAAGAAGAAATCTCGAATAATCCCGCCAAAGGTGATAATCCTTCCGATGATCTCGGTCACCTTATAGATGGCGGAGTGAGTATGGGGGCTTTGGAAGCTGCGGATTTCCTCAGCAACCTCGGCAAAAGACATCTCCGTGAAGAGCAAGTCCTCGTTCGAGAGTAGAATTTTAGCACGCCCTTCCAATCCATTTTCTCCGATTACTCTCACAATCTGGGAAACCTGCACCATCATGCATCCACCTTCCGATATACTGCCAACCAGCCACCCTGGGAGCGCGATTTTGTTCAGTTCTTTAGAATCCGTTTCAGCTATTTCGTCCCAATAGGTTTGTTTCATGATGTTTCTCTCCTTGATACGATGAATGCAGGGAATCGAAACATGCTCGCATGAAGGCCACGAAACCTTCCGGCAGTATGTCTTGCCAATTCACCATATCTGGATGATACGAAGGGCGGATGCATGAAAAACGGGCGGACACAGGGGTGGCGGACATATATGTCTGACCCTACGGTACAAAATGCGGGTGATTATATATCCCCTCCCGCGCCTCGTTCCTCCCGGGCCTAGGCGCCCATCTTCTTCTTGAAAAACGAATCCTTGAGATACTGCACGGCGCGCTCGAGCTGGGTGTCCTTCCTCTCCCCGGCGGGGCTCTGCGCCGCGCCGGCTTGAGCGCCGCCCGGGGCGTCTTCGGTTTTCTCCCCTTTTTTCTCCGACTCGCCGGGCAGGTGACCGGGAAGGTCCTTCTCGCGCACCACGCGCCGCTCGTCGGGATTTCTCTTGATTTCGCTGACGATGTCGGGCTCGATCCCCTCGCCCTGAATGAGCTTTCCCTTCGGGGTGAAATAGAGCGCCGTGGTCAACCTCAGCCCGGAGCCGTCCGAGAGCGGAATCACGGTCTGCACCGAACCCTTGCCGAACGTCTTGACGCCGATGAGCTTGGCTCTCTTCAAATCCTGGAGCGCGCCCGCCACGATTTCAGACGCGCTGGCGCTCCCTGCGTTCACGAGGATCGCCATGGGAATCTCGCCGCCTTGCGCCCGGGAGGTGGAGGTAAAGCGATGCTCCTGGCCCGATATGCGGCCCTTGGTGTAGACGATCAGGCTGCCCGCTTTCAGGAATACGTCGGATACCGAAACCGCCTGGGAGAGAAGCCCGCCCGGGTTGTTCCTCAAATCCAGCACGAGGGCCTTGGCCCCCTCCCCTTGAAGCGAGGACAAGGCGTCCTTCACCTCTTTGCCCGTCTCGCTCTGGAAAGTGTTAATCCTTATGTACCCGATTTCATCCGGCAGCATCCGGCTTTTCACGCTCTTGATGCGAATGACCCGGCGCGTAATCGTGAAGTCGATCGGCTTCTTCTCCCCTTTTCGCACCACCGTGATATTCACTTTGCTGCCGGGCTTGCCCCGTAGTTTCTTGACGATCTCCTGGAGCGGGACGCCCTTCGTCAGTTCCTTCTCGATGCGAACGATTTGATCGCCCGCCTGTACGCCCGCCTCGTAGGCCGGGGTATCCTCGATGGGCGCCACCACGGTGAGCACGCCGTTTCGAATCGAAATCTCCACGCCCAGACCGCCGAAGCGACCCGTGGTTTCCACCTGCATTTCCTTGAAATATTCCGGATTCAGATAGCTCGTATGGGGGTCCAGCGTGCGGAGCATTCCCTGGATGGCGCCGCGAATCAATTTCCTGGCGTCCACCTTGTTGACGTAATTCTCCTCCACCAGGCTCAAGACCTCGCTGAAAGCCCTGAGCTCCGAGTACGCGCTCGTTTCGCTCGCAGCCAGATTCGAGACGGGACTCATGGCGAGCCCCGCAACGAGCAAGCCCAAAACGCCCACCCAAATCAGCCACCCGGACAAACGATATTTTCTCAACATATCTCCATCCTCGTAAGTGCAGCCCAAAAGGGTAATTTTACTGCACTGCCGCATAGAAAGCCACACCGCGCGAGACCCGGATTACCGCAATCGGCCAACCCGGGACACGCGCGCACCGGGGGTATTCCCAATCTGAAAAAAAAGAGAAAAAAGAGGAAAATAGGTGAAAATATCTGAAAATAAGTGAAAATTTAACCTGTTGATATCATTATGGTTATACGGGATTTTCCTCTACCGGAGGGGGGTAGGGGGGGTGGCGTCCCGCGCGGCATCCGGGAGATGCAACTACGAGCCGAGGATGCCTTTCGTCTGCGCCACGATATTCTCGGAAGTGAGGCCGAAGTGCGTATATATTTCTTTATAAGGGGCACTGGCGCCGAAATGATCCAGCCCGATGATGACGCCATGATCTCCCACCCATTCACGCCAACCCATGGTGGCGCCCGCCTCGATCGCCACCCTCGCCTTCACCTGCGCCGGAAGGACGGAATCCCGATAGGAACGAGGCTGTTCCCTGAAAAGCTCCCAACTCGGCATGCTCACGACGCGGGCGTCGACTCCGTCCATCGCCAATGCGTTTTTTGCTTCCATGGCAAGCTCCACCTCGGAGCCCGTGGCGATCAATATGGCTTGGGGGGAATTCCCTCTCTCCGGCGAGATGACATAGGCCCCTCGCGCCAGCGCATCCGCTTCGTTCTCCTTGGAACGCTCCACGACGGGCAAACCCTGACGGGTCAACACGAGTATGGTCGGGCCTTCTAAGCGCTCAATCGCCACTCGCCAAGCCGCGGCGGTTTCGTTTGCATCGCACGGACGAATGATGGTGAGACCCGGCATGGCGCGCAACGATGCGAGGTGCTCAATGGGTTGGTGCGTAGGACCATCCTCGCCCAAGCCAATAGAGTCGTGCGTCATCAGGTAGATGACGGGCAGTTCCATCAGCGCCGCGAGGCGTATCGCCGGCCGGGCATAATCGGTAAACGTGAAAAAAGTGGCCGCATATGGACGAACGCCCCCATGCAAGGCCATCCCCGAGCAAGCGGCCCCCATTGCGTGTTCTCTGATTCCCCAATGAATGTTGCGGTTGGCGTAATCTCCCCTGGCGAAATTCCCCGATTCTTTGAGCAAAGAGTTGTTGGAAGCCGCCAAGTCCGCGCTCCCGCCCATGAGCCAGGGTATGGCGGATGCGATTTCATTCAATACCTTGCCAGACGCCGCGCGCGTGGCGAGCGCCCCGCCATCGTCGTCAAACCGGGGGATCCCGCTTTCCCAGCCGGTAGGCGGCTTACCCTCAAGCGCTTTTTGAAATTTCGCGGCCAACTCCGGATTCTCTGATCGATATTCCGCAAACCGACGATTCCAATCCTCCTCAAGCGCAACACCGCGAGAAACCAGCGCTCCCATGTGGGCAGACACATCATGGGGCACCAGAAATGTTTCGCCCTCGGGCCAACCATAGTTTCTTTTCGTGGCTTCGATTTCTTCATCCCCCAAGGGGGCGCCATGCGCGCGCGCAGTATCCTGATATCGAGGCGAACCATATCCAATGTGCGAGCGAACGACGATTAAAGATGGTCGTTCGGTCTCCGCCTTCGCCAGATTAAGCGCACCTGAAATACTGGATAAATCCTCCGCGCTATCACCGAGATCCTGCACATGCCAGTTGTAACCCTCAAAACGCTTCACCACATCATCGGAATAACTCAACGACGTTTCGCCATCGATGGTAATGCGGTTGTCATCATAGACACATATCAATTTGCCCAGACCCAGATGCCCTGCCAGGGATGCAGCTTCATGAGAGGCTCCCTCCATGATATCGCCATCGCTCATGAACACGTAGGTATGGTGGTCTACGATCGTGTGGTCTTGCCGATTGAAAACGCTCGCCAGATGCGCCTCCGCCATCGCCATCCCCACCGCATTCATGAACCCTTGTCCAAGCGGACCCGTGGTGGTCTCGACTCCTGGCGTAAGGCCATGTTCGGGATGCCCCGGGGTTTTACTCCCCCATTGACGAAAGCGGACGATCTCATCGAGCGACAGTTCATAGCCGGTCAGATGAAGCACCGCGTACAGAAGCATAGAAGCATGGCCACACGAGAGCACGAAACGGTCTCGGTCAAACCAGTTCGGATTTTGGGGATTACAGCGCAGATGGTTCATCCACAACTCATACGCCAGTGGAGCCAAAGCCATGGGAGTGCCAGGATGGCCACTGTTCGCCTTTTGCACTGCATCCATCGAAAGTGTGCGTATGGTGTGAATGGATTGTTCGATAATGCTCATGTTGGAAAACTGCTTTTTCTCTCTCGATAATTGCGTCATGCCAAATACACTCACTTACTGGGTGGATAAACTGAAAAGCCGGACGCCAGACATCATCCAGCCATCACATACCGATGTTTCAAACAATCCATTCAATATGCATGAATGTGGGCTATACGTTCGTTTTGCGCCGCCGCAACGTTTCGAGCCAACCTTCCAGAGTATCCACGACTCTCTGGTCGGCAAGAGCCAGAACTGGAGTCGATTCGTCTTTACCTTCCTCCACGTCGTCACGCAACAGCAAAGCGGCTGATTCTTGCGCTTTTTGCTCAAGCAATGAAATCTCTTCCAAGAGCGAAAAAGATTCTTGCCCCAAGGTTCGCGCCTTTTGGCACATATCCAGCGCCTCGGCATTGTTTCCTTCTTGGATGTAGAGTTCGATCATCCTTATGAGAATGGAATCGACGACCTTTTTGTCAAGAAGATCTTCCTCTCCCAAACTGACACTGATCTCCCGCCCTTTCTGCTCAACCTCAGACACTTTATCAGTATGACTTGAGCCATCATCTCGGAGACCTTCGGCCTCGGGAGTCTCTGGCTCCTCATCCCTCAACGCTGTATCTGTTTCCTTTCGAGGTGGGTGAAGCAAGTCGGCGTCTGGTGTTTCCGCGCCGCCTTCGGGCTTTGACTCAACAGTGTCCTTTTCATCTGGTTCCACATTTTCGGGCACGATATCATTCACTTTTATCTCAGCGGGCGTTTCTCCCACCCCTTTGACTTCTCCTGCTATCAAATCGAGATTCTCTTCCATCTCGGGGTACCCCGTGCGCGCATCAACATCCGCTCCCTGCACCATTTGTTCCTGGATAGCGGCTAATCTAGCTTTCCATTCCGTGTTCGCGGGCTCAGACTCCACAAGCCGGAGGTAGATGTCTCGTGCCTTATCAAGGTGACCCTGGGTCATATAAAGCTCAGCAAGAGAGGGAGTGACCACAACATCCACTTCATCTTCAGAAACAACAACTGAAGCGCTATCAGCATCTGGATCGGACATTATGTTTTGGGCCGCCACTTCATCAGCCTCGAACATATTGGCTATCCCTAGCGCGTCCCGCATGGCTTCCTCATCTCCCTTTTTCCGATAACAATCGGCCAAAAGACGCTGCCCCACAATGTTCCAGGGAGTGATTTCCAGCGCTTTTTCGAGAAAGCGGGCTGCTTGTTCATGTTCATCTTTCGAGAGGAGTATTTCTCCAAGAAGAACACTTGCGGCTGCGTAGTTAGGATAGGTGGCGAGTCCACTTTTTAGGAGGTTTTCCGCACGGCCTACTTCGCCTCTCTCCCATAAAAGGGATGCCAAAGGGAAAAAAGCAGCCGAAGAAGGGTATTGTTCCAAACGCCCTTCCAAGGCTTTAATTCGGACTTCTGGGTTGTTTAGACGGCGTATCATTGACCTATAATTCTCGGTGGGCAAATAAGGGCGCCTATACCTGCAAAAATAAATGCTAACAAAGGGTCCCCGACCTGACAAGGGCTCTATCATCCAAGCTCTTGTCTAGGAGTGAGTTATGGGTTCTCGTTTATGATTCTGAATCAATGACGGCCATGGCGTTCACTTCGATGAGACATCGCGGATCTGTTGCCAGTTGAACCACTTGCACGGTAGTGGTGGTCGGTTTGTTCTCTCCAAAATACTCCGCCCACACACGATTCAGAGAATCCTGATCCGCTAGGTCTGTTACAAATCTATTGGCCGTAACGATATCTCCGAAGTCGCCACCAACTGCCTCGAGACCTCTCTTCAAGTTCTCCAACGCCGCTCGTGACTGCCCCTCCATATCTCGGGGCATGGCATCGAATTCCTCCGGCCGATGCGGGTGATGATGATATACGGGCGCTGCGGTTACTCCAGCCAGAAATACGAGACTGCCCCCCGTAACCTTGATCGCCGGAGCATAAGGCATCCAGACATCAGGGGCGTCGGGCCAATGCAAATGTTCAATTTTTTTGCCCATTTTGATTTCCTTCCGATATTTTCAACAACCCAAATTTTGGATATTTCCATCAAGCCATGAAGGCGCTATATCACTTTTCAAGCAACTCAGATGAAATATGAAAATAAGAAAATTTCTGATCCTCATTTTTGCGCTTCTGGGCTTATACCACATCATCACCGTACAGGGTGGTATCCACCTATCCTTCTCAAATATAACTTTCCAAAACACTCCTATTTCAATTTCGAGACGAGAAACGGTACGCTTTCTAAATATGTTTACCACCGCTAAAATCTACTCGATAATCATCGAAATTTTTCTCTCCTGCATACAAAGGATACCTTATGTCTCTAAAACTGTTGGTGGATAAGCGCGTCATCATCACAGGGGCATCGACTGGCATCGGAGCCGCTATCGCCCACGAATACGCTAAGGCAGGCGCTCAGATATGGGGCACGGGCGGCAGCGACCCACAAGGGCTGCAAAACATGCTCGATACATGTAAGAACCTTGGCGTACGCGCAGATGGAAAATGTTATGACCTATCTGAAGCCCGGCGCACTGTTCATCTGATTCGGGATGGAGTCGGATTTCTGAACGGGCTTGATATTTTGGTCATTTGCGCAGGCACACGCGCTTTCAAGCCCATAGTTGAAATCACGGATGATGAGATTGACTTATTATTCGAAGTAAATGCGAAAGCCGCCTACATTGCATCTCGTGAAGCGGCAAAGGTGATGATTCCTCAAAAAAGTGGTTCCATCCTTATGATTGGCTCATCCGCCGGCCATCGGGGCAGAGCCGATACCAGCCTTTATTCGGTGACTAAATCCGTACTCCACCATCTCACAAAATGCTTGGCACTAGAGTTGGGCCCTCGGGGGATCCGCGTAAATTGCCTGGCACCCGGTCTGGTCGCAAGCCCGCGCGTAAAAACCAGACTCGATGCGAAACCTGAATATCTTCAATCAAGACTAGAGGGCATACCTCTCAACCAACTCGGCACGGTCGGAAATATGGCGGCCACTGCTCTATTTATAGTTTCTCCTGAAAACGAATTCATGAATGGCTCGATTGTGCTTTCAGATGGTGGTGTCACAGCAGGGTAAAAACCATGTGCAATATGACCATGATACAAATTTCAAGGAAAAAATATCTTTTTCTTTTAGCTTTAGTCTGCATCTTCACCTTCTCTCCATATGAAAATATAGCTGAAGGCGAAAAAACTCTCGCCACCCACCAAACACTCACCGCCTTCGTATCAAGCAGAACGAAATGGCTGTTGACAGCACCCACCGAAAAAGGATCGAACAAGAGAAAAACCATTCTCCTCGCCTTTACGATGGACGGTGACTTCCATCCCATAACCTTCAAGGAAACAAGCGGGATTTTTCATGTACATGTACAAGATCACCCCACCCCTTCCGATCTATCCGCCAATGTTCCACCTACTCAACTGCCGGATGGAAGCTTCGTCGGTGCAGGGGAAAGCGGAATGTTCATCAATGTCGACACCATTGAGCGTCGTTGGCTGTTCGTCTGGCCTAGCATTCGTCCTTCCACCTTGTCGAAGCCCGCTGTATTAGGCCAAGGAGATGTAGCGATGGTGGGCGTGGATGGCTCCATACTTTTATTTCAAAAAATAGCGGGAAAATGGCTCCAAACCCAACTCATTGAAGCGAAGACGGCAAGAGTACTGCCAGACGCTATCTTAACGACAGCCGATCTGGACGGAGATGGAAGAAAAGAACTCATCGTACCCGCTGTCCCATCCAAACATTATGGACATGCCGTGCTCGGCGACGACATGGAACCCACTGAAATTCACGCATATCGATTCAATGAAAAATCCCTCGAACTGATAGCCAAATATACAGCAGGTGGAAACGGTGTTTTTGAAACCATTGGTGCACTCACTTCAGATTTGGACAGAGATGGGAAACAAGAAATTCTCGTTACCAGAAGCGATAACGACGGTGGGGCAGCTCATCTCGTTTTGGGAATGAGGGACAACAAATTTGCCCTCAAGGCCCGAGGCGGCGCAATTGGCACCGGGAACCGCTGGTCGCATCTGCTGGGCGCATTCAACATTGATGGCGATGCTCCGAAAGTTCTAGCTATTGAAACACCACACCTGGCGGGTTTTTTGTTAGCGCTGCGTCTTAGTGGCAAACGACTCCGTGAGCGAGCACGCAAGGCCGGTTTCACCACGCATGCGATTGGTTCTCGAAATATTTGGGAGTTCGCCTTGTTAAGGCGCCGCGGCATTGTGGAAGTAGTAGTACAACAAATCGGTCGGCGGCATTTGAGCGCGCTCGCGCTCTTTGGTAATCGCTGGCATTCCCGATGGTCGCACCCGATACCCTCACCTATTCGCTCTAACATGCTCGTGGCGGATTTCAACCATGACGGGAAAGACGACATCGCGTTCGTCGATCAATCCGGCCTCGTGCACATCTACTTATCGAAATAAACCATTATCGGCTAAATGAGTACAAGCCTCGATTCGGGTAGTCGAATCTTCTACTTCCGGAGACTAACATTTGTAGAGCAGCGCACGGCCTTTAATTATTTCGGCAAATATTAAAAAAGGCATCGTGCCCAGGATACACGGCTACATCTCCCAACTCTTCGTTTATACGAAGTAATTGGTTGTATTTGGCCAGCCGATCCGAGCGACTGGCGGAACCCGTTTTTATCTGCCCCGCGTTCGTGGCAATTGCCAAATCAGCAATCGTTGTATCTTCAGTCTCGCCCGAGCGATGTGAAATAACGGATGTATAACCCGCTCGAGTCGCCATCTGGATCGTCTCGAGAGTTTCCGTCAAGGTGCCAATCTGGTTCACCTTAATCAGTATGCTGTTGGCCACTCCCTCTGCGATGCCCTTAGAAAGTATCCCAGCATTCGTGACGAAAATATCATCCCCCACAAGCTGCACCCTATTGCCTATCGCTTCGGTCAAAGCGGCCCACCCTTTCCAGTCATCTTCGGCGCAGCCATCCTCAATGGAGGTGATCGGATATTGCCGGACCCAGTTTTCATAGAGCGCGACCATTTCATCCGGCGTTTTCTTACTCTGATCCGACCAGCGGAACACATATTTTCCTTTTTCAAAGAGTTCGCTCGACGCCGGGTCAAGTGCGATGAGCACGTCTTGCTGCGGCTTATAACCCGCCTTCACGATAGCTTCGAGAATCGTTTCAACGGCTTCTTCGTTGTCCCGCAAATCAGGAGCAAAACCTCCCTCATCTCCAACTGCCGTACTGTATCCCCTATCTTTCAGAACTACTTTCAATTGATGGAATATCTCGACGCCCATTCTCAAAGCATCCGGGAAATTCTTCGCGCCGACAGGCATGATCATGAATTCCTGAAAATCCACACTGTTATCAGAGTGCGCACCACCATTGAGAATGTTCATCATCGGCACCGGAAGTGTATCGGCTCCAGTACCGCCGATATAGCGATAAAGCGGCAATCCATGCGCAGCAGCAGCCGCTTTCGCCGCCGCCAGGGAAATTCCCAGAATCGCATTCGCACCCACGCGACTCTTGTTCTTCGTGCCATCTATTTCACACAAGCGCACATCAAGGCCTTTTTGGTCGGCCGCATCCATTCCGAGCAACTCGGACGCCAACGTTTTATTCACGTGATTGACTGCTTTAGTGACACCTTTGCCGAGATAGTAAGCTTTTCGACCATCGCGCAACTCGACCGCCTCGCGCTTTCCCGTACTCGCACCGCTGGGAACCGCCGCTCGCCCGAAACCACCCCCGGCTAAGTGAATATCCACTTCAACGGTCGGATTTCCTCTTGAATCCAGGATTTCCCGTCCAACGATTTGCACTATGCTCGTCATGTCTTCCCCCGAAATTGAAAACTATCTTCATGACCCTGCCTCTCAAGGTCGCATAGGGTAGCCCATCTTGCACGCAGGATGAAAGGTGGGAATGAGTTTTTTCGCTCTCATTCAATTTGATCTTTGAAACACCGGATGATATCGCAATAGAAACTCTGTCCATTTCGAAAAATCAAAAGGAACGTTGAGTGATGCCACTGACGAACGTACGTGTATTAGACCTAAGCCGCTTGCTTCCCGGCGGGCAATGCACCTTGATGCTTGCCGATATGGGAGCGGATGTAATCAAAGTAGAAGAGCCGAGTCGCGGCGACTACATCCGCCTCGCATCCCCTTTTGATGAACATGGCGTATCCCCTCTTCACCTTTGCTACAACCGCAACAAGCGCTCTTTGGCTCTGGACCTTAAAAATGAAGGCGGCGTATCTGCACTCCTCAAATTGGTGAAAAAAACAGACGTGCTTGTCGATAGCTTCCGGCCCAGGGTAATGGAACGCCTCGGCATTGGGTATCAAAAACTCAAACAAGAAAATCCAGCTCTTGTCCATTGCTCCATCACTGGATATGGACAAGAAGGACCACTGGCGCAAACTCCGGGACATGACTTGAACTTCCAGGCTCTAGGCGGCGTCGTAGAACTCACCGGCGCTGCTGGGGGTTCTCCGTATGTGCCCGGGGTGCTCATTGGGGATGTGGGAGCCGGTATGTGGGCGGCTTTCGCTATACTCGCGGCCTTGCGCCTCGCCGAACGAACAGGCATTGGGCAATTCATCGATATGTCGATGCTCAATGCGGTGATTGGCTTTTTATCCATCCATGGGCAAACGTATCTTTCGACGGGTCTATGTCCAGGGCGTGAGGAGATGCGACACAACGGTAGAAGGCCATGCTATCGGCTTTATCCCACAAAAGATGGTCGGATGCTTTCCGTCGCGTGCTCGGAGCCGAAATTTTGGGTAAATTTATGCAAGCTCATAGAGCACGATGATTTTTATGATGATTATGGCGCCAGAGGCGAGCGCCGTACAGAGGTGATTCAATCGCTCAACAAAACTTTTCGAAAAAAAACGCTCGAGGAATGGACTGCGTTTTTTGATGGAGAGGATGTATGCGTGAGTCCGGCGCTTAACATGCACGAAAGTTTCGGACACACACAGGTGAATGCGAGTGGGTTTGTGAGGGAATATCAACATCCCGTCAAGGGAACATATCCAGGCACGCGCCTAGCGCCCAAATTCTCGGACCTACCGATAAGAGACTCACTTCCTCCGCCCCGATTGGGAGAACATTCGGTTGAGATATTAAAAGAATATGGGTTTCAAGATAAAGAAATCGAAAGTCTGCTGGAATCCGGTGCCTCCCACGAAGGAGCCGACCCCGTGGGTGAAACCATCAGCGAATGAAGCCATCTCAATAGCATAAAAAACGCAAAATGACTTGATGTTCATTCAGGGGAGTATAGCAAGGGAACCCGGGTTAGTGGAACGAGATGAATTTTTTTTATTCAGTATTGCCGCGCCCTTCCAGTTTTTCTAATTCCGCCTCAAAATCTTTGAGGGTCCTAAATGAGCGATAGACCGATGCGAAGCGCACATAGGCCACCTCATCCACTTCCCTCAACTCTCCCATAAGTTTTTCTCCTATAGCTTTTGTCGATATCTCTTTCTCACCACTATCAAGAATATAACGCTCCACTCGGTCGACAATCGCTTCTTGATCTTCAGCAGAAACAGGCCTTTTCTCTAGCGCCTTCTTGATACCTAAGCTGATCTTGTCGCGAAGATAATTCACGCGTGTACCATCTTTTTTAACAATGAGCGGCCAAAAAACTTCTGCCCTCTCGTAAGTCGTGAAGCGGTGAGCGCATTTCTCGCATTCACGTCTTCTGCGAATCGAGTTGCCTTCCTTGGTCGTTCGGCTGTCGACTACCTTGCTCTCAGAATGGCTACAAATCGGACATTTCATAAGAAATCAGCCTGGACGGTAGAATCATCAGGGCATCGGCTGGAGTTCATCTTCAATATCGGTAATCTTACCTAAACGGCGAGAGTGACGGCCGCCTTCAAACTCTGTTTCCAGCCAAATGGCTAAAATTTTCTTTGCCTCTTCGAAGCTCACTATTCGGCCTCCCAAGGCCAAAATATTAGCATCATTATGCAGGCGGCTCATCCTCGCCGTCCATTCATTGTAGCACGCAACAGCGCGAACACCCGGAAATTTATTAGCTACGATGACCATACCCGCGGCCGAACCACAACAGAAAATTCCCCGCTCACACGCACCCTCGCTAACCGAGCGAGCAGCGGGTTCGGCATAATCCGGGTAATCACAGGATTCAAGCGAGTTCGTTCCAAAATCATGGTATGGAATTGCTCTATCGTTGAGCAGTTGTTTTACTGTTTCTTTTAGTGCATATCCTCCGTGATCAGCTGCAAGAGCTATTTGATTCATCGGGGATTCTCCGGGCAATGTATGTTGGCAGGTTACAACTTCTCAAAAACTAGGCTGTAGAAAATCATAAGTCAAGCAATCGCTCATTTATTTCGCCATTTCAGGTTCTTGAAGTTGTTGGATGAGACATCTCTTGAATGCCGACATATAAGTCCATTTTTCGTCGTAAGAACTCTTCTTTCCTCACCAGAAAACATCAATATGGCTTCAACTCTGTCCCAGAAATTGATTTCCCCAAAAGAATCCTTGATGCCTCTTGCGCAATTTTCTTAAATTCATTTTCCGCGGCCAACCTCTCTCCTTTTTCCTGCAAACATCGCGCCTCAATCAAATGGAGGGCTAGACGCACCCAAGAATCATCACCTTCTACAGAAACGGCCAAGGCAGATGCCTGCTCCACGCTTTTATCCACCTTTTCGATTTGGCCTGCTTCGAGCATCAACGCTGCGTGTAGCACATGATGATAAATATCTTTCTCCCTGAGCTTTCCTGCAGATTGAACATTGGCAGCGGCTTTTTTTATCGCGCTTTGTGATTCCAGAGGCCCCAATGCCGATACCACCCTTTGCAAAAACTCCAAACCCCCCAAAGTCTGGTAGCCATTTTCCCAAGTGCGTAAAGCACGCCTTTCGCGGCCTGCCGCCAGTTGTGCATCACCTAACAAAAGAAATGCCTTTTTCTCCGTAGCCAGACGACGCAAGGCTTGTTCCAGAAAAGAAATAGCTACCTCAGGACGAGAATTATTTAATTTCGCTTGCCCTACCGCTAGATATGCGCGGCCCGCGACATGGTTATCCGCTTGCCGATCAAAATCAGACGCTCCTGATTGTGAGAGTTTCTCACAAACCTCGACAGCAGCTTCGATACGGCCATTTTCCAAGTACATATCTCTGAGTTTTCGTAACATCAATGGACTCGCGGCTCTGCCCGCGCTGTTTTGAGCAAGAAGCTCGATCGCTTCTTGGACCTTACCAGAATGAGCGAGGGTCTCCGACAAGCGGATAATAGAATCAGGTGAGTTGTTCGTAACAGTGCGAAGGCGCTCATTCCATTGAATGGCGTCATCCGGATTGCCAGAATCGATTGCCAGATCTGCGGCCAGCCTCAAAGCAGGAATAAAGCGGGGATCATCCTTGAGGGCACGCCTAAGTTCTCTTCGTGCACGCCTTCTTTTGCCTTGAATTCCAAGACTCTGCGCCCGTGCAAATCGTTCCTGGGCGCGATTCAAACGTTTTTGTTTTTTAGCGATCTTCTTGCGCGAAAACCAACCGAGAGCAGCCTCACCCCACCCTAGAATAGAGGCAAAAAACGAACCAATAAGAGCCGCTCCCAATGCAACTAAGGCTAAAGGGACTCGCACAGACCAAGCATCCGTGAGACGGAGGTCTACTATTTCTCGGTTGTAATGAAGAAAATAAACAGCGGCTACAAGTGGAGCCGCAAGGATGAAAAGAGTCCGAATCCTCATTCGCAACTCACTGCCTGGTATCTAACTACCGCCGCGTCTTTCAATCTCATTTTGAGCCGCCACTGTATAACGCGCATAGGGAATCGCTTCCAAGCGGGAATAGGGAATCGGCTCATCCGATTCCTCACAAATACCATAAAGTCCCTCTTCTATCCTCTGAAATGCCGCCTCCACTTCACGTAAACGCTCCCGTTCTCTTTCTCCCAAGTCCATCAACACTTGGCGCGAATAGGTATCGGCAGCCATGTCCGCAATGTCTTGAGTCCCATCATCACCTATTTCCTTGGTGTGCACCTTGCTTTTCTCTACATCCCCAAGTATTTCCCGGCGCACTTCATTCAATCTTTCTTCTAAGCCCCTTAATTGTTTTTTAGTCAGATGCTTCACGTTGAACCTCAACTTTCATTCTTATGGCCTAGGCACTAGGTACCATTGGCTTGATGAGGGATGCGTGTGACCATAAATCTTCTAGTCGGTAAAAATCTCGGCTCTTTTCGTTGAATATGTGGACAAGAAAATCGCCACAATCCATCAACACCCAATTTCCTTCTTCTAATCCTTCTGTAGACAATACTGTATCGCCAATTTTCCTAAGTTTTTCCTTTGCCACCTCGCAAAGCGCCTTTACATGCCGGAGACTAGTCCCGTGACAAATCAAAAAAGCATCCACCTCCACCGAGAGCGGCCGAAGGTCCAAAAACACTATATCCATCGCTTTTTTCGCTTCCAGTGATTCCTGGAGAGCATGAAGCCGATTCTCTAGTTTCTCGATGAGTCTCCATCCCCCAAATCGCTAGGAAACGATGCCCGGATGCCCATATAATCGGCGGCGAATTATAAAGAGTTCGACCTCACGTGGCAATAAATATCGTATGGAGGAGGACCCTTTTATGTGCTCTCTGATCCGGGTTGCCGAAATATCAACTTCATTGATCGGAATAAATTTTATGACTCGCTTTTTCGCAGTAAATTTCATTTCATTTCCTGATTCACCGCTTATGCAGTAGTCTGGTTCAATTTCTTGAATCACGTGAAGAAGCGATTTGAAATGCTCTTGAGAATTTTGATTCCCTCTCAAAGTAACAGCAAAATTGATGGTACTTAACACTTCTCTGGGCCTGTGCCATGTGTTCAAATCAAGAAACGCATCCGCGCCGATAATGAAAAACATCTCACCATCATTAGACGTCCTTCTCGTTAGCTCTTCTAATGTATCAAGCGTATAGGATGCCCCTCCCCGCTTCACTTCAATGGGATCACACACATAAGCGGGATAATCCTTTAAAGCAATACGAACCATTTCCAGCCTATCCGCCGCTGAGGCGACTTCATCTTTCGGCTTATGAGGCGGCAAAGCAGATGGAACGAACCTAATTTCATCAAGCATCAACGTTTTGTGCACCTCTTCGGCAGATCGAAGGTGCCCAAAATGAATCGGGTTAAATGTTCCACCTAGAATCCCGATACGCAATCGCTCTCCTTGGTTTCTTCTTGATAATTATTCAATTAAAACAAAATTGTTTCGGTGAACAATCTCATCGTAGCCCTTTTCTCCGAGAATAGAGGCGATTTCCTTAGTTTGCTTTCCCGCGATTCGGGCCGCATCGTCACTTGAATAATTCGCTAGGCCACGGCCAAGAGCCATCCCCTGAGTATCTCGTATCTCCACCACATCACCAAAACGAAAATTCCCTCCAACCGATACGACACCACTAGGTAAGAGGCTTTTCCCTCTGTTCACCATAGCGTTTACGGCACCAACATCGAGCTTCAGCCACCCACGGGGCTTAGCCGTGATGCCTATCCAGCCTTTTTTCCCTTTTAAGCGCGCACCATCAGGTATAAAAAGCGTCCCTAACGGTTCACCCGTCAATACACGTTCTATGATGTTGGGGTCCCGTCCTTTCACGATGAGGGTGCTAACCCCTACTTTATTGAGAATCTCGACTGCTTGAATCTTCGTGCGCATTCCCCCATGTGCAAGGGGGTTCGGGCTGGTACCCGCGATCGATGAAATTTTTCTGGACAGGCCCTCGACACGGGGAATCAAACGCGCCGTCATTGATTTCCTGGGATCCTCATCATACAAGCCCGCTACATCCGATAAGATAATGACGAGCCCTGCTTGAACCATTTGGGCTGTCTGGGCAGCTAGCATATCGTTGTCTCCAAAACGGATTTCTTCAACCGAAACAGTATCGTTTTCGTTCACAATCGGGAGTACATCCTTGCCGAGCAATGTCTCAAAAGTGTTACAAGCGTTTAGGAATCGGCTTCTCTCGTCCAAATCTGAATGAATGAGCAACACTTGCGCCGTCTCAATACCTCTGTGCCTGAATGCGCGGCCATATGCTTCCATCAAGATGGGTTGGCCAACGGCAGCGACCGCTTGGCGCTCAGGAACCGCTTTGGGAATTCCTTTCAGACCCAGCCTTTTCACACCGGCCGCTATGGCTCCAGATGAAACCATGACGACTTGCCGACCCTCTTCTCTGAGTTTTGCGACTTGGGAAGCGATACGCCCCAGAACTCTATGATTCACGCCCAATTCATTAGATGCCGTCAAAACCGAACTCCCCACTTTGACCACAAGGCGTCGGCTCTTGAGCGCAGAGTCATTTCTTCTTGTCATCACCCCACTCATGATTTATCTGTTCGCATAGTTGGAATGACATCGTTTTCGAGTTGTCTCGTCTGCCTGAGCATTTGAGATATTTTTTCTAATAATTCGCCTATGCCAAGGCCCGAAACTGCTGAGATGCCATGGACTTCTACACCTCGTTCCATGATCCCCTCACGCAGTTTCAAAGAATGCTCCCTTGATTCGGTAACATCCATTTTTGTCAAAATGGCCATTCGATGTTTCCTCGCAAGAACAGACGAAAACTTGGATAATTCATAAGCCAAAGCATCAAAATCCGAGAGTCCTCGTTCAGGGGGTAAGGACGCATCGATTAAGTGAAGCAACAACTTACAGCGCTCCACGTGCCGCAAAAATTGCAGTCCCAAGCCCTTACCCTTACTAGCCCCTGGTATTAGGCCTGGGATATCAGCCACTACACATGAACAGTAATCGCTTAAACCCACCACACCCAGATTGGGTTGGAGCGTGGTGAACGGATAATCGGCAATCTTAGGTTTGCTCTCTGAAATTCTCGATATGAGGGTGGATTTCCCAGCATTGGGCATCCCGATTAGCCCAACATCCGCGAGTAATTTCAACTCCAACTCTAAGAGACTCTCTGCTCCAGCTTTTCCTTTTGTAGTCCTCCTTGGCGCTCGGTTTGTTGAACTTTTGAAATGCTCATTGCCGAATCCGCCTCGGCCCCCTTGCGCGATAATTACCTCCAGCCCCTCTTCTGATAGATCGGCAATGAATTCCCCTGTTTCAGAGTCACGAACGATGGTTCCGAGGGGTACTTCAAGCAACAAATCCTGCCCATCGGCCCCACATTTATTACTTCCCATACCTGCTTGGCCTTTTTCTGCTCTCGAAAGCGGTTGGTATCTAAAGTTTAGCAGCGTGTTCAAAGACGATGTTGCCTTGAAAACGATATGGCCGCCACGTCCTCCATTTCCCCCGTCAGGACCGCCTTTCGGCACAAACTTCTCCCTTCGGAAGCTGAGACAACCGTCTCCTCCACGGCCGGCCTGCACACGTATTTTAGCGGTATCAACAAACATGGTAGGGGCGGAGCTTGCCCATTTGGAGACTACTCCGCTGGAATGACACTAACAGTTCGGCGGCCCTTGGCTTTGCGCTCAAATTTCAATTTTCCACTTGCTTTGGCAAATAGGGTGTGGTCATTACCTAGGCCGACATTTTCCCCCGGATGAAAGACGGTGCCGCGTTGCCTGACGAGGATGGTTCCTACATTCACACTTTCTCCCGCAAAACGCTTCACGCCTAAACGACGTCCAGCACTATCTCGTCCGTTGGATGAACTCCCGCCAGCTTTTTTATGCGCCATTTTCTAATCCTTTCACCCTGAGGCAAGGATGTCCGTGACTTCTATTTGAGTATAAGGCTGCCTATGACCCCGTTTGGTGCGAACTTTTTTACGGCGCTTAAAGCGAAAAGCGATGACTTTTTTCCCACGTCCATGTTCACGTATCACCGCTCTCACTTTAGCTTTCTCGAGCGCCCCTTTGTCCGCAACAACTTCTTCCCCATCTACAATGAGGCGAACATCCTCAAATTCGATACTTTCTCCGACGTTACCGGGTAAGCGCTCGACCAAGATATGATCTCCCGCCTCAATACGCATTTGCTTACCACCAGTTTCCACTACAGCATACATTCAAAAAATCTCCTTGATACCCCATATGATGCTTTGGGCTTAGAAATCAATTATTTTCCCCGCTTTCGCCCGCAACGAGGAGGATATCTATCAATCCTGCATCAAAAAGTCAATTCAACGTCCGAAAAAATAGATGCCCCTCTTAATTGCTCTCAGTTCCTTTTCCTTTTTATCAAGCTAAACGTCACCCGCTCGGTACGAAACGATACGGAGCGTCTCACAGGCAGATATCCCTTTTTTTGCACCGACACGGTAAAACCCTTAAAAATATCTTTCATGCCCACTTTGAATTTTAGGCGTAAAGGTGTTTTCCCTTGATAAACATCATCAATGAAAACATCGGCCTGTGGCGGATTCGACGTGACGACTAGTTGGCGATCCTTGAATCCTTTGATTGGAGCTTCAACATTTCTCTCCCACCATTTCCCCATTTGTTTCTTGGTTTTGGCGCATCCCGACATCCCTGGGAGAAACAAGAAAAGAACGCCTAAAACTAGAATAAGGTGCGGAACAGGCTTTTTCATAAATTTTTCATTCGTTTTTCGAAACATAAGCCAAAACCTATGAAAATGGGCCCTCGTGGACACAGCAAACAACTCGCATGACAATTAGTCTACACTGAAAACATCACGAGGAAAAACACTTCACCATGAGGACGCGCCTGTTCTTCAACTGCTACCAACTACGCTGGTGAATCACCCATCTGCTGCCCCGACCACTCCTCAAACATTTGCAGTAATTCCGTCTGATCTGAATCTGGACCGTATTTTTGCACACCCAGACCATATATCTGCCGGGCTTGATTCAAGAAAAACGCCGCCACCCCGTTTTCGCGGGCTAAATCACTCCCCATCGAGAGATCTTTGTGCATCAAGCCCGTGGAAAACCCACAGGTAAAGTCCCGCGGCAGGAGAAAGCGGGGCCATTTATCCTTCGTAGCACTGTTCATACCTGAACCTCCGTTCAAAACTTGGAGTGCTTTTTCAGGATTGATACCCAGCTTCGATGCCAAAACCATAGCCTCCATCGACGAGAGCAGGCTCGTGGCCGAGAGAAAATTATTCACGCATTTCATTGCGTGTCCAGATTCCGGCGCTTCATCTATATGGACAATGGTTTTGCCCAATGTTTCGAAAATGGGCATCGCTGCGTCCACAATCTCTTTGGGGCCACCCGGCATGATGGCCAGGGTGGCGGCTTCTGCTCCTACGACACCCCCTGAGACCGGCGCCCCGATAAGGTGCAAGCCCCTTTCTTCTACCCGTGAGGCGAGAACACTTGTCCTTGTGGGATAAGAGGAACTCATATCAATGATCAATTTCCCCTGTTCCAGATGTGTTGATATCCCATCCGGTCCATCAACTACTGCGTCAACGATATCACTATTGGGCAACATTGTGATGACAACATCGGCGTGCCTTGCCAGATCGGCCAAACTCGCAGCCTCTTGCACACCATCGCTCGCCACGGCCTTCACATTTTCTGACCGCGTGTCATAGGCCACCACCGCGTAGTCGCCATGCCTCAGATTTTTTGACATGGGTGTTCCCATCTTTCCAATTCCGACGAAACCGATAGTCACACTTCCTGGCTCTAGAGTTTTCATAATTTCCTCGCTATCTGGATAAACTTGCATGAAAGACACTATCAATCGCTAGATGTTTTTATTCGCCTGAAGGTTTTTGTCAATCCCCAACTCGAATGATAAGCTTATCAGTACCTTTGTTCTTTTAATCAACCGCCCTACGTGTATTCATATGCCATCCGAGGAGATTCGAAATGGCGTCGATTTCGGCGGATGATGTTGTATGCTACTTAGAAGAGAATCCTGGTTTTTTCATAGAACACCCCGATTCACTCCGACAAAGCGGCCTGCTGACACAAGACAGCACTTCAGCAAAAGTACTTAACCTGCGAGATAAACTTTTTGACCGCTTAAAAGGCGAAAGAGAGGATTTAATACGACTTCTCGATGAGACGATAGAACTCGTCCGCCAAAATGAGCAGATCGAAAAAGACTTTATCGCCATTGAACAACTCTTATTTGAACAAGCGCCTTCATTGGCAAGCCTTACAGAAATCGCAAAAAATATCGAAGCGCGTTTTGGAATTGAATGCGCAAGCTTTTTGCTTCTGGAACCCATCGATGGCATTCCAGTGATTGCGGCAAAACCTGATGAATCATCCCGCATTCGCCCACTTGGTAAAATAGAAGAAGAGCTCGTTCCCATGGAAGGAGGTGTTGTCCTCAACAGCAAACTAGAAGGAGGTGGAGGTCCACTCTTCCCAGATACCTTGAGAGAAGATATCCAATCGACTGCTATTGTTACTTTAGAAATTCATGAGAAGAAAATTGGTTTTCTCATCTTGGGTTCAAAAAACCCCGAGCGATATCAAGAAGGGATGGCGACCCACCTCCTTAAGCGTCTTGCAATGCGCCTAGCACTAGGAATTTCCATCTTCCAGCGCTTCAACAATGGAGAAACAGCAAAAACAAGTTCTTGAAGTAAAGCACTCATTTTGCCATGAGCGTTCTTGCCCTTAATGAATCATCAGGCTGGAACTTCCTCCGCCTTTGAAACAAGCTCCATTACCTCAGAGATGCTGTTCAGATTTTCCAAATCCCGTACCTTCTGGATGATCGAATCCTCCGTTTCTTTATCGAGGACCGGTGCCGTCATTACATAGAATCGCTCGATCAATTCATCCCAAGTCAACGGATTTCTCGAATCTCCCTTGGGATAATCTTGGTGCGCTTCAAAAACACCGCGATTAGTCTCGATTTTAACGTGCGCTTGCCATTTATCCGGAAATTCTTTTTCCATTTCGGCATCACCAAAGCATTCGATCTTCTTGATAATAGAAGAGTGAACTTGAGACCGGAGAAAATCATCTGCATATTCATCAAGCCCCGCGGCGCGTCTGAGAATGGCTACCGCTACGGCATACTGAAGGCTGAACTGCGCATCGACGATGTTTTGCGGGTTCATTTTCATGTCATAGGGTTCGATAACCACCATCACGCTGGTCTCGGGAACCCGGACTTCCACTCGTATAACTTCCTCAGGCTTAATGTCGTGTGCTTTGCAAATTTCAATCGTCGCGTCAATCGAGGCATGGTTATAACGGCAACAAGCGTAGGGTTTTATTGCGCTCTCACAAATTTCCCAATAATCGCCAAAATACTCCACCACATACTCGGACGTATAGTCATCACTATGGCCATGCAAAAACCCCGTTTTCCCACCCAAAATATCTTCTGGCCCCGTATAACCCTCCTGGGCCAAATAAGCGGCGATTATACCGCTATGCGCCGCCCATCCTGGGTGAAACCTTTTCGTCCAAGCGCCGTTATCAAGATACTGCATCGAACCCGCCGCCTGGCTGCCCGCGATGCCCATCGCATTGGCAGTGGCCTCGACTGAAAGCCCCAAAAGTTTCGATGCCGTAATTGCGGACGCAAAAGTGCCGCATGTGCCTGTGGGATGGAATCCGCGCTCATAGTGGCTTGTTGGGTTTACTGCATTTCCTATCCGATTGGTCACTTCATAGCCCGCGACGATGGCGGCGATCACGCGTTTCGGATCAGGCTGATGCGCCTCGGCAACGGCCAACGTACTGGGCATGACGCTGACTGCGGGATGCAGGCTTGAGCGTGTAGTCACATCATCCATTTCCGTAGCGTGGCTCACGCCGCCATTCACCAACGCGGCATGGGGGGCATCAGTTTTAAAATCCGAGCCTATGATGGTGCATTCGCCACCTCGGGGAGCACGCTTTTGAGCGAAATTGTGAAACACCCGAGAACTGGCCGACTCTACCGCTCTCAGGGTAACGCCCAAGTGATCGAGCAAAAAATATTTTGCGCGCTCTCTTGCCTCATCGGGCAGAGAGTCATATGTAATAGCGTGAACATGCTCCACAAGCATTTGGCTAATATTCATTCGAACTTCTCCTTCAACTAGAAGTCAGTTTGTGATTCCTAGATCCAAACCTCCAATTTCACAGGGCATTTTACAGCGCAAACATATACCAGAACTCGCACATATTGCGCTTCAGCGCAAGGATGAAGAGGTCACTCCTGCGTCTTGGAGAGGATGTGTTTGTCATAAGATGCCGCTTGCAGATAGAATCTTCTATTACTTTCCTTATCCCCACAACGCTGGAGACAAAATGACATCTTGCGTTTTTTGCAAAATCGTGGCGGGCGACATCCCCTGCAAGAAAGTATATGAAGATAACGATCTATTTGCTTTTGAAGATGTCAACCCGGCGGCACCTACACATGTTCTCATCATCCCGAAAAAACATATGGAGACGCTCCACGAAATACAGGATGCACATAAAGAATTGATTGGTTCCATATTCGTTGTGGCGAATGAAATCGCCCGGAAAAAGGGAATAGCGCAAGAGGGTTTCCGAATCGTCGCCAATTGCGGCGAAAACGGAGGTCAAACCGTCTTCCACATTCACTATCACCTCTTGGGCGGACGCCAGATGCAATGGCCGCCAGGCTAGAGACGGCATCGTGAGCGAAATTGTTTACCTGAACTACACGGCCGAGCAACTCGGTGCGCTTTACGATAACCAAAAACTCGTTCCAGAATATCCGGATATAACGGCTGATTGGAAAACCAAGAGCGAAGCATATCGCAAAAACGCCCACGAAGCCGTACTCGACATCCCTTTTGGTCCTTCCGAGGTCGAAAAACTCGATTTATTCTTGCCGGATGTGAAAAATCCGCCCCTTCACGTCTTCATCCATGGGGGATATTGGCAATGGAACTACAAGGAGCCCTACAGCTTTCTGTCCAAATCCTTCAACGAAGCGGGAATCGCTTGCGCTATTATGAACTATGCTCTTTGCCCGGATGTGAGCATGGCCGAACTCATTCGGCAAGTCCGCGCATCCATCGCTTTTCTGTGGCGTGAAGCCGTTTCATACGGCTACGATGCCGAGCGTATTCAAGTCTCGGGAAACTCGGCAGGCGGGCACCTCACCGCCATGATGGCCGCCACCGATTGGCCGGCATTTGAAAAAGGACTTCCCGCCCAACTCATCAAAAGCGTCATCGCCATCAGCGGCTTGTATAATCTAGAGCCTTTCAGACATTTTTACATTGGAGACCCCCTAAAGCTCACGCCTTCTGATGTCGCTTGGATGAGTCCGATTCATCTGACCTGCCAACCATCGGTCAAAACGATTCTCACCTACGGGGGCAATGAGTCTTCAGAATTCAAAAGACAGGCGGAAACCCTGGGGGCAATATGGCGAGGTCAAGGCGTTGACCTGGAAGTTCTGGAAATTCCAGACAAAAATCATTTCACGATTCTCGCCGAACTTGCCGAGCCGGAGGGCGCCTTGTTCACTCTCGCTACAAAATTCCTGCTCTCATAGAATCTACATCACCCGGAAACGCCGCTCCATGGCGCGGCTCCATTTACTCGCGTGGTCATCATCAAACAAAATATCTTGATCCGCAGGAGCCGTGTACCAATCCCCGCGCCTCATCTCGCGTTCTAGTTGTCCAGCACCCCAGCCGGCATAGCCCACCATGATTATCATTTTCTTGGGCCGCCTGCCTTGAGCGATGGCACTGAGCGCCACATCCACCGGGCTGAGCGCCACATTTTCTCCCAATTCATAGAGCACATCGAGCTCATACTCTCGCGTATGGAGCACGAAGCCGGAATCGGGCGAGACGGGCCCACCGTAGTGAATATCCACCACGCTCGTGTCTCGAGGAGCTTTTATGCCAAAATTCCTATAAAGTACTGCGAGCGGCATTTTCTCCACGACGCGGTTCAGTATCAGCCCGAATGCCCCCCTTTCGCTGTGTTTCACCAGAAAAATGACGCTCTGGCGAAACCGTCCGTCCGGCATCCCCGGGCGCGCGACCAATAGCTTGCCCTGGTGATAGCCAAACAGCGGGAGGTACGCCCCTTCCGGGTTCTTGTCCCGCTCCTGGGCGAACGCGGGCACGGCGAAAAACAACAACAGCGCAACGAGAAAGGTTCGCTTCATGCTAGGCCACCCAACCGCCGCCACAGAGCACGTCACCAGAGTAGAAAACAGCCGCCTGCCCCGGCGCCACGGCGCCTAGATATCCAGGGTCATCGGGCCTGACTTCGACGCTTCCATCATCTTTTATCGTCACGGCGCAGGCGGACGCGCGGCCGCGATGCCTCACCTGCACCTGCAAAGAAGTGGATTCGGGGGGAATCGACCAGCGTACGTCCCGGGCGAAGAAAACCTCGCGCGAGAGAGATTCGCGCTTGCCCACCACGACGGTGGCCGAATCCGATTCGAGTTCCACCACGTAGCGCGGCGGACCGCCTCCCAAGTCGAGACCCCGCCTTTGCCCCACGGTAAAATTGGTCACCCCCCCATGCCTGCCCAGTACGTTGCCCTCTAAATCCACGATATCTCCCGGCCTGTCGATGCCGGGCTTCTCCCGCCTCAGGAAAGCGCGGTAATCATCCTTAGGCACGAAGCAAATCTCCTGGCTTTCGGGTTTTTCCGAGGTGGCGAGGCCCAAGCCTCTCGCGTATTCCCTGGTTTGCTCTTTCGTGAATTCCCCCAGCGGGAAGGCCGTGCGCGCGAGTTGTGCCTGCGTCATGCCGAAGAGGAAATAGGTCTGGTCCTTTTCCCTGTCAAAGCTTCTCGCGACGCTCAGGCGGCCATCGAGCTCCACCCGCCTGGCGTAATGGCCGGTGACGAGCAACTCCGCGCCGAACGCCATGGCGCGCTCGGCCAGATAGTCGAACTTCACCACCTGGTTGCACTTGACGCACGGCACGGGCGTTCTGCCGTTTTCATACTCGGTGATGAAATCGTCGATCACGCTCTCTTTGAAGGATTCGCGCACGTCCATCACGTAGAAGGGAATGTCGAGCTGGGCCGCCACCGCGCGCGCATCGGCCAGGTCGCGCGGCGCGCAACAGCCCCGGTGGAACGACTCCTGCTCGGGCCTGTCGGCGAGGCGCAGCCCCACGCCGATGGTCTCATAACCCCCCTCGACCATCAGGGCCGCGGCCACCGAACTATCGACCCCGCCGCTCATCGCCACCACCACGCGCTGCGCCATCACCGCCTCCAAAGGAGTCCACCCAAAGTCGGGGCACTTTATACACCACCGGCTTCTTCCAAGGCCACAAGGCGAGCGGACACATGCGGAGAGGACGTCCGGGAGGGTCGGGACTCGAATCGTGTAAATGCGGGGAAATGCGCGGCGTAAAAAATTCTTTTTATATCTGAAATATTCTACTTTATTACTTTATATATATTCTATAAACATATGAAATATATAGTAATAACACTTTCTTATCACCCTATTTATTTTTCAGATATTTTCAGATATTTTTCCCTTTTTTCAGATATTTTCACATATTCGAAATCGGGGGCTTTTATCGCAATTCCAGGGGTTTTCATCGCTCCAACGCCTCTGTCTCCATCAAAGCGGCTCCAAAAGATTCTATTGCGCCACCGGGCGCGCCCGCATGAAAAAGGCTGCCGTTTTCTCCGGAGAAATTCTCGCGCATCCCCAGGCAGGCGGGATAGCGGCAGATGCGGGCAAATGCGTCACTCCTGCCGATTGATTTCGCCGGAATGACGGGGGAGACCTCGAAAAAGTAGGGGCGGTTCGCGAATTGTGGGGCGACCCCGAGGAGGGGCCTGCCCCTACGGACTTTCGCTTTCATGAGCGCCTTGTGCAGGGCTTTCAGACTGGCTTTATGTATTTCTAGTAACCTAGCCAGAGGCTGCGCGCGCTACTTTCCGTGCCTCATCACGGGGCATCGACGCGCCCAAGTCCAACCAGTGGATGACGTTGTAGTAGCGAAATTTATCTCCCCCGGCGTATTTATGAAGAGTCGACTTGATCTGCTTTTTCGAGAATGTCCGAACAACCTTGATTGAGGCCGCCTTGCGAACATCTTCCGAATCACGATCCAAGAGCCGAAGCAAAGCATCCTGCGAGATTTTTGAGAACCTTGACTCTGCGCATTGCTCAATCGTTTTCTTCAAAATGCTTGCGGGCATTTCAAGAGCAAATAGCTTTGAAACCGAGTATCCGCGACCCATACGAAGCACAGCTTTCGCCACTTCGTCCTGGAAATCCCCATAATTCGCTAGTATTGACCCACCAAGGTTCGGAGCATCAGCATTCACAAGCAGTGGAATGTCTGCCCACTCTCCATGTTTTCCCAGGTACTCGGCATCCGCCTTGGATGTTCCTGAGTAACCACTCTGGAGATTCTCTCTGACTCTCGCCAAGTCTTCGCGTTTACCCGCTCTACAAAGAATGTCCAGTCCTTGTCTAGTGAGCTTCTTTCGGTGATAGTCCTCCAAGTCTTTGGTGGCGGAACTATCGCCAATGGCTATTTCCCAGCGCCGGATTCGCTCTTCGAAATATGCACTGAAGGTATCGCCAACGTCGCGGCGAAGCTCTTCGGCGTGTTTGGCGAAGTATCTTTCCACCCGTGCAAAGTAGGGAGCATCATCGAACATGTGAGCGGCTTCAACTCTCCTAGTGAGTTCCGCCTCCGGGTACTTTTTTAGTTCCTCCAACTGGTAACGCGCAAAAAGTTCCTCACCCCTCTTATCCGACATTCCTCCCAAAAGACCATAGCTAGGATATTTCTGGGGTGGAACCAAGATTTTCTTAACTTCTTCTTGGGTCAATAGTCTGCCGAGTTTCAAAAGTGTCGCGATAGCCTCATTGCGTACCAAAGCGTCACTGTCCTCAAACAATCGCTCGGCCATCTCGTGATTGAACGAACCTCGCTTACTCAACACTTTTACTGCCCGCAGCCGGACCTGAGCATTACGGTGCTTCAGCCCAAGCAGCAGTGCTTCGGTCTCCAAATCCTCGAATCCATCCAGAACTGCTCGCAGCGTATCATCGCCCAGCGATTCGAACTGTGACTCAAGAACCAACTGTTGCGCCGAGTTCTCTTGGCCAGTCATAAGCAAAATTTCGATCATACACTTAAGTGTTTGACGGGATGTCTCATGATCGCTTCTTTCATATTCCTTCTTTACAACAGCAAAGTCATCCGCCGTTCCCTTTTTCGCGAGATACTCTAGAGCAGCAGATTTTACACGCGCCGATGAATCTTCCGAAAACCAATCATCTAAGACCCCCAGTCTCGTTATGAATTCACTATCCGTTGGAAGTTCACGCCCTAGTGCGGTAAACACATTAATCGCTCCAACCTTCTCATTTTCGTTGGCGCCTCTTAACGATGAGATAAGGGCTACGTCTAGCCGAGAATTTGACAGGCCGGAGTACCAACACCAAAGTGGCACGTTCTCGTTCCTGAAATGCTGGAAACCCAACTTAGCTAAGCAATAGATTTCTCTCCTTCCTAGCGTCACACCTTCGGCGCACGCCGAGAAAAGGAGATTGATGTCGTGGACACCCAAATCCATCTCTTCATTACCTGATTTTGATACTGAATTCGCCAGCAAGCGAAACCGAGCGATTTCAGACGCATCGAGATCGTCCAACGCATTTTCTTGGCCGATTCTCTCAACGAAATTTTTGAGAAACGCAAATCCTTCATCCGAGAGAGGAGAGGATTTGGAAGGCGTCTCCTCGCTATCTGTTTCCTGAGGCCCGGGCTCCGTACGTTTTGCTCGATCTTCATCGCTTTCGGAAGATGCGTCTGCTGCCTTGATTCGTTGCACGTATTTTGTAATACATTTCCGTGCCAAATTTTCCATGTCCCGTACTGTAGAAAAGTTCTTAAAAAGAACCTTTTTCTCTTCCTCTATCTTTTCTCGAAACTCTAGAACTCTCTTGAGGTCTTCTCCGGGATCTGCCCTTAAGTCCTCAGAAATCTCCTTAAAATAGAGAGAAATTTCGGGAACCTCACTCCGACTCCGTTCGCGTCTGGCTAGTGACCGCTCGAACTCTTCTTCGAACCCCGAGGTGTATTCACCATCTTGACTCGGTGGTGTTCCCCATCTCTTCCAGATCATTCCTATGAAAAGAGCACACCGATCGACATCTTGGTTGATCAGATGCTGCGGCCTTCCAAATCCAGCGACAGTGTCTTCCCATCCATCCAATTCGAGTTGATAGCATAAATCATCTGCCCAAGACTCGTTAAATTCAGCAACCACGTCGCGGACAGCTTTTCGCTCTTCTTGCAGATCGCCCGGAGAAGCAAGAAAAACACGGAGAATTTTTCGAGTATTAGCACTAGACATACTTGGATACCGAAACTAGGTAGTTACAGGAACACGTCGTGAATACAGATAGTGAAAGTAACTCGCATCTCTTAGTGTAGGCGCGAGTAGTTGGTGGAGCGAGACAGAAGACGTTACCATTAGGTGAGAACGACTTGGGGACGATGTTCGACATGGTAATGAGTTGGTTTCCGTAGCAAGTCGGGCGATTCAAGAATTTCCAAACTGGGTAGCAAAGGTAACATAGTTCCTTTGCTATGAGGAAGCAGCGACAAACCAAAAGCCTACCCCCCATCCCCTACCCGCTCAGCTTTCGGTAGGTTCCCGTCCCCCGGAAAGGGGAATCGAGCTTCACGCCCTCTACAAGGGTTTTGCCTTTGGAATCTTTTGCGGCTGGGTCGGCGCCGGTGTCGAGGAGGGCTTCGTCTTTCGCCGCCGCATAGTGAAGCGAAGTGCGCTCCCCCCACCATTCCCGCCCCTATGACAGCATGGCGGTGAGGGGTATGAGGTCGTCCGCCTCATCGAGGCGCCACCAGGCGTCCCAGGCGGCGCGGGCCTTTTCATCGGAGAGGCCGGCGCATTCCAGAAACTTTTCCTTGAGTTCAATCTCGGTGAGTGGATTTTCGATGTGTCCGCGCGCGCGGGGGAAAAAGCGGGTGAGTTCGCGGCCGTCTTTCAGTTTCACCCATACCCCGGCCGCCTCGGTTTCGGGATCCTCGCGCGCCATTTCCTCATCCAACTCGAACGCAACGCGCTTCTGTAAAGCGGCTATCTCGGGCCGCGCGACGCTCGCTTCCTCGAACTGGCGGATGCCGACCTTGCGGTCCACCAGGGCCGAGGCCAGACAAAACGGCATGGAGAATTTTCCTTCCAGGCTCGTGGTCGCCTCCTTGTAGCGCAGCACTTTCAGCGTCATGGTCGATGCGCGCGCGCCCAGGGCCGCCACGTCGGTGACCGCGATGTCCTCGCTCGTCACCAGATCGAGCATGGCGTCGATTCCGGGATGCGTCATGGCGCAGCAAGGGTGGATTTTCACGCAAACGCCCTCTTCGATGTCCCAGGGCTGCCCCCAGGCGCCGACCGCGCTCTCCCAGTCCGCGAATTCATGCGCGGCGGGTCCGATGCCCTCCGCCGCCAGCGCCGCCGTGAAGCCTGTTTCCAGCGTATCCTCAGCCGCCGTGAAGCCGCCCTCGGCCAGCTTGGCGGCGACGAGACCCGCCCGCGCGGACTGGCCCGCGTGAAAAGGCTTGGTCATCGTGCCGAAGTTCGAGACCAGCCCCGCCGAGCCGCTCGCGCCCAGGCTCAAGGCGTTTACTGTCTGATCCTCATCCAGACCCAGGAGATACGCGCAGGCGCCCGCCACGCCGACCGAGCCGAGCGTGGCCGTGGCGTGAAAGCCCCGGCGGTAGTGTCTGGGGTTCACCGCGCGGCCCATGACGTGTAAAAGCTCGAAACCGATGGTGTAGGCTTCGAGAACCTTGGAACCCCCGATTCCCCTCTCTTCCGCCAGCGCGATGAGCGCAGGCACGAGAGTGACGCTCGGGTGGCCCAGCATCACGAAATCCACGTCGTCGTAATCGAGCGCATGGCCCGCCGTGCCGTTCACGAAGGCGGCCCAGGAGGCGCTCGTCCGCTCGGTAGAGCCGATGATGCGGGCGACGGGAGCGCCGCCTTCCGAGACCGCCAGCCGATGCGCCAGCCGCGCGCAATCATCTCCCCGGCCCGCCAGAATCACGCCCAAAGTGTCGAGCACGGCGTTTCTCGCCTGCGCGCGCGCGGCAGCGCCGATGTCGGAGGAACGGGCCGCCGCGATTCTCTTCGCCAGTTCTCTGGTGGCCGGGTAGGTCATGGAGGAAATCTCCTTGCGTGCGGGTGAACCCCGAGATGCAAACAAATACATAGGGGCGACCCCCGAAGAGGGCCGCCCCCGATTTTACGTCAGATGCCGCGCGGACGTTCGGGAACCGCTTTCGCCTTTCGCCCCCTGCCTGCGGGTTGTCGCATATTCACGGCGAGCCTGAACTTGTTCACCGCGTTCACGAAGGCCTTTGCGCCCGCCTCCACGGTATCGGGACTCGTGGCGTGGCCGGCTATCTGCAGGTCGCCGTCGAACTCGACCATCATGTTCACCTCGGCGAGCGCGTCGCGCCCCCGGGTGACGGCGTTGACCGAAAAATCCGCCAGACGGCATTCGATGCCCACGACCCGGCAGATGGCGTTGATGGCCGCATCCACGGGGCCGTTGCCCTGGCTCACGTCGGAGTATTCATCCTCGCCCTGCCTGAGCCGCACCGTGGCCGTGGAGGCCGGCTGCGTGCCCGTGGAGGACGTGACCTGCAGGAATTCGAGGTTGTAGTAGTTCTCCCCGCCCTCGGCGCGGTTTTGCTGCAACAGCGCAATCAAATCCTCGTCGTAGACCTCTTTTTTCTTGTCCGCCAGGTCGATGAAGCGCGGGTAGATGGCCGTGATGTCCTCGCGCGTCATCTTGAAGCCCAACTGCTCGTAGCGCTTCCTCAGGCCCGCGCGGCCCGAGTGCTTGCCGAGTACGAGCGTGTTCGAGGGCCGGCCCACGGACTTGGGCGTCATGATCTCATAGGTGATCGCCTTCGATATCACCCCGTGCTGGTGGATGCCCGCCTCGTGCGCGAAGGCGTTCTTGCCCACCACCGCCTTGTTGGGCTGCACGGGCACGCCCGTCATGGAGGTCAGGAGCCTGCTCGTGGGGTAGATCTCGCGCGTCTTGACCCCCGATTTGTAGTTGAGCTCATCCGTTCGGGTGGAGATGGCCATCACGAACTCCTCGAGCGAGGCGTTGCCCGCCCGCTCGCCGATGCCGTTGATGGTGCACTCCACCTGCCGCACGCCGGATTCGATGGCCACGATGCTGTTCGCCACCGCGAGGCCCAAATCGTCGTGGCAGTGCGCGCTGAATACCACGTCGTCATAGCTCGGCACTTTTTCGAAAATATGCTCCCAGAAGCGCTTGAACTCGCTCGGGATGATGTAGCCCACCGTGTCGGGGAGGTTGATGGTGGTCGCCCCCTCCTCGATGGCGATCTTCACCGTCTCGGCCAGGAAATCCCAGTCCGAGCGCGTGGCGTCCTCCGCACTCCACTCCACGTCCTTGCAGAGTTTTCTCGCATGGCGCACCGAGGCGGCGATCTCTTTTAAGAGCGCCGCGCGCGTCATCCTGAGCTTGTGCTTCAGGTGAATGTCCGACGTCGCGATGAAGGTGTGGATTCTGGGCTTTTTCGCGTGACGCACCGCCTCCCAGCAGCGGTCGATGTCCTCGCGCGCCGAGCGCGAAAGACCGGCGACGATAGTCTTGCTCACCGCCTTGGCCACGTCGCGCACCGATTCGAACTCATCGTTCGACGCGATGGGAAAACCTGCTTCTATGACGTCCACGCCCAGCTTTTCGAGCTGAACCGCCATCTGCGCCTTCTGGAAACGGTCCATGCTGCAACCGGGCGATTGCTCCCCGTCTCTGAGCGTGGTGTCGAAAATACGGATCCGGTTCGAGGCCCTGCCTCTGGATGGTTTCTGTCGTACCGTCGTGGCTTCTCTCGCCATGGGTTTAAGGCTCCTTAGGAATTTTCCGGTGTATGTGCGCCTTGGGCGGAGCGCCTGATTTTAGTTGGCGGATGGGCGCTTGCGCGCAAGACGGGTGAACGCGCTGGTTTCCTAAGAAGCCAGTGGATGGCGGGGCGTCTTGAACACGCCCCAGGACCTCCTGCGATCCCGATGTGTCATCGAATCAAAACTCCATATCGTTCAATCGAGCGCGAGGACTTATGCTCAACAGGCGACGCCGGGCAACAAATCCTCTTAAAAACAACGACTATCTCCCTTATCCGCCAAGCGGGCGTTCAGGTCAAGTCTCCTTTTTCGTTTTTCCCCGGTTTTGCGAATCAACCTCCCTCAAGTTCCGGCTCAAGCGCGTATGAAACGCCGGCCCTATTGCGCGTACTGCCCGCCGTCCACCACCAGGGCCGCGCCCGTCATGAAGCTCGATGCGTCGCTGGCCAGAAAGAGAACGGCCCCTTTGAGTTCCTCTGGCCGGCCGGTGCGCCCCATCGGTATGTGGGCCCTGATCATCCTCTCCCCCGCTTCCGAGGCGAAGAATTTGCTGTTGATGTCGGTCAGGAAATACCCCGGCGCCAGGGCGTTCACCCGCACGCCCGTCCTCGCCCACTCGAGCGCGAGCGTCTTGGTGAGCTGAATGATTCCCCCTTTGCTCGCCGAATAGGCGGAGAGCATCTTCACCCCGATGAAACCGGCGACCGAAGCCACGTTCACGATCGCGCCGCCGCCGCGCTCGATCATCCCCGGCGCCACGGCCTGACACATCAGAAACGTGCCCCGCAGGTTCGTCTCCAGCACCTGGTTCCACCGCTCGAGCGGCAGATCGGTGGCCCAGCCCTCGCCGCTGACGCCGCTGTTGTTCACCAGAACGTCGATGGGCCCCAGCGAAGCTTCCGCCTCGCGCGCCGCCTCGCGGATGGAATCGGGATTCGTCAAATCGCAACCGACGGCGTGGGCCGTGCGGCCCAGGGCGCGAATCTCCTCCGCCGCCTCGTCGAGCTTCTCTTTTCGTCTCGCCGCCAGGGCGACGTCGGCTCCCGCCTCGGCCAGGGCATGGGCCATCGCGCGGCCGAGACCCGTGCCGCCTCCTGTTACCAAAGCTCTCTTTCCCCTTAAATCAAATAGTTGTGGCAATTCACTTTCCCCTGAATGTAAAGTTTCCGTAAAGTTTGCCCACAGAATTCGTGAATAAGTTGTGGATAAGTCTGTGACGAGGGCCTCTAAACCCCCTATTTTCATTCACTTAAAGCATTTTGACACTTTCTTGAGCAAACATTACAACTCTTTTAATATCAATAATATACACTAAATTTTCGCCCCACGAGGCCTTGTATTTTCGCCTTAATCATTGTTTTTGCGCAAGTTCTGTGGACAAATCCCCGCTTCCCACCCCGTCGAGCCTTTAGAATTTTTATTTTGAGTCATCATCCTCACCAAAAATCCCCGCCGATCGCGCCTCGTAAAACAACAAGCAAGTCGCGCCGTAGCGCCTCTCCCGCACGAGTCTCGCCTCGCCCGCCTCGCTGCTTTTTTCCGCAGCGCCTCGGGGGGCCTCCATCACCAACTCTGCGCATATCGGCTCAGGCGTGAAGACGGCCTCGAGCAACTCCAGGCGCAGCGCCTCATCCCGCCAGGGCGGATCGGCGAAGGCAAAGTCTATCGCGTGTGCGGAGTCCGCCCGCATTCGCCTGACCTCTGAAATCACGTCCGCGCAGCGCACCTCGAAGCCCCCGGCCAGGCCGAGGGTTTCGGCGTTTCGCCGCATGGCATCGCATAGGCGCGGGTTTCTCTCCACGGCGACGACGCGCGCAGCGCCGCGGCTGAGCGCCTCAAGCGATATCGCGCCCGAACCTGCGCACAAATCGAGCACGCACTCGCCATCCAGCACCGGCCCCCAGATGTTGAACAGCGCCTCGCGCACCCGCTCGCCCGTGGGCCGCACATCGGCCTCTTTGGGCGATGGAATCCGCCGGCTCCGCGCCGCGCCGCCGATGATCCTGAGCGACATCAGTGTCTCAGAGACGCTCGAAGTGGGCCAGTTCGCCAAAGGCCCGGTAGCGCGCGTCGATCTCCTCGCTCGAGAGCGCGCGCATGCGATCATAGCTGAACGATTCCACGTTGAACGAGGCCATGACGCTGCCGAATACGACCGCCTTGCGCATCCCCGTCTCGCTCAGGTCGCCCGTGGCGGCGAGATGGCCCATGAAGCCGCCGGCGAAGCTGTCGCCCGCACCCGTGGGGTCGCAGACGTCCTCAATCGGAAGCCCCGGGGCGGAGAACACCCCGTCCTCATGAAAGAGCAGCGCGCCGTACTCGCCTTGTTTCACCACCAGGGTTTTGGGACCTATCTCCCGAACCCGGCGCGCGGCGCGCGCGATGTTCGCCTCCCCCGAGAGTGCGCGCGCCTCCGCGTCGTTGATGACGACCAGATCGACCATCGAGAGGGTATTTAGCAAAGCCTCGCGCCTGCCCTCTATCCAGAAGTTCATGGTGTCGCACGCCACGAGCCTGGGCGAGTTCGCCTGTGAGACGACGGCGGCCTGAAGCCCAGGGTCGATGTTCGCCAGAAACACGAATTCCGTATCGCGAAAAGCATCCGGCAGCCTGGGCGAGAAACTCTCGAAGACGTTGAGCTGCGTGTCGAGCGTGTGTGCGGTGTTCAAGTCGAAGCCGTATTCCCCCTTCCAGCGGAACGTCTTTCCTTCGCTTCGCTCGATTCCCGAGACGTCGATTTTCCGCTCTTTCAGAAACGCGAGCGTATCTTCGGGAAAATCCGCCCCCACGACGGCCACGAGCCGCACGTCCGTGAAATAGCTCGCCGCCACCGAAAAATAGGTGGCCGAACCCCCCACCGCCTCCTCCCGCTCGCCGAAGGGCGTCTTCACCGAATCAATCGCCATGGAACCGACCACCAGAAGACTCATCTTTCCCCCATCATAAAATTTTCATAAGACGCATACGTTGTTTGCCACTATCTGGCCGGAGAGCGTGTGACTCATCGACGCCGCGTAGCGCGCTGCCTTTTCGGCTCGGCAACGCCTCCCTTACCCGAGTAGACCACGCCGGAGGGGCGCGTCCGTTTCCATCTCGTTCTCCAGGAGGCCAACTCTAACTTCAAAGCGCGCGCGTTTCAAAGGGGATACCCATTTCGGGGCGAAATATGTTTTAATGGCTCCAAAGCCGCGAGAAGAGACGGAAAACGCTTCCGGGAGAAGCGTGCGTTGGTTTCTTCCGTTCACGAGCAAAGGCAAAGCCTCATGGACGCGAAACACCCCCTCGCCACGCGCGGGGAATTGGCGAATCTCGATTTCTTCACCAATCTGGCCGACCGCTACCTCGCCGTAGACGGCCTGGAGGCGCGCTGGGTGTCTTTCTCGAAAAAAGAGATTCTCCCCGACAGAAAAACGGCCCAAAAGATGCACTATCTCGTCTGCCTGGCGCGCGCGGTCGAGGAGACGCTCGATTCCGCCTTCCGCTCAGGCCACATCCCCGGCACCGCCTTTTTCGGCAGGGGAAACGAGGGCGCGAGCGTCGCGAGCGCGATGTGTCTCGAAGATCACGAATGGCTCGTGCCCATGCACAGAAACTGCGGCGCGCACCTCGCCAAGGGCCATCCGCCCAGGAGCATCATGTCGCATTTCTTCGGACGCGCCGACGGCCCCTCGGGCGGGCGCGACGGGAATTTTCACATGGGCTACCGGCCCAAGCGGATCACCCAGCTCATCAGCCACATCGGCACCATGGTGCCCATCGCCACCGGCGTGGCATGGGCGGCCAAGGCGCGCGGCAAGGGCGAGGCCACCATCAACTATATCGGGGACGGCGGTACGAGTTCGGGCGATTTCCACGAGGCGGTGAACTTCGCCGCCGTGAGAAAGCTCCCCCTCGTCATCGTCATCGACAACAACCAGTACGCATTCAAGACGCTTTTGAGCGATCAGTACGCATGCGACGCCCTGGTGCTCAAGGCGCCCGGCTACGGCATCCCGGGCTTTCTCATCGACGGCACGAACGCGCCCCTGGTGCATCACGTGTGCTCAGAGGCGCTCGCGCGCGCAAGGGCGGGCGGCGGCCCCACCCTCATCGAGAGCATCACGCTGCGCGCCGCCGGCCATTCGGTGTACGATAAATTTTCCGACTACGTGGACATGGAACACTTCGAGAAATGGACCAGCGAGCGCGACCCCATCAAGCGGCTCGATGAGGCGCTCATCGAGTTCGGCGTCATGACGGCGGAAGAAGTCGACGCCTCGCACGAGAAAGCGAAACGAGACGCGGAAGACGCGCGCGATGAGGCGCTTAAAAGCCCGATGCCGGACCCCGCGGGCTTGACCCAAGGAGTGTTCGCCGAATGATCACCTACCGCGAAGCGCTGAGCGCCGCCCTCTGGGAGGAGATGGAGCGCGATGAGGACGTGTTTCTCTTAGGAGAGGACATCGGCCTGGGCGGCGGGGCTTTTTACATCACCAAGGGGTTCATGGAGAAATTCGGGCGCGACCGCGTGGTGGACGTCCCCTTGAGCGAGGCGGGCTTCACGGGGGCCGCAATCGGCGCCGCGCTTTGCGGAATGCGGCCCGTGGTGGAGTTTCAGTTCGCCGATTTCGTCACCGAATCCTACAAGATGATCGTGGATTACGCAGCCGGAAACCATTACCGGCAGATGGGGCCCGTGCCCATCGTCCTGCGCCTGCCGGCCGCCGCCCTCGTGAGCGCGGGGCCGTTTCACAGCCAGAACCCCGAAATCTGGTTTTTCGGAACGCCGGGCCTCAAGATAGTCGCGCCCACGACCGCCCACGACGCCAAGGGGATGCTCAAGGAAGCGATTCGAGACCCCAACCCCGTCATCTTCATGGAATACAAAAAGTTCTATAACTACCCGGTGGATGAATTGCCCGAAGTCTTGAGGCCCGAGATTCCAGAGGGTGATTACACCGTGCCCTTCGGCGAGGCGAAAGCCCTGCGCGAGGGGGATGACGTATCGCTCATCACCTTCGGCACCACCGTGCTCGAAGCGCTGGAAGCGGCGGAAGTGCTCGAGGCCGATGGGGTATCGGTCGAGGTCATCGACTTGAGGACCCTGGTTCCACTCGATAAAGAAGCGATAATCGAAAGCGCCAAGAAAACGGGGAAAATCCTCTTCCTGCACGAGGCGAGAAAACGAGGGGGCGTGGGAGGCGAGTTGGCCGCCATCGTGGCGGAGGAGGTCTTTGAATATCTCGACGCCCCCATCCGCCGCATGGGCGCGCCGGAGGCCCACGTGCCGCTCAGTCCTCCGCTCGAGCGCGCCTACCTGCCCAGCACGGAGAAGGTGGTGAACGAGTTACGCGATCTCGCCGCGTTCTAGCCCCCCGCCTCATCTGGCGCATTTCCGAATTTTCGAGTAAAACAAATTTTCGATTGCATCCACCAAAGCCGAGGGAATCTGACATGTACACCGCGCGCATCAGAATGCCCCGCATGGGAACCAGCGTGCACGAGAGCACGGTGGTGGACTGGAAGAAGGCGGTGGGCGACACGGTGTCGAAGGGCGAGGTGCTGCTTTCGGCGGAGAGCGACAAGGTGGAGTTCGAGGTCGAAGCCCCCGCCGACGGCGTGATAACGGAAATCCTGGCGCGAGCCGAAGAAACGGTGCCCGTGGGCGAGGTGCTCGCGACCATGGAGACCGAAACCGAGGTTTCAGACGAAACGCCCGAACCAGATGCGAGTTCCAGCGATTGGGCCGCCCCGGTCGCTCCCTTACAGCCGAGGGAGAAGCCCGTCATTCCGGCGGTTCAGGCGCGAAAAGCGCCGCCCCCTTCGGGTGACAAGAAAACGTGGCTCTCCCCGCGCGTTCAAAGCCTCGCCGCCGCGCACGGCATTGATCTCGGCGTAATCTCAGGGATAGAGGGCACGGGAGCGGGCGGACGCGTCCGCGCGCGCGACGTGGAGGCCTTCATCGCGGGCGGCGGCATACCGCCCAGAATCGATATGTCGGCGGAGCCGCTGAGTGCGAATCGCGATGAGCGCACAGAACCCCTCAGCAGAATCAGGAAGCGGATCGCCGAAAACCTCACCCGCTCCGTGCGCGAGATTCCCCAGGTCACCAGTTGGCTCGATGTGGACATGGGCGGGGTGTCGGCCTTTCGGGACGCGAACAAGCAGGCGTTTTACGAGAAACACGGCTGCCGCCTCACCTACACGCCCTTTTTCATCATGGCCATCGTCCACGCGCTCAGAAACGCGGATAACGAGCGCTTCAACGCCACTTATCATAACGACGCCCTCACCATCAAACGCTTCGTGAACCTGGGGGTCGCCGTGGACTCCCCGGGCGGTCTCGTGGTTCCCGCCCTCAAATCGGCGGATTCGATGAATATGGTGGAACTCTCCGCCCGGCTCGAGGATCTGGCGGCCCGTGCGCGGGAGGGGGCGCTTGCGCCCGACGACGCGCGGGGCGGGACGCTCACGCTCACCAATTTCGGCGCCTCGGGCGCCCTGGGCGGCAACCCCATCATCAACCCCCCCGAGGTGGCCATCATCGGCACGGGCGCTATCGTACCTCGCCCCGTGGCGCTCGCAAGCGGCGGAGTCTCGGTGCGGCCCATCATGACACTGGCAATCACCTTCGATCACCGCGTGAACGACGGCATGGCGGCGGGCAGGTTTGTTTCCGACGTCCGCGAGGCGCTCGAGAACATGAATTTTTCCCTATTGGAGTATTAGGAACCCCGTAGCCGGACTCACGTTCCTTTGCGTCCGGCGAGCGGCCAAGACGACAAGGAGTATGAAAATCCCATGGCCAGACCAGACATCGACACCCTCTTGCGCTCCATGCTCTTCATCCCCGGATCGAGCGAGAAGATGGTGGGCAAAGGGCCCACCATCGAGGCGGACGCCGCCCTGTTCGATCTGGAAGATTCCGTCGCCCCCCAGATGAAGGAAGAGGCGCGAAAACTCGTGCGCGCAGGCATCGCGGAGACGAAGGACGCCCCGAACGGCCCCTCCACCATTCTGGTGCGCGTGAACGACGTGGAATCAGGACATCTCGAAGAAGATGTCGACGCCATCGTGGCGGAAGGGCTCGACGGCATCTTTCTTCCAAAACCCGAGGGCGCTGCGGACGTGCGGACAGCGGACGCGCTTTTGGCGAAATACGAGCGTGAGCGCGGATTGACCGAAGGCGGGGTCGGCATCATCGCTCAGATCGAGAGCGCCTCGGGCGTGGTGCATTGCTACGACATTTGCAAGGCGGCCGACCGCGTCGTGGGCGTGAACCTGGGCAGCGCGGAGGATGCGGATTTATGCCGCAGCCTGGGCGCGACGTGGACCGAAGACGGCACGACGATCCTCTACACGCGCAGCAAGGTGCTCGTCGAGGCGCGCGCCGCGCGTCTGCCCCACCCCACCGACGGCGTCTACATGCGGCTGCAAGATGACGCGGGCTGCAGGGCGGATGCGGAGTTCGCCAAAAAGCTCGGCTACACCGGCAAGGCGGCCATCCACCCGAGACAGGTGCCGATCTTCAACGACGTCTACTCGCCGAGCGAAGAAGAGGTCGCCTATTACACCGAGATGGCCGAAGCCTACCGCGAAGGCGAGGCAAAAGGCCTTGGAGCGGTCTCCTTCAAGGGGAAGATGATCGACATCGCCATGGTCAAGCACGCGGACAACGTACTCGCGCGCGCCCGCGCCATCGCCGAAAGAGCATAGGCTCAGCGCATGGCGGACGCGACAGACCCCATCGAGCATTTTTTCGCACAACCCTGGTCCGACGGCCTGCCCGTCGTGGTGCCGACCGAAGAGCGCCTGGCCGACATGCTCGGGAATCACGCGCCCGATGCGCTCATCGGCCACGTGCCGCCCGCAAACCACCCGGCCACCGTGGAGACGGTCGCTCTCCACGCCGTCATGGCGGGTTGTAAGCCGGAATACCTGCCCGCGCTCCTGTGCGCGCTCTCCTGCATTCTGGACGCGCGCTTCAACATGAACGGCATTCAGGCCACGATGAACCCCGCCGGCCCCCTCATCGTCATGAACGGCCCCAATGCGCGCGAAATCGGCGTGCACGGCGGCACGGGCTGCCTGGGACCCGGCTTTCGGGCCAACGCGACCATCGGGCGCGCGCTCAGGCTCATGCTCCTGAACCTGGGCGGGGGGATTCCCGGCGTGGTGGACATGAGCACGTTCGGCAGCCCCAGCAAGTTCACCTACTGCCTGCGCGAGAACGAGGAAATAAGCCCCTGGCCCTCACTGGCGGAGGAGCGCGGGTTCGCGAAAGGGGAAAACGTCGTCACCGCCTGCGCGGGGGAAGGCCCGCGCGTGGCTCTCGATGATTCGAGCGATCACGCCGACGGCGTACTCACCACGATCGCGAGCACCATCTCCACCATGGGCACACGCCACGCCTACTCGCCCGTGGGCGTCACGGTGATCATGGGCCCCGAGCACGCGCAGCTTCTGGCGGACAAGGGCTTCAGCCGAGAGGACGCCAAGCGCGGATTACAGGAACGCGCCCATCTGCCCGTGGGACTCTTGAAACGCGGCGGACGCTACAGGGGAAAAGAGAAAAGCGAATGGCCCGACTGGGTGGATCACGACGATGATGAGTGCATGACGCCCATGATCAGGGAGCCGGCGGCCGTCACCCTCCTCGTGGCGGGCGGCCTGCCCGGGCCCTCTTCTTTCATCATTCCGGGATGGAACAACACCAGCCGGCCCGTGTCAAAATCCTTCGTGGTGGAGTAGCTCTATCGCATAGAACCGGGCGTCGACAGGGGAGCCTATATACACCCCGCGCGCGAGCCGTGGGCGAATTTTTCGCCGCGCATCGGCGGGACGGCCCACGAACCAGCGCATAAACCCCTAGCACCCGTAGGCTTTGTCTTCCTGTGCGGAGAGGCGCTTCCAGGCTATCGCCAGTTCCACGAGAATCCGCACGCCCACGCCGGTGCCGCCCTCGGGCCGGTAGGCTTCGTCTTTTGATGCGTGCGAGGGGCCGGCGATGTCGAGGTGCACCCAGGGCGTCTCGTCGGCGAAGTGCTGCAAGAACGCGGCGGCGGTGTTCGCTCCCCCCCAGCGCGTGCCCGAGATGTTGCACATATCGGCGATTTTGCCCTTCATCGCCTCGCCGTATTCCGGGAACAGCGGCATGTGCCAGACGCGATCGCCCGTGCGCTCGCCGAGGTCCCGCACGCGGCCCAGGAGTTCGTCGTGCGTCCCGTACATGCCGGTGACCTTCTGGCCAAGCGCCACCATGCAGGCGCCCGTGAGCGTGGCCAGGTCGATCATGCACTGGGGGTCGTATTTCTCGCGCGTGTAATGAAGAGCGTCGGCGAGGACGAGCCTGCCCTCGGCGTCGGTGTTGTGGATTTCCACCGTCGTTCCCTTCATGGAGCGAACGATATCGCCGGGCCGCGTGGCGTCGCCGTCCACCATGTTCTCAGCCAGTCCCGCCACGCCGATCACGGGCACCCGGGGCTTTGAGCGGGCGACGGCCAGCATCGCGCCCAGCACGGCGGCCGCCCCGCTCATGTCGGTCGTCATGAGTTCGAGACCACCGCTCGGCTTGATGGATATGCCCCCGGTATCGAACGTCACCCCCTTGCCGACGAAGGCGATGGGTTTCTGGCTCCTGGCGCCTTGGGGCCTATACTCCAGAATGACCAGGCGGGGAGGCTCGCTGCTGCCCTGGCCCACCGAGAGAAGCGCGCCCATCTTTTGTCTCGCCATCTGCTTCTCATCCAGCACCCGGCACCTCAAGCCCTCGCGCCGCGCCATCGCGCGCGCTATGTCGGCCAGCGCGGGCGGGCGCTTCTCGTTGCTGGGCGTGTTGATGAGGTCGCGGGCGTAGTTCGTCCCCTCGGAGAGAATCCGTCCACGCCGCACCCCGCGCCGCATGGCGCTCAGGTTCTTGCGCGCGCCCCCGCAGAGAACGGCGCTCGAAACGCCGTCCTTCTCATCCTCATCTGCAGTCTTGTATTTATCCATCCGGTAGAGAGCAAGCGCCACGCCCTCCACGATCGCCTGGGCCGCATCGCGCGCGCCCAAGCCCTCTCCCACAAGGGAGGAGGCCGAAACCGCCATCGACCCCATCCCCTCGGCGCGGGCGCGCTTGGCCGCCAGAGCGCAGGCGCAGCGAACCGATTCGGGCGATACCTCCTCCCCCAGCCCTGCGAGAATCACGAACTTAGGTACTGCGCTTCCTTCGGGCACGGGCAGAAAGGAGATTTGCCCCTCCTTCCCCTCGAAAACCTTGCGCGCGCGCAAAGAGGCCAGGGCGTCGCCCAGGATTTTTTCGAGCTGCTCGTTTTTCTCATCTTTCGCCATGAGACAAACCAGGGCGTCCGTCCCCTGGTCGAAGCCCTCACCGCCGACAACGGAGAACCGCATAGCCATCTCCTCTTGAAAAACACCACATCAAACGAAGAAAAATAAATTTTTCCGAAGTGTATCCCAGCGCGGCGCGCACGGCCAGACGTACAGAGGCCCCACCGCCCTTTTCTCACACGAGATGGGCGCACGGATTGTCTTGTCCCGTCCCCTGCCCCTACAATGCCCGGGCATCGTTCGCAGGAAACGCGCGGGCGAGCGCATCAGGGCTTTTCACGACAAATTTTCCCTCTCATACGAAGGAGGCGCAATGAGCTTTTATAACTGGGATATGCTGCCCTTGAGTCATGATCGCCCGGGCGTCGCGCACAGAAGGATTTTTGGCGACAACATCCAGATGCAGCACTTGATCACCGAGCCCGGCGGCACGCCCTCCAAACTGCACAACCATCCCGATCATGAGGAGTTCTTCTACATCCAGGCGGGCGAATGGGAGTTCACGCTCGAAGACGAGGTGCGGCGCATAGGCCCTGGCGACGTGGTGCACGTCAAGGCGGGCGCGATGCACACCCTGAGGCTCCTGAGCGATGAGCCGGGGATGGCGCTCGAGGTCTTCTACCCGATGTGGAATCCCGAACTCGCCGGGAACAAGGAAGATTTTACGATAGACGCCATCAAGAACCGCATGGAATTCGCCGAAGAACCCGACGATATGAACCGGGGCCGCCCGCCCGGGCACGGGGAATGACGGGGGAGGCTGTTGAAAAAGTCCCCCAAACACAGGGAACGAATTTCTCAATCGACATACGCTTATGAAACCACTCCCCCCTTGAGGGTCGGGCTTCCCGAGGGGAAAGCCCGACGGTGAGCTAAGGGCATAAGCCCGCAAGCGAACCGGTTGGGGGTCAAACGCGACCGGTGAGGGAGCGTTTGTGTTTTTTAAGTCGGGCAGCCCCTCCTTCCTCAGTCCGGGCTGACCCCCCACCGATTCAGCCTTCGCGCAAATCGCTCGGCTTCATCGACTCCCCCTCAAGGGGGGAGTGTTGTCTCTCTTCTTCCCGGGCAGCGGATTTTTCGGAATTTCCCCCCTGACGAGCACAAAAAAACAGGCGGCGCCCGTCGACGCCGCCTGCCGTTTTTTGAATTTCCCTCAATGTTCCGTTACAGGTAACACCAAGGGTCGGTTTAGGGTTTTTTCAAGACCCTCTTTCTCGAGTGAGCCGTTTTCAGGACCCTCCGGAGAGAAGTTTCGTAGGCGGAAACTATCAATATCCTTACCATGACAGCCCTCCTATATGGTTGGGTGCACATTTTAGTGAAGCTCCGGGGCGATGTCAAGAATTTTCATCCCCAAAATGCCCATAAAATTTTAACTCCATATATTTCAATTTCTTACATATCATATTTCAAGGAGGGCGCCGCCCCCCGTTCCTACGCCTCGATGATGGCGGCGACCACCCCGCCGCCCACCGGACCCTGGTGGAAAACGAGGCCGGCCGAGACGTAGACCGCCGGGTCCTGCACGACGGAGGCGATGACCGCATTCGCCACCGCGCGCACGGGCCGCGTGCCCAGAACCGAATCCGTGAGCAGCGTGACGCGCTTGTCCAGAAGCCTCCCGTCCCACGGCGCGCCCGCCTTCGCGAACGCGTGAACCACCCGTTTCAGGTCCTCCTCCCCCGGCAGGCCGTCGAAGGTGAGGCCTGCGTTCTTGAGCGACTGCCGAACGGCGTCGGCGTCGATCAGATGCTGCATCACCGCGCGGCCGATCTTGTAGCGGCTCACCGATTGTGCGGAGTTCGCCAGCACGACGACTTCCGAGCGCATGAGTTCCACGCCCGCCGAGCAGGAGATCATCTCAGAATACAGGTCGCCCCGGCTGCACACGTCCGCTATCTCGAACGATGCCCTGTCGATTTCCCCGAGTCCCACCGCCGCGCCCAGGGCCGAGCAGCCGTTCGAGAGGCTCATCGAGCGCGTGGTGTCCGTGCTCACCACCTTCTTGCCGCGCGAGGCCGCGTCGTTGATGCGATCCGACGTGAGCAGCGGGCACTTCACCTGCACGTAGCCCACGTCGTCGAGCGAATCCACGCCCGACTTTGCGAGCGCTTCGGTCGCCGCCTCGGCCACGAGATCGACTTGCGCCATCGTGCCCAGTTCCTCGGGCAGCAGTTCCCGTGTGAAGGCGACTCCCATGGAGAGGCGCTTTTCCCCGGGGCTTTCGGCCTCGCCCACGTCCGTCTTGGAAATGGCCACCGCGTGGGGACTCATGACCCCCTCGCATCCGCCCGACATCACCATGGCGCACATCCCCTGCACCTCGGCGCGGGTGAGGCCGAGCGCCTCCATCATGTAGTCCTCGAAGGAATGGAGCGCGTAGGGCCTCGAATAGTCGTTCACCCGGCCGTTGCCCTCCGTCTTGGCGATGATGGCCTGAATGTCCGCCGCCTGAATCCGGCCCGCCGCCACCGCCTCCGCCAGACCCGAGACGTCCTCGGGTCCCGACATCTGAAACTTCACCACCTGGGTATCAAACATAAGTCCACCTCCTCAGTATTCGCCTAAAACCTCTGTGCGCCGCGCCGGTCTCAAAGGCGAGCGGATGTCAAAAGCCATCAAACCTCCTCGTTATTCGTCAAGGGCGCCCGATGCGCGAGCGCCGTTTGATGCTCCCGGAACCATCAGGCCCGCGCGCTCGACGATGGCCGCGGACGCCGCCTGCGCCTCTTCGCGAATCGAGCGCTCCTCATCCTCGCTCATTTTGCTCAGACGCCCCGCTTCCATGAGCGGCTCGCCATCCACCCAGACCCACCGCACCTCCGTTCCGTGGGCCTGATACGCGAGGACCGAGGGCAGATGATGGTTCGGATACATGTGGGGGCCGCTCATATCGAGCAGAATCATGTCCGCCCGCTTGCCGACCTCGATGGAGCCAATCTCCTCCTCCAGGCCGAGCGCGCACGCGCCGTTTCGCGTGGCCATGTCGAGCACCTGCTGGGCCGTGATGGCGGCAGGGTCCTGATGCACCCCCTTGTGGAGCAGGCACGCCAGCCGTATCTCCCAAAACATGTTGGCCAGGTCGTTGCAATTCGCGTTGTCCGTCCCCAAAGCCACGGGAACCCCGTAGCCCAGCATCCGGGGCACCGGAGAGACGCCCGAACCCAGATACATGTTGCTCGAGGGGAGATGCACGGCCTGCGTGCCTGATTCCTTGAGGATGCGTATGTCCTCCTCGCTCAGGTGGATGCAGTGGCCCGCCACCAGGCGCTCCGAGAGCAGCCCCCAGGCCGCCAGGTGCTGCACGACGGGAAGGCCGCCCACTTCTGATTCCATCGGGTCCTCCGAGACGTGCGTGGAGACGCGAAGCCCCCGTTTTCCGGCCCATTCGTCCACCTCGCGGAACGTCTCGGGCTTCACGTAGACGGGGATGTTCGGCCCCGGCCAGACGAGAACCCGGCCCCCGGCGCGGCCGTGGTATTTATCCACCAGATGAGAAGTCTCCTCGAACACCTCATCTCTGGTCTTCAAGCTCGGCGGAAAGGTTTTTCCCCAGGCGGCGATGTGGGAGTGCGCCCGCTCCGCCAGCTTCCCTTGGGGCGATATTTCGTTAAAGCTCAAGGCGAAGACGCTCCGCATCCCGGAATCGTCCATGGCCTCTATCATCGCCTCGGCCAGGGGGATCGGAATGCGCTCGTTCGTCACCACCGCCGTGGTGCCCGAGCGAATCGCCTCGCACGCGAAGAGCTTGACGGAGAGCGCCGCATCCTCGGGTGAATAGGCCGCCTGGCCGGGCGCCATGACGTTCAGGCGCCAGTCCATCAACCGCCTGTCCGCACCCAAGCCGCCCCTGAGCAGAATGCACATGATGTGGCTGTGGGCGTTCACCAGCCCCGGCATGAGGGCCATGCCTTCGCCGTCGACCACCCGCGCTGCGCCTGCGCTTATCCTGGACGTCGAAATCTCGGCGACCCGGCCATCCTCGACCAGCACGGACGCGCGCCCGATGACGTCTCGCGTCTCGTTCTGGGTGAGGACGCAGGCGTTTTCGACCACGAAACGACCCGACATGGAGAAATCCTCCGGTTGGTGTATCTCCCAGAATACGACAAACAGGGGGATTTGAATATCTCCACTGGAAGCCGCGCCTTGCCAGAGAGGGAAAAGAGCATTATTAGTGTGAGAGAAAACCCGACATCCCGAGGAGAGACGCCGATGTCCAAAATCAAATTCCTGCAACACTTCAGCCTCTATTGCCGGGATTTACCGGCCATGCACAAGTTCTACAACGAAGTCCTGGAGCTGCCCGAAATGCCCCGCCCGCACTTTCCGTTCCCGGGCTATTGGTTCGAGGCGGGAGAAGACCACCAGATCCACCTCGCCAAGGTGAGCGACACGCACGTGTCCCACTCCATCAGCGACAACGAAGACAGCTACATGGACCACCACTTCGGGATGGTGACGGAGGATTTGGACGGCATAAAAGAGAGGCTTAAGAAACACGGCGTCGAATTTCACGACGAGCCTTACGGATATCCGCAAATCTTTTTCAGGGACCCGGAGAACAACCTCATCGAGGTCGCATCCACGGCGATGTTCGAGATGGAATAAGGCGCGCGGGCATGAGCAAACGCTCGCTCCGCCGTGATCCCCCCATCCGCTCCGGGCCGGGAAGTCCACCCACACACACGGGAGCGTCATCGTTTCCCCATCCCGGGTTGTTTCGACGTTTCTTGGAGACCAAGCCATGCCATTTCAAAAATTCCGCACCACACGGGTCACCGCCGGGGCGGGCAGCTACTCCCAGGCCCTTCTCGCCGGCAAGACGCTCTATCTCGCGGGCCAGAAGGGAGAGGGGCTCGACGGAACTCCGCACGCACGCGGCGACGCCGCGGCCCAGGCACGCCAGGCGTGCGAGAACATCCGCCGGCTTCTCGAGGAGGCCGGCGGCGACCTCTCCCACGTCGTGAAGCTCACGAACTACATTACCGACAGGGCGTACCGCAAACCCGTCTACGAGGTCATCGCGGAATACTTCGGCCCCTATGCGCCTGCGAGCACGGGCGTAATCGTGGACGGCCTGGCTTCAGAGGATTTTCTCGTGGAAATCGACGCCACCGCTTACATCCCCCAGGCGGGGGAGAACCACGTTTGAGTAATGGGCCCTAAAAGGGCAGAATAAGGACACAGACAGACCAATCAGTGAAGCAGCCCATAAGGCTGAATCCTTTTAGAGGAGACGGATCATGACCGAATCTTTCGATGGATTGTTCATCGGCGGCGGGCACAACAGCCTGGTATGCGCCGCCTATATGGCCAAAGCCGGGAAAAAAGTAGCCGTTCTGGAACGCTCCGACGTCGCCGGCGGGGGCTGCTGCACGCACGAAGTCACCCTCCCGGGATTCAAGCACAACCTGCATTCGAACTATTACGTGGGTCTGGACAGAAGCCCCATCCTGCGCGATCTGGAACTCCACGAATACGGCTTCAGCCTCATCTTCCCGGAGTTTCAGCAAGGCTGCATCTTCAGCGACGAATCGGCGTTCGTCATCCACCGCGACGTCGAGAAGACCGTCAAGTCGATCGAGCGCATCAACAGAAACGACGCGAGAACCTACCGCGACCTCCACGTCAAATTCACCGAGGGGATGCTCGACATCATCACCTCCTTCATGTACTGCGCCCCCCTGCCGCCCGAGGAGCTGAAAGAGCGCTTCGCGGGGCCGCTGGGCCGTGAATTCCTGAGCTATGCGGACCTGAGCATGTACGAGGCAGTCGACCAGCATTTCGAGGACGACAGGCTGCGCGTGCTGTTCAAGCTCTTTCTCGGCTCCTTCACCCTGGTGAACACGCCTTCGACCGGCTTATTCTTCCCGAGAATCTTCTCGCGCATCGCGAATTTCGCCCTGCCCGTGGGTGGGTCGGTGAACTTCTCGCGCGCTCTGGAGCGCGTCGTCGAGCGCGGGGGCGGCAAGGTGCTGACCAACTCCGAGGTCCGCGAAATCACGGTCGAAAGCGGGGACGCCACCGGCGTCATCCTGGAGGACGGCACCCGCATCGATGCCACCGAGTTCGTGGCGAGCGGGGTGAACTGGCCGCTCACGGTGCGCCTGGCCGGGGAGGATTATTTCGGGGGCAGGCTCTCCAAGGCGGCGCTCGAGTTCCAGTGGGCGAGCCACGGGCTTTGCACCATCCACCTGGCGCTCAAGGAAGCGCCCGACTTCAAGGCCGCGAAATACGAGCCCGACATCAACAAGACGTTCAACATCTTCTGGGGCGCGGACTCGACCGAGGAGATCACCGAGTGCTTCGACACGATACACGAGGGCGAACTGCCCCGGCTCATGGGCAACGGCGGGAGCAACAGCCATTTCGACCCGACCTACTCGCCCGAGGGCACGCACGTGGGCTACTGGTGGCCGTTTGCGCCCTATGAGCTCAAAGACGGCGGGGCCGAGGCGTGGGACACGAAGCGCGAGGAATACACCGAGCACTTCATCGACTCCTGGACGCCCTATGCGCCCAACATCAACCACGACAACATCATGGGCAGCTATCTCTATACGCCGCTCGACATCGTGCGCATGAACCCGAACTTCGTACGCGCCAGCCACCACGTGGGCGCCTACATTCCAGAACAACTGGGCTACAACCGCCCGCACCCGGAGGTGAGCGACTTCCGCACGCCTATCGGAAAACTCTACCTGTGCGGTTCGAGTTCCCACGTGGGCGGCGCGGTCACGGGGGCTCCCGGCTACAACTGCGCGAACGCGATAGCCGAGGATCTGGGAGTCGAGCGCTTCTGGGCGCCCGTCGAAGCCATGATGGCCTGAAGATGAAGATTTGATTTTCGGTTCACGAGGAAAGGACAAAATTTCATGGAACTGATCGACCTCTCACAAACAGTGGCGGCGGGTGGATTCGAGCGTCCGTTCCACCCCAAGGTGGCGATTGAGCCGATGATGACGCACGAGGAATCCTCCAAGAAATTTCTGGGGAAATTCTCCTTCGCGGCCATGAAGCTCACGCTTTCGGATCACACCGGAAGCCACGTGGACGCACTGAACCATTACGTGCCCGGAGACGCCCCCTCCATCGACCGGTTGCCGCTCGAGCGCTTCTATTCGAGCGCGATTTGCGTGGATTTCTCGGACATAGCGCCCAAGACCTACATCGAAACGGCGGACATCGAGCGCGAACTCGATAATCACGGACTCTCCATCGAGGAGGGCGACGCCTTCTTGTACCACACGGGCCATTTTGAGAAGTGCTTCAAGAACCCCGACCCCGATGTATGGTGGAAAGAATTTGCAGGACTGAGCCGGCCCGCCACCGAGTATCTCGCCGATCACGGGGTGCGCAACATCGGCTGTGAGGCGTTTACGATAGAAAACCCCACGCAGATGTTCCCCGAATCGGAAGAGCCCTACCCCTCCCATCAGGTGTGCAAGGAACGGGGGATGCTCAACACGGAGAATCTGGTGATTCCCAGGCGTCTGGTGGGCAGACGCTTCACCTTTTTGTGCCTGCCCATCAAGCTCAAGGACGCCACGGGCTCGCCGGTGCGCGCCGTGGCGGTGCTGGACTGATCTAGAGGCCGAAGCCGAAGAGCGCGTTCGCGTTGCCGAAGGCGGCCTTTTCGATCTCCGCCTCGGTGACGCCTCCCCGGCGCATGGCGCGAATCGCCCGGGGGATGCAGTAGAGGTCGTTCGACGTATAGGGGATGAGGTCCGAGTTGAGCATCATGCGCCCTGCCCCATGGCGCTTCACCCAATCCACGACGGCGGATGGGGGAATCGGGCGAAGCCGGCTGCCGAGGCTCGTCGCGCACCACGCGCCCGTCTGTTCGTGAACGAAATCCACTATCGTCTCATCCACGTGGTCGACCACGAGCAGCGCGTGGTCTAACCCTGCCGCGTCGATGACTTCCAGATCCATCTTCAGGTAATGGAGCCTGAATTCCTCGGGCGAAACGTCTCCCTGCGTGTCCACGCCGCCCAGGAATTCCTTTGGGTTCTTGTACGTGGGCGTGTGAAGAATCAGGGGCATTTTAAGCTCCGCCGCAATGCGCGCCTGCGCCTCCAGGCACCTGGCCTGATCTTCCAGACCCCAGGAAAATCCGAAATACTGGCCCGGATCGAGACCCACCTCGCCCAGGGCGGCCACCCGCGCGTTCTCCAGATAGCCGGGGAGCGCGTCGATGAGCCTCTCCCAGCCCTCCACCCGCGTCATCGAACTCACGCCCACGGCGCACATGGCGCGAATATGGTGTTTGGCTTCGGCGGCTTCGGCCATCTTGAGCGGGCTGTCCCAAAGCCTTCGCACGTCGTCTGCTCCGGGCGCGCGCCTCCATATCTCGCGGTGCACGTGGGGGTTCCCGCACGAGAGAACCGCGCCCGCCATCCCGCACATTCCCTGGAGTTCCCAGTCGTCGAAACTGAACCCATGCAGGTGATTGTGGCTGTCGATGAACCTGTCCATATCAAGCCTCTGGCTTTCTCGCCAAAAACACATAGCGGTTGAGACTGAAGAAATACTCCCCGCGTTCGCCCAGCGCCATCAAATCCTCCGCCCAGGCTTTCGCCTCTTCCTTCGCCACCCCGCCCTTGCGAATGATGAACGGCACGATGACGCTCACCATGGCGTGGCTGTAGTTCTCCGCAGGATACCCCGTATTGAGGAGGGGCAAAACCCTTAAGTCTACAATCTCGAATCCAGCGCGGTGCAGCAGGGGCGATAATTTTCGGGGCAAATGGGGGTCCGCCAGATGTACGTCCCATGCGGTGAATATCTTCTTCGCGCGCGCGGCGTCCTGCACGTTCCACACGAGCGAACCCCAATCGGTATCCATGATGAGGGCGCGGCCGCCGGGCCTCAGAACGCGAAAAAGCTCCGCCAGGGCGGTTTCCATATCGAGGACGTATTCATAGACTTGAGAGATGATGGCCGCATCGAAGTCATCATCCTCAAAAGGAAGGCTCACCGCATCGCCTTCCCGGAACGACGCGTGCGGCTGCGATTCGCACCGCGCTTCGGCCAGGGCGAGCATGGGCGCGCTTTTATCCACGCCGAAAACAGCGCCCGCCTCCCCCACCATCCGCGCGGCTTCCAGCGTCATGAAACCGGGGCCTGCGCCCAAATCGAGCACGCGCTCGCCCGGCAGGGGAGCGATCATCTCCAGAAGGGCGTCGCGCTGCGCGACGACGTCCGCCGTCGTGTAGACGGCCTCCACGCGCCTGGCCGCTTTCTCATCAAATCCGGGGGGCTGACTCATACGCCGATTTCTCTCATCCCACAGATGTCATGAATGAAAGGCCCAAGTGTCCTCGCCCGCGCCGGGGGAAGTCAAGCGCTTCGGGCGTCTTCAACAACAAGGGATTTCCTCATCACGGGGCGTCTCGTGTGAGAAATCCTCCAAAATGAGGACAGGAAACCGAGCGGAGCGCCCTCCCCTTTTCGCTCGGATGGGCCGCTCGGCATTGACGCGCATTTTCCCCTGAACCTATAAGCCTAGTGAAAGTATTTTTCGCATTCTCCGTCATCAATGGAAGTCTCATGGCCCCAGCCAAGATATTCAACGTTTTTGCGATTGCGGGCAGCCACGCCATCAACGCCTTCTACACGCAGCTTCTGATACCCGTGCTCCCGCTCATCGTCGCGGAATTCGAGCTCAACTACGTGCAGGCGGGCCTCATCGTGACGACCTACTCGGTGGCGAACAGCGTCTTTCAGTTCCCCCTTTCCTTCATATCGGACTACACCCGGCGCTGGCGTACCGTCCTGGCCCTCTCACTCCTCACCCAGGCGCTGCCCGTTCTGCTCTACGGCTACGCGGAGAACTACTCCTTGCTGCTGTTGTTCGTCTTCATCGGCGGAATCGGGAGCGCGGCCTATCATCCGCCGGCCGTCGCGCTCATCACGCGCGAACTGCCCGATAGGCGCGGGTTCTGCACGGGCCTGTTCAACGGCGGGGGCGAAATGGGGAACATCATCTCGCCCGCCATCGTCGGCTGGCTCGCCGTCTATCTGGCGAGTTGGCGCCTCGCGGCGCAGTTCTACGTCATACCCGGCGTCTTATGGGCGGCGCTCATCTGGTTTCGTTTTCAGGATCAGATGGGAGAGCGCGTGCCCTTCCGCCAGGCGGCGAGGTCCACTTTCGGCGCCTTGTTCGGCAACAAGTCTTTGATGCTGCTCATCGCCCTCTCCTCGTTCCGGATCATGGGGTATCGCGGCTTCATGGCCTTTTTGCCTCTCCTTCTGGCGGAGCAATTCGGCTTCGACACCAAAGGGGTGGGCTGGCTGCTCAGCGTCTATTTCCTCATAGGTTCGACAACGTCCATCCTCATCGGCAGGTGGTCGGACAACACGGGCAGGACCAGGCTCATCGTCGTGCTCACATTCATGTGCGCCATCGCCATGGCCTCCCTCACGTGGGTCTCGAGCCTCACGACGCTGCTGCTCGCGCTTTTTGCCGTCGCCTGCATCCTCACGCCGGTGCCGAGCCTCGTGCTGGCGATCGGCACGGAACTCGTGGACGAGCGGGTGCGCTCGAGTTCGGTGGGAATGATCTATGGCTTCAACGAGGGCGCAAGCGCACTCTCACCGCTCGTCGGTGGCCTGGTGGCCGAAGCGATGGGCCTTCAAATAGCGTTCAGCTTCTACGCCTCGATGTTCGCCGTCGGCGGATGCATCGCCATCTTCCTGCATAGGCAAAGCGTTCTTCAGCCCCAGGCGCACGGGGGCAGAATATGAGCCGGGCGGGAGAGATCGACGCGAGTCTAGGCACGGAAGGCGCGGCGCAGAAGATTCCCTGGGGGGCGCTCGCCATCCTGTTCACCGCGCATTTCGTGGTGGACGGCACGGTGAATTTCATAGCACCTCTGCTGCCGCTGATTCGGGAGAAATTTCAGGTCTCACTCTCCACGGGCGGCCTGCTCCTTACGTTCGTCTCGATGAGCGCGGCGCTCTCACAACCCGTGACGGCGATTCTCGTGGACCGCTGGCCGGGCCTCCCCTGGCTCGCCGTGGGGATGGTGGGCAGCGCGCTCTTCATCACCTCCATCGGTTGGGCGCCCAATTTCACGGTGCTCACCATCATGGTCGCCATCGGCGGCTCGATGGTCGGCCTGTGTCATCCCGACATGGCGTCGCGCGCGGGCGCGCTCTCGGAGCACCGCAAAGGGCTGGTGGTGAGCGTTTTCATCGCCGGAGGGCGCGTGGGCCACGGGCTGGGACCCATCATCGCCATCGGCATCGTCTCGCTCGGGGGCATGAAATGGCTCTGGGCGTTCACCCTCGTCGCCTTCGCGATGGCTCTGGCGGTCAAATATGGACTGCCGGAACCCGAATCGCCCCCCACGAGCGGCGGGAAGGCCTCGATATGGGATTTCGTGGAGGCGCTGCGCTCAGCGGGCACGCCGCTGCTCCTGCTCTCGGGCGTCACCATTTGCCGCGCCATCGTGAACATCAACTTCATCAGCCTCATACCCTCGCTTTATGCCGAACACGGCATGAGCATCTGGAGCGGGGGAGCGGCCAGCGCCATCATGTTGATCTCGGGCGCAGTGGGCGTCCTGGCGGGCGGTTTTTTGGGAGATCGTTTCGGAAAAAAAGAGCTTATCGTCGGCGGTATCGGGCTGGGGGCCTTGTGCGTCTGCGCTTTTTTGATTGCGCCGCCCGAGTGGGGCTTCGTGCTTCTGGGTTTCCTGGGCGTCGCCACCTACCTCCCGATGGGGGTGACGATGGCCTTCGCCCAGCAACTGATGCCTCACAATCGGGGTCTGGCCAGTTCCATCACGCTCGGCCTCTCGTGGTTCATCGCGAGCCTTTCGGTCTATCCGATGTCCGTTCTCGGCGAGTGGTTCGGCCTGGCCAACGCCTTCTGGGCGCTGCCCGGCTTTTTCATCGCCGCGTGCGCGTTCGCCTGCTTCCTGCCGAAAGTCCGCTGACGCCAGCGCGCGCATAAAAAAAGACGGCCCCGAAGAGCCGCCTTTTTTTGTTTCGCTTCGTTTAAGCCGTAACGGCCTGCTCGGCGAGCAACTCATCGAGCACACGATCGACTCTGGGCTGCTCCGTCCAACTCGCCTTGTAGGCGATGTTCCCGTCCTTGTCGATGACGAAGACCATGTTCGGCATGCGGCCATAGGCGTTCACCACCGTCTCGTCGACGTCATCCACCAGAACGGGAATTTTCATGCCGAATTCCGCCACCAACTCCTTCGCATAATCTATCTTGTGCTCGAAAGAAGTGTGCTGGGAGTATTTTTTGAAGTACTTGCGCTCCTGCGCGTGGGGCTCTTTCGAATAGACGACGAAGAACTCGACGTCCTTGTCCTCGTAGCGCTCATGCAACTCGTCCATGCCCGGCACCTGCCGGCGGAAGGGAGGTCACGTGATGGCGCCGAACTCCAGGACGACGTTCTTCTTCCCGCGAAAATCGGCCAAATCCACGAGTTCGCCCGACGTGCTCTCAAGCTTCACCGGAGGCGCGGGCCGGCCGGGTTTCAACTGATCCTCAAACGCCTTGTGGCGGACCTTTCTGAATCCGCTCATTTCGCGCTTGATCATCAAAAACGGATCCAGATACCAGAGGCTCCACAAGCCTCCCAAAGGGCCGGGCGGCCTGTCGATATATTCTTCTTTCTGCATCTAACAATCTCCTATAGAATGATGAATGGCGAAAGGAAAAATTAGTCTATTCCCGGGTTTTTGTCGATTCGCCCGCTGAAGCGGCTTCTGGCGCAAGAGTAGCCGGGACTAGGATGAGCTTGGGCCTCTCTCGAAGGCGCTCCAGTAGACGTCCATCACCCTTTTGAAGCCCACGCTTTCGAATACGCGCTCGGAAGCCTCGTTTCCCCCCACGATGTAGCAATACGCCTCGCGCCCCCTGGCGAATCGCTCCTCGACCAGGGCGGACACCACCACGCGCGCGAGGCCCTGGCCGCGGAAGCGACCCATCGTGTGCAGCATGCCGAGCGAACCGTTCGCATGAACCACCATGTAGGAGGCGAGTTCGCCGCCGATGCGTATCGCCGCCGTCGACCCGTTTTGGATTCTCGCCAGGGCGTATTCCTCCCCCTGGTCGTAGGGTGAATTCTCGGCCAGCATCTTCGCATCCTCAGTTAGCAGGCTTTCGATGCGGTGCGTGCTGAAGACGGGCCTGAAATCCTTTTTCTCGAGAATGAACATGCCCACGGGCGAACCCCGGATGAGTTTTCTTCGCCTCTCAACTGCCTTTTGAATCTCGATCGGGACGGAGGAGAGCTTGAGATAGCCCTCGCTCCGCTCCATCTGGGCCGATAGGCGCTCCATCTCTTCGAGTTTCGAGAGGACGGCTTCAGGAGGCCCCAGCGGCGTGAGCCAGCCGCGCCCAGCGTTCACCGCCATCTGCGGCGCGGCGAGGTCGTCCACCCAGAGGGAGAGGGATTCTCCCCCCTCGGCGATGGCCTCAGAGAAACGCACCCTGAGCGGACCCTGCGCGCTTAAGAATTTTTGGAAAGATCCGCCCTGGGGGTTCTCCAATCGAAACAATTTCCGCTACACTCCCCTGCTGATGAAAAACGCCGCCCTTTCGGAGGAGTGATTATACCCGCTCATCCTCCCGAATGCAGAGACGGGGAATCTCAAAACAAAGCGCCTCAGGAGAGAAAATGAAGGAATACCGCATCATCACCATCCCGGGGGACGGGATCGGCCCCGAGCTCATGGAATCCACCACTGCCGTCCTCGAAGCCGTGCAGGGGGCGGACGAGACCTTGAGGCTGAAACTGGAAGAACATGAAGCGGGAGCCGCCCGGTACGCCAAGCATGGGAAACGCATCAGCGATGAAACCATACAGGCTTGCCGCGAGGCGGACGGCGTCCTCAAAGCGCCCGTGGGGAATCCGGCGGTTCGCACGCCGGAGGGCACCGAGGCGGGGCTTCTGGGCGGAGTTCTGAGAACGGGGCTCGATCTGTTCGCCAACATGCGGCCCGTGAAACTCTACCCGGGCATCCGGAGCCCCCTGGCGGGCTATGAAGCCGGCGGCATCGATTACGTCGTGATTCGCGAGAACACGGAGGGTCTCTACGCCTCGCGCGACAAGGGAGTCGGCGGCCCCAACGCCGTGGCCGACACCATGATCATCACCCGCCCGGGAGTGGAGCGCGTCGTGCGGTTCGCCTTCGAACTCGCGCGTAAAAGAAACGGCGCGCCCGAAGACGGCGTCAGGCGCGTCACCTGCGTGGACAAGAGCAACGTACTTCGCTCCATGGCCCTGTTCCGCGAGGTATTCTTTGAAGTCGCGGCCGAGTATCCCGAGGTCGAGGCGGAAGCGGTGTATTCGGACGCCTGCGCCAACCATCTGGTGATTCGCCCGGCGCACTACGACGTGCTGGTGATGGAGAACATGCTGGGAGATTTGCTCAGCGACCTAGGCGGCGCTACGGCCGGCGGCCTCGGCATGTGCCCCTCGGGGAACATCGGGGAGAAATTCGCCTTTTTCGAGGCGGTTCACGGCTCGGCCCCCGACATCGCCGGCCAGGGAATCGCAAACCCTCTGAGCCTCGTTCTCTCCGCCGCCCTCATGCTCGCCCACATCGGGGAGAGCGAAGCCGCGAACCAGATAGAAACCAGTGTGTGGGAAGCGCTCGAGGCCGGGGAGATTCGCCTGGACGGCAAAGGACGCTCCATCGACGGCACCAAAGCCATCACCGATGCGGTGTGCGCCCGCCTGAGGGGATGAGTGCAGGTTAGGAAAACCGCTCGCGCAGGAGCGTCCATACGGCGATAAAACCGTCTCGCCAGGTTATCTTCTTTCCCTCCGCGTAGGTGCGCCCGTAGTAGGAAATCGGAACCTCGTAGATGCGCCACTTCGCGGGTTTCAGGATTTTTGCGGTGAACTCCGGCTCGAAATCGAACCCTTTGGCCCGGATTTTGATGTCCTTCACCACCTCGCGCCGGAACATCTTGTAGCAGGTTTCCATGTCGGTGAGCGTGCAGTTGAACAATATGTTGGCCAGGGTGGTCAGCATATGGTTGCCCACCTTGTGCCAGAACATGTGCACGCGCTGGGGTTTTCCTCCAAAACGCGTTCCGTACACCACGTCGGCCGCTCCTCGGCGTATCGGATCATACAAATCACCGAATTCGGCGGGGTCGTATTCGAGATCGGCATCCTGAACGACGATCACGTCCCCGCCGGCCGCTGCGAAGCCATCGCACAGAGCGGCTCCTTTGCCTTCGTTTTTCTCCCGGTAAATGACGCGCACGCCGTCGTTTTCGATTTCAGCCAGGATGTCGCGGGTGCCGTCCGTGCTGCCGTCATCCACGATGAGGAGTTCGATGTTCATCGGCACCGCCTGGACGCGTGAGACGATTTCGCGAATCGTGTCGCGCTCGTTGTAGCACGGCATCACAACGCTCAGTAAATCGGGCATCCGGCCATCATCGTTCACGACAGTTCTCCCCATCTGAGGGTCGAGCACTCCATGTAATCTACGCTGGCATCGCGCGAAAGACTACATGCTCCCCCCCGCACGGTCAATTTGTTTTTTCAGCGCCTACGGCTCTCCGGCTTGGCAAGCGCCGCCCCCCCGTGAGAGTATTCGCCTCCAAGTGTTTATCGAAAATCACCACAATTCCGGGATCATCAAATGCCGTCACCTCTGATTGAACGAATGAAGACGCTGTGCTCCCTGCCCGGCCCGCCCGGCCACGAGGGCGCCGTGAGAGACGCCATCGCGGAGATGGTGAAAGACAGCGCGAGCGAGTTGCGGCGCGACGCCATTGGAAACCTCATCGCCCGCCACGAAGCGAACGAGGCGGCGCCTCACCTCCTCCTGGAATGCCATATGGACGAGGTAGGCCTCATCGTCACGCGCGTGGAGGCGGGCGGCGCGATCAGGTTTGAAAAAGTGGGCTTCGTGGCGGATGCGATTTTTCCGGGACGCGAAGTCGCGCTCCTGACGCTGGACGGGAACCTTCACCGCGGGGTCGTCAACGTGCGGAGCGGACACCTCCAGTCCTTACAGGGCCAGGAACATCCCGGCGTCGATGAGATGTGGATAGACTTGGGCGCCTCGGGTGATGAAAAAATTCGCGCGCTCGGAATCGAAGCGGGCACGCCGGGCGTATTCCACGGCCCTTTCACGCAGCTACCCGGAGGAGCGTGGAAATCGAAGGCGGTGGACAACCGCTCGGGCTGCGCCCTGTGCGTGGAGGCGTTCATCAACACGGCCAACTCCTTGTCGGACAAGCTCCGCCTGAGCGCCGCCTTTTGCGCCCAGGAGGAAATCGGCGGACGCGGCGCTTCGGTGCTTTCACTCGGTGAAAAAGGGGACGACCCGCCCTCTCTCGCCATCGTGCTCGACAACGTGCCCTCCGACGGTCCGGGCCGCTCCGACGCCCGGGGCTCCAAGATCGGAGCGGGGCCGGTATTGAGGAGATACGACCACCAGCCCATGAGCCTGTACGGCTACATCACCCCGCCCGAGTTGATCCGGTGGGTAAAAGACACGGCGAGCGACGCCCGCGTGCCCTTACAGGAAGACGTGTTCCTGGGCACTTTTCTGGATTCCGCCACCTTGAGCAAATCCCGGCCGGGCGGATTGCCCACCGTGCCGATAAATCTGCCCAGGCGTTATTCCCATAGTCCGGTGGAGACCTTCATGGAATCCGACCTGGAAGCCACAGCCGCGCTCATCGGCGCTCTTTTGCGCTCCGCCGCCGAGGGAGGAGCGCCGAACCTGAGGCGGGACTATCTGTCACCCTCTGATGCGTAAAATCTCACGAAAACCGTATTCCTGGAGAAACGAAACCTGTGTCGAAAGTAATTCGCGTCGCGCATAGCCCGGATTCGGACGATGCCTTCATGTTCCACGCCCTGGCGAACGAAAAGATCGCGCAGGGTGCGTATGAGTTCACCCATAAGCTCCATGACATCGAAACGCTGAACCAGGCCGCTTTCGAGGGCAAATACGAGGTGAGCGCCATCAGCTTTCACGCGTATTGCCATCTCGCCGATCGCTACGCCATTTTGCCGCACGGGGCGAGTTTTGGGGACGACTATGGCCCCGTCATCATCTCGCGCGAGCCGATGACGCCAGAGGCGCTCCGGGATGTGGAAATCGCCATCCCCGGCCTGCTGACGACGGCCTATCTCACGCTCCGCCTTTACCTGGGGGGCGAGGAGCCGAAACACCGCGTGGTGCATTTCGACCAAATCATGGACGAGGTGAAAACAGGAGCCTCGCAGGCGGGTCTTTTGATTCACGAGGGCCAGCTCACCTTTGAGGAGGAGGGCTTCCATCTCGTGGAGGATCTGGGCAAGTGGTGGATGCGCGAAACCGGCGGCCCCCTGCCCCTGGGGTGCAACGTCATCCGGAAAGATTTAGGGCCCGAGGTCGTGGGCGAGGTGAGCCGCCTGCTTCACCAAAGCATCGTCTACGCGCTCGAGAACCGCGAGGAGGCGCTCGACCACGCCATGGCCTACGCCAGAGACTTACCGCGCGAGAAGGCGGACGTTTTCGTCGGCATGTACGTGAACGAGTGGACGCGCTCATACGGCGACGCCGGGCGCAAGGCCGTCTCCACCCTGTTGGGCCGCGCAGCGGAGGCGGGCATCATCCCCGCAAGGATAGAGCCGGAGTTCATATCCTCACCCACCGACTGAAAAGCGGAGGCGGATTCATGCTGGAGGGAATGCACCACATATCCATCAGCGTCGATGATCTGGAAGAAGCGCGCGATTTTTACGCCGGTCTTCTCGAACTTGCGGAAATCGACCGCCCGAACCTGCCGAACCCAGGCTACTGGTTCCAGGCGGGCGCCTGCCAGCTTCATCTCACGGGTCGCCGGGATCGCGCGAGCGAAACGAGCATCCCGGGCACCGGTGCGGGCGAAACCCACTTCGCCTTCGCGGCGTCTGATCTGGAACCCGTGAAACGAAGGCTGGAAATAGCGGGCGTGGACGTAAAAGACGGCGTCAACGCCGGGCTGGGACTGCGGCAACTTTTCTTCAGAGACCCCTCGGACAACCTCGTGGAAGTGTTCTGCACGCTGGACGAGTCTTGAAACCATGAAGCGAAACAGATTTCACCTGGCCGGGGCCGTGCCCTGGCGAAAAACGGAAGACGGGCTGAAAATCCTCCTCATCACCACGCGCGACAGGCCCTTGGACGACGACTATCCCTGGTGGATAGTGCCCCAGGGCGGCGTGGAGCCGGGGCAGACCGCTCAAGAGGCCGCCATCGTCGAAACCTGGGAGGAGGCGGGTGTTCGCGGAGTAGCGTCACAGGAGCCGTTCGCGTACTACGACTATCCCACCGGCACGGGCAGGTGTAGAGTCGACATCTTCGAGATAGAGGTCGAAGCCGTCGAGGACGACTGGCCCGAGAGCCATGAGAGAAGACGCGTCTGGCTCTCTGCCGAGGACGCCCTGGAAACCATTTCGGGAGAAACGCTTAGAAGCATCCTGAGAGAATTCTTGAGGAGAATGGGGGTTTAGGGCTTTCGCGCCGCGATGAGCGCGCGGTTGTAGTGCAGATACAGGGGCGCGGCCAAAAAGCCTGCGGCCGCAAGCCATTCGACTTGCTCATTCAGGCTTAAGGGGTAATCGCCCTTCCCGTCGTAGCGCTCGCGATATTCACCGAACGTCATCGGCGCATCCACCCCACGGTTCAATCGATTCCACACGCGCTCATATTCAGCGGGCAAGTCGTCAAAGCGCGGATCGATCCGATCGAGTATGTAAAAAGCTCCCCCCGGACGCAGGAGTTCGAACACTTTTTCATAAACCGCCCGTTTGCTCTCGTGGGTAATTTCATGCAGGGCCTGGCTGCTGAAAGCAGCCGCATAGGGCGCACCGGGAAACTCGACCGCTTCCAGATTGTTCATATCGCCCGGAATCGGGTGGTATCTGCTCTCATAAGCGCATAAACGCTCGGAGGCGAGCTTCAACATCTCCTCCGAACTATCGAGACACGCCACCCTCACATGGGGAATGCGCTCGAAAATGAGGGCTTCCACCTGGCCCGAGCCTGCGCCCAAGTCCAGAATCCACCCATCCTCCGTTCCCACGCCCTCCAGCAGGGTGATGAGCAGATCGAGTTGATTCGCCCGGTCGGGATTGTCCCGCGCGGCGTTCACCGCATCCCAGTTTTGGGCGAAACTCCCCTCCCCCCAGGCGTCTTTCGCCATCAAGCGGCTCTGCAAGCGCTCATCAAGGCGTTTGCGTCCGGCGCCGTTTCGAATTCCAGTACGGCCTCCACGGCGGAATCGACATTGCCCTCAGGCAAAACGCGGCGCGCGTTTCCGCGAAACTTGGCCTCGACGTCCTCCCATTCCATCGGGTTTTCCGGGTTTCCCCAGTTGACGGGTTCATCGCGCTCCAGGACGCGGCCGTCTTTGAGCGTCATCTTCACGCCGCCGTGCAGGTACTTTGGGAAGCGATCGGAATCCACTCCCGTGCACTTCACCTTCCCGGCGAGATCGAGCACCTGGGCGTCGCCTAAATGTTTTTCCTCGAAATCATCGAGCGTGGCCCGGCCCTTCACCACGTTGACCGCCAGGCAATAGGGCAGGCTGAAAAGGGCCGCATACTGCGTATTGGGCTTTCGCTTGTGCTCGATGGGTTCGCACACGATATGGAGAATCGGCTCGGGCGTGATGGTCTCGATCTCATCGATCTCATCGATGGATATGCCCGCCTCGCGCACCAGGCTTTTCGCCGCGTCCATCGTCGCATGATTGAAATGGCAGCAGGGATAGGGCTTGAACGAAATGCGCAGCGTCTCCCAGCGCTCGCCGAGTCCGCCCGCCAGGATTTCCGGGTCATAGGCCGGATCGCTCAAATGGGTGGCGTAGAGGCCGAACCTGCCCTCAAAGACTTTTCGGGGGCCCATGAACCCGTGGCCCGCCATCTGCGCGGCGGTGACGCCCGCATGAGAGGCCCACCCCGGATGGAAGCGCTTCACCCAGCTTCCATCGTCCAAGAATTCCTGAATTCCCGCCGCCTGGCTCCCGCACACGCCGAACGCGTTGGCTATTTCCGCCGGTGCGTGCTTCATCAGACGCCCCATGATGGCCGCCGCCCCGAAAGCGCCGCATATGGGCGTGGCGTGGTAGCCCTCTGCATGAAACGCCCCCGGCACCGCGCCCCCGATTCTGGCGATGACCTCATAGCCCGCCACCATGGCCGCCAGGATGTCCTCCCCGCTCGCGCCGACGGCCTCGCCGGCGGCCAGGGCCGTTGGCACCACGCAGGCGCTCATGTGGGTGATGGAATCCGTATGGGTGTCGTCGAAATCAAGGCCGTGCACGTAGCTGCCGTTCACCATGGCGGTGTGCGCGACCGGCAGTTTGTCCCCGTATCGCCAAACGGTGGCCTGGGGCTTACCGCCCCAATCACGCGCCGTTTTCGTCACCGCGTCGGCGTAGGGCTCGCGTGTCGCGGCCAGGCCTATCCCCAAGGCGTCGAGAAGATGGCGTTTCGCCTTCTCGACCACCTGCTCGGGAATGTCTTCAAAAGATAAGTTCGCGGCGAAACGCGCCAGCTTGTCGCTCATCGTTTCCATGTTCATCTCCTGAACTCGAATCCGGCTCTGCTCTCTAGGCGAGGTGCGCCACCAATGCGTTCATCCTCTCCATCTCGTCCAAACTTGAAACGGCCTCTATCAATACATCTTGAGAGTCGGGCGAAATCACGCCACCCGTAATTTGCCTGAATTTCCCCGCCACCATGTCGAAATCCATCGGGTTTTGAGGCGATCCCTTGGGACCCGCGACACGGCTCTCGAGTTCTCGGCCATCATGGGTGCGAATCGCCACTTTCGCGGGAAAGGTTTTGGGGTAGAGTTTCTCGATCTCGGAGTCCACCGTGAAGCGCGCCCGCCGGGCGAGAGCCACAAGCTCGGGGTCGGCGATGCGCTCGGGCGTGAACTGCTCGGGCCCCGCCTGCCCGTCGGTGAGCGCCACCGCGGCGCAATACTCGATGTTCATCTGCGCGCGGAGCGAACTCACGGGTTCATAACGCCACGAACACTGTTGTTTCACCACGCTGTGGTTCATGATCTCCATTTCCCGCACGTCATCCGGCGCGACCCCATGCTCCCTGCGCAGGGCGAGAACGGCGTCGATGGTCGAATGCGTGCTCCCGCAGCAGCAATAGGGTTTGAAGGAAACGCCTTCCGTCTCCCAAAACGCGCCCAAATCCTTCGTCAGGGGTTCCGGATCCCCGCAGCCGCTGAACGCCCGTATAAAACCCCCGTCCTCGTACTCGAAAATCTCCTTGGGGCCCGTATAGCCCCTCCCGGCGAGGGAGGCGGCCATGAGGCCGCTTTGGGCCGCGCGGCCCGCGTGAAAGCGCTTCGTCTCCGAGCCGTCGCACTGAAAAGCCCATGTTCCCGCGCCCTGCGTCCCCGCCAGGCCTAAGGCGTTGGCCGTTTGCTCGGGGTTTAGTTTCATCAGATGCGCCGCAGCAGCAGCCGCGCCAAAGGGGCCGCACAGGCCCGTGAGATGAAATCCCCGCCTGCGCACCTCCAGGGCGTCGGCTGCGATGCTCGCGCGGATCATGGTTTCATAACCCACCGCGCAAGCGGTCATAAAGGCCGCACCACCCACCCCCATCTTCTCGGCAAGCGGAAAAGCTGCGGCGAAAACCACCGCGCCCGGGTGGAGCTTGGCGCCGCTGTGGTAGTCATCGAGTTCGAACGCGTGCATCCAGGTGCCCAGGCAAAGCGCGACGGGCCCCACCGGCCCGCGCCATGCGTTTCTCCAGAGGGTGGCTTCCGCGCTGCCGCCTTGTTCCTGGATGAAACCGGACAGTATTCGCCCCGATTCGGTGGTCGTGCCGTACAAGCCACAACCGAGCGCATCCAGAAAATGCTTGCCGATGCAGGCGCGCAAATTATCGGATAAATCATCATAGGAAGTTTCGCTGATGAATCGCGCGAGTTCGCGCGTATGGCCGTTCATTCTCTCACCTCATTCCTTCGGCAGATACTCTGCTTCTATCGCATGATAGGCGTCATAATCGAGGAGTCGATAGAGCTCTTTGCGCGTCATCATGTTGTCCAGATAGCCCGCCATCGTGCCTTTTTCCTTAAGTTCATCGAGCAGCGATTCGCCCGCCCTGAGCATCGCGCGCATGATGCTCACCGGGAACAGGATGAGCTTATACCCCATCTCCTCGAAATCCGCTTTGGGAATATGCGGCGTTTTGCCGAACTCCGTCATGTTGGCCAGCAGAGGACCCGGGCAACGCTCGGCATACTCGATGAACTCATCGCGCGTCTCGAGCGCCTCGATGAAGATGACATCGGCCCCGGCAGCGAGCGCGGCCTTGCCGCGCTCCACGGCCTCATCCATCCCGTGGACGTATTTGGCGTCGACGCGCGCCATGACGGCGAAATCCGGATCCGCCCGATGATCCACGGCGGCGCGGATTTTCCCTATAAATTCCTCACGGCTCACCACCTGTTTCCCGTCCAGGTGGCCGCACCGCTTGGGCAGCACCTGGTCTTCTATCTGAATGCACGCCACGCCCGCCCGCTCGAAATCACGCACCGTGCGCACGACGTTCACCGCGTTGCCGTAACCTGTATCCACGTCTACCACCAGCGGGATATCGACGGCGTCCGCTATATACCTCGCGTTCATGAGCACCTCGCTCGAGGACGCCAGTCCATTGTCGGGCAGACCCGCGAGGGCATTCACCACGCCCGCCCCCGACATATAGACGGCCTCGAATCCCTTCGAAGCGATGAGTCTGGCCGTCAGCGCGTCGTGCGCGCCGGGGATGATCGTCGCCACCGGGCGTTCGAGGATTTCTTTGAATTTTTTTCGCACAGAACCGGCCATACATCCTTCCTTCCCGGAAATATCGATGGATTCAAGCGATGACCGCCTTCTCGCTAAACCGCATCTTCTTGTTGATATCAATGGACTTATAAGCCACCCTCGCTTCAAGATAAGCTCCCTTTATTCTTTCACACCATCCGGCATTCTCGCCAGGGCCTCAAGCTGATTTTTCCTTGACAAACAGCCGAAGAAAAGTGACATAATTTGAGCGGCCATGATGTTTGGTTGCGGGGGAGGGACGCCGAATGACGAGTGAATCCGAAGACGTGAATTTCGATGAAAAATATGAAGACGAAGCGAGAGTCAACTCCGATCTCAAGCGCGCCCTGGATCTTCTGAGCGAAGGAGGCGCCGCCCACTCGAAGGGAGACCTCGACAAAGCCATCGAATTGTATCGAAACTCCATCGCCTACTACCCCACCGCGGACGCGCACACCTATCTGGGCTGGATGTACAGCAAGCAGGGCCGCCTGGAGGAAGCAATCGAAGAGTGCCACATGGCCATCGAAGTCGACGATGAGTTCGGAAACCCATACAACGACATCGGTTGCTATCTCATGCAGTTGGGCGAACTCGACGAGGCGGCCGGGTGGCTCGAGAAAGCGAAATCCGCGCCGAGGTACGAGCCGCGCCATTTCCCCTACATGAACCTGGGGCGCATCTACGTGCAACAAAAAGAATACGGCAAGGCGCAAGGGGAGATTTACGAGGCCATCAAGCGCGCACCCGAACTGGATAGTCTGAAAAAAAACTTCCTGGAGCTTGTGTCGCTCCTCAACTAGACATGAACACGAAAAAAGCCGGCCGCGAAGGCCGGCTTTTTTCTTTTTGCCGCTCAAAAACTAGCCGGGAATCTTGTCCCTCGTATCCTCTTCCATCCATTCGTTTTCCACATAGATCGTCTTTGCGGCGTCCCGGTTGGGACAATTGCCATAGGTGAAGACGAGTTCGGCATCTTCTGTTTCGCTCGGGTTGTAGAGGCCGTGAATCTCGCCCGCCGCGCAATAGACGAACGTGCCTGAGGGCACCGTGTGTTCTTCCCTCTCCTCTCCCATCCAGACGATGATCGGGCCTTTGACGATGTAGAACGTCGCGTCGCACACATGGTAGTGCCTCTGGTTACGGCCCTGGGGCGGAATGATGGTGCGCCCCATCGTGATGGTCTGGGTGCCGGTGGCTTTGCTGTCCACGCCCCATGCGATGATGAGGGGCGGCTCATACTTCTTGTCTACGCCGATGGCCGTGGAATCAATGAGACACCAACGCTGTTTGGTGGGTGCGGATAAAACAGACATGTGAACTCCTTTTGATGGTAAGCGATAGGAAATGGTTCGTTCTCTTGAAAGCCGTGTAATCTAGTCGTTCGGCTCTCAGAGCGCAAGGGCGGAGCCGAAACGGCTGAGGCTCACCCTTCCAGGAATAGCTGAACCTCGCTCAAAAGCTCCATCCTGCGTTTTTCCAGTTCCATGAAATGCGTGCCGTCGTTGATGATGACGTAGCGCTTGCCCCGGCTGTTACAGAGCGCCATATACAGCCCCCAGGCTTCCGGATCGGCCGAGGCGCCGTCCTGGTCTCCCCGGATGAGAAGAACGGGACACGTTATTTTGCTCGCATCATAGTAGGGTTTGTTTCTCGCCCGATCATATAAATCCGCCAGGGAGCCGTTCGCCAACCGAAACGCGGGCGTCTTGCGCTTGGCCCCCTCCGGGTCATAGCAGAGGAGTTCCCGGAAATACGCCTTGAGCACCTTGGGCTCGCGCCATTTGTGGTGAGCGTCCCCTGGTATATGACCCCACCATCGTTTGTGCACGTCTTTTTCCGTACACCAGGACCAGGCGCCTCGCCTCGCGTCGAATTCCCCGGGTTTTCGGGGGTCTTCCATCTGTTTCGCGCGCACGGGATTGTCATAGGCGTAATAGGGCGCATACAGCACGAGCTTTTGCACATGGGCCATATTATCGGCCGCGTAGGCCGGCCCCGTCGTCGTCCCCCATGAACGGCCCAGAACGCTGAGCTTGTTCACGCCCCGCTGCTCGCAAATGAAGTCGACCGCCGCCTTGATGTCCCTCACGGCCACCTTGCCCGGAATCGCGGGAGGCTTGCCTCCGGGGCTTGTGCGCATCTCCTGCGGCCAGGTCGATTCGCCAAAACCCCGAATCGAGAGCGCAAAAACATCGAACCCGCGCGAGGCGATGTAATCCATCCAGGAATAGCCGGGAACCGGGAGATCATAGGCCACGGGGCCGGGCGCCATTCGTCCGTGCACGATGAGGAGCGTGGCCTGAGCCTCGAATTTCTTCTTGCCCTTCGTGCGCTTTTCTCTCAGGTGCAGCCTGATGCCGGGATCGAGCGAATCAATATTGTGATCGATTCGCTCCACTCCCCCCGAAGCCACATTCTTTCGTGGTGAAGCGCCCAAGCCCAGATTCCCTTAATTTTTCAGATGAGAATAATCCTGATCATACGCGGGCGGCAGCGCCCCACCTCGCCCCAGAACGACATGGAGCTTGCCCCATCCCCGGCCTGAATTGCGAAACCCGCGCGTGACGCCCGCAGGCGCCCAACACATGTCCCATGGTCCGAGAATTTCCTGATGCGACTCCCCCGTCTCATCCACCCAGGACACCGTCCAGTCGCTCTCCAGGGGGATAAAGGCCTCTTCCAAATCCAGATGATCGTGCAGCGGAGCGCCCGAGCCCACCCGGTTTTCGTTGATGACGAAGGAGAACTCACCCTCCGGCAGGGAGGGGGGCGGACCCACGCCCTCGAGTTCACCGCCCACGTGTCCCACGTAGCGCCGAATCCCCCGCACGCCCTCGGGCAGGGAGGCTTCATAATAAACCTGAAAATTCATGGGGCATTCATCATAACGCACCACCTGGGTAAGGGGATCGACGAAAGAGGCGCTCTCGCTCGCCGCGCCCTTCCCTTCTCCCTGATACACGGGCGGCTCATACGCGCCGCGCCCGTGAATGTAGTAGAGAAAGCCATCGTCATCTCCACAATTCTTATAACCCCGCATGACGCCCGCCGGCATCCGGATGGCGTCATAGCGCCCGAGTTCTACGGTTCTGATTTCCCCGTCGCGCGCATCGGCCCAAACCACTTCGAACGCACCCTCCCACACCATGAAAACCTCTTCGAACCCATGGCTGTGCAGGGGGGCGCCGTTCCCGGGGGGGGCCATCACAATCCCGTTGGCGAACTCCCAGCCGGGGAGCGCCGCTCTGGGCTCCTTATCCCTCGGCCCCCCGATATAGCGATAAACGGCCCGATGGTGCCCTTCTTCACGCGCATCGGGCGATGAGCCCCAGTCGGGCATGATTTCCGCGAAACGCACTATCGTAGTGGGTACGGCTTTGGAAATATGTTTCGTCATCTTCAGCACCTCGCCGGTTATAAGGTTATGGGAGGGTCGCTTCGCGATATAAACCCTCCGCCTCATACGCCTCATCGAGCAAGACGACGGGATGCACCACCCGAAGGTCCATATCCCGCTCGCGGGCGCCGAACGCTATTTGAATCTGACAACCAGGGTTGCCCGTGCAGACCACGGGCGCTTCAGAGTCTTTCACGTGCCCCATTTTTCTGTCGAGAAGCTGCATGGAAATCTCCGTCTGCGTGAGATTGTAGCTGCCTGCGGAGCCGCAGCACCAATCGCTCTCCTTGAGAGGCACCACCTCGACGTTGCGAATCGCGGAAAGAACATCGAGCGGCTCCTTGCGGACCTTGAGTGCGTGAAACAGATGGCACGGGTGGTGATACGCGATTTTCCGGGGCTCCGGGTGCGCTGCTTCCCGGACGCCGATTCTCGAGAGAAACACGGTGACGTCCATCGCCTTGTCGCTGAACGCCTTCGCGCGGCTTGAATATACGGGATTATCCGCAAGCAAATCCTGATATTCATGGAGCATGGCCCCACAGCCGGATACGGCCAGTATGACGGCGTCGAACTCTCCCGCGTCGATGGCATCGAGATTCTCGCGCGCGAGGATTCTCGCCGCCTCCCTGTCTCCGGCATGGGCTTGCAGCGCGCCGCAGCAGGTCTGCGCGGCGGGGAACACGACGCGCACGCCGTTCGCCGCCAACGTGCGTATGGCGGCCCTGTTCACATCTCCGAACAGGGTGGATTGAATGCACCCGCCGAAGAAGGCGACGCGGTGTTTTTCCTCTCCGACGGGCGCTACTTCGGGGGGAAGAGCCCGCATCGAGGATATGGGCGGAGCTTCCGGCATCATGGGCTCGAGCGCGGCCAGCTTTTTGGGCAAAAGGCCCAGGCTCTTCACCATGCCCTTCAAAAACGTGGTCTGGTACAATCTGGTGGCCACGCCCGCCAGATTGAGCAACGTTCTGTTGGGCAGAAGCCAGCGGAAGAGGATTCTCCTCAAAACCCGCACCGACAAAGGGCGTTTTCGTACCTTTTCGAGTCCTTCGCGCGCCGCCTCTATCAAAGAACCATAGGGCACGCCCGATGGGCACGCCGTCTCGCAGGCGCGGCAATCCAGGCATCGATCAAGGTGTTTCATCACCGTCTCGTTCGGCGCCATCTCGCCGTCCGCCACCAGGCGCATGAGGTAGATTCTCCCCCGGGGGGAGTCCATCTCGTTGCCGAGCAGCGTGAAGGTCGGGCAACTCGTGCCGCAGAATCCGCAGTGGATACACCGCTGAATCATCCGCCTGTCGGGAGCGTCCGGTCCGACGAAAGGGTTCTCGTATTCAGGAAAAACCTGCGCGAAACCTACTTTTTCACCTGTCGCCACTTACTTCTCCCACCTTACATCCGGCCTAAGAAGCGGCCGGGACTCAAAATTCCTTTCGGGTCATATGTCTTCTTGATGTTCCGCATCACCTGCAACGCCGCGGGTTCGAGCGCGTCCTCACCCCATACGGATATCTGCTTTTTAAGCAAATCCGGCCCGGAATCCATACGCAGATGCACGGAACGCGCTTCTTTTGCATCCCTCCCCTCCCTGCAAAGAGAGGAAAAGGCGCGCCACGCCTCAAGCCCTGAGGATTCCGCATCCTCAGGCGCAAGCCAGCACCTCAACACGCCACTGCCCGCGTGCGCCGAAATCGCGCAGCGATATTTCCCCGCCCCGGCGGCTTGCCTCGTCGCCTCCGCAAAGCGGGGCAGCTGATCGAGACGGCCCGAGGCCCTGAGAACAAGCGCCTCGGCGTTTGAGAAATCCCCTCCGGGAGGATCGGCCAGGGCGCGGCCCAGGCGCGCGGTTTCCCCATCATCAAGACGCAAAATTTCATCCCCGCCCTCTTTCGCGAGAATTTCCTCGAACCGGGTCATCTGATCTTTCAATCCCTCTTCAAAATCACCGAAAGCAGCCACCAGGCACACGGGACCGGGCAAGTCGATTCCTCCCCCCGTTGCCGGCGAGGCGATGCGCTTATCGTTCAATACCTCTACCCACACGGGCATAAGGGGCGAGGCCATCAGCGCCCTTGCGGCCTTGAACGCGGCATCGGCGGACCCGAAACTAGCAGCCCTCGCCCCGATATACTCAGGGGCCTTATACAGGCGAATCGCCAACTCGGTGACGACGGCCAGCGTCCCCCAGCTTCCCGACAAGAGACGGTTCATGTCGTAGCCGGTGACGTTTTTCACCACCAGCGCGCCATAGGTGTGGGTCGCACCATCGGCCAACGCCACCTTCATGCGCATGACGCGGTCCCGCGCCTTGCCCCAGCGCACCCGCATGGGACCCGAACGATCCGCGATAATGGTTCCTCCCACCGTGGAGGTTCCCGGATGCGAAGGGTCGAGGCCCGCCGTCTGGTCTTCGGCCCCCGTCAACCTATTAAGAGCTTCGACGCTCATCCCCGCTTCCATCACGGCGGTGAGGTCGTCTTTGAGAAACTCCACCGCCTTCGACATGCGCTCCAAAGAGAGAGCCACGTCGTACTTCGCAGGCGCATACCCCGTTCCCCTGCCGGTGCCTCCTCCCCAGGGGAATACGGCCAGGCCCGCTTCGTTCGCGCGCGCGAGGACGCGGCATAAGGCTTCGTGATCGGCGGGACTCACCACGACCGAGGGCGTCTTGCCCCCCAGTTTGAACGACTCCGCCCTTTCGTCCGACAAGAGAACGGAATCGCCTACGTCTGCTTCTACCGATTGAGCGAACGAATCGAGTGTCAGGGCCATGGTTTTCCTACTTCGTCATCCCGCCGCCCATCCTGGCGACGCCGCCGCCGAGAGCAACCGGAAACACGTTGTCCTCATCGGGTATCAGTTTGCCGGGGTTCATCAGGCCATCCTCGTCGATGGCGTCGCGCACGCGCTCCATGATCTCGAGCGTGGGTTCATCGAACTGGTCCTTCATCTCTCTGATCTTCTCGATGCCGATGCCGTGCTCGCCCGAGAGCACGCCCCCTGCGCGTATACATGCGCGAAGCACCTCCGCCCCGCATTCTATCGCCCGTTCCGTCTCACCGGGGACCCCATCGTCGAACAAGACGTTGGGATGCAGGCTCCCGTCCCCGGCATGGAAGACGTTGGTGATGCGCAAATCAAAACGGGAGGAAATCTCGTCGAATTCCTCCAGCACCTGCGCCAGCTTCGAGCGGGGAACCGTGCCATCCAGACAATAATAGGTAGGAGCGATCACCCCGAAGGCGCCGAACGCCTTTTTTCGGCCCATCCAAAGGCTCTCGCGCTCCTCTTCTGTCTGCGCGATCCGGAACGAAGAGCAATTGTTCTTCTCGCTCACCTCGCGAATGAGGGCTTCGAGCGGTCTGATGGAAGACGGCAGGCCGTCGAGTTCGATCAGCAAGACGGCCTCGGCATCCTTGGGATAACCCGCCTGCACCACCATCTCGACCGCCTCGATGGTGTAGCGATCCATCAACTCCATCGCAGCGGGCACGGCCCCCGCCGCAATGACGTCGCTCACCGTCCGGCACGCATCCCCCACTTTTGCAAAACACACGAGCATGGTGCGCACGCTCTCGGGGTTCGGCGTGAGCCGCACGGTGAGTTCCGTGATGACGGCGAAAGTGCCCTCCGAGCCGATGAAGAATCCGCGCAGGTCGAAACCCGGCGTCTCCTCCCCGTCCGCACCGAGATGCACCACCTCGCCCGTGGGCAGGACGACGGTCATCTCCATGATGTGGTTCGTCGTCATCCCGTACTTGAGGCAATGCGCGCCGCCCGAGTTCTCCGCCGCGTTGCCGCCGATAGTGCAGGCCGCCTGGCTGGAAGGATCGGGCGCGTAATGAAAGCCATGCGGCAGCGTTTCGTGAGAGAGATGAAGGTTCACGACCCCGGGCTGCACGCGGGCGAGGCGGTTTTCATAGTCGAGTTCCAGAATCTTGTTCATCCTTGTAAAGACGATGAGCACGCCGCCCGGCAGGGGCGTCGCGCCACCCGAGAGGCCCGTGCCCGCTCCCCTGGCAATCAGGGGTACCCGGTATTCGCGGCAGACTTCGACGACTCGCCGGACTTCCTCGGTGTTCTCGGGCAATACGACGGCCGATGGCACGCCCTTGTAAATCGTGAGTCCATCGCAATCATACGTCCTGAGCGCCACCGGATCGGTGTGGATGAATTCCTCCCCCACCGCTTCCGTCAATTTTTGAATGAACCCGGCGCTATCCACCTCAAAACCCTCGCAGCGCTTCCTGAATCAAGAAAAACCCTTTAGAGTGTCGCCATTATACCCATGCTTCAGAAAAAAACGAAGAGAAAGGCGACTTCTTGGACAAGTCCGGCGGTCCCACCCCGGTTTCCGGCTATTCTTCCAGACCCGGGAGAACGAGCGGTTTATATTATGGATGGGTGATCGTCGGCTTATCGTTCTTCACCATGGCCTTCCACATTTCGGCCAGTTTTTCTTTTTCCCTGTTTCAGGTCCCTCTGATTGAAGAATTCGGCTGGAGCAGAGGCGCCCTGGGCGGCGCATTCGCCGTGAGCATGAGCCTCTATGCCATCTGTAATCCCAAGGCGGGATCCATTCTGGAGAGAAAAGGCCCCAGGGCCCTGATTCCATGGGGTTCGGTCTCGATTGGCCTGGGACTCATGCTGGGCTTTTTCATCTCATCTCTTTGGCATGTGTATCTCTTTATTGGTGTTCTAATCGGCCTGGGGCTTTCGATGAGCGGCTTCGTGACGCACAGCGCGCTCCTGCCGCGATGGTTCTTCAGAAACCGGGGTCTGGCGGCGGGCATCGCTATCTCTGGCATCGGCATCGGCTCATTCATCCTGATGCCCACCATCGAAAGACTCATCGCCAACTTCGGCTGGCGCTACGCCTACCTGATTTTCGGCGCCTCGATACTTCTCATCATCCTGCCGCTCAAAATACTCCTGCTCAGAAATCATCCCTCCGACGTGGGTCAGAACATCGACGGCGTATCGGACGCAGAAGCCGCCGGGTTTCCGAAATCACCCGCCTCCCAATCGCAAAAAGTGGGAGAAGTATTCCAGCGTATAAAAGGGGAGAAAAATTTCTGGGCATTGACGATCCTCGTTTTCGTCATCGGCCTGAACAACAACTCCATCTGGAGCCAGCTTCAGATACTCTTCGTCGACGCGAATTTCAGCACCGCCTTCGGCGCTTTCGTTTTCGGGCTCACGGGCGCTATCCGGATTCTGGGCAGCGTGGTCCTTGGTTGGGCAAGCGATCGCATGCCGCGCAAAAGGGCCCAGGCCATCGCCCTTTTCCTGTCGGGAATCGGCGTCCTCATCTTGCTTCTCGTGCCCTATATGGGCAACGGCGTCGTCCTCGCCTTTTTGTTCGCCGCCATCTACGGCTTCGGCGTCGGCGGCATGACGGCATGCTATGCGGCCATGACCGCGGACGCCTACGGCGGGCGCTCGTTCGCCGTCATCATCGGATTGCTGGAAATCTCTTTCGGACTCGGGGGATTCATCGGCCCCCCGATGGCGGGCTTCATGTTCGACTACACGGGAAGCTATGTTCTGCCCTTCTGCATCGTGGTCATTTTCCAGGCGGTTGCCCTCCTCGTCTGTCAGTTCGTCTACAGCACCGAGAAGTAAGACACATCTCATGAGACAAAGAAAAAACACCCGCCCCTGGATTTACTACGGGTGGATAATCGTCGGCACGTCTTTCACCGCGATGGCGTTTCATCAAGCGGCGCGTTATTCCTTTTCCATCTTTCAGGTTCCCTTAATCGAAGAATTCGGCTGGGGGCGCGGCGCCCTGGGCGGCGCCTACGCCCTGATGCTGGGCAGCTACGCGATGTTCAGCCCCATCATGGGGAACCTGTTCGACAAAAAAGGAGCGCGCGCGATCATGCCCTGGGGTTCGGTGTTCGTGGGCACAGGCTTCGTCCTCGCGTATTTCATCAGCGAACTCTGGCACGTCTACCTCGTCCCCTGCCTGTTCGTGGGAATCGGAATGGCGCTCAGCGGCTTCGCGCTGCACAGCGCTATCATGCCGCAGTGGTTTCAGAGAAAGCGGGGCCTCGCCACGGGCTTGGCCCTCTCGGGCAGCGGGACGGGAATTCTCCTCTTCATCCCGCTTATCGAATGGCTCATCTCCACCAAGGGCTGGCGACTGACTTATCTGATTTTCGGCCTGGCCGTGCTGTTCATCGTGGTCCCCCTCACGGCGCTACTACTCAGAAAAGGGCCCGAGGAAGTGGGCCAATACATCGATGGGAAATCCGAACCTCCGTCCGATTCACGCCAAAAACCAGGCGAAAAATCGCCCAGCCCGCCTTTACTCCAGGTATTTCGCCAGGTCTATAAGGAAAAAAATTTCTGGACGCTCCTCATCGTCGTCTTCATCATCGGGTTGAACAACAATTCGGTACTGAGCCAACTCCAGCTATTTCTGGTGGACGCCGAATACGGCACGGCTCTGGCGGCCTTCTTTTTCGGGATGCTGGGCGCGATTCGGATGCTGGGCACCTTTTCGGTGGGCTGGCTGAGCGATTCCATCGGCAGGCAGCGCGCCCAGGCCCTCTCGTCTTTCATCACGGTCTGCGGAATAGCAATTCTGCTCTCCATCCCCCATGTGTCGTCGAAAATCCTGATGGGCTGGGTTTTCATATTCGTCTACGGAATTGGCCTCGGGGGGATGAGCGTATGCCATTCATCCATGTCCGCAGATGCGTTCAGAGGCCCCTCGTTCGGGGCCACCATCGGACTGCTCGAAATTTTCTTTGGCCTCGGGGGATTCATCGGCCCCCCGCTGGCGGGCTTCATTTTCGACTATACGGGAAGCTACATGATCCCCTTCGTCGGGATATCGATCGGCCTGTTGTTCTGCATCTTCATGTGCCTGTTCGTCTATGAAACGCCGCGAGGAGCCTCATGAGCGTGTCGGGCATCAAAAGGGCCTGCTCAACACCTCCAGGACTTTGGTGGCCTTCGCCCTGTCTCCTTCGATGCGGAGACGGCCCGTTCTTTCCTTATCCTCCAGACTCGCCCGCCCCGTGGTGAGTAGAACCAGGTCGCTCCCGCCGCATACAACGCGCGCGTCACAATCCGCAAGCTCTGAAAACACGATTTCAGGATGCCCCATTTCGACATGCAAGGCCCATTTCCGCTCAGGATTTTTCGTCTCGAAGCAGATGGTTCCGCCGAAATCCTTATCTCCCCTCGCCCTGAAAAAGATGGGGAAGCGCTCCGACAGGCAATCCACGGCCATGGGAAGTGCCTGGGAGTGTAAATCCCCATCAGGCTGATTCCTGATATCCCAATCATGCAGGATCAACTCGTACAGCCTTTGTCCCGGAAACGTGCGAATCGGGCACGGCGCGAGCCAATGCCACGCGTCTTTATCCACATCATCGGACCCAATCCCCTCGAAGATTCCTTGTAATCGCCATACGGCTTCAGAAAAGGCGCGTATCCGCTCATCGGCGGAAAGCGCAACGAGTTCATCCCCCACTTTTTTCCGGTACGCCCAAAACGATTCCAAATCCATGGCGCCGAAAGGCATTTCCAGACGCCCGGCGGCGCCCGCGGGGATGACGTGCGCATAAAAACGCGCGCCGAGCGTCATATGCGCCACCACGTCGGACACACACCAGCCCGGACAAAAAGTGGGTGCGCGCCACTGTTGCTCATTCAAATTTCGCAAGCTTGCAATGAACCTGTGGTTTTCCTTCGCCACCCGGGATAAGACGTGAACGAGGGGAGCCAGAGTCATAAAATTCTACCCTTGCACTCGGTAATACTGGAACCTGGGTCTCCGCGCATGTCGGCGCAAACAAGCAGAAAAACTTTGGGAGACAACGACTTTTGGAATGAAACGAGACATTTTTCAGCCAATCGTTCAGAAATGCGAAATTTCATCCACATCAAGAGAACATGGGCACTTTGAGTTCGTCCGCAATTTCCGCCACCTGTTCCCACACGCCATCGCCCACCGGAATTCCTTCTCGCAGCCTTCTCTCTTTTTCTCTGAAACTCCGCTCCCCCGGCACACGAATCTCTTCTACTCCAGCGGCCCTGCGCGTATTCTTGACCTCGGTGACGTGGGCATCCACCATCTCTCTAAAAATTTTTGGATCTCCAAAAGCCGAAGGGTCGATGGCGATGAACAAATCCCCCTTGTCGTAATGTCCATCACGCACCGATTGGGTGAGCGGCTTGCCGACTTTGGCTCCGAGCAAAGGCCCCGCCAATAGTCCGATCAACAGGCAAAGACCATAACCCTTGTGGCCCCCGAAAGGCGCAACCGCGCCCGCGGCGGCCGTTTTGGCATCCGTCGTCGGCTCCCCATCCGGCCCTACCGCCACGCCTTCGGGAATCGGATCTCCCGTCACGCTCGCCTTCAAGATCATCCCGAAAGGAATCGCACTCGTCGCAAAATCGAGAAGAACGGGCTCATCCGCACTCCTGGGAACGGCAATCGAAAAAGGGTTCGTGCCCAAAAGGCGCTCCACTCCTCCAAAGGGATGAACAAGCGGCTGCGTGAGGCCGGTGACGATTCCCACGCAACCGGCCCGGGCAATGCGCTCCGCGTAATAGCCCGCCATGCAGATATGATCGCTGTTCACGACGCCCACGGTGCAGGAACCCGCTTTTTCCGCCTTTCTGGCCGCCAGACTCGCCCCGTAAGTCGCACCCACGGGCCCCATGGCGCGGTCGCCCTCCACCAACGCGGTCGCCTCCCGCTCGTTCACGATATGGGGCTTGGCCCGGGCGTCAATCATTCCGCTCTGGATTCTTCTGATCATGTTCGGCAGGCGAATCAGACCGTGGGTGGAATATCCCCTCAGATCGGCTTCTATCAATACATCGGCCGTCGTCATCGATCCTTCGTACGAACAACCCACGGCCGCCAGAATGCGCTCCATCAAATCGCGCAGGGCGTCCGCGTTGACGATGCGCTCTTCGTTTTGACTCATGTGCGACAAAACCTTTCTTACAGATCGGGGTTGGGAGCAGAAACGCTCGGCTTCGTTACGCGCATCATCCAGCAGTAGATTTCTATCCGGTTTCCATCCGGGTCCAGAAAGTAGAACGCATGGCTCCCGCTTCCCCCGATGAATCCGTTCTCATCCAGTCCTTCATGCGCATGCACATAGGGGCCGGAGACGAACTCCACGCCGCAGGATTTCACATGTTCCTGGGCATGCAGCCAGTCTTCCCGGTCATCCACCTCAAAAGCGACATGGTGCAGCCCCACGTCTGTTCGATGCTCGGAGTCCGACGTCGTCAAACCTGCTTTCACGGCGTCTTCCGCCAACTCGAAAAGGACCACCGTGTGGTGCTTCTCTGCGCAGCGCATAAAACAAATCGGCCGGAAAAAATCGGGCGGACCCCATTTCCCCGTCAGCTTCAGACCCACCACATCTCGATAAAACTGAATGGAACGCTCCACGTCACTCACGTGGATTCCGATGTGGCCAAGCCGCGCGATATTACAACCCATGCCTTCTTCTCCCGAGACGAATGTAGTGCAGAAAAAAACAGTTTGCCTTTAAGAGTTCGCCATCATACCATGCCTGCGTTTGGTTGGCGCACGCGAGTCCATATTCGTATTTCTGCCGCTTCATACCTCGATGAAAGGCCATTTGAATGCCTAAAAAACCGGGTTTTACAGCAGTTTTACTTTTGGGAGCAATGGTATTCACCAGTGTTTTCCTGCTTCCATCTGCCAACAGTCAAAAGGACAAAAACCCTGCAACCGCGCTCGCTTCTCAGGAATCAAATCCGAATGAAACGCCCGCCCCCATGCTCTTGGCGCAAAACGTCGATAAGGAGCGCATCGAAAAAATCATCAGAGAATACCTCATCAAAAACCCCGAAGTGCTCGAGGAGGCCATCCGGGCCTTACAGGCAAAGCGCCAAGCACAACGCCAGGCCGCGGCCCAGACCTCTATTCAGAAACTCAGAAAACAAATCTATGAGGACCCCGGAGACCCCGTGGGCGGAAACCCCAACGGGGACGTGACGATTGTGGAGTTTTTCGATTACCGGTGCGGGTTTTGCAAACGGGTGGCCCCCGTCGTGGAAGAAGCGCTCGCGAAAGACAAGAAAATCCGGATCGTCTACAAGGAGTTCCCCGTCCTGGGCCCAAATTCCGTATTGGCGGCCCGGGCGGCGCTCGCCTCGCGCGCGCAGGGCAAATACATAGCTTTCCACAAGGCCCTCATCAAGGCCAGAATCTCTTATGATGAAGCGAGCATCATGAAAATCGCCGCCACCGTGGGCATCGACACGGCCCGCCTTAAGAAAGACATGCGGTCGCCTCGAATCCAGGCCCAGCTCGATAAGAACCGCGCCCTGGCGCGCTCCCTGGGCATACGCGGCACACCCGCCTTCATCATAGGAAAACAACTCTTCCCTGGCGCGCTCACGCCGGACCGGCTTGCCGGCATGATTCAAGCGGCGAGAAAGAATTAAAACGAAAAAAAGCCCCGGAGATAACTCTCCGGGGCTTGCGGACTACAAAAACTCAGTCCACCGTCACCGAGCCCATCAACATTCTGCGGTAATCCCACCATTTCCACTTTTTGGGCACCATCGTGATCCGCACGCGTATTTTTTGCGCAATGGGCGTATTGACGTAATTCGCCCACATCTCCGGCCCGAAGAAGTGATCCACCACGCTTTTCAACCCCTCGTGGTCGGTTCCCATCACCTCGGAGATCTGCGCCTCTCCCTCCACGACAACGGCGCGGAAAGGAGCTTCGGAATCATCGATGCAAATCGAAAACGCCGGATTTTTTCTCAAATTCCTCACCGAAACGGAATCTTCCCCCGTGCTGATGAAAAAACTTGCGTCATCGGGATAGAACAGATACAAAAGCGGGATGACGTGCGGCGAACCGTCCGGATTCGTGCTGGCGATTCTCGCCATATGCGGTTCCAGTAAAAATTCATCCATCTCCGTTGGGCGTTCGGCCATTTCCCGTCTCCTCTCGAAAAGTCATGATGCTATGAATAATGTGTATCTCATTGTTATTTCTGAAATTCCTCATCCCTTCCATCAGCAGAGCCAACGCTCCGTCTGCAAAATAGCTTCAAATGATAACGGAGTCATCTAGCCTTTCACAATGAGGTTCACCAAGCGGCCCGGCACGACGATGTGTTTTATGATTTCCTTGTCGCCTATATAGCCTGCCGTGACGGTTTCCGCTTTTTCTTTCAGCTCCTCCTCCGGCGCATCCGGCAGCGCCATGAACGTGCGCCTCGTTTTTCCGTTCACCTGTACGGCGAATTCTTTCTCCTCGGCGGCGATGGCCGCCTCATCCACTTCCGGCCACGACTCTCGAAAAAGACTCACCTCTCCTTTGCCCGCTCCCAAAGCCGCCCAGAGTTCCTCCGCCACGTGGGGGGCCATGGGCGCCATGCAGCAAAGCAGAATTTCCGCCGTTTCGCGTTGAACCGCATCTTCGGCCCCGGTCTCTGCGCGCAGCGACGTGGCCAACTCCATGATGCGCGCCACCGCCGTGTTGAAAGAAAATGAGTTTTCATAGACTTCCGTCACAGCCTTCAAGGTGGCATGGGCGTCGCGCCTGAGTTTTCTTCCCGAAGCGGACAGCCTGCACCCGTCTCCGGAATAGGATTCGGATTCGCGCCAGTCCCCAAGCCGCTCCGCAAACGTGAGCCAAAGCCTTTGCAAGAACCGGTGCACGCCAATCAAACCATCATCGCGCCATTCCTTCGCTCGCTCGGGAGGGCCGATGAACAACGTATACAGCCGACCCGCATCCGCCCCGAATTTTCCCGTGCATTCTTCGATCGAGACCCCGTTCATCTTCGATTTGCTCATCGAGGCCATCTCGGCGACCACCTTTTGACCGGCCCCGTAGCCGCTGCCGCTGGGGCCATCGGCCGTAACGACCAGAGATTCCTCATCCACATCCTGATAAGGCACCCAGACGCGGCCACGCGCCTCGGTCACATGATAGGCCATCCTGCACACCATTCCCTGGGTGAAGAGGTTCTCAAACGGCTCTTCAAAAGAGACGAGCCCGAGATCGTAGAGCACTTTTGTGAAAAACCGGGAGTAAAGCAGGTGCATCACCGCATGTTCCGCCCCCCCGATGTACTGCGTCACCGGCAGCCAGCGATTCACGTTTTGCGACTGAAATACGGCGTCATCATCACGGGGGCTGACGTAACGCAGGTAATACCAGGATGAATCCACAAAAGTATCCATCGTGTCCGTCTCACGGCGGGCGGGCCTACCGGTTTTCGGGCTGATGACGTTCACGAAATCCTCGCTCTGGTCCAGGGGGTTCCCCCCCCGACCCGTGAACTCGACATCGCGCGGGTGCATGACGGGCAGATGATCGTCCGGCACCGGGGTCACGCTCCCGTCTTCCTCATAAATGACGGGAATAGGCACTCCCCAATAGCGCTGCCGCGAAATGAGCCAGTCTCTCAGCCGCCAGTTGATGGTCTTGTCGCCAAAACCCTTTTCCGCGAAATAATCGATCATCCTGGGATATGCTTCGCGGTTCGGCTGCCCGTCAAAAGGCCCGGAATTCTCCATCACGCCATCTTCGATGTATGCCTCCTCCATCGTGGCGCCATCGAGCCCCCCTTCTGGATGCTGAATAACCACTTTGACGGGAATGCCGTATTTTCTCGCAAAAAGAAAATCGCGCTGATCGTGCGCAGGAACACCCATCACGATGCCCGTGCCGTATTCCATCAGCGCGTAATCGGCCACAAGCAGGGGCACGCGATCTCCATTGACCGGGTTGATGACGAGATGACCCGTGTCGACACCCGTCTTTTCACTCTCCTCGCTCATCCGGTCCGCGGCGCTTTGGGCCTGCATGGCGTCCACGGCTTCTCGAATGGCATCCGCACGGGGGTTCCCCTCCAGCAATTGATCGATAACGGGATGCTCGGGCGCACAGACCATGAAGGTGACGCCATAGACGGTATCCGGCCTCGTGGTGAAGACCGAGAACGTCTCGCCGGTCGTTTCGAGCCTGAAATCGATTCGCGCGCCCTCGCTGCGCCCCAGCCAGTTCCTTTGTTGCTGCTTGACGTGCTCGGGCCAGCCGACGAGGCCATCCAGATCATCGAGCAAGCGCTGCGCATAATCCGTAATCTTCAGGAACCACTGACTGAGCCAGCGTTTTTCCACCTTTGCGCCGCTGCGCCAGGCGATACCGTCGTGGATCTGTTCGTTCGCGAGAACCGTGCCATCCACCGGGTCCCAATTGACGAGGGCTTCTCGCTTATACGCCAGGCCGTTCTCGAGCATTTTGAGGAAAATCCACTGCGTCCATTTGTAATAGCCCGGATGCGCGGTGGAAATCTCTCGCGGCCAGTCATAGGCGAGACCCGCCATGCGAAGCTGGCGTCTCATGTTGTCGACGTTTTTTTGGGTCCAGGCGGCGGGATGCGCGCCGGCATTGATGGCGGCGTTCTCCGCAGGCAGACCCAAGGCATCCCAGCCCATCGGGTGTAAGACCTCGAAGCCGCGCATCTTGCGGTAGCGGCTAATGGCGTCGCCCATCGTGTAGTTACAGGCGTGGCCCATGTGCAGATCGCCCGATGGGTAGGGAAACATCATCAAGGAATAATAGGTAGGTTTATCTCCGGGATGATCGGAGGTCTCGAATATCTTCTCCTCCGCCCAAAGATTCTGCCATTTCGCCTCATAACTGGATGGACTATAATCGCCGAGCATGGATTTCCTCAATTCTTCGGTATGTGTCTCTGAAATCTCCAGGCAGGCGATCCGCCTGCTTCAAAAGATTTGCTATTTTATAGATGTGGCCCCTCCCCGATGGGCGCGGCCTCTTCCCTAATCTTCTCGAGAATTTCAGGCGGAATGCGTCGTGGTTTTCCGCCCGCATCGGTTCTCGCATGAAGCGTATAGCCTTTCACCAAAATATGCCCCTCTTGCTCCACTAGATAATCAATCCGGACGCGGACGCCCTCGGGCTCTCTGAACCAGCCGGTGACTTTGACCTCGCCGTCATACCGGGCGCCTTCCTTATACCGGCAGTGGCTCTCCACCACGGGAAAGAAAATCCCGCGCTCTTCGAGTTGCCCGTAGGGAAATCCGATTTTACGAAAATACTCCGTTCTGAGCTGCTCGAACCATACATAATAGACCGAGTGGTGCACCACGCCCATCTGGTCGGTTTCGGCATACCTTACACGAAAATCGATGGAAAGAGCCAAGCGGACAAACCTATGGTTGGTTATGAAAAAAGAAACAAACGAGCGATGTTAAAGTAAATCAAAAGCCCCAGTACATCGACACCAGTCGTGACAAACGGCCCTGTCGCCACGGCGGGGTCCACCCGAAAACGATGAAGCAGCAACGGCAAAAACGATGCCAGAAGGGCAGAGAACATCATCACCACACATATCGCAAGCCCCACGACGAAACCCAGCCAGGCGACTGAGGAGAACTGATACGTCGCCAACAATCCCAACAACAGGCCGTAACAAACGCCCAGAAGCGTCCCGACGGTCACCTCTTTCGAGATGACGCGAAGCCATGATTTGGGATCGATGCGTCCTGTCGCCAAGCCACGCACCACGATGGTGGCGCTTTGGGTGCCCACGTTGCCCGCCATGCCGATGATCACCGGCATGAACGCGGCGAGAGCCACGACCTTGCTCAACTCGTCTGAATACTGATGGATCAACTGAGCGGCGAGAATACCGCCCAGCCAACTGAAAAACAGCCAGGGCAAACGAATCCATGCAAGACGCCTGGCGGAAAGCGACGTCACCTCATCCTGATAGGAATGCGTTCCCGCCATCTTCAAGATGTCCTCGGTCGCTTCTTCTCTAATTACGTCGAGTACGTCATCCACCGTTATGATTCCGACCAGAAGATTGTCGTCATCCACTACTGGAATGGCCAAAATGTTGTATCGCGAGACAAGACGTGCGATGTGCTCCTGGTCGGCATGCACGTTCTCGCTCCAGACATTGGTGATCATGATTTCAGACAAGGGCTTGGACGGGTCCGCCAACAAGAGTTGCCGCAGTGTAATCACCCCTCTCAGGCAACCATTGGAGTCTATGACGTACACATAGAAAATGTAGTCCACCTCGCTGGCCTTCCTGACCTGGGAGATGGCTTCATTAACCGTGAGTTCCTCATGAAGGGCCACATAGGAATCCGTCATGATGGCGCCGGCGGTTTGCGGCAGATACGCCATCATGTCCTGTATCGCCTCTGTTTCCGGCGCATCGAGGAGCGCGACTATTTCCTGGGAACGCTCCTCGGGCAGGGTCTCCAGAATATATCTCGCGTCGTCGCTGTCCAATTCCTTGATGAGTGGAATAACGTCTTCGTTCGCCACCGGCTCCAGGAGTTCCCGGACGATGTGGGAGTCCGATTCCGTCAGAATGGAGGCCCGGTGTTCCTGGTTTCGAACCAGGGAAAACGCCTCCTGGCGTTCTTCGGGCAGGAAATGCTGAAAAATCTGCGCCACTTCGGCTGCGTGCATTTTTTCCAGCGCATTGGAAAGATTGGCACTGGCCTTGTGTCTCAAGAGCCGGCGCACCATGTCTTCTACGCGAAGAAGTCTCGGATCACGCTCGTTCACCATGGTTTGCACTCCAGGAAATCACGCAAACACAGCGTCCAAAAGGGCGTAGAGTCTATTGGACACCTTTGGGAGTGTCAATCATCTTGTGTTACGGGCAAACTTGGCATATCTTGGTAGCGAATTGTCGTTGACGCCACCGAGATATTGATAGGCGCAGCCATCATCCTATCGCCCGTCCACTCTGGGGAGTACCTCACTATCGCTAGACTTCATGGTCGCCTCACCGGGCTGAAGCCTAAGCAAATGAAGGTCTTGGAAAGACTTTACCGCCGGAAAATACCCCCCAACCAATTCATTCACTTAGAACTCGGTCGTGAATTGGCGCTCCTGTCTCATGAAATCTCGCGTCAGATTGGACTGCTCATTGATCGACTAGGCGTAGTGCGCTACGTGATCATCGGCGATGCGAAGGGAATCGAAATACCGGAACTAGGCCGCGCACGGGCCGGGATGGCCAGATTCAGAGGCCTTCGGTGCGTTCATACACACTTGAACGCCTCCCCGCTGTCCCAGGAAGACCTGACGGATATGGCCCTTTTGCGCCTCGACGCCATGGGGGCCATCGAAGTATTGGGGGACGGTAATACGGGCCGCTTCCACTTGGCCCACATCACTCCTCGGCCTCCTGCCGAAAATGAACTAGACAACGGCCACTCGACATTTATGGAGAATCGCACTCCCTGGGAAATTCAGTCATTCCCCAACCTGGAATCGAATCGGATTAACATCGAAGTTCTCATCAACTCCCTCGAAAATGAATTCGCCCGCCTTCAAAAATCATCCATCCAGCTCGAAGAGGGAGAGCGCGCTTTATTGGTGCATCTCGATAACGGGCAGAACACGAACCGCTCGGCCGAAACCGAGTTTGAAGAATTAGCTCTCCTCACACGCGAGGCCGGTTTCATACCTTGCGGGAGAATTCTGCAGCGCCGCAAAAAGCCGGACCCTCGTTTCGTCATCGGCAAAGGCCGGCTGGCGGATGTCTTGATGAACTCGATGCAGGTGGGAGCCGAGGCATTGTTCTTCTCCAATGAGTTGACACCCTCGCAAATCAAGAATTTATCTGAATTCACCGATCTGAAAATTCTCGACCGGACACAAATTATCCTCGATATCTTCGCCCAGAGGGCAAAGAGCCGTGTGGGAAAACTTCAGGTGGAACTGGCATTACTGCGGTATACGCTACCCCGCATCTCATCCCAACACACGGCCTTGAGCAGGCTCACCGGTGGTATCGGCGGCAGGGGACCGGGTGAAACAAAATTGGAGATCCACCGTCGCCGCGCATTCGAGCGCATTCGCAGAGTGGAAAAAGAACTTGAAAATTTACAAAGAAAACGCTCTCAGGGCAGACGCCTCCGCCGGCGTCGCCAAGTGCCGGTTTTATCCCTGGTGGGCTACACCAATGCGGGGAAATCCACACTTCTGAACGTCTTAACGAATAGCGACGTTTTGGCCGAGAACCGACTTTTCGCCTCTTTGGACACATCAAGCCGAAGGCTCAGGCTCCCACGCGAGCAGGAAGTCATTATTACGGATACCGTCGGTTTTATTCATGACCTCCCTCAAGAGCTGATAGGGGCATTCCGCTCGACATTGGAGGAATTGAGTGAAGCGGACCTTCTTCTTCATGTGATTGACGCCTCATCTCCACATTGTGAGGACAACCTCTTTTCGGTAGAGAAAATCCTGGATGAGATTGGGCTGAAAGACACGCCTCTCATTCGGGTTTTCAATAAAATCGACCAGACGGACGATATCCGCCTGGCCAATCTGTGCCGTCGATTCAACGGCATCGCCGTGAGCGGCATAGATCCCGAGAGCCTAGTTCCTCTAGTAGAGGAGGCAGCCTCCCGCCTATCGAGCATGGACAAGCAAGATGAGATGCAAAAATACGAACAAATCGCAAACTAATTTTTACTTTGCAAGAAAATTTCTCTTTTTGTCTATTTTGCTGATGGGTTTTCTGGCTGGTGGTTGTGCTGGAACCGGCCTTTCGTCGCAAGACATCTGGGAAAAGACGAAATCCACCGCTCAATCCGCATACGTCAAGACCCAGCGAGCCGTTACGAACACCTTGATCTCCATAGGGAAATACCAACGAGAAAACGCATACGAACAACAAAGCACCCAGGAAACAAAAACCACGCCAGATAAAATACAAAAAACAAAAGAAAAACCATCATTCGGCCCACCGAAACACCCCGTCTTCAAGACCGGTTTCCATCCAGAATGCCTCCTGCGCAGGAAGAAAACCTGAGCCTCGGACAAGCCCGGCAGACCGCCAAGAGAAACACACAGGGTGAAGACTCGAGAGACACGGTTTTGGCGCCCCCCACGACGATGGCCCCGGAAGAATTGCGACAACGCATCCAAGAAATCGAACGAGAGCGAATTCACTCAAAAAATCCCGACAGAAGACGCACGCTGGCTCATGAACAGAGGAAATTGGAGGAACTGTTGCTCAAATCCCAAAAAGAAGAGGTCATCATCGAGGAAATGGAGCAATTACGTCGCCGGTTGAGAAAACTGCAAGAAGATTTGCTCAAAATTCAACAAACCGATCGCTAAAGAGTCAGGCTACTTCAAAGAATTGCTCGATACAGTCACCAGGCATTCTTTACTCGGCTTCATAAAATGACGCGCGGCTTCTTTGACGGAATTCATATCCACCCGTTCAATTTGCCGCTTAGTTTCTTCGAGCGTTTCCCATCCCAAACCATGGGTGAATCTGCCCGCCAGGTCGGCCGCTCTCGCAAAGGCCCGCTGATGACTGCGAGACAACCCTCCAATGAGATAAGACTTGGCCCGATGGAATTCCTCATCACCGAGCCCTTGGAGGCTTACGCGCGCAATTTCCTGACGCATCAAATCGATGGCCAGTTTTTCCTTTCCCCCGGGCGTAGCCGCATAAATCGAAATGGGGCCCGGATCGAGAGATTCCTGAGAGGAAACGCTCACATCGTAGGCAAGACCACGCTTTTCTCTCAACTCCAGGAAGAGCCCTCCGCCTTGACTGCCCAAGACCGCCGCGATGACGGCAAGCGCATATCTTGCGGGATCGTGAAATGTCGTTCCCAAAAAAGACATATGGATATGGCTTTGCGACGCTCCATCAAGCACATACGAGCGAAAACGCCTCCTCGAGAGGCTTCTGGGCGGAGCCGGCTGGAGAACAGGTGTTTCCCGAGGGGCGCTTCTTGCCCAAGGCGTCAACATTTCCGGGAGATTTTTTTTCAAACACGAGACGTCAAAATTGCCGGCGACTGCCAGGACCAAATTCGTGGGAGATGTTCTTCTTCGCCATTCTCGCCTCAAAACCCTCTGGTTGAAGGCGGCTATCGTCTTGGGAGTTCCAAGAGGATGGCGACCCAATGGATGTTTTCCATATAAAAGCTGATACCCCTTGAGCCGGCAGCATTGCCCCAGATCATCGAGTTCGCTGTCGCGCTCCGCATTGAGCTCGGCCCGGGCGAATTCAACATCATCCTCATCAAAAGCGGGCGCAGACATGACCTCCACGAATTTTTCCATCACTTCGGGCAAAACCGCGCTAAGGCCGGAAGCAGTCAGCCCAAAAGTATTTCTCCCGGCAAACCCATCGATACTGGCGCCCAAACCCTCCACCTCTTTCGTAAGGACGAACGATGGGCAATTCCGGGTCGCCATGGGAGCTACAGACATCATCAGGGCATGCAGTCCGCCCTGTCGGGCGGATTCATTTCTTTGCCCCCCCGGGAATACGGCTCGTAAAGAGAAAACAAGGGGGCCGCTTCCAGGCAACATGACCAACCGCCCGCCACCGGGAAGCCTCGCCTCCATGGGTTTGTTCTTTGTCTTTGAGAGCCTTGAATTCCCGGCAAAATCTCTCCTTCGAGAAACGGAGCGGGCATGATCGGATGATGCCGATTTTTCCGCTATGTCTCGATTTCTATTCGTGATGTCCTGTTTTTTCTCGCCACCATCGTTGAATCCGCTCAGTATCGCTTTTCGAATTCTTCGCACACCGACTCCCGGTGCTTCCCCTTTGGGGAAGAACACGCCCGCGGTCAATCGCGATGGCGCCAGATACCGTCTCGCCACATCCGTGACGTCATTCGCATTCACCTCCATCAGCATCTTCATGTACTTCAAATAATAATTTGCGTCCCCGGTAATCAATTCGGAATAACCCGCCACATGGGCGCGCCCCGTCATTCTCTCGCGCCGAAACTCCAAACCGGTCAGATAATTCATACGTACCTTATCCAACTCATCCGGGGTGGTCGGTTTATCCCCGATGATTTGCTTCGCCACCTGAAGAATCTGCTCGGCAGCCTTCTCGACGTTTTCCGATGCGGCATACCCGCCCAAGAAAAACAGTCCCGGCCCTCCAGACAAACAGGTGTCTGCAGAAACATCGAACATCAAGGAGGTATCCATGCAAAGATGCCCATACAGGCGGGAGCTTTCGCCCGCTCCGAGAACGATGCCGAGCACCTCTAGCGCGGGAGCATCCCGGTGGGTCAAAGGAGGAATTTCAAAGGCAAGATCGAGGTGCGCCGTTCCCGTGCGGCCGCGTCGCACAACGATGCGCGGCCCTGCTTTCAGAGGGGCCGGCCCGGGAACTTTCGGCATTTTTCTGCGACCGGGTTTCGGCCACTTGATGCGCAATTTTTTTTGTCTTTTTCTCAAAATAGATTTGATTCTGGAGACATCGAAGGCGCCGGCAAACACCAGGAAGGCCGATGAGGGCGAATAGAATTTCTCGTGATATTTTCTCAATTCTCCCGCACTTATATTCTTCAGCGTGCGCCGCGTGCCTAGAATGGCGCGTCCATAAGGATGCCGGTAGCCGTACGCCTCACGATAGAGATGATATTGAAGCAACTGGTCCGGTTGTTCGTATGTGCGATTCAACTCGGAGAGAATGACCTGTCTTTCCTGGTGAACCTCGTTCTCGTCAAACCGTGGCCACCAAAGCGCATCGAGGAGCGCTTCCAGACACCCCTCGAATTTATCCGGCATCGATATCAGGTCGTAATGGGTGGATTCGCTCGTCGTGTAGGCGTTAATGTCTCCACCGGAAGACTCGGCCAGCGAAGCGAGTTCCCCTACTTCCAAATTTTGGGAACCCTTGAATATCATATGCTCTAAAAAATGGGAGATGCCCTCGAGCGGGTCTGTTTCAGTGAGGCTGCCGACGCGAAACCATGCCTGCACGCTCACGGCGGGAACTGTGGAATCCGGCAGAAAAAGACAAACTGGGCCTCCCCTCACTCGGGAGACGAGAGGTTCCATATCTTTGGTGAACTCTTCGTTCATATCGCCTTGAAATTTCTTGAACCAGCATTAAATAGGCCTTTTTTCGCCCATGTAGCTGATTCGACTTCACCTGAATCCAGAATTGGCGAATCCCTTGACTTCTAGCGAACGGAGCGTATCATCTCCCTCTGGTAAAGTCATTCAGAAATGATGTCGAGAGATTTTGAAGCCTCACGCGAAAAAATTCCATAAGAGACTATCGCTAATTTGAAAAGAGGATGGCCCGTGGAACATATCAAAAGACACGTTTTCGTCTGCATCAACCAACGCCCACCGAATCATCCCATGGGCTGTTGCCAGAGCAAGGGCAGCATCGAAGTCGCACAAGCGATTACGGAGGCGATTGGCTCGAATGACGACCTCGCTGCGGATACGGCCATGGCAGGCGCGACTTGCCTGGGTCCGTGCACGATGGGTCCCACCCTAGTCGTCTACCCGGAGGGCGTCTGGTACACGGGCGTGAAGGTAGAGGACGTTCCTGAACTCATAGAGGAACACCTGAGAAACGGTCGCCCGGTCGAGAGACTGCGGTTAAGGCTGCCCGGAAACGTCGAAAACAACGATTAGAATGAAAATGGAGACCCCTCGATGAGCCGTGGGCTGGTGATGCACTCGAAAGACAATGTTGCCACCGTGCTGGAGGACATCGCCTCCGAGCAAAATGTGGAAATCGAAGGTGGTGGGGAAATTTTGATGATTTACGCGACGGAAGCGATTCCTTTTGGCCACAAAATCGCACTGCGAAAGATATCCTCAAGCGGAAAAGTACTCAAATACGGCGAGGTCATCGGCACCGCCACGCAAAACATATCCGCCGGTAGCCACGTTCACGTTCACAACATCAAGAGCACCAGAGGCTAGGCATGCCCAGAAAAAGGGGCACCCCTACTTTTTGGGGCTACAGAAGGCCCGAGGGTCCTCCGGGCGGCCGGAATCATCTCGCCATTATCAGCGGGATGGACAATTCAAACCCTATTGTCCGTAGAATCGGCTCACTGGTACGAGACGCCACCCCCGTCAACACATCGTTCGGACGCGCTCTGATGGGTGAGGACGAGGAACAGCATTGGCGGGTAATGGGGCACACCGCCGCGCACCCCAACGTAGGGGCAGCCATTATCGTGAGCTTAGAACCCAAGAGTGCCAACGCCATTGCGGAAGTAGCCACGAGAACATCCCCCTGGATGCCCATAGAGGCTGTGAACATCCAGGAAATCGGGGGCACGCTCAGCACCACCTCTCATGTCGTGGAACTCGCCACAAAACTTTCTGCCCACCTCGCATCCGCCAAGCGGGTTCGCTGTGAGTTGGGAGAACTCACCATCGGGGCCGAATGCGGGGGTTCTGATACGACCAGCGGCGTCATTTCGAACCCCGTGACGGGAATGGTCGCCGATAAGGTCGTAGAGGCGGGGGGATCGGTCATCTTCTCCGAGACACTGGAAATTGTGGGGGCCGAGCATCTTCTCGCCCGCCGGGCCGCAGACAGAAAAACGGCGCAGAGAATCATCGCTTCCGCCAAAAGCGCCGTTGATTACGCCGAAAGCATCGGCGTCGACTTCATCGGCTCGAATCCGGCGCCCGATAACATCCGGGGCGGTCTTTCATCCATTGAGGAAAAAAGCCTGGGAGCCATCAAAAAAGCGGGCAGCCATCCCATCGTCGAGGTCGTTGGCGTGGGCGAGCGCCCCTCGAAAAAAGGCACCATCTTCGCCGACGCTCCTTGCGCAGGCGTAGAAAACATATCTTCGCTCGCGGCCAGCGGAGCGCAAGCGATTATTTTCTCGACCGGCATCGGCAATCCGATCGGTCATCCCATTTCCCCCACCATCAAGGTGACCGGAAATCCCCGAACCGCCCGGACGATGGCCGAGAACATCGATGTGGACATCAGCGGCGTCATGGAAGGGACGATGCGCATCGATGAAGCGAGGGATTTGCTCGAAAAAGAACTAATCGCGGTGATGAGTGGAAAACTCACGACATCAGAGCTTTTGGGAGAGACCGAACTCACGGTCAGCCGGGCCGCATTAAGCCTCTAAAACCTCTTGTTGCGAGCAACTCAGCCGACCAAAAGACGTCCGCAGCTTAAAAACCCATCCCCACGATGAGCCGATTCCAGGCGTTGATGAGCGCGATGGCGCCGAGAAGTTCCACTATCTGCGCTTCTGAATAGTGCGCCTTGAGCGCCTCAAAAGTCTCATCGGAAACACTCACCCCCTGTGTGCTTTCCTCACAAAGGCGCAGCGCCGCTTTTTCTGGATCATTGAAGAGGTCGCTCGAGGAACCCTCTTGCGCGGCTTTTGTCTTCTCATCACCCACCTTGTGCATCCTTGCCATGTTTGAATGCATGTTCGTGCAAAAATGGCACCCGTTGAGCACCGATGCGCGAATGTTCAGGATTTCCTTGAAACCTATGTCGATCTCTCCCGGGCCATCCGCCACCGTGGTCAAGCTCAATAAAGATCGCAAGAAATCCGGTTTATGGGCCAAGGCCTTCACCGGTGGAATCACGACGCCGAATTGTTTTTTCAAATTCTCCATGATGCGTTTTGCGGACGCTTCCGCCTGTTCGGGCTCTAACTGGGAAATCCGTGCCATTCCATGCTCCTTAGATTGATTCGTCGGGGTGGATGCTTGCGCACGAGAGATACGCTCATTCCACCGATATTTACGTCACCTCGAGGGTACCGGTCAATGAATACTCCAAAACCACCCCGCATACCGCTATAAACTCTAATGAGCGGAAGCACAAAACATCTTCTTTTGTTAAACTATACTCCTGTGAATTTCCTGTTTTCTGCGGCATTCGCCTTAAACGAATGGATGAACCCTATGGACAAGCAAATTTCTTTACGAGAAGCCGCTTCCCTCATCGAGGATGGAGATGCGATTAGTCCCGGCGGCACTCTTCTGCACAGGACTCCTGCCGCCCTCGTGCGCGAAATCGCGCGCGCAGGCACCCGGCGTCTAACGCTCATCAAGCCTTCCCCCGGCTATGACGCCGACCTCCTTTGCGCCGCAGGCGCCGTCGAGAGGGTCATCAGCGGTATCGTCACATTCGAGGCGGAATTCGGATTAGCGCCCCAATATCGAAAGGTGATTGAGAAAGGGTTGACCGGCCTCACCGAACACGCCTGAGCCAGCGTTCTCGCTGGGCTGCGGGCCGCAGCCTACGGCATCCCTTTTCAGCCCATTCGTGGATTCACGGGGAGCGACATTCCGGAGCAAAGCGGTATTTTCACGATTGAAGACCCGTACACGAAAGAGGAACTCTACGCGATTCCCGCCCTCAAACCGGACTGGGCATTGATTCACGTTCAAAAATCAGACGCGCAGGGAAACGCCCAAATTCTGGGCAACCAGCAGTTTGACGTTGAAATGACGCGCGCGGCGCAAAAAGGGGTCATTCTCACAACCGAGAAAATCGTTGACCCCGAAGAACTCGCAGCGGAACCCGAGAGAACCACCATACCGGGTTTTCTCGTCAAAGCGGTCGTGGAAACGCCGGGAGGGGCGTCTCCTTGCAGTTGCCATCCATACTACGGGGTCGATAAGGATGAAATGGGTCGTTACCTGGCCCTGACCCAAAGCAAGGATGGACTTGGGGAATATCTTGCCGGTACCGACCAGACACACACGCAAGACGCGTTGAGAAGATAGCGATGGGCAATCGCCTGGCTTCGTTGCCTGAACACGTCATCCGCGCCGGAAACCAGATGGTCGTCACGCTGTCGCACCTCATCGAAGATGGTGACAAAGTGTTTCACGGGGTCAACTCTCCGCTTCCGATGGTTGCGATTTTTTTGGCCAAAAAACGACACGCGCCCAACTGCATGCTCATAGAAGTCGCGGGTTCCGTGGACCCGAAACCACGCTTCATGCCGAATAGCACGGCCGACCCCGAACTCTGCCACGGCGCGGCTTCAATGTTCTACAACCCGGACATGTACGATCTTTTTGCACGTGGAGAGATGGACCTCGCTTTTCTGGGCGCCGCCCAACTCGATAAGCAAGGACGAGCCAACATGAGCTATATCGGCGACCCGTTTCACCCGAAAGTCAGGCTCCCCGGTGGAGGGGGAGGCTCCGTCATCATGCCCCAGGTGAAACGAACGGTTATTTGGCGAACGGTGCACGACAGGCGATTTCTCGTGCCGAGGGTCGATTTTTCGACGCAATCCGGAAATCTGAGCCACGTGGTGACATCCATCGCCTTGTTTGAAAAAAAATCGACAGGGCTCGAACTCGCCAGCGTTCACGCGGGTCATTCGATGGATGAAGTGGTCGAGAAAACCGGATTTGATTTGCATCGCCCGAACGTTGTCGCGCAAACGCCCCTGCCGAGCGCCGATGAACTAAGCGCTTTGGAGGAACTCGACCCGGATGGCGTGCGCTTTTCAGAATTTCGTGTATAAATCACGCTACTTTGATTGAAACGGCAATGATCCCATTGCCACTTGGCGTTGATGGTTTTTGATATGAAGGATATCGGAGAATTTGATGAGCAGTGAATTGATGAATCGTTTGAAAAACTATTCTGCCTGCCAGGCGGCGGACGCCTTCGATAAATTAAATATCAGAGGCCACATGCCCGACATCATCCTGTTGTCCCCCGACCCGGATTACCGAATGGTGGGCGAGGCCCATACCGTTCGGATGGTTCCCGCCGGCGGCGGCGCTCTGCCCAAACGCGAGGCCCACCATATCGACGCGGCGCCCGGGGGGAGCATCGTCGTCATCAGCATCCCCTCTGGGGTGACGACGGCCAACTGGGGCGGGATGATGAGCACGCGGGCGAAAATGATGAACCTGGGCGGAGTCGTCCTGGACGGCAGAGCCAGGGATATCGAAGAACACCGCCAGATGGGATACCCCGTGTTCGCCAGAGGGGTGTCTGTTCACGGCAGCGGCGGATATACGGTTCCCATCAGCGTGGGAGAACCGATCAATTGCGGGGGCGTCGCGGTAAGGCAGGGAGACGTCATTCTGGGAGACGTCAACGGTGTGGTCGTCATCCCCAGGGAAAGGCTCGAGGAAGTCATCGATAAAATGGATGAATTGGCGAAAATTGAAGAAAAAATCATCTCTGAGTTGGAAAAAGGCGCGAGCATCGGCGAGACGTTCGCCAAGTATCGAGGCTAGCCCAATACCACGACAACCACCCGAATACGCAATTTCATGAAATTTACTGAAAAGGCTTATCCATCTGGCAGCAACAGATGAACCTGATATAATGCCGACGTAATTTAAGAAATCCGCCCCAGATAAGCTCAAATGAAACCAAAAAACATCCTATCGCACATCATCCCCTCGCCGGGTTTCATCATTTGTTTGTTTTTTTTCATTTCTTTGGGTGGTTGCGCCTTCTACCCTATGTCAATGGGCCACTATATCCAGGGCGGGGATTTACACGGCATCGCCTCTTGGTATGGGAACCCCTACCACGGGCGCAAGACGGCGAATGGCGAAACCTACGATATGCACGCGCTCACGGCCGCGCACCGCACCCTGCCCTTTGGTTCAAGGGTACGGGTGCGCAGAAGCGACGACGGGCGGGAAGTGGAAGTCCGGATTAACGATCGCGGCCCCTTTTTCATAAACCGCGTTATCGACCTCTCGCAAGAGGCCGCTCGTAGAATCGGCATGTTGCGCAGCGGCACAACCCAGGTTCAGGTCGAGCCCCTCTATGTCCCCCGAGAATTGAATTCGAAATGGATGATCCTGGTGGGCGGTTTCACCCAAAAGCCAGAGGCGCAAGAATTCGCCGATTACTTTCACCGCAACGGCACGACTTCTGAAATCCGGCCCGGCTGGCACGGGAACTACAACCACTACCATGTGCAGATCAGAGGATTGGGCCGGGAGAGAAAAGCAAAGAGATTAGTCCAAAAGTTGCAGCGCAACGGATACGGGGCATTCATCGTGCGGGCGAAATAAAGAATTTAATTCTTCTGGAGCGCTTTTTCGATAGCACTCAGATCCGTGAGCGGTTCCTTGCAAGTGAAATTTTCACACAGATACACGGTGGTTCGTCCATCCACCATGGATTTCCCGTCGAGCAGGGGCACTGTGGCATCTGCTTCTTCGCCTGATGATTCCGACTTGAAAGCCAAAACTTTGTTGGGAATAAAGCGCGAATCAACGGCCCTGAGAGTTGCGCGCGTATCTTCTGAGTCCCTCTCGCCGACAATCGCCACCTCCACCGGGGAGTCGAGACAAAAATCCAACGCCACCAGCATCATATGAAAGGCGGCCGGTGCGCGGTCCAGATATTCACCAAACGAGCGCAACACACCCAAGCCGCATTCCGCGAATTCAGCCTCGCCCGAGAGTTTCGCCAATTTCAGCAAACCCAGCGCCGCCATGGAGTTCCCGCTCGGAGTGGCGCCATCCTGCGTCATTTTCTTTCTCACGATGAGTTGTTCATGATCGTGGGCCGTAAAGAAAAATGCGCCGCCCTCGTCATCCCAATATCGCGATATCATCTCCCTCGCCAAATCCGAGGCCGCGCGAATCCACCGGGGCTCAAAGCTCGCCTCGTATAAATCCACCAGACCCACGATCAGAAAAGCATAATCATCGAGATACGCGTTGAACTTGCTCACGCCTGCCCGGTGGCTCCTCAACAAGCCCCGCTCATCGCGCATGTTGTTCAAAATAAAATCCGCCGCCTTGCCCGCTTCGTCAATATAGGGGCGGTGCTCCATAATCCTGCCCGCCAAGGCCATCGAGCCAATCATGAGCCCGTTCCAACTCGTGAGAATTTTATCGTCCAGACCAGGCTTCACGCGCCCTTCCCGCTCGGCAAAGAGTTTTGCGCGTCCCCTTTGCAAAATCTCAAAGAGCTTTTCTTCGGTGATTCCCACTTCTTTGGCGAAAACGCGGGGTGGTTTCTGGATGAACAATGCGGAGGTTTTCCCCTCGAAGTTCCCCTCATCCGTCACACTATAGAACCGGCAGAATATGTCCGCTTCATCCTTCCCGAGAATCTCCTCTATCTGCTCGGGACGCCATACGAAGAACTTCCCCTCCTCGCCCTCGCTGTCGGCATCCTGCGCAGAATAGAATCCGCCGTCCGGGCTGGTCATTTCACGCAAGACGTAATCAAGCGTATCCCCCACCACGGAGCGATAAAACGCGCTTCCCGTCGCTTGATAGGCCTCAAGGTACACCCTGGATAAGAGACCATTGTCATACAGCATTTTTTCGAAGTGCGGGATGAGCCAGTAAGCATCCACGCTATATCGGTGAAACCCGCCGCCGAGTTGATCATACATCCCGCCCAGCGCCATCCTCTGGAGCGTTATCTCGATCATCTTCAGCAATTCCTGATCCCGGGATCGTCTCCACTTTCTCAAAAGCAACATCAACGCCATGGAAGGTGGGAATTTTGGAGCTTGCCCAAAACCACCCCAAGTAGAGTCGAATCGATCCTTCAGTTCTCGCGCGGCTTTGTCGATCCACTCCGCTTTCAAATCACCATTTGTGGATGCAACGACTCCCATTTGCTGCAAATTCGCCGTTATGCTCTCCGCGTTATCCTGCAAATCCTCTTGTCTCGTCCGATAAACTTCGGCCAGCCTCAAGAGCACGTTCTTGAAGCCGGGCCTGCCCCATTTGTCATGTGGTGGAAAATATGTACCCCCAAAGAAGGGCCGTAAGTCCGGGAGCAGAAAAACGCTCATGGGCCACCCACCCTGGCCCGTCATCATCTGCACCGCCTCCATATAGATCCCATCGATATCGGGACGCTCTTCGCGATCCACCTTGATGGAGACGAAATGCTCGTTCAGGATTTTGGCGATTTCCTCATCCTCGAAACTCTCATGCTCCATCACATGGCACCAGTGGCAAGCGGAGTAGCCGACGGATAAAAAGATGGGCTTGTTTTCTTCTCTCGATATGCGGAGCGCATCCTCGCCCCAGGGATACCACTGCACCGGATTGTATTGATGCTGCAAGAGATAGGGGCTCGTCTCCTGTGCGAGGCGGTTCTGCTGCTGGGGCTGATTCATGAATTCCTCATATGAATGGATGGGAAACCGCTAGCCACAAAAGGATGCCTGCCGACAGGGTATGGGAGAATGTTCAACAAAACAATTCCGGCTGGGGAGCTATTTGCGCGTGTGTCTCCACACGCCCGTCTCCACGGATATGCGATATATCCTCATCAAAACTCTCCGCCCAGGCAGCGGATATCAGGTGGAGGCGATGACAATTTTGGGGATTCTCCTCCGCGCAGAGAATCGCCGTGGGCGTTTTTTCCGCCTGTTCTCTCAGGCGTTCCATAGCGCGGATAAAATTTTCACTACGCCTCACTTTTATCCAGTCAATGCACCCTTTGGCGTCAAAGAACTCCGGATTTTTCCTGAAATCGCGTTTTCCGCCCAGCGCCTCTCCCTCCCAGACATATGCGATGTTTCTCGATGAGAAGCTCAGTCCCATTTTTTCTCTGTTGTACTGTGGATTTCTTCTGCTGTAGGGAATGCTGCGCACATCCACCACGCATGCGATGCCGTGGCAGCTCAGCAAGTCCAGGAATTTCTCTGCACTGTGGTTGCTATGGCCTATCGTCCAAAGCGGATGTTTCAAACGAGGCCTCCCATGAGAGTCGCCGCAATCTCGCAGCCACGATGAAAAATCTCTACGTCGATATTCTCATCCGGGGCATGGGTGTTTGAATCCGCATTGGCGAGGGGGAACCACACGGACGGGATGCCTAGATCCCTCGTGAACATGCTGTCGGGCACACTGCCGCCGAAGTTCGGATAGATGACGGGCTCGACTCCGTAACCGCCGACGGCCTTGATCACCCTTTGCACAAAAGGGTCGTCCGCAGGTGTCTTGCTGGCATCGAACGTGGCCATCTTGCGCACCTCGATGTCCTCGAAGCCCTCTGCTCTCAAAAACGAACACACGTCCTCGAAAAGCCTGTCCGGGTCCTGCTCCACCACGAGGCGGAAATCCAGCTTGGCGCGCACGGAGCCCGGGAGGACCGTTTTCATGCCATCTTGAGAATATCCCCCCTGGAATCCACAGATGTTCAGGTTCGGCTGCGTGAGAGATTTCGTATAAAAGGCGGAAAGATCCGGAATCCGGTCGGCGCCTTCTCCGATGACGGCCCGAAGCTCCGCCTCCGGATCGGGAATTCCGTCCAGAGCATCCCGATCGGCATCGCCAATCGGGAGCACGGATTCATAAAATCCAGGCACGCGCACCCTTCCTTCGCCGTCGCGCAGACACTGCACGGCATCCATGAGGCGCCAGAATGGATTCGGGGCCGGCCCGCCATAAGACCCGGAATGGAGGTCCTTGCCGACGCCGTGCGCAATAAGCTCGATATAGAGCAATCCCCTGCAACCCAAAGAAAGCGTTGGCCTGCCCGATGGGTGCAAGGAACCATCCGAAGAGCAGGCGATATCGGCCTTCAGCAACTCTTTGTTCGCCAGTATGAATTTCCTCAGGTTGGGAGAACCCATTTCCTCTTCCCCCTCTATCAAAAACTTGAGGGTGATGGGCATCTCCGTGTTCGTTCGGTAGTAGGCTTCCACCGCCTTGATCTGGGCGAAATGCTGGCCCTTGTTGTCTCCCGCCCCACGGGCATAGAGGCGGCCATCGCGCATTTGGGGCTCGAATGGCTCGGAACTCCAGCCCTCGGATATATCGGCCGGCTGAACGTCATAGTGGCCATAGATCAGCATGGTCGGGGCATCTGGAGGCCCCTCCACTTCTCCGTACACGAGAGAAATACCCTCGGTCGGTAAAATATCCGCCTCGATACGTGCACTTTTCATCAATTCCACCAAATGCGCCGCCGCCTCCTCGACACCGATACCCAAAGTGCTGATGGAGGGCATTTTGAGATATTCGATGAGTTCCGTCAGGTTTTGCTCCCTTCTCGATCGCAGAAAATCGATCACCGTCGACATTCAACTCTCCTCTGCAACAAGCCTAACTGGCGAGGATGTTGCCGAAATTGTTTCTCCAGATTATCCTCAGACATGGCATGAACCTGCCAAATTCTTTTGCGCCGCGTAAAAGTGGACTATTCATGATTCAATCTGTTCTTAGCACAATTCATCGCTTTTTCAAGGTCATCCGCATAAGACGGCTCTTGCTCCTCATCTTCGCCATGTTGATGGTGACAAGCTGCGCTCGCCCCCGCACATTGGGTCTTACTCCTGCTCCCGCAGGAAACTATGGCCATCAGGAAAGCTATGTAGAACTGCCATCAAGCATTGCAAACGCCCCGATATCGGGGTATCTGGCGCGCCCTTTGGGAGAGGGGAGATATCCTTGCGTCATATTGCTGCACGGTAAAGGCGGTTGGTGGCAGGCATACATCCGCTACGCCAGAAAACTCGCAAGCCACGGATTTTCATCTTTAATCATCAATTATTTCTCGGTGCACCAAGTGGACCTCTCGGGCCTCACGACGCCATTCGCTCGACGAAAATTAAATTTTGAGCGTCAAAATGAAGATATCAATCGAGCCGTATCCGCCTTTGCGAAAAGCGCGCATTGCACCAAAAACAAGATCGCTCTCATCGGATTCTCTCTCGGCGCGGATAAGGCTTTCAGGGCGGCCGCGTCGCTTCCGGAAGTGGGTGCCGTAGTAGCCTACTATGGGCCATATGATTATGTTTCTCTCATCAAAAAGCGCATCAACTCTGTAGTCCTCGCCCTTGCGACCCAAGATTTGCTCCGCTGGAAAAGATATTTGGAACTACACAGCCCTGCCAACAAGATACGGAACACAAAAGCTTCCGCCCTGATGTTTCATGGCGTGGTGGATGGGGTGATTCCCGCGCAGCAGTCACTCACCATGATGAAAAGACTACGCGCAAGAACATCAGGCCACGCAGAACTGAAACTTTATGAGGGCACCGGCCACAATTTTGTTCTCAGAAGAAGCACTCCTCTGGAAAGAGAAGACTCGATTCGGCGGGTATTGGTTTTCCTCAAAAACCACCTGCCCCAAATCCGGGATCTGCCCAAAGCGAATGATATGGGTAAAAAGCGAGCAACCTTTCGCCCCAAATACAGAAAACAGGACGGTTGATAAATGATGGATACGACGCCAGACGGCAGACACGGAAAGAGCGAATCCTGGGTTCGTGAATGGGTGGGCTGGAGTGAACTCATTCCCGCCGGCAAGGTAGAAGCGGGCACATGGGGCACTTGGACGATCATCTATCACGTGGGCAAATATGGCGTGGACGATGGCGGGACAATCGTGCTCTCGCGTCGCTTTGCCAGCGATTGGGCCAAGCCGCAAACCGATGCGCCCGATGAGGCTCACTATGCGAACGCGACTACGAGCGGCAACGCCTCCTTGAGAATAAGATGGGACCCGAAATCGAACATCAGGCCCTGGCAGCAAGGCTTGGCTATTGATGTGTTTGATAGCTATCTGGCGGAAGGCGACACGGTCAATATCGTTCTAGGGGACCAAAGCCGTGGCGGCGCGGGAACCCGCGCGCAAACTTTTTGTGAGAAAAATTTTCGTTTCCGGCTCTTTGTCGATTGCTTCGGCTCGAATCGCTTCATCGAAGCAGCCGATACACCCGCATTTTCCATCGTCCCGGGAAAACCCGCCCGCCTCGTTATGCATGGCGCGACCGAACAAGCGCCGAACGAAACTTCCTGGATGCAAGTGAAACTCGAGGATATCTGGGGAAACCCATGTCATGACATAGACACGGAAGTCTCGCTCACCGCGGAAGGAGGAACCTGCGAGGGCTTGCCCAAGGCCGTTCGATTCGAGCGCGAAAAACCCGCCGTAGTTCGCTTGGAGAATTTGTCTTGGGAATCCGGAAAGTGGGAACGAATACGAGGCGACGCAAACATCGACATTCCTCATGCATACAGCAACTACGTGCGAGGAACGGAGAAAATCCACCAATGGCGGCCATTTTGGGGCGACCTCCATGGCCAAAGCGGAGAAACAGTAGGCACGAATACCGTGGATGATTACTTTGCATTCGCCCGCGATATGGCTGGAGCGCAATTTTCTTGTCACCAGGGAAACGATTTTCAAGTCACGGAAGATACCTGGAACGCCATTCGCGCGGCCACGAAGAAATACAATGAGCCGGGTCGCTTCGTCACATTCCTGGGGGTCGAATGGTCCGCCGTGACGGGCATGGGCGGGGACAGGAACGTCATGTATCTTGGTGATGATGGGCCCTTGCACCGAACCAGCCATTGGCAAATGGATGATTGGGATGACCAGCAAACAGACCGATATCCCCTTGATGCCCTCTACGACGCTATGGAAGGACGCGGGGACGTCACGCTCATTCCTCACATCGGGGGTCGGCGGGCAAGTCTGGACTATCACCACACAGAGCTCGAGCGCGTCATGGAGATATACTCTTCCTGGGGACGATTCGAGTGGTTTGTGGAAGAAGCCTTGGAAAAGGGCTGGCGCGTGGGCATCACGGCGGGGAGCGACGGACATAAGGGGCGTCCGGGAGCCAGCTACCCGGGCGCCGCTATTTTCGGAGTCTATGGTGGTTATGTTTGCATCTATGCAGAAGAACTCACGCGCGAGAGCCTGTGGGAGGCGATTCAGGCGAGGCGCGTCTACGCAACAACGGGGAAGAAAATTCATCTCTCCTTCTCGGCCGGAGACCATTTTATGGGAGAGGAATTTGAATCCGCCAAACCTCCCGTGTTCAAAGTCCGCGCCATGGGGGAATGCGGCATAGAATCGCTAGAATTGAAGCGCGCCTCAAAAACCATCTGCTCTTATCGGCCCAAAGATGCAGACGCGCGAAATTCAGATTGGTTCCGTGTCTCCTGGAGTGGCGCCCGCATACACCAGCGCAACCGCCAAACCCACTGGCACGGCGGCCTGCGGGTTGATAAAGGAAAGATTAAAGAGCCCAGAAATTGGCAAGTGGACAACCGGGAAGAAGGCATTCAATCACTTGATGAGCGGAATATCCGGTGGTTGAGCCGCACGACCGGCGATGCGGACGGCGTCGAATTTCGTCTTTCAGACGCAGATGGCGCAAGGCTCCTTTTCGAAACCAAAGTCGTTTCTTTCGATGTAAAACTCGATGCGGTCGGCACCGTTCCATATGTTGTGGACGCAGGCGGCGTTCGTCAAAAGGTGGAAGTGCAGCGCATCAGTCCAACTCCTGGAGACCCTGGCGCAAACATCACGTTTGACGTCAGCGAAAATGACTTTCACGATGGATGGAACCCCTATTTTGTCAGGCTGATGCAAGAAGACGGGGCATTGGCCTGGAGTAGCCCCATTTTTGTGAAAAAGGGTTGAAAATGACGGCAGACAAACTACCCGCCTTGGATGAAAGTTGGCAGCGGGCGCTGGCCATCGTGGCGCATCCTGATGACATGGAATTTGGCGCATCGAGCGCAGTCGCCAGATGGACGGCGCAAGGCAAGGAAATCTCCTATATCCTTATGACGAGTGGCGAGGCGGGTATTGATGGCATGTCGCCGGAAGAAGCAGGCCCTGCGAGAGAAGAGGAAGAACTTGAAAGCGCCGCCATAGTCGGTGTGGAAAAGGTGGAATTCCTGGGCTACACGGACGGAGTCATTGAATACAATCTGGATTTAAGACGCGATCTCGCCCGAAAAATCAGAACATACCGCCCTGAAATTTTGATCACTCTTTCCCATCACCTCACCTGGCCGGGCGGACCTTTGAACATGGCGGATCACCGCTGGCTCGCTTATGGCGTGATGGACGCAGGACGCGATGCGGGAAACCGCTGGATTTTTCCAGAGCTGCTGGAGGAGGGATTAGAACCCTGGACGGGCGTCCGCATGGTTTTGCTCAGCGGTTCTCCAAGGCCTACGCATGCCGTAGACATCAGCGAATACCTCGAGAAAGGAATCGCATCCCTACAGGCACATAAACTCTATATCGACAATCTCGCGCAAGGGTTCGACCCCGTCGGTTTCCTCACCCAGGCGGCTCTCGAAACAGGGAAACATGCAGGATTTCACTATGCGGTATCATTCGAGGCGATCTCCATATAAATTTCTGAAAAAATTGCTTGCCAAGGCTATCTCTTCTCAACTGAATTGGGTAGTATTCGCCTGCGGTTGGGCCATTATGCCCCTTATCCTATTGATTTTTACATCTAACGAGGAAATGAATGCTTGACGATGCAACAAAACAGGAACTAAGAGAAAAACACTACAACGCAACACTCGTGGATATCGTCTGGCAGCATGAGACGCTCGCATGTTTTCGTGTAAAACCCGATTTCGACTTTCCCCAATACAAATCGGGTCAATATACGACGTTGGGCCTGGGCAACTGGGAGCCCCGTCACGAGGACGCCGTCAAGGAAAAAGAACTTGACGAGAAAAGAATCAGGCGAGTGGGCAGGCGCGCCTATTCCGTCTCCCATCCCGTTGTCAATGGTTCGGGGGAATTGTATCCGACGGAAAATTTGGATTTCCTGGAATTCTACATCGTCATGGTAGTCGGCGTAGAAAGCGAGCCTGCGCCTCTCCTCACCCCGAGGCTCTTTCTCCTAAAAGCCGGCGATCGTGTTCACATGGGCAAAAAGTTCACCGGTGAATACACGCTCGGTTGCATGAACGATATTCGGGACAATGAGAACTCTCTCGTGGTCTTCGCCGGTACGGGAACCGGAGAAGGACCCCACAACCACATGATATGGGAGCTTCTTCGCACGGGCTACAAAGGCCAAATCGCCAGCATCAACGTCGTGCGATACAATAATGACCTGGCATATGAGCCCCTCTATCGAGAGCTCGAGAAGAAATACCCCGCCCTCTCATACCACGCGCTCACCACGCGCGAGGCAGACACCGTGAACAATAAAGTGTATGTGCAGGATTATCTGGCCACGGGCATGTTCGAAGAAAACATCGGACGCAAAATGGACCCTGCGAACACGCACCTGTTCTTGTGCGGAAACCCCGCGATGATCGGCATCCCCAAAGTTCGTGAAGGTAACAAGATATGGCCGGAAGGTGCGCCGGGTGTCATTCAGATCATGGAAGATCGCGGCTTCACGATGGACTATGGCCGCACGAAGGGAAATATCCATTACGAAAAATACTGGTAAGGCCTACATCTCAGACACCACCTCGGCGCAAGTAGACAGAATCCGCAGGAGAACCCATGCCCGATTTTATTCATGAAGCCGGGGGCGCACTCTCCACCTTGAAGTTCAACAGAAAAGATGTTCGCAACGCCATCAACGAAGAAATCATGGAGGGTCTCTCCGATACCCTCAACATCCTCGAAGCATCGCGCGAGCTAAGAGCCGTCATCCTCACGGGCACGGGCGAAGAAGCATTCTGCTCAGGTGGCGACTTGAAATGGCTACAATCTTTTGAATCCCATGGCGAGGGCTTGGGCATGAGCAGGCGGATGCAGGAAATACTGGAGCGCCTATCCGCCCTGCCGGTGCCCGTCATCGCCGTTTTGAATGGATACGCTTTAGGTGGCGGGACCGAAATCGCCATGGCCTGCGACATGCGGATTATGGAAGAACACGCCTACATGAGTTTCAAGCAAGCTCGGGTGGGTCTCATGACGGGTTGGGGAGGCGGGGGGCGTCTCCTCCACGCTATCGGCTACGGGCGAGCGATGGAATTGTTGACCACATGTAAAGAGTTAGGCCCGGAAGATGCGCTGGGCATGGGGCTCGTCAATACCGTAGTCCCAAAAGGAGACGGTCTTCATGTCGCCAAAGCGATGGTGGAAGAAATTTCCAAAAGCGCTCCGGGTGCGATCCGTTCCTTGAAGGAATTGCTCTTATTCGGCATAGAAAATACACTAGAGAAAACGACGAGTTTAGAATCATCACTGTTTGCGGATCTTTGGGTGTCACAAGATCATAATGAGGCGGTAAAAGCGTTTTTTGAAAAGCGAAGCCCCGCTTTCAAGGGAAAACAAACGCGAAATGACAAATGACCATCCACAGATAAGAACACACTCAGGCCTCGCAGTGGAGAATACCTACGGTCCCGGGGATATGCCTGAGAACCATGACCCGGGCAAACCAGGCGTCTATCCTCTGACGCGCGGCATCCACCCCGAGATGTACAGAAAACGCCTATGGACGATGCGCCAGTATTCGGGGTTTGGAACCGCCGAGGAAACGAACCAGCGATACCGCTTTTTGCTCGACGAGGGGAACACCGGGCTTTCCGTCGCACTCGATCTCCCGACGCAACTAGGGCTCGACAGCGACAATGAGAAATCAGCAGGCGAAGTCGGCAAAGTCGGTGTGGCCATCGACTCGCTGGCGGATATGGAGACCATTTTTCAAGGCATCCCGCTCGATAAGATCAGCACGTCTTTCACCATCAACTCAACGGCCGCCATTCTGTACGCCATGTACATTGCGGTTGGGAAGAAACAAGGTGTTTCGCCCTCTCAACTAACGGGCACCATCCAGAACGATATCTTGAAAGAATACGTTTCTCGCGGCACATGGATATTCCCGCCCGAGCCATCCTTGAGACTGATCGTCGACACCATTGAATACGGCGTGAAAAACACACCGAGGTTCAACACCATCAGCGCTGCGGGCGCTCATTTTAGGGATGCAGGCGCCACTGCCGTCCAGGAAGGTGGCCTCACCCTCGCGGACGCCATCGTCTATGTGGAAAGATGCCTGGAGCGTGGCCTTGATATTGACGAATTCGCCCCCAGAATCAGTTTTTATTTTTATACCCACATGGATTTTTTCGAAGAAATCGCCAAATACCGCGCCATGCGGACACTTTGGGCCAAAACCATGCGTGAGCGCTTTGGCGCCAAAAACGAGAGAAGCCGGCTTTTCCGCTTTGGCGTCGTTTGCGGCGGCAGCACCCTCACCGCACAAGAGCCCGAGAACAACATCGTCAGAGTCACCTATGAGGCGCTATCCGCCGTGCTCGGCGGCGCCCAAACCATCTTCACTTGTGCTTATGACGAAGCGCTTGCGCTGCCGACCGAGGAAAGCGCTCTGCTCGCCCTGCGCACCCAGCAGATTATCGCTCATGAAAGCGGCGTGCCCGACGTGGCCGATCCTTTTGGTGGTTCATATTATTTGGAAAACTTAACTGGCCGCATGGAAAATGAAATGGCGCAAATTATCGAAGACGTGGAAGAACGCGGCGGCATGGTCGAGTGCATACAACGGGGCGTGGTGCAAAGGTGGATTGCAGAGAGCGCTTTCCGCTGGCAAAAAGCGGTGGAGACACAAGAGCAGACCATTGTCGGCGTCAACAAATATGTGCGAGAGGAGCCACCCTCTCAAAAGATATTCACGATTGGCCCTGAACTTGAAGAACGCCAAAAGAAACAACTGGAAAAGGTGAAAAAAGAGCGAGACTCCGCGCAAGTGGAACTGAGTCTCAAGCGTCTCGAAGATGCCGCCAGGGGCGATGATAATCTGATGGAGGCAATCTCCGAGGCAGTGGAAGCCTATGCTACTATTGGAGAGATGACGGACGTGCTCCGCGGGATTTTCGGAGAATTTCAAGAGCCAGTAGCTTTCTAGTAACCCTTGCTCCGTCCAACCCCCCTTGCTCAGACGGACAAAACACGGAATAATCACTGCCTGAAATAACAATCATCTAAAATATATAAACTTAGAATCCCAAGCGGCATATACACAGGAGGTGGCAACAAAAAATGTGGACAGACGCCAAAAACGGAAACAACGCGGCAACTGATTACAAGTACAGAAGCGCTACAGTCGATCTCGGCAGTGGAAACATCACGATAGAAGAGAAATCCTGTGAGGATTTAGAGGATTTTCTGGGCGGGATTGGCAGGATTTTCAAAATTCTCTCACACCACGATGTATCCGACCCCTATGATCCCTCCGCCCCGCTCGTCATGGAACTCGGCTGTTTCTCAGGCACGAACCTGATGACGGGACTCAGGACTTTCTTCGGCGGCTATAGCCCGCTCAAGAGCACGCTCGCCGGCGCCCCTTCGGCGATGTATTCGGCAGGTTCGGGCAAATTCGGAACCAAGGTAGCCTGTGCGGGCATAGATGAAATCATCTTTACCGGCAGAAGTGACAAACCCGTCACGCTGGTGATCAAGAGCGATGCTCTCGGCGGCCCTGCGAGTCTCGAACTCGTGGAAGCTTCATCTCTTGTTGGCCAGGATTCGCACGAGAAAATCATGGCGCTCGCCGATGAATATGACGACGCGCATTTCGCCGTTATCGGCCCGCCGGGGGAGAATTACGAAACGAACCGCATGGCGTCCATCGTCCTGAGCACCGAAAACCAGCTTAAAACGAGCGAGTGCAAACCGAGATTCTGCGGGCGAGGCGGGTTCGGCGGCGTCATGGGTTCAAAAAACCTCATCGCCATCGTCGCGCAGGCACCCGACGACAAAACGGCCGTTACGAATATCGTCAAAGAGGCGAACAAGGTCATCTCCCGAGGCGCCGGCTCTAAAAACTACCGCGACGCCCACAAGGCCGATGGCGGCGGCGGCACATGGCGAAACATCGCGGGTCTGCACCCCATGGGCTGTTTGCCCGAGAGAAACTTCTGGGCTCCGGGGAATGACGATGCCGTTCAGCTCTACCGGGGCAGTTTTGAAGAACCCTACGTCATCAAAGACGAGTCCTGCTTCAAATGCGGCATTGCGTGCCACAAAAACATCTACGACAGGCCCGAGGGAGAAACCGCCGAGGGAAGAAGAGCGAAAAAAGGGAAATTCAGGGTCAAGTTCGACTACGAGCCGCTCGACCTCATCACGGCGAACTGTGGCGTCTACGATGCGGAAGAATCTCTCGATCTTGTCGAACTGGGCGATCGCATGGGCTACGACGCCATCAGCCTGGGCGCCACCATCGGCTACGCGATGGAGTGGAACGAGAGAAGTCCCGACAAGCCCGTACTTGACGACATCCGGTACGGCGATGCCAAAAAGATGGATGAATTGATCCGAAAAGCAGCGGCGGGCGAGTGTGAAGAACTGGCGCAAGGCACCATGCGCCTGGCCCAGCAATGCGGCGACCTTTCCTTCGCCATGCAGGGCAAGGGCCTCGAATACCCGGCCTACCTGCCCGAAACCAACCCGGGCTACCCCTGGGCGCTGGCCGGCGGCCACATGAGCATGCGCACGTTCCTGCTCCTCATCCTGGATGGCCAGCAAACGGACATCGATTATTGGGAAAACGCCATCCTGAACGGCATCTACTATACGCGGGATGACCTCATCGGCACGTGTAAATTCGCAGGCGTACCCAATGAGAACATCGTCGATAGCTTAAACGATATGTTCGGCCTCTCCCTAACGGAAGGAGAAGTGAACCAGGCCATCAGGCGCTCTTACTTGAGGGGGCGTTTGCTGGAGAAAAAAGTGGGCTATACCGATGAAGAATACGACGTGCCCTCCCGCGTGTATGAAGGGGCGAATGAGAACGTCAAAATGCCCAGCTTCATGACGCGCGATTTCATGGATGAGCTGAAAAAACGAACCGAGGCGAATTGGGACAGGCTCACGGAGGAGGAGGGCATCGCCCTTCCCGCCTAAGTCAATATCCAAAAACAACAAAACGCCCCCTCAGGTGCTTCCTGGCGGGGCGTTTTTATTTCATGAAACCAATAATTTGTATCTTTTGCCTAAATGAAGCTAGACCCCCCGCTTGTCCCCCCACAACATGACATGAAGCCTCGGGGTGAACCGGAAACCGCGCTTCATCGAAGCCTCCGCCAGGGACAACAATCTGTGCTCCATCTGCTCGCGCGTCTTGCCTCCCGGGGAGATGATGATGCGACTTCGCGGGAAATCACAAAGGCCGCATTTTTCGAGAACGGCGTCGATTTCATCGAGTTCATCCGCCCGGTGAACCACGAATTTGAGGTAGGGTTCTTTGGCCTGGTGGAGCCAGTCGAGGGTTTTCGGCTGTTTTTCCTCTGAAATTTGGGCCGACTGTAGTTTAGGCGAAACATTCCACTGATTCACTCGCTGGAGAGCGTCTTCAGATGGCCGAACGTGGCCGGCCGTTTCCACCTCCACCCTTAAACCTGCACGATGGAGCGACTCGATGAGCAGTGGAAATTGTGGGGATTCCAGAGGCTCTCCCCCCGTCACCACCACCTGGGCGCCTTCGTGCTCTTCGCAAAAATCCAGAATTTCAGAAATCGTTTTCTCTTCCAGCGGAGGACCCGCCCAGGAATACTTCGTGTCGCACCACACACAGCCCACCGAACATCCCATCAGGCGGATGAAGACGGACGCGCGGCCGATGGTCGCGCCCTCTCCTTGTAAAGAGAAAAAAAGCGGATCCGCAAGCGATACCTTGAAATCCGCTTTTTCTTTTATTGTCATCATCACTTTAGGCCCGCTTCTTCACCCTAGCCTGTAGACTCTCGACCCGAGAGTCAAAAGGGCAACAACACTTCTTATCAACTACCCTAACGCCGCTGCGACGATGAGCGCCACGCCGATGAATATCGCGCCCACTACTATACCGACCGCCCTGTTTTGATCTTTCGATAACGCATCGTTCACCGAGAATGGCGTAATCCACTCGAAAATCTTGTACCCAATCATCAACAACGCAATGCCGATCAGGCCATATACAATCGAAAGAAACAGGCCCGTGCCAACCCCTATGCGAGGCGCGCCTTGGGCGAGGGCCACGGCAGGCGTCATCAAGCTCAAAGCGGCTGCAATCGCTAATTTTTTCATCTGTGAAACTCCTTGTTGGATAAAGGAAAAACTCAACGTCGAGACATCATTCTCAAAATAAATATCAAGATGAGGGGGAAGAGAAGCATCCGCCCCAGACCGAAAAGACCTAGGCCGCCGAATCCCCATCCCCCCAGCATTCCCAAACCCATGCCCATGCCAAAACCGCCTAACCCGCGCCGCCCGGCAGACCTTTGGCTGTAGCCCCGGCCATAGCTTCGCCTTGAAAAAGAACGCGCGCCGAAAGAACGCATACGCCCGAATCCGCCGAACGACATGCCGCCGCCAAAGCGTCTGGCCTCCGCAATGGATGGTTGAAGCACGAGGGCAGTGGTGATGGCGGAAATTCCCACGGCGCCGCGCACGATTGGCGGCAGCGAAACGGAGGCAAGTGTAATGAATGCACCCACAATAATTACCGAGAGGTAATATACAGGGCGAAACGAGTGTAGGGCTGTTTTCAATGCGGCCTCGCATCGGGGGGGCGGTCGAAACAATAGAATGAGCCTAGCAGGGCGTGCGCAATTTCTCAATCACTCGTTTTTAGTCCCATTTCCTGCCCGGCATGTGATTATAGACGCTGTTCAGGATGCCGCCATCGATATCGAGGCGCGAAGCCGTAATCCAGTCGGATTCCTCGGAGAGCAAGAACAAGATGCCGTGCGCGATATCCACGGGCTGGCCCACACGCCCAAGGGGCGTCACGTCGCTTCTGCCCTTTTTGATCTCGGGGTCTTGCAGATAGGCGGTGAGCGGCGTTTCCGTGTGGCCGGGGCATACGGCGTTCACGCGAATTCCCTTGCGCGCCCATTCGATGCCCAACTGCTTCGAGAGCATGATGATGCCCGCTTTCACCGTGCTGTACGCGCCCGACATGCCGTAAGGCTGCACCCCTGCGTTTGAGGATAAATTCACCATGACGCCCGGCCTTTCGTTCTCTATCAACCAGCGGCCCGCCGCCTGGCACATCAGGAACATGCCCGTAAGACCTATATCCAGCACCAGCTTCCAACTCGCCAAAGGCAAATCGACCAAAGGGGCGGGGTCCATCTTGATGGCGCAGTTCACCAGATGGTTCAGGCCGCCGAACTCACTCACCGTTCGCTCCACCGCCGCCTGGCAAGAAGCCTCATCCGTTACGTCGAGCCTTTGAAATACCGCTTTCTCCTTGCCGAGTCTGGCCTCCAGTTCGACTCCCAACTCCTCGTTCACGTCTCCGATGAGAACGCGCCCGCCTTGTTCCACGTACATTTCACACGTCTTCGCGCCGATGCCCCGGGCGCCCCCCGCGACGATGCAGACATCTCCATCAAAACGGCCCATGCTCCACCTCCCCTCTCAAGTCGTCCTATATGTTATTTCCCTGCCGCCCCAGTTTCGCCCGGGCGTATGAATCATCTTGCTCTCCACCTGTCCGCCGTCGACGGGCAGGTTCGCCGCCGTGATGTATCTCGCCCGGTCCGAGAGAAGGAACACGCAGCCCTCCGCGATGTCCTCGGGCGTGGCCACGCGGCCCATCGGCACCACGGCGGCGCGGCCCGCCGCGAGTTCTGGGTCCTGGAACATGGCTTCGGTCATCGGGGTGCGCACCTGGCCCGGAGAGACGGTGTTCGCGCGAACGCCGCGTCCGCCCCACTCCACGCCGAAGAGCTTGCTGAGCATGATGGCCCCCGCCTTGCACACGCTGTAGGCGCCCGCGAGGGGGTAGGTCTGCATGCCGCCGATGGAAGACACGAAAACGATAGAGCCCGCCCCCTTCTCAAGCATCGCCCCGCCCGCCGCCTGGGCGCAGAGGAAATAACCCTTGAGCCCGATATCCATCACCATGTCCCAGTCGTCCTCGGGCAGGTCTTCCAGTTTTCCGGGCACGAGCTTGATCGCGCAGCAAACGAGGCCATCTATCGTTCCAAAGGCGTTGATAGCCTCTGCCGCCATGCGCTCGGCATCGGCTTTTTTCGAGGTGTCCATCTCTATGAGAATCGCCGTGCCGCCCTTTTCCTCGACCATGGAGACCGTCTCGGCGGCGGTTTCGGGGTTGATGTCGGCCACGGCGACGTCGGCTCCCTCGCCCGAGGCGAGGACGCACGTGGCCCGGCCGATGCCGCTGCCCCCTCCCGTCACGATGACCTTTTTGCCTTCGAGCATGGCGCGCGATCCTCCAAAGATTGATTATTCAATATATTACGGCCCATCGAAGCCCTGTGGAGGACATCTTACGCCAGGGACGCTTCCCGGGCCATCCTCGATTTAATCGCCTCGGAAGAGAATAATTTTCATCATATATAACAATGAGTTACGTGGATAATATAAAATTATTTCGAGGCTTGAAAATCGAATTTTAATTTTCGGATATTTTCCCCTTTTTTTCCCTTTTTTCAGATATTTTCACTTATTCATTTATGTCTGTTCCTGGATTTTCCGGCAACGCTCACGCCCGCCCGAGACGACTTTTGGCGCCTCGCTCCCCCCTTTTGCCCCTATAAGGAGGGAGGCGGAGTATATGCGCGCCAGAAACCCTATCCCACCCCAAGTCCGGGCAAATGCGTTGGTCAAACCCGACCTGTGAGGGAAGGTTTGACCGACCGATCCAGCAAGGATTGCGATTCCTGTAGTGGGGCGTTCGTGAACGCCCCACGTTCGTGAACGCCCCACGTTCGCGAACGGCCCCTACAGATACAAAACCGCCCACTCTAGAATTTCATACCGAATGTGACGCATCCGGAATATTACGCCTCGCCTGAATCGGCGGCCACTTGCGGAGCAATACCTTAGGGCAGCACTTTAATCGAGATGGTCGCCGACCACTTCTTGGCGTAGGAGCGGTGCAGGCCGTCGGCGAACTGCATCGTGAGCTTATAATCCCCGGGAGCAAGCTTGAGAGACGCTTCCGTCTGTCCCTTCCCGTAGTGCGGGTGCATGGCGTCGGTGGGTATCACCTTGCCTTTGCGCATGGAACCTCCGTTGATGATAATGTGATGATGCCCTGTCCCCTTGACCACCCCGCCCGAGGGTTTGATGGTCATGCCCTTAAGGCCCATCACGACCTTGACGGGGCTTTTCACCTGCGCGCCGTCTTTGGGTTCGACGAACCAGACGCCGTCTTTCATCTCCTTCTTTTCGGCTCCTTGCGCATATCCCGTAAACGCCACAAACGCCGCGAATCCAAATGCAAACAACCCGAAGAACACTCGTCTGCTCATTTCGAACTCCTTTCCGGCTCCCGCGCAGAGAGCCTGCAAGTGATGCGTGAAGGGCGCGATGCCCGCTTGCCGGTTCGAGCAATTCCGCATCAGTATATCGCATAGAGAGTTCGAGTCCACGAAAAACACGCAGCGCTCTTCCCTTGAGAGTCAAATCCGAACGGGGCGTTTGCGATTTTTGTCCGTCATTCCGGCGCATGCCGGAATCCAGAACCGAGTAGAAGTACACCATTGCCGAATGAACATGAAAACAATCGAGCAACAACAAAAAGACGAAGGCAAAATCCCTGGATTCCGGCCTGCGCCGGAATGACGGCGGGGTGGCCAAACCCGACTGAGGAAGGAGGGTTTGCGGGTTTTTGTCGGAATGATGGCAGGGGCTCCCCGATTTTCGCGAGAGGAATAGCGTATTGTAGGGGCCGCATATATGCGACCCTGCTTTTTCGCCTTCCGTCCTTGGGCCGCATATATGTGTGGCGGACATATATGTCCAACCTACGAGTCAATACCGATCGCGGAATGAGGAATTGACCCTCAAGGGGGGAGCGATTAGAACCCTATACCCTATAACCCCAAGGAATGGGCCCTCACTCACGCGCGCCGCCCGCTTTGAGTATCTCGATCACTTTATGAAACGGCTCCTTGTTTCCCTCGTTCCCCTTCATGCCGAGCAGGGCTTCGGTGAGGGGCGTCTGCCCGCGGTTGTTCTTCGCGTTCACCTCCGCACCCGCATCGAGCAGGGTCTGCGCAGCAGCCGCCTGCCCGCCGAAAGCCGCCCAGTGAAGCGGGGTCTTTCCTTGCTCATCGTCTTTGGCCTCTATCTTCGCACCGCCTTTGAGCAGCACCTTTATCGCCGCTGGCTGTCCGTTTCCCGCCGCGATGTGAAGCGGCGTCAGCCCCTTCGTGTCTTTCGCGTTCACCTCCGCTCCGCCCGAGAGCAATGCCTCCATGCTCGCCGCGCGCCCTTTTATCGCCGCCCCATGAAGCGCCGTCGATTCCCTCTTGTCCCTCCCGTTGGGCTCCGCCCCTCCACGGAGCAGCGCTTCGACCGCCGCCGTGTGCCCCTGAAACGCCGCCCAATCCAGCGGAGCCTTTCCTATCTTGTCTCTTAAGTTCGCGTCCGCCCCACCCGAGAGCAGCGCCTCGATACCCGTCGCGCGCCCCTTGATGGCCGCGAGGTGAAGCGGGGTCATCCCCACGTGGTTTCGCGCGTTCGCGTCCGCGCCGCCTGAAAGCAGGGCTTTAATCTGAGCCACCTCGCCCTTGAACGCCGCCCCGTGAAGCGGAGCCGCGAAAGCGGGGGAGGTCCACAGGCAAATCGCAAGAGCCGAAATGGTCAATCGGTGGAGCATGGAGTACCCTCCACATACAAGGGAACAAACAACGGAAGCGTGCTTCATTGCTGTACCCAAAAGAAGCTTCGAAATAAAACTAAAATATTTTTGAGACGCGCCCGAGAGCAGTCTCTCTTCATACCCCAACGTCTTATGTATCGTCGCTATTGACTGCGGAATCCACTGGCCACAGATCCGTCAGCTTACGCGCTAAGAGAAGCTTAGCGAGCGTCGTATAACGTGGACTTTGCACCGACCAGGGTGGGAGGTCTCGGGATATCGGCTCGATAGCCTTGGCCTTCTCCGAAAAGATGAGCTTATATTTACCTCCCTCACCGTAAGACTCGATACGCTCGACCGGCGCATAATGCGTGATCGCAGACACAGGTGCTGTCTGATAACCCGCAACGTACTTGATGCTGTCGAGCTTGCCGCCAGAAATCCGAATGGGGTACCAACAATCATCATCAAGAAAAGTCTCTTTGAATCCTTCTAGGCGAGCTGGCACAACGATCGTATCTGGCTCGTCGCCTTTCAGAGGATCGCCCATCGGCGGAGTAATGGATCGTGGTTTCGCGACAGTCTTAGGAATCTCGAAGACACGTAACCCCACCAGAGGCAGGATTTGAAAGATGTCCTTCAGGAAGGCGCGGGTGTCAGCCTTTTCGGCCTCGCTGAGCGGCGGCTCTTGCGGTGCATTTCCATTAACCAAGTGGCAACGCTTCGTTTTGTTTGCCTGAGCAATGAGCGAATATTCCAACCAAGTCACATGCGCACTGTTCAAGCTATCACTACTTGAAACGAACATGACGCCCCAATCCCAGAAATCCTTACTATTGCTACCGGTGTAGTGGGACTGAATCCGCTTTGATACGTCGTCTGTGTGTCCGATATAGACGGTCGGAAGATCGTCATCCTGTTCCGTGTACCCGATGAGGATGTATACTCCTGGGCGTTGCGGTTCAGGGCGACGCTTTACTTCCTCCCATTTGTTGCGAGGAAAAACCAATCCAAGACCGGTCCAATTCATACGGGAGATTAACCGAACACCGTCCGGCTCTCCATCAGGGACGAAAATACGGATGGTGAATGGCTCAGGCATCAATAATCTCCGTCTTTAGAGCAATTTGAGTCCCATCGGTTTGGGGTGCTTTTTCATATATTGGCTTGCAATTTTGAAATCCGATAATTACAGAGTAAATTCAGGATTTGCAAATCTTATTCATTCTCACACTCCCCATCATGTGGACACGGTCGCCCTGAACAAATTCTCCCTCCTCGGCCAGAACAATCGCTCCCTCTTCGGTCGCGATTGACCTCACACAGGAATATACGCCCCTCTAAATTCCATCAAATCATCGCGCCGGGGGCTGAAAATCTGGAGATCCTGCGAGCCGTCCTCGAGGGCCTTGAGCCAGTGCTCGACGTTCGACTTGCAAACCACCACCTCGCCCGCACCGACTTCGCGCTCTTCTTCGCCCTCGACGCGGAACAAAAAGCGGCCCCGCTGGATGAAGGACATCTGCTCGTGGGGGTGTTTGTGGGAGGCGACTTCCGAACCCTCCGAGAAGGTCCAGAGCGCCAGCGTCTGGTTCTCACCCACTATCATCTGGAGTTCGATGACGCTCTCGGGCGGAATGTTCTCGTGGATGATGCGCATCCGGGGAATACCGTCCCATCGCTGAAAGATCATGTCTCCCTCCTTGTGGTTGAATGAACTGCAAGCCGCTCCGGAGTGTTGGCGAGGGCGTATTGGGAAAATCAGGGATTCGTTGACGTCTCCTCATCGCCCAGGTCGAGCGGGCGGTAGCCGTAGCGGACGCGCGGCGGCAGTTCTACCCCGTGCTCCGGCCCGAAATACCGCTTGAATACCTCCGAGGGTTTTGCGCGACGCTCGGCCTCATCCTCTTCATCCATATCGTGAATGGTGATCTCGTCGCTCGCCGGATGACTTCCTCTTGTTTTGTTCCGTCTCATGACGATCGGATGATACGCCGACTCGTCGCCAGAGAAAACAAAGGGTGCGCACCATTCCCTCTTTAGGGTCTTACCCGACCTAAGAGGAAGGGTTTGCTGCGGATGAAGAAAACATAGGTTCGCAATTCCTCGCTCCTCGCTCGGAATTGACCTACCCCACACCCTCGCCCGCCATGAAGCGCGAGATTTCCTCCTCCGGCCAGTCGAGCCATTCCCGGAGAACCTCCCCGGTGTGCTGACCCAGCAGGGGCGGCGGCTTTATATCGGCCTGCGCGCCGCTCATCATCCACGGCGCGCCCACCACGCGAATCTCACCCGAAACGGGGTGTTCGACTCGCCGGATGAGGCCCCGGTGCGCGATTTGGGGGTCATCAAGCGCACGCGTGTAGTCGTTCACCGGGGAGAAGCCCACGCGCTCGGCTTCCAAGCGTTCCTGCCATTCGGCCATCGTCCGCGAGGCGAAAATCTTAGAAACGCGCTCGTTGATGGCGTCTCTGTTCGCCACGCGCGCCCGCGCGGTGGAAAAGCGTGGGTCCTCCAGGCAGTCCTCGATTCCCAGCGCGCGGCAAAAGCCCGGCCAGAAACCGTCGTGCTGCACGATGACGGTGACGTACTCCCCATCGCTCGTTTTATAGGTGTTCGCGGGCACCCGGATGGGGTTCTGGTTCCCGTGCCGACCGGGGGCTACGCCCGCCTGGAGCGTCTCGCCCATGCGCGGCCCCAGGGCGGCCACCATGGCGTCCTGTATGCTAACGTCGATGTAGCGGCCCTCGCCCTCGCGCCGCACCGCGTGGAGCGCGCTCACGATGGCGTAGGCTGCGAACATGCCCGCCAGCACGTCGGCCAAAGGCGCGCCTATCTGGGTGGGGTCCTCCATTCCCGTCACGCTCATGACGCCCGAGACGGCTTGTAGAATCGGGTCGATACCCACGCGGTCGCGATAGGGGCCGCTCTGGCCGAAGCCCGAGAGCGAGCAATAGACGATTTTGGGATTCGCCGAGCGCGCATCCTCCCAGCCGAGGCCCAATTCGGTCAGCTTGCCGGGCGCCATGTTTTCGATGAGCGCATCGGCCTCCCCCGCCAGGGCGCGCACGGCGTCCCTGCCCGCGCTCGTCTTCATGTTGATGGCGACACTCTTTTTCGAGCGGTTGTTCGCATAAAAATAATCCTCGTGTTCCTCGCGATCCTTGTAGCGGGTGATGCGGCGCGTATCGTCCCCGAAGCCGGGGCGCTCTATCTTCACCACCTCGGCCCCCATGTCGGCCAGCATCGTGGCGCAGAAAGGACCCGCGACTACCTGTGTGAAATCCAGCACCCGGAATCCGCTCAAAGGCGCGGCTGCTTTCTCTTCTTGCATCTCTCCCTCAACGGATGGAACCGGCGCGACGGAAGGCGGAAGACCTCATCGCCCCGGCTTATTCGACAACAGCTAAATGAAGACTACATCCTGGATGTGCGCCCGGCGCGCATGGTACCCGGGGCCGGACTCGAACCGGCACGGCCTCTCGGCCAAGGGATTTTAAGTCCCTAGTGTCTACCATTCCACCACCCGGGCAGGTGTGGGGAGAATACCCCACCAGGCGGCGTTTCCGCCACTTTGATACTTCTTGAGAGGGGGGAAAACTCCCAAAGGAAGCGGGAGGACGCGCGCGTATCTGCCGCACGAGAAGAAAAGGGCCGCAGGCGTGAGAGTGAAACCCCGCGCGCCGCGGCCCTACTTCGGCGAGAGATTATTGCCTAACCCGTGCAATTCACATCGTGAAGTCTTGGAGCTATCGTTACCAGGATCACCACCGGGCAGACAATTATGAAAGCTAGCCCGTGTACTCCATGATGTGCAGGCCCAGCCCCCAGCGATCGGCCATGTAGATGAGGCCCGTGTCCTTGTCCACCTGCACGTCGTTGCTCTGCGGGCAGCAGCGCTCCTTCGTGCCTGCGGGGATGTAGTAGCCCACCTCCTTGGGGCTGAAGGGATTCGACCAGTCCACCACGCGAAGGCCTGCGTTGAACCAGCAGATGTACATGAGGTCGTCCTTCGTCATGTCGAGCCAGATGTTGTGCGCGCCGTGGCGCGAGCCCGTCTTGTTCCATTTATCATCCAGCGGCCGCATCTCGATCGGGTCGATCTCATAGGGCATGAACGTGCTCACCGGCAGAGGCTCGTGAATGTTCCTGAGGTCGTAGAAGGTCACGAATGCAGGCGGATCGTCGCAGTTCACCGTGGTGGTCTCCTGCGTCACGATGCCGAAATCAGACCCCTCCGGCACCAGGAAGCTGTGGTAACAGCCCGCCCAGCCGTGCGTCTCGTGCGGATTGTGGCGCCACATGAGTTCGGGCTTTGTCGGGTCGCTCAGATCAAACAGCGCGACCCCTGCGTCCCAATAGCCCGCCGTGACGTAGTTCCCCCAGGGATTTCCCTCGTGAATCCACGCGCCGTCGCCCACGATCTCGGGGTCCCAGGAGGGCGCTTCCCCATCCTTTTGGCCCGGAATCGCGCCCATGCCGATGAATTCGGGCGCCCAGGGGTCCTTCATGTCGTGGACGAGGAGCACCTTGCCCGCGTAGCCGTCCTTGAAGCCCGAGCTGTACATCAACTGACGCTTTCTGTCGTAGATCGGCCGGTGGATGCCGAATCCGTCCACTTCCACGTAGTTCACGAATTTGGGGTGGAACGGGTCGCGGTTATCAAAAATGCGCAAGCCGCCGATGGCGTCCGGGTACTGAGCGCGCAGGGCGGGCCTGAGCTCGGAGTTCGTGATCAGCACCTCGTCGTTGATGCGGAGCACCTTGTGCGTGCGCGCCGCCGGGCTGTCGACGATCTGGTTGATGATCTTGGGATTCGTCGGGTCGGTGACGTCGAGAATCGTCATGCCGTCGTGGCCGTTCACGCCCGAGGCCGCGACGTAGCAGATGCCGCCGCCCACCTGAATCTGGAACGCGTCGCCCCAGCCGTTCAAGTCCGAATGGGCGACGAGGCGGACGTTATGCGCCTCTTCCTTCCAGGGTTCGGTGAGCACGTGGTCCACGCCGGTGTAGGCGTCGTTGCCGCCGCCGCGAATGGGGTTTGGGTGATACGAGGGTCTGGGCATGGTTCCTCCATCAAAAATGAATGATGCCGAACAAACGAACGTGTGAGATTCGCGGCGCATTCTATGGGAAGAGCGTGGACTTGGGAAAGGGCTTCGAGGGGATTTTTCGGTATTACGCCTCTAGGAACAAACTATTCTTCCCGAAACAGGCGGATGAAATCATCGAAAGGAGCGGGCGGAATTTTGGCGACCTCCATGTTCTCGACGACGTGGTCCATCTGGCGCATGCCCACCAGGGCGACGGCCACGCCGGGCGCGCTGCGGGTGAACTGGATTGCCCGCTGCCCGTCGGTGGAAAACCCCGGAAACACCTCCCCTATCATGGGGGGAAGCCCATCAGCCGCCTGGCCCTGGAGTATCGAGCCGCTCGTCATGACGGTAACGCCGTTTTTGGCCGCAGCGGCCAGAAAACACGTCATCTCGCCGTCCAGGGCCTGATTCGGCTTGTAGAAGGCCTCGGGCATGCCCAGGTTCAGCGGCAATTGAACGACCCTGAAATGGTGATCCTCCCCGCCCGCTGCCCGCGCAACGCCCAGAACCTCTTCCAGCGATAGATACTCTCCCTCGCCCGGCTCCATGCGATACCCGTTCCAGGTGGCCGTGCCGTAGCTCCTGATCTTCCCCTCCGCCACGGCGCCCTCGAGCGCCTCGAAGGCGTCCCTGAGCCGGCTCAGGAAAACCTCGCGCGACACTTCCTGAAGCTGCGTCTCGGGGTTGTGCACGTAGTAGACGTCGATGGTCTCGACTCCCAGGTTCTTAATACTCGCATCGAGTTCGTGCCTCAGATACGCGGGCGTCATGCAGTGGCAGTTCGCAACGACGTCCTCAGGCGTGCAAACCCCCGGCTCGAAATAGGTTTTTTGCATGTAGTCCATGAAATCCGCCTGCCCCTGGGGCGGATGGGTATCGAAGGGGATGAATCCCCCCTTGGTGGCTATTACCAGCGCCTCCCTGCCCACTTCGCCCCCGGCGAACAAATCGTCCAAAGCCGCGCGGATGCTCCTTTCGCTGCGCTGGAAGCGGTAGTTCACCGCCGTGTCGATGACGTTGCATCCGCCCCGGACGGCGGCGGCCACGGATTCGCGATAGGCGGCGTCGGTCGCCTCGTCCGCTTCCCCGAGATAGGTGCCGATGCCGATCGAGGAGAGCCACAGACCGTCCAGTTGCCTGAAATGCTCGGGGTGCAAGACGGACGAATGGGCTTGCGCGTAGCTCTGCGTACCCTCGGTCGTGGCGAAACCTGCATGGGCCATAAGTTCATATCCTAACGATTAGTGAAAAGATGGGTCATCCTACACGCATTGGGGATAAAAGGCGATGAGATGAAATCCAGGGGTCTGCGTTCATCCGCCTCTAATTATCGTCTTGACACGGGCCGCTCATATCAACAATAATATTTTCACTCGATAACTTGATGGAGGAGCACTTTTCTTCGGCGATGGAGAAGCCCTCCTTTCTCAGGGATTCGCTTCGGACATCTTTCATCGTGGGGGCCGGGATACCTTGGAAATCAACATCAGCATCAACGGCGAGAGCCGGACATTCGATGTGGAACCCAGAACCCTTCTCGTTCATCTGCTGCGCGATGATGCGGGCCTCACGGGCACGCACGTCGCGTGTGAAACCTCGATATGCGGCGCCTGCACCGTCCTGATCGACGACAAGGCGGTGAAAAGCTGCACCGTCCTGGCCGCGCAGGCGGATGGTTGTGCGGTCACGACCATCGAGGGGCTCGCTGACGGTGAGCAGCTCCACCCCTTGCAGGAGCAGTTCTGGGAGAAACACGGCCTTCAGTGCGGCTACTGCACGCCGGGCATGATCCTGACGGCGAACCAGCTCATCGCGTCCAACTCCGATCCGACGGACGAGGAAATCAGGCACGGCATAGAAGGCAACATTTGCCGCTGCACGGGTTATCAAAACATCGTCGACGCCATTTCAGCGGCGGCGGCTCAGATGAGGGGATAAGAGATGGCCCAAGCCCCCAAATTCATCGGCGCGCCCATCAAAAGACGAGACGATCCGCGTCTCATTCAGGGTCTCGCCCATTATGTGGACGATTTCAACCCTGCCGGCACCCTGCACATGGCAGTGGTGAGAAGCCCCTTCGGCCATGCCGCCATACGCTCGGTCGATATTTCCAGGGCGAAAGAAGCGGACGGCGTCGTAGCCGTCTACACGCACGAGGAGACGAAGGGCATCGGCCCCGTTCCCGTGGGCGGCCTCGTGCCCGACGCCAAGGTGCCGGAACAACCGATACTGGCCGATAAAAAAGTCCTGTTCGCCGGCGAACCCGTCGTCGCGGTTATCGCCGAGACGCGCTACGGCGCATGGGACGCGGCGGAATTGGTCGAGATCGACTACGAGCCGCTCGACGCCGTGGTCGACCTGGAAAAGGCTCTCGAGCCCGGCTCGCCCAAGGTGCACGACGCCTATGAGAGTAACGAGGCGTTCAAATGGGGGATCGCCGGCGGCGACGTGGAAGCCGGCTTCCAGGAAGCCGACGTCATCGTCAAGGAGAAGATCACCAACGCCCGCGTCGCCCCGCTGGCACTGGAGCCCAGAGGCGTTCTGGCGCACTACCTCCCCGGCGAGGACAAGATGACGATATGGACCTCCACCCAGGTGCCCCACAAGGTGCGCACGCTGGTGGCGCTCCAGATCGGTATGCCCGAGAACCGCATGCGCGTCATCGCGCCGGAAGTAGGCGGCGGCTTCGGCAGCAAGCTCAACATCTACCGCGAAGAGGCGCTCGCCGCTTACGTCACGCGCGAACTCGGCCTTCCGATCAAGTGGGTGGAAAGCCGTTCAGAGAACTTCATGACCACCATCCACGGGCGCGGCCAGGTGGGCGAGGTGGAAATGGGCCTCAAGAGCGACGGCACCGTCACCGCGTTCCGCTACAACGTGCTGGCCGATTGCGGGGCCTACTACCAGTTGCTCACCGTGGCCATCTTCACGCTGACGGGCCTCATGCTTCCCGGCCCCTACAAAATCGAGAACATCGAGATGAACGCCACCGGCGTATTCACCAACAAGGTGGCGACCGACGCCTACCGGGGCGCGGGCAGGCCCGAGGCGACCTACATTCTCGAACGCATGATGGACATCGCGGCGATAGAACTGGGCATGGACCCCGTGGATATCAGGCGCAAGAATTTCCCGGATAAATCCGAGTTCCCCTTCAGCACGTCCGCAGGTCTCAGCTACGACAGCGGGGATTACCACCTGGCGCTCGACCGCGCGCTCGAAGCGGCGGATTACCCCGCCATGCGCGCGCAGCAGGAAGAAGCCAGAAAAGACGGCAGGTATCTGGGAATCGGCTTTTCCACCTACGTCGAGATATGCGGCATGGGACCCTCCGCCGCACTGGGCGGCCAGGGTTGGGAGAGCGCGCGCGTGCGCGTGGAGCCCACGGGCAAAGCCACCGTGTTCTCGGGCGCATCGCCCCACGGACAGGGCCAGCAGACTTCTTTCGCCCAGATCGTGGCGGACGGGCTGGGCATCTCCGTGGACGACGTGACCGTCATCCACGGAGATACCGACGTGGTTCCCTACGGCGTGGGCACCTTCGGCAGCCGGGGCACCGTGGTGGGCGGCTCGGCGGTCGTCTACGCGCGCGACAAGGTGCGGGCCAAAATGGCCAAGTTCGCGGCGATGGAATTCGAGGCCGACGAGGACGACATCGAATTCGAGGACGGCAAGGTATTCGTCAGGAGCGCGCCCGAGAAATCGGCCGGCTTCGCCGAGGTCGCGATGATGGCCTACAGCGCCATCGCGCTTCCCGAAGACACCGACCCGGGCCTCGAGGAGACGCACTTCTTCGAGCCGAGCAACTTCACCTTCCCCTTCGGGACGCACATCGTCCTGGCCGAGGTCGACCCGGAAACGGGCGAGGTGGAGATTCTCCGCTACGTGGCGGTGGACGACGTGGGCAACATGATCAACCCGCTGCTCGTGCACGGACAGATCCACGGCGGCATCGCCCAGGGGATGGGACAGGCTCTGGAAGAGGAGATGATTTACGGCGAGGGCGGGCAGCCGCTCAACGCATCTTTCATGCACTACGCCCTTCCCAAGGCGAACAGGCTGCCCCGCTTCGAGCTTCTGCACACCACCACGCCGACGGACGTGAACCCCCTCGGCGCGAAAGGAGTGGGCGAGGCCGGCACCATCGGCTCGACACCCGCCGTAGTGAACGCCGTGCTCGACGCTCTCTCGCCATTCGGCATCACGCACATCGACATGCCGCTGCGCCCCGAGAGGTTGTGGCGCGCCATCGCCGAGAAGAGGGCCTAAGAATGATTCCAGCTTCTTTCGACTACGTTCGACCACAATCGCTAGAAGACGCTCTCGCGCAACTCGGGGAGCATGGAGAGGAAGCGCGAGTCCTCGCCGGAGGCCATAGCCTTCTGCCCGTGATGAAGGCGAGGCTCGCCGACCCGGGCGTCCTCATCGACATCGCCCACATCGAGGGCCTCTCGGGCATCACCGAGTCTGAGGGCGGAGTTCGCATCGGCGCGATGGCGACCCACGCCGAAATCGAGAATTCATCTCTGGTGCAGGAAAAATGCCAGGCCCTCGCGGAAGCGGCGGGCTCGATTGGCGACGTGCAGGTAAGGAACCGGGGCACGCTGGGCGGCTCTCTCGCCCATGCCGACCCCGCCGCCGACTACCCGGCGGCCGTACTCGCGGCGGGAGCGGAAATAACCGCAGCAGGCGCGGATGGCGAGCGCGTCATCGTAATCGATGATTTCTTCACGGGCACGTATGAAACGGCCCTCGCCCCCGGCGAGATTCTCACATCCGTTCGCATACCGGCTCCGGCCGCGCGGGGCGGAAGTGCGTATCTCAAGGCGGCGCAACAGGCGAGCGGCTTCGCGGTTTGCGGCGTGGCGGCTCAACTCACACTGGACGGAAACGGCTCTGTCGAATCCATCCGCGTGGGCGTGACGGGCGTGGCCGCGCCCGCCTATCGGGCCACAAACGTCGAGGACGCCCTCATGGGCAGCGCGCCGAGCGCGGAGTCGATTCGCAAGGCGGCTGCGGGGGCTGGTGAGGGCGTCGATGCGCTGGATGATTTTTACGCCGGGGCGGATTTCAGACGCCATCTGGCCGGCGTCTATGCCGCGCGCGCCATCGGCAAGGCCTGGATCCGCGCCTCGGGCAACTAACGCCTCCCTTGCGGGCGTGCATATTCCCCGACAAAACGTGTTTTCCTCCCATCGCCCGCATAACTTGCGGGCGATTTTCATGTCCGTAGCGATTTCAAATTGAATAGCGCCCCGCTTCTGCCCTCGATCCCCTGGCTCGCGCACGAGAGCGCGCGCTTTATCGCCCATCTTCGCGCGCTTTCAGATGCCGATTGGCTGAAGCCCACCTTCTGCCCGGGATGGAACGCGGCCCAGCTCATCGGCCACATGACGGGAGGGGCCGTCTCCTATGCCGAGCGTATCCGGGCGACGCGCAGAGGAGAGGTCATCCTCTCTCTCGGGGCCGGGACGCCGGCGGAATTTCAGGCGGCGCGCGATGCCATCACCCGAAAATCCATCGCCATGCCCTCCCAAGAGCGCATCGACTGGATAGAGCAAAGCCAGGACGCGCTCCAGGATGAATTGACGCGCTTAGAACCCGGCGATCTGGACCGAAAACTCTGGCACCGGAAGGGCGACACACGGGTGCGAACTTTTCCCGATCAGCGCCTCTACGAAGTGGCGCTTCACGGCTGGGATTTGGAAAACCGGCCCGACTCACCGCTTGAGACCGAATCTCTGGGCGCGCTCGTGGCGATCCTCGAAACGAGGCTTCCCATATACGTCAACCGCGCCGCGCCTACTGGAATTACGGGTGTGTTTCGCTTCGAGACGACGGCACCCGGGGCGGCATGGGAAATGGCGATAGCAGGTGGCGAAGCATCGCCCACGGAGGGTCTATCTGAGGCGCCCGACGCCGCTTTCTCCGCATCTGCGAGCGACATGGTGCTCTTGTGCGCGGGCCGGGCGAATCGCGCGCAGAAAATCGAGAATGGCTCTCTACGCATTCAGGGAGACGCGCAAAAAGCAACAAAACTCATGGACGTCCTCTTTCAGCCCTTTTGAGCGCAGCGCGGGAGCAGGGGAAAAGTCATGCGGCTCGTCATCGATGGATACAACCTCATACCCGCCATCGCCGAACTCAGGCGCGTTCTTCATCAGGATTTGGAAGCCGGGCGCGAGGGCCTCGTCGAGATGCTCCAGAGCTACCGCAGGAATTCTCAGGGAAATCCCCAGATTACCGTCGTGTTCGACGGCAAATCCCACCATGACCGAGGGGGGAGAAGCCCGGGCGGCGTGGAGGTGTTGTTCTCCAGACACGAAATCGCCGACGCGCTTATCCTGCGTCTCTTAAAAGACAAATATAGGGGAGCGGTTCTCGTCACCTCGGACAGGGCGCTCGGCGAGGCGGCGGCACCCTTCGCGTCTGCGGTCGTGCGGACGGGCGAGTTCCGGGATCGGCTCCATCAGGCGGCCTTCATGGAAGATGACGCGCCAGAAGATGAGCCATCCAGAACGCCCAGGCACGACACGAAGAAAAAAGGAAACCCCAGGCGCGCGCCCAAAAAAGAGCGCAAAAGAAACCGGCAACTCAAGAATCTTTAGCGCGGTGCCCATGCGAGGCGGGCGCTGGCACCTCGCGCGGCGGTTTTCGTCTCTTTTCCCGAAAACCCATCGCCCTGTCCGGCACACGCAGTTTTTCGCAGCCCCGCGCGGGAATCGCATGACCCCTACGTTCATGTGAATGTCCTTGGAATAGAATACCGCTCAGCTTTTCAATCGCCCGCGCATGGCCCCGAAATGCAGGATGATGGAGAGCGTCGCCCGTATAAAACCTATTCGGAGCGCAGTCTGGGGTCGAGCGTATCGCGCACGGCGTCGCCGAAGAGGTTGAAGGCGAAGACGGCGGCGGTGATGGCGAGACCGGGGAAAACGGGAATCCACGGCGCGCTTTCGGCGTATTCCTCAGCCCCTCCCTGAAGCATCAACCCCCAGGCGGCGGTGGGTTCCTGTACGCCGAGACCTAAGTAGGAGAGTGAGGCTTCGAGCAGTATCGCCTGGCCGAGGAAAGCAGTGAGCATGATGAGATAGGGCGCCATGACGTTGGGGATCATGTGCCGGAAGATGATGCGCACGTGCGCGAAGCCGAGAGCCCGGGCGGCGTCCACGTAGGGAATCTCGCGGATGGAGAGCGCGCTCGAGCGCACCACGCGGGCGCATCTGGGGATTAAGGGAATCGTGATGGCGAAAATCACGTTCTGCGTTCCGGTGCCGAAGATGGAAACCACCGAGAGCGCCATGATGATGAGCGGAAACGAGATGAAGATATCCATGAAGCGCTGAAAGATGAGGTCGAAGCGCCCGCCGAAATACGCACTCCCCACACCCAGGACGAGGCCGGCGGTGGAGCCCATTATGGAGGCCGAAAAGCCGATGAACAGCGCCGTTCTGGCGCCGAAGACGATGCGCGTAAAAATATCGCGCCCGAACTGATCCGTCCCGAACCAATGCGCGACGCTCGGGGCGACGTGCATGCTGTCGAAGGCATTCTGCACCGGATCGTAGAAGGTGATGACGTTCGCGAAACCGGCCAGCAGGATCATCACGAAGACGGCGCACGCGCTCACCGCGCCCAGCGGCTTCTTCCTCGCGGTATCCTTGAGCTTGCTCAACAGCGAGCGCTCGGGGACGGCGTCGAAATCCATCTCGGAGACGGCAAGGTCGGTGGGGGACGCCATGGCGAAATCTCCTAGCTGTAGCGTATGCGCGGGTCGAGCCACGCATAGAGGATGTCGATGAACAGGTTCGTAAATATAAAGACGACGGCCACGAGCATGACGAGCGACTGCGTCATGGTGTAGTCGTGGTTCGTCACCGACTCGACGAAGAGTTTCCCCAGGCCGTTCAAGTTGAAGACCTGTTCGGTCACCACCAGCCCGCCCATCAGGAAGGCGAACTCCAGGCCGATGACGGTCGCCACGGGCAGAAGCGAATTCTTGAGCGCATGGCGGTTGATGATGAGTTTCTCAAGCAACCCTTTCGCGCGTGCGGTACGCACATAATCCTCGCGCAGGACCTCTAAAAGGGCCGAGCGCGTCATGCGCGTGGCGACGGCGGAGTATCGATAACCCGTCGCGACGGCCGGCCATATCAACTGTGATATGTTGGCCACCGGGTCCTCCCATATCGGGGTATAGTGAATCGGCGGCATCCAGGGGTCGCCGAAGAATTTTTGCGTCATGATCAAAAGGCCGAGAATGATGAGAATGCCCAGCCAGAACGAGGGCATGGCGATGCCTGCGATGCTGATCGAGCGCACGACGTAGTCGATCCAGGTATCCTGCTTGATGGCGGATATCGTGCCGAGCGGAATGGCGATGAGGATGGCCGTGAGCGTCGCCATGATGGCGACCTGCAAGGAGAGTTCGAACCTAAGGCCGACCTCGTAGAGAATCGGCTTGCCCGTCCACATGGAGTTGCCCAGGTCGAACGTGAAGAATCCCGTGATGAAGTCGATGAACTGCACGTAGATGGGCGCGTCAATGCCCAGGTTCTGCTGGCACGTCGCTATCGCTTCCTTGTCCACGTACATGCCCGAGCCGGCCATGCGGAGTTCGCACACGTCACCCGGTATCAGGCGGAGCATGAAGAACACCAGCACCGCCGCTCCCAGGAGCGTCGGGAACATCAGCAAAATTCTCTTGAGCGTATATTTGTACACTTCCTGCGCCCCTGCGTTTCAGGCCACGTGCGGCCCCGGGCCGCCCTCCCCCACCACCCCGGCGATCCGGGCGGCGAGGGAGACGATGCGGCCTATTTGTCGAGCCAGACGTTATCCAGATGCTGGTTCAGATAGTGGCTCGGCGCGATCTTCCAACCCTTCACGTAGCTTCGGTGGGGGTTGATCTTGTACCACCAGAGCGTCACGAACTGGTGCGCCATCTCATCGAGGGCGCGCTTTTCATACTTGCGCATGATGGCGCGCTGTTTCTTCACGTCGGGCTCGCGGTTCATCTCGTCGAACCATTTGTCGAGCTGGCGATCCTGGTATTGCGCATACTGGTTGCCCGCCTTGTCGTCGGAGATGAATTTCGATACGTCCACCAGCGGATTGATGACCGACTGGCAGTTGAAGTCGATGGACACGTCGAAGTTCTTCTTCTTTCTGAGCGTGGCGTAAAAAGGCCCGGAGGGCTGCACCCACTGCTTGACCTTTAGCCCGATTTTCCGCCACTGGTCGATGACCCAGGTGCCCACGACCTTGTAGGGCTGATCCACGCCCCGGTTATGCAGGGTGAACTCGAAGCCGCCCGGGAAGCCGGCTTCCTTGAGGAGCCTCTTGGCCTCGGCGCGGGATTTGTTGATGTCCGGCCAGTAGCCCGCGATTTTCGTCAACTCCTCTTTCGTGGCCGCCAGGGGATGCTTGGGAAAAACCACGCCGCCCACGGTCTTCACGATGGCGATGCGAGAGAGGTATTTGGAGCCGCCCCAGCGGTCAATCGCCAGCGTAAGCGCCCGGCGCACGCGCGCGTCGTCGAAAGGCTTGCGTTTGTGGTTGGGCGTCACCATGAGATTGCAGTTCCAGTCGCTTTCCTGGACCGTGAGCTTATCGCCCAGCGCGTTCTTGAGATCATCGCGCGCCTTGGGCGGAAATCCGCGAAATTCGATGGCCGCGCGGTCGCCCCGAATGGCCTGGAGGCGAATGGCCATCTTGGGCGCGGAAATCGCCCGATAACCATCGAGGTAGGGTTTTCCCTTGTGGTGGTATTTGGCGTAGCGCTTGCCCTCGACGAACGCGCCCGGCTGGTGCTGCACGAACGTGAAGGCGCCCGTGCCGTTCACGTTTTTCTGATGCCATCTGTAGCCGTGCTTGTCGAGGTCGGCCTTCGAGTAGATGAAGTTGTAGGGAAGCGCGAGCGCCGGAACGAAGGCGCCCGTGGGGTATTTCAGCTTAAAAACCAGCGTCTCGGGGTCCGGTGCGGTGACTGATTTCACCATGCTGAAAAACGCCTTGCGGTTGCTCTCGATGCCCTTCGGCGGGCTGATGATCTTATCGTAGGTCGCCTTCACGTCCGCCGAGGTGAGTTTCTGGCCGTTGTGGAACGAGATGTCCTTGCGGATTTTGAAGGTGTACTTCGTGTGCCCTTCGGTCGGCTTCGGCACCCCGCCCTCGCACACGTCGCAGATGAAATCCGTGGGCGATGCGGGGTTATCCGGATTCACGCGAATCAGGAGGCTGTAGAAGGGACGAAGCGGGTGAATCATCCCGAAGGTGGATTCGATGTGGCCGTCGTATGAGGGAATCTTACTGCCGACGACGAATTTGAGAACGCCGCCCTTCCTGGGAGCCGCCTCGGCGGGTGGAGCAAAACTCCAGAGCGCCAGAGCGAACAGCGCCGCCAAGATAAGTGAGGTTTTAAAACAGGTCTTAAACATATGGATGCCTCCTTTTTAAGTCCTCGGGTAAAATTCGTACATCCCAAATCAAGTCATGAAACAAGAGAAACAACAAATCCAAAAAATTTCAGACTTCCGTACAGGCCACCCAATGGCCCGGCCTCAACTCCCGCAACGCAGGCACCTCTTTAGAGCAGCTATCCACCGCGATAGGACACCGGGGATGAAACACACAGCCCGCCGGCGGGTTTATCGGGCTGGGCACCTCTCCCGCGACGATTCTGATATCCCGTTTTTGCTCGACTTCGGGGTCCGGCACCGGAACGGCCGAAAGCAGCGCCCGCGTATAGGGATGCATCGGATTATCGTACAAATCATCACAATCCGCCAATTCCACGATCCGGCCCAGATACATGACCGCCACCCGGTGGCAAAGGTGGCGCACCACGCTCAAATCGTGCGCAATGAACAGGTACGTCAGATTATATTCGTCTCTCAAATCTTCGAGCAAATTGATGATTTGCGCCTGAATGGACACGTCGAGCGCCGAGACGGGTTCATCGCAGATGATAAAATCGGGCTTAAGGCTCAAGGCCCGGGCGATTCCCACGCGCTGGCGCTGCCCGCCGCTCATCTCGTGAGGGTATCTATCCGCCATCTTGGGATTGAGCCCGCAGACGCTGAGCAGTTCGCTGACTGCGTGCTTTCGCTTCCGGGCGTCGGGTTCGATGCCGTGGACGTACATGGGCTCGTCTATCATCTCGCCGATCTTCATGCGCGGGTTCAGAGAGCTGTAAGGGTCCTGGAAGATGACCTGTATCTTCTGGCGATACTCGCGCAGCGCCACCTGATCGAGTTTCGTCAAATCCACGCCGTCGAAAAAAATTTCGCCCTCCGTGGGTCGTTCGAGTTGAAGAATGCACCTGCCCGTCGTCGTCTTGCCGCAGCCGCTCTCGCCCACGAGACCCAGCGTCTCGCCCCGCCTGATGTGGAAATCCACGCCGTCCACCGCCTTCACGAGGCCGACGAGCTTGTTGAAAACGATGCCCTCGGTTATGGGAAAGTGCATCTTGAGGCCCTTGACGTCCACGAGCACGTCGCCAAGCCCCCCGTTTCGGGAGAGTTGAGCATCATTTTCGAGGGTGGCCGCGTCATGAGTCATTCGCTCATCCTTTCACCGTTTCAAGATTGTACTTTTCCCAGCAAGCGGCGAGATGCCCGTTTCCCACAGTCTCCAGCGGCGGCATCTCACTCGCGCATCTACCCACGGCGAACTTGCACCGTGGCAGAAAAGAGCAACTCTCCCCCAGGCGCGTGAGGTCGGGCGGTTGCCCGTCGATGGGATCCAGGCGCTTTTGTCTGGGCTGATCGAGCCTCGGCACGGAACTCAGCAGCCCCAGGGTGTATGGATGTCTGGGTTCGCGGTAGATGTCCGCCGCAAGACCGCGCTCGATAATCTTTCCGGCATACATGACGTTCACGCGATCCGCATACCGGGCCACCACGCCGAGGTTGTGCGTGATGATGATGAGCGCCACGCCGAGACGCTTGGTGAGGTTTTTCATCAACTCCAGAATCTGGGCCTGGATGGTGACGTCGAGCGCCGTCGTCGGCTCATCCGCGATGATGAGCTTCGGCTCGCAGCAAAGCGCCATCGCAATCATCACCCTTTGCCGCATCCCGCCGCTTAAGTGATGGGGATATTGCCGAATACGCCGCTCAGGCTCGGATATACCCACGAGGCGGAGATATTCGACCGCTTTTCTCTCCGCGTCGGCTCTTTCCATGCGGAGGTGATGCTCCATCGTCTCGGTGAGTTGTAATCCGATGGTCAAAACGGGATTGAGGGAGGTCATCGGCTCCTGAAAGATCATGCCGATCTGGCGGCCCCGGATGTTTCTGATCTGGAGATCGTCGAGCCCAATCAGATCATCGCCCAGAAAGCGTATCGCTCCCCCGACGATGCGGCCGGGCGGGTTCGGGATGAGACCGAGAACAGAGAGCGCACTCACGGACTTCCCGCAGCCCGATTCGCCGACAATCGCCACCGTCTCGCCTTCCTGAACGTCGTAGGAGATGCCGTTGACGGCCTTGACGACGCCGGAGGAGGTAAAAAAATGGGTGTTCAAGTCCTCGATTTCAAGAAGCGCGCTCATCGACCCTCCCCCTTACGAAACCAGGAAGAAACAAAGTCGAAAAATGTCACTGGAGCTTTGTCAATCCAGGGTAGGGAAAACACTAAATGTTGTTGAATGCAAAGTCAATCGGCGATTTTCGACGCATGGGCGGGGGCCTTTTTCAGGCGTTAAATAGTGGGCGAAACGCGGCGTCAGGCGGAGTTTCCGGTGATGACGAGCGCATCCGCCACGAGGCATCCCCTGCCCGCCTCGCGCAGAAAAACGGGGTTCAAATCAATCTCCTCAATCTGCTCACGGTGAGCGAAAGCGACCTCTCCCAGGCGGCGGATGGCCTCGGCGAAGGCTTCCGTGTCGAGCGGCCCGCACCCCCGGTGGCTCCCGAATATCTTTTTGCTCTTAAGCTCATCCATCATCTCGTGGGCGTCATCAAGCACAAGGGGCGCTGCGCGCGCGCTCACGTCGTCGAGCAGTTCCACGTCCCTCCCGCCCAGGCCAATCGTCACCATCGGACCGAACTGAGCGTCCTTTCTCACGCCCAACAAGAACTCGACGCCATCCTCGACTTGCTCCTGAAGGAGATAGCCCTCCAGATCACATTTCTCCCAGAGGCTCGTGATTTCAGAGAGGGCGGCTTCGAGCGACGCCTCATCGCCTAAGCCCGTTTTCACGAGCCCCCATTCCGTCTTGTGGTGAATTTTCGAGGACACCCCCTTCAAAACGAGCGGAAAGCGCAAATCCCTCGCTGCGCGGCGCACCTCTTCTTCTGTGCGGCAATACCGATGGGCCACCACGGGCAAACCGAAATCTCGAACGAGCGCCAGACATTGCGCCTCATTCAGTGATCCAGCGCTCGACAGGATCTCCACAACCGAGGGGGATGGCGCTTCATAAGCGGGCCGCGGCGCGCTCTTTTTTCTTCTCTTCAAAACTTTTGCATACCGCACCAGAGCCGCCGCCGCGCGTGCACAGCCCGAGATGGACTGAAAAGAGGCGATTCCCTCTCCCGCAAGAAGCCTGTGCGCATCCTCCGCATGGGGATTGAAATAGGCCAGCATGGGAACATCCGGGCTCGTCCGCTTCAACCGGACGATGGGTTCGACCCCCATCTCGGGCTTGAACTGCGCGCTCGAACCCACGATGGGGATCACCGCGTCGAAAGAGCCGCTCTCGAGAAAAGATTCGAGAAAATCAGAATACAGATGAATGTCCGCGATGGTGGTATCGAGCGGATTCTCTATCCGTCCGAACGCGGGGTGTTTTTCCTTTATCCGCGCGCGCAGGGCGTCATCCATCTCGGCGACCTGAAGGCCGAGCATCCCGCATTTATCGGCCATCAAGGCGCCGGCCCCGCCCGTCGTCGTCACGACCCCCACCCTGTCTCCTGCAGGTCTCGACGAGACGCAAAACATGTGCGCGACCTCGAAAAGCGCTTCGAGGTCATCCACCCGCGCAACGCCCCATTGCCGGAACAGCGCCTCATACACCCTGTCCTCACCCACCATGGCCCCCGTATGGCTCAAGGCCGCGCGTTCACCCTCGCTCGCTTCGCCCACCTTCAGCACGACCACGGGCTTCTCCCGGCGCAGCGCTTTTTCGAGAACCTTTTTGAATTTCTCCCCGTCGCGCACCCCTTCGAGATAGACCGCGACGGCGTGGGTGTGGGAATCGTCGATGAGATAGTCGAGATAATCCGAGACCTCCAGATCCATTTCGTTGCCGCAGGAGATCAGGTAGCTGAACCCGATGCCGCGCTGCGTCGCGCGAGAGAGCAAAGCGCCGCCGATGCTCCCGCTCTGGCAGACGACCCCGATGCGCCCCGGCAGCATCTCCTCCACGTCGAGCGCGATTAAGCCCGCCAAATGAAAATTATGATGAAAATTATGAACGCCCGCCGTATTCGGCCCGCAAACGCGGATGCCGGCATCCCGGGCGATGCGCTGAATGTCAGCTTCCAGGCCCGCACCCGCCTCGTCCGCCTCGGAAAACCCGCCGGTATAGATGATGGCCGCGCCCACTCCCGACTCGGCGCATTCGGCCAGAACGCCCGCCACTCTCTCTCTTCCTACGGTGATGAAAGCGACGTCCGGCGCTTCGGGGAGCGCGTCGAGCCGCGGCCGGCAGCGCAGTCCGGCCACTTCCTCGTATTTGGGATTTATGGGATATACCCGTCCCGAAAAACCGTGGCGAAGCAGGTTCTTCACCACGCGGCCGTTGAATTGCTCCAAATTCGCCGACGCCCCGACCACGGCTATCGACTCGGGCGTGAGGAGACCCTCGATTCCTTTGGGGGTAGCGCGTCGCATGCTCAGGCGAAATCCCTAAAATTCATGGCGAGTAGAAATTACGCTCTTGGCGGGCGCTGGCTGAAGGGGCGCTCATAGATCAGGGAAGCCAGGCGGTTTCTCAACATCTCGGCGGAGCCTCCCGCGATGGACCACCCGCGAATCTTGCGGTAGAGAAACTCGAGCGGCATCTCGGTCGAAAAACCATAGCCGCCGTGAAGCTGAATCGCGTCGTCCGCCACCTGGCGCGCCATCTCGTTGCAGTAGAGTTTCGCGCTCGTCGTCTCCAGCGCCGAGGGCAGACCCGCGCGCGCGTTCGAGAGCGCCCTATACAGGAGCAGGCGCGCCGCTTCGAGCTTGACCCGCATGTCCGCCACCATCCACTGCACTCCCTGAAACTCACACAAGGGGCGCCCGAATTGGCGCCTCTCGCTGGTGTGGGCGACCGTCATATCGTAAGCCGCCTGCGCCAGGGCGAGGCAGCGCGTGGCGTTCCCCAGCCGCTCCACGTTGAACACGGGCATGAGCACCTGAAAACCCTCCGCATCCACCAGCACGTTCTCCTTTGGCGCGCGCGCGTTCTCGAAGTGAAGCGCGCAGTGCGCCTCCCCGCTCATGTAATGCTCGGTCTTTCCCTTCGTGAAGCCGGGCGTTCCCGTCTCCACCACGACGGCCCCGCAATCCCGCGGCCTGGGGCCGAAGCGGACGTAGACGACGAACAAATCCGCGTGCGGGGCGTTGGAGCTGAAACACTTCCGGCCGTTCACGACGACGCTCTCGCCGTCATATTCCGCCGTGGTTTGTAAATCCGTGGCGGCTGATCCGGCGTCGGGCTCCGTCATGCTGATGGAGATGATCTTCTCGCCCCGGCATATCGAGGGCAAAAAGCGTTTCTTTTGCTCGGCGGAACCCAACTCGTCTATCACGCGGATGGGCCCCATGTTCCCCATCTGCACCACGTCGCCGCTGTGGGGGCACACCTGGGAGACCGCTTCCATCACCAGGCAGGCCTCGAATATCGAGCGCCCCGCTCCGTGGGGTTCGGCCACCGTCATGCCCATCATGCCGTGCTCGGCCAGCACCTGCATCGAACGCCGGGGGTATTCGCCCGTCCGCGCATAGGAGAAGGCATCGGGCGCGAATTCCCTTAAGGCCAACTCGCGCGCCGTCTGCTGGAGCATGCGGTCCGAATCTTCGAGTTGAAAATCCACAACCTTCCCTCACATTTGTTTCAAGGATCACATCGCAATACCTAAAAACGCGCCGCCTGCCCTGCTGCTCACTCCAAGCGGACGCGTGCGGTACCCCAAGTTTTACAACACCTTCGGTTTCGAGGCGAGTTTCCGCCGCGCACCGATGAAATACTGCCGTGCCCCGGGTCCGGGAGGGCTTTGGACAGCGCCCGAATTATTCTACAATCACAGAATCCACCATCCGCCACGGAGGCCGCGATGACCACCACACATGACACCCCGTTTCGCGTCGGCCTTCTCGTTCCCTCCTCGAACTCCACGATGGAGCGCGATTTTCACAAGAACCTGCCGGAGGGAGTCTTCACCGCCACCTCCCGCATGTTCCTCGATGAGACGACGAAGCAGGCCGAAATCCGCATGATCGAAGAATCCCTGCCCGAGGCGAACCGGATGCTCAGGACCGTTCATCCCCATTTTTGCGTCTTCGGCTGTACGTCGGGCGGCGCACTCTTCGGACAGGCGCATGACCAGAAAATAAAAGCGCAAATCGAAGAGCAAACCGGCGCGGAGACGGTCACCATTCTTTCTGCGCTTGCGCGTGAATTCGCCGAAATGGGAGCGAGGAAACTCGTGGTGCTCACGCCATATATCGATGAGTTGAACGGGGCCATACGCGCGTCGCTTGAAGAAGACGGGCTGGAAGTTCTCTCGATAGACGGCATGGGGCTGACGGACAACATCGAGATCGGCAACACGCGGGCGGATAAAATCCTCAAATTCGCGGACGAGAAGCTCTCCCCTCAGAACTTGAAAAAAGCTGACTGTCTTTTCATCTCCTGCACGAACCTGCCCGCCGTCGACGCTTTACCTGAGATTCACGCCCGCTACCCCGACTTGCCCGTGATGACGAGCAACCTCGCCGCTCTCCTGGCGGTGCGTAGAAAATTTGAAGGAGAATGACAAAGGCGGGCGCTCCCATATTGCGCCTCGCTCTCTTTCTCTCCCGGAAAAATCGGTGTAGGATGCTCTTACGCTTTATAGGCATGGAAGGCATCCGGCACCAAGGCCGCTCGGGGCGCGATCTCCTTGCGCAGGATGCGTATGAACCTCACCAGAATGGAGTGAATTCAATCTTGGAAGCGCGCGTACTCTCCCCTTGCGGCGTCATCGGCTCCGGCTTTCCCGAAAGCTCCTTTAAGCGCGGGTTGTCCATGAAACCCCACGTCATCGCCTGCGACGGGGGATCGACGGACAACGGGCCGGCTTTTCTCGGCGCGGGAAAACCGAATTTCTCACGCTCGGCGACCAAGCGCGACCTGAAGCTCATGCTCCAGGGACGCGAAACCCTGGGCGTCCCCGTGATCGTGGGGTCATGCGGCACGGCGGGCGGCGACGCAGGGCTCGAGTGGATGCGCGATATTTGCCTGGAAATCGCCCGCGAGGAGGGCCTGAGCTTCAATCTCGCACTGGTGCGCGGCGAACAGGACAAGGCGTATCTCAAGAAAAAATACAAGGAGGGCCGCATCCGGGCGCTCGACCCGGCACCCCCGCTCGATGAAGAGATAATCGAAAAGAGCGCGCACATCGTGGGCATGATGGGCGATGAACCCATCGCCCGGGCGCTCGACCAAGGAGCGGACGTGGTGTTGACCGGCAGGGCTTCGGACACGTCGGTTTTCGCCTGTCACCCCGTGCGAATGGGTGCGGACCGGGGCCTTTCCTGGCACGCGGCCAAAATACTCGAATGCGGCGCGGCCTGCGCCGTGCACCGCGCGCGGCCGGATGGCTGTTTCGCCTGGATTCGCGACGATCATTTCGTGGTCGAGCCGCTGAACCCGCAGATGTACTGCACCCCGCAGAGCGTGGCCTCCCATACGCTGTATGAAAACACGGACCCTTACCGTATCACCGAACCCGCGGGCGTCCTCGATACGACCCACTCGGCCTACGCGGCGGAAAGCGAGCGCGCCGTGCGCGTGGGAGGGTCCGAATTTCATACGGCGGAGCGGTATTCCATCAAGCTCGAAGGGGCCGAACTCGTCGGCTACCAGTCGGTGATCATCGGCGGGGTGCGCGACCCCATGATACTCAAGCAACTGGACTCCTGGCTCGACGGGGTCAGGGAGGGCTTCGAGACGCGCGTTCAGGAAATCTTCCCCGACCGGGAGATACCGCCCGTCTATCAACTCCACATCCGCGTATTCGGGCGCGACGCCGTGATGGGGACGCTCGAACCGGAGGCGGGCCGGATGCCGCACGAGGTGGGCGTTCTCTTCGAGGTTACGGCGGAGGATCAGGTATCCGCCAACACGATGGCGGCCACCCTGGCCCATTTCGCGCTCCACTACCCCATTCCCGAGTGGGGCGGCCTCATTTCGACCCTGGCGTTTCCCTTCACGCCGGCGGAACTCGAAAAAGGCCCCGTTTATCGCTTCAACCTGAACCACGTCGTCTACCCGGACGACCCCTACGAGATGTTCCCGGCCGAGATGATGGAGGTGTCGAACTGATGGCCACGCTCGGCGAACTCGCCAAACTCATTCGCTCAAAAAACGCAGGACCCTTCAACCTCACGTTCGACGTCATGTTCGATGAGGAAGAGACCTATCGGCGCGTGGTGAACGCAAACGTCCTCACCAAGGAGGTGTTTTGCCGCCTCTACAATCTGACCGAGGAGAAAGTGCTGCTCGTGCACCACGACGCCGCGCGCGCGATCAAGATATCCATTCCCCGCCCCGTGTTCTCCTGCGATCCGGAAGACGGCGACTGCTACGGCGGCCAGCAGTTCGGCCCCCTCGTCGGCCTCGAAGTCCCGGACCCGTAAGAAAGACCAAGCGGAGAGAAGAAGATGGCGATTCAGACGAACGCGGATGAGATTCGAGCGCTCTTCCCGGAAGTGAACCAAATCGAAGACCCCGCTTTACGCGAGGGCGTAGTCGACATCTGGCTCGACCTGGCCGCCGAGACCGCCTGGGAGCGTTTCGAGGACATTCCCAAAAACCTGAAAGAAGAAAAACACATGACGCTCATCGGCCACGTTCAGGGCGTCACCCAGATGGCGCTCGCCCTGGCCGAGGTCGCCGAAAGACTCCACGGGGTCGCCATAGACCGCGACCTGCTCATCGCCTCGTGCATCCTGCACGACATCTCGAAACCACTCGAATCAGCACCCAACCCCGGAGGCCCTCCGACGGGCAGCAGCGTGCCGCCCGGGAAAATCACCGAATTCGGCGCGAAAATTCAGCACGCCGTCTACGGGGCGCACAAAATCTGGGCCAAGGGCCTGCCCAAGGCCCTGGAACTGGCGCATCTGGTCATCACCCACACGCGCACGAGCAATACGCGCTCGAACAGCTATGAGGCCGCGCTGCTTTTCTACGCCGACTGGGCGGATTCCGATGCGGGCATCGTCCTGGGCGGAGACGTGCCCTTCTCCGCGAAATGGGTGGAGAAATAGGCGCGAACTCTCCCACCTTCTGATTCCCCTCACTTCCCCCACGCAATCGCGAACGCGCCCACCACGGACAAGACGCCGCCTATCACGATGCGCAGGGTGATGCTCTCCTGTTTCTTCAGGAACAGCCACGAGAAGAGGATGACCCACAAGACGGAGAGGCGGTTGATGGGCACCACTTGCACCACCTCCCCCTCCCTGAACGCCGTCCAGAAGCAGAGGGCGGCTATTATATTCGCGACGACCCCGCAGGCAATCGTCACCAGCCCTCTGGAATTCAAGTCTTTCACGCCTCCTTCTTCCTTCGTGAACGGCATGGCGAGAAGGAGCAGGGCCGACGCAGTGATGGTGGAAATCGCGATTCCCAAAGATTCCGAGGGCAAGACGACGAGGGCGTATTTTCTGAAAACAAACGTCAAGGAAAACAGGAAAGAGGCGATAACCGGAACGAGAAAGTAAAAGAGTAAAACATCCTTCTCGCCAGACTCTTCTTTGGCGGACTCTCTTTTATAGACCAGGAGAACGGCCCCTACCATGATGGCCAACGTGCCGCCGGCTACGCCCGCCGAGAACCGCTCACCAAGTATGAACACCCCCATGAGCGCCGACCACACCAGTACCGACTGCACCATAATCTGCGTCCGCGCCAGGCCGATCAGGCGCATCGACCCGAAAATCATGTACCGCCCGATCGAACTACCGAAGATGCCTATGAGCATGAACCATATGACGCCCTCCAGGGACCATGAAATTTCGTCATCCAGGACGAGGTGCATCACGAACGCCATCATCGCGGAGAGAACGTTCATCGCGATGGCCGCAATCCCCGGTCCGATATGGATCAGCGCTTTTCGATAGAATACCTGGGAGATGGCGACGAAAAACGCCGCGATGAACGACAGGAGGTTCGGGTCTAAGGATTTGAGCAAAACTACCCCACAAAAGGACGGTGCGAGCGGCGCTACTTCATCCGGGGTCTCGGGAAAGGGCATCGCACCCGGACTCTCCCCGCACTGACCCTCCAAAATCAGAGAATCATCCAGGATTTGCTCCTGATTGACTCCGGAACCGGTGCATGGGGACTCATCCGGCAAAAAGAGCCTGGTGATCGGAACGGCTCACACAACGACCCTGCGCGCAAAAATTCTCGACGCCGCCTAGTCGAAGGGATAGCCCAGCCCGGCGAGCGCCTCGGTGATCTCGGGCAGAATGGCCGGATCGTCGATGGTGGCCGGCACCTTGTATTCCTCGCCATCGGCGATGTTCGACATCGTTCCCCGCAGAATCTTGCCCGAGCGCGTCTTGGGCAGGCGCTTCACCACAGTCGCCTGGCGGAACGAGGCCACCGCGCCGATTTGCCGGCGAACGAGCTGCACCACCTCGCCGACGATATCTTCATCTTTTTTCTCGACACCCGCCTTTAAGACCAAAAAACCGAGCGGAAGCTGGCCCTTGAGTTGATCCTGCACGCCGATGACGGCGCACTCGGCCACGTCGGGGTGAGACGTCAAGACTTCTTCCATCGCGCCCGTAGAGAGCCTGTGGCCCGCCACGTTGATGATGTCATCCGTCCTCGACATCACATAGACGTAGCCCTCCTCGTCCACGTATCCGGCGTCGCCTGTTTTGTAGAAACCCGGGTATTCGCTCAGATAGGAGTCGATGTAACGATCGTCCGCGTTCCAGAGGGTGGGGAGACACCCGGGCGGCAAGGGGAGTTTGACGCACAGCGCGCCCATCTCACCCGCGCCCAGCGCGCGGCACTCGCTGTCGAGAACCTGAAATTCATAGCCGGGCACCGGCTTCGTGGGGGAGCCGTACTTGACGGGCAACTGCTCGATGCCGATGGAATTCGCCAGCATCGGCCAGCCGCTCTCCGTCTGCCAATAGTGGTCGATGACGGGAACCTTCAGATGATCCTCCGCCCACTGCACCGTGTCCGGGTCGGAGCGCTCTCCCGCCAGAAAAAGGGTGCGGAAACAACCGAGGTCGTAATTCTTCATGAGATCGGCGTCCGGATCGTCCCGCTTGATGGCGCGAAACGCCGTGGGCGCGGTGAAGAAAACCTTCACCCCGTGCTCGGAGATGATGCGCCAGAAAACGCCCGCATCGGGCGTACCCACGGGCTTGCCCTCGAAGAGGATGGTGGTGCAGCCATGAATCAGCGGCGCATACGTGATGTAGGAATGCCCCACCACCCAGCCGACGTCGGACGCCGCCCAGAACACCTCGCCCGGCGCCACGCCGTACACGTTTTGCATCGACCACTTGAGCGCCACCAAGTGGCCGCCATTGTCCCGCACCACGCCCTTGGGCTCGCCCGTCGTGCCCGAGGTATAGAGGATATAAAGGGGGTCCGTGGCGGCGAGGGGAACGCAGCCCGCGGGGGTTGCGTCTTTGAGCGAATCGCTCCACTCGATGTCGCGGCCCTCGATGAGTTCCGCCTCGACCTGGGAGCGCTGCAAGATGATGCATTTTTCCGGTTTTGCGCTAGAAATGTCGATCGCCTCATCGAGCAGGGGCTTATAAGCGATGACGCCCGAGGGCTCGACCCCGCACGAGGCGGATATCATGAGTTTTGGTTTCGCGTCTTCGATTCGCGTGGCCAGTTCATTCGGCGCAAAGCCACCGAAAACGACCGAGTGCACCGCGCCGATGCGAGCGCAGGCCAGCATGGCGATTGTGGCCTCGGGCACCATCGGCATGTAAATGATGACGCGGTCGCCCTTCTCCACCCCCTGGGCTTTGAGAGCGCCCGCGAAGTGCGCCACCTTGTGCAACAATTCGCGATAAGTGAGCTTTTGGGTGGGTTCGCCCGTGATGGGGGTGTCGTATATCAGAGCGAGTTGATCCGCCCGCCCCCCCTCGACGTGTCGATCGACCGCGTTGTAGCAGGTATTGACCTCGCCTCCCGTGAACCAGCGGTAAAAGGGCGGGTTCGAGTCATCAAACACCTTGTCCCATTTCTTATACCAGTGGATATCCTCCGCCGCCTCCGCCCAAAACGCTTCCGCATCCGAGAGGGAGCGACCGTGAACTTCTGCATAGCCCATGCTTTTTCCTCCAAGCAGAAACATCTTATTTTCAGTTGTGATCAAAAAACGCATCATATCAAATTCCGCCTCTCTTTGCGCGGCTTACCGGGATGATTCGCGCTTACCGGGATGATTCGCGCTTACCGCCGAGTGATGGCCGCCATCCTGACGAACACTCCCACCTCCCCCACCCGCCCTATACGAATGATTCGCGCTTGTCCGCGTTCTGGGCCGGTGCTAGGCTCGATTCTCTCCATCAGAGACGGGATTCGCCATGGGCATGACCCTGACAGAGAAAATCATGGCCAGAGCCTCGGGCCGAAACACTCTCCGCGCAGGCGACATTGTTTACCCGGAAGCCGATCTGGCGACGATTCACGATCTCTACGTCGTGGAAGCAGACCGCCAACTCACCGAACTCGGCGTGGAACGCCCCTGGGACCCGGAGCGCGTGTTCGTTTGCTTCGACCACGACACGATTCCCCAGACCATCGCGGTCGCGAATCGCGCCAAGAAGATAAGAGAGATCGTAAAACGCTGGGGCGTAAAGCATTTTTTCGATGCGGGGCGCGGCCAGGGCCATGTTTTTCCGATGGAAATCGGCATCATCAAGCCCGGAGCCTGCGTCCTGGCCTATGACATTCACGTCACGAACTACGGCGCGGTGGGTTGTCTCGGCCTGGCGCTCGTCTTCGAGTTCCCCGCCGTGCTAGCCACGGGCAGCCATTGGCTCAAGGCGCCCGAGACGATTCGAATCGATTTGAGCGGAAAACTCTCGCCGGGCGTCGGCATCCGGGACGCCGCCGCGCGCATCATCCACGAAATCGGCCCCGACGCCGCCGATTACCGCGTCTTCGAGTACGCCGGAGAGGCTCTCGCCCACCTCGGGGTCGACGCGCGGGTCAAGCTCTGCAACCTGCCGATAGAGATCGGGGCGAAAAGCGCCATCATCCCTGCCGATGAAGTCGTGGCGCGGTGGATGCGCGACAGAAACATCGACGGCTTTCAAGCGACCCGGAGCGACCCGGACGCCATATTCGCCGAAACTTATGAGTTCAATCTCTCCGAGATGGAGCCCACCATCGCGCTTCCGCCGAGACCCGAGAACGTGGCCCCGCTCACGGAAGCCTTGGGCCTCCCGATTCACGCGGCCTATCTGGGCTCGTGCGCTGCGGATCAGTATGAGGACATGGCGGAGGCCGCCGGGATTCTGCGCGGCAAGAAACTCGCCCCGGGCGTGCGGATGATCGTGACGCCCGGCAGCCAGGAGGTGCTCGCCCGCTGCGTCGAGAACGGATTGATGGACATCTTCTGCGAGGCGGGCGCCATGGTGGGTCCGCCCGGGTGCGGCCCCTGCGCCATCGGCAAGGGAGGTCCCCTGGCGGACGGGGAGACCTGCATCGCCACGGTGACGCGAAACGACGTGGGGAGGATGGGGAGCCGGGAGGCGCAAATTTACCTCGCCAGCGCGGCTACGGTGGCGGCCTCCGCCGTGAGGGGCGAGATCGCAGACCCCAGAGAGTTTCTGGACTGAGGAGGACGCCTTGAACTGGACGATGCAGGGGCGTTGCTGGAAATTCGGAGATAATCTTTCTCTCGATGACGACATCCTCGAATTCGCCAAAGTCTTCGTGCAGGGGGTGCGCGTCTCGGACCCCGCATACTTGAAGAAGCACGTTTTCACGAATCTGATTCCCGATTTCCCGGAACGCGTGAAGCCGGGCGACGTCGTGGTGGCGGGGAAACGATTCGGCCAGGGAAATCCGCACATATACGGTCTCCTCGGAATGGCGGGCCTGGGTGTCGGCCTGATTGCCGAGAGCGTTCCCCATTTCACCTACCGGATGATCGTGGCGGCGGGGCTTCCCGCACTCCCTTTCTTCGCCGACATCGGCTCGCACGTGGAGGATGGGGATGAGGTGCGCGTTGATTTCGAAACCGGAGAAGTCGAGAATCTGAGCCGCGGCGTTCAATGCGCATCGGAACCGTTGCCGGGTGCGCTGAGAGAGATCATCGAAATCGGCGGTTTTCTGCCCGCCCTCAAGAAACGCCTGGAAACGTCTCTTTCATAAAACGGCGACGCGAAGAGTTGGCCTCGCGCGTTTTTCGGAGCGAATGCGGAGTCAAACCCAATCGAAGAGGGGTTGTTGAAAAACCCCCTCAAGGGGAAAATGCCTGCGGCGCATTCGCCGCCCCGGCGCGTAATACCTCTCTCGTCGGTCGGCAAACAAATCCTCGCTCCTCACTCGGATTTGACATTCCTCACTCGCGTTTGATCCGCGACGTATTCGCCGCCCTGGCGGCGAATACCTCCCTCATCCCGAGTAGGCGCGCTCGCGCGCCGTATCGAGGGTTTGACCCTACCGAGGAGGGAGGGTCAAACGGGGCCCTTCGATACAAGCGCTCCTTTCTCAGTCGCGTTTGACCTTCGGCGGCTACTCAGGGTGAGGTCGATACGGCGGCATGCAAGACGAGGGCTTGACGCGACCGATGAGGTCAGTTCCGACTGAGAAAGGAGGAACTGCATTTGCGCTCGCTCCCAGGACCGGGTTTTCAACAACCCCGAAGAAGGAGGGGTTGCCTGTCGTAGGGGCGGACCTGCGTGTCCGCCCGCTTGCGCATCCGCCCGTAGGGGCCGCATATATGCGACCCGACCGATGAGCGGCGGGTGTTTTCTTTAAGGGCCGCATATATGCGGCCCCTACGGGCGTCCGACGCTTGATATTTCTGGATTCCGCATTTCCTCCCTCCCCGGTCGGGATTCACCACCGTCATTCCGGCGCATGCCAGTGGCAACCGTAAGGTTGACCAGAACCGATGAGATGGATATATCGCGGCGTTTCGTTCCTTCTTTGATCAAGCGGGAACAACGCCGGAAAACGAAAGGCGAAAGACAAATTCTCTGGATTCCGGCATGCGCCGGAATGACGGCAATCTTCAATTCGGCCTATGGCGGATTCAGAAACCGTAGGGACAGGTCGCGACCTGTCCCTACAAGATGTCCCCCCATCGTATGAATCTTGCTCCCTGGCGTCGAGGGCGGACACATAGGTCCACCCCTACGAAAGATCAATCCCTCCTTCCTCAGTCGGGATTGATCTACAACTCGATCACGTCCATCGCGTCGGGAGTCAGGATCCGCGGGCCGTTCTCCTCCACGATCACCTGGGGGCCGAAGACGATGAACATCCTGTCCTCATACGCGGCCTTCACCTCGACGGCGAGGGACATGCTCTCCTCGACCTCGAAATCCTCCAGAAAACCGTAGAGATCGCCCGCGAGTTCGCGCCATTCGGGGTTTTCAGACAGGCTTCCTTCCACGAAGGGCTCGCGCCACGAGGAATTTCTGGGAATATCGCCCGCGCATATCGTCGTCATGAGCGGCTCGATGCCGTCGATTCCCACCCCGTGCACCTGGGGGATCTCATGGTAGTAACCGCTCCTGAGCACCGCTTCGCGCAGGGGCCCATATTCCTCATCCATCGGCCCAATCGACATCGAGGTGTGCGGATGGCTCCAGTAGCCCCCGTAGCGCGCGTAATAGCCGATGCACAGCATGTCGCCTGTCCGCAGAATCCTGTCCGTAGGTCTTCTGTTCACCGGATATCCCTTCCCCGAGCAGAGGATGAGCCAGCTATCGCGGCCCGGCTCCGCGCCCGCGCGCAGGCTCGCGCTGAAAAGCTCCGCGTATACCTCGCTCTCCCGCACCCCGGGGCGGCAGCAGCCGAGCACGGCGTCTATCTCGACGTTCACCATCTCGGCCGCTTTTTCGAGCATCGCGATCTCCTCAGGACTCTTTATCATGCGAAGGCGCGTGAGGATGTCCGAAGCATCGGCGAACTCCGCATCCGGCAGAAGCCTTTTGAGGTTTTGGTACGTCATGTAGGGAATCGCACCCTCGGCGCCGTACCCCCCGCCTATGAGGCCGACGATTCCGATTCTCCCGCTCTCGTAGCCCAACTCCTTGATGGCGTCGGTGGCCACGATGCTCACCTTCTCTTCGTGCCCCCGGTAGCGCACCCCCTCGAAGCACGATTCGGTGTACCACTTGCCCCAGTTCTGGAGGAGCCAGAAGGTGACGGGCGCTCCTTTTCTGGGAAACACCATGCTGCGCTCCCCGTAATCGCCTCCGTCGAGCCAGCGGGTGTTGCCGTTGCCGTTCGAGCCGCGCCCGATGACGATGAGGCAATCGAGCCCGCGCTCATCCATGGCGGCGCGAACCGCGTTCCACCGCCTGTCGCGCTCATCGGTGGAAAAAGAAGCCGCCGCGTCGCCCGTGCGGCCGTCTTTCGGGAAAAACCCGGGGTCCGTTACCATTGCCCTCTCCTGAAATTTTCGGGGCGCATCTCCTCCGCGCGACTGGACGCAGACGCGCGGAATCATTTAGCCTCAAGAGTCATTTACCCTCACTATAATGGATGAATCGGGTCCGGAAAATGAGTAACGTGGAATTCGCCTGTATCGACTGCGGGGAGGAATACCCCCCGAATCTCCCCCGCTGGCGGTGCGCCTGCGGCGGGCCTCTGGAGGTGGAGCCGAGCGGCATCTTCACGCGTGAATCCTTAAGCTCCCGCCCCGCCACCCTCTGGCGCTACAGAGAGGCGATTCCCATAGCTGCGGATGAGAACATCGTCAGCATGAACGAGGGCATGACGCCGCTCGTTCCCCTCGTTCTTTCGGATATGGAAATTCTCTGCAAGCTCGATTTCCTGTTCCCCACCGGCTCGTTCAAGGATCGGGGCGCCACCGTGCTCATGAGCAAGATAAAGGAGTGGGGACTCACGCAAGTGCTGATGGATTCTTCGGGCAACGCCGCCGCCGCCGTCTCCGCCTACGCGGCGCGCGCAGGCGTCGAATGCGATATCTACGCGCCCGCTTCCACCTCCGCGGCCAAGTGCGCGCAAATCACCGCATACGGCGCGAATCTTCACAAAATACCCGGTCCCCGGGCCGCCTCCACAGACGCCGCCATGGAGGCCGCCAGGGAGCGCTTCTATGCCTCACATTTCTGGAACCCCTGGTTCAACCACGGCACCAAGACCTGGGCGTTCGAGGTGTGGGAACAACTCGGCTTCCGTGCACCCGACGCCGTCGTCGCGCCGGCCGGACACGGCTCGGCGCTCATCGGCGCATACCTGGGCTTCTCGGAACTCCTCCGGGCCGGCTATATCGATAAACTTCCAAAAATCTTCGCCGCCCAGGCTATGAGGTGCGCGCCGATGGTGCGGATGTGGGAGGAAAACCTCGAAACCGTCCCCGAAATCACTCCTGAGGACACGCTGGCGGAAGGCATCTCCATCTCAGCGCCCGTCCGCTGGAAGCAGATGCGCGAGGCCGTGAGCGAGAGCGGGGGTTGTTTCATCGCTGTCGAGGACGCAACGCTCCCCTCCCTCCTCCGGGAGTTCGGCGGGAACGGCATCCTGATGGAGCCGACGAGCGCCGTCGCGTTCGCCGCGGCCCAACTCTTGAGAGAGCAAGGGAAGATCAAGGCGTCTGAAACGATAGTCGTTCCGGTGACGGGCCACGGCTTAAAGGCCGCCGACAAACTCGAAAAGATCATGAGTGTCTGATGGATTTTCGCCGCACCGACAAGACCAGGGGAGCCTATTTTCGCCAGGGCATGAAACACTGCGTCCAGGCCCCCGGCATCGGGCTTTTCGCCGCCATGTCGGGCTTCGGCGCCCTCGCCAAGGAGAGCGGCGTGTCGCTCCTGATCGCGTTGGGCATGACGGGCGGCTTGTGGAGCACGCCGGGCCAGGTGGCCTTCGTGGAGTTGTTCGCCACGGGCATCGGGGGAGTCGCGCTCATCGCCTCGGTCACCATCGCCAACGTGCGGATGTTCCCCTTGACCATCGCCACCATGCCGCTCCTGAGAGCCCGGCCGGGTCTGCAGCCCGTGCAATTCTGGATAGCCCACGTCAATTCGGTCACCTCCTTCGTCCAGGTCGTCGAGATGAGCCACCACGTCTCGGACAGGAGCCTGCGCACCGCCTATTTCTTCGGATTCACGACGGCCACGATGTCCCTGGGGCTTCTCGGCACCACGTTCGGCTACACGATGGCCTACCAGTTGCCCGGCGTGGTGGGCCAATCGCTGGTGTTCATCACGCCGCTGTACATGCTGCTGCTGGCCGCCCAGAGCAGCCAGCGATCGGTTCAGTTGTCGGTGGTTTTAGGCTGCGCGCTCGTGCCCCTGGGATACCTGGCCTCCACCAACTGGGGGCTTCTCACGGGCGGCGTCCTGGCCGGAACGCTCGCCTTCGCGGTCGACAGAGCGAGGAAGCGCCATGCCTGACGCCGCGAGTCTGCTGGGAATCGCCATCGTCTGCACCTATTCCTGGCGGTGGATGGGCGTGCTCATCGCGGGGCGGATAGATGACGACAGCCCCGTCTTCGAGTGGGTGACCTGCGTGGCCTACGCCATCGCCACCGGCCTGATGATGAAGATCATCCTGCTCCCCGGCGGCGCGCTCACCGAGACGCATCTCATCGACCGCCTCGCGGGTCTGGCCGTCTGCATGGGTGTATTCTATTCTTTGGGAAAAAACCTGCTCGCGGGCCTTGGCGCGGGCGTGTGCGTTTTCATGCTGTTTCCGGGCTTGCGGAGCCTGCTGTTTTAACGTCGAGCGAACACGAGAGGAGAAAAACCATGGACACCACCCCTTGGGCGCATGAGAAAAGCTGGCGCGAGGTGCGCGAATATTTAGGTTCCGGCCAAGACTTGGCCCTCCTGCCCGTGGGAAGCGTGGAGCAGCACGGCCCGCACATGCCCATGGGCCACGACGCGTTCGCCGCGCACTACGTCGCTCGAGACGCGGGGCAGCGGGCGGGCGTTCTGGTCTACCCCACCCTCTGGTACGGGTGGAGCAACAACCACATGGCGCTTCCGGGCACGATAACGCTCAGGCCCGAAACCCTGACCGCCATAGTGACCGACATCATCGCGAGCATCCTCTACCACGGCTTCAACCGGGTGATCGTGGTGAACGGGCACAGAAGGGGCAACCTGGCGCCGCTCGAAATCGCCGTCAACCAGATGCGGCAGAAGACGGGGGCCGCGGTCGCCGTGGTGGACGTGGGCATCATCGCCTTCGACAAGGTGGCGGAAATCAGGACGACTCCCCCCGGCGGCGTGGGCCACGCGGACGAGCTGGAAACCTCGCACGCGCTTCACATGTATCCCCACCTCGTGCATCAGGAAAAAGCCACGCCCCGGATGTCCAACCCCAACCCTGATTGGATGACGGCGCACCACATCACGGACCCGGCGGTGGACGCCCCCCGGTTTTTTTACCCCAAAACGGTGGGCGAATACGGGGCCGAGATTGGAGACCAGGGGCAATCCGGCGACCCGACGGCGGCGTCGGTGGAAAAAGGGCGCGCCTTCCACGAGGCCGTGGTGGAAAGGCTCATCGGGGTTATCGAGTACCTGAAAACGCGGGAGGTGAACGTCCACCACAGGCCCGCGCCGTTCGATGATTAAGGGCGCGAAACCCAGGATTTTTCACCAATACGGGAGAATAAGGTTGCCTAGAAAAAGAGTAGGAAATTCCTTCATGGGCTACAAACGGCCGAGCGGCCCGCCCGGGGCCAGGAACCACCTCGCCGTCGTGAGCGCGATGGACAACGCCAATCCCCTGGCGCGCCGGATCGGAAAACTCCTGCGCGAGGCGGTTATCGTGAACACCACTTTTGGCCGAAACCTCTTTGGGGATGATGAGAGGCAGCACTACCGGGTGATGGGCCGCACGGCGGGCCACCCGAACGTGGGGGCGGCCATCGTCGTGAGCCTGGAACCCAAGAGCGCGCAGGACGTGGCCGACGTGGCGGCGGAGGCATCGCCCTGGATGCCCATCGAGACCCTCACCATCCACGAGACGGGCGGCACGCTACAGACGGCGGCGCGCGGAGTGGAAATCGCCCAGAAATTGTATCAACACTTAAGCGCCGCAAGACGCAGGCGGTGTGATCTGTCCGAGGTCACCCTCGGCACGGAATGCGGCGGCTCCGACACCACGAGCGGGCTGGTGGCCAACCCGGTCACCGGGGTCTTGGCGGACAGAATCGTGGACCAAGGCGGCGTCGTGCTTTTTTCGGAAACCATGGAAATCGTCGGCGCCGAGCATCTTCTCGCCAGACGGGCGGCGAACGCCAAAGTGCGGAAAAAACTGCTGGGAGCGGTCGCGCGCACGATGGACTACGCCCACGGGATGGGTATGGACATCATCGGCTGCAACCCGACGGAGGACAACATTCAGGGCGGTCTTTCCTCGATTGAAGAAAAAAGCCTGGGCGCGGTGAAAAAAGCGGGCACGCGCGATATCGTGGACGTCATCGTTCCGGGCGAGCGGGCGACAGAGCGCGGCTGCGTCTTCCTGGACGCTCCCAGCGCGGGGGTCGAGAACGTCACCGCGCTGGCGGCGTGCGGGTCGCAGGCCATCGTATTCAACACGGGGAACGGAAACCCCATCGGCCATCCCGTCTCCCCCACCATCAAGGTGACGGCCAACCCCCGGACGGCCGCGCGCATGGCGGAGAACACCGATCTGGACATCAGCGGCGTCATGCGCGGCGAGCTCTCAAAGGATGAGGCCGTGGACCTCCTGCACGAGGAGTTAATCGCCGTTTTGAGCGGAAAGCGGACGAGGGCGGAAATTCTGGAGGAAACGGAAATCACCGTGAGCCGCCTGGCGCTTAATTTATAACTTTCTCATCGAGCCTCCCCGGACGTAATGGCTCCGTGGCAGGCGTGGAGCAACGGTTTTTCAACCAGATAGGAGTTTTTTCATGAACAGCGCCATCGCACCAGTTCCCGTGGATGGGGACTACGTCGTCAGCCTCGCTCAGGAGTTGATCCGGATACCGGCGGAAAACCCGCCGGGGGACTGCTCCGCCATGGCCGAGCGCATTCTCGCGGAACTAAAAGCCATCGGCGTCGATGACGTCACCACCCATGAATACGAGCCGGGAATGCCCAACTTTATCATCAAAACCGGCGACGGCGGCCCGGGCGGGCATTTCGTCATCGGCGGCCACATGGACACCGTACCCGTTCACCCGGACGAGGTGGAAGCCTGGCAGGTTCCCCCCTTCAGCGGCGAACTCAAAAACGGTGAAATCTGGGGACGCGGCGCCGCCGACATGAAGGGCGCGCTCGCCTCGACCATCGGCGCGCTCAAGGCCTTAGAAGAAGAGAAAATCCCCCTGAAAGGCACTCTCACCTGGGTCCTGCTCTCGGACGGGGAAAAGGGCGACTACTACGGCGCGCAATCGCTCGTGAACAACGGCGTTTTAAGGGAACTAGACGGCGACATGGTGCTCTACACCGAATCGACGGGCAACAACATCATCCGCTCCTTCAAGGGGCGGGTGTTCTTCGAGGTGAAGGTGCGGGGCCGCTCGGTGCACGTGAGCGTGCCTGAGAAGGGGATCAACGCCATCGAGAAAATGGCCAAAATCATCGGCGCATTCAGGGCGGAGCGCATCGCCCCGCCGCCGCACCCCTTCCTGGGGCCGGGCACTTTGGCTTTTTCCACCATCAAGGGGGGTTCCGCGGTGAACGTGGTGGGCGGGCGATGCAGCGCCACCTTCGACGTGCGCATGCTGCCGGGGCAAACCTCTGCGGGCGTCAAGGAGAAGTTAGAAGGCATTCTGGCCGAACTCGCGGGGGATGATCCTGAATTCGACGCATCGGTGGAGATAATGCCCAGCGGGGCGCGCGAGGTGACCGAAATCGCTGAAGACGAACCCGTCGTCCGGCTCATGCGGGAGGTCGTCCCCGCCGTGCGCGGCAGGCCGAACGAGTATCTGCCCGGCATCGAATCCCCGGGGGCGCTCAGGCTCTTCATCGAGAACGGGATTCCGGGGGTCTTCTTCGGCCCCGGCGAGTTTATCTCTGAAGCGCATCTGCCCAACGAGCGCGTGCCCGCGCAAAACCTCATCGACGCCGCCGGCATGTTCGCCACCGCCGCAAAGGCGCACTGCAACGGGTGAAAAAGGGGTTGAAATAGCCCGTAGGGGCGGTTCGCGAACCGCCTCTGCTAATCCGCGTCCTCGCGCCTGAGAAATTCCACCTTGAACCGAACCATTCCGAGGAGTTCCACGCGGTCGTATTGATTCAGGAATTTCTGTGCGCCAGTATCTCCCAGGAGATGCTGAACAGGAACAGCACCGAGGCCGCCACGACGACTGATGGCCCCGCGGGCGTATTCCATTCGATGGACGCCCATAGACCGATGATCACCGCGGCGATGCCCGCCAGGATCGCGAAGCCCGCCATTTGCTCGGGCGTTTTGGAGAATCGCCTCGCTATCGCCGCCGGTATGATGAGCATCGAGGTGATCAGCAAAATCCCGATCAGTTTCATGGCGATGGCGATGACGAAGGCGATCAGGAGCATGAAGGTGAGCTGGACGCCGAAAGTCTGGACGCCCTCTGCTCCCGCGAGTTCTTCATGCACCGTGATGGCGAGAAGGTCGCGCCAAATCCACGCGAGGGCACACAACGCCGCCGCGCCGCCGGTGTAGATCCACCACAAATCCACCGGGCCGACCGCGAGGATATCCCCGAACAGGTAGCCCATCAGGTCCACCCGGAGCGTTTCCATCAGGCTGGCGGCGATGATGCCGACCGAAAGCGCCGTGTGCGAGAGAACACCCAGCAGCGTATCGGTGGGAAGTTTCTTCTGGCTCTGTAGCAGGAGGAGCACCAGCGCGAGACTGATGCAGGCGGCCAAGGTGCCGAGCCTCAAGTCGATCCCGAAGGCGAACCCGAGCGCCACGCCGAGCAGGGCGGTATGGGCCAGGGAGTCTCCGAAATAGGCCATCTTGCGCCAGACGATGAAACAACCGACGGGACCCGTGACCATGGCGACGCCGACTCCGCCCATGAGTCCTCTGAGCATAAAATCCTCCATCAGGCATCCCCTCGGGAGTGATGGTGGGTCACATCCGGCTTCAGGGGGAGGATCTCTCCCTCCGGCCCGTGAACGTGGTCGTGGTCGTGCGTGTAAATGGCCAGACTCTCCGCCGCTTGCGTTCCGAACAGGACCAGGTATTCGGGATGTTTGCTCACGGCTTCGGGATGCCCGGAACAGCAGACGTGCTTGTTGAGGCACACCACGCGGTCGGTGAACGCCATGACGACGTGGAGGTCGTGCGATATCATGAGGACGCCGCAGCCCCTGTCGTTCCTGATCTTCGCGATGAGGTTGTAGAGTTCGGCTTGGCCGGTGATGTCCACGTTCTGGATGGGTTCGTCGAGAACGAGGAGGTCGGGGTTTCGCAACAGGGCGCGCGCGAGCAGGACGCGTTGGCGCTCGCCGCCGGAGAGACTCTGAACGGGTTGCTCGAGCATGCCTGCGGCGCCCACCTCCTCTAGGTGCTCCTCCATCTGCTTGCGCGATGGTTTTTGGGTGAGGCTGAGCAGTCTGCGTACGGTGAGAGGAAACGAGGGGTCCACCACGAACACCTGTGGCACGTAGCCTATCGTGAGACCCTCTTTGCGGTGGATTTCACCCGAATCGGGCTTGAGCAGCCCGAGCAATAAACGGACGAGCGTGGTTTTGCCCGCGCCGTTGGGTCCTACGAGGGTGAGAACTTCATTCGCCGATATTTCGAGGTCGACGTTTTGGAGAATCAGCCCCGCGCCGAAGCTCAGGTGGATGTTTTTCGCGGAGATGAGAGGGGGTCGCCCGCTAATCATCGCTACACCCGGGGCACTGCCCGCTGATTTCCACGACGGGCGTTTCGACCTGAAAACCGGCCTGGATAGCGCTTGCTTCGATGGCCTCGCCGATTTTTTCGCTATCCGTCTCGGCCACGCTTCCGCAATCACGGCAGATGAAGAACTGGGCTTTGTGGGCGTCCCCCGGCATGGCGCAGCCCACGAATGCGTTCAGGCTCTCGATGCGGTGGACGAGCCCATGGTTCAGGAGAAAATCCAGCGCCCGGTAGGCCGTGGGCGGGGCGTTTCGCTCACCGCCGGCGTTCATGCGCTCGAGCACGTCATACGCGCCCAGGGGCGCGTGGCTCTCCCAGATGATCTCCAGCACCCTGCGCCTGAGCGGCGTGAGCCTCACGCCTCGGGTCCGGCAAAGCGCTTCCGCCTGACTCAAGGCCTCCTCGATGCAGGCCCGGTGGTCGTGATCGGGGTCAGGGAAATGTTTTTTCGTGTCGGCCATATAAAACTCCTTGACGAGCCAAATTGCAACGTTATAATATAACATAAATTATCTTCTTTCAACCCCTGTTCTGAAAGGAAGCAGCGATGAGACATGGACTCCTCGGGATGGCCCTCGCAATCGCCCTCTGTGCGCAACCCGTGCTCTTTGCGTCGGCGGCGCCCCGCGTGGTGGCCTCCATCAAACCGCTTCATTCGCTGGTCGCAGGCGTCATGAAGGGGATCGGTGAACCATATCTTTTGATGAAAGGCGCCGCCTCCCCGCATACATTTTCGCTGAAGCCATCGGACGCCAGAATGCTTGCGAGGGCGCGCGTGATTTTCTGGGTGGGCGATATCCTCTCAGCCGGGCTGGAACGGCCTCTCGAAACTCTTCCCAGAAAGGCGGAAGTCATCGCCCTGGGCGAAATGAAGGGCTTGGACGTAAGGAAGTTGAGGCTGAGAGAGGGCGGCTTGTGGGAGGGCCACGAGCAACATCATCACGGCGATGCTCACGATGAGGAGAAGCACAAAGAAGCGAAGCAGAAACACGGTGGTCACGATGCGGGCGATCATGAAAATTTCGATGCGCACATCTGGCTCGACCCCATGAATGCCCGCAAGTGGGTGGACGCCATCGCCCATGAACTGGGAGAAGTGGATCCTGGGAACAAGAGAAAATACGAGGCGAACGCGCAGAATCTCAAGGCCCGCATCGACGGTTTGCATCGAGAACTTGCACGCACTCTCGAGCCTGTGAGGGGTGCTCCCTACATCGTTTTTCACGATGCGTATCAATACATGGAAAGACGCTACGGGCTGAACGCCATTGGTTCGGTGACGCTGTCGCCCGAGAAAAAACCGGGAACGGCGCGCCTGGTGGCGATACGCAAGAAGATCAGGGAATCGAAGTCGATTTGCGTGTTCACCGAGCCGCAGTTTCAGCCGAGGCTGGTGCAGATCATCATGGGGGGCACGGGAGCGAAAACCGGCGTGCTGGATTCTCTGGGAGCGAGCGTTCCCGCCGGGGATGATGCGTATTTCACCCTCATGCGCGCGATGGCGATATCTCTCAAGACCTGTCTTTCGGGAAAATAATCTGAGGCGGCGTTTCCCGAGGATATAGAGCGAGCCTGCCCGCCACATTGTCTCGGGAGGCGCTCGCCGTCCCCCCGTAGCGGTAGCGTTTGCCGGCTATCGACGACGCGGCAGCCGGCCTTGAAATGACAGTTTCCTCGGCTTCCCTATCTCATCAGTCGGAATTGACCCGTAGGGGCGGCCCCTCCCCAGGACCGCCCCACAGGCCTGTGTGTCCGCCCGCCTCCGTGTACCCCTCCCCAGACAACCCCTCCCTGCCCGGCCGGGAATGAAATACCACCGTGTCCTCGTCCTCATCGGCTCTGGATTCCGCATGAAGGCATTGCGGAATGACGATCAGAGGCGGGATCGACCACCGCATCTCCCCGCATTTGCCGTAGCCGTGAAATTTTGGGTTCGGATATGGTGCGCGCGCGTGGCAACGCCACAAGCCCTCCTCGGGGCGGGGTGACCCTAAAGGATGGTCAATCCCTCTCTCCCTGGTCGGAATTGACCCTCCTTCTTCAGTCGGGTTTGATCCCCGCAAGAAAGGCTGGGTGTTCTCATGGACTCGGGTGAGAATGAAGAGTAATGAAAATAATCATATTTTCTGAAAATATATGAAAATAGGTGAAAAATAGTGAAAATATATGAAAATTTAATAGAAATGATAACATATTATGTTTCATATGTTTACGAACAATACATAAAGTAGAAAAGAAACGAATCTCGCCATTTTTCGCATTAAAAAAACTTTTTCGAACCCCTGCATTTGCCCGCATTTGCGGCGCCGGAGTCATGACGTCCTCCATAAAAAACCGGGGGAGTTTTTCAGGCTCCCCCGGTCGAATCGCTTCCGGCCCTGCTCTAATACCCCTCGTCGATCACCTCTTTTAACTGCGTGCATCCGGCCACCAGCGCCGTCATCCCGCACGGGGGCAGCATGCACTCCAAGGCTTCCGTCGCCTCCTCGACCGTCGCGCCGAGTTGCAAGGCTTTCTTCAGGTGGTTCTTGATGCCCTCGGTATCGGAAGGGTCGCGCGAGGCGCTCGCCACCGCGATGAAAAGCTCCTTGTACTTTTCGTGAAACGGCCCTTGTTTCTTCATGATGTGGTTTTTGAGGTTCTCGTAGTTCTCCAGAAGCTCCGGGTCCACCTCGCACAAGAGCTCGTACGCCGGATAGATAAACCCGCGCGCCGCCTTCATCTCCTCGTACAAGGCCCTGCCCCGTTCGCTCATCGCCATCGTGGATCCTCCCTGAACAAAGGCGCGCTGACGCCGCGCCCTAGATTTTCTTCTTTATGGATAGACTTCTTTCTCGAGCACGGAAATCTCGTGCCCGGGCAGGATGTATTCCTCCTTCGTGGCGCGCTCGATGCACTTATGGATGGAGTCCATCGCATCGCGCATGCTCGACATCTGGCCGGCGGGAACGCGGCGCTCGAGGCCTTCATTGATCTGGATGACGTCGGCTGCGATGACGTAGGCGCCCACGCGCGTCTCCACGGCGACCGAGCAATGCCCCGGCGTATGGCCCGGCGTGTGGAAATAGGTGACGCCCGGCACGATCTCGTAATTATCCTTCCAGATCGGCTCGAAGATGATGCCTTGTTGGGCGATCACCGGCCAGCGGGTGTTGGGGTGAATCGGCGCGTCGTAGGGCTTCGACTGCAGCGCGACCGGGCAGATGGAGTATTGAAGCTCCTCCGCCCACACGTATTTGATGGCGTTGGGGAACAGATCGCAGTTCTGGGAATGGTCCCAGTGGAGATGCGAGAGGATGAGGATATCGACCTCCTCGGGCTTCCAGCCCGCGCCTTCCAGCTGCTCGCGCACGCCCTGGCCGGGTTCCCTGCTCGCGGGCCAAGGAGCGCCGCCGCGCTCTGGGTCCAGGAAACTGGTGTCCACCACGATCTTCACGTCCTTGCCGTCGTGATCCTTCGCTCCCTCGATCATGTAGATGAACGAGGGAATCTCGAGTTTCGTCCCGAAATTCGTCCAATACACCATATTGGAATAATCCGTGTGAATAGTGCCGCAGTTCAGCGGACGGATGGTGAGATCTGACATGGAAATTGTCCCTTTCTGCTTTGTTTCGCGGCCACAACGGGCCGCAAATGAACGATGGCAATCAATTGCCTGTAATCACCGGCCGGGCGTCACGAGGCCGGCAAACGGATGTATTTTTTAAGCCTGCGCAGTTCGGGAGAAGCGCACCACCTCCATCAGTTCATCGGGGCCTTCTGGTTCGACCGCATCGAGGCCGAGTGCCAGATTCAGCCGGTTGCTCATGTTCCGATACGAGGCGGAGCCGATGATGTCCAGCACGTTCTCATCGCTGAAGCCCGCCTCGCGCAGCGCGTCCAGATCCGCCTCGCTCATGGCGTAGTGGTCGAACGTGAGTTTTTCGGCAAAAGCGAGCATCGCCTTGTCCGCATCGTCGAGAACCGGAGAATTGTCCCTGTCCATCACCACGGTGGCCACGTCGGCCAATGTTACGTCGTCGCCGCTTTCAGCACGGAAAGCCTGGCCATGGTTCATCGTTCAGCCATAGCACCCGCCGATGGTGGCGACGTAGTAGGAGATCAACTCCTCGCGCCGTTGCCCAAGCGTCGAATTGCCGCCGTGAACGGCCATGTTCATCGTCTGGCGTCCGTTCAGGACCTTAGGGCGCCGCGCCATCGTGAGCAGCAGCTTGGGCACAGCGCCTCGGTTCGCCCTGATGCCCTCGAGAATCCCGCGCGCGGGTTCTTTCGCGTCATTCAGCCTTAAAGGGGATATCCACATTCTCCGTTCTCCTCAAAAACCGATATTATTCATTTGACCTCGCCGCACGCTCTTCCTGAAACGCGGGCATCACCTCTTTTGCAAACCTCTCTATAGACCTAATCGCCTCGTCCTGGGCGATGCCGCGCAGCACGAAGATCATGATGTGATTCACTTTGAACTCCGCCTGGAGGCGCTTGAGGTCGGCGATCACCTTATCGGGCGGGCCGATGACGCCGCCTCCCTCGATGATCTGGCGAATGTCGACGTCGTAGCTCCAGTTGCGCTTGAGGGCTTCTTTCTCCTCGAGGGACATCTCGATGGAATTCACCGCGCTGCGGTAGGAGAGATACCACGATTCCGAGGGTTCTATTTGCTTCCAGGCGTGTTCGGGGTCGTCGCATACATGGACGTGGTGCGCCATGAGGGAGGGATAATCACTCGGGTCTCCACCGCGATTCCGTACGGTTTCCTGGAACAACGCCATTTTTTCGAGATACACGTCAGGCCCCTTGAAGGTGCCAGACGCCATGATGTTGAAACCCCTCTGGCCGGCGAAGACGTAGGTTTCGGGGCTCGTGCCGGCCAGCCAGATGGGGGGACGCGGCTTCTGGATGGGTTTTGGGAAAATCTCGGCGTCGATGCAGCTGTAGTGCTTGCCGTGAAAGGTGAGGCATTCCCCCTCCAGAAGACGGGTCATCACCTCGAGGCCCTCCTGCATCTTCTCCCTGCTCTCGGAGGGTGAGATGTTGAAGCCCTGAAACTCCTTGGGCTGGGAGCCCCGTCCGACGCCCAACTCCAGGCGGCCGCCGCTCAGCACGTCGACGAGAGCGGCCTGTTCGGCCAGACGCACCGGGTTGTGGAAAGGCATGATGCAGATGGCGGTGCCGATTCTGATCTTTTTGGTTCGCTGCGCGATGGCGAGCGCGACCATCAGGGCGTCGGGGCACATGCCCACGCGGGAGAAGTGGTGCTCGGCCAGAAACACGGTGTCGAAGCCGAATTCGTCGGCCACCTCGCATTGTTCGATCAACTGATCGAACTCGTGCTGGTAGGTTTCTCCCTCCTGACAGGCGGGAATATAGAAAAGAGAGAATTTCATCTTTCTGGTCTCCATCCCGTACATGAATACGTGTGCGCAGGACGGCTTAGGCGCCCATCGTGAATACCTTGTTCGCCCGGATGCGGTAGATGACGCGCACCTGGCCCGCCTGACGGTTGGGATAGCTGTCCACGCCCAGATACTTGTTCGCCAGAGCGTCGATGTGCTCCTCCGCCCCGTTTTCGGTGATCTCCACCACCGTGCCCTGAATCCCCACATATTTATAGGGATTTTCCGGGTCGACGATGGCGATAGACACCTGCGGGCGGGCGCGCATGTTGAGGTCCTTCAAGCGGCCCTTGGCCGAATTGACCTCGATGATGTCGCCGTTGGCGCCGAACCATACGGGAGAGACCTGTGGGGAGCCGTCCTTGTTCTGGGTGCCCAGATACAAGAGGGCCTTGGTGTCGAGAATGCCTGCATGAGAATCAGGTATCAGCGCCATTTTGGGTTCCTCATTTGAAAAAAGGCGGTCGATAACGCCCAGAATGCGATCATACGCACTTGGGCAAAACCTCTTCGGTGAACATTCTGAGAGATTCGTCGAAATCCTGGTTCGGGGGGTCGATCATGATGCTCCTGACTCCGTAGGATTCGATCTCCTGGATGCGATCGACGCACTGCTCGGGCATTCCCGTGATGGTGAAGCGATCCAGGATGTAATCGGTGATGAGGGGCACGTGCTTCGGGTCGCGCCAGTTGCTCACGTCGAAATTTTCCAGGAGATGCTGAATTTCGGGCTTGAACGCATCAGGCACCGAGTCGAGCGTCATACGGAAATTATGATGCGCCCGGTTCGCCACCCGCGCACGCACTTTCTCACGCGCGCGCACGCTGTCGGTATCCACGGAGACGACTGCGCCGAAAATAATGTCCATCTCGCCGAGAGAGGAGTCGCGAGCCGCTATTCCCTCGTTCAGGTACTTCATAACCCAGTCCACCGTCTCCTTGTAGACGCCCGAACCCACGATGACGCCGTCTGCGACTTCACCGGACATGGCGAGCGTTCTGGGGCCTTCGGCGGAGGTGTAGATGGGGATTTCGCGCGCGCACCACATGTTCACGTTCACGCCCTCGGCGTATTCCACCGTCTCGCCGCGCGTGAACGCGCGAATGGCCGCAATGGACTCGCGCATCCTGGCGAGCCTGGCCATCTTCTTGCCCAGCGTGTAGACGGGCGTATCGCCCGAGCCGATGCCGAACAGCACCCGGCCTCCCGAGAGTTCATCGAGCGTGGCGATGGCGCTCGCAGCGACGCTGTCGTCGTGCAGAACCGGATTCGTCACGCCTGGGCCGATTTTCACATGCGAGGTATTCTCTATCGCCAGAGCGAGCGCGATGTTGTGATCCCGGCAGGTGAGGTGGCTCTCCGCTATCCACACCTGCTCGAAGCCGTTGTCCTCGGCGTATTTCGAGCGCTCCGCCACGAGGCGGACGTCATCCGGCACCAAATGAAGACTAAAGGTCATACCCACGAAAAAGCGCCTCCCAAATTTTCAGAGAAAAAAGATGCTATCAAGAGTGGTTTCCATTCGAAGCGACGGGCGCGGCGGCGTTCACCAGCGGCATGACGTCGTTGGCGAAGCTCTCGAGCGACCTCATCACCGAGGCGTGGTCCGGGCCGCGCCAGGGGGCCAGAATGACGTGATTCACCCCGTAATCATCGCGCAATCTGCAGATATCCTTGGCGACGGCCTCGGGATCACCGATGATGCCGCCGCCGCTGATGATCTCCGCCACGTTCAATTCATAACTCCAGTTGCGCTTGAGGTGTTTTCCCTCTTCTTCGGGCATTGCCACCTCGTTCACCCTCGCCCGGTATCGCAGATACTCGCCCTCGCCCTCTACCGTGAGATTGAAGTATTTATCCGCATCCTCCGCATCGCACACGTGGATGTGGTGAACCAAGGGCCTCTCGATTCCGGAGGGGTCGCGGCCTGATTTTCTGATGGCGTCCTCATACAGCCCGAACTTTTGCTTATAGACTTCCGGACCCGTGAAGCCAGCAGAGGCCATCACCTTGAAGCCGTTTTCGCCCGCGTATGTGTATGTTTCGGGGCTCGTTCCCGCCAGCCAGATGGGTGGACGCGGTTTTTGCAGGGGTTTGGGGAAGATTTCGACATGCTCGCACTGATGGTGCCGGCCCTCAAACGTCACCTTCTCCCCTTCCAGAAGGCGGGAGAGAATGTGAAGTCCCTCTTTTAGGCGCTCGCGGCTCTCGGAGGGCCTTGCGCCGAACCCCTGAAACTCCTTGGGCTGGGAGCCGCGCCCCACCCCCAACTCGAACCTACCTCCGCTAATGAGATCGACCATGGCGGCCTGCTCGGCCAAGCGGATGGGATCGTGAAACGACATGATGGAAATGGCCGTGCCCACATGTATTTTTTGCGTCTTCTGGGCCACGGCGGCACATACGAGCAGGGGGTCGGGGATCATCCCGACCCGGGAGAAGTGATGCTCGGCGTACCAGACGCACGAGTAGCCCAACTCATCCGCCAGAATGCTCTCAACGATCATATCCTCATGAACCTGGGATTCGGTCATATCTTCGGGACGATACAGGATGTAGAACAAGGAAAAATCCATTCAAAACCCTCGATTTCAGTGCGCCGGGCCCGTCATTGACGGCTCCCTCTCATACATCGAAAAGGGCGTCTGACGCCATGATGATGATACGAGCCTATGAGATTTCCCGTACTCAAGGTTGGCGGTTATAATGCCGATATAATCGCAACGGCGTCAAGGTTCAGCGCCATGTTTGCGGATTTCTCGCGATGAGCCATCCGCGTCTTCGAGAGACGCTTTCAGCCTCATTTCGCCTAGCGTAATAGTTCTTTTTAACGGGGTCATTTTGAGTCCTCTGGTATTCATTCTGGTTTTTTGCGCCGCATTCGTCGGTTCGGGCTTAAAGGCGGTGGGCGGATTCGGTTTCGCCACCCTGACGACGCCCACAGTGGCCATTTTCTGGGACGTGCCGACGGCCATCGCCGTCATTTCCATCCCCACCCTGTGCACGAGCCTCATGAACGCCTGGCGAACGCGCGAGGCCGTTCACGAAGGCCTTAGGCCCTTCATTCCCTTTTTCTCGATGAGCCTGGTGGGCCTGGCCGTCGGCCTGACGATTCTCCTGAACACGGACCCGCGCCTGATGAAATTCATCCTGGGCGCTTTTTTGATCTGCCAGATCGTCTGGCAATGGCTACAGAGCGAAAAACCCGCGCCCGAGGATTCCCTCAAACGCTCCCTGGGCATGGGAGCGGTCGCCGGGCTGATGCTGGGCACCATCAACATTCCCTCCCACGTCATCGCCTCCTACCTCACGGGAATGAACATCTCAAAAGAGCGCTACCTCTTCGTGCTGAGCGCCAGCCAGGTCGTGCTCAGGGTCGCGGCCATCGCCTCCATTGCGGCCGCGGGCTACATCGGCGAGACGGCCCTGTGGCTCATCCTCGTCCTGACGACGCCCGTGCTGCTCGGCTTTTTCGTGGGCACGAAGATTTACAACATTTTTACGGATCAGCTGTTCTTCCGAATCGTCACGGTCATTTTGTTCATCATGGGCGCTCTCCTCGTGGTGATGAACTTCGAGGGGCTCGCCGTCTTTTTTTGATTTTGCCGAAATGAATCGCGGAGCCTTACGGAATTGACGGGGCGGATCATCTGCGTTATTTTCTGGAATCGTCTCAAATAATTGCAAAAAATTGATGAAAGGCGTGACTACGCTCAATCGGATATTTCAGAAGGGCCGAATAAAATGCCAGTGAAAGTAAGCATCAAGAATCTCCACATGGAATACTACTTGAAAGACAGAAGGGTTCACGCCTTAAAGGATATCAACCTCGATATCCAGGACGGGGAGTTCGTCTGCGTCGTGGGGCTATCCGGATGCGGAAAGACCACGCTCCTGAACATCCTGGCCGGATTCCTGAACCATACGGCAGGCTCCATCCTGCTTGACGGCAATCCCATTTCGGCTGCGGGCCGCATGAACCGGGGCGTCGTGTTTCAGGAATACGCCCTCTTCCCGTGGCGCACCGCTCTCAGGAACGTCGAGTTCGGCCTGGAGATGAAAGGTCTCAGCAAGGAGGAGCGCACGAAAAAAGCGCAGGAATATCTCGAACTCGTCCACCTCGAGAAGTTCACCCACCTGTTTCCCCACAACCTCTCGGGCGGTATGAAACAGCGCGTCGCCGTGGCGAGGGCGTACGCCTACGAGCCCCAGTTCATGCTGATGGACGAGCCCTTCGGCGCACTCGACGCGCAGACGCGCGAGAACCTACAGTCGCTGACGGTCGAGGTTTGGGAGAAAACGAAAAAGACCATCTTCTACGTCACGCACAACCTGAGCGAAGCGGTCTATCTCGCCGACAGAATCATCGTTCTCGCGGGCCAGCCGGGAGTAATCCATAAAGAGATAATCGTGGACGTGGCGCGCCCCCGGGATCCGTTCGACCCCAGGGTGATAGAACTCGAACACATGGCGACCGAGGCGGTGCGCGGCAACTAGCCTCGCCTCCGCGTCAGAATCACAAACAAAAAGGCCGGCCCCCAAGAGGTCCGGCCTTTCTTATGGCCTGTGGATTTTATCCGTTATTGGCGCTGCCCGCCGACCTCTTCCATCATGCCCCACTTGACGACGGTCACTTTTTCGAATTTCTCAAAGATGAATTTCTCCATCACGAACCCGACCAGGGCGATGGCCGCGATTCCGACCAGCATGAAGGCCGTATCGAGGTCTTCGCGGCTGTCGAAGATGGCGTAGCCCAACCCCCAGTCACTCGCGGCCACCATCTCTCCGGCGATGCCAGCGCGCCATGCGCGCGCCAAGCCGATGCGGATGCCCGAGAGAATGAACGGCAGCGAACCCGGGAAAATAACTTTCCAGAACAGGGTCATCCCTTCCGCGTTCATCGACTGCGCCGCGCGTATCCAGATCGGGTTGATGGTCTTCACCCCCGTCCACGTCGAAGAGATGGCCGGAAGCGCAGCGGCGAACGCGGTGATGAAAATCATGGTCGTGTTGCCGAGGCCGAACCACAGGACGAGAATCGGGCTCCAGGCCAGGGCCGGGATGGGCAGCAACATGCTCAGGATGGGGATCATGAACTTCTCGAACCAGCCGATGCGGCCCATGGCGATGCCGATGGCTATCCCCACGAAGCCGGCGATGAGCATTCCTATCATGATCCGCCAGGCGGTGTGGTAGGAGTGCACGCAAAGCACACACGTAGTCTCACCGGACTTCAGGAAAGTGACCTCGTAAAAACGGTGGACAATGGGAAATACGCGCGGAAACAGCGCAGGTTCATTCACGTACCAGGCGATGCACTCCCATATTACGAGCACCGCGATGAAGCTCGGGACGTTGTCCTTGAGCCACATCCAAATTCTTTCTTGCCTGGTGTATTCGGTAGGTAGTTTTACGTCATCCCTTCTGATTTCATCTGTTGCCGTGGCCATCAAACAGCCTCCCAAATCATGCGAATTTCAAAACATTTCATATGCAATGCGCGTATAGTTGAAGCTATGAAATCATCCCGTCTATTCTGTGTGGTTCATTGCGGCCTTCGTCCGATATGCGCCCATTCTGGCAAAAATAGTATTTCAAGTCAAAATCTTCGGGCGAAGACTCGCGCGTTTTCAAATCATGAAATTGCGTGCGAGATTGTCGTCTCTCCTGATTGCCCGGGTTAATTTTCGCTTGACTCGGAACCTTGTTCGGCAATATCCCGAAACCGGGCGGCCACGCTCTCGTTCGCGCCCTCGCCGATATATGCGCCGTAGGCCGAATCATCCTCGGCGACTCCCTCGATCTGCCAGGCCGTGTCCTTCGCCACGATGAAAATGACGTCCTCATCGTCCGTGGCCACCATGCTGTGGAGCGAATTCGCCGGTATGTGGATAATTCCCCCCGCACCGACCGTTTTCCGCTCGCCGTCGATCATCGCTTTCAGGCTGCCTTGCTGCACGAGAATGAACTGCTCGTTGGGGTGGCGATGCGGTCTGCTGCCCGTGCCTGCGGGCTTGTTGATTATGCCGAATATTACGCGCTCGCCATCGACCCACACGCCCTTGGAGGTGCTGTAGCTCGCCCCCGCCAGTTTTTGCTCCATCGTCTCGGGATCATAAAAAGGCATTTTCTTGCATTTCCTCCAATCGGTTGCTCAAAGACCCACAAACAAATTTCGCGCTCCCGCGCGGTTGATCATATTTCCCGATATTCCGTGGCGACGGCGAACCCCTTGTTTCCCACCTCGAACGGCCCGCTGCACCTGCTGAAGAAAAGCACGCCATCGGCAGGGCTACGCAACTCCTCCACTACTTCCAGGCTGAAAGGGTCCAGCATCTCGCCCAATAATTCTCCTTCGCTCACCTTGGCGCCCAGATCGGAGAAGTGTGTTTTTCGCGAGATGAGATATCCTCCATTCGATGGATTCGCCTCGGCGCGATGGGCGAAATCGAAATAAGTGATTCTCTCTCTCTTTTCTTCTCCCGCCATCATCCCGAGATGAACCAGGAGGTTCAAAAAGCCTTGCTCCAGGTCGCCGCGATAGAGATTCTCCTCGCATTCGGGCAGGTAAGCGCCGCCAATTTCCACGCTGATTGCGGGTATCTTCTGCGTGAGCGCATAGCCCGAAGCGCTCGATTTACTGAAAGGCACGCCATGAACCAGCGCAGCACCCCCGCTGGCGAAAGCGATCGCCATCTCCCGCGATTTTTCGCCGAGCGGACCTTCGACGTTCGGGTCCATATCGACGCGCCTTTGAATTCTCCCCGCCGTCCCGCCGGAATGAAATTCCACGAGATAATCCGCATTCTCAATCAGGATTTCACGAATCTTGTACGCATAGCGCTGCGTCAGCGTCCCTTTGGCGGAACCCGGAAAAGCGCCCCAAAGATTCGTCTGCTCGTGCTGATCCGGGGATTGGCGCGAGAAATTCGCGAACGCGAACGGATTCGCCACCGGAACGAGAAGCAACGCGCCGCTGAAATCCCGCCGATCGATTTGGGCCAGAACGTTCTGAAACGCGCGAATCGGCTGCGGCTCATCCCCGTGGACGCACGCCAGAACGGAAAGGGTGGGCCCTGGCTTCTCCCCTCTCAAACAATGAAGGGGCAACCCCGTATCGGAGCCGGTGAGCATGTGCGCCACGGGGATTTTGACGTATTCATACGCTCCCGGCGCCACCTCCGTGCCTCCGACTTCCCATGAATCTCGGCTCACTCTCAATGTCCCCTAATATCGGAAACCTCGACCACGCGCCCGCTCTTGGCACTCTTGACAATAGACTCCAGAACGGCCACGACTTCCCTCGCGGCCTTGCCGTCCGTCTCGGGCGTGGCCGCACCCCGAATACATTTTCCAAATTCCTGTATTTCTTCTGCGAGCGCATCGCCTCCGTCCACGGACAACTCGCTCCTTTGGTTTTCATCCTTTTTCTGGAGAAACAGCCGCTCCCCCTCGTCTTCGCTCCATGCGGACGCCTCCGTGCCATGGGCCGACGTCGTGCATTGCTTGGGCGTAACGTAACAGGTGGTGATATACCCGAGCGGGCCGCTCTCATATTCGAGAACGATGTTCGTCACGTCATCGAGATGGCCCGCGGCGAACAGTTGCTTGCTGAATGCGCTCACCCGCTTCACCGGGCCGGCCAGGTATTGGAGATTGTCCACCATGTGCACGCCCAGCCCCGTCATTCCCCCCGCCGGGCATTCCGCCGGGTCATTTCTCCAGCCGCTTCTGGGGTTCTGGCCGTTGGGATTGGAAAGGTTCGCCTCCAGAACGTGGATCATCCCCAGTGCGCTCTCTTCTATCATCGCCTTTATTTTACGGTTCGCTCCCTGCCGCCTTCTGTGGTGTCCCACCAGGAGCGTAACGCCTGCTTTTTCGGTTGCGTCGATACACTTGTCCGCATCGGCCACCGTCAAGGTGAGCGGCTTTTCGACGAACACGTGTTTCCCTGCGGATGCGGCTTGGGCAATCAAATCCGTATGCGTGGAATGGGGCGTAGCGATGAGGATTCCCTCCACCTCGCTGTCTTTCAAGACTTCTTCAAAAGACGCCGCCGGGCGGCACCCGAATTTCTCAGCGAATTCCCCGCGCGCCGATTCGGTTCTCGTGAAACACCGAACGATTTCCACGTTCCCCGCTCTTTTCGCGGCATTCGCCAGCATGGATCCCCAGTTGGCCAAGCCGATGGACGCCAATCGAACTTTCTCACCCGCCATAACAACCTCCAGTAAGTTTGATGTATGACATTAAAAATTCATCGCCCGCGCTGTCATCTTCATCATGAAAACGCCGAGGGTTCCCCGTCATTTTTATCGCGACATAAATTGTCATACGCGCCGGGAAAGGGTAACATTCGCCCCTTAGGTTCAACAAACCTGATAACAAAATTTTTTGATTCTCGGCGACGCAATGCCGTAATTCACCCAAAACCCATGTAGGGATAATTTTGTCAACAAAGGAGTTTGCTGGATGCCATTTCATCGTTTCGAAGAAATAGAGAAAAAAGCTGTTACGCCCCATCTCTCCTCGGGACAGGGCGCCATTATCGAGGGGGAATACATGTATTTCTGCCAGGTCAGCAAGGTGGCCGGCACGGGTTCCCAGATACATTATCATCCCAACGAACTCATGATTTTCCCCATCAAAGGAAAAATCAACGCCCTCGTCGGGAAGGACAGGCGAGTCGTCTCTCCGGGCACCTTCGTTCACGTGCCCGCTTATGCGCAGCATCAGATGATCGCCACCGAAGACGGCGACATGGATTACCTCTACGTGAAGGATCGCTCCTGGACGGTGGTGGGCCTGGATCGAGACCAGGTGGTTCCGGACAAGGCGCCCACCGTCGAGGAGATCAACGAACAATACGAAGAAGGCACCGCCGACGACGTCGAAAGAGACGTCGAAAAGGCGCAAATCATCGTCGAGGGCCTGAAGAACTCCTATTATCCGCTTATCCCCTCCATCGACGCCCCTGAATGCTCGGGACGTCATACCGTGTGGATCGAAGGCGAACGCCTGGCATTCGGGTATGGAGAAATACCCGCAGGGTTCGAGGATGCGACCACCGAGAACGTGCACGAGCAATTCGTCTACGTCATCAAGGGAAAAATCGACGCCCAGGTGGACGACGACCAACAGCAGGAGGGTCCCGGCTCCATCATCCACATCCCCAAGGGATCGAAGCGAAACCTATCCACCCAGAGCGGCCAGCACGCGCGCTACGCATCCGTGCGGGCCATGCCGAGGCTCGAGGAGATGTTGGGAGAAAAAGCGGCGGCCACGGCGGCGCAAGGCTAAAGCGGGGCGAATCGCGCATGGCGAAACACCTGGTGTGCAAAATATCGGACTTGCCCCCTGGCGCGCGGAAGATAGTCGAGGTCGAGGGCCGCTCCATCGGCGTGTTCAACATCAAGAATTCCCTGTACGCGGTGAGAAACTCCTGCCCGCACCAGGGCGCGCCGCTTTGCCTGGGAAAGGTCAAGGGCACCATGAAGTCGTCCAAACCGCATACTTATGATTATGTGATGGACGAGCAGGTTCTCGTGTGTCCCTGGCATTGCTGGGAGTTCGACATCACGAACGGGCGTTCGGTCTTCAACCCCCACAGGATGCGCGTCAAGACGTATGAGGTCACGCTCGAGGCGGAAGAAGACCCCTCCATCGAAACGTATGAGGTTACGCTCGAAAAAGACCTGGTGATGCTGCACGTGTAATTCCGCTTCACAGGAGCCAACAGTACAAATGAGAAAAATAGAAAAAATAGAACTCTTCCCCGTCGCCATTCCTCTGAACCATCCCTACAAGAGCGCTACGCGCATGGCGACGCACTCTGAGGACATCGTCGTAAAAATCACCTGCGACGGCGTTTCCGGCTGGGGAGGGGCGCCGCTTCGTTCTTTTCCGACCGGGGAGACCTTAAAGAGCGCATATCAGATTCTCGATGAATATCTGGTTCCCGCCATCGCCGATTGCAATCCCTTCGACAGGGAACTCATCGTCCACAAGATGGACAAGGCCATGCCCTTCCACTACTCGCCAAAAGCGGCCATCGATTGCGCCGTGCACGATCTTCTGGGGCGTATGCTGGGTTGTCCGGTCTACGACCTGCTCGGTGGAAAAATCAGGGACGAGATGCCCGCCTTCGACATCCTGCCCTTGGAATCACCCGAAAGAACCGCAGAACTCGCGGCGGAATCCATGGCTTTGGGGATAACGTCGTTCAAGGTGAAGATGAACCGCGACACGAAGACGAGCATCGCGCGCGTGGCGGCGGCCAGAGAGGCGGCCGGGGATGAGGCGCACATCGTCGTCGACGCGAACATGAGCTGGACGCCCAAGCTCGCCGTGCAGATGTGCGCGCGCATCGAGGAGTTCGGAATCACGATGCTTGAGCAGCCCGTGCCCGGCAACGACCTCGACGGACTGGAATTCGTCACCAGGAACACGCGTATCCCTATCTGTGCGGACGAGTCGTTCCGGCCCGATTATTTGGCTGAAATCGCCCGCAGGCGTGCTGCCGACATCGTGAATCTGAAGGTGAACCGCGAAGGCGGGCTGCTTCACGCGAAAAAAGCCGCCGCCCTCATCGAGATTCACGGCATCGAGGGCATTTGCGGCAGTGTGATTCACAGCGCGCTGAACGACGCCGCCTGTGCGCACCTTTTCGCCTCCACGCCCGCAATCGTCTACAACGAGTCCGGCAAGGCCCCCGCCTGGCATGATGAGGACATCGTCTCCGGCTTCGAGGCGGAAGGCGGGGTCGTCAAGGTTCCCGAAGGTCCGGGTCTGGGGGTGGAAGTGAACGAGGAGGCGGTGCAAAAATTCCGCCTCGATCTTTAATACGGGCAGGCTTTCCTGGCCACCTACTGCTTCGAAGCCCAAGCGAGAACCAATGATCCTCGTTTGCGCCCGACTAGAGCTTGTGGCCGTAGAGTTCCTCGGCGCTCTCGTGGTAGATGCGGCGCCTGAGCTCATCCGAGACTTCCTGAAAAACCTGCCGGGGGTTGTCGAAATCCCAATGCGGGTAATCAGACGCGAACAGCAGCGTCTTCTCCGCTTTCGCCATCCTGAGAATCTGGCGATGATCCTCGTTCGTGGGCGGCTCGGCGATGGGCTGTGTGGTCAGCCGGATGTGGTCGACGATGTATTCGCTCGGAGGACGCTCGAGCCAGGGCACTTCCGCGCGCAGCGAGCGCCATTCCTGATCGAAGCGCCACATGATGCTCGGCAGCCATGCGTAGCCCATCTCCTGGAAAACGACCTTGAGTTTCGGGAAACGTACGAACACGCCCTCGCACACCAGGCTGATGACCTGGGCTTGCGCGATGGTCACCGCGCCGGTGTGCACCTCGATGTAATAGGCGGGAACTCCCGTCGGGTTCATGGGCGTGTTCACTCCCGCCCCTTCGCCTGCGCCGTGCATTCCGATGGGCAGGCCCATGGCTTCTGCGGCCTCGTAGATGGGATAGTAGTGGCGATTTCCCATCAGCACGTCCATCTGCGGAATCTGCACCTGAACCACGGCGGGATGAGCGCCGATTCTTTCGATTTCCTTGACGGCGAGCCCGGGGTCGCGCGGGCCGACGTGGATTGCGAGTTTGAGCCGGGGCTCCGGGTCGCACCATTCATGAAGCAGCCAGTCGTTGTTCGCCGCGATGAACGCGGCAGCCATGTCGGCATCCGGCAGCCCCCCGATTCCGAACAGATCGCCGGCGATGAGAATGCCGACGGCGACCCCGTATTTGTCCAGATGGTGGGAGCGCAGCATGTCGAGGTTCGAACCCGGTCTCCCGCCGTCTGGCGGCAGGGCGTCGGGACGCTCCGCGCCGTGGGGATGGTAGTACCAGCGCTTTGGGATCGAAAAGACGTTTCTCGCGGTGGTCGGGTCTTTCGCGGAACTGAGCGGCGCCACGCCCATACGCTTGCGCCATGATTCTGAGAGATACGGATGAAGCTGGTGCATGCCGTTCATGCGCGGATGGATGTCCGCATCGATGATTTTGAGTTTCACCTCATCCGCCGCCTCCGGCGCCATCGCTTCAAGTCCGGTCTCGTTCATTTCCGACCCCTCAATGTCATGAACTCAAAGATCCATTCAACTCTAGAATTCCGGAAACTCCGCCTTCCAGTCCATCTCATCCTCGAACCACCTCGCCATCGCCAGGAGCTTCTCCTCACCGCAGCGCATCGCCCCGAACTGGATACCCAGAGGGAGGTTCATGTCCCCGCGGCCAAGAGGCAGGGTGATCGCGGGCTGTCCCGAAAAGGTGAGCGGCTGTAAAAAGGTCGGTCCCCCGGTGGATTCCTCCCACGGCGGCGGCCCCGCGTCGAAACTCGGCAGCACGAACAAATCGTAGCGCTCCATCAGATCGTCCATTTTCCGGGTGAAACTCGCCCGAACGCGCATCGCCTTCACGTAATGAACCGAGGGCGTCATATAGCCAATCGTGAAACTCCTGCGCACGAAAGGCGAGAGGTCATCCTTGTGCGCCGCGTACAAATCCTCATGGCAGGATGCGAAATCCACGCACCGGACGATGAAATGCGCCGCGTTTATCTCATCCATGCTCAGAGGCAACTCCACCTCGTGGACGGCGACGCCCTTCGATTCGATTCGGGCTATGGCCCGTTCGGTCCACTCGACGACTTCCTCGCTGGCGAGCGCGAGCAGGTGCTTCAAATATGCGATTTTCTCCGGTTTCCGGGGCGTCTGGTTCGCGGCGGGCGGGGGGGACTGCACGGCGCTGTGATCCATCCCATCCGGTCCGGCCGCCACTTCGAGAATTTTGGCGATATCTTCTACTGTGCGCGCTATGATTCCTGGGTGATCGAAATTCCACGAAACTTCGATGACGCCCGTCCTGGGAATGCGTCCATAGGTGGGTTTCAGGCCCGGCACGCCGCAATACGCGGCGGGGCGAAGCGTGGAGCCCGTCGTCTGGCTGCCGAATGCGGCGGGAACCATCCCCGCGCCCACGGCCGCCGCGGAGCCGCTGCTCGACCCGCCCGGACTGCGCTCGATGTTCCAGGGATTGCGGGCGATGGAGGGGTCACCCTGCGCGAAAGGCGTCGTCACCGCCTTGCCCAGGGCAATCGCGCCCGCACTCCGCAGACGCGCCACGCACACGGCGTCATCAGCAGCCGTCTGTCCTTTGAAAATCTCCGTTCCGGCCTCGAGCTTGAGACCCCGGATGCCGAAAATATCCTTGGCCGCATAAGGTGCTCCGGCCAGAGGGCCTAACTCCTCTCCATCGCTTCGGGCGTCATCCACCGCCTTCGCCGCCTCGAGCGCGCCCTCTCTATCCACCTGCACCCAGGCCTTTACCTTATCCTCACACGCGTCGATGCGGGACAACAAAGAACGCACCCACTCCGTCGCGGTGAGAGCGCCCTCCTCCATCTTGCGCAAGCCATCGTTCAATGAGAGCCGCCAGTGTTCACTCATTTCGCACCCTCATCGGCCTCGAACTTTTCGAGTATGGGGATAAACGGCTCATCGGTGGATTCCACGTGTATATCGGAGAGGATTTGAAGCATCCGAGCACAATCATCCGCCGTCTTGAGACCGAGTTCATCCTGGGGCACGTTATAGACGGTAGCGGCCATCTCGTTTATCCGCGCAGCTATTTCTTTATGACCCTCTTGCGGTTCTGCCATCTCCTCCCCCTTCTTCACACAAATCTCAGACGCTTGCGCCTCGCGTATTGGGCATATCGAATGAAAGGCATCATACTATAAAGGAGCCGCCATGATTAAGGGCGATGAGAGGGAAAACGCATGAAAATCTGGGTGGATGCGGACGCATGTCCACAAGAGGTCAAAGAGATTCTCTACAAAACGGCCGATCGCCTCGATATCCCCACCGTGCTGGTGGCCAACATGAAGCTGAGAACGCCGGATATCCCCTCCGTCTCTACGATTCAGGTCCCCGGCGGGGCGGACGTAGCCGATGAGTACATTATCGATCACTTGAGCGCTGGCGATTTCGTCATCACCGCGGATGTTCCCTTCGCGGCGAAAGCGGTCGAAAAAGGCGCTTTGGGCATCGACCCGCGAGGTGAGGTCTACACGGAAGAAAACGTGGGCGAGCGGCTTTCCTTGAGAAACTTCATGGTGGATATGCGCTCAGGCGGCCTCGTCCAAGGCGGCCCGCCTCCCCTGGCGACCGGAGATCGCCACAAATTTGCCGCAGCGCTCGACAGGGAGTTGACGAAAAAACGCAACGGCTAGGCGTTCACGTCGACGACCACGCGGCCCCTCACCTGCCCTTTCAGGATATCACCGCCCAGGCCAGCCAGATCGGAAAGCGTCGCTTCTGTGATCATGGATTCGAGTTTGTCCATGGACATCTGCTCCGCAAGCCGCGCCCATGCTTTCCGGCGAGGCTCATACGGACACATGGCGGATTCGATACCCAGGAGATTCACGCCCCGAAGGAGAAAGGGAATCACCGTCGTCTCGAGCGCGCTCCCGCCGGCCAGACCCACCGCCGCCACGGAGCTTCTGTGTTTCATCTGCGTGAGCAGGCGCGCGAGCGTGGTGCCGCCCACCGAATCGATGCATCCCGCCCAGCGCTCGCTATCGAGCGGGCGTTTCGTGGGTTCGGCGAGTTCGCTCCGCGCGATGATGTTCGAAGCGCCCAGTGACTCGAGATATCCGTGGGTCTCCTCTCTGCCCGTCGACGCGGTAACGGAATAACCCTGATTCGCGAGAACGGCCACGGCGACCGAACCCACCCCGCCTGCGGCACCCGTGACCAGTACCTCCCCATCCTCCACGCTCAGACCATGGTCTTCGAGCGCCTGAACGGAGAGCATGGCCGTGAAGCCAGCCGTGCCGAGCGCCATCGCCTGTCTCGTGGACATATTCTCCGGCAGGTGAACCAGCCAATCTCCCTTGACGCGCGCTTTTTGGGAATATCCCCCCCAGTGCGCCTCGCCGACACGCCAGCCGGTGAGGATCACCTCATCCCCGGCGCTATAATCGGGATGCGCGCTCTCCTCCACCCTGCCCGCGAAATCGATGCCCCCGATGTGGGGATAATTCCGCACCAGCCGTCCAATGCCGCCCAATACCATACCGTCTTTGTAGTTGAGCGTTGAATAATCGATCGCGACCGTCACGTCGCCATCCGGCAGGCTCGTCTCGTCGAGTTCCTGAATCGATGAACTGACCTTCCCGTCCGCTTCCTCTAAAACCAGAGCACGAAACATAACGCATCTCTCCATATGGTTAGCTTTGTTCGATTGCCTCTTTGAGCTGGCCGAGCGTCGCCTCCGCGAACGCCCACATGTTCGCCTCTCTGTCCGCACTGCCCGTCTCCAGCGTCATCACTTTATCCACCGGGCCGGAAACGGCCATGCACGAATGCCCCGGCGCATCTCCGTATCTGTTGCCCGAAGGGCCTGCGGCCCCGGTTTCGGATACGCCCCACGTCGACCCCAGCCTGTCCTTGATCGCCCCGGCCAGCTTCGCCGCGTAGGGCTCCGTGCTCGGCCGCATTCCCTCGAAGGCGTCCTCTGGCAGCCCGAGCAGAATGCTCCTCGAATCATAGGTGTAGAGCACGCCGCCGCCCATGTAGTAGGCCGAAGCCCCCGGAACGGCGAGAAGAGCAGCCGACACCAGACCACCGGCGGATGTTTCCGAAACGGCGACCGTTTGCCCCTTTTCCTTCAATAATTGCCCGATTTCACCGGCCATCCGCGTGAGCAAATCCATGAGATTCTCCAGATCGGAAAAATTTGAACTTTGAAGGTGGAACAATGGCATATTCTCGCCCTAAAATCACCCCGTCCCCGGTGTTGGACGCATGAAACGCCAAGGCGGGGGGACTTGTCTCCCACTCGTGATATACTGCGTTCAACGCACGCTAATCCATCGGTACGTTCGATTTCGTGGAGGTAACTTCTGATGCCCGACGGGCGGGATGGAGTGGAAAAACGTCACCATAGCTCCCATTGGGGCGCATTCCGGGCGCATGTGCGCGATGGCCGCATGGTGGGTTTCGAGCCGTTCGCCAAGGACCCGGCGCCCTCACCCATCCTCGAATCGATCCAGGACGCCGTCTATGACGAAAGCCGCGTGTCCCAGCCGATGATCCGCGCCGGCTGGCTCGAAGGCGGCCCCGGCAAAAAGACCGAAGGACGCGGCGGCGAGCCTTTCGTGCCCGTCTCCTGGGATGTAGCCCTCGGGATGGTCGCCGACGAAGTCAAGCGCATCAAAACCGAACACGGGAACGAGTCCATCTTCGCCGGTTCATACGGCTGGGCGAGCGCGGGCCGCTTTCATCATGCGAACACACTGGTGAAGAGATTCTTCAACTGCTGCGGCGGCTTTACGGATCAGGTGACCACCTACAGCATCGCCGCCGGATACGTCATCCTCCCCCACGTTCTGGGGGACAATACCGCCTGCTCGGGTCCCATCACGACGTGGGACAGCATCGCGCAAGACTCCGGGCTGTTCGTAATGTTCGGCGGCGTCCCGATCAAGAACACGCAGGTGGCCTCAGGAGGCGCAGGAGAACACACCCTGACGCTTTGGCTCGAAAGGGCGAAGGCGAACGGCGTGGAATTCGTGAACGTAAGCCCATTGAAAGACGATGCGCCCGATTTTCTGGACGCCCAGTGGCTCGCCGTGCGTCCCAACACGGACGTGGCCCTGATGCTCGGTCTCGCCCATACGCTTTGGGATGAGAATTTGCACGATACGGATTTCCTCGCGCGCTATAGCGTGGGTTTCGAAAAATTCGAAGCCTACCTGACGGGCAAAATCGACGGCCAGCCCAAGAACGCGGACTGGGCGGCCCGGATTACAGGTATCGAGGCGGACGTCATTCGAAGTCTCGCCCGGCGCATGGGGTCCACGAGAACCATGCTCAACACCAACTGGTCGCTCCAGCGCGGGGATCACGGAGAGCAGACGTTCTGGATGACCACCACGCTCGCCGCCATGCTCGGGCAAATCGGCTTGCCCGGTGGCGGCTTCGGTTTCGGCTACGGGAGCATGGGCGGGCGCGGGACCCCGCGTGAGAACATCTCATCGCCCAACATGAAGGCCGGGAAAAACCCGACGGGCAGCTTCATCCCAGTCGCCCGCATCGCGGACATGATGCTCTATCCGGGCGAGGAATATGATTTCAACGGCGAACGCCTCACCTACCCGGACATCCGAATGGTGTACTGGTGCGGGGGCAATCCCTTCCATCACCATCAGGATTTGAATCGCCTCGTGAAGGCGTGGCAAAGGCCTGAGACCATCGTCGTTCACGATCCCTGGTGGACTTCCACGGCGCGCCATGCGGACATCGTGCTGCCCGCCACCACCACGCTCGAGCGCAACGACATCGGGTCGAGTTCGAGGGATCGCTTCATCCTCGCCATGCACAAGGTAATTGAGCCAGTCGGCGAGGCACGGCATGATTTCGATATTTTCTCAGGTCTGGCCGAGCGTCTGGGGTTCAATTCCGAATTCACCGAGGGGCGCGACGAGATGGAATGGCTCGAACGCCTTTATGAGGAAGCGCGACAGAAGGCCGCCGCAAAAGGCGTGGTTCTCGACACCTTTGAGCATTTCTGGGAGAGCGGCCACACCGAAGTCGCCCCGCCGGAGACGCCGCACATTTATCTGGCCGATTTCAGGGAAAACCCGGAGAACAACCCGCTCAAGACGCCTTCCGGGAAAATCGAGATATATTCCGAGCGCATCGAGAGCTTCCGGTACCCGGATTGCCCGCCCCACCCCGCCTGGCTCGAACCCGTCGAATGGCTGGGAAGCGAACTGGCGGAAAAATTCCCGCTGCACATGATCTCGAATCAGCCCCGCACGAGACTCCATGGCCAGATGGACAACGGGGCCATCAGCCTCAAAAGCAAGGTTCACGGTAGGGAACCTGTATGGATTCATCCCGATGACGCCGCCGCACGGGGAATTCACGACGGAGACGTCGTCAGAATTTTCAACGAGCGCGGAGCTATCCTCGCGGGAGCCGTCATCACCGAGGGGCTGCTCCCGGGCGTCATACAACTCTCCACGGGCGCCTGGTACGACCCGCAGGAGCCAGGGAGAATCGGGGCGCTCGACAAGCACGGAAACCCCAACGTATTGACGCCCGACAAGGGAACTTCCAGTCTGGGCCAGGGCCCGAGCGCGCACAGCGCGCTGGTGGAGATGGAGCGCTACGAGGAAGAGCTTCCCGAGATCACGGTATTTCAACCCCCATCCTTCATTGAGGCGTAAATGTCCAAAAAATTCTGCTCAGACCACGCAAAATGGCCCCGATGTGTATCGGGGGGGCCTTTCCTGTTCTTCAGCGGGCAGATGGGGATGCACCAGAAAACGGGGAACATCTGCACCAAATACGTCGAAATCGGAGACAAAGGACCTGCGCGAACCAAGAATTACCCCTGGGTCGACAAGATCGAAGCCCCCATCGGCGCGCAAGCCATCGCCACCTACGAGGGCGTGGGGGAAACGCTCCAGGCAAAAGGCGGGGGACTGGAAAATCTACTCAGGTTCCATCTGTATCAGCTGGACAAGCGCTTTTTCCCGGTGTTCGACAGCATCAGGCGTCATTACGAACCTCAAGACCCAACACCAAGCACCGCCGTGGGCATGGGCGCGTTCGATCCGGAGAGAACCGTGCGCTTCAATATCGACGGCATCGCCCTGAATCCCAAGGCATCGGAAACTCTAGGGAAAAGAATGGTTCACGAAGGCTCAAAGGCGCATTCGGCCGCCGCTCATTTCTCCCACGTCGTGGGCGCGGGGCCGTACCTTTTCGTCGCCGGACAGATTCCGACGGATACCTCCAAGCCCGGCTCGCCCCTCATCCGCAACTATCCCGACATTCCTAAAAAGGGGAGATTCCTCTCCGTAGGCCAGAGCCACGAGGACAGCAGAAACGGCCCCATCGCCGCGCAATCATGGTTCGTCTACGACCTCATCCGGAAGCATCTGGAAGGTTCGGGCTCTTCTCTTAAAAACATCCTGAACCTCACCGTCTATCTCCAGGACATGCGCGATTTCCCCACCTTTCACCGCATCCACGAGAGGTTTTTTCCAGAAGATCCGCCCGCCCTCACGGTGATGCAGGTGGCGGAAGTCGGCCACAAGGGTGAGAAAATCGAAATCGAACCCACGGCGCTGATGAACAAAGGGAAAATCAAGCGCGAGGTGATTCCCGGGGATGAAGAGTCAGGCGCTCAGATGAGCCTCGGGATAGCGGCGGGCGGCGTGTTGTTCCTCTCGAACCTCGTCGGTCTGAACGGAGACGGGGAACCGATTAGCAAAAGAAGTGAATTGAGGGGAGCACTTCACCGGAAACTGCCGAAAGCGTCTCCTGCATCGGCGAAAAATGTGATTTTCCAGGGGCTGGAGATTCTGGATCGGATGGAAAGCGCGATGAAAGCCGCAGACTCCGACATGGGCCGGTTGACGCACCTCACACTGTTTCTCCAGAACATCGCTCACCTCTCGGCGCTCGAGCCATTGTTCAGAAAGTATTTCCCGAAACGAAGGCCAGCTTTCACCGCGATTCAGATACCCGAACCCTCGCCTATCGCGGGGACGGAAGTCTCGATGACGGCCATTGGGTGGATAGGCGACGGCGAACCGGAGATCGTCGCATAAGGCTACTCCGTATCGCAGACCCTGTGCCCGGCGAGGTCTTCGATGAGCGTGGCGAAGCCGCTGTGGTCCAACTCCCCGCGATCCGCAGCCAGGAGCGCCGTGAACATCTGATACAACTGACCCGCCGCCGGTATCGCCACGCCCAAATCGGCCCCTGCTTCCATGGCGAGGCGCAAGTCCTTGCGATGCAGGCGAATCCGAAAACCCGGAGGATATTCTCCCTTCACCAGATTCGGCCCCCGCAACTCCAGCACGCGTGACTGCGCAAGGCCGCCGGAAAGCGCGGCAATCATCTTTTCGGGGTTCACGCCCGCTTTGGACCCCAGCACTAAGGCCTCGCTCATCGCGGCGATGTGGAGTCCCACCATGATCTGATTCGCGATTTTCACGTACCCGCCATCACCCACGTTCTCACCCACGTGGACTATCGTCTTCCCCATAGCCTCGAAGACGGGGAGCGCATCTTCAAAATCCGTAACGGCGCCGCCCACCATGATGGAGAGCGTGCCCTCCTTCGCGCCGACGTCGCCTCCACTAACGGGGGCATCGAGCATGCGCACGCCTTTTTCCGCCAAAGTCCCCGCCACCTTCTTCGAGACGCTGGGAGCGATGGTGCTCATGTCGATGAAGAGAGAATCCTCTTTGGCTCCTTCGATGACGCCTCCCTCGCCCAGGGCGACGGACTCGACATCCGGCGAATCGGGAAGACAGGTGATGATGACCTCGGCTTTAGAAGCCGCCTCGGATGCGGAGCCGCAAACAGCAGCCCCTCCTTTTCCCAATTCCTCCAGCGGGGGCTTGCTCCGGTTGTGGACGGCCACCGAATGCCCTGCTTTCAGTAAGTTCAACACCATGGGCTTGCCCATGATGCCGGTTCCGATAAAAGCGACGGATCGGCTCATCGTCAAAGCCTCCCTTTTTGTATTTTATGAACGAAACAAGACGCAGGCCGGGATTCCCGAGGTGAGCGCGTAAGCCTTGCGGGCCCTGGCATTATCCGCACTCTAGCAGATTACCCGCCTAGCTGGGACTCCAGCCACCTTGCCGTCCGCAGAAGCCTGGCGTCGTCTCCCTTCTGCCCCACGAGCTGAACCCCGAGCGGCATCCCGTCCGCCCCCTCCAGCAGAGGAAGCGTTACGGCCGGCGTCCCGCACAAAGTCCAGATGGTGCAAAAAACCGGATTCCCCGTCGCACCGAGTCCCACAGGCGCCTGCCCCGGCGCAGGCGGTGTGAGTAGGGCGTCGAACCTCTCGAACATCTCTCCCAGCAAACCGTTCAGCACGGGCACTTTCTCCACCGCCCGGGTGTAATCCACCGCAAGATACTTTTTGCCGCGTTCCATCATCTTGCGCAGAAGATCGCTTAACTCCTCCTTGCCGCGTTCGTATTCCGCCTCGAAATTACGCGCGAGGTTCGATTCCAGGATGATTTGGTGCCACTCGATCGCGCTGTTGAAGGGCTCGGGAAGTTCGACTTCCTCCACTATCTCCTCGCCCAGATGCGCCGCCAATTCCTCAAAGGCCGCCTGCGCGTCTTGATCGGCCTGATCCCAGACGGGCGTTTTCACAAAAGCGAATCGCGGGGTGACCGGAGGCTCCGAGGCGGCGATTTCCAGCAGTCTCGGGGCCGCGCGATGCCGCATATCCGGATCGCGTCCGTCAAAGACCATCAACTGATCGCCCAGGAAGGCGACGTCCTCGACCGAGCGTCCGAAAAGACCCACGTGATCGATCGGCCTCGATTGCGGAAGCACCCCGTAGCGTGAAATCGATGCGAACGTGGGCTTCATGCCGCAGACGCCGCAAAAAGAGGCGGGCCGTATCACGGAGCCGTTCGTCTGGCTCCCCACCGCCACGGGGACCATATAGGAGGCGACGGAGGCGGCCGAACCACTCGACGAACCGCCGGGCGTGCGCCCTGGGTCGTGGGGGTTCTTCGTCTTGCCGGGATCATAAACGGCGAACTCCGTCGTCACGGTTTTCCCCATGATGACGGCACCGGCGTTTTTGAGCAGGGACACGAGCGCGGCGTCTTCGGTGGGCCGGCGGCCCGCGTGAAGAGGGGAGCCGTTCTCGGTCGGCAGATCGGCGGTGTCGATGATGTCCTTGATTCCGACGGGAACCCCGTGAAAAGGACCGAGGGCCTTACCTTGTTGTCTCGCCAGATCGGCATCCCTCGCCTGCGTCAGGGCGAATTCCTTGTCCAGATGCTCCCAGGCACCGATTTGCTCTTCGTGCTCATCGATGCGGGTCAGGCACGCCTCGATGAGTTCTTCCGAGGTCAATTCGCCTTCGCGTATCGCTTCTACGGCGCGAAGGGCGCTCAGTTGGGCCGGGTTCATCTTTTCCATCAGACTATTCCTCCATTCAGCGCGCTTCGCGCGGCTCTCAAGAACATGGACTCATCCCTTATCGCTCAACGAGAACGCTCCGCCGCGCCCAGCAACATGGCCACCGCGGCGAAATCCAAATCCCCCAGGCCATCTCGCGAAGCCATGCGGTAGACCTGGTTCGCTGCCGCGCCGGAGGGGCACGGCAGCCCCAGGGACATGAGAGCGGAAACGGCCAGGGACATATCCTTGAGCATCAAATCCACCGTAAAGCCTGCCTCGAAATCCTTGCTCGAAGGCGCGCCCTCGATGAGGCCGGGACAAGGCGGGTCTTTTTCCATCACCCAGCTTCCGCCGCTGCTCGTGCGTATCACCTCGTGGAGAATTTTAGTGTCCACTCCCGACGCCTTTCCCATGGCGAACGCCTCCGCCGCCGCCACCATGGTGACGCCCGCGATTAAATTGTTGCAAAGCTTCGCGACCTGCCCCGCGCCATGCTCACCGACGTGGATGATGTTTTTCCCCAGCAACGCCAGAACAGGCTGCGCCGTCTTGAACGCCTCTTTCGGCCCCCCGACCATGATGGTGAGGCTCGCCGCCTCCGCTCCCATCACCCCGCCCGAGACGGGCGCATCAATCGCCACCGCCCCGCGTTCAGCCGCTTCGGCGGCGAGTTTGCGGCTCTGCTCGGGCTCTATGGTGGACAGATCGACCAGCAAGCCGCCCTCGCCCACGGCTTCCATGAGGCCGCCCTCGCCCAGGTAGACGTCTTCCACCTCGATTCCCGTGGGCAAGGAGGTGAGCACGATTTCGCACGTGGCGGCGAGTTCCGCAGGGCCAGACGCCTCGAAGGCGCCATGAGAAACGGCGCGCTCCACGGCTTCACGGCCAACGTCCACCACGCCCACTTCATGGCCTGCTTTGATGAGGTGCGGCACCATGCGGCCACCCATCGCTCCGACTCCTACAAAACCCAATCGCTTCATCAGGTATCCTCCACGAAAAATTTTCTCATTTTCATCTATCTTAACCCGCCCTCGATAGAAATTCCTCCGCCACCGCACATAGGAATCCGTCCTGAAAAGCAGGCGCAAGCAGGGTCACCCCGATGGGCAGCCCGTTCGCATAAAAGCCATTCGGGATTGCGATGGCGCATAAATCCAGCAAATTCACAAAATTCGTATACATCCCCAGATTCGTGTTCAAGACAACAGGATCGGCATTTATCTCATCTATCGTGTAGGCCGTGGGCGTCGTGGGAACGGCCAGAAAATCGACCTCCCGCCACACTTTTCCCGCTTCGCGCTTTAATTCCTCCAGGCGATAAAAGGCCCGAAAAGCGTCGACCGCCGTGTACCGGGCGGCCCCCGCAATCAACTCCCTCGTGACGGGATGAAGGGCTTCGGGCTTTTCCTGAAAAAACTCTTCAATCGCCGCCAGACGCTCCGCCACCCAGGGACCCCCGTACAGGAGCTCGGCTGTCTCGTAAAAAGGCGAGAAATCAACATCTTGGACATCCACACCCACTTCCTCGATGCGCTCAATCCACCTCTCATAGGCTCTTTGCGCTTCCTCATCTCCCAGGAAGTCTCTTTGCTCAGGCAACGGCGCGCCTGCCTTCAGCCTCTCCGGGAGATCGGAAAGCCTCTCCAAAGACGCTCCCGCCGGAAGAGCGCGGCTGTACGGGTCCTCATCCGGGACGGCCATCGTCTCGAGTACACGAAGCGTATCCGAGGCCTCCAGTGTGAAAACCGAGACACAATCGAGCGTGCGGCAAGCGGGAACCACGCCTCGCGTGCTCACCAGTCCACGGGAGGGTTTGAGGCCCACGATGTTGTTGAACCCAGCGGGCACCCGGCCCGAACCGGCCGTGTCCGTGCCGAGCGCGAAACTCACCAGACCCGCCGTGACGGCAACGGCCGAACCCGAACTCGAACCGCCCGGAATATAGTCCGCGTGAAATGGATTCCTGGCCACGCCATACGGCGTGCGCGCGCCTACGAGGCCCAGTGCGAATTGATCCAGGTTCGTCTTCCCGACGAAAATTGCCCCGGCATCAAGCAGATATTCTACGCAGGGAGCGCTATTCTCAGGCGTATAGGCATATTCAGGGCATCCTGCCGTCGTCGGAACGCCCGCGACGTCGATGTTGTCTTTCACCGCAAACGGAACACCGTATAGAGGCAGTTCAGGCGCATCCGCGCTGCGAGTTTCCAACTCTTGCGCACGCGCGAGTAATTTATCCTCAGGCTCAACGTGAATCCACACGCCATCCTCACCGCGCGCGGCGATTCGCTCACAAACCAGGTGAACAACATCAGAAGGCGTTTGCTCACCCGATGAATACGCCTGCCGGAGTTGGGAGAATCTCAGCTTATCCGCTTGAGGTGCTGCGCCCGTCATCACCTGGGATTTCCTGATTTCACGACTTCCCCCCGTTCACGTCTTTTACATGAAGCGTTCGATACCCGTTCCGATCACCCATCCTTTTCTCGAGACTCTTGCTCCAATATCTCGCGAAGCGCCGTTTTGAGAACTTTTCCGTAATTATTCTTGGGCAGAGTCTCTATGAAACGATACGCCCGGGGACGCTTGAAGCGCGCGATGTGCTCGAGGCACAAACTGTCGAGTTCATCCTCACTCACATGCCGCTCATCCTTGGGCACCACGAACGCCAAAACCTCTTCTCCCCAATCCGGGTGAGGACGTCCGATGACGGAGACCTCCACAACGCCTTCATGGCGGAGCAGCACCTCCTCCACCTCCCGAGGATAGATGTTGCTGCCGCCACTGATGATGAGGTCTTTAGAGCGATCCTTGAGGGTGAGGAAACCATCTTCATCCATCACACCCACGTCGCCCGTGTGGAGCCATCCTCCTTTGAGCGCGCTCGCCGTGGCCTCGGGGTTGTTCCAATACCCTTTCATGACGACGTCGCCGCGCACGAGCACCTCGCCGGTCTCTCCTGGCGGTAGAGTATTGTCCTCAGAGTCCACCACACGGACTTCGACCACGGTGTGCGGCATCCCGACGGATGCGAGCCGCTCCTCATAGCGCGAGTGGTCCGTGTCGACGTGCCGCTCTCTGGAGACAACCGTGATGGTCATGGGGCTTTCCCCTTGTCCATATACCTGAACGAGCTTGTTCCCAAGAGCCGCCATGGCATTTTTGAGGTCTTCCACGTACATCGGGCCACCGCCATAGGCGATGGTCTTCAAATTTTTGGTATTCGCCTCCTTGATCGCTTCGCTCTGAATCAACCGTGTCACCATGGTGGGCGCCGCGAATATGGTGACGCCCGGGTAGACTTGGATGAGACGAAAAATCTCCTCGGGCTCGAACCCCCCGCTCTCGGGAACGATATTGTTCGCGGCCTTATACACATGGGGTATCGCGTACAGGCCCGTACCGTGGGACAAGGGGGCGGCGTGCAGGATGCAATCGTTTTCAGAGACCGGATCGACGTCGGCGAAATAGCTCAGGGACATGCTGTGGAGGTTCTGGTGGGTGAGCATGGCGCCCTTCGGCCTGCCCGTCGTCCCGCTCGTATAGAAAAGCCAGGCCAAATCATCCGGCTCCTGGGGTTCGATAGGGACGGCCTCTCGGGATTGAGTCGCCCGATATTCGGGAGTATCGACCTCCATCACGGTTTCCAGGGTCTCGATTTCATGGCTCAGCTCCCCAACCGTACCCGTGAGGTCCGGGGTGGCGAAACAACAGCGCGCGCCTGCATTTTCCAGGATAAAAGCCATCTCCCTGGGATGGAGTTTTGCGTTGATGGGCAGTGCGCAACAGCCTGCATGCCATATGGCGTAGAGGACCTCTAAAAACGCCGGGCAATTCTTCATGGTGATGGCCACGCGATCCCCGGGCCGCATGTCGAGCTCATTCCGCAGGAAACCGGCCATAGAAGCCGCCCTGCGGGAAAGCGTCTCATACGTGCAATGAACAGTTTCGCCCGAGGATATGGCCGGTCGCTCTCCACAAGCTCTGGCCGCTCTGGCTAAAAATTCCGCCATGTTCATTCGAAACCATCCTCCTGGTAGTCACGCCCATGATTCGCGCCATCACACGGTTTCATTAGTAATTCATCGATGGAAGATCTTTTCGCCTGATGACTTGATGATAAGCCATATCCGAATCCATGAATATGCGGTAGTATTAAAGCATATATCAGCGATGGTTTGCTCGCCCGAGCGCAACGCGCAACAAGGCCAGTAGGCGTCTGAGTATGAAACCCATATCTGCGTTTCATCGACTACGGCTTTGGCCTAAGAAATTGCATTTGTGTGGAGAGCGCATCGAGCGTCTTCTGTTCCGATACCCATGGAGGCGATGCCCATGCGAAGTGAAAAAGACCTGCTTGAGTCCGCAAAGAAGTACAGCTTTCGTGGCCGGGTGGACAAGTCGGTTTTCTCGGGCCCCGTCTTCGTGCGCGGCGAGGGGTCCACCGTCGAGGACGTGAACGGCAAGCAATACCTTGATTTCAACTCGGGCCAAATGTGCTCAGCACTCGGGCACAATCACCCCACCGTGACAGACGCCATCAAAAAAAGCTGCGATAGTCTCATTCACGCGCACAGCAGCTTCTTCAACGACCAGGAAATCGCCCTCGCCGAGCGTCTGGGCGAACTATTGCCGCCTCCACTAGAGAAAAGCCTTTTCCTGGGCTCCGGCGCGGACGCCAACGAGGCGGCGGTGACGATTGCCCGAAAATTCACCGACGGCTTCGAGGTGGCGAGTCCCCACATCAGCTTTCACGGCCTCTCCGACACGACCCGCTCCCTCACCTTCGCGGGCTGGCACAGCGGGCATGGACCGCTCGCCTCGGGGAGCATGGCCATGGTCGCGCCCTATTGCTACCGTTGTCCGTTGAGCCAGAAATTTCCCGATTGCGAGATCGCCTGTCTGGACACGAGCTTCGAACTCATCGACGCGCAAACGACGAGCAAGCCCGCCGCCGTCATCACCGAGCCGCTGTTCAGCGCGGGCGGCGTAGTGGAGCCGCCGCCCGGATGGCTCAAGAAACTTAAACAAAACTGCGAGGAGCGCGACATGCTCCTCATCGTGGACGATGAACAGACGGGACTCGGCAAGCTGGGCACGATGTTCGGCTTCGAGAAGGACGAGGTGGTGCCCGACGTCGTGACGCTGGCGAAACACTTCGGCGGAGGCGTGAGCATCAGTTCGGTCTCGACGAGCGTCGAGGTGGAGGAGAAGGTGGCGGCTTCGGAGTTCGTCGTCACCCATTCGCACACCAACGACCCGCTCGCATGCGCCGCGGGGGTGGCGAGCCTCGACATCATCGAGCAGGAAGACGTACCCGCAAAGGCGAGAAAGATAGGAGGCCACCTTAGAGAGCGCCTCACCTGGCTAGGCGAGCAATATGAACTGGTGGGAGACATCCGGGGCCGAGGCCTCCTTCAAGGGATCGAGTTGGTCGAGGACAGGCGCTCTAAAACGCCCGCCACTAGACAGGGACGCGAAATCAACCGCAGATGCCTCGAAAACGGACTCATATTCAGCCAGCGGCGCGAAGGCAGCGTTCTTCGCTTCGTGCCGCCGGCCACGACGACGGAAGGACAGATGGACCAGGCGATGGACATCCTCACCGACGCGGTAGACAAAGCGAGCGTTCGCGGCGCCGTCTCGGAATGATTTCCGAGTTCGATTCATCCGCTTTCGGTTAGACCAGGTCAAATCAAATGCTCCACGTCGCTCTTTATCATCCGGCGATTCCGCAGAATACCGGGAACATAGGCCGATTATGCGTCGGGATGAAAGCGCATCTCCACATCATCGAACCCACGAAATTCGACTTCTCGGACAATTCTTTGAAAAGAGCGGGGCTCGACTATTGGCCTAACGTGGAACTCACCATCCATAAAAACAAACGTTTCTTTCTCGAATGGTTGGGGAACAGGAAACCCTGGCTGATCACGAAGTTCGGCAATTCTCGCTTCGATCGGGTTTCGTACCGTGAAGACGACGTGCTGATACTGGGAAACGAAAACACAGGCCTGCCTGATGAGTGGCACGAACGTTGGCCCGAGCGGCGAATTTACTTGCCCATGCCCGGGCCGATCCGCTCCTACAACCTCGCCAACACCGCCGCTATCGTTCTCGCACAAGCATACGTTCAGCTTTATGGTGCGGAAGTTACGAACCACGGAGGAGCGCAAGACCCTATCGGCTAAAACTTAAAACCTCGGGATCTGCGGATGAAAGGCCTCTCACAATTGTCTCAGGGACAGTCAATCATCACGACGCCATATCCACCCAGATGCCTTCCTGCGCGCTGCGCAGGCAGGCCTCAGCGAGTTGTACATCGCGGATTCCGGCGGAGAGGTCGGCGTAAAAAGGCTCATCCCGCACCACGTGGCGGATAAAACGCTCCCAGCCGAAGCGATAGGGATTCTTGTAAGACGCAGGCTCGGGCTCTTCTTCCCAGTTCTCGCGATAATCCACCGAAACGTCCATGGTGTCCGCGTCGCGACCCATGAGAAAACCGCACACCACCGGCGTATCGCCCGCCGATTGTTTCCAGCAGCGCCTGAGACCCGCTACCGCCGTGCCTTCGGTTCCATCCACCTGGAATGTCACCAGGTCGTCGCGTCGCACCCGGGTGGACCAGGAGTTTAGAATCGCGCCGCGCGCGCCGCTTTCGAGTTCCAAAAACGTATGCGCATTATCCTCGACGTCGACCTCGAAACGCGCACCCGCCTCGTCGACACGCTCGGTTTGCCCCGTCCAGGAAAGCGCCGCCACGCGCGCAATCGGCCCTAAGGTTCCCTCGACGACGTAGCGCCAGTGGGGGTGCATGTCCGAGATGAGTCCGCCGCCGCCCGCCTTTTGGTAGTTCCAGCTCGGGCGCTGGGATTCGGCTTCGACCCCGTTGAACACCCACCACCCGAAATGAATCTGAAAACCGATGACACGACCCAGGAAACCGCTCTCCACGACCCGGCGCAGCTTCAGGAACCCCGGCAGGAAGAGCTTATCTTCCACCGCTCCGTGCTTGAGGCCCTTGGCCTGCGCCGCGCGCAACAGGCTCATCCCCTCTTGAACGGTGGGAGCCACCGGTTTTTCGGTATAAATGTGTTTGGTCGCGGAAATGGCGCGCTTTAACGTATCCACCCGCAAATGCGTGGCTGCCGCATCGAAAAAGACGGGATACGCCGTATCCTTAAGAGCCGCATCCAGGTCGGCCGTCCACTCGAGGCCGCCGTGTTCCGCCGCGAGTTTCGCGAGCCGTTCCTCGCTCCTGCCTACGAGCAACAGCTTGGGCAGGATTTTCTCATCGCCCAGATCGAGGCCGCACTCTTTGATGATGGGCGCGAGTGAGTTCCTCAAATGCTGGAAAGAGCAGATGCCGCCCGTCGCCCCGTGCAGAATGATTCCCAACTCCCGCGTCTCCATATATTCGCTCTATCCCGCCGCTCAGAATTTTCTGAAAACGAATTATGCTTCCAAGCCCGCCATCAAATCAGCGGGCTCCATGGGGAGTTTCAACTCTTCGCCGCATTTGGCCGAGAGGTCCATCGCCATGGTCAGCATGAGATTGCGGTGACCCTCGGCGGCGGTCGCATGAGGGGTGCACTTGCCCGAATAAATCCGCTGGAACCAGGAGTTCGTCTCCTCGCGCATCGGCCCCCAAAGCTCTCCGTCATACATGTCGCCCGGGGGGAAGCTGGTGAGAAAATCGACGTTGCGCCGCGCTTCCAGGTCAAAATCCTCGGGCTGATAGGCGGGGCCTTGCGAGAATTCCGACGCCATCACTACGTCTCGGTGCGTGTCTTCGATGTCCACGACCCCCTTGGTGCCCACGATGCCGATTTCGAGTCCATACACCGCGCCCGGCCACTCCTTGGGCAGTGCCCAGCAGATGTTCATGCTCCAGATGGCGCCGCTGTCCATGGTAAACACGCCGAAAGTGGCGTCTTTGGTCCCAAGATCGCTCAATATCCCCTCGGTCGAGCGCGCGAAGATGGAAACCGGCTCAGCGCCACCCATCAGCCACAGGCACATATCGAGGCTGTGAGTGCCCGAAATAACCATGGGAGTTAAAAACCGTCTATCCTGAGAGAGCCGGACCTCTCCGGTCGGCGCCATGCGGTTCATGAAGGCGCGCGTAACCGCCGCCGTGACGTCGCCGATCTGACCGCTTTGGACGCGATCCTTTACGGCGAGAAAACGCCGGCGGAAACGCTGGGTGTAGCCGACGACCGCATCCACGCCGGCCGATTTTATGGCCGCGAGCACCGAGGCCGATTCACGCGCATCTGTGGCGAGCGGTTTTTCAATCAGCATGGGAAGGCCGCGATCCGCCGCGGCGAGGGTGGGTTCGACGTGCGCCCAGGTGGATGTGGCGATGATCGCCGCATCCACTTCGGGGCGGGCGATGAGTTCGCGGAAATCGGTGGTGAAGTAATCGGCCCCGATGTCTTCCTTGAGTTTCCTGCCGACCTTCTCATTCATATCGGAGAGTCCGATCCACCCGATTCCAGGAAAATCCCTGGACAGCGCACCCCGCATGCGCCCCACGACTCCACAGCCGACGATGGCCAACCCAAGTTCTTTTTTATCTACCATTCTTTTTCCCTTTCACTGTAGAAAATATCGCTTATATGACTCCGTGTGCGAGGCCAGATGCAAAACTATCGAGTTGTCCGCAGAATAAAATGAGAACATCGCATCATAATACACGGGCCCAACTTCAGGAAGGCGCGAAGGACATCCAAGGATGTGAACCCGCTTTTGATATTTTGTGAAAATGAGACCACGGTGCGAAAACGCGCGTTCAAGAGGCGAACGCTCGTAAGAGGAGCGTCTGATAAGGCATTTCAGGAAATAGCAAAAGGCCGCGGGTTCGCCGCAGCCTTTGGTTTTGCTTGGTAGCGGGGGGAGGATTCGAACCTCCGACCTTTGGGTTATGAGCCCAACGAGCTACCAGACTGCTCCACCCCGCATCGATACGTGTTATCTACTCCCGCATTAGCATTCTGTCAAGGAGAGCGTATTGCTTCAAACATCTCGTAGACGCCGCAAATATCTACGAAGCGAAAACTCCGAATTATTTTTTCGGGGGAAGAAACTCGTAGACGATTTCCCCTTTCTTCACGAGGCCTAAATCTTCCCGCGCGATTCGCTCGATCGCCTGCATATCGGAGCGTAAAGAGCGAATCTCCGTGCCCAATTCCTTGTTTTTCGCCTCGATTTCCTTGATCTCTTTTGTCAGCCCGGAAATCCGCTCCGTGTTCACGATGACGGCGAGATACCCATCCCGGCCCAGCCACGCGGTACCCAGCAGCAAGACGATGACGCCCGCAGAGAGCCAAAACAAAAGTCTGGCTTTTGGCGATTGGCCCGTGGTGGATGATCGTCCTGCTTTTCGCATCGCGCTCAGGCTCCGAGGCGCGCGAACTCCATCGACTAAAGCTCGGCGAACGCCTCTCGCGCGGCGGCCAGCGTGGCCTCCACGCTCTCATCCGTATGGGCGAAAGACATGAACCCTACTTCGAACTGGCTCGGGGCGAATGCCACACCCCGTTTTAGCATAGAATGAAAGAATTTGGCATACCGCGCAGTGTCCGAGCGCATGGCGTCCGAGAAATTGCGAACCGGACCTTCCTGAAAAAATGCGCAAAACATCGACCCGCAACATGCGCCGGTGAGCGGAACGCCCGCAGCCCGCGCCGCGTCGGCCATGCCCTCAGAGAGCGCTTTGACCCTCACGTCCAAGGCTTCGGGCAGTCCTAGTTCCTCGATGATTTTGAGCGTCTCCACCCCTGCAGTCATGGCCAGCGGATTTCCGGAAAGCGTGCCCGCCTGATAGACGGAACCCAGGGGGGCGACGCATTCCATCACGTCACGTCTTCCGCCATAAGCGCCCACGGGCATGCCGCCGCCAATCACTTTTCCGAGGGTCGTCAAATCGGGCGTGATTTCGAAAAGGGCCTGCGCACCGCCCCTGGCCACCCGAAAGCCCGTCATCACCTCATCGAAAATGAGCAATGCGCCCGCTTTTTCGGTTTCCTCCCGCAAGACTTGCAAAAAGCCGGGTTCTGGAAGAATGAGACCCATGTTGCCGGCTACGGGTTCGATGATGAGGGCGGCCACGTCCGCGCCTCGCCGGGCGAAGAAATCCTTCACCGCTTCGGCGTCGTTGAAGGGAAGCGTCGCCGTGTTTCGCGCGTAATCTTGCGGAACGCCCCCGCTGTCCGGCACGCCAAGGGTGGCGCCGCCGCTGCCCGCCTTGACGAGCAGCCCGTCGGCATGGCCATGGTAGCAGCCTTCGAACTTCACGATTACGTCCCGGGCCGTGAATCCGCGCGCAAGGCGGATGGCCGACATCGTCGCCTCGGTGCCCGAGTTCACGAAACGCAACAACTCCATCGAAGGGTATGCCGCGTTCACCAGTTCCGCCAATTCGGTCTCGAGAGCCGTGGGCGCGCCGAAACTCGTGCCGCGAGCCGCCGCTTTTTCAATCGCTTTCACTACGCGCGGGTGAGCGTGGCCCAGAATCAGCGGCCCCCAGGAGAGCACATAGTCGATGTAGGCGTTGCCGTCGGCGTCCCAGATTCGGTCGCCCTTCCCTTTTTCGACGAAAAAGGGCGTTCCGCCTACGCCCCGGAACGCGCGGACGGGGGAATCCACGCCTCCGGGGATGCGGTTTTGCGCAAGCGCGAATAATTCATCGGATTTAGGACGGTTCACAACACATATTTTCCAATCAGGTGACGCAGGCGTTCTTTCGTCTCATTCGGCATACGGGCAGGGTCGGTCATGAGGGCCGTCGCCAAAGAGCCCGCAAAGGGACTCTCACCATCGATTTCGGTCGCCGCTTCTTTGATGATCTTCTGCGCGAGCACGGCATTGCGTCTCACGAGGGCGACCACGGCCTCCACGCTCACCGCCTCTTCCTCCTCATGCCAGCAGTCGTAATCCGTCGCCAGCGCGATGGTGGCGTAGCTCATTTCCGCCTCGCGCGCGAGCTTGGCTTCTGGCATGTTCGTCATCCCGATGACCGAAGCGCCCCAATCACGGTAGCGAAAACTCTCCGCCCGGCTACTGAACTGGGGGCCTTCCATGCACACGTACGTGCCGCCCGCGTGCGCCGTTGCGCCCGCCCGAAGGGCCGCGCCCATCAGTATCTCGCTCAAAACCCCGCACACCGGGTCCGCTATGGAAACATGGGCGACGACGCCATCGCCGAAAAACGTGCTAATACGTGTTTTGGTGAGATCGATGAACTGGTCGGGAATCACGATGTGCCCCGGATGGATGTCTTCTTTCAGGCTGCCCACCGCGCTTACGGAAATCAGCCACTCCACACCCAACTGCTTGAATCCGTGGATGTTGGCCCTGAAGGGAATCTCATTGGGAAGGAATACGTGCCCTCTTCCGTGCCTGGGCAAAAACGCGATTCGCTTGCCGGAGAGCGTCCCCAGGACATAGGGGGCCGAAGGCGCACCGTAGGGCGTATCCAAGGCGCGCTCTTCCACTTCGCTCAACTCCGCCATCTCATACAAGCCGCTTCCGCCGATGACCCCGATTTTCACTTCAGCCACTTTCAGGCTCCTCACGCACCATCACCTCACCGAGGAGGCCTGGAGCATTCCCCTCTCGATCAGCACCTCGGCTATCTGAACCGCGTTGAGAGCGGCGCCTTTTCTCAAGTTATCCGCCACCACCCACAGGTTGAGCGTATTCTCCCGGGAATCGTCCCGGCGAATGCGGCCGACATATACCGGGTCTTCCCCGTCCGCGTCTTTGGGCATGGGATATGCGAACGATTCCACATCATCCACCACTTCAACGCCCGGAGCGCTAGCCAGCAACTCCCGCGCCTCCTCCGGTGAAACGGGCTCATCGAACTCCACGTTCACCGACTCGGAATGCGCATTGAAAACGGGCACCCGCACACACGTGGCGCTGACGGCCAGGTGCGGCGCGCCCAGGATCTTTCGCGTCTCATCGACCATCTTCTTCTCTTCTTTCGTATGGCCGCCATCCAGAAAAACGTCAATATGAGGCAGGCAGTTAAAAGCGATTTGATGGGGCATTTCCCTGGGGGCAGCGGCATCACCGTCGACCTGAGCCTGCATTTCATCTATGGCGGCTTGCCCCGCCCCGCTCACCGCCTGATAGGTACTCACCACTATCCGCTTGATGCGGGCGGCGTCGTGAAGGGGCTTGAGCGCCACTACGAGTTGAATGGTGGAGCAGTTCGGGTTCGCAATGATTCCCTCGTGTGCGGCCATCGCATCCGGGTTCACTTCCGGCACTACGAGGGGAACACCTTCATCCATGCGAAAGGCGCTGGAATTATCCACCACCACCGCCCCTGCCTTCACGGCGGCAGGCGCGAACTCCAGAGAGCGGGAAGCACCGCAGGAGAAAAGCGCCAGGTCCACGCCGGCAAAAGCGTCTTCCATGATTTGGCTTACGGGAAGTTCTGAATCCCGAAACGGGATTTTCCGACCCACGCTGCGCTCGCTGGCAAGCAAAACGAATTCTTCGGCGGGAAATTTTCGCTCCTCCAGAATCTTGAGCATCTCCCTACCCACGGCGCCTGTGGCTCCGGCGACGGCGACGCGCATCACGATGCCCCTCCCGCGAGAACGGCGATGCGCGCGCCCATCTCGACGCAACTAACCGCCGTGGCGCCCGGCGTATGGATGTCGGGCGTTCTGAGGTTCTCATCCAGCGCTCCGGCCACGGCCGCCTCGATGGCCTCGGCCAGGTCCACGCGCTTGAACGAGTAGCGGCACAGCATGGCGGCCGACATGATGGCCGCAATCGGGTTCGCCTTGTCCTGGCCGGCAATGTCGGGGGCCGTGCCATGAACCGGTTCGTACAAGCCAAATCCGGTCTCGTTCAAGTTCGCCGAGGCGAGCATGCCGATGGAGCCCGTGAGCATGGAGGCGCAATCGCTCAGGATATCGCCGAACATGTTGCCCGTCACGATGACGTCGAATTGCAGCGGGTCGCGGATCAACTGCATCGCCGCGTTGTCGACGTACATATGACTGATTTCGACTTCAGGGAACTCCCCGGCGACGTCTCCGGCGACCCTGCGCCACAGACGGCTGTTGTCGAGAACGTTCTCCTTGTCCACCGAGCAGAGTTTTTCCTCACGCACGGAGGCCAACTCGAACGCGAGACGAACGATTTGGCGAATCTCCCCCGTGGTGTACGTCATCGTGTCGACCGCTTTTTCCTCATCGAGCGAGAGCCGCTCGATGCCCCTGGGTTGGCCGAAATAAATGCCGCTCACACCCTCGCGCACGACGAGGAGGTCGAGGCCGCGAACCACCTCGGGTTTGAGCGAGGAGGCTTCCACCAGAGGATCGAACATGACGGCGGGCCTTAAATTGGCGAAGAGGTTCAACTCTTTCCTCAAGCCCAGGATAGCCTGCTCAGGGCGTTTGTCGCGCGGTAGCGCATCCCACTTCGGCCCTCCCACCGCGCCGAATAGCCCGGCGTCGCTCCGGCGGCAGAGAGCGAGGGTTTCCTCGGGCAGAGGCTCTCCCGTCGCGTCATAAGCCGCGCCACCGCAAAGCCCTAGCTCGAACTCGAAACTCGCGCCGAAGCGAGCGCCAGCCGCCTCCAGAACGGAACGCGCCTGCGCCACTACCTCCTGGCCGATGCCATCGCCCGGCAAAACGGCTATCCGATAACTGCTCACTGAAACACTCTCCTCTTATTGCTCTTGTCTCTCAAAATTCGTGACGTATGGCAGACACCGGGCCACTTCTTCAACCTGGGGGAGGTTGCCCCGCAAATTGGCGAGCATGTCCCACGTACCTGCCAAAAAGGCAGCTTTGCGCGTCTCCTGAATGGCGATGGGTATGACGCGCTCGCCGTAGCTGACCGCGGAATTCCTGATGTCCACGGTGAAGCGCGTCTCCGGCTCTTCTTGCGCCAGTTTGATCAGCGCATTCACGTCATCCGCCGACGCCACGCCAAGCGGCACACCGATGGCGAAGCAGTTTCCCGCGAAAATCTCCGCGAACGATATGCCGACGAGCACGGCGATGCCGAAGCGCTTGAGGGCCTGCGGGGCGTGCTCGCGCGAGGAGCCCGAGCCGAAGTTCTTGCCCACGAACATCATGCTGGCCCCCTTGTGAGCGGGGTTGTCCACAGGATGATCGGGCGTATTCTCGCGCTCATCGCAAAACAGCGCCTTCTCGATGCCCTCAAAGGTGATGGACTTGAGAAACCGCGCCGGCGTAATCCTGTCGGTATCGATGTCGTCACGGGGCATGGGAATGGCCCTGCCCACGATTTTTTCGATCTTTTTTGTGCTCATGCTTATTCTCCCATCTCTCTGGGGTCCGCGATGCAGCCCGCAATCGCCGAGGAGACGACGACGACCGGACTGCCCAGGTGAGTTCTTCCGCGCGGGCTGCCCTGACGTCCGATGAAATTGCGATTCGAGGTGGAAATGCTTCTCTCCGCCCCCACGAGTTGATCCGGGTTCATGCCCAGACACATCGAGCAGCCTGCTTCGCGCCACTCCGCGCCCGCTTCGGTGAAAATCTCGTGCAATCCTTCTTCTTCGGCCTGCTGCTTCACCTGCTGCGAGCCGGGCACTACCAGCATCCTGACGCTCGGGTGCACCTTGTTGCCCTTCAGCAGCCGCGCGCCCTCGCGCAAGTCGGAGATTCTCGAATTAGTGCAGGAACCCAGGAAGGCGACATCGACCTTCGTACCCAGAATCGACTCGCCCGGCTTGAGGTCCATGAATTCATAGCCGTGTTCCGCTGTCTTCCTGTCCTCGCCTGCGAAGCTGCCAACCTCGGGGAGCGGCTGTGAAATTCCGACCGAATGCCCCGGATTGATGCCCCAGGTAACCATCGGTTCGATGGATTCGCCCGCAATCTCGTAGATATCGTCATATTCCGCGTCATCGCCCGAGGCGATATCCCGCCAGTACGCGAGGCCACTCTCCCAGGCTTCCCCTTCGGGGCTGAATTCGCGGCCCTCGAGATAATCGAAAGTCGTCTGGTCCGGATTCACATAACCGATGCGGGCGCCGCCCTCGATGCTCATGTTGCAGACCGTCATACGCCCTTCCATCGACATGTCGTCAAAAACGTCGCCACCGTATTCATAGGCGAAGCCAATGCCGCCCTTGATGCCCAGATCGTGAATGACCCGTAAAGTCACGTCCTTGGGTGTCACGCCGGGGCTGAGAGCGCCCGTAACCTCGATTCGCTTCACCTTTAAGCGGTTCAGCGCCAGGGTCTGCGTCGCCAGGACGTGGCCCACCTCGGTCGTGCCGATGCCGAAACCCAAAGAGCCCATCGCGCCGTGCGTACTCGTGTGACTATCGCCGCAGGCGATGGTCATTCCGGGCTGGCTGAGTCCCAACTCCGGCCCGATGACGTGGACGATGCCCTGCTTGCCGGAATCGAGATGCAAGAAGCGAACGCCGAACTCGTTCACGTTCTGCTCCAGGGCGGCCATCATCTTCTCGGCCTGCTCGTCCTCGTAGGGCCTTATCTGGCTGAGCGTAGGGATGATGTGATCCACCGTCCCCATCGTGCGGTCGGGGAAAGCGACGCCGGCGCCGATTTCCTTGAGCATCCCGAACGCCTGGGGCGTGGTGACCTCATGGATGAGGTGCAGGCCGATGAAAATCTGGTCCTGGCCCGAATCGAGCTTGGCCACGGTGTGGGAATCCCAAACCTTATCGTACAGCGTGTTTTTCGACATGGCATTACCCTCGAAATGATCTACAGATTCTTACGCGTCATGTTGAAATTGAATGTCAAGAAACCGTTTTTGAGCGATCGAGACCTTCCCGCAAAGAGGCGATGTAATCGCGCGCCGCCCGCATCTTGTGCTCACGCGACGCTTCCGCCTCCATGACGTCTATCAGGGCGCTGCCCACGATGACGCCATCGGCGTGTCCGGCCACCTCCTCGGCCTGCTTGGGCGTCTTGATGCCGAACCCCACGAGGACGGGCCGATTCTTCACCCGGTTGATCTTCGTCAGGGTGACGCCCAAATCCGAATCCAGGGCGTCTCGCGCACCGGTGACACCCATCTGCCCGACGTAGTAGATGAAGCCTCCGCCCACGTCGTTCACCAACTCGATGCGCTCCTGCGTGCTCGTGGGCGCGAGCATGAAGACGGGCTCGAGCGGATAATCGTTCATGATCTCGACAAGGGTGCCCGCTTCTTCGGGCGGCAGGTCGGGCACGATGACGGCGTCGGCCCCCACCTGCGATGCGCCGCGCACGAATTCCGCCAGGCCCATGGCGATAATGGGGTTGTAATACGTCATCAGCACCAGAGGCGTATCTGGTATATCCGCGCGAACCTCCCCCACCATCTCCAGGACGCCGCTTAGGCGCGTTCCGCCCGCGAGCGAGCGCATGCTCGAGCGCTGGATGGTGGGGCCGTCCGCAAGGGGATCGCTGAAAGGAACCCCTATCTCGAAGCCGTCCGCTCCCGCCTCGGTCATGAGGGGCAGCAGATCCATGGTGAATTCCAGGTCCGGATCGCCCGCGGTGACGAACGGGAACAGACCGGCCCGGCCCTCCGTGCGCAAACGGGTGAAACATGTTTCCAGTCTATCGCCCATTATCGCACGTCCTCGTCATCGAGCATTTCCGTCAAAAGCCCCTCCGCCTGATGCACGTCCTTGTCTCCCCGGCCGGAGAGGCAAAGCACTACGGTCTTCATCTCGCCCGCCTCTCTCGTCTCCTCGGCCAGGCGATCCAGATAGGAAATCGCGTGGGCGCTCTCGAAAGCGGGGATAATGCCCTCGAGCACCGAGAGTTGCTGGAAGGCCTTGAGCGCGTCGTGGTCTTCGACCGTCACGTAGCGCGCGCGCGCGGAATCTTTGAAATACGAATGCTCCGGCCCCACACCCGGATAATCGAGACCCGCGGAAACCGAATGCGCCGGGATGATCTGACCATCATCGTCATAGAGCAGGAACGTCTCGCAGCCATGCAAAACGCCAACGCGGCCGGCGGTCAAGGACGCCCCGTGCTCCTCTGTATCCAGACCCCGGCCTCCGGCTTCCACGCCGATGAGTTCGACGTCCGCATCATCCACGTAAGGATGGAACAAGCCGATGGAATTGCTGCCGCCGCCCACGCAGGCCACGCAAGCGTCGGGAAGCCGGCCCTCGGCCTCGAGAATCTGGGCGCGCGCCTCGCGCCCGATGACGGACTGGAAATCGCGTATCATCTCGGGGAACGGATGCGGCCCCACCACCGAGCCGATGATGTAGTGGGTCGTTCGCACCGAAGCCGTCCAGTCGCGCAGCGTCTCGTTCGTGGCATCCTTCAAGGTCTTGCTGCCCGAGGTGACCGGAATCACCCGCGCGCCCAGAAGGCGCATGCGGAACACGTTGAGTGATTGCCTGCCGATGTCCTCCTCGCCCATGTAGACGTCGCATTCAAGACCAAAGAGCGCCGCCGCCGTGGCGGTGGCCACCCCGTGCTGGCCCGCTCCCGTCTCCGCGATGATCCGCGTTTTTCCCAGCCTCCTGGCCAGAAGGACCTGGGCGAGCGTGTTGTTTATCTTATGGGCGCCCGTATGGCAGAGGTCTTCGCGCTTGAGATAGACCCTGAGAACGCCCAGATGATCGGAGAGGCGCTCCGCCAGATAGAGCGGCGTGGGCCTGCCCACGAATTCCCTCAGATATCCGGCGAGTTCTTCGTGATACGCCGGGTCGTCCCGGGCCTCCTGATACGCATCTTCCAGTTCCTCGAGGGCGGGCATAAGGGTTTCCGGGACGTAGCGCCCCCCGAACCGACCGAATCTACCCCTGGAGACCAATTCGTTCATTTTCTCATTTCCTCAAGTTCGGATATCGCCGCGCGCGCGTTTTGCACGAAACCCAGGACCCGCTCGGAGTCTTTGCGGCCCAAAACCGCGCCCTCCACCCCGCTGCTCGAATCCACGCCATAGGGCTGAACGCTCCTCACGGCTTCCCCCACGTTCTCGGGCTTAAGACCACCCGAGAGAATGATCGGCCTCGCATCGGACGCCTGCCGGGCCAGTTCCCAGTCGAAGGTCTCGCCCGTGCCCCCGAGCGCGCCCTTCACGTAGGCGTCCAGCAAAATGGCGCAATCGGGGAAGGCGTCTATTTGCGCTATCGTTCCGGGCCCTTTCACCCGCAAGGCCCGAATCACGCGCAAGCCCCGCTCGATGAGCCGGTGGCAATCCTCGGGCGTCTCATCGCCATGAAGCTGGGCCGCGTCCAAACCGACGCGACCGGCAATTTCCATGACGCGTTCGGGGGTCTCGTTCACGAAAACGCCCACCCGCGTCCCGAAAGGCGGCAGCGTCTCGGCTATCTCCCTCGCCTGCTCCACCTCCAGACATCGGGGAGTGCCCGGAACGAAATTCAGCCCCAGCGCGTCGGCGCCCGCATCCAAAGCGAATTCCGCGTCATCTACTGTCGTCACTCCACAAATCTTCACGCGGATCATGTTGCGAAATCCTCCCGAGCAGAGCAAGCATTTATAGCACAGAGTCGGAGCGCAAGCCTAGCGCAAAGGGTGCGATATGAGCGATAGGGGCAACAAGGCGAGAAGATTGTATCGGGCAAAGAGCGCGGGGCTAATGAGGCGTGAGGATGCAACCTCTACAGGAGGGGAAGAGGCGGACCGTTAGCCGCCACCGAGATACATCATCTTGACATCCTGGTTGTTCAGGAGTTCGTGGCCGCCGCCCTGATAGCGGTTCCTGCCGAGTTCGAGCACATAGCCGCGGTCTGAAATCTCCAGGGCGCGAGCGGCATTCTGCTCGACGAGCATGATGGTCAGCCCCTCCTTGGCGAGACCCACGATTTTCTCGAACACTTCGGTCACGAAGCGGGGACTCAAGCCCAAGGACGGCTCATCGAGCATAATCATCTTGGGTCTCGTCATCAGGGCGCGGCCCATGGCCAGCATCTGCTGCTCACCGCCGCTCATGGTGCCCCCCAACTGTTTCTGCCGCTCGCCGAGGCGCGGGAAGAGCGAGAAGACGTAGTCCATCGATTCGTCGATTTTCTTCTGATCGCGCTCGATATAGGCGCCCATCTCCAGGTTTTCCCTGACCGTCATCTGGTTGAAGACGATGCGCCCCTGGGGCACATAGCCCAGCCCCCGGCCCAGAATCTGATCCGGACGATAGCCCACGATGTTCTGATCCTCAAACTGGATCTCACCGCCCAGATAATTGATGAAGCCCATGATAATTTTGAAAGTAGTGGATTTGCCCGCGCCGTTCGGCCCGATGACGGCCACCACCTCTTTTTCGTTCACGTGGAGCGACACGTCGTGGAGTATCTGGATTCGGCCATACGCCGCGTTAACGTCCTTGAGATCCAATAGCGCCATTTATCTGTGTCCAAAATATGCTTCGATAACGTCTTCGTTCGCCTGAATAGACTCGGGCAGGCCTTCGGCGATTTTCACGCCGTAGTCCAGGACGAACACCTTTTCGCAGTGATTCATGATGACGTTCATGTCGTGCTCGACAATGAGAATCGTCTTTCCCTGGTCTTCCTGAAGATGGTGAATATGGTCGAGCAGGTTGTTGAGCAGGGTTCTGTTGACGCCGGCCGCGGGCTCATCGAGGAGGATGAGATCCGGGTCCGTCATCAAGGCGCGCGCGAATTCGAGAAGTTTTTGCTGCCCATAGGAGAGGTTTCCGCCATACTCGCCGCGCAGTTTCGTGAGCGTGACGAACTCCATGAGTTCTGCCGCCCGCGCGCGCGCCTCCTTCAAGGGCATCTTCATGCTGGAGGCGGAGAGCATATTCTCGAACACCGTCATTTCGCGGTAGATGCGGGTAATCTGGAAGGTGCGGCTGATGCCCCTGTTGAAGACTTCATAGGGCCTCAAGCCGACGATATTCTCTCCGTTATAAAACACCTCGCCGCTGTCCGCTGCGAGAACGCCCGTGAGCAGGTTGAACGTAGTGGTCTTGCCTGAGCCGTTCGGTCCGATCAGGCCCGATATCTTCCCCCTGGGCACCTCGAAAGTGCACCCATCCACCGCCTTGATGCCGCCAAAGTGTTTTTTCAGGTCTCGAATATCGAGAGCAATTTCCGCTTCAGCCATTTTTCCGCACTGCTCCGTCTCTTAGTGAACCATTCCCTTGCGCGCCCAGCCCTTATTGATGGCGTATCCCATCAGCCCGCGCGGCATGAACCGGGCCACGAGGATGATGAAGACGCCGAAGGCGATGAGGTGGGCCGTGGGGAACTCCACCCAAGTAATTTCCTGAACGATATACAAGATGAACGTGCCCAGGATGGGGCCAATCACCGTTCCCTTGCCGCCGAACATGGCGAAGAGCTTCATGAAGATGGTGATGAGGATGAAGAATTCGGTTTCGGGGTCGATATAGAGAATCTTGTACGCCTGAATGCCGCCGGCCGCCGCCGGGAAGATGGCGGAGAGCCCGAAGGCGGCGAGCTTGTAGAACGTGGTGTTGATACCCAGGCTCTCCGCAGCGATTTCGTCCTCGCGTATGGCGTTCAGGCGGATGCCGAACCTCGAGTGCCCTACCCAGTAGGACACGATGATGGTGACCAGCATGACCACCAGCATGGCGAAATACGTTTCAAACGAGTTCTCTATGTTGGGCAGCCCGATTCCCAGACCGCCGTGGGTAAGGCTCTCCCACACCGTGGCCACCACGCGCGTACCCTCCGCGGCGCCGAGCATGGCGATGGCGAAATATGGGCCTTTGAGGCGCAAAACCGGAAAACCGATACACAGGGAGACCACGAAGGAGACGAACACACCCACGAAAAGGGTCGGCACCCAATGCCAGCCGTAGTCCACCACCAGAATACCCGTGGCGTATGCGCCGATGCCGTAGAACATCACATGGCCGAACGACACGTAGCCCGTATAGCCGCTGATGATGTTCCAACTCAGGGAGAGAACGACGTACATCATCGTGAACATGATAACGGAGCGCTGATACAGATTGATCTGCGAGGGCAACGCACACAGGATGATTATGAATATGGCCAGCATTCCAAAGTTGCGCAGGTGCTCTTTTTGGGCCATTCAGATCTCTCCTAGTTTTCTTTCGGCCCCATCAGGCCGCGAGGCCTGATAAGCAGCACGAATACCATCATTCCGTAGGACGCAATTTCCACCATGGCGGTGCCGTTGGGAATCATGAAGGAGATGAGGCTCTCGATTACCGCCAGCATCACTCCTCCGATGAGCGCACCGATGTAGTGGCCCCTGCCTCCGAGCACGATAATGGCGAAGGCTTGCAGCGTATACAAAACACCCGTTTCCGGGTTGAAGCCGAATTGAATCGACACCAGGGCGCCGCCCGCCACCGCAAGCGCCGCGGCGAGACCCGACGTGATCATGTAGATATGAAAAATGTTGATGCCGCAGACCATCGCGACGTCCGCGTTTTGCGCCGTAGCGCGTATGGCCTTGCCGATGCGGTGTATTTTCAGGAAAAAGAACACGCTGAAGGATATGAAAGCGGCCATCACGAAGCTGATGATCTTGCTCCTGCCCACTGCGATGGACTCGGTGATCTGCAAAGCGTCGGGAGCGTAGGGAATAGTTCTATAATCCGTGGTGAAAATGGCTTCCACGATGTAAATGATCGTGAGGCCCATGCCGAATGTTATCAGCAAGGGCGTCAGTTCCGGCCCGCCCACCACGGCGTTCAAGAGCAGCTTTTGAATCAGGACGCCGATGACGAAGGCGATGGGGAGCGTGAGGAACAAGGCGAGGAGCGGGTCGATTCCCACGTAGAAGAAGAACATCCACGTCAGGTAGGCGCCCAGCATCACCAGTTCGCCATGCGCCACGTTGATGATGCGCATGACGCCGAAGATGAGCGTGAGCCCCACGGCGAACATGGCGTATACGCCACCCTGCATGATGCCGTTCAGGATGACGGTGGTCAGATCCGCCAGCCACTGAAGATCGAAGAAGACGTGGTCCGTATAAATACCAATGCCGAACGGGATGGTGTACGCCGCAACCAAAAACAACGCCAGCCAGTATTTACTACGGATTTCAGCTTTTTCCTGCATGAGAAATCAAGTCCTCGGAATACGACACAAAAAACCAGATACTTTCGCCTTCGCGCCGGAGCCGCTTTTTTTAACAGCCCCGGCGCGAAAGTTCAAGTGGTTATGGCATTTTCGCCTTTCATGCAACCCGCCTAGTTCTTGCCTCTTTCCTTCCACTTCGGCATCGGCAGCTTGTAGGGGACTTCCGATATCTTCTTGGGCCAGACGATCTTGCGCTCGCCGTTCAATATCTGGAAGGTCAAGCCCTCGTGATTGTTCATGTTGGTGTCATCCACCTTCCAGGGACCGATGACGGTCGTGGTACTCATGGTGCGCAACGTCCTCCACACCTTGTCCCTATCCGCGGAGCCGGCTCGTTTCACCGCCTCGCCGAAAACCTGCATGGACGCATAAGACTGACCCGCGTGGTAGTTCGGCTTCACGCCGTAGCGCTTCACATACGCCGCGATGAATTCCTTCATGCCGGGCCGCTTGAGGATGGCCGGCTTCGGCTCCCACTGGCTGAAGCCCAGAACGAATTCCGCCGTGTTGCCGAGCTGTTTGGCGAATTTCGGGAGACCGGGGCCGACGGTTCCGGCGAAAATCTTCAGGTTGATGTTGAGTTCCCTAAGCTGGCGAATCTGAGCCGCAGAGTCAGCGAAGTAGCTGTTCGAGATGAGCGCCTCCGCGCGGCGCGCCTTGATTTTCTGGAGCAGCGCGGTGAAATCTGTCTGCTTGCGCGGATAGTTCTCGTTCAACACTACTTCGAGGCCGAGCTTCTTCGCCCACTCCACGGCGCCTTCCGCCGACTGGCGCGGGAAGAGGCTGTCCTCGCCGACGATGGCGATTTTTTTCACGCCGATGTCCCTGGCGATATGGAGCGCGCCCTTCTGGTAGTCCTGGGCGACGGCGATGATGTCGAAGAGATACTTGCGGCCTTTTTTCCAGATGATGCCCGAGGCGGCGCCCGGCGCCATCGTGGGGTACTTGTACCTTTCCAGCACGTTGGCCACGGCGTCGGTGATGCCGCTGGAGTAGGGGCCCATGGTCAGGTTCACCTTGTCCTGCGTGATGAGCTTCTCGTAGAGCTTGATGCTGGTCTGCTTGTCCGATTTGTCGTCCATCATGATGAAATCGATTTTCTGGCCGTTCCACCCACCCTTGGCGTTCATCTGATCCACGTACAGATTGTAGGAGTTCACCATACGTCCGGCGGGTTCGGCGTAGCGGCCCGTCTGCGAAATGGCGATCCCCAGGGTGACCTTGTCCGCCGCGACGCCTTTCTCCACGAAGGGAGCAGCCGTGAGGGCGATAACAAAGCCGAGTACCAAAACCAGGCTTTTCTTCATTTCTTACACTCCTCTAATGGAAACAAAAAATCCTGCCTTACAACAGAAAACAAAATGGATTACCCCTTGTAAATTAAGAGCAAAACGCTCTCAATCTGACAATCTCTTCGCGAGAATATCAACCTCCCGAAGTTCTGATTACGCAGTTAACCCGTCAATAGGTGCGTTATGATACGCATATTGATTGATATGTCAAAGGGTTATTTTGAAGAATTCGGGAGCGTCGCCCGAAAAGGATTCTGTCCTCAAGCGAAAATCCCGCCCCGCGCGAAGCCGGGCGCGGGGCGGGAGTAAATCCGCTACAATTGGAAACCGTTATTTTTCCCCTCCGCCTTGCTAGTTCTTGGCCCTGTCCTTCCATTTGGGCATCGGCAGCTTGTAGGGGACTTCCGCGATCTTCTTCGGCCAGACGATCTTTCGCTGGCCGTCGAGAATCTGGAAGGTCAGGCCTTCATGATCGTTCAGATTGTTCTTGTCCACTTTCCATTTCCCCATGATGGTCTGGAACTGTGAGGTGCGCAGCGCATTCCAGACCTTCTCGCGATCAAAGGAGCCCGCCTTTTGAATCGCCTGGGTGGTAACCTGCATCGCCACCCATGCGATCCCGGCATGGTAGTTCGGCTTGACGCCGTGGCGCTTCACATACGAGTCGATGAAATGCTCCATGCCCGGGAATTTCAGAATCTCGGGGCGCGGCTCCCACTGGCTGAAGCCCAGAACGTATTCCGCCGTGTTGCCCAGTTGCTTGGCGAATCTAGGCAGACCCGGGCCGACGGTTCCGGCGAAAATCTTGAGGTTGATGTTGAGCTCACGAAGCTGGCGAATCTGCGCCACGGAATCCGCGAAGTAACTGTTCGAGATGAGCGCTTCCGCGCGGCGCGCCTTGATTTTTTGCAACATCGCGGTGAAGTCGGTCTGTTTGCGCGGATAGTTCTCGTTCAACACCACTTCGATGCCCAGCTTCTTCGCCCACTCCACGGCGCCCTCGGCCGACTGACGCGGGAAGAGGCTGTCCTCGCCGACGATGGCGATTCTCTTCACCCCGATGTCTCTGGCGAGATAAACGGCGCCCCTTTGATAGTTCTGGGCGATGGCGTTCTGGTTGAAGATGTACTTTCTCCCCTTCTTCCAGATGATGCCCGAGGAAGCGCCGGGCGCCAGCGTGGGGTACTTGTACCTTTCCAGAATGTTGGCCACGGCGTCGGTGATGCCGCTGGAATAGGGGCCGAGCGTGAGGTCGACCTTGTCCTGCGTGATGAGCTTCTCGAAGAGCTTGATGCTGGTCTGCTTGTCCGATTTGTCGTCCAAGATGATTAGTTTCATCTTTTGGCCCAGCAGGCCGCCCTTGGCGTTTTGCTGATCGGCGAACATCTTGTAGGAGTTGACAAACCTGCCGGCAGGCTCCGCATAGCGGCCCGTCTGGGAGATGGCTCCGCCGAAGGTTTTCTCGCCCGCCGCCGGGGCCGGGTTGGTGAACACCGCCACCGTCAACGCAAAAACAATCGCAACGAAGATATGAGCCACTTTCATTTTCTATCCTCCTTCCATGTGGGAAAAACATTGAATCTCACGGCGGAAAATCCGCCCTTTCTTGAAATGTTTCCAATGCAGGATGAAACCAGCGCCCGAGCGCGTCATTATCCAAAGACGCAGCGCCTTCGGCGCAATTTATTGGAGTATGGATAAATTCTAGCCGGAAGGGGAAAAATGTCAAACGCGGAAATTCTGGGCTTTTGGAGGTTCCGCCGTCTCGGCGTCCACGGCGCATCCCTCCACCCAGGCCACGCCGTCTTCGCCAAACTCTTTCTTCCATACCGGCAAGATCTGCTTGATGCGGTCGATCGCATAGCGGCACGCCTTGAAGGCCGCGTCCCGGTGGGCGGAGGCCGCCGCGATGCCCACCGCAATGTCGCCTATTGCGAGCGTTCCCACCCGGTGGGCCATCGCCAGGTGGGTGACGCCGAAACGTTCTTCGATCTCCTCGGCGACCTGGCGCATCTTTTTTTCCGCCATCTCGGGATAGGCGTGGTATTCGAGATGCGTGACCCCCTGCCCCGCGCTGTGGTTGCGCACCTTGCCCACGAACGTGCAGAGCCCGCCGAGTTCGGGAGAATCGATGCTACCCGTCAACTCGTCCATGTCGATGGCGGAATCCGCGATGCGGCAAATCATGCGCAACCTCCGCTGATGGGCGGAATCAACGCCAGTTCATCGCCCACCACCACGGGCGTGCCCTCGCCTGCGAACTCCTGATTGACGGATACGGCGATGGACTCCATCCGCCCCGAAAAAACCGGAAACCGCTCGGCGAGGCTATCCCTCAAATCGGCCACCGTGGCGCCCTCGGGCACTTCGAGGTCGATTTCCTCCTCGCCCGTCACCTCCTTCGCCCAAGCGAAGCATTTGACGCGAACTATCATTTGATCCCTCACTCTCACTGCTACGATATAGACGCCGCCTCCGGGCGGCCGCCCCTGATCCTCAAAAACAATTCTTACACTCTCCTCGGGATGATAGATATTCCAACCGGCGGAATCAAGGGGATGCTCCCGCCAATCCGCTCTTCTTGTCCATCTTTAGCGGGTGTATACTCACCCGCATGAAAATCGCCTCTCATCCCGAACTATCCAAAACCCTTGCAAATGCGCTCGAAAACGGCCCAATCCCCTTTCGCCGCTTCATGGAGATCACCCTCTACCATCCGGTGGGCGGCTATTATTGCCATGAAAACTCCCGAATCGGGCCTGATGGCGATTTCTACACCTCTCCCCACCAAAGCCCCTGGCTCGGGCGGATGATTGCGCCGCTTCTCGATAAAATCCGGCGGCGCATGGGCGAGGCACCCTCGCTGCACATATGGGAATACGGCCCGGGAGAGGGATGGCTCGCTTTCGATATCCTCGAATCGATTCGCTCCTCGCGCCCTGCTTTCGAGGAGGCCATCACTTATACGTTTGCCGAACAAAGTGATCCGGCCAGAGAGCGGATAAGGGAAAAATTCCAGGATTCCGATAAAATTCAATTTTTAGACCCCACGTTGTATCCGTCCCCGGGCTTCGAGGGCGTCGTGCTCGCCCATGAGTTCCTGGACGCCCTACCCGTCCACTCCCTCATTCAGAAAGAGACACATCTACAAGAAAGGTATGTGACGTGGCGCGACGCGAGGCTTCTCTTCAGCGAGGGCGCGCTCTGCGATGAGCGCCTGTACGGCTGGTTCTCCGAATTGGGTGTTCAACTCTCTCCTGGACAGATGGCGGAGGTGAACCTGTGCGCCTTCGACTGGGTGAGTGAGGTGGCGCGCCGGATGGAGCGGGGTGCCATATTGATCTTCGACTATGGGTTCTCCGCTCGTGTACTCTACAGCCCCACCCGCCCGGCCGGCGCGTTGCGCGGCTACAGAAACCACACCCTCACGAGCGATGTCCTGTCCCGTCCCGGAGAAACTGACCTCACCAGCCACGTCGATTTCACTTCCATCTTCCGAGCGGCCGCATCCCACGGCATGGAACTCGCAGGCTTTACGGATCAGACGCGCTTTCTTCTGGGAGCCGGCCTGCCCCAGGCGGTGGAAAACGCGAGGGGTGGCGATGATGAAAAAACCAGGCGCGAGCGGCAATCCATCATGGGCATCATGGACCCCACGGGTCTGGGCGGGGCCATAAAGGTCATGTTGTTGTCCAAAAATCTGAAGCTGGATGATTTGAGCGAGTTTTCGATGAAGCCCGACGACAGGGAGTCTCTCGAGACGCTTACAAGCTAGCCGCCTGCCGGACGTATGGCGCGAAGCTCAAGTTGCATCCTGGTGCTGCCGCGCCAGCGGTTCAGGCTGGGAGAAAACGCGATGTCCAGCTTGCCCTTTAAACGCTCCGGCTCTTTGAGCAAGGCCCCCATGCCGAAGCCGATGGCTTCTCTCTGATCGCGGAATTGCCGCAAGCCCAGCTTGAGATGCTCGCCCTCCCGGCCCACCACGCCCGGGCTTCCGGCCACCTCGACCTGAGAAGAGCAAAACAGAGGCCTCGGGTTCTCCTCCCCGAAAGGCGCCATGCCCTCGAGTTGCTCCAGGAGCGGCACGTCCATTTCGGAGAAATCGACGGCAGCGTCGAGCACGAGACTGCGCTCATCCGCTTCAGGCTCCTTCATCCCGCGAATCACCTCCTGAAAGCGCGCCCTGAAAGCGTCTATCTTCTCCTCTTCCACCTTCAGCCCCGCGGCGCCCTTGTGCCCGCCAAATTGAATCAAGAGGTCAGAGCAGCGTTCGAGCGCTTTATGGACATGAAGACCCATGGCCGAGCGAACGGAGCCCTTGCCCACCCCGCCCTTGACGTGGATGAGGACCGAGGGCTGGTGATATTCCTCCACGAGCTTCGCGGCCACGATGCCCACCACGCCGGGGTGCCATTTGTCGCTCGCCAGCACAATGGCCTCCTCACGGGCGGCGGCCCCCGACGATTCCATGGTGGCTATCGCCTCCTCCCAGGCTTCCTGCTGCAAGTTCTGGCGTTGGCGATTCCACTCCTCGAGCACTTCCGCACGGGAGCGCGCCTCGCCCTCGTCATCGGCGGTGAGAAGCTCAACGCCAAAGGAGGCTTCTCCCACGCGCCCCGCCGCGTTGAGCCTCGGCGCAAGCGAGAAGGAAACGTGTCCCACATTGATCACCTGGGCTTTGAGGTTCGCCGCCGCTTGCAGCGCGCGAATTCCCGCCTTTCGCCGATCCAAAGTCTCGAACCCGCCTTCGGCCACCTCGGAAGGCGATAAAATTTCAAGCCCATGACGCACGAAAATGTGATTCTCACCCCGGAGGGGAACCACGTCGGCCACCGTACCCAACGCCACCAAGTCCAGATGCTGTTTGAGGTTCGGCAGCGGCGTCTCGAACCCGCCCTCATGCAAGCGTCTTCTGATGGCGGTAACCAGCTTGAACGCGACCCCGACTCCGCAAAGCCCTCGAAAGGGATATGCACAACCCCGCTGGCGGGGGTTCAGGACGGCCACGGCGTGAGGCAATTCATCGGGCGGGCGGTGATGATCGGTGATGATGAGGCGAACTCCCATTTTATCGGCTTCTCTTGCGGCGGCATGCGCACTGATGCCGCAATCAACCGTCACCACCGTGTCGCAGCCCGCTTCTTTCAACCTCTTCAAACCCTTGGGGTGCAGGCCGTATCCCTCATCCAGTCGACCCGGAATGTAGTAGGGAACTTTGACGCCCACTTGGGAGAGAAACCGGCACATGAGCGCCGTGGCGGAGATGCCGTCTACGTCATAATCCCCATAAACGCCGATGGGACGGCGGTTTCTTATCGGCTCCAAGAGATGTGAGGCCGCCTTCTCCATCCCCTTCATCAAGAACGGATCATGCAGCCCCGCCAGGGGCGCATTCAGGAACCTGCACGCCTCATCGGTGTTTTGCATCCCCCTTTGCGCGAGGAGCTTCCCCATCAACGGGGGCAGGTTCAATTCTCGGGAAAGTTTTTCGGCCGATTCCTGATCGACGGGGCGCAGAGTCCACTTGCGGGGAAAAGCGAGCGGGCCGGTGGAATAACTCATCGGCCCTTCATGCCCCCTTACTCCGCCCGCAACCGCTGCGCCGGCAGAGTCGACTCCAGACAAGCGTATCGATCATAGGTCACTCACGACTACGCCCGCCCTGGGCGCCTTTCGAGGACCACGTAGCGTCATCGTCCGCCGGGGCCGCTTCGGCCGAGTTCTCCGCGGACGATTCGCCCTCGGAATCATCTTGGGGCGATTCGGCCATCGGGACGATTCCCGGGCCGAGTTCCTCGAGTTCACCCTCTTCGTCCGGGTCCGGACGCGGAGATGCGCGCCTGCGCCATCCGTCTCTGATGGAAGGCTTCGGCATGGAGCGCGCCATCATCTCGCGCGCCCCTTTGAAGTGGGTGTTCACGGGATTCGAAAAATTCCGGTTCAACGAAACTATCGAGCGCACCAACTCGCCCGTGAGGCCTTTGGGCCGGCAAGCATTTCCGTTCATGAGAACAGAGAAGGCGAGGATTTCCCCGTTTCTCGCGGCCGCGTATCCGCTGAAGGCGCGCACGCCGTTCAGCACGCCCGTCTTCACCCGCACCCGGCGCGAATCGACTCCCCGGCGGCGTCTTTTTTGCACCGTGCCGTCGACGCCGAACACGGCGAGAGACGCCATGAACTCTGGCCGCAGCCTGAAATCGTTATGCGCCGCTTCGAGCAGGGTCGCCAGAGAGCGCGCCGAGGCGCGGTTCATCCTGCTTAAGCCCGAACCGTCGGCGAGGGCGATCTCCTCCGCCGAGACGCCGATGGAGATCAGGAAATCGCGCACGACGCGCAGGCCTTTTTCCGCGGTGCCCGGCGCGCCGTGCGCTTCTGCGCCCATTGTCTTGAGAACCTGTTCGGCCACGAAATTGTTGCTGAACTTGTTGAGCCCCCGAACCACCTCGCTCAAGGGCGGTGAGAGGTTTCGCGCCAGAAGCTTCGCTTCGGGCGGCGTGGCGGCCCGCCGTATGCCTCCCTTCAAGACGATTCCCTGCCTCCCCAGTTCGGCGGCGACCGCGCCTGCGGTGAAGGCGGTGGGGTCCGTGACGGGCACCCGGTACCTCCTCATCCTGCTTCCAGCCGGAAACCAACCACTTACCAGAACGACGTCCTTTCCCTTGGAGCGCCTGCGCCCGAGCCGGATCCTCAAGCGCCTGCCGCGAGAGGTCTTCACTTTCGCCTGGAGGCGAAGCGCGCGCGATGGCGGCTCGAGATTCACCAAGGCCGGGCCGCCGACCCTCTCGCCCGGGGCCACAAGCACGTTCGACAAACCAAAATTCAGGGATAGCGCCCCGTGCGGCGCCAGATAGGGCCGGATGGAGCGGCCCACGCGCCACCCGCGACCGTGTTTTTTCTTATCGAAAAACGAATCGTCCGCCACCAGATCGCCCATGACGCGCCTCACGCCGCGCAGTTTGAGCCGGCGCACCAAGTCGCGCATTTTTTCATGCACGAAAAGCGGATCGCCGTAGCCCTTCAGATAAAGGTCACCTCGGACGACGCCCTCTCGAACCTTGCCCTTCGCGTAAAAATCGGTGGCGAAGCGATAGTCAGGCCCCAGGCGCGCGAGCGCGGTGGCGGCCGTAAAGAGTTTGACGTTCGACGCGGGTATGCGCCTCGCAGCGGCCTTATGGGAATAAAGCGTCTGCGCGGTGGAAACCGAACGAACGTAGAGACCGAGGAGTCCGGGGCGGGCGCATTGCCTTTTAACGGCGCGCTTCACCCTGGCCTGGAAGACGGCCTTAGACGTGATGCCTTTTTTCGAAGCGATCCTTTTTTTAGGAGCGCGCCTTTTTCTTGCGGCGAAGGCGTCCGACGCGCACGAGGCGATGAGGCACAAAACAACCGCCCATATGGAAAATCTCAAAAACCGGCCCGCTGGGTCGTGTTCGGTGAATCTCATATTCGTTGTCCATCACATGGCGGGCGGAATGCCGGACCTTCTACATTGTCATAAAAAAGCCAAGGCCTGCATCACCTGCTGAACCGACGGGCGGTCGCTGGGATATTTGCCCACATGAACGTAGCGAACCACGCCGTTCTTGTCGATGATGAAAGTGGAGGGCCGGGCGATCCCCTCCCTCGGATGAAGCACCCCGAAGCCTTTGATGATTCGCTTCTTCGGATCCGAGATCAGCAGATACCGAATGCCCAACTCCCGTATCGTCTTGTTCACTTCAAGCGCATTATCCGCGCCGATGGCGACGATTTTGGTCTGAAACCGATGAATTTTATTGGAAAATCGCTGGAACTCGACGAGTTGCCGTTGGCAAATCACTCAGAAGTGACCCCGATAGAAAATCATCACGAGATTCTTCTTGCCCTTGAGGTCGGAGAGCTTGAAGCCCTGAATTTCGAACTCATGCGCCTTATCCCCCACCTTGGGGCGATTCTCGTCGAAAGGCGCCGCCGCCGCCATGCTCACGCTCATGAGGACGAAAGCAAGCGCCATCGCCGCCGGACGTAAAGTTCGCTTCAACTGACACTTGCTCCTTCTCATCGGGGAAAACCTCCGGGTCATCGAGTCAAACAATCACGACCGAGGCGAATCTTAATCCGCCCGGAACGGGCTGTAAACCACGAGGACGCGCCGCATTGACTACGAGACGCGGCGTATGCGAATCTCCAAATGTCTCCCGCCCGCCGGTATATTCAGGTGAAAAACAAATCGCTCGCTTTAGTGGCTCTCATGCTCGCGGGCGCGGGTTTATCCGCCTGCGGGGAGAAGCGTTCAGCGAAAGGCGACGCCATCGTCGTCGGCATCGGAACCAACCCCACGCAACTCGACCCGAGGCTATCACAAGACGCCGTCTCCTCTAAGGTGCAGCGCTTCATTTTCAGCCGTCTGATATCGAGAAACCACGAGGGCCGCATCGTTTTGGAACTCGCCGAGAGTTGGGAGCGGCCCACACCTCTCGTTCATCGGTTCGAACTCAGGCGCGGGGTGCGGTTTCACAACGGCGCAGCCCTCACCTCATCCGACGTGAAATACACCTTCGACTCCATTCGAGACCCCTCTCTCGCCTCCCCCAAGGCGGCGGGACTCAAAGAACTCGCGCGCATCGAAACGCCCACGCCGCACAGGGTCGTCTTTCATCTCTCAGAACCCTCCGCCTCGTTCGCGGAATCCCTCATGGTCGGCATCCTCCCCAAAAGCGCGCGCGAGACGGGGAGGCGCTTCGCCCAAAAACCCGTCGGCACCGGCCCGTTCGAGTTCGTGGAATTCACGCCGGACGAGCGAATCACCTTAAAAGCGTTTTCCGGTCATTTCGGCGGGAAACCCGCTTATGAGCACCTCATCTTCCGGATTCTGCCGGAGGAGACCATCCGCGTCTTGGAACTCGAAAGCGGCGGGGTCGATTTTCTCCAGAACTCCTTTTCGCCCGATATTTTACCGCGCTTCATCAAGAACAAGCGGCTCAAGATACGAAAACGCCTGGGAACGAACTTCAGCTACATCGGCTTTAACCTGAGCGACCCGATTCTCTCGAAACTCGAGGTGCGGCGCGCGATAGCCCACGCGATCGACAGGCACCCCATCGTGCGCTTCATCCACAAGAGTCTCGTCCAGGAGGCGGACAGTCTGCTGCCGCCGGATCATTGGGCGCACCAAAAAGGCCTTCCAAGGTACGAGCACCGCCCCGAGTTGGCCATGAAACTTCTCGATGCGGCGGGCTTCCCCGACCCCGACGGGCCTGGGCCCGAGCCGCGCTTCACCCTCGTCTACAAAACCTCACAAAACGAACTGGGGCGCCGCGTCGCCACTGTACTGGGCCATCAACTCGCCCGAGTGGGGATAAAAATGAAAATCCGCTCCTATGAGTGGGGCACGTTTTTCGGCGACATCAGAAACGGAAACTTCCAGCTCTACAGCCTCACGTGGGTCGGCATATCGGACCCCGACATCTACCGCTATATCTTTCACAGCCGCTTCACACCGCCAGCCGGCTTAAACCGGGGCCGCTACAAAAACGCGCGCGTGGACGCGCTCTTAGAGGCCGCTCGCCAACCCATCGCTCCCGAGGCGCGCGCCCGCACCTACGGCGAGGTGCAGCGCATCCTGGGCGATGAACTTCCCTACATCAACCTGTGGCACAGCGTGAACGTGGCCGTCTTCGATAAGCGCATATCGGGGTATCGGGTGTACCCGGACGCGGACTTCATCTCGCTGGCGAGAGCCACTCTCTCCCCGGCGGCGAGGCGATAAATGAGAAAATTCCTCCTGAGGCGCATTCTGCTGCTCATCCCCGTCCTGTGGGGGGTGACGACGCTCGTTTTCATCGTCACCCAGGTGTTGCCGGGTGACCCGGTGGACCTGATGCTGGGCGAGACCGCCCGGCCCGCCCAACGCGAACAACTGCGCAGTACGCTGGGGCTGGACAGACCCCTGGGCGTTCAATACGCCGATTACATGGGCGGGCTGCTGAAAGGGGATCTGGGCACCTCGCTCCACCAGAGGAGAGCTGTGTCGGCCATCATCTTCGAGCGTACTTACGCCTCTGCGGAACTCACGCTCGCCTCAATGGTTGTCGCCCTGCTCATCTCGCTTCCACTGGGAATCGCGGCGGCGCGGCGACAGGGCACGGGAATCGACCTGGCGGCCGGCTTTCTCGCCGTGGCGGGCGCGAGCATGCCCGTCTTCTGGCTCGGCCCGCTGCTCATCATCGTCTTCTCCATCGGTCTCGGCTGGTTCCCCGTCTCGGGCAGGGAGGGGGCTTTAAGCCTCATCCTCCCCGCCGTGACGCTCGGCGCCGCTCTCTCTCCGATATTGATGCGCATGGCGCGCTCGAGCCTCCTGGAAGTGCTGCCGCAAGACTACATCAGCGCGGCGCGCGCAAAGGGCATTTCGGAAAAAAGAGTGCTCTGGCTGCATGCGCTCAAGAACGCGTGCCTGCCGCTCATCACCATCCTGAGCCTCCAGCTCGGCGCCCTGCTCTCGGGCGCCATCATCACGGAGACCGTCTTCGCCTGGCCCGGCGTGGGCCGCCTGGTGATTCAGGCCATCGCCTCGCGCGACTACCCCCTCGTGCAGGGCTGCGTGCTGTTCATCGCCGCCATCTACGTGAGCGCGAATTTTCTGGCCGACATCGCCTACGCCTGGCTCGACCCGCGCGTGAGGTTGACGTGAGACGCGGTCTTTCCATCTACCTGGGCGGCGGCATCATCGCCCTTTTGCTCATCACCACTCTAGCCGCCCCCGTCCTCTCTCCCCAAAACCCGTATGAGATGAAACTATCGCAAGGGCTGGCCTCCCCCGAACCGGCGCATCCTTTCGGGCGGGACAAGCTTGGTCGCGACATCCTAAGCCGAGTACTGCACGGCGGCAGAACGTCGCTCACGGTGGGCTTCGCCGCTGTCTCCATATCCGTCCTGCTGGGCGTCCTCATCGGAGGAATCGCGGGTTATTTCGGCGGGGTCTGGGATGAGGCGATCATGCGCGTCACCGACGTGTTTCTGGCCTTTCCGGGCATTCTGCTCGCTATCGCGCTCATGTCCGTGCTTGCACCGAGTCTGTGGAACATCGTCATCTCTCTTTCGGTATTCGGGTGGGTCGGCTACGCGCGCCTCGTCCGCGCACAGGTGCTCGCGCTGCGCGAGCGCGAATTCGTTACCGCTGCTCACGCCGCGGGAGCCACGCCCGGGCGAATTCTCACCCGGCACCTATTCACGAACATCATCTCCCCGGTCATCGTGGAGGCGAGCATCGGCATGGCAGGGGCGATTCTCGCCGAATCTGGACTCTCGTTCCTGGGATTGGGAATTCAGCCGCCCGAACCGAGTTGGGGGGCGATGCTGGCCGAGGGGCGAGACTTCCTGCTCGTTGCCCCGCACCTGACGATCTATCCGGGAATCGCGATCGCCCTCACCGTCATGGGGTTGAACATCCTGGGCGATGGGTTGAGAGATATGCTCGACCCGACTCAGAAGAGATAGAGGAAATACCAGCGCCGCTTTTTCTTTTCTTTCTCTTTCACGGCGGGGGCAGCCTCTTGTTTGGGCGCAGGCCCCTCCCCCTGCACTCCTTTCGGCCTAGGAGTGAACTTCGGCTTGGGAATTTTGGCGATGTCGAGCAAAACACCGTGAGGAAAGTCGGTGCTGCGCTGCTCTTTTTTGAAAAACGTCTCGGGACGAACGACGTGACATCCGAGGCACCGGGTAGCGGCGCGCAACGGGCTTTTCTCGTCATACCGAAGCCTCTGCTTCTCGATGTGCGGGGCTTCCTGGAAGCTCGCGTGCAAATGGCAGCTTTGACAGTAAGACGTGACGACCACGTTCTCCTCCGTTAGAGGAAGAGAACCGCGTACGGCACTTTCTATCGGTTTTCGCTGGCAAGCGGAAACGAACAGCAAACATACCGCCAATACCATGAGCCATGAATTCTTCATCCAGCCGCTCCACAAAATTTTATTCCGAAAAAAGCGTCCCGTCCCGCTTATGCCCGCGCAGTATACGAACTGAGTCTCCGCACCGCAACGAAGCCGCGCCCTCAGGCATCCTGCCTGCGATCGGCCACCGTTTCACGTACATAGGCGACGATGTCCTCCATCGTCGCGCCCGGCGTGAAAATCTCGTCCACCCCATTTCCCTTGAGAAAGGGAATATCCTCATCCGGCACGATGCCGCCCCCAAAGAGCAGAACGTCCTCCATGCCGTGCGCATCGAGCAATTCACGGATTCTGGGAAACAGGTGGTTGTGCGCGCCGGAGAGAATCGAGAGCCCCACGCAGTCGACGTCCTCCTGCATGGCGGTCGAGGCGATTTGCTCGGGCGTCTGGCGAATGCCCGTGTAAATCACCTCCATGCCGGCGTCCCTGAGCGCGCGCGCGACTACCTTCGCTCCCCTGTCGTGGCCATCGAGGCCGGGCTTGCCCACCAGCACACGTATTTTTCTCTCACTCATTCGCCGCCTCCGCGTGTGATGTGCTTCTGAAGGATTCAATACCGATTATCCTGTAAAGAAAGCCGCGTTTCAAATGAACTCCATAGACGTATCGACTTTTACCGTAAGTTTTTGTAACCTCAGAAAATCAGAAATGTAAGACAACGCACCAAATCGCCCCACAGGATTCTCACATGACGCCTACCCGGGAGATTTACTGGAACATCGTCTTGGGCCCGTTGGTCTACCTCCTTGCCGCGGCGGCGATCGGCGTGATGTCCTACGGTATCTACCAGCGCGTGCGCTTGTGGCGCCTGGGCGGCGGCGAGATGAGAACAGACAATCCGGTAAAACGCCTCTGGGGCGTGGTGGATGAGTTGGTGCTCCACCGCCGGATGCTGCGGGACACCTACCCCGGCCTCATGCACTTGTTCATTTTTTATGGATTTTTCGCCGAACTCATCGCCACCTCGATGATAGCGGTTCAGGAATGGACGGGAATCCACTACCTCAAGGGAAACCTCTACCTGGGCTACTCGCTGCTCAGCGACGGATTCGGGCTGTTGGGGATCGTCGGTATTGCTATGGCCCTCTGGCGCCGCCTGGTGGTGAAACCAGAGCGCATGAACTCCGTGCTCGACGACTACATGGCACTCTGGCTGCTCCTGCTCGTATTCGTTCAAGGCTTCTTCGTGGAGGGCCTGCGCATCGCGGCAACCGAACTCAGACAGAACCCGGCCCTGGCGCCGTGGTCGCCGGGCGGCTACGCAGTCGCCCTGACCCTGCAGGGGTTGAGCGTCGAGACACTTCAATTTCTCCACCGCATCAACTGGTGGTTCCACGCCGTCACCGCATTCGTGCTGCTCGGCTACATGGGTTTCGGGAAATTCAACCACATCTGGTACGGCCTGTTGAACATATTCTGCAGAAATATGGGACCCAGCGGCAAGCTGAGCTTCATCGACATCGAGGCGACGATGGAAGCGGACCCCGAGGCGCTGGAAACCCTGGGGGTCGAGAAAATCGAGGAGTACACCTGGAAAAACCTGCTGGATCTGGACGCCTGCACGAACTGCGGCCGCTGCCAGGACGTCTGCCCCGCCTACATGAGCGGCGTGCCGCTCAGCCCGAAAAAGCTGATTCAGGACATGAAGGCGCATTTGAGCGAGGCGGGCACGGCGGCGCTCGCGGAAAACGGAGAAGCGGGCGAAAGGCCGCCCCTGTTCGGCGAGCCCGGGGATAAACCAGCCGTGCTGGAAGAAGAACTCTGGGGCTGCCGCACCTGCGGGGCCTGCCAGCAGGAGTGCCCCGTCTTCATCGAGCACATCCCCAAGATGGTGGACATGCGCCGCTACCTGGTGATGATGGAGTCGAAGACGAGCGAGGACGCGCGTCAGTTCTTAAAGTCGATGGACGAGCGGCTCCACCCCTGGGTGGGCGCCCAGCACAACCGCGAGGAATGGTACGAGGGACTCGACGTAAAAGTCCTCTCGAGCGGCGAGAAGGCGGAATATCTCTATTGGGTAGGCTGTACGGGCTCGATGATCGACCGCAACATCGAGGTGTCGCGGGCGATGGTGAAGATTCTGGGCGCCGCGGGCGTCGACTTCGCCATCCTGGGCGCGGAGGAGGTCTGCACGGGCGATCCGGCCCGGCGGGCCGGGGGCGAATTCACCTTCCAGATGTGTGCGAAGCAGAACATCGAGACGCTCAACGGCTATGAGGTGAAGAAAATCATCACCACCTGCCCCCATTGCTTCAACACGTACAAGAACGAATACCCCGACTTCGGGGGAAACTACGAGGTGGTCCACCATACGCAGCTCATAGCGGAGCTTATAAAATCAGGAAAACTCAAGCTCAAGAAATCGCTCGGCTCCCTCACCTATCACGACCCCTGCTACCTGGGCCGCCACAACGGCGTGTATGACGCCCCACGCGAAGTGCTGCACCAGATATCGGACGGCGGCTTCACGGAACTCAAGCGCAACCGCTCGCGCTCGCTCTGCTGTGGCGCAGGCGGCGGCTACGCCTGGATGGACGATGACCCGAAAAAGCGCATCAACCACGAGCGGCTCGAGGACGTGAAGGCCTGCGGGGCCAAAACCGCCGCCGTCTCCTGCCCTTTCTGCATGCAGATGTTCGATGACGCCTTAAAGGCGCTCGACCCCGAGAAGAACATCCGCGCCGCCGACATCGCCGAACTCGTCGCCGAGGCGATTGAAGAGTAGACCCCACCCACCCGACCGGCGCGCTCTTGAGGCGGCCGCGCCCTTGACCACCTATGAACGAAAACGACCGTGGAGGTCGACGCGCGAATTCACCCTGCGCTTGTGCGAATTTGGCGGGATGACGCTACGCGGCGCCGGTGGTTCGGAAAGTGCGGCAGTCAGCGGGTTCCGTTCTCGGGCCCGGCGGGGGCGACGCGGATGTCACCGTACCAGCTTCGGGCCGAGAGCTTGCTGTTGTCGGTGTCGGTCATGATGGCGACGTGGGTGATCTCGGTGATGTCGCGACCGAAGTAGCGCCGGAAATCCTCGCGCATGTTCCGGCGATGCGTCCGCCACTCTCCGGCGCGGCGCTCGCCCGAATCGACGGCGACCATGCGGGCCTTTTGGGTGTAGGGGTTGGGCCAGGAGGCGCCTTCGGGCTGGCGGCTGGCCCAGACGTAGACCACCGAATCCGGAAAGGAGAGCATACCGGCGCCGGGGGTGACGAAATAGACGCGGGCGGCGAAGTCATCCCCCGCCTTCGTCAACTCATCCGGCGGGTTGACGGGGCGCTCGATCCGCCAGCGCCAGATGAGGATCGGCGTTTTGGTGAGGTTGATCTTCCGCTCGTACACGAGGCCCGAGGCAGCCGCGTTGCTCACCGCTTCGAGAACAGTTTCACCTGCCTGGTCTTTCGTCAGGCGATAGCGAGTTTCCCCTTTGAAACTTTTGGGCTGCCAGCCGGCGAGGTCGCCCGCCGAGAACCGGCCGAGAACTATCCCTTGCGCGCACGGCGCACCGGGCGATAGCGTGAGAAGCGCGGTCAAAACGCAGAGGGCAATTGCGGGGCATTTGCGAAAACGGTAAGTAAGCATTCAAAAAACCTCAGCGGCAAAACGGCCAAATCTGATACCACGAATCGCACTGAAACCTCGATTCGCAGCGCGCGATCTGTGCCTTGTAGCGACGGGCGGTCTCGGCCACCCGCTGCGCGGCGCGGCGTACCTTTGGCTTTTTCTTCCAGGTGCCGCGCCGGTAGCCGCCCCTTCCCTCGTGATAGGCGAGGTAGAGTCTGTGCGCGTCGTATAAGGAGATGCCCAGTTCGCGCCGGGTCTTGGCGTTGTACCAGCCGACGAAATCGAGCGCGTCCTTCATGTGCGAGCGGCTGCTCAGCAAGTTGCCGCGCTCCGCCCTGTAGTCCTTCCAGGTCTGGCTCAGGGGCTGCGCATAGCCCAGAGCCGTGGAGGCGCGGCCGAGCGGGATGAACAAGAACCACCTCATGGGCGGCCTCGCGTGGCTTTGAAAACTCGATTCTTTCTTCACGAACGCCATAAGCACGTGCACCGGCGTGCCCCAGCGCTTCTCGGACGCGCGGGCGTAGTCGTACCAGTCGGGCTGCTGATCGAAAACCGCACAGATGTTCCCCTGCCGCCTAGGCGTGGGCGTGACGCAGCCGCTCACGAGAAAAACGAGGGCGAAAGCGAACAAAAGATGGCGGCGCCAGCGCGCATGAGACGCCCGTTTCTCCCAAAAACCTTTTGAGCGAAAACGTGAGACCAGCATCGGCTCATTCATCTCCATGTATGGGCGGGGGTGCATTTGCTGTTAATCCGTGAACATCCAAGCAGTTTCATTCATCATAATTCTTGACATATCGGCAAGGGCGGATTTCGATTCAGTTGAGAAGATGCTTGGCGATGACCTGGCGCAGGATTTCGTTCGTCCCCTCGTAGATCTGCGTCACCTTAGAAGCCCGGTAGAACCGCTCCACGGGATACTCGCGCATGTAGCCGTTGCCGCCGTGGAGTTGAACGCCTTCTTCGGCGTTTCGCTGGGCGGCGTCGGTGGCGAACACCTTGGCGACCGCGGCTTCGGGCGAATAGGGCTCGCCCGCCGCCTTCAGACGCGCCGCCTTCAAGGTGAGCAGACGCGCGCCGTGGACGCGCGTGGCCATGTCGGCGAGTTTCCATCCCACGGGCTGGTGATCTTTGATCGGCACCCCGAACGTCTCGCGCTCTCGCGCATAGGCCACCGAGGCGTCGAGACACGCCCGTGCGAAGCCGAGCCCCTGGGCTGCGACGATGATGCGCCCGGAATCCAGGATCCGCATCGCCAGCTCGAAGCCCTGCCCCTCATCCCCCATGCGGTTCTCCTCGGGCAGTTCCACGGCGTCGAAGCGAAGCTCCGATACCGAGCAGCCGTGCATCCCCATCTTGTCCTCGCTGCGCACGACCTCGAAGCCCTCCACATCCGTCGGCACCAGGAAGGCGCTCAGCCCCTTGTGGCGCATCGAGCGATCCGTCACCGCGAAGAGAAGGCACAGGCCCGCCTGCTTGCCGCTGGTGATGAAGCGCTTCACACCGTTGATGCGGTAGGCGTCCCCCTCGCGCACGGCATTGGTGGTGAGCGAGGCGGCGTCAGAACCCGCGCCCGGCTCCGTCAAGGCGAAAGCGCCGATGCACGCGCCGCTCGCCAGGCCGTGTAGAAATTTTTCTTTTTGTCCCTCGCTCCCGAATCGATGCACCGGCTCGCAGACCAAGGAGTTGTGCGCGGCGAAAATCGCGCTCGTCGAAGGACACGCGGCGGCTACTTCCTCGGTCGCCAGCGCCATCGAAACGGGGTCCGCTCCCCCTCCGCCATACGAATCCGGCACCGTGAGGCCCATCAGACCAAGCTCCCCCATGCTCTTCACGATTTCCGCCGGGAAACGGCCCTCGTCAATTTCCGCCGCCTGGGGGGCGATTTCTCGTTCACAGAAATCGCGCGTCATCTGGCGCACCATCTTTTGCTCGTCGTTCAAAAAACCATTCTCAGACATCACCCATCTCTCCTGTGATTCATTGGGCGCCTCTTCGAGGCCGAACATTCCAGCAAGGGCAGAGCGGCGAGCGGCTCTCCACCCTCGATTCATTCAACGCAAAACGCACCTTCAGACGCACAATTTAACAGGCCCTTGCCCGAAAATCACCCACGCGGCATCATGCGGATGAAATCGAATAAGATACGGCGTTATCCACCGGGACGAGTCCTTGAAATTTCGGGGATTCGCCCGGGTCCCAAAGGAGAAAACCATGGCGGAAACCATCAACGTGCTCACGAGAGAGGACGTCCTCGATAATCTAAACAACCTGCGTGAGGCGCAGCAGGTCGATTTTTCGGCGTTTTATTCGAGCCACTTAGGCGGCGTGGTGACGGACCCCGCCCTCATGGTCATTCCCTTCGATGACCACATGGTCCACCGGGGACACGGCATCTTCGACACGGCGGCCATCATCGAGGGAAAAATCTACGATCTGAAAAACCACCTGGATCGCTTCATCCGCTCGGCGGAGGCCTCGAAGCTCGAACTGCCCAGCCGCGAGGAAATGCGCGAGATCGTCATCCGCACGAGCGCGCTCTCGGGCCGCCGCGAGGGATCGATTCGCTACTGGGCTTCTTCCGGGACCGGGAACCTGGGGCTGATACCCGCAGGCGACGCCAAGCCCGCTTTTTTCGTGATGATCTTCGGCGGCCTCGACTATCCCGAGCGCTACTACGCCGAGGGGATGAAGGTGATGACGACGACCTACCCCATCAAGCCGCCGCTTTACGCCATCACCAAGAGCACGAACTACCTGCCCAACACCCTGATGCAGATGGAGGCGAAAGAAGAGGGCCTCGACAACGGGATTTTCGTGGATGAGGCGGGGAACGTGGGCGAGGGCTCGAACATGAACTGCGCCTTCGTTACGGCGGACGGCATACTGCGGCATCCCAGGTTCGAGAACATACTCTCGGGCTGCACCGTGAAGCGCCTCCTGGAACTCGCGAGCCGCTTGGTGGATCAGGGCGTCATCGCCGACGTGGTGGTGGACGACATTCCCGTGGCCGAGGCCAAGGCCGCCGCCGAGATGATGCTCATCGGAAGCTCGATATACGTCGCCCCCGTCGTGCAGTGGGACGACCAGATAATCGGAAACGGAAAGCCGGGACCCGTGACCAAGGCGATGCGTGAGTTGCTCGAAGAGGACATGCGCTCGGGCGAGGGTATGCTGATAGACGTGCCGTATTAGTCATCATGTAAAAACTGGAACGGCCCTTTCGAGGGCCGCCTCAGGATTTCTTCGGAGGAGCGTGGATTGCCTCGCCGTGGACGTCGAAAGCCGCTTCCATCACGGCTTCTGAGAGCGTGGGGTGGGCGTGCATGGTCCGCGCCAAGTCCGAGGCGGTGACATTGTGCTGCATGGCGACGGCGGCCTCGTGCACGATGTCGGCGGCGTGCGCGCCTACGATGTGAACGCCTAGAATGGCGTCATCCCCCGCGTCGGCGATTACTTTCACCTCCCCCTCGATGGCGCGTTCGGCCTGCGCCTTGCCCAGGGCGCGAACCGCGAACTTGCCCACGCGCACCACATGCCCCGCCTTGGTCGCCTCGTGCTCCGCCATGCCGACGACCCCGATTTCAGGATGCGTGAAGATGCCGGCCGGAATCGCACGGTAATCCATCCGAATGTCACCGCCCATGGCGTTTTCCGCCGCGGCGACCCCCTCGGCCGAGGCCACGTGCGCGAGCATGGGCTCGCCCACAACGTCGCCCGCCGCGTAGACGCCCGCCACGTTCGTCTCCATCATCTCGTTCACCTTGATCTCGCCGCGCGGACCAAGCTCGACGCCGATTCGCTCGAGCCCCAGCCCGTCTGTATTCATCGTCCGGCCCACGGAAACGAGTACGAGGTCGGCGCGTTCCTCCTCGTCTGAATCTTCGAAGCCGGCGGCCATTGCCCTGCCCTTGCGCGAGACGCTGGTGATCTTCTCACCCAGACGCACCTTGATTTTTTGTTTTCTGAGTTCGCGCGCCATGAGTTTCGAGACATCCTCATCCCCAAGCGGCAGGACGCGGTCGAGTAGTTCCACCATGGTGACTTCGGCACCCAGTTCTCTATACAGACAGGCGAATTCACAGCCGATGACGCCCGCGCCGACGATGAGCACCCTCTTGGGCAGTTTATTCAGATGCACCGCTTGTTCCGAAGAAATGATTTTTTTTCCGTCGATGGGAAAAGCGGGAATCTGTGCGGGCCTTGAACCGGTGGCGATAATGATCTTATAGGCGGATATTATCTCGTGCTCCCCGCCTTTTCCGCGCACCGAAATTCTGCCCATATCGAGAATCTCGGCGTCGCCCGCCATGTGGTCTACTCCGTGGGCCTTGAACAGCCCGCCGATTCCCCTTACCAAGCCTGCGACTATCTTGTCCTTGCGCTCGACCATGGCGGCCAAGTCGGCGCGCACCTCGCCCGTGACCTCGATGCCATAGGCGTCCGCGTTCTTGATGTTCCTGTAAACTTCCGCAGCGGCGATGAGACTCTTGCTGGGTATGCAGCCCCAGTTCAGGCAGGTGCCGCCCAACTCGTCGCGCTCGATGACCACGCAGCTTCCCCCGCTCTGGGCCACGCGCACGCCCGCCACGTAGCCCGCCGGTCCGCCGCCGATCACCGCCACGTCATACGCCGCCATGCTTCCTCCTTCGGGTAATCCGCTCCACGAACCGAAACCCAAGCCCATTAGACCAAGGTTCCACGCTCATGCCAAATGGGGGGCGGGATTCATACTAAAACCACACATAAACGGCCTTGACAAGGGGGACGAGATATTGTAGCTACAATGAGGCTACATAATAGGAGGGTACCAAAATGCCGACGGATACGGTCGTGCGCGCCAGAATCGACAGCGAGACCAAAGCCCGCGCCACCGAGGCGCTGAACGCCATGGGCCTTTCCGTTTCCGATGCGATTCGCCTGCTCATGATGCGCGTGGCGGATGAGCGAAGGCTGCCCTTCGTCGTCCGCGCGCCGACCCCCGCCACCCGCAAGGCGATGAAGGAACTCGATGAGGGCAAGGGCAAGCGCTTCGAGAGCGCCGAGGCGCTGTTCGAGGATTTGGGAGCCTGACTGAACACATACTTCCACTCCACTCCATTCAAGAAATGAATCCTCAGTGAGACCGATTACGCTTTACGATTGACAGCAAGATACGTCATTGTATGGCCGCATCGCTGGAGTTTCGGGAAGGAGAATCTGAATGCCGTGCGCAGGGATAAATGTAAAATCGGGTGAATCAATTACCATGATCCCTTGTCAGTTTTCGTTCGAATATCCAGAAGATGAGTTGATGGAAGTGGACGGCAAACTATTGTGCCACTTCCACGCACCGCTTGAAGATAAGAGCGGCAACCTCACGGATAAGGGGGAATGGACGCATCATGAAATAAATGGATTCAATCAGAAAATCCTTACCTTTCAAACAAATACCTTAAAAGCACAAGGAATGCTGAATTTAAGTGGCGTTGTTTTCCCCGGTGAGGCACGTTTTCAAGAGAGAGAATTTCCTGAAGTTAATTTTTCTCATGCACAATTCAATGGGCATGCCTATTTCTTTTATGCAAAATTCAAAGGGCATGCAAATTTCTCATTTGCACAATTCAAAGGACAGGCTTCTTTCAACAATGCAAAATTTAAGGGAGGCTACACATTCTTCCTGAATTCGAAGTTTGAAGAAAATGCCGAATTCGAGACCGCCATTTTCAGCGGCATGGACGTATCCTTTAACAATGTGAAATTCAAAAAGACTGTTAGCTTTCAACATTCTATATTCAGCAGCGAATCCGCTAAATTTCGAGATGTCGAATTTCACGATTTAACTATTTTCCAAAATGCTCGGTTTGAAGGGCGCGCTGACTTCAGAACGATGGGAAACAACAGTGATTTGGATGCATTTCATGACGTTGTTAATTTTGAAGGCGTGGAATTTTTCGACTACGCCATTTTTGAGAATCGAAATTTTCGAAAAAGAACTATCTTCAAAAATTGCACCTTTCATAAAGCGCCCCACTTTCATGGCTGTCGCTTCCATCAAGATACAAATTTCACGGATGCCAGATTTTTAGATAACCAAGGAGATGAAGCAGCCAGGGCATACCGAACGCTGAAACTGGACATGGAACAAAAAAGGGCGCGACAGGAGCAGTTGAGGTTTTACGCCCTGGAGATGAAAAGCAGGCGCAGTGAAGAAAAAAGGAAATTCTTGAAGTTCATCTCCTGGCTGTATGAAGCAACTTCCGATTACGGCCAGAGGATTTTTTTGCCGCTGGCGTGGCTGGTGTATTCCTTCCTGGTCTTCGCTTTTTTCTACGCGGCGTATTTCAAGGGACTGACGGATTTGGATGCGGCGAGTATTCTGCCGCGGTCTCTACATTTCAGCATCAAGCAAATCGTCCGCCCGTTCGGCGTATTCGGCTCTTTATCAAATTCCGGTATTTGGGGGAAAATTCCACCTTCAAGTCTCCTATCCCTGCCCCTCATTATCGCGGCCACGCTTCAATCGTTCCTGAGTCTCGCCCTACTGCTCCTGAGCGGCCTCGCGGCGCGCTGGCGCTTCAAGATCGGGTGAGGGAAATAGGGCCGATGCGCAACCGCTTACTTCACCCGAGCGCCCGAGCAATCCAGCGCGTGCCTATCGGGTCGACCACCGAATTTTCTCCCGCGGGAACTATGCATTTCCCCGTATCACCATCTGGTCGTGATGGGACGAAATCAACAGGATAAATCCGGATCTTAGAGCGGCGAAATCAGGTCTATAATTTCTGAAAATAAGTGAAAAATAGTAAAAAATAAGACAAATATCTGAAAAATTCTGAAAATTTATCGCACGCGGGTGGTTATCCACATAAATACACAATATTTGGGGATACCGTGTGGGTAAGTTCATATATTTTGTGGATATCGATTTTTTTTATATTGACAGAGGGGAACAAAGCATACTACATTTAGTGTTACGAGTTGGTTTCGTCATACTAAATATGTCCCCGACATAGCGGGGCGCCTTTAGCGGAGGAGACAGGGAGTGGAGTTTACGAGGCGTTTTACCCGGGCCGGAGATGAGGCGTATAGCGACATTCGTTTCGCGCCGCGCACCTCACGCATCACCAACCCGGACGGCTCGGTCGTCTTCGAAGCCAAGGATATCATGGCGCCGGAGAACTGGTCCCAGGTGGCCGTCGACATTCTGGCGCAAAAATACTTCCGAAAAGCTGGCGTTCCCGCGCATTCGAAAAAGATTCACGAAGAAGGAGTGCCCGAGTGGCTGCAGCGCTCGGAGCCAGACACGGAGAAACTCGAACCCTTGCCCGAAGCCGAGCGATTCGGAAGCGAGCGAGACGCCCGGGACGTTTTCCATCGCATGGCGGGATGCTGGACGTACTGGGGCTGGAAACACGGTTACTTTCATACAGAGGACAACGCCAAGGCGTTTTATGAGGAGCTTTTATACATACTTGCGAGCCAGATGGCTGCTCCCAACTCGCCGCAGTGGTTCAATACGGGCCTGCACTGGGCCTACGGCATTACACGCCCTGCCCAGGGCCACTTCTATTGCGATCCCGAGACGGGGGAAATACTCCGCTCCGTGAATGCTTACGAGCGTCCCCAGCCACATGCGTGCTTCATACAATCGGTAAAAGATGATCTCGTCAACGAAGGCGGAATCATGGATTTATGGACGCGCGAAGCGCGCATCTTCAAGTACGGCTCGGGAACCGGCACGAATTTCTCGAGCCTGAGAGCGGACGGAGAATCGCTATCGGGAGGTGGGAAAAGCTCCGGCCTCATGAGTTTCCTGAAGATTGGAGACCGCGCCGCGGGCGCCATCAAGTCAGGCGGCACGACGCGCCGGGCGGCGAAAATGGTTACACTCGACATAGACCATCCCGACATCGAGGAATTCATCAACTGGAAGGTGAACGAAGAACAGAAAGTGGCCTCTCTGGTATCAGGCAGCAAGATGTGCAGCCGACATATGAACGCCATTCTCGGGGCTTGCTTGGAGGGGGAGAACCTGGGCTTGAATGGCAACTTTCATCAGCCGGATAAAAATCCATCACTCGCCAAAGCGATACGCGCCGCAAGGCTCGCCGGTGTTCCGGACAATTACATTCATCGAACCCTTCAACTCGCACGTCAAGACATCACCGAGGTCGAGTTCGAGGAATTCGACACGAATTGGGAAGGCGAGGCCTACACTTCAGTGTCCGGGCAAAACTCGAACAATTCCATACGTGTTTCGGATGGATTCATGGAAGCCGTCGAGAAAAACACGGACTGGAACCTGATTCGGCGTACCGATGGCGAAATCGCCGCCTCCGTCAATTCAAAAGAACTTTGGGAACAGATTGGATATGCGGCGTGGTGCTGTGCAGACCCCGGTCTTCAATTCGACACGACTATCAACGACTGGCATACATGCGCCGCCGATGGGCGCATCAATGGTTCCAATCCTTGCTCGGAATACATGTTCTTGGATGACACCGCATGCAATCTGGCGTCCATGAACCTCATGAAATTCCTGGATATCGACAAGAATCATTTTCGGGTAGAAGACTATCGCCACGTTATTCGCCTATTGACGGTTGTCCTCGAAATTTCAGTGCTTATGGCGCAATTCCCCAGTGAGGAAATAGCCAAACGCTCATATGAGTATCGAACCTTGGGACTTGGATACGCCAACCTGGGCACCGTGTTGATGGTTCTCGGCATCCCTTACGATTCGCCGGAAGCAGAAGCATGGTGCGGCGCTCTCACTTCCATCATGACGGGTTGCTCGTATGCCACCAGCGCCGAGATGGCGGGGGAACTGGGAGCTTTCGCAAGGTATCAGGATAATCAAGAACACATGTTGCGCGTTCTGAGAAACCATCGCCGCGCAGCTTATTCCGTGCCTGAAGCCGAATACGAAATGCTCTCTAAAGCGCCCAAAGGAATCGCTGCGGAAATCTGCCCGCATTACCTTCTTGATGCGGCGCGCGAAGCGTGGGATGACGCTTTAGCCATTGGCTATCGAAACGGTTACCGGAATGCGCAAACCACCGTTATCGCCCCGACAGGCACCATCGGTTTGGTCATGGACTGCGACACAACGGGAATCGAACCGGATTTCGCTCTGGTGAAATTCAAAAAACTGGCCGGAGGCGGTTATTTCAAGATCATCAACCAGTCTGTTCCCGTTGCTCTGCGGCATATGGGCTATGCCGACGAGGAGGTTCGCGAAATCGTCGCTTACTGCCGAGGGCGAGGCACTCTCACGAATGCGCCTCACATCAATCCAGAGTCTTTGCACGCGAAAGGATTTACCGGTAAGGCTCTCGAAAAGGTGGAAGCCGCACTAGAAGGGGCATTTGAAATCCAGTTCGCCTTCAACAAATACTCCCTCGGTGAAGATTTTTGTCGTGAGGAATTAGACCTCAGTGAAGCGCAGATGGCCGACTGGAATCTGAATCTGCTTGAAGCCATTGGTTTTACCCCAGAGCAAATAAGCGAAGCGAATGATTTCGTTTGCGGCAAAATGACGCTAGAAGGCGCACCTCACCTAAAAGAAGAACATTTGGCTGTTTTTGATTGTGCAAGCAAATGCGGGAAAGAAGGCAAGCGCTTCATCAGTCCCATGGCACACGTCCGGATGATGGCGGCGGCGCAGCCCTTCATATCGGGCGCCATCAGCAAGACCATCAACATGCCCGCAGAATCCACGATCCAAGATATCTTAAGCATCTACCATGAATCGTGGCAGCGGATGACCAAAGCCATTGCAATTTACCGCGATGGTTCCAAACTGAGCCAGCCGCTTTCCGCGCAAAGCGAAGCGGAACTCTTCAATGACATCGGTGAAGAAGAAACAACTGCTGACCAAAGCGCTCCGGTTCGCGTCGCCCAGCAAATTGTGCGCCGGATTATTTACCAATCCAGAAGACGCAAGCTGCCCACCCGCCGTGGTGGCTACACGCAAAAAGCCGTCATCGGCGGACACAAAGTCTATCTTAGAACCGGGGAATATGAAGACGGCTCCATCGGCGAAATTTTTATAGATATGCACAAAGAAGGCGCTGCCTTCAGAAGCCTCATGAATTGTTTCGCCATCGCAATTTCGCTGGGTCTTCAGCACGGCGTACCATTGGATGAGTTCGTGGATGCTTTCCTCTTCACGCGTTTCGAGCCGGGCGGTATGGTCTCGGGCAACCCGCATATCAAGATGAGTACATCTATCATCGATTACATTTTCCGTGAGCTGGCCGTTTCATATCTCGGGCGCCACGACCTTGCACAAGTCGTGTCAGAAGACCTGAGAAGCGATACTATTGGGCGACCTCAAGAAGAGATTCCGGAGTTCGATACAGAAGAAGAGGAAGAGATTCGAACCATAATCCCAGGACCGGATGCAAGCGCACCACGCAGTGACCGAGTAAGTTTGAATTATGACAAAGAAACCTCTAGTGCCTCGATGGCACCTCTAACAAAAGCAAGTTCCGCTCTTGATTCCCGTATCGAAGAAGCCCGCGCTAAAGGATACGAGGGTGAAGCATGTGGTGATTGTGGTTTATTCACCTTGGTGAGAAACGGCACATGCCTGAAGTGCATGACTTGTGGCGCTACGAGCGGATGTTCTTAAAAATTACTACCCGTCGTGGGGAAAACGGGCGGACTCTGCGACGGGACGAGAGTCGGGGGAGAATCCTCGGAGGGCTATCCCCCGACTCTCACCAAAATAGGGTTTCAGGAAATTTTCTTGTTGCGGGGGAAACGGGCGGACTCTGCAGCAAGACCGGGGGCCGGGGATAATACACCTCGGGGGTTGAGTTTCCGGCCCCCACTTAAATTCAATGGTGATTTTCTGCTGCGGGGGAAACGGGCGGACTCTGCGGCAGGCCGAGAGCCGATGGAGCCTCCTAGTGGGAGTCTTCATCGGCTCTCCCTTTTTCGGTAGTGTCTCACTTTGAAATCTTCTTCTTGTAAGGGCCACGCGGACCCGGCTTCGGTTCCCGCGCTTCAATGAGTTCGAGTATCCAGTTCATATCGCGCAATTCAGAATCAAGGCCAGCGGCCATCGCTGGCGTAACCCGCAAACTTTTGTGGATGCGGCAAAAGTTATAGTGCACGAAATACAACGATAGCATGTGGATATGATTCTCAAGTTTCTTCGAGAAGCCATTCGTTAGACGAGTGAAACGGCGCATACACATTCTCATGGTGAGGTTTTGTCTTTCAGCGTAGCTGGTGGAGATATGCGCCGGATCGGCCATTCCGGTTACCATCGACATTCGAGTTCCAATACATTCAGAAGGGCTGTATCTCCCATCCTTCTCTGATTGACCATATAGCTTCACTAGCATGGCGTAATCAACATCATCCCCAAAGGCATCTTCAACCGCGTCAAGATATGCCTTGTGGCCGTCTGTGGTCACCTGAACGCGGTTTGCGAGTCTTTCCTTTACATCGGCCATGAACTCATTCGCATAGCCGCTATCACGACCGCCTACGAGATAAGAGACAATCAGTTTGCTATCGGCATCTAAAGCCGTCCACGTCCACACGTCACCCGCATCTTCCGGTGCGGCTTCGGCAGTCGCCACGTTCTTTTGCTTCGCATAGACAAACGACCATATCTCATCGCACTGGATTCTCTTTGACTTCACATTGCGAACTTGGTGGTCGTGAAATTCTGCGCAAGCCTCTCCCGCTTTGATGAGCAGTTTCGTCACAGTGTTGATGGACGCGCCCGTTACGCGGGAGATTGCCCGCATGGACATTCCCTCGATAAGAAGGTTGAGTATTTGGATTCTTTTATCTGTGTGTAATTTGTTCATACATATAATATATGAACTTTATTGCTTAGTGTCAAGTGCAAAGTGCTACTCTTTGGAAAAAACTTCCGAATTAAATGGAGTCAGGTTTTTCCATTTGCGGTCATCGCTTTTTAACCACTCTTCATCATAGTGGTAGACACGACTTTTGTGGTGCCCACATATTATTTCTACCGCCGACGAATCGCCTGCTTCTAGCTTTTCTGCATTCTCTTCATCTGTGATGAAATATCCAGTCTCGTTCTCATCTAAAATCACTCCCACGAAAACATCATCGAAAGCGCATCTGACGATTACCTTTTCTCCACGCATCTCAAATCTCCATTTGGGCGAGGTTCAAACCTTGCCCATTCTACCAGTGCCACAAAGTAGATTCAAAAAAAGTCTAATTTTTACGATTTATGGTATTGACTCTATGGCACATACCGTTAATATCTATCAGATGTTAATGGTAATGGCACAACTCTAATGTGAGGAATTTAATATGAGCGACGAAGCCGGATCCAAAACACCCGCCCCGCCATATTTGGCGTTCATTACTTTTCTGGGATTCATAGAGTCGATGGCGACCATTGGTCTCCCGCATCAGATCGACAAGAGCATCATGAAAAATATGTCTGGCGCAAATCAAAATTGGACGCTTAGTTGCCTGAAATATCTCAAACTGACCTCAGAAGGAAATAGGCCTACAGATAAATTCAAACAACTCGTTTCGGTGGATGGCGAAAACAGAAAAGAACTGATGAAGGATATCATAATCAACGCATATCCTTTCATATTCAGCGCAGAAGGATTTGATATTAAGACCGCTACGGAAAAACTACTTAATGAGCAATTTGACAGTACAGGGGTGGTAGGCGATACGAAAAAAAAATCTGTCAGATTCTTCATGAATGCGGTGAAGCATGTAGGTATAGAAATTTCGCCTTATCTGGATCAAATGAAACTCCGAGCCAGGACACCCACAAAAAACAAAAAAACAAAACGTCCTCTAGGAACCAATGGAAATAACAAGACGAAAGATAAAGAGCCACAAGAGCCGCCAGAAAAGGAGAAAGACACATCCTCCGACAGTAATTTCAATCAATCTCTCCTAGACAAGATTCCTCCGTTCAATCCTGAATGGACTGAGGAAACTTTGATTAAGTGGCTGGATACAATTAGCAAACTGAAAGGGTAAAAACACCCCCTGATGGAGGTAAGCCATCAGGGGGGGATGAAACGGCCCCGTCGCCAAGTGGTTAAGGCGCGCCTCTGGCAAGAGCGTATACGCCGGTTCGATTCCGGTCGGGGCCTCCAAATGAGATTGAGTGGGGGGTGTGGATGGTTCCCAGGTCAGGACTTAGGCCCCCGTCCTTGGGGTTCGATTCCCCAACCCTCCACCAATCTCATTACTTCGATGTTCCTTTGTTCCACCGCGAATTTGCGGCTTTTTGTGCAATCTCTTTTCGTCTTTCAGGTGATAGCTTTTCTGCGCGGGCACGTCCGCCCGATCTGCCAAGTATCTGCCCAGCGGTCTGAGTCTCCACAACTTCACCCACCGCAATCTTGGCTACATTGACTGCGCACCCTACCACATCACCGGGTCTTTTCTGTCCTTGTGGGCCAGTAGCCATGTCGAAAATTCCTTTTATGCAATGACGACTATTATCGTCACACGACGATTATTGTTGCAACCCCTTTCGAAGTCAAGGGAAAATGGAGGGCGATAAATTTCAAAGTGAGACACTACCCCTTTTTCACTTGACACCCGATGCTCCTTCACCTACCTTCAAGTTCCTTTTGTGGGGGTGTAGCTCAGATGGGAGAGCGCGTGGATCGCACCCACGAGGTCAGGGGTTCGAATCCCCTCACCTCCACCAATTCGATTTCATGAACAGATTCCATTTTTCAGAAATTGCAACCTTTACGCCTAGAGCATGGCGATAGCCGCATCTCGCGTCCTCATGCCTTCTTGCACTCCGCGTTTTTCAGCCACTTCATTCATGCATGAAATGATGCCATCTTCCCAAGTGCTCATCACATCGCCAATGCGCGCGCTCATGGCACCAACCGCAGCCACCGCGATACCCTCTCGCGCCAGATAAGAAAAAGCAGCGATACCAGAGTCATCTTTCCCCCGACCCGCATCATTCGCAATGACACCCTTGAGATTGAGCTTGATGACATGCGGAACGAGAGTGAGTCCGCAATGCGAGGCTTGGATAAAAATATCATCGGGCCTTGGCTCTTTTATAGAACGCAGGACGGGAATTCCCCATGAGGCACGTATATTGCCATCAGGAAAATGCTCTAATTCATAAATTCTATCATCAAGACTCTCTTCAATAATCACTTTTCGGCCCACTTCCCCATTGAGCAAACAATTCGAGGCCTCAGCTATTGACTGACCGATTTCAACACCTAGGTCTTGAGCTGCTTGATTCGCATGGCCAACTTTACCTTCATACACAGATTCGCCCACTGCGAGCCTCGCTGACATGGTCTCGCACGCTAAGGCCGGCACATTATATTCCTGAGCCAAGCAGAGGCCACTGATACCAGCATCATCCTTGCCAACTCCCGCCGCATGTGCGACCACTGCTCTCGCACCCAAGCGCATTGCCCAGGCAATTGTCATGCGTGCAGCATAAGAACCCCCAATGAGAACATCCCTTTCACCAACCCTGTGATCAAAATATGTCATCGAGTCCGCTGAGAGAACGCGGCCACGCATGTCTTCATGATGAATAATTTGCTCATCTGTCGCCATCATGTTTCCTTTTTCATAAGTCATGAAGCAGCATCTGTATTCTGCCGTCATTTCAGAGCAAAAGAAACGCCCGGTCGATATCACAACCGGGCGTCCAATGATTTTCCACTACGGGGCACTAATATACGGCAGGAGCATTCCCCCCTTCGCCGTCACTTAAGATGCAGAAATTTTCACTTACATTTTTATCAGGTACATCATATTCCACATCCGTCGGCAATACGTCTCCAGACTCTGCAAAAAACTCATGGTCCAGAACAACAACATTATCTGTCAATTGAATCATTTCATCCTCATTCTGTGGGCGGCTCGAAATCACTTTGCTCCAGCTTTTTTCGAACATCGCAAAGTCAGGAAATATACTCAAAAACTATCGAAAAAAGCAATACTTTTTTATCCATAACCCCTTATTTTTCAACTGAAAAATATGTTGATCCAAGCGATACTGCTATATTTTCGGGTGCTATCCGAGAATTGAAAAATCTTGAACAACGAAAAATGAAAAATATAGGAGGTGTGCAGTTCAGACGACTTTATCTTGTTCAGCACATAGTATGACTTTCATGGACGCGCGCACGACTAAACGGCTATCCACAAAATTGAGGGTTTGCGCGATATATTTTCTTGATGAAATGCCGGATTCGGCCGAACTATTTACTCCATATCCTTCTCTTGAAATTCGATGCGCCCTCCCGGAGGTTCCACCACCAAGTGAAGCGCCTCAGCCAGCCTTCCTGAAAGGTGCCACATACCACAAATAAAAGTGAGTTCCACAATCTGACGAGCGGAGAAATATTTTTTCATTTCACCGAATGCGAAGTCGTTATTCTTTGCCGTAAGCTTCGACACCTCATCCGCCCACCGGATAACGGCTTTTTCCTTATCATCGAATAAATCGCTGTCTTTCCAATAATCGCCTTCAAGCAGATTTATCTGCTCCTGAGTAAGACCCAGAACTCGACCGAGCTCCACATTGTGCCCAATTCAGTTGTTGCATTCGGTCAATATCGCCGTTTTGACGATGACAAGCTCCATGAGGCGAATATAATCGGATTCCGTCTTTAATCGATTCGTGCGGAGCTTTTGGTCGAGGAACATCCACGCTTCCATGGTGGGAGGAGCATTCCCCAGTAGCTGCAAAAAACGCGGGACGGTGCCCCACATCCGAGTTGACCACTCATAGAGCGGAGTCAGTTCATCTTTGAGTTCAGCGGGAATGTTATCAGGATCAACGAAAGGCAACCTCGGTAACGGACAAGCCATCATCTCGTCGGTCACGCCCAGACTATCCGGCAAGCTTGTTGCTTCGTCCATAGGCATTGGATTCTCCTTAAAAAAGTATTGGGTGTGATTTACGCGCTATTCGTCGCCAGAGCCTCACTAATATGATGCGGGCCAACGGGCAATGAAAAAACTGGTATTCCGACAGCATCCTGTATGGCGTTCACTATAGCAGCTGCAGTCGCCACTATGGGCGGTTCACCCACCCCCCGCATTCCATAGGGTGTGCCCTCGGCCGGATTGTCATACAAAACGGCATTCAATTCGGGCATATCCATGCTGGTTGGTATCAGATATTCATGGAAGGTATCGCCGTGCAAATTCCCATCCGGGTTTCTTGGTTGCTCTTCCATCAAAGCCAAACCAAGCCCCTGTATCATGGCGCCCTCAATCTGTCCGACCACAGACAATGGATTTATCGCAAATCCCACATCCTGCACACATGTAAGGCGCAAAACCCTGATTTCGCCAAGTTCCGGATTCACGGCCACATCCGCTGTCTGTCCGGTATGTATGGGACACGGAGGTGGCTTCGCGCTTTCGCCTTGTCCAATTAAAAATCCCTGAATTTCAGGGGCGGCCTTAGCCACCTGTGCAAGCGTAAGGGCTCGCTCGGGTGCCGAAGCTACCTTGACCTGGCCATCTTCCAAAACCAGATCGTCCGCAGCGGCTTCTAGTTTTATGCTCGCCACATTCAAAATTTTATCTCGCAAATCGCGCGCGGCACTCAAGGTGGCCATTCCCACCGCGCGCGTCGCCTTGCTACCCGATGCCGCAGATGATTCGGGCACCGAATCCGTATCGCCGTTCGTATAGCGCACCTCATCCAAACCGACGCCTAACTCCTCCGCGGCCAACTGGCATATGGAAGTACTCATGCCCGTGAGGTTCACCGTTCCAGCTATCACTTGTACGGTGCCGTCTTGATTCAAGCGAACCGTGCAACTAGACGCCTCTCCCGGCCCTGGCCAATATCCACAAGCAATCCCGCGGCCTAACTTCCAACCCTCTCCTTCAAGCTCTCCGTTTACTTCAATCTGCTGCCCCCACTGTCCCTCTATGGCTGTTGAATCGAGGACGCTACGCATGGATGAGTTCTGCTCCTTGCCAGCCAGCGTTTCATCCCCGGGCCGAAGAGAATTGATTCGCCTTATTTCAAGCGGGTCGATCCCCATCTCGCGTGCGATGATGTCCATTTGCACTTCGGTGGCAAAGTGATACTGGGGACCGCTAGGAGCACGCACAGGACCACAAACGGGTCCATTGGTATACACCGTACATGCGCGAATTCTAACGTTGAGAATGCGATACGAACTTGATCCCATAAGCATCTTGCTACTGCATTGGAATGGCGCGCCCCGTCCATACGCCCCATGATCCATCGTGACATCAAGTTCCCGGGCGACAAAGGTACCGTCATTTTTCACAGCTGTACGTATGGTGATGAAATGAGGGTGCCTTGGATTCACACTGATATGATCTTCTTCGCGGGTCATCTCCATGCGCACGGCTTGGTCCGTTTTCAAAGCCAATAGCGCAGCTATGTGCTCATACGTGCTCTTCAATTTTGCGCCAAAGCCACCACCAATTTCGGTAGGGATGACGCGAACCTGCGTTGCAGGAAGCCCTAGAGCCTCAGCCACGTCCGCCCGAATGGCCCACGCATCCTGCGTGGTTGTCCAGACCGTGACTTTCCCGTCCGTACCAGCTTCGGCAGTACACGCATGGGGCTCGATGTAGCCGGCATGTACAAATGGCGTGGAAAATGTGTGCTCAAAAATACGATCCGCCTCTTTATAACCGGCGTCAACATCACCGATTTCTTTTTCAAACCGGGCGATGATGTTCTTGTCCGCATTGGGGCCAAGTCCTAATTCTTGCCAATCTTCATGTACGGCAAGACCCTTACCTGCACGGCTATCCAAGCCGTTTACCACCGGTTCTAAAACTTCATATTCCACGCGGATCAACTCGATGGCTGCTTGGGCGGCATCCATATCCTCCGCAGCCACAGCGGCCACTGGCTCTCCGCCATACCGAACAAATCCATCTTGCGCAAACCAACTCTGATCTTTGATGTTGGCGCCGAATCGAATACGAGGAGCCTCATCTCGCGTCACTACAGCGCGGACGCCAGGGATATTGCGCGCCTCGGTCGCATCCACGTTTTTCACTTTTGCGTATGGATACGGGCTGCCCAACACAAGGCCTATTAGTGAACGGCTCGATGGGACGTCAGCCGCATATTTCGCACTTCCAGATACTTTGTCCGGAGCATCAATTCTGGTGAGGCCCAAGCCCGCCACTTTGTAGTCTGTCATTTCCACCTCATAGAGAAATATGGCTTAAACCGTTAGAAGTTATGGTACTCGATAATCAATTAATGCTTTTACCACGCAACTCATAAAATTCATCTCCCATCCACCTATTCAGGAACATCCGGTGGCCTCATGCCATGCGTGGCACGAATTTTCGTTTTGATATTTCCTCTCACATTAAAATCACCTTCAATCCATATCCACTTCGGTTCACAAACTTCAACCAAATCATCGAGTATTGTGCTGACCACTTGTTCATGAAAAATTTCTCGGTCCCTGTAATTATTGATGTAGAGTTTTAAGGACTTCAACTCGACTATTTTATCTCCAGGAACATATTTAATGTGGATAGTGGCGAAGTCAGGAAAATTACTGATCGGGCAAAGACACGTAAATTCGGGAACAGTGAAATCGACAACGTAATCTCTTTGCCTTGAGGGATTCGGAACAGCCGCCAGCTTCGTCTCGGCAATCATCTTCGCGCCATATTTCATCTCACCTTGAGACATTTTCGTTATGCACCAGGGGTCAGATTCACTAACAAAGCACCGTCTTTTCGAGCCACAAACGTATCGTGCGCCTCTTGATATTCCTTGAGGGGGAAACGATGGGTGATGTATGGATCCACTTCCATTCTCCCGGCATGAATGAGCGATAAAACCTCATCTCCACAATTAGGATTCGCTCGAACACCAAAAATATCCATTTCCTCAAGCACAACGCGTTTCCATGCCAAATCATGGATGTTGTCCGGTATGCCGGTAATGGCGACACGCGCGCCTTTTCCGCCACAATCCACACTCCACTTGAAACTATCCGTGGTTCCCGCCGTCTCCAGCACCACGTTGGCTTTCCTTCCGCCAGTCATCTCATTAATCCGTTCTGGCACACCCCCGTCTCGGTAACTGACGACTTCAGCACCTTGTTCCTCCAAAATTTCGAGTCTCTTGCCGCCTCCCACAACAATAATGCGGCCTGCGCCCATCGCCTTGGCTGATTCATAGGCGAAAACACCTATGGGACCCGAACCCAATATCACGACCGTATCGCCGGGGTTGATGCCTGGGCGCTTCGCTGTCCAGAGACCACAAACAGCCGGGTCCACGGCTGAACCATACTCGAAAGACATGCCTTCCGGCATCTTGTGCAGCGCACGTATATTGTTGGTCACATACTCCGCATATGAACATATGAACCTTGCGTGATATGCCCATATTGCCTGTGGCCAGTGACTGTATTTCCATAATTATAGCAGAGGTTATAGCGGCCGATGAAGCACATGCGGCAAGCGCCGCACCCTGCGTGGCTCGTACCCGCCACGGAATCACCCATCTCCAGACCGAACCCCTCGGTCATCGGACCCATTGCGACGATTCTGCCAGACCACTCATGCCCTAAAATGGACGGAAGTTTAGGCGGCCAGCGGGGAAGATGGCCCCCTTTGATGATTTCAATGTCCGTACCACAAATCGTGGTACACTCTACTTTGACAAGCACTTCTCCAATATCCGGCTCAGGAACAGGAACAGACTGAATTTCTAGCTCTTCGGGCGCGGTCATTACAACCGCTTCCATGTTATCCCCTATCTCTTCGCCATAACGCACTTCGAATTGTGAGGACATAAAACTTACACTCTCCTTCAATTTGCTGCTGCTTGACGATCAGTTTTGGAATGAATGCCAGGTTCTCGCAAATCCATTACAACACCTTCCCACAAGCTGGGCAGTGATGAACGATAGTTTATCGCACTAGATACCTATTTGTCCCTTCTGTGGTGAATGCACATCTACTTCTTCTCTCGTTAGCCATCTGCCCGTCCATAGGCGCCACCAAAACCGCCCGACGTCGTTTCCGATTAAAGAAATTACAGGAACCAGAACAAGCGTTATCACCGTGGCGAAAAGTAGCCCAAAACACAAACTAATCGCCATGGGGATCAAAAATTGCGCTTGAAAACTTTTCTCGAACAATATTGGCCCCAGTCCTGCGGCTGTTGTTAATGTGGTCAGAATAATGGCTCGCCACCTGGCGACACCGGCCAAATGAAGCGCATCTTCAATCGACATCCCCTCCTTGATGCTTCGATTTGCGAAATCCAAAAGCACCAAAGAGTCGTTCACCACCACGCCGGAAAGCGCCAAGATCCCCATCATACTCAATATGGAGATATCGAACCCCATGACAACGTGTCCCCAAAAGGCGCCTACTATCCCAAACGGAATAGCACTCATGACAATGAAGGGTTGAAAATAGCTCCTGAACAATGTGGCCAAAATCGTAAAAATAACGGCTATCGCAATTGCGAAGGCGCGGAACAGACTGGCAAATGATTCTCTTGTTTCTTTTGCCTGACCCTCGAATCTAAATCCTATCCCCTTATAACGGTTGAAGAGTTTTGGAAAAAAGTTGGCTCTCAGGTCACTTAGGACTTCAGTGGGATTGGCGCGTTCCGAGTCAATATCGGCCGTCACATTTACAACTCTTCTCCTGGCCGCGCGTTTGATTTCATCAAGGCCTTGAATCATCTTGACTTCCGCCACTTCATAGAAAGGTATTTCCGCCCCCGAAGATGTTCTAACCCTCATATTCTTGATATCTTCGAGAGAACGCCTTTCCTCTGGCGGGTAACGCAGTTTCACCTTCACGTCCTCACGTCCACGTTGCAGACGCAGGACTTGCAGCCCGAAAAAGCTTGCGCGCAATTGACGCGCCAAGTCATCCAGGCTCACTCCCAGCACTCGAGCCTGTGATTTCAATGAAGTTTGAAACTCGAGTTTTCCGGGTCTGAAATCATCCTGGATATCGTATAAGCCGGGATATTTTCTCAACTCCAGCTTCAACTCCTGAGCTATTCTTTTCAAAGCCTCGATATCGTCACCATAAAACTGCACATCAATCGGCTTTCCACCGGGCGGCCTAGCTCCCCCGGCGCCAAAAGTCAGGCTTATTACGTCAGCGATTTCCCCTGTCTTCTCACGCCAGCGGTTGGTAATTTCCTTCGCGCTGATCCCCCTGGCTTCTGAGGGTAGCAACTCGACGATCAACTGAGCCATATGGCTTCCCCCCGCGACACGTCCACGACTTTGGCCTTGTTCGACTTGCTCGCCCAGCATGGTAAATACATGTTTGACGATAGGCTCTCCCGTTTTCGAGCGAAAATCCTCATCAAGAGACATGGCCGCCTGTTCGATCCTTTTTGTTGCGAGTCGTGTTTGCTGAATCGGGGTGCCCTGTGGAAACAGGAGCCTGGCTTCCACCCAGTCGGAATCGAGTTTTGGGAAAAACAAAAATCTCACGTGCCCGCTTACTGCCAAACCTACCGTCACCATGAAAACCACTACAGCAACAGCGATGATCAGGTACCTGGCGCTGAGACAAAATCTCAGAATCGGCGCATAAAATCGGTGGATCAGCCAGTTCACGGCCCTTTCGATGGTATTCCTTACTCGCGATGAGATTCCGCCCCTCCTCGGTGGCCGCACCCAGTGTCCCAAATGAGCCGGCAGAATGAACAACGACTCGATGAGAGAAGCAATTAGTGCGGCGATGATGGCCGCCGGGAACACCGCCATGAACTTCCCGACAGTTCCCTCCATCATCAGCAGAGGTATAAAAGCAACTATGGATGTCACTACAGTGGCAATAACGGGCAAGACTACTTCATAACAGCCATCAATAGCGGCCTGAACGCGGTTTTTCCCTCTTTCCATATGTGAATAAATATTTTCAGCCACTACGATGGCGTCGTCCACCAGGATTCCCAAAACCATGATGAACGCGAACATGGTCAGCATGTTGAGCGTACCGCCGGAAAAACTCAAGAAACCCAGCGATGTCAGCAGGGAAATAGGAATACCCAGCGCAACCCAAAAAGAAAGGCGGATGTTCAGAAACAACCACAGAGAAATGAAGACCAAAACGAGCCCCATCCGCCCGTTTCTCAAGAGAAGATCGAGTCGATCTCGTATCAACCGCGAGGTATCCGCCCAATCGGCCAAATGCAATCCTTCGGGTAATTCCCGGCGCTTTTTCTTCACATATGCAGCTACTGCTTTTGAAATCGAAAGCGCATCTTCTTTCTCGGTCCGGTACACTGTGATGAGAGCAGCCGGTTTCCCATCGAATCGACCCGTTCTATCGCTGTCCTCAAAGGCATCGACCACACGAGCGATATCACCAAGTCTCAAAATGGTGCCGTCTTTCTGAGTGAGTATTTCAAGCCGCTCGAACTCGAGACCCGTATAACGCTTTCCCAATGTTCTGATCCTGATTCTCCGCTCCGAAGAACGGATATCACCACCTGAAAGCTCCAGCACGTTTTTGCGAATGATATTCGCAAGCCGCTCAAACGTGAGGCCATGGCGGCGAAGCGTTTCCTCAGACATTTCGATTGAAATTTCCCAATCCTTCAACCCGGTCAGAACCACCTTGGAAATGTTGGACATATCCACCAAATCATCCTTGATTTCTGTGGCTTTGCGTTTGAGGATTTCTTCTGAAACGTTTCCGAATAAGGAAAGGTGAACCACCTGATTCGTCCGCTTTACTTCCGTAACGACGGGCCTTTCTATGTCCTCAGGCAATGTGTTGATACGGTCGATCTCACCTCTTATATCTTCCATCAACTCCCGGGAGTCTTTAATCCAAGAATGTAACTCCACCATCACATTGCAGCGCCCTTCATAGGCGACCGAATTTATTTTTTTTATCCCCTCCACAGCCGTAAGACCCTCTTCGATCCTGATACAGACGCCCTCTTCCACCTCTTCAGGACTCGCGCCCTCCCACACTACGCTGACACGCACTCTATCGAGCGCAAACTGCGGGAGTAACTCGCTTCTAATCTGAAAACCGGCGACCACACCGATGATGAGCATTATCACCATTAGAAGGTTGGCGAAAACAGAATTGCGTGCAGCCCAATCGATAATTTGCTTCATTGCGTGGAAATCTTGGGCGTGCTCCCATTCAGGGAACTAAGTTTCATGCCGGAAACGGGGTCGGGGATGGCGGAAAGAATGATTTGGGCGTTTTCGCTCACTCTATTTTTTATTACGACGCCATCTTGGCCTTTTCGAATGACTTGCACTTTCTGAATTCGTAGTTTTCCATCGTCGAACAAATAAATATGATCCCGCGCGCGTAACGCGGCACGCGGAATTACATATACATCGGACATTGTGATGCCTTCGATCTCTACTTGAACGAACATTCCCACAAAAAGAGGAGGATGCTCTCCAGGAACCCAATTTCTCATGGGTTCGGGAATTTCCACTACGAGCGTGAGCGCGCGCGTGGACTCATCGAGCCCAGAGCCCACAAGAGATACTCGTCCTTTCCATTCAAACTGTTTTCCGAATTGGCTCCAGGATACCTTGGCGGCGGGGAAAAACGGCTTTACTTCTTCTTGACTGCGCGGAAAGGATACTTTCTGAATACGGCGAAACACCCAGCGCACATCCTCAACCGGCAACGAAACCGGAACTTCGAGCACTGAGACATCAAAAATTCTACCCACGGATTTGCCCGTACTGGCGAAATCTCCCACATCCAAACTCGTCTCCCGTACCCGAGCATCAAAAGGAGCCACCATCTTCGTGCGGGATAATTGCAAAACCGCCCTTTTGAGTTCGGAGCGATTCGCATCCAACGCCGCGCGTTTCTGTCTTAACTGAACGGGCAGAAGCGATAAAACATTTTTAATGGACTGGACTGTTCTTTCTTGCCTGAGAAAATTTTGTTGAGACTGATCATATTGACCAGAAGAAATCACACCTTGCCTTCTCAACTTTCTATTGCGTTGTATTTCCTGAACAAGCAATTCCAGATGGCTCCTGGCGATATTCAGATCGGCCTGATGGTTCTTCTCCTCTTGTCCTAATCGAGCAATATCGGCTCTGAGTTGTGCTATTTCTGCTTTACGCCGCTCAATGGCGAGTTTGTAGTCCGCCGGATCAATTTGAAACAACAAATTCCCTTTTTGGATAAAACCACCTGTCCTGAAGCCTGGAGAGCGCTTTATTACCCGACCCGAAACCTCGGGCACGATAGAAAGTTCCGTCTTCGGCCGCACTGTTCCGAATCCCTTCACCCAGAACGTCTTGTTCTGTTTTTTCAAGAGCATTGTTCTGACGAATCTACGCGGTGCGGGGGGAGCCACAGTCTCGGCTTCTGGTCGATTTTTAATCAGCCACCTAGTGACTCCTCCGCCAATTACTAGAACCATGACGGCCAAAATGATGAAGACCTTTTGACGAGACATCGTCTTATCGGTATCTCCTCTGTAAGCGGCAATATCATGATTTCGGCGGTAAGCCGCTTAGGCGGCCCAATAAATGGTTACGCTTCTCGGAAACTTTGATAAAGGCTGCGTATTGTATGCCTTCTTACCCCTATCAGCAGTGTCCCTGTGTGTCAAAAACCCGTTATTCTCTGATAAACTATAATTTCAATACACAAAAAAGGGAATCCAAATGCACGAAGACGTCGCCTATTTTAGTGATGGCCTCAAAATCGCCGCGCACTTGTACCGCCCCGCCGACTGGCAGCCCGGCGATCCGCCTCGGCCGGGTGTTGTCTGTGTAACAGGCTACAGCGGACGAAAGAACCTGGCCACCATCGATATGCCGATCCATTTGAGCAAAGCGGGTTTTTTCACCCTGGCACCCGATTATCGTGGTTACGGCGCCAGCGAAGGCGCTCGTGGACGCCACCGTCCGTTGGAGCAAGCCCAAGATACCTACGACGGAATCACCTACCTACAAACCGTTGAAGGTGTGGACCCTGAACGAATTGGCCTGTATGGCACCAGTTTTGGCGGCGCGCACGCCATTTGGGTGGCGGCGTTCGACGAACGGGTGAAGGCGACCGTCTCCGCCGTGGGGGTACACGACGGCGAACGCTGGTTGCAAACATTGAGAAGGCCTTATGAATGGCTTGCCTTCAAGTCCCGAATCAGAGAAACCGCCCGAAAGCGCGTCATCACCAATGAGCGGGAAACGATTATCCGGCACGATATTTATAGCGACGACCCGGACAACCCCAAGCCCCCGATGACGCTGGAAGAACACGGCTCCGAAGAAGTGCTCGAACTCGACTACGAAAGCGTGGAGTCGTGTTTTCGATATCGCCCGGAATGGGTGGTCGGGAAAATCTCGCCCCGACCCGTTTTGTTCATCTACGGAGAAGAAGACGTCATGGTTCCCCCATCCGAAGCGCACGCCTGCTATGCGGCCTGTGGCGAACCCAAGAAAATCGTCATGCTCCCCAAGGGACGCCATAACGACGTCTACCAGGTGAACAACCAACAGCTCTTCGAGATGGCCCTGAAGGAAACGACTGCCTGGTTCCGCGAGTATTTATAGATATCCCCAATAAATCATACACATCGGAGGTGATGCGAAAACATGGGCGCCACATTGATATTTCATGGACAATCGACGTTTCTTGTCAAAACAGACGGGGGAAAGAGCATCTACATCGACCCGTGGCTCGAGAAAAATCCCGTATGTCCGCCTGAACTGAAAACACCACAAAAAGCGGATCTCATCTGCCTGACACATGGCCATTTCGACCACACGGCCGACGTGATTCCCGTTTTCGAGGCGAATCCATGCCCCGTGGCGGGCCACATGGACCTGATTCGCACCATCAGCGCCGAACACGACCTGGGCGTCCACGCCACCCCCATGGGAAAAGACGGCACGGTCGATTTCGGCGGCGTCCAGCTCACCCTCACCCATGCCTTTCACGGCGGCGCGTATGGACCGGAACTCAAGTATACGGGCGAGCCCTGCGGTTTGATTCTTACCTTCGAGGACGGGAAACGCCTCTATCACGCGGGAGATACCGCCGTTTTCGGCGATATGAGGATCATCGCCGAACTGTATGCGCCGGACTTGTGCTGCCTGCCCATCGGGGACAGGGCCACCATGGGCGCGCGACAGGCTGCGCTGGCGTGTGAACTGCTCAAGGCGAAGTGCGTCGTGCCCATCCACCATTCGAGCCTGCCCCATCTTACGGGAACGCCCGAGGCGTTCATCGAAGAAGTCGATAAAAGGGGCCTGGATACGGAAGTTATCGTCCTAAAGCCAGGGGAAAGCGTAACTGTCTGACTTTAATGATTTTACGCGCTTGGCCTCTCGATGAGTTCGAGCGTGTTACCATCCGGATCCTCGAGGTATACGACGAAGCCTCCCGTGTTGGGACCCTGCGTGACGGGCACGGGCTCCGAGACGAACTTCACCCCCCTGGGTGCTAAGGTTTCGTACATCCCCTTGAGATCATTGACGTTATAGGCGATGTGCGCGCTGCCCACGTTGTTCGTGGCCGTGTCTATCCTAACCCCCGGCGCACCCACGTATTCGACCAGCTCGATGTGGTAGCCCCCGCCCTTGATGTAGACGATGCGCAGGTCGGCTCCGGGGATGCCCGTTACCTTCTCGCTGTAGTTCTGGGGCCGGGTGTCGACCGAAACGATGGTAAAATCAAGCATTTCGCAGTACCACCGGGCGATGGCTTCCGCATCGGACGCCGTGAAACTCGTATGGTTGATGCTTATCAGACCCATCTCGCGCTTCCTTAAAAAATCGAATCTCGGGGATACACTCCCCCTCTTTTCTCCTCCAATTTCCCTCCATCAAATTGTCGCATATCGACTCTTTATCGTAAGACACGGATATAAATCCAGCCTTCCGTCAATAGTACGACTAAACGCGTTTTTTTATGATAACTATCTGTTTTTAATGATATATTTCTGTTAATGTCCTTTCTGTCTCCCCTTGTATTTTCGTCAAATTTATGCTTAAATACGCTCTCATTTGATGCCGGTCGTGTGCGTTTTGATTACGGATTACCCACACCCTCCGGCGCTGGAAACGATTCGCCGGGAGGGACCATGCCCAAAAGAAGCGATCTCAAGCTTACCAAACGCGCCGTCGAAGCGAAAGACGCCGTGTTCTGGGACAGGGAGCTAGCCGGCTTCGGAGTGCGGGTCCACGCCACGGGCCGCAAGGTCTACGTGGCGCAGTCCCGTGGACCGTGGGGGCCCAAACGCGTAACGCCAGGTCGCACGGTGAGATATCGGCCGATGAGGCGAGGAAGCGTGCGGCCGGCGTCATCGACCGCATCAAGCGGGGCGAGGACCCGACGCCTAAGCCGCCCGAGGCTGCGCCCACGGTGTACGGACTGGCCGAGCGCTTCATGCGCTTCCACGCAAGCGCGCACTGCAAGCCGGAGACCGTCGCTACGTACCGCTCCGTGCTCGATGGACGCATCCTGCCGGCGCTGGGCGCGATGGCGATCAGTGAGGTCGGAGGGGCGGAGGTCTCGGCGCTGCACCACCAGCTCCGCGAGACGCCCGCCATGGCCAACGCGGCCGTGGATGTTCTCTCGAAAGTGTTCTCGCTGGCCGAGGCGTGGGGTCTGATTCCGGCCGGACGCAACCCGTGCCGGGCGGTGCGTCGCTACCGGACGCGCCTGAGTGAGCGGTTCCTGACGCCTGCGGAATTCCGGCGCATGAGGCCCCGGCAGCGGCGGCCTTTTTCGCACTCTGGCCGCCTCCGAACACCAGGGGCCGGAATCGTCTCACGGGACACGCAGCCCCCGGCCTTCGCATCGTGTTGATGGATGAGGGGAAACGCCCATTGAGGCCGTTGAGAGCCGGACTCTGGAGGAGGGCTGCACGATGGTCCGACAGGGACGCTCCGGAGTGAGCGGGAGTTTGAATTGCTCCGCTTCCGTTTTGATTACATGCTGCAGGACGCGAATCCCGAATAGGAATGGGAACAATGAACCTTTCCCAATAACATCAACAGGATAGAAGGATTCCATCGTCGGCAAAAGCGCCTCTCCGCCTCTAAGCGGGCGGAAAATCACTTATTTACCCAGATGGCGACCCCGGCATTTTCTTTCGCAAGCCGATAAGCCTGATGTTTATGGTCCTGGGCTTGATCTACCTCATCAGCGTTTTCCTGAAGCGGACTTCCCTGTTGAAGAAGCAGCGTTTCGCCTGATCCCCGTTTTCATTAAAACTGGGGTTTTCTCCGCCCGCGTCCTGAAATTCATCGTTTAAGCCGCATGATGATGTTGTCGAACGCATCCCTGGCGACGGCGAAATCGGGGGGAACCAGTATGGTGGCGTCGAACTCCTGGAGGATGAACGGCCCTTTTTTCATGGATTCATCGAGCATGGAGCGGTTGATGAGTTTCGCAGCGGCCCAGCCCATCTCGGCGCCGAAGTAGGCTTGCCGCTCGCCCGTCCTGGTTTTCAGGATTTCAGGGAACTGGAGCGATTCCGGGAAGCGCGGCGTATCGGAAACGCCCGTGGCGACCAGGTGGAGGTTCACCAGTTCCACGAGTCCGTCGCCTCCCCGGTGGCCGTAGGTGCGCTCGTGTTCATCTTCAAAGGCCGCGGAGGCTTGCGCGAGCGCATCGCCTGGCGAGCCGTTCTCGGGCCATGGAATCGACAGCTCGTGCGTTTGCCCGTAGTAGCGGAGTTCACCGCGCCTGCGGAGGCGGCATTTCTCGCCTGGGTATCCCTCTTTAGAGAGCAAATCGCGCGCTTCGGCCTCAAGGCGCTCCCAACGGGCTTCGACCGACCCGGGGTCGAGTTCGTCGGTTCTTCCCAAAAGGGTTTGGGTGAAGTGGTGCTCCAGGTCGGAATAAAGCAGCCCGAAGGCGGAGAAAATACCCGAAGAGGGGGGGATGACCACCTGGGGAAGTTCCAATTCTCTCGCGACGGAGGCTGCGAACAGCCCCCCGTTTCCGCCGAAGGCGAACAGGCTGAAATCCCGAGGGTCCTTCCCTCGCTCGGTGGAGACTGAACGAATCGCCCGCGTCATGTTCGAGGTCGCGATTTGAGTGACGCCGTATGCGAGCGTCGTGATGTCGAGACCCAAAGACGTCGCCACCTTCTCGCCCAGGGCAAGCTCGGCGGCGGATGAATCGAGCTTCACCGAACCGCCCGCGATGCCTTCTGGGTCGAGATAGCCAAGCAGCAGACAGCTGTCGGTCAGGGTGGGTTCCACGCCCCCGAGTCCATAGCATGCGGGACCCGGATTCGCGCCCGCGCTCTTGGGTCCCACCTGCAGAGCGCCTCCCTTGTCAATCCATACGATGCTGCCGCCGCCCGCTCCGATCTCCGCGATATCGAGCGTGGGAGCGCGCAGGAGATAGCCCCCGCCGCGCGCGAGGCGATTCAACTGGGAGAATCCGCCGCCGACCTCGTATTCGGGGGAGAAGGTCGTCTCGCCGTTTTCGATGAGGCTCGCCTTGGCCGTGGTGCCTCCGATATCCATGGTGATGGCGTTGTTCACGTTAATGCGCCTGGCGAGGTGATGCGCCGCGACGACTCCTGCGGCGGGTCCTGATTCGATGATGTGGATGGGCTGCGCCCGCGCCACCTCGGCGGTCATTATTCCGCCGTTGGACTGCATGATCAAGAGCGGAGCCGTGAACTCCCGTGCGCGCAGGCCCGCTTCGAGCGATTCGAGATATTGCTTGACGACGGGCATCACGAAAGCGTTGATGACAGTCGTGCTGGTGCGTTCGTACTCCCTCATTTCTGGGAGGATGTCCGAAGAGATAGAGACGTCGACCCCGGGATTTTCAGAACGGATGATGTCGAGCACGGTGCGCTCATGCTCTGGATTTGCATAGGAATTCAAAAGACAGACTGCGATGGATTCGACGCCCTGGCGGGTGAGTTCGGCGGTGGCGCTTCGGGCCGATTCCACATCCAGAGCTTCGAGTACTTCACCCGTATGGCTCATTCGCTCACGCACTTCCGCGCGGAGGAACCGCTCCACCAAAGGGGGAGGTTTCGCCCAACCCAGATCATACTGGGTGGGGATACGTATCCGCCTTAGTTCGAGGACGTCCCGGAAGCCCCGGGTGGTGATGAGGCCGGTCAGCGCGCCTTCGCGCTCGATGATGGCGTTGGTGGCCACGGTGGTTCCATGGTCCACCTCGGTGCAGTTTCCGGCGGATAAATGGTTCTCCTGCAGCAGATTTTCAAGCGTTTCCAGGATGCCGCGCTCATAGGCGTCCGTTGTGGAGATCGCCTTCGCCGTGTGAACGCATCCCTGCTCGTCGATGAGAACGATGTCGGTGAACGTACCTCCGATGTCCACCCCGATTCGAAAAGATTGTCCGTTCATGATCTCGATTTCTGAAGGCGGAAGCGCCCGGGAATGGCGTCCCACCGTGGTGTTATGATAGCTTCCCGCTCTACTTTGATATTGAACCATCTTGGCACGGAGAACGCATGCTTGAAAAGCGTCTGGACCCTGTGACGACATCCGTCGTGGAACGCGGATTGTTCAGCGTGGCCGATGAAATGGCCGCCGTCATCGTTCGTACGGCCTATTCCCCCCTGGTCCGCGACCTGCTCGATTTCACCGTCGCGCTTTGCAACCCGCGAGGGGAGATGGTGGTTCAGGGCGTGGGAATGGCGATTCACCTAGGCGCATTGCCGACCGCTGTGGCCGCCATGCTCAAACAGTTCGAGGGAAACCTCCGCCCGGGCGACGCCCTCATCATGAACGACCCCTACGAGGGCGGTATGCACCTGCCCAACATCGTGCTCGTCACGCCGATATTCTGCGCCGATGAATTGATGGGGCATGCGGTCGCCATGGCCCACATGACGGACGTCGGCGGCCACGTGCCGGGGAGCGTTCCGGTGAACAGCCGGGAGGTTTTCGCCGAGGGTCTCAGGATCCCGCCCCTTTTGCTGGAGCGAGACGGGAGACGCGATCAGACGCTGATGGCCTTGATCGAGAAAAATTCCCGGCTTCCGAGAGATTTTTTCGGCGACTTGGAAGCCCAGCTCACGGCCTGCCGCCTGGGGGAGAGGCGTTTCTCCGCCCTGGCGCGGCGCTACGGCAACGAGGTGATGCGGGCCGCCATGGCGGGCTTGCTCGACCGAAGCGAGAAGATGGCGCGCGCGGAAATTGCCGCGATGCCCGATGGCGTCTATTCTTTTGAGGATTGGCTCGATAACGACGGCATGGATGGCGGGCCGCAGCGCCTCTTCGTTACCGTCACGATAGACGGGGATGATTTGACCGCCGATTTCACGGGTACGGATTTACAGGCCCCCACCGCCATCAACTCTCCTCTCGCATATTCGCGCTCGGCGTTCTATCTCGCGGTGCGCTCCATCATGAATCAGGAAATTCCCAACACGGCGGGTTTTTTCCGCCCGCTTCGGCTCGTGGCGCCGGAGGGAACGCTCGTTCACCCCAGCTTCCCGGCGGCCGTGGGCGCGATGGGCGTGGTGGGCTACCGGGTGGCGGATTGCGTTTTCGGCGCCCTGGGCCAGGCGGCGCCGCACCTTGTGCGGGCGGCGAGCGAGGGCGGCACCACGCGCTATACGGTGGGCGCTACGAAAAACGGCGCGCCCAGCATCCTCAGCGAGGCGCTCGTCGGCGCTTGGGGCGGTCATCCTCACATGGACGGCATCGACGGCGTGGCGAACGTGGCCGCCAACATGGCGAACTCGCCCGTCGAGATGGTGGAGAGCACCTATCCGGTATTGGTGGAGGAATACGCCTATGAGCCCGACTCGGAGGGTGCGGGTAAGTTTCGGGGCGGTCTGGGCGTGCGTCGAAAGATTCGCATTCTCGCGCCCGAGGGTGGAGTGCTCCAGGTTCGATCAGGCAGGGCCGATCACGCGCCGTGGGGGCTTCATGGCGGCCACGACGGCACCATCTGCCAGAATGTTCTCGACCCCGACACCCCGAACGAGCAGCGTCTCAAGGGAAACGAAACGATTCACGTACCCGAAGGAACGGTGTATGTCCACGTCACTCCCGGAGCGGGAGGACACGGCCCGCCGCAGGAGCGTGAACCGGCTCTGGTGGCTCTCGACGTGCGGGACGGGAAAATCTCCGTCCGGCGCGCGCGGGAGGTCTACAGGGTCGCGGTCGATGAAGCGGGTGCGCTCGATGAAGCCTCGACGATGAAACTGCGCGGCGAATGAAGGCGCGCGGCTAGCATCGTCGTTTCGTCCGGCTCGTTTTCTTGCGCGTCATAACGAATCTGCCCAGAGAATCCACCTCCACGCGAAACGAGGGCGGGATGAGCACCGTGGAATCGGGTTGCTCGATGACCGCCGGGCCTTGAACCCGGTTTCCGCCTTTCAGAAGCTCTCGTTCATAGATGGGGCAGTCGATGAAATTTCCGGCCTCCTGGAAATGCACCCCCCGCTCGCCCTTGAGCGCCGCCTTGGGACTGTTGGGACCTGAGGCGATTTTTTTCGGGCGAATGCGGTCCGTGAGGCCGATGGCCGAGACGCGAAGGGTCACGGCCTGCACGCTTTCCGCCTCATCGCAATAGCTGTACTGGCGCAGATGCGCGTCGTGAAAAGCCCGCCGCGCCTTGCCGAGCCACGCGGGGCCTATCTTTCCGCCGGGCAGCGGCACGTTGATCTCATAGTTTTGAAGCGGGTAGCGCAGGTCGGCCGAGCGCACGAGCATGCGCTTCGTCCGGGGCGCCTTTTCGCCTTTGAGCCATTCGTCCGCCTCCGCTTCAAGCTCGGCCATGAGCGCGGCGATTCGCTCCGCGTTCTCCCCATCGAGGCTCAGCCGGGTGGTGGCCGTAAAGTCCGCTCTCATGTCCGCCCAGAGCAGGCCGAGTGCAGAGAAAACGCCCGGCGCCTCGGGGATGATGATGCGCGGAATGCCGAGTTCGTTCGCCAAGTCGGCCGCGTGCAGGGGGCCCGCGCCGCCAAAGCTGATGAGCGCGAAATCACGCGGGTCATAGCCTCTGGCGACCGAGACCACGCGAAGCGTGCGAACCATATGGGCGTTCACGACCTCGATAATTCCTGCGGCAGCTTCCATGGTGGAGAGCCCGAGTGGTTCGGCTATCTTCTCTTCGATGGCCTTTTCCGCGTACTCGAGATGGAGGCGTGATTCTCCTCCGACGAAATAATCCGGGTTCAGGCGGCCCAGGACGAGGTTCGCGTCCGTGACGGTGGGTTCCTCGCCCCCCCGGCCGTAGCAGACCGGGCCTGGTTCCGAACCCGCGCTGTGGGGGCCGACTTTCAGAACGCCCACGCCGTCCACCGAAGCGATGGAGCCGCCGCCCGCGCCGCATTCGGTCAGGTCGATGACGGGCGTCTTGACGGGATATCCCGTAAAACGGACCGCCAGGGACTGGTGCATGCCCATCCCGATTTCGTATTCGGTGGTGGTCTTGTAGGCGCCGCCCTCAATCAGGCTCGTCTTGGCGGTGGTGCCGCCCATGTCGAAGGAGATGATGTCGGGTTCTTCGATCTCCCGCGCGAGGACGGTGGCGGCGATGACGCCCGCCGCGGGGCCTGATTCGATGAGCGTGTGGGGGCGTTCGCGCGCAGATGCGGGCGACATCAACCCGCCGGCGGAGTTCATGATGAGGAGCTTTTCGGGGCGGTGGCCGAGCTGGGATACCTCATCGTGCAGCCTTTCCGTGTAGCGCGCGAATATGGGTTTCAGGTAGCCGACGAGCGCGGCCGTGCTGGTTCGCTCGAATTCGCGAAACTCGGGCGTGATGTCCGAGGAGGCCACGATGTGGCGGCCCGGAAGCGCGCGAAAGAGATGTTCTTTCACCCGAAGCTCGTGGGCGGGATTCACATAGGAGAACAAAAGCGCGATCACCACCGATTCGGCGCCCGAGGCATCGAGCGCATCCGCGAGGCGGTCGAGTTCCGCTCTCGTCAGTTTGGTGACGACGTCTCCGTTCCACCCCAGTCGCTCGTTCACCTCGAAGCTGAGCCGCCGGGGGATGAGGGGCTTGGCCTTCACCTCCTGCAAGTTATACAGACTCGGCCTGCGCTGGCGGGCGATCTCGAGAATGTCCCGAAACCCTTGGGTGGTGACCAGGGCGGTGCGTGCGCCCTTTGATTCCAAAACGGTGTTGGTGGCCACCGTAGTGGCGTGGAGGATGCGTCCCACCTCCTCAGGCGATATGCCTCGCGTCGCCCTCTGGAGTCCGTTGACGAAACAGCCCTCCAGATTTACCGGCGTGGTATCCACCTTGTAGGAGGCGATGAGCCCCTCTTGCTCTCCCATGAGGACGACGTCGGTGAACGTGCCGCCGATGTCGATGCCGACGCGGTATTTTTCTTCCTTTCTCGAGGCCATGGCTAGAGGGCCTCCTTGCGTTTCAGCGCTTCATCGACCAGGGCTGCCGGGTAGGACGCCCTGGCGTATTCGAGCGAAATTTTTCCGTCCGCGAGATCGATCGCCAATTCCTCCGGTGAATGCTCGGCCGGCTCGCCGTATCCACCGGCCCCGGCCGACTGGCACCTAAGCACCTCGCCCTCTCGCACATCGTGGGGACCGCCCTTGCTCGGCAGCTTCGTTTCGTTCGCCTCCCCGGGATTTTTCAGATGAATTCCCAGGGCCCCCTCTTTCCCGCCGAAAAGGGGCCAGGGGGAAAAATCGTGCCGGTCGGCGTGGGCGATGAAGCCCGTGTCGCTGAGCATCCGGAAATCCTTGCGCGTGGCGAGTCCGCCCCGGCGGCGTCCCGCGCCGCCGCTGTCGGGCACGAGTTCGAAGCGCTCCACCCGGATGGGGTATTCACTCTCTAAAATCTCGACCGGCAGGTTCGGTATGTTGTTGGTGTGAATCTGGACGGCGTCCATGCCACTGCTCGTCTCGCGACCCCCCATGCCGCCGCCGATGCCGTCGATGCAGATGAAAGGCCTTTGCCGGATGGTATCGAAACCGTGGAGGTTGATGGAGGTGGTGCCGTGGCCGCAGGCGCACACGCGCTCGGGCGCCACCTTGGACATGACGCCGATGAGCAGGTCGGCCAGCCGCTGGCAGGTGGTGCCGCGCCCGCCCACGGGCGCGGGCGGGTTCGGGTTCACGATGCTCTCCTCGGGTGCAACAAGCCTCACCACGCGCTCGAAAGCCGCGTTCGACCAGAGTTCGGGGTCGATGGTCGCTTTGAGCGCGTAGGCGACGGTGGCGAACAACGCTTCGTAGACGACGTTTACGCCGCCCGTTCTTTGGTGGCTCGAACCCGTGAAGTCGAAAACCATGTGGGGCTCGGGGCGATGCGAGATGGTGAGCGTCACCTTCAGGGGAACCGGGCCAGGGACGTGGGCGTCGTCGTCGAGTTGATCCTCGAAATCCCATGTTCCTTCGGGCAGTTCCCTGATTTTCGAGCGAATCGTTCGCTCGTTGTAGTCGAGCACGCCCTCCACGAGTTCGAGAAAACGCTCGGCCCCGTATTTCTCGCTGAGTTCCTGGAGACGCCGGACGCCGAGCTGGTTGCACGCGGCCTGCGCGCGGAGGTCGGCCGGCCTGTCTTCTGAAAAGCGCATGTTGAGGAGGATGAAGGAGAAGAGGTCTTCTTGCAGTTCGCCTTCTTTGAAGATTTTCATGGGCGGTATCCTCAAGCCCTCCTGGTATATCTCGTTGCAGCCCTCGGTCATCGCGGCGCCCGGCTTGATGCCGCCCACGTCGGGCCAGTGGCCCATGTTGGCGACGAAGCCGATGAGTCGTTTACCCTCGAACACCGGAGAGGCCACCGTGACGTCGGCGAGGTGGGTTCCGCCGCCGTGATAGGCGTCGTTCGCCAGAAAAGCGTCGCCGGGTTTGAGTTCCTCGAGCGGGTAGCGCTTCAAAATGTTGCGGATGATGCTCAGCATCGCGCCCAAATGCATGGGGATGTGCTCGGCCTGGGCGATGAGGCGGCCTTCGGCGTCGAATATGGCCGTCGAGGCGTCCTGGCGCTCCTTGATGTTCGTGGAATAGGCCGTGCGAATGAGCGCCGCGCCCATCTCCTCGGCCACCGAGAGCAGGGCGTTCGAGAATACCTCGAGCGCGACCGGATCGGGCACCGAGGAAGCGCGCCGCTTCATGGGTTTGCGGCGCGAGGCCGCTTTTTTCGAGATCGCTTTCAAACGTCCGGCTGGCATGAAATTCTCTCTCCTTCACCTGGGTGGACTGGAAGGGCGAAAAGACGCGCTCCTCATCCGGCGACACGGGCTTTTCGATTTTTCGCTCAAACACGGCGTTTAGCGCGCGCGCGTTCACCGTCGAGACGCTTTGGAGGCGAACGAACCCAACTCACGGGACGCCCGGGTTTTTCGCTAAAACTTCAGGGGAAAACTCTCCGGGCGCGCTCCGCCTTTCCGGTGCGGCGTCGCGATGATACGGATATGACGGCTCGGGGTTTTCGAGAGGAAGTTTTACACGAGTTTCCGGCTTTTGAGCAAAGGGGTCGGGGGATCCGCGCAATCTATCCCCCCACGTTGATTTCAACTAGGATCCGTTCTTTGGTTTTTCTCCCGTCCGGTGAAAGAGAGCTGAGCAGATTGTTTACCGGCGGTTTTCCTAGAGTCTGGCTTGGATTGCGCGCCCATGGGGAATCGTGTTGTAATCTATTGGTCAATCACAATTCACTTCTTGATCTTTGCGGGGAATTTTCTACTGCTTCCGATGAAGGTATCGGGAGGCTTCCCCCGGAGAGGAATGCGCAACTGAACCGAATTTGGAGACGCCATGGAAGATATTCCCTCCTGGGTCGACCAGGACGCCATGAACCTCGATGCGCGGCTGGATGAGCAGCACCGCTGGATAACCAGCCCGATGAACGCCCTGGCGATGCCGGATGCCGTGAACGCGCAGCCCCGACACATCGTCTTGCGTGACGACACGCTGCGCTCAGGCGCGAATACGCCCGGCGTTTATGCGAGCGTGGAGAAGAAGCTGCGGATTTCCGAACTGCTCGATGAGGCGGGCGTTCAGGAGGCCGAGGTGGGGTATGGCTCGCTGCCCGATGATCAGAAATTCGTTAGCGAACTCAAAAAACGCGGTTCCAAGATCATTTGCGGCATGCACGCGCGCTGCTGGCTCCCGAACTGGAAATCCGACATCGACGGCATCGCCGGTTGCGGGGCCGACATGGTGAATTTCGTGGGCATGCAGGGCTACACGATGACAGAAGCGCTCCACCCGACGCTCCGGGGCGAGTCGTTCCTTGTTCGCATGGAGGAGTGCATCGGCTATGCGAAGGACAGGGGCCTCAAGGTGGGTTTCGGCACGGATCATCCACGCGCGGATATTATTCCCGAGACGATTCGCCGCGCCGTCGCCGCCGGCGTGGACAGGTGGGTCTGCTACGACCCGCGCGGGTGGTTCCTGCCGCAGACGATGGCGATGGTTGTTCACACCGTGCGGGCGGCGAGCGAGGACAAGATAGAGGTGTCCGTTCATGCGCATGACGATTTCGGCCTGGCCACGGCCATCACGTTCGAGGGCATCAGGGCGGGCGCCATGGCGTGTGACGTGTGCATCAACAGGACGGGGCATCGCTGCGGCAACGCGGGCTTCGAGCAGATAGCCGTGGGGCTGGAGTATTTCTTCGGGTATCGGACCGGAATCGACTTGAAGAAAATCACCGAGCTCAGCCGGCTCGTCTCTGAACTCTATGAGATTCCCGTCGCCGAGAACGCCCCGGTGGTGGGGCACAATATGTTCAGCTACGGCGGGCTCCACATTCCCGGCATTCTGCGCGGGGACTGGTTTTTGTGGGAGAACCTGCGCTCGGAGACCGTGGGCACCGGCAGGCACATCGTGTATGGACCCACTGCGCTTCAGAAAGGCTCCGACAGTCCCCTGGACGCCAAAGTAAATCAAATGGGCAAAAAGGCGGACGAGGCCCAGATGGACCGGATCATCTCGGGCGTTCGGGCGTTGATCGAAGAGAAGAGCTTGGCGACCGACGCGGAAGTCGAGCGGATTATCAGCCGCGTCATGGGGTAGCGACGATGGCGCGGCTGCTCTCATAGGCCGAGGGTAGGGCGAGAGGCGGAGTTTCATGGCCGAAACAGTTGTTCAGAACCCAGGAGGGGCGCTCGAGCGCTATTTCCACGCGCCGCTCAGAAGGCTGCGCGCGGCGGGCGTCACGCCGTTCGAGGTCGTCACGATCGTTGTGATGACGGTGCTGGTTCTGTGGTTCGTCCTGGCTCCCGTTCTCAATCTGTTCTACGGCGCGTTCCAGTCCCAGCCTCCCGGGGAGGGAGGCGTGTGGACGCTCGAGCACTTCCGCGTCGTTTTCGGCAATCCGGGCTACTGGCGCACGGTGGGCAGAACCCTGCTGGTCGGTTTCGGCGTGGTCTTTCTGGCGACGATCATCGGCTCGCCCCTGGCCTGGCTGGTCGTGAAGACCGACATGCGCGGAAAGCGCTGGGTGGAGCTTTCGGCAATTCTTCCGTTTTTCACCAGCACCTTCGTCGGCGCGCTCGCCTGGATTTTGCTGGGAAACCCCACCAACGGGATGGTCAAGCTCTGGACGGGACTTCCCATCAACGTCTACTCCGTCTGGGGGATCATCTGGGTCTCGGGCATATACATGGCGCCTTATATGTTTCTGTTCACTTCGGCGGCGCTCCGCTCCGTGGACACGACGTATGAGGAGGCCTCGTTCATGTCGGGGGCGGGCTTGTTCCGCACCCTGACGCGGGTGACGTTTCCGGTCATTCTTCCCGCCATCCTCTCAGGCATGACGCTCGTGTTCGTCATTACGATGGGGATCTTCGGCGTGGCGGCCATTTTGGGTTTTCCGGCGCGGATCGTGGTGCTGGCGACGGATATTTTCGCAAAATCGGTTTTCGCCCCGCCCCTGTACGGAGAGGCGACCGTCGCCGCCCTTACGCTGATGGCCATCACCGCCGTTTGCATCCTTTTGCAGCGGTGGATTCTCAGAAAAGGCTCCTACGCCCTGGTGAGCGGGCGGGGATTTCGCCTCAAGCTCTACTCTCTCGGCCGCCTGACGCCCTTCGCCTATTTGTTCACGGCGCTCTACGCCCTGCTGGCCGTCATCCTGCCCGGGCTGGTTCTCATCAAGGTCAGCATGCAGCCCTACGCCACGCCCAAATTCGGGTTGTGGACACTGGAGAACTGGGAGGTCTTTTTCACGAACCCCGATTTACTCGACTCCTTCATCCGCTCGATGTATCTCTCCACGGGCGGGGCGACCATCAGCGTGCTCATGACGGCCGTCATCGCCTACATCATCCACAAGAGCAAGGCGCCCGGCCGCGGCATTCTCGAGCAGGTGAGCGTCATGCCTGTGGGAATTCCCGGAATCGTCATGGGCCTGGGGATGATATGGGCGTATATCCAGTGGCCGATTTGGGCGACCGTCTGGATTCTCGTCGTCGCGTACCTGACCCTGTTCATGCCCTACGGCGTCCGCGCCCTGGGGGCGAACGTGGTGCAGGTTCACGGAGAACTCGAGGAGAGCAGCCGGGTTCACGGGGGGAGTTGGTTCCTCACTTTCCGGAGAATCATCTTCCCCCTATTGCGCCCGGGCATTTATTCCACCTGGATTTTGCTGTTCATTATTTTCCTGCGCGAAATATCCACGGCGGTTCTCCTGACCACGCATGAGACGCGCGTTCTGCCCGTTTTGATCTTCGAGCAGTGGACGGACGGTGAGTTGAACATCATGTGCGCGGGCGCATTGCTTCTGACGGCGATCATGTTCGTCGTCATTTCCGTGTTCAAGTGGGTTTTCAAGGTGGATGTAACCCCCGTCTACCGATAGTGGAGGAGAGGTTCCTTGCCATCGCTGACCATCGAGAATCTATCGAAACACTTCGACGAAGTGCGTGCGGTGGATGACCTCGACCTGGAAGTCGAAGAAGGGGAGATGCTGACCCTCCTCGGCCCGAGCGGGTGCGGCAAAACGACGACGCTCCGGTGCATCGCGGGCCTCGAGCGGCCGACCGCCGGGCGCATCATTCTCGGCGAGGGTGTCGTCACCGATATCGATGGCGGCGTTTTCGTCCTGCCCGAAAAGCGCGAAATGGGCATGGTTTTCCAATCCTACGCTGTTTGGCCGCACATGACGCTGTTCGAGAACGTCGCCTATCCGCTCCGGGCACGGGGCATGCCGCGTGGAGAGCTTTCCGGGAAAGTCATGAACGCGCTCAAACTCGTTCAGCTCGACGGCATGGAGCACCGCTACTCCACCCAGATAAGCGGCGGCCAGCAACAGCGCGTCGCCCTCGCGCGGAGTCTGGTTTCAGAACCCTCCCTGCTGTTGTTCGACGAACCCCTGAGCAACCTCGACGCGAATCTGCGCGTGCAGATGCGCCTCGAGATTCGGGAGCTGCAGGAGAGGCTGAATTTCACGGCCGTTTACGTCACCCACGATCAGACGGAGGCCATGGCGCTCTCGGATCGCATCGCCATCATGGATCACGGAGTACTGCAGCAGATCGCCGACCCGCGTGAAATCTACAATCGGCCCCAGAACCGCTTCGTCGCCAGTTTCATGGGAACCACGAATCTTTTCGAGGGTGCGAAGAAGGGGGCGGGAGGCGAATCGCTCGTTCTCTCGGGTGAGGGAATCGAGATTTCCGTCGGCGATCAGCACATGCCGGATGAGGAGAAGGTATACGTCTCGATTCGGCCCGAGGCGCTCTCGTTGTCTGCTTCGCCGGATGGGGGCGATTCCCCGAATCAGTGGAAAGGCAGAGTGGTTCATTCTACTTTCCTGGGGGAGTCGACCATATTTTCGGTCGAAGTTTCCGGAAAAGCGCTCGAGATACATGCAGAACCAACACAGGTGTTCGAAACGGGTCAGGAGGTAGTCGTCTCCGCGGAGCCGGAGCGATGCGTCGTCGTTGAATCGTAGCTGTCTTCTCAATCTCAAAGGAGGTGCATGATGAAGAAGTGGACAATCCCTATCATTTGTCTGGGGCTATCGGTGGGCCTGGCGGCGAGCGCCGCGCACGGCGCCGACAAGGAAACGCTCAAAATGGCGGCCGGCACCAAAGGCGGGCAGGTCATCGTGTACAACATCATTTTCAAGCCCGCCCAGCGGAAACTGAACAAGGCGTTCAACAAGAAATTCGCCAAGTACGGGATCAAAGCGAAGATGATCCGGAGCCAATCCGGTAAAATCGCCAATCTCTACAAGCAGGAACTGAGGGCCGGGAAGGTGCGCATGGACGCCATCTCCACGGCCGATCCGGGAATGTTCCTGAGCTTCAACAGAAAAAACCAGCTCACCCGTTATTGCAGCCCGCACTACAAGGACTATCGAGACTGGGGCGTGGCAAAGGATTGCGGCTACTTCTACCACACCTCCTGGCTGCAATACATTTCCTACAACCCTGAACTCGTGAAGGGCGGCGACATTCCCAATAGCTGGCTCGATTTCCACAAGCCCAAGTGGAAGGGCAAGATCAGCTTCGGCGACCCGAAGATCGGCGGCGGGCACTACTACTTCGTGTTCACGATGTACAAGCTCTTCGGGCGCGACTGGTTCATCAAGACGCGCGACAACGGCGCCATGATGGTGCGCAGCCACGGCACTACGAACAACAAGGTGAAATCGGGCGAGCGCCACTTCGGCGTGAATCTCTCCATGCTCGTTCGCCGTGACGGCCCCTACCCGGGTGGTAAGGGCGCACCCATCAAAGAGGTGTTCCCCAAAGAAGGCGGCGCACTGCTCGTCGCTCCCATGGCGATCACCAAGGGCGGACCCAACCCCGCCGGCGCAAAAGTGCTGATCGAATGGCTCTCGAGCCTCGAGGGCCAGAAGGTGGTTTCCGACAAGGGCAAGTTTTCTCTGCGCAAGGATTTCACCAGCGTAGAGGGAGCCAAGCTCTCCGACTTCAAATACCACTGGTGGGACCCGAACGAGATGGACAAGATGCGGGACAAATGGACCAAGGACTCGCTGAAGATACTGACCGGCAACTAATTTCACTTGATGGATGAAACGGCGCGCCGCGTCCGCTCAGATGCGGGCGCGGCGGCGTTTTTTATCGCACACAAGGGATACGATGAATCGCTCGAAACAACTTGCCGGATTCATGTCGGGGCTGTGCCTGGAGGATATGCCCAAGGAGATACCCGATTTTCTGAAGCTCTGCCTGCTGGATCACTTAGGCTGCGCGCTGGGGGCTCTGGGAACCGAGGAGGCGGGCGTTCACCTGCGCGCCGCCGAAGCGGCTTCGGGAAGCGGGCCCTGTACGATCATCGGCCGGGATTTCGGGGCCGACCCGGCCACCGCCGCTCTCACGAACGGCATTCTTGCCCACGTCCTGATTTTTGACGATCTGCATCGTAAATCCAAACTACATCCCGGCGTGGCCGTGATCCCGGCGGCTCTGGCCGCCTGTGAGCTTGGGGGAGCGGACGGAAAAACATTTCTGGAAGCAATATCGGCAGGTTATGAAACGGCGGCGCGGGTGGGCATGGCTGTCAACATGGCCGAGCATCGCCTGAAGGGATGGCGCGCCACGGGCACGTGCGGCTCTTTCGGGGCGGCGGCGGCCGCATCGCGCGCCATGAATCATTCGCCCGAAACCCTGCACCACGCCATCGCAGCGGCGGCGGGGCAGGCTTCGGGTAATTTCGCCTTCACGCAAGGATCGGGCATGGAGCTTTACCTGGCGGCGGGAACGGCCGCCAGAAACGGCGTTGTCTCGGCACTTCTGGCTGGGGGAGGCTTCAGAGGCTCCTCCGATCCCATTGAAGCCGCCGATGGGGGCTTTTTCTCCATGACCACCAGGGACCCGAGACCCGAGATTCTGATTGACGGCTTGGGCGATCGGTATTGGCTCATGGACACCTCCATCAAACTCTACCCCACCTGCCACAGCAGCCAGACGGGCATCGACGCCGCACTCTTTGCCCGCCAAAAGCATGGCCTGAGGCTCGAGGACGTCGAGCGCACCTCGATTCGGGCCGGTGAGATAACGAAAATCCAGTGCGGCTGGGATTACGAACCGGGTCCTCCCGCCAAGATGATCTTTCACATGGGATACGCCATGGCGGTTGCGCTGAAGCGGGGCAAGGTTTCGCCGTCTGATTTAGAGGGCGAATCCTTACACGATCCGGAACTGGTGCGATTCGCCAAAGCCACGCAGGTGGAGGCCGACCCGGAACTCACGGCGATTTACCATGAGAAAAAACCGTGCGACGTGACGTTTCATCTCAAAGATGGCAGTCGACTTCACGAACGCGTCGAATACTGCCGGGGCGATCCGGAAAACAGGCCCACCGAGGAGGCGGTCGTCGAGAAATTCCGTGATCTTACAGCACCCGTGCTTGTACCGGGGAGTCAGGACGCCATCATCGATTTCGTGATGAATGTCGAGGAGCAGCCCGGTCTCTCGCGACTGAGGGAACTGACAACCCTAAAGGAAACCCAGGCGGTGGGAAGCTAAAAAATTAAAAGAACGTAAAATCCGAGAGGTTCATATTTCGCCGTATAGGAGATGCAAATGGCCATACGCCGCAACACCACCAAGTTTCGCGCCCTGCTGAGAAGGGGAAATTTCATCTTCATGCCCGTCGCCTACGATCCCATCGGGGGCAGGCTGGTGGAGAGCCTGGGCTTCAAGGCGACCTATACGGGTGGTTTCGTGACGGGTGGTTCACGCTGCATCACCGAGCCGATGGTGACGATGCGCGAGCAGGTGGACGTGGCCGGAGACGTCGCGAACGCGGTGAAAATACCCACTCTCGCAGACGGCGGGGCGGGCTTCGGCGAGCCGATGCACACCATGCGTGCCGTGCGGGAGTTCATTCGCGCGGGCGTGGCCGGGATTCATATCGAGGATCAGCTCTACCCCAAACGCGCGCACTACCATAAATACGTCGCGCACGCGATTCCGACCAGGGAATTCGTCGACAAGATCAAGATGGCGTGTCGCCAGCGAGACGAGACGGACAAGGATTTCGTCATCATCGCGCGCTCGGATACGGCTCGCTTCAGGGGCATCGCCGAGGCGGTCAGGCGCGTGAACATGGCCGCCGACGTGGGCGCGGATATGGGTCTCGTCTTTCCCCGGAACCACAAGGAAGCCCTCGCCGCTCCCCAAAAGTCCAAGATTCCCCTGGTCTACGTCCAAAGCCGGGGCAACCGGGACGGGAGGCCGCTCTACTCGGAATCCCAGATGGCGGAGATGGGCTACGTCGCCTGCATCGACGCCATTTTATATCTCACCGCCAGTTTCCATTTCATGAAAAAGGCCTTACAGGAAGTGCACAAAACGGGCGATTACACGGGCATGACGCATGAGGAGTTCATGGCCGCCCGCCAGGATATAGAGGATTTGATCGGTCTCGAGGGCTTCTATGAGATTGAGGAAGAGACGGTGGAGAAGAAAAAATGGGGTAAACGCTAGGGAGCGGTTTTTGAGGAAAAAGAGGAGCATTAGACCATGAAGCGAAGCACCGAGAGAATACTCACGACCCACACGGAGAGCCTGCCGCGTCCCCAGGAGGTGGTCGATTTGTTGCCGGCCTAGGAGGAAGGCGGCGCGCGTTCTGCTGATCTCGATGCCGCCGTGGCGCGCGCGATAGAAGACGTCGTGGAGAAACAGGCGGGGGGGGGTCGACGTCATCAACGACGGTGAGCAGGGTCAGCCCGATTACACCACCCACGTCAAGGACAGGCTGACGGGATACGAGGGGAGAACCGGTTTGTGGTCGAACTCGCGATGGAGGCCCTGGACCGCAGGAAATACCCCCGTACGGAAATTGGAGTCCAGTTCCCGCGCTCGTCCTCTCCCGCGAAGAGGTCCCGCGTGAGCCTCCCTCCCTGCCACCTCGTAGCCATCGACGCCGACGAAGCGGGCGCTGGCCGAGGCGGCGGGGCACGCTGTCCTCGGTCAGCATGCACCTCATTGCCAGCCGCTGGGCCGGTAGCCCTGCTCCTTCACCTGCTCCCAGACCGCCGTCTGGCGGCCGTGGTCGGTGGTCCCTAAATGAACGTTGCGGGGTGCGGCAGCATGAACTCAAAGAAGCCGTTACGGGCCGGATTCGGAGGTCAGTTGCACGATGATCCGACAGGGACCCACTGGGATGCGCGGGAGTTTTAGTTGCTCCGCTTCCAATTTGATTACATTCTGCGGAAGCCGGATTCTGAACGGGACCGGAAATAATGACCTTTTTCCAATGATATCAACTGGATAACGGGATCTCATGGCCGATGAAGATGGCTCGACGTCCCTAAAAGGAGCGATTGCTGTTTGACCCGACCGGTGAGGGAGGGTTTGTAATCTTGAAGGGCATCAAAGGGGGGGAGTGTTGAGACGCGCACAATCGCTCCTTCCTCAGTCGCAATTGACCTACACACTCACCCCCAACGCCTTCTTCGCGGCTTCGACGACGTTGGCCGTGTTGGGGAGCACGAAATCCTCGAGGCGGGGCTCGAAGGGAATGGGCGCATCGAGGGCGGCCACGCGGCCGATGGGGGCGTCGAGATAATCAAAGGCTTCTTCCTGGACAGCCGCGGATATCTCCGAACCCACGCCGCTTCTCAGGTGGCCTTCCTCGACGATGATGCAGCGGTTCGTCTTGCGAACCGATTCGGCGAGCGAAGCGGTATCGAGCGGGGCCAGCGTCCTGGGGTCGACCACTTCTGCGCTGATGCCCTCTTTCGCTAGTTCATCCGCCGCCGCCAGGCAGTTGTGCACCTGATAACCCACGCCGATGAGGGTGATGTCTGCGCCCTCGCGCTTCACGGCGGCCTGGCCGAAGGGAGTGATGTGCTCACCCTCGGGAACGGGGCCCTTCATCTTGTAGAGCATCTTGTGCTCCACCATGAGCACGGGGTTGTCGTCTCGAATCGCCGAGCACATGAGGCCCTTGGCATCTGCGGGGTCGCTCGGCGCCGCCACCTTGATGCCCGGTATCTGCATAAACCAGGCTTCCAGGCACTGGCTGTGGGTGGGGCCGTACTGCACACCGCCACCGCCGGGGGTGCGCACGACCAAGGGCACGCTCAACTGCCCGCCCAGCATGTAGCGCAGCTTGGCCGCCTGATTGATGAGCGGGTCCATCGCCAGCATGATGAAGTCCATGAACATGATCTCGACGATGGGCCTGTAGCCCGCCATGGCGGCGCCCACGCCCGCGCCCACGATGCCGAGTTCGCTGATGGGCGTGTCGCGCACGCGGTCTCGCCCGAATTTATCGGCCAGCCCCTTCGTGACGCCGAATACATAGGCCAGTTCCACGTCCTCGCCCATGACGATGACGCGCTCATCCCGCTCCATTTCCTCGTGATGGGCTTCGGTCAACGCATCCACAAAAGTGATCTCTCGCATGTCGTCTCTCTCCAAGGTTATCGCTTAAGCGCGCAGCACCGGGGGACGGGAATCTCTAGGCATACACGTCCTCGAGTGCGGATTCGAGCGTCGCCTCCGGGCTTTGCTCCGCAAAGTCGATGGCCCCGTTCAACTCATCGTCCACGGCTTTTAAGTGCGCCTTTTTCTGCGCTTCCGTGAGTTTGAGCATTTCCGCCGCGATCGTCAGCGGATCGCGCTTTCTCCACTCGTCCACCTCTTCTTTCGTGCGGTAGGGGCCGAACTGGGGGTCGCCGCGCGAATGGCCGAAGAAGCGATAAGTCTTCGCCTCTATCAGGCTCGGGCCGCCTCCCTCACGCGCCCTGCGCACGGCCTCGGCGGTCGCCTCGTAGACGGCCACCACGTCCATGCCGTCCACCGTCACGCCGGGCGAGTCGTAGCCCTGCGCGCGCACGCTGATGTCTTTCACCGATGTGGAGCGCTCCACGTGGTAGCTCACCGCGTAGTGGTTGTTCTCGCAGAAGAAGATGACCGGCAGCTTCCAGATGGCGCACAGGTTCATCGACTCGTGGAAACTGCCCTGGTTCGACGCGCCGTCCCCGAAGAAGACCACCGCCACCCGGCCCGTTCCTTCCAGTTGATAGGCGAGGCCCATGCCCGTGGCCATCGGCATGTTCGCCCCCACGATGGAGTGCGCGCCGTAGTGGCCTTTGGAGATGTCGGCGATGTGCATGGAGCCGCCGCGCGCCTTGCAAAGCCCGGTGGACTTGCCGAGAAGCTCCGCCATCATCTCGGGCATCCTGGTGCCCTTGGCGATGGAGTGTCCGTGGCCCCGGTGGGTGGTCAGGATGGCGTCCTCATTGGTCAAGGCCGTGCAGACGCCGACCGAACACGCCTCCTGCCCGATGCTCACGTGAACCGCTCCCTTCACCCGGCCCGCCATGAAGAACTCGTCCGTCTTCTCCTCGAAGCGGCGGATCCGCAGCATGTTGCGGTACATCGCGTTCAAGTCCTTTTTCGTCAACCTTTTCGGCTTGGCCGATCTTCGCTTCGCCCTGGTGGCCACGGCTTCCCCCTCCCGGCGACATCGTCAGAATGCAACCGTTGGAATGTCATGAGAACATGATTTTTAGACCCTTCATCAGTACCACACGGGGCGGTGGTGGTTCAATCGGCGCGGTGGGCGGGGCGTCACGCTGGCTTCGCGGCGTAGCGCAGGAACAGCTCATCCCCCTCGCGGCGAACCTCCACCAGTGTCAGCCCCAGAAATTCCCCCGAGCGGAAACCCGGCCCGTCCATGAGCGTCGGAGCGGATGCTCCTCCCGCCAGCCAGGGGGTGAGCGTCACGTGAAACTCGTCTATATAACGGGCGAACTCCCATATCAGGGAACCCCCGCCCTCTATCAACACGTTCTTCATTCCCCGCTCGCCCAAGTGGGCCAGCACCTGACCGGCGAGGGAATCCGCCTCGTCCAGAACCACGATTCGCGCGCCCCCGGTTCGTGCTTCCCCAAGACGGCGTGCCCCTCCCGGCGCGGTGAATATGAACCGCTCGACCTCATCGCTCTCGAACCAGGGCAATTTCTTGGGGAAAACGCCGCTTTTCGTGATCAGAGCGTTCGCCGGATGCGGCGGGAGGCCGCGTTCCAAGCGTTCGCGCGCGAGGGATTCCTCACGCACCCTCGCGGGATGGCGCGCCGTCCTGAGCGTCCGGCCGCCCCATATCACCACGTCCGCACAGGCTCTCAGGCGATCCATCTCCAGGCGATCCGTTTTGGAACCTAAGGAGAAATCCTCGCGGTCGGATCCTGAGATTTTTCCGTCGAGCGTCATCGCCAGATTCGCGAATACGAAGGGTTTGTCCATGAAAATTCTCATCCCGTGGTTGTGGTCTGCCCACTTAAGGCATTAAAGTTCGTTGTCACCTCATGTTCGTGAAAGCCGGCATTCATCAGACAAAGGAGAGAAAACGCCATGGGTGAATTCGACCAAAGGGTGGACCTTCCCGCACTCGATTTTCAAAAGCTCAACATCGGCCCCTACAGCAACAACGTATACGTGCTGACGTGCAAGGCGACGAAAGAGTGCGTCATCATCGACACCTCTCACTCCGCCGAGCCGATTCTCGCCGCGTGCGAAGGCGCCGCGCCCCAATACATTCTACAGACCCATTGCCACGGCGACCACATCGACGCGCTCGACGAGGTGCGCAGCCGGACGGGCGCGCCCCTGGGCCAGCACGCCGAGGACGCCAAAGAGTTCGGCGTCAGCCCGGATTTCACCATCGCGGACGGCGAGGATATCAGATTCGGCGAGATTACGCTCAGGGCCATCCACACGCCCGGACACTGCAAGGGCATGCTGATGTTCCTCTACCCGGGCCACTGCGTCTGCGGGGATACGATTTTTCCCGGCGGCCCCGGCAAGACCTGGAACCACGGGCAATTGCTCACGTCGCTCGATTCCATCGAGAATAAGGTCTTCGCCTTGGCCGACGAGACCGTTCTCTACCCCGGCCACGGGGCGAACAGCACCGTCGCGCAGAGCAAGGCGGAAGTCGCCGGGTTCCGGGCCGCGGGCAGGCCTGCGCCGGGTGAATTCGGGGACGTGACCTGGGACAGCTAGAGATAAAACGCTACGGGATGAATTCGGAGCGCGCGATCCTTTCAATCGCGCGACCTGGGACAGCTAGACAACGAAGGAGCCATGCAATGAGTTCAGCCGGCATCGTATTCGATCACGTGCACGTCATCAGCAAAGACCCCGAGGCGAGCGTGAACTGGTTCGTCGAAAACTTGGGGGGCGAGCGCGGAGATGGCGTCGTGTTCAAGGAAGCGCCGCAGATTCCTGTAAAATTCAACGGCGCCACGGTCATCGTTCGCGGAGAAAGAACGGGCGAGAGCGCCGGAAATAAGGGCGGCCTCGAATGGGGGACGGATCATTTCGCCTTCCAGGTCGCAGGCGATTTTCAGGCCTATTGCGACGACCTCAAGGGAAAAGGTGTGAAATTCACCGTGGAACCGGTACAATTCAACCCGACGACGCGAATCGCCTTCATCGAGGCGCCCGATGGCGTCAGCATCGAGTTGCTGCAAAGAACATGATGCCGCGGAGCTTTTGCTCCGCCCTCCAAGACCGCCCGGTTTGAAGAGGAATACCTTGTTTCACCTCGCGCGTATCGCAGCGCCGTGTCTCCTGATGGCGGTGCTCGTGTGGAGCGTTGCGCCAGTGGCGCATGCGCAGGATAAGCGCGCGCAGGAACAGGAGGAACTCCCCCCGGAACCGCCCCTGGGCCTCGACGACGTGCCCGTGCCCGAGAACAACCCCATGACGCACCCCAAGGTCGAACTCGGAAAAATGCTGTACTTCGAAAAACGCTTCTCCGGCGACGGAAAGGTTTCCTGCGCGACGTGCCACATGCCCCGGCGCGGATTCTCGAACGCGCGCCAGTACGGAACGGGCTTTGACGGCAGGCTCACGCTCAGGAACGTGCCCACGGTCGTCAACGCCGCCTACAACGAATCCCAGTTCTGGGACGGGCGCGCGGAGAGCCTGGAAGAACAGGCCAAAGGCCCCATCCTCCATCCGAGCGAGATGGCCTCGAGCGAAGAAAAAATCATCCGGACGCTCGGCGCGATTCGGGAATACCGCGAGCGGTTTCAGGAAGCGTTCGGAAGCCCCGGCATCAGCCTCGAGCGCGTGGTGCAGGCCATCGCCACCTTCGAGCGCACGATCCTTTCCGGGAATTCCCCGTTCGACCGCTGGAAATACGGGGGCGATAAGTCCGCGCTCTCGCCTCGGGCGATCATAGGGTTCGAGGTCTTTACAACCAGGGGAAATTGTGTGAAATGCCATTTGGTGGATGAATTCAGCGCGCCCTTCACGGACGATAAGTTCCACAACATCGGCATCGGGATGGACAAGAAGCCTTTAGAGATCGGACGAGAGAAAATCACCAGAAAAATAAAGGATCGGGGCAAATTCAAGACGCCCACGCTTCGCCACATCACCCAGACGGCGCCCTATATGCACGACGGCCGCTTCTCCACGCTGGAGGAAATGGTCGATTTCTACGACAAGGGCGGCCACCCGAATTCTCACCTCGACCCGGATATGAAGCCTCTCAAGCTCACGAAAACCGAGAAAGAGGACTTGATCGCCTTCATGGGCGCGCTCACGGGCGATCTCCCGGAAATTAAAGCCCCCGAGTTGCCGAAATGAAGTCCATGAAGGCGAATTTCGCGGCGATTTTTTTCATCATCGTGGCGGGAATTTTCTCTCTCTCCCACGCACCCACCCATTCATACGGTGCGGATGTTCAGGAGGGAAAATCTCTTTTCGAAAAGAACAACTGCGGAAGCTGCCACAGCCGCAAAGGACCTGAAACCAGGATACCCCCGCCCCGGCGCCACGGGATAAAAGGCCCCACGCTGTGGTATGCGGGCAACAAGTTCCGGCCCGGCTTTCTGGCTAAATGGCTCGCGAAACCAGAGCCTTTTCGCGGCGTCATCTACGGAACCATGAAGCGGGGGAAATACGCGCACCCCGTCCTCGCCGAGAAAGACGCGGCCAGGGTGGCGGCTTATCTCGAAAGCCTCAAGGACCCCGAAATGCCGGTGGGCGTCGTTCCGCACTGGAAAAAAATCCCCAGAAAAGTGCTCCGGCGGGCGAGAATACTGTTTCAGAAAAAACAGCCCTGCTATTCGTGCCACATGGTCGCGATACGAAAGACGGTTTATCGGGCGAAAATCGAGGTGGGCGGCCACAGCGCCCCTCATTTCAGGGAAGCGGGGAGCAGGCTGAACCCTGATTTCATCGTGTCCTTACTGAAACAGCCGGAACGCTACAACCCCAACGGCAGAATGCCGGTGTATGGGGATGAGGCGTTCACGAAACTGAGCGAGAAGGACTTCATCGCTCTCGCCGCTTACATCGCGAGTTTCAAATGAAGTTTTATTCTCTCGTGAGAACGCTATTTCTCACACTTGTGACGGCGACGGCGAGCGCCCCCCTCCTTGTGGGTGCGGAAGAACCGGCGAGCCGCGTGAACGCGCAGGAGAATTTCCGCTGGTTCTGCATCCAGTGCCACGGCCCCAAGGGAGACGGCAAGGGGGTGAACAATACCAAGAAGCTGCCCGTGAGCCCCCGCAACCTCACCGACGGCAAGGACATGGCCCAGTTCTCCGATGAGGACATGGTGCGCACCATCACCCACGGAGGCGGGGCGAGCGACCTCTCGCCCATCATGCCGCCCTGGGGCAACGTGTTTACAAAACAGGAGATTCGTGATTTGGTGGCCCTGATCCGCAAGCTGTGCAATTGCCGCTTCGACCCCAAGGCGAAAGAGGCGTTTTTGAAGCAACAAGGCCGGTAGGTTCTTCCAGAATGCGCGACATCATGCTCTCTATTGTCATTCTCGCTCTTTTTCTCTCAACGCCTGCGTCCGCGCTCGCGGCGGGAGAGCGGATTCTCGTCACGAACACGCGCGACGGTACTCTGAGCGTCATCTCGCGCGATTCCCACGAGGTAATCAAAACCATCCCCGCGGGCAGGAAGGCGAACCGCCTCTCGCTCGCGCCCGATGGGCGCCACGCCTACGTCATCAACGACGGCAGCGCCTATGTGCGTGTTTTCGACACGCATACGCTCAAATTCATTCATCGCGTGCGCGCGGGCCGCGACCCCTACAATTTGGCGTTTTCCCCAGACGGCGCACTCGCCTACTTCGTGAACACCTATTCGGACAACGTAACGATTCTCGACGTCGCCGCCCAAAAGATCATCGGCCTGATCAAGCACGGGGGGAACAACCCGGTGAACATCAAGCTGAGCCCCGATGGCCGCCGCGCCTTCGTGGCGAACGAGCTGAGCGAGGATGTCTCCGTCGTCGATCTGAAGACCAGAAAACCGATCAAGCAGGTAGAGGCGGGCCACTACATCGAGGGAATCGACGTAACACCCGACGGAAAAAGGCTCTACGTCATGAACGGAGAGCGCCACTCCTACAGCGTGGTGGACCTCGATACGCTCGAGACAATCCAGACGGTCAAGCTATCCGGCGAGCCGCACGACGCCCTCATTGCGCCGAACGGCGAATTCCTCTACGTCACTCTCCCGCACATTAACAGGGTGTCGGTATTCTCCCTGCCCTCGCAAAAGCGCGTCGCCAGAGTAAAACAGGGTGTGCGGCCCGACCTCATCGCCTTCACGCCCGACGGCGCGCTCGCCTACGTGACGAACAGGGATTCGAAAGAAGTGTTCGTGATGGATGCGAAAACACACCGCAACATCAAGAAAATCCGCGTGGGAAACGGGGCGCACGGCGTGCTCGTCGTGCCGCCCGCGCCGACGAATTGATGGGTTTGGCTTTGTAGGGAGCGCGTATCCAGTCCCCTACGGACAGTTACACGATGCGCTTCATTGAGGAGGCGGGGCGCCGACCTAACCACCCTCACCCGTGACGCAGCGAAAGCCGATCTTGTTGTTCCGGTAATCGGGTGGGCGATGGTAGCGGTTGTGCGCCGTGGCCCAGGCGATGGGGCTGCCCCAGGATGCGCCTCGGACGACTCTGGTTTTTCCCCTGGACGGTCCGTGTGGGTCGCGTTCGGCCATTTTTTTATAAGCTCTCGAATGGTAGCGGTCGGCCACCCACTCCCAGACGTTGCCGGACATGTCGAGCGCCCCAAAGGGGCTCGCGCCTTTGGGGAAGCGGCCCACGGGCGCGACGCCAGGGAATCCATCTTTCCCGCCTTTCAGGTTGGCCCTCATCGCGTCGCGGCCCTTGCCCCAGGGGTAGAGCCTCCCGTTCCCGCCGCGCGCTGCGCGCTCCCATTCCGCCTCGGTGGGCAGGCGTCTGCCTGCCCACCCGCAATAGGCTTCCGCATCGGGCCAACTCACGTGGGATACGGGTTGGGTCGGCATGGTTTTCCAACTCGATTTAGGGCCTTCCGGCCGACGCCAGTCCGCTCCCTTCATCTTTCGCCAGCCGCCTTTTCCCTTTCTTAGGGAAGAGTCCCAGGTCCAGGACCACTTCCGCTTCTCGGCCGTCGTCTTGTATCCGGTTTGCGCGACGAAGCGCGCGAAGCGCTCCGCCGTTGCTTCGGTCTCGTCGATCCAGAAACCTGAAACAAAGATTTTCCGGGGCGGGCGCTCGTCCTTGTCGCTGGCTTTGCTGCCCATGAGGAACCAGCCCGAGGGAACGCGCACCAGCGTGGCGCCGTCGAATCCGGATATTTTCTTACTGGCCTGCTGTGCCTGCACAAACGAACCGGTGACGCCCATGAGGCAAGCGAAAAACAGACAAACGTGGAATCGTGGGGAAAACATGCGCGTTCTTATCTCCTCATTCGCAGTCGATGATGGGCGAAACAGGGAACGCCCCGCAAAAGCGGAAAAAGCTAGTCTGTGAGCGGGTCTCTGGGGTCGTCCACGAATGTCGTGCCCGCTGCTTCCTTGTTGGGCATACCGCCGTAGGTGAATATCAATTCCGCCGGCGCGTCCGCGCTCGGGTTCTCCTGACCGTGAATGCAACCACACGGGAAATAGACGAAATGGCCGACGGGCACCTCTTTTCGGGTGATCTCCTCACCCTCTTTCCAGTAGATGTTGATGGGACCTTTCACCACGTAGATCGTGGTGTCGCAGTTTTTGTGATAGTGAAGCGCGTTGCGCCCTCTGGGAGGAATGATGGTTCTCCCCATCGTGATGGAATCGGTGCCCGTCGACTCTCGGTTCACGCCCCAGCGGATGTCATAGGGCGGCTCATAGGCCTTGTCCTCGTCTACGTCCAGGGAATTTACGACTTGCGGTATCGGCAAATCCGCCATGAGATCACCTCCAAAAATGTGTATGGAATCCAGAAAATTCTCGTTCTGTCCTGCGTCCTACCCCTCGGGCGGAACGCTCCAGGACACGATGTTCTTGTCTCTCAATTCCTCGAGTTCACCGGACCCCATGCCGAGCAGATCACCCAGAACCTCTCTCGTGTGCTCTCCCAGATAGGGCGCTCTGACGTACTTCATATCCGCGCCCGGCAGTCTTATGGGCGACCCGAGAACCTTCATCCTCCCCGCCACGGGGTGCTCCATCTCGACAATCATGTCCCGCGCCAGAATCTGGGGGTCTTCCATCGCCTGCGCCACGGTGTTCACCGGCGCGAAGGGAACGGACCCCTGAAGCAGGTCGGTCCACTCCGCGTTCGTTTTCTCCTGGAACGCCTTTTCGAGGATACCCAGCAGAACTTCGCGGTTCTCGAATCGATCCTGGGCCAGCTTGAAGCGCGGGTCCTCGGCCAGCGCCGGCATACCCATGCGTTCGACGAGAATGGGGAAGAAACTCTGCTTGAGGCAAAGCACGCTTATCCAGCCGTCTTTGGTCTCGAAATTCTGCGCGGGCACCATAGAGGGGTGCGCGCTTCGGGAGAATTTTTGCGGCACATAACCACAGTTGAGCGTCCAGGTGGCCATGTACGCAAGCTGCACCAAAGCGCCGTCCATCAGCGACACGTCGACGTCCCTGCCCTTTCCGGTGCGGTTCGCCTCCCACAGCGCGGCCAACAGGCCCACGAGCGATATGAATCCGCCCGTGAAATCCACGAAACTCACGCCCGCCTTGGTGGGGGGGCCGTCGGGCTCTCCCGTCAGGTCCATGATGCCCGCGTAGGCCTGCATGAGGTAGTCATAGGCCGGTTCAGGCGCTCTGGGGCCCGTCATCCCGTAGCCCGAGAGAAAACAGCACACGATTTTCTCGTTGTAGGGGCTCAGGTGCTTATACGTTAGTTCGAGCTTCTCGGGCGCCGAGCCCCTGCAATTCGCATAGAGCGCGTCCGCCTTGGGGACGAGTTTGCGCAATATCGCCTTGCCCTCGGGCGTGCGGATCCTGAGCGCGACGCTCTTCTTGTTGCGGTTGAAGGACTGGAAATAGTAGCTGTCGTTATCCGGAAGGGCATACGGGGGAACGGGCCGCGCGGAATCGCCGCCCACGGCGTGATCCTCAATTTTGATGACCTCGGCCCCCATATCCCCCAACAGTTGCGAGGCCAGCGGCCCCGCCCCGAACTGCTCCACCGCCAGGATTCGAAGCCCCTCCAGCGGAAGTCGACCATCCATCAATCACACCCTTTCCGGAATCACCTACCCGGATTCATCGCACCAACCGGGAAAATTCTATTTGCCAGGCTTGAAATCCACCCGAATCTCAAACAATTTCAACGCTTTCCGGCTTCAATCACTCATCAACACAGATGAACGCACATGAGATTATTACAAAACATCACGAAAGTATATTTGCCGTTTCTTTCGCGCCCCGGATTTTGCTAGAATCCTGCTACCTTGGTTCAGTTTCAATACACCTGAAAGGCTTCGTCTTTCGCAACATGGGGAATAGCACTCATTCATGGTCACAAAAATATCGATTCAAAACTTGAGAAAAATCTATGACACCCCCGAAAGAAGGGTGCACGCTCTCGAGGGCGTGAACCTCAATATCGAGGACGGCGAATTCATCTGCCTCGTGGGGCTTTCGGGCTGCGGGAAGACGACCCTGCTCAACATGCTCGCCGGCTTCGTCGAGATCACCGCGGGCACAATCACAATGGACGGAAAAACGCTCACCCAGGACTACGACAAGGGCGTCGTGTTCCAGGAGTACGCCCTCTTCCCGTGGCGCACGGCGAGGCAGAACGTGGAATACGGCCTGGAAATCCGAAACGTGCCCGAGGAGGAACGCAGGAAAATCGCACAAGACTACCTCCGTCTCGTCCGCCTCGAGGAGTTCGCGGATTTCTTCCCGCACAACCTTTCGGGCGGCATGCGCCAACGGGTGGCGGTGGCGAGAGCCATGGCGTTCGACCCGCAAATCCTCCTGATGGACGAGCCCTTCGGCGCGCTCGACGCCCAGACGCGCGAGGAATTACAGGAGTTGACCGTCGACGTATGGCAGAAGACGAGAAAAACGATTCTCTACGTCACGCACAATCTGAGCGAAGCCGTCTACCTCGGGAACCGGATCGTGGTTTTCGTTCCGAATCCGGGAAGAATCCGCGAGATCGTAAGAGTCGATCTACCGAGGCCCCGTGACGATCTCGCGCCCGAGTTCATCAAACTACAACGACACGTGAACGATATGATTCGCGATTTTTAGAGAGGAATTATCCATGCAGACATCCGAGACAACGCCTGTTCCTCCATCGTTGGACGAGAGGAAAAAAGAAGTGAGAACGCCGTTTTGGGTGAAGCTGAGGCCGATATACCCGTTCATCGTCATCCTGGCCATCTGGCAGGTCGCGGCCATGCAGGCCCAGGGCAACCAGGGCAGGCTCTTCCCCACCGTGGACGCCATCGTAACTCGGGCCTGGGAGCTGGTGACGGATCCCTTGTTCCGGGCGTTGGCCGAAAACCCGAACCTGGGACTCATTGACCAGTTCTTGAAACTCCTGGAGAGTCCGATTCTCCTGCATACGCTGAACACCGCGTGGCGGCTTCCGTTCGCATTCTTCATCGCCGCCGTCGTCGGCACCATCGTGGGCATAATGATGGGCCGCTTCGCTTTTTGGGAATCGTTCTTCGTCCCGTTGCTCTCCGTGTTGTTGCCGATTCCGGCCATCGCGTGGACGCCCATCGTCGTCATCTGGGCGGGCATCGGGGATCAGACGGTCATCGTCATCACGGCCTTCGCCTCCTTCCTGCCCATCGCCATGGCCGTCTGGACGGGCGTGAAAACCGTGAACCCGGTATGGATACGCGCGGCCCAGTCGATGAACGCGGACAAGATGACGATTTTCCGCACCGTCGTCCTGCCCGGCTCGCTGCCGATGATCCTGAGCGGTCTGCGCATCGGCCTGGCGCGCGCCTGGCGCGCAGGGGTCGGAGCCGAGGCGTTCGCCGGCATCCGCTGGGGACTTTCCGCCGGCATCTTCGACGCGCAGGAATACCTCGACATCGCGTTCATGATGGTCGCGCTCGCCGTTCTCGGTCTTTTCGGTTTCATTCTCGAAAAGGTGCTCTTCCAGCCCATCGAAAGCCGCACCGTCATCCGCTGGGGCATGATGGAGGCGATGGGCGCGCAGGACAAGAAGGTGTAATCGGGCAAGTTCAAACGCTCACCGGCCGGGCGCGGCGAGAGTCGCGCCCGGTTTTTTTGTTTGCGAAAGGAGATGATCCACGCACGGCACGTGTTGTTCCACCGTCCATGCTGGGGTTGCTGAAAAAATCCCCCAAAACAGGGAATGGATTTCTCAATCGACATGCGCTTATGAAATGACTCCCCCCTCCCCGGTTGGCTACATACGCCAAATCACGAAATCAGGACTTTTTCAACAGCCCCATGCTGCGGCGCATGAGCGTGTAGCGGGCGCCTCGGGAAGCGCTATGGGCGTCAGCGAGGTGGCGCAGAGGAGGAGGAGTCGAGAGAAGAGACATCCTCGATATTCCAAGGGAGCATCCGGCTCCAGCAATAAGAAACCCCCGGGAGCCCACGCCCCCGGGGGTTTTCTCTTGCGTCTTGTCCGTTCGCCTAGTTGAAGCCGATGTCCTTCGCGGCCTTGCGGAGGATGGAGTCATCCAGGTACGGACTCTTGGTGAAGTCGGGGTGGCTCTTGATCCAGCCGAGCTTGATCTGCTTATCGCCCATGTCGTTCAGGTATTTCTTCACCTCGTCACTCAGGAAAACCTCCGTCTTGAGCTTTTTAACGACCTTGAGAGTGGTGCTCACCTTGGCCTTGTCGCCGACTTCCTGCAGCGCCCTGGTGTAGACCTTGGCGTAGGTCTTCGGGTCATTCTTGAGCAACTGGTGCGCCTTCAGCCAGCCCCTGAAATACTTGTAATAGAGATCGGGGTGCTTCTTGATGGTCTGGGGGTTGCCCACGTGCATCATTCTCGTATTGTCGTACTTGCACAGATCCTCGAGATAGCGAATCAGGCCCTGCTCGCGGGCGATTTCACCCTGCGGCTCGCCGACCATGGCCGCCTGGGCGGCGCCGGATATCAGAGCGGCGATGCGCTCGGTGGTGCGGACGCTCAGGAGCGGGAAATCCGAGCGTTTCAGGCCATGCGCGGGAATGACGTAGGACTGAAACGCGAAGTCCGTGCTCGTGCCCTTCTTGTTGGCGAACACCGAGCCTTTGAGGTCCTTCAAGCTCTTGGCCTTCGAGTTCACAGGCACGATGATGGCGACCATGCCGCAGATGTTCGCCGTCACCCCGATGGCGGTCACCCGCGCGCCCTTGGAGATCGCCGTGGTGAAGGGCGAGAAGCCCGTGGTGCCGGTATCCAGATTATTCTGGATGATGGCGTTGCGCATCAGTTTGCCCTGCTTGAAGTGGCCCATCGTGTACTTTAAGCCCTCTTTTTTCCAGTAGCCCATGCGGTCGGCGATGACCTCGAAAGACCCCATCAGGGCCCTGTGCGCGCCGATGCGCAGCGTCGCCGACTCGGCGGGCGCAACCACCACGAACGTGCTCGCTACGAACGCGGCGGCCAGTGCGAAACCAACAAGTCTTTTCATGCTTTTTCCTCCTTGGTGTGGATAAAGACTTCCATGGATAGCCAATGTATCACACGAAGACACAGGTTCGGCGATGCTATAGCACCATCGACATCCTGACAACCTATGCCAGGTAAGTGGGTAATCTCCGCTTACTATGTAGGAAAGCGAAATTCCATCTATATATAAATTCGATATTCTTATAAATTAGTATACCAAAATCCCGCCGAAAACCAAATCTCGCCCAAAGCTGATATCGGGATGGGGACCGGCGGCGTCTTGGTCCCGAATCCACAAGAAGCGGAGAATTCAGGACGGCGGGAAAAGTGGCGGGGCTGACGGGACTCGAACCCGCGATCTCTGGCTTGACAGGCCAGCGCGATAACCAAACTTCGCTACAGCCCCCACGGGAAAAATTTTGAAAACCGCCCGAAGAATGTCGGTTTATATCCCGCTCTCGGGCTCTAAGTCAACACGAAAGGCTACATTTCACCTCAAAGCGGCAAACACGGCGCTTCCCTGTGGATGAGACGCCGCTCAGCCCAGGACCGAGCCGAGAGACTCTCCTTGCGCGAGGCGCGCCACTCCCCGCTCCGTCACCAGGGCGTCCACAAAACGCGCGGGCGTCACGTCGAACGCGGGGTTGAAGACGCGCACGCCCTCGGGAGCGACGGGCGCGCCGCCAAAGGAGCGAACTTCCTCCTCCGGGCGCTCTTCTATGGGAATGTCCGCGCCCCCAATCGTCTCCATGTCGATGGTGCTCGTCGGCGCCGCGACGTAAAAAGGAACCCCATGCTCCCTGGCGAGCACCGCGAGACCATAGGTGCCGATTTTGTTGGCGACGTCCCCGTTTGCGGCCACGCGGTCCGCACCGACGACGATCGCGTCGATTCTTCCCAGGCTCATGCAATGCGCGGCCATGTTGTCGGTGATGAGTACGACGGGAATGCCGTCGCGGCTCAACTCCCAGGCGGTGAGTCGCGCTCCCTGCAGAAAAGGCCTCGTCTCGTCCACGAAGACCTCGCGCACACGCCCGTCCCGGAAGCCGCTGCGAATCACGCCGCCCGCCGTGCCGTACCCGGCGGTCGCCAGCGCGCCCGCGTTGCAATGGGTGAGAACGCTGCTCCCCTCCGGCAACAGCACGGCGCCCAGATCGCCAATCCTGCGGCAAACCGCCACGTCCTCCTCATGCATCTCTTTCGCCAGGCGGAGCAGTTCCTCGGCCAGCGCTTCGGGCGCGGAGTCGCTTTTGTCGACGTGCGCCTTCATTTTTTCAATCGCCCAGAAAAGATTCACCGCCGTGGGGCGCGTGGCGCCCAACACCCGGGCCGCCCGTTCGAGCGCCTCGCGCTGCGCATCGGCTCCCGAACCCGCATGGCGGGCGGCGGCCAGGGCCATGCCGTAGCCCGCCGCTATCCCGATGGCGGGCGCGCCGCGCACCACCATGGTCTTGATGGCCTCGGCCACCTCCTCTTCCGTGCGGCATTCGTGATAAACCTCATCAAGGGGAAGTTTCCGCTGATCGATCAAGACGAGAGCGCCGCCTCGAAACGCGATGCTATGGAAGTTTGCCTCAATCTCTTTTTTCCCGGCCATTCATTTTCTCTCATTCATGGTTTCGTGCGAGTGCGTGTCTCCCTATGCCATCGAGCTCAGGATATCTTTCATCTCTTCGATGCCCAGGCCTGAGATTTTCAGGCGTTTCCTGCGCGCGCTCACACCTGAGGTGATTCGTATGGCGCGCTTTGGAATCTTCATTTTCCGGGAGAACAACTCGATGCACTGCTTGTTGGCGGCCCCGTCGACAGGCGGCGCAGTCAGCCGCACCCGCAGGGCGCCGTCTTGAACTCCACTGATTTCCGTCTTGGATGAGCGCGGCTGAACCCGAACCTCAAAGCTGACGCCGTCCGCCTCCTCGCGGAGGCCGATCACGACGCATCGCCCTCCGCTTTCTGGTTCAACTTGATGACGTTTTCACTTTCCTCGTCAGCAACTTCTTCGCTTTCCTCTTCGAGGAGTCGGGTGAGGTCGACCCCCATGCGGACGCCCTCGACTTCGAGCGTCCGAATTTGAGAGAGAAACGTCTCGTACAGATCCGTGAGAAGCTTTTCCCTCCGCTCCGTTAAACCCGCTATCTCCTCACGCAGCTTTTTGGTATCTTTTTCGGCCTGCGCGCGAATCTTCTCCGCGTCGACCTTGGCCTCTTTGATCATCTCTTCGGCGTCGGTTTCCGCTTTCTCCACCATTTCGCCGGATTTGGCCGTGGCCTGATCTCTCAGTTCATTCACGGAGATGAGGATTTTCTGCAGGTTGGCGTACTCTTCTCTCAAACCATTATATTGCTCGAACAGGTCCTTGCATTGCAGGCTGAGTTGTTCGTTCTTCCGCACGGACTGATCCAGCCAGTCGGCCACCTTGAACAAGAACGCATCGACTTCGAGACGATCATAGCCCCGCATTTTATTCGAAAATCTATGGCTTCGAACGTCGTTGCCGGTGTATTTCATCTGCAGGCTCCCAAAGCGAAAATCAACGCAACAGCTTTGCCAGGTCAAAGATACTCTGTACCACGAAACTTTGCAAAAAGAATATGATCAACAAAACCACAATCGGACTCGCGTCGATGCCTCCGATGTTCGGCATCCGGTAGCGAACCGGAGCCAGCACCGGCTCCGTCAAACGATACAATATCTGAACTATCGGATTGTAGGGGTCCGGGTTCACCCACGACAAGAGCGCGCGAATGATGATGATCCAGATATAGATGGTGAGCAGATAGCTGAGAATCACGCCGATTCCGTTCATGAAATTCGATATCAAAAACACGACCGACCCCTTGTGTCAAAAAACGGGCTAGCCACGGCCCAACTCTTCGCTCCTGCGCGCGGCGGCGCTCACGGCGTTCATGACGGCGGAGCGCAGCCCCCCGTTTTCGAGCGCGTGCAATCCGGCGATGGTCGTTCCCCCGGGCGAGGCGACCATATCCTTCAGGCGGCCCGGATGCTCCCCCGTCTCGAGAAGCATTTTGGCGGATCCCAAAACGGTTTGGGCCGCCAGAAGCATCGCCTCCTCACGCGGCAGACCCGCTCTCACCCCGCCGTCCGCCAGCGCCTCGATGAACTGAAAAACATACGCGGGGCCACTGCCCGACAAACCCGTCACGGCATCCATCAACGACTCAGGCAAAACCACTGCCTTGCCGACAGACTCTAAAAGTCGCCTGGCTTGCGATAGATCCGATTCCGACGCCGCGCCGCCCGCGCATAGCCCCGCGGCGCCTTCTCCCACGAGGGCGGGCGTATTCGGCATGACGCGGACGATACGCGCCTCATCGCCAAAAATCCCAATAAACCGGCTCGTGGGCGCGCCTGCGACGACGGAAATCAAGAGCGGGCAGTGCGCCAGGGCGTCCTTCAGCCTGTCCAGAACCACGCCCAGCACCTGCGGCTTCACGGCAATCACCACCTTGTCCGCCTCCGGGGCCGCCTCCGCCCCATCGGACACTACGTGAAATCCCGACGTTTCCCGTAGATGCTCGGCGCGTTCGGCAAGGGGTTCCGCGATGATGATATCATCGACGTTCGCATAGGCGGAATTCACTATGCCCATGGCGAGCGCTTCGCCCATGTTTCCACCACCCACTACGAGTATTTCCGCCATATTTGAAAAACCTTCCGCACGTGAGTTCGAAATTGCTCCGAACGCTAGAAATAATCCACCCTACTGAAATTATTAGCGTAATTCAAATTCGCCTCAGTTCGTTCCTCTCGGACCGAAAATGGCCGTGCCGATGCGAACGAGGGTTGCTCCCTCCTGTATCGCGACTTCGAAGTCGTTCGACATGCCCATCGACAACTCCTTGACGTGGAAGAACCCGGCGTTACGGGCCTCATCCCTCAGCTTTCTCAACAACTCGAAATGAGGGCGGCTCTCCTCCGCCCCACGACCCAGTGGAGGGATGCACATCAAGCCAATCACCCGCAGAGATTCCAGTTCTGACACCTCCCGTACGAGCGTCATCGCATCCACCAGCGAAACCCCTCCCTTTTGGGCTTCTTCCCCCGTATTCACCTGGATGAAGATTTCCAGCAGGTCCTTCTCCGAAGTATCCACGCGCTTGTTCAGCTCCCACGCGAGAGCAAGTGAATCGACGGATTCCACCACGTCGAACAGTCCAGGGACGACGCGGGCCTTGTTCCTTTGCAGGCTGCCGATGAGATGCCACTTCACTCTGCCCGCGATTTCAGGGTCAATATCGTCCTTTTTACGCTGGGCTTCCTGCACACGGTTCTCCCCCAGAATATCGACGCCCGCCTCGATGGCTTCTACGACGCGCTCGGGGGGCTGCGTCTTACTGACGGCCAGAAGGCGAATTTCATCGGGATTTCGGCCAGAGGCGAAGGCGGCATCCGCTACGCGCCCCTTCACCATCCCGTATCGTTCTCGAATCACATCCATCGCTTTCCTCATGAGCCTATCCATATCACCGACAACAACCGTCCCGTGGGTGGTCCGTCGCGGCGGTAGGAGAAAAGTCGCGATGATTCAGAGAAAGTGCAAGGCCCCGGCGCGCCAATCTGGTTTTCCGGAATCCCCGCCGACGTCAACTGAAGCCTCGCCGCACGGGGCAGATTCAGCAGCCATTTGCCTTGCCCCAAGGGTACCGTGAAATCTTTCCAGTTTCGGTACTGCGCGCGAAACGGCGGCAAACACTCCTCTCCCACCTCGTAGCGATTCCCTGAAATGGCGGGGCCGAGCGCGGCCCGTAAATCCCGGGGCTCACACCCGTATTCCTGCTTCATCCGCTCAATCGTCCTGGGCAAAACTCCGTCGGCCACACCCTTTCGCCCCGCATGAACGGCAGCGACGGCCATTTTCCGGGCATCCGCGATGAGTACGGGAATGCAATCCGCGGTCTGAACCGCCAGCCCCAGACCCGAAACATTCGTAATCAAGGCGTCGCCACACGCTTTTTCATCGGGGGAAACATCCTCGGCCACGAGGACATCGCTCCCGTGCACTTGTTTTATTTCCACCAGGCGTCCCGACGGAAATTGGGCGGCTTCAAAAAAACGCCTTCTGTTTTCAGCCACATTTTTGGGGGCTTCGCCCTTCGAGCGCCCTAAATTCAAGGAACGGAAGCTTCCCTCGCTCACCCCTCCCTTTCGGGTGCTGAACGCGTGACGCAAAAAGTCAAGTTCTCCGAGCAGGGGCGACCTGAAAAACTCAACGCCGCCGGCTTCCCGGCCCTCCAAAGAATTCATTTGCGACTCATTCCGGCCGGCGAGAAATCATAGAACATAGCTGAACAAACCCCTTGGATGAGGGATGACGAAACACCGCCAGTCGCCATCGGCGCGGACGAATCATCTCCTATGGACGAATATGCCCTTCGCACGATTCTCATTATAAGGAGAGGCTGGTGAAGCTACAAGAAACGAGCACTTGCTTTCCAGGATGGCGGGGCTGGGGGAGAATGGACTCTCCCCCAGTCGTGTCCATGGGGAATGCGTCGCCGAGCGCGAGAGAGGTCCTCCCGGCCAAACGACGTTGGGGGGTTTAGTCAACCTGCTTGCGCAGGAAGGTGGGCACGTCCAGATCGTCATCCTCCAACTCATACGGAACACCCGATTGCGGCTTATTGTTTTTCAGGCGGATATATGCCGGAACCGAGATTTTTCCGCCCTCGGTGCCTGTGGCTTCCGCTCCCAGAGGGGGAACTTCGCGAATCGATTCCCGCCCAAAGCCCGTCGCGATGACGGTCACGCAAATCTCGTTTTCCATGTTCGCGTCAATCACCGAACCGAAAATGATATTGGCTTCATGGTGCGCTTTTTCATGGACGAGTTTGCAGGCCTCGTTCACCTCGAAGAGCGAGAGATCTTTGCCACCGGAGATGTTGATAAGCACACCCCGGGAACCCTCGATGGTTCCCTCTTCGAGCAACGGACTGTTGATGGCGTTTTGCGCGGCGATGACGGCGCGATTTTCACCCTGGCCCGTACCACTACCCATAAGCGCCTTGCCGCCCATATCGCGCATGACGGTGCGCACGTCGGCGAAGTCGAGATTGATCAGACCAGGCGTGGTGATGAGGTCGGCAATTCCCTTGCAGGCCTGCAACAAGACGTTGTTCGCCTTCTCGAAAGCCTCCGTCATGGGTGTCGAACGCTCAACCATTCCCAGGAGACGCTGGTTGGGGATGGTGATGAGCGTATTCACGGCATCGCGCAACTCCTCAATCCCCTCTTCGGCCTGATGCATCCGACGCGGCCCCTCGAACTCGAAGGGCTTGGTAACGACTCCCACCGTCAGCACACCCGCTTCTTTCGCGATGCGCGCGAGGACGGGAGCGGCCCCCGTGCCCGTGCCGCCGCCCATGCCAGCGGTGACGAACACCATTTCCAGGTTCTGCATGAAATCCGATAGCCGCTCGGTGTCCTCCAAGGCGGCTTTTCTGCCGATTTCCGGGTTTCCGCCAGCCCCCAGTCCGTTCGTCAATTCATTGCCAAGCTGAATTTTGTCGGACGCGAGAGAGCGCTCCAAAACCTGGGCGTCCGTGTTGGCGGCTACGAACTGAACGCCCTCCATGCCCGATGAAATCATGGTATTGACGGCGTTGCCTCCGCCACCGCCTACGCCGACGACAGCGATTCTCGCGCTACATGGCGTTTCCTGCTCCAATTCAAAAAATGTCGATTCACTCATTTTCCCCCCCTTCGATCCTGGAAAGCGCACCCCGCTCCCCTCTATGATCATTTGAATACACTAGCCAAAACATGGCGGATTCTTTCAGTTGTTTGACGGATTGGGCCATTCGAAACCCCGGTCGTGAGACCGCGGCGCTTTGGGACGCCGGTTTTCATGGCATATTTCACGAGGCCCACGGCGGTGGAGTACATGGGTCCGTTTACCATATCCACCAACCCGCTTATGCCGCCGGGAACACCGAGCCTTACCGGAAGCTGAAGCACGCCCTCGGCCAGTTCCTCGGCGCTCTCGATGATGCTCGCTCCACCCGTGAGCACAACGCCAGCGGGGAGGAGATCCTCCATGCCGCTTTTTTGGATCTCGCGTCGGATGAGCGTCAGTATCTCCTCCATACGGGGTTCGATGATCTCGGCGAGCATCTGCCGGCTCAACACGCGCGGCGCGCGACCACCCACACTGGGCACTTCGATCTCCTCATCGTGCGATACCTGGGCGGCGAGGGCACAGCCGTATTCCTGCTTGATTCTCTCCGCCTGATAGTCCGGTGTCCTCAAACCTATCGCGATATCCCTCGTAATGTGGTTGCCGCCCACGGGAACGACGGCCGAATAGCGCAGCGCGCCCGCACTGATGACGGCGATGTCTGCGGTGCCGCTTCCAATGTCCACGATGGCCACGCCCAGGTCACGCTCATCATCGCTCAGGGCGGCCAGCGACGAGGCGAAAGGCTGAAGAACCAGACGCTCGACGCTCAAGCCCGCCCTTTCGACGCTACGGGTGATGTTCTGAATTGCGGGAATCGCGCCCGTCACGACGTGGACCTTGCACTCCAGGCGCACACCAGCCATTCCCGCGGGCTCTGTGACGCCTTCTTGTTCATCGACGATATATTCCTGTGGCAGGACATGGATGATTTCGTGATCCGTCGGCATCGTGACCGCGCGCGCCTGCTCGACGACACGGTCGATATCCTCTTGCGTCACAATCTTGTTTTTAATCGCCACGATGCCGTTGGTGTTGAAACTGCGAATGTGTCCCCCCGCCACACCGACGAACGCAGACCGTATGGGCGAACCGCTGATGAACTCCGCCTCTCCCACCGCCGTTTGAACTGACTCCACCGTCTGATCGATATTCACCACTGAGCCCCGGTTGAGTCCTTTCGAGGCGGTTTTTCCCAAACCTACGATTTCAAGCGAGCCATCTTCACTCACCTCGGCAACGACCACACAGATTTTCGAGGTGCCGATATCCAGGCCCACCAGCACATCGCCTTGTTTGCTCATCCTATTCTCCCTCCATCCTCTGTGAGCGGCCGAACGATAACCCTGCCCGGAAATCTCAGATCGAACCGGAGGCCGCCCGCCCCGAATTTCTCATGGCGGAGAACGTTGCCCGCAACGGCCCGGAGCCGACCGGCTTGACTCTCCATCTTCTCTTCACTCACCATAATTTCTACCTTTCCCCCCAAAGCGCGAAGCCGGAGTTCACCCGATCCGGTATTGCGGACAGAAATGCAACTGCGGCGAATCACCGGAGAATCATGGAATAAAACGACCGCTTCCATGGAGCGCGCGAAACGCGTGTCCCGAACCGAGTCGCCCGGCCGTAAAGGTCTCGAAGAGATTTCCTCAATCATGGGCAAGCATCTCGCGAGCGGCGTTATCAGTTTGCCGAGCACAACACCATCCTCATCCACCGCGAGAGTCTCATCACCCGTGATCAATGCGGCGGGTTTGCGCTCGAGGATGTCGACCTGGAGGAAATGGGGCGGGCGCATGCGCACGCGCGCGCGCTTTATCCACGGATGAGAAGCCACCCTGGTGCGCACGGCCTCCAGGTTAGCGTTGAATATGTTCGACCCCGGCTCGAGCGCTACGAGTTTTATGATTCCCTCGGGGCGAAGCGCCTGGTGTCCCACCACTACCACCTTGCTCAATTCGAAATGCCGGCTGCTCTTCGCCCACCGGATCGCGTGCCCGCCCAGAAGGAGCACTTCCACTAAAACCAAAAAGCCAATCGCGGGCCATAGCCAATTCCCGCCTTGCCTTTCGTTGTCGTCTCGTTTGATCTTCTCTCTGATGGCGCCTGCATATTCCGTCGCCTGAGCAAGGTTCAGGATAACCTCCCGGTTCTTCGTTGCCCGTCTCCACTTGAACGATAGACGACTCATTCCGGGTCCTCCCCGATCACGTTCAATTCCAGGGTCAATTCGATGCCCTTTTGTTCTAAAATCACTTTCTTGACTTCGTCGATGAGCGCCAGAACATCCGCCGCCGTGGCCCCGCCGAGATTCACCATGAAATTTCCGTGCACTTCGCTCACCTGCGCGCCACCGACTCGCATCCCCTTGAGGCCCGCCGATTCGATGAGCACACCTGCGCGCCCACCGACCGGATTCTTGAATACGGAGCCCGCGCAGGGCACCCCCCAGGGCTGACGCTCACGCCTTTGAACGGCGCTTCGCCTCAATTGGTCCCTCAATTCACCGGCGTCCGCCGGTCGGAGCAAGAAGCGAACGGACAACACTACACCGGGTTCGGGCAACTCGGAGCGCCGGTATGAGAAACGCAGATTTTTCGCGGAGAGCCACTCGGGAGCACCATCACCGAGAGGCACCCAGCGAATGCTCTCCACGGCATCCTGGATATATGATTCCGCTGTGCCCGCATTCATGGCCAGCGCGCCTCCCACGGTGCCGGGAACCCCCGCCAGACATTCGGTTCCCGCCCAGCCACGCTCGGCGGCGAAGCGAACCAGCGTGGGAATCTTCTCTCCCGCGCGCGCTTCGAGCAGGATGCGCTCTCTGCTCTCCTCGATCACCTCAATCCCCCTGAAATCTTTGGGAAAAGCGATGACCACCCCGCGAACGCCTCCATCGCGCACCAAGGTGTTGGCACCGCCTCCCAAAATCGTGACCGGAAATGCCTCGCTCCGGCATCTCTCAATCAACTCCACCAGTTCGTCTTCCGTCTCGGGCAGCGCGAGGGCGTCTGCAGCGCCACCCACCTGAAACGTGGTGTAAGCGGCCAGCATTTCATCGAAAATGATCTCGCAATCGAGACCTTTCAGCTTTTCCGCAATCTCAAGCGCCATTACTTCCTCCGCCAACCGAACGTTCATCCCACTTCCTCGGATTTTTCGTCTCCCCGCTCGAGTTGTCCGAGCAACTCGCGGCTCACCTTCCAGACGTCGCCCGCTCCCAGCGTGAGAACGATGTCCCCTGCCCTCACTTCTTCGAACAAGCGATGTGAGGCCTCCTCCAATCCGCCCACCGCATCACAGCTTCTGTGTCCATGCGCCCTGATTCCCTCGGCGAGCTTTACCGAATTTACGCCCTCGATGGGCGCCTCGCCGGCGGCGTATATGGGTGCGACGAGCACCCTGTCCGCATCATAAAAAGCGGTGTGGAAGGCTTCTTCTAGATGATGCGTTCTCGTGTAGCGATGCGGCTGAAACAACACCACCAGGCGACTCTCCGGCCAGGCCTCCCGCACGGCCCGGAGCGTGACCCTGATTTCCTGCGGATGATGCCCATAGTCGTCAAAAATCGTGACCTCCGATGATGCGCCTACTCGCTCCAGTCGACGACCGATGCCGTCGAACTCGTGGAGTCCTCTTTGAATGTCCCCGAAGGAGACGTCGAGTTCCAACGAAACGGCGGTGGCGGCCAAGGCGTTGTCCGCGTTGTGGCGGCCGGGCATGAGGAGGCGAATCTCACCGAGCCGCTCCCCGTGTCTTTTGACGCAGAAAACCGTCTCGCCGTTTTCGTAGCGAAACTCCTCGCCCACGTAATCCGCCTGGGTGCCGAATCCATACGTGAAAAACTGCTTCTCCACCCGGGGGATGATCTCCTGAATCGCCGGATGATCCAGGCACAAGACGGAAAAACCATAGAAGGGCACCTTATTCACAAACTCCAGGAATGCGGTTTTGATGGCGTCGTAATTATCGTAAAAATCCAGATGCTCCTCATCGATATTCGTCACAATCGCAATCGTGGGCGTAAGCCTGAGAAACGTGCCGTCACTCTCATCGGCTTCCGCCACCAGATATTCGCCCTCGCCCATTCGCGCATTCGAGCCCAGAGCGTTGATGCGCCCCCCCACGACAACAGTGGGGTCGAGGCCGCCGGCCGCCAGGGCGGCCGCGATAAAGGAGGTGGTGGTCGTCTTGCCATGGGTTCCCGCCACGCCGATGCTGTATTTCATGCGCATGAGTTCGGACAACATCTCCGCGCGCTTGATGACGGGGATTTTCCGGCGCCTTGCTTCCGCGACCTCTACATTCTCGCCCGTGACCGCCGAGCTGTAGACCAAAACGTCCACTCCCGCCACGTTTTCCTTTTTGTGTCCCAGAACCACCTTGGCGCCCAGGCCGCGAAGCCTGAATATCGCCTCGTTACTCGCGATGTCCGAACCGCTGATTTCATAGCCCAGGTTCAGCAAGACCTCGGCGATGCCGCACATGCCCGTGCCGCCGATGCCCACGAAATGAACGCGGCTCGAGTGCCTGAACATGGCGTGCGTGGCGTATGGTCGCGCTATCACTCTCGGGCTCCTTTCCTCATCACGCCGCCATCGCCTGTTGACGGCACAAAGCGGCCACCGCTTCGGAGGCATTCGTACGGGCCAGGGATTTCGTCCGCTCCGACATCGAGACGAGTTTCCCCCGCTCCGCTTCGTATTCAATCCAGATATCCGCAAGAACCTGGCCGCTCAAGTCTTTTTGAAGAATCATGCGCGCCGCTTGGCGCTCCGCGAGATAGCGGGCATTCGCCTCCTGGTGCCCGTGGGTGGCGCTTGGTAGTGGAATCAACACGACCGGTAGGGACATGGCGGACAACTCCGCCACGCTCACGGCCCCCGCTCGCGAGAAGCACACCTGCGCCCAGCGATAGCGCTCCGCCATGTCGTGCAGATAAGGCGCCACGTCAGCGCACGCGCCGACCTCTTGGTAGGCCGCGCGCACACGAGAGAAATCCGCCTCGCCCGTCTGATGAACAAACCGTATTCTCTCCAGGGCATCGCCCAATCGGGGCAGCGCCTCCATCACCGCCTCGTTGATGGCTCGCGCTCCCTGGCTTCCTCCGAATATGAGAACCTTCAAAGGCCCGCCCCAGGAATCCTCGCTGCGCTCGAAATTTTCCGAAAACTCACTCCTGAGCGGCAGACCTGTTTCGACTATTTTCCCCCGAGCGAAGCCGGCGTCCCGCACGGGCAGTCCCACGGTGACCTTCGACGCCAGGCGGGACAAGAAGCGGTTGGCCACGCCAGGAACGACATTCTGCTCGATCAAGACGATCGGCTTTCTCCAAAAGCCGGCAGCGGCGACCGCCGGAACGCTGGAATAGCCGCCTACCCCCAGGACGACATGGGGCCGAAACCGCCTCAAGATTCCCATCGCCTGGCAGAATCCATAACTCACCATGACCATCGCCTTGGCCCTTTGGCCCACCGAGCGTCCCAGAACGCCTGCGGAGGAAATCGGCTGAAACGGCAGGTTCTCACGCGGCAGCACCCTGGCCTCGATCCCGCGGGCGGTGCCCACGAACAAAACTTCGTTCGCCTCTCCGCCAGCCAGCCAAGCCCTGGCCACCGCAATACCCGGGTACAGGTGTCCGCCCGTACCGCCGCCCGCAACGAGGAGTTTCATGAGCGCGCCCTCCTGCGGAGGACTGGCTTGCGCGCGCGCGAAATCCACCCGACTGCCGCGTCGAGCGGACTCCTCCCCCCCGATTCTCTGGGGGCTTGGTTCGATGATTCTATGGAAATCAGCACTCCCAGGGAGATGAGCGTAAACACCATAGACGATCCGCCCAGGCTGATCAGCGGCAGGGGTATGCCCGTGGTGGGCAGAAGGCCCGTCGCCACCGCCATGTTCAGGAAACCCTGCGCGGTGACCAGAAAAGTCACGCCCGCCGCCAGCAGGGCGCTGAAGGAATCATCGCACCGGATGGATATCTGAAAACCGCGCCACAACAAGACAACGAACGCCGCCGCGACGCACAAAGCGCCGATGAGCCCCAACTCCTCGCCCACGACCGCGTAGATGAAATCCGTATGAGGTTCCGGCAAATAGAAGAGTTTTTGCTTGCCCTCGCCCAGACCCAGACCCGCCAGGCCGCCTCGCGCGATGGCCAGCAAAGACTGAATGAGCTGATAGCCCGCGCCTTTCGCCGCAGCGAAGGGATCCCAAAAGGCAAAAATCCGCTTCATACGCCACGGCGCGAAGACCACCATACCGAGCAGGACGAATCCCGTCGCCAGCGTGCAAACACCCAGGTGAGACGGCCTCGCGCCCGATAAGTATAAGAGAACGCCGACGACAGCGGCGGTCAGGGTAGCCGTACCCAAATCCGGTTGAATCAGAATGAGGCCCAGGATGATTCCCGCGAATCCGACCGGCGGGAGAAATCCGTACATCCAATGATTCAAGCGCTCGCCCTTGAGTGCTAGAAAGTGGGCGAGAAAAATCACCAACCCCACCTTCGCGGCTTCGGCCGGCTGAAAAGATACGGGCCCCAACATCAGCCACCGGCGCGCACCGCCCGCTTCTTTTCCGATACCCGGTGCAAACACCATCAAAAGCACGAGGACCGAGGCGATCATCAAGGGAAATGCGATTTTGCGGAGATGGCGGGGATTGCTTTGGGAGATCGCCAACATGCAAACAAACCCGACAATCGCCCATAAAACATGGCGTTTCACGAAATAGAACGCATCGCCGTATCTGTCGAGTGCCAGAATATGGCTCGCGCTGAACACCATGACGACGCCGAAAGCCACCAAGCCCAGCGATACGAAAAAGATGACGGGGTCAATCCGTTTCTGGATCAATTCTCACCCCTCCCCATCAATTCCTGAACCATTTGACGAAACACGTCGCCTCGTTGGGCATAGTCGCGAAACTGATCGAAACTCGAACAAGCAGGCGAGAGAAGAACCGTATCGCCCCCTTTCGCCTCCTCGTGGGAGATGCGCACGGCTTCGTCCAGCGTTTTCGCGTAGACGATCGGCGCGCAGCCATCGAAAAAACGGCCAAAGCGTCCCGCCGCCTCGCCGATGAGAATCATTCGCCGGACTTTCTTCTCCACCATGGCGCTCAAGGGTGTCAGGTCACTTCCCTTATCCACACCCCCGGCGATGAGCAGTACGCTCCCCGCCAGACTCTTCAGACTCATCGTCGTAGCTCCCACGTTGGTTCCCTTGGAATCGTTCACCCAGCGAACGCCGTTCATCTCGCCCACGACCTCCATGCGGTGGGGCAATCCCTCGAAGCTGCGCGCCACACGCGCCATCGCACCCACGTCTACGCCCAGAAAACGGGCAGCCGCGCACGCCGCCAAAAAATTCTCCAGGTTATGAAGCCCGCGAACCCGCAGGTCGCCCGCGCCGCAAACGTAGGCCGAGCCAGCCTCCTCGGCCAGAAATACGTCGCCGTTCTCGACATAAGCGCCCCGGTGTACGGGTCCTTTTCGGCTAAACGCCATGACGCTTTGCGCGCCAGGGGTCATATATCGAGCCGTCAAGGGATCGTCGGCATTCAGAATTTTGACGTCCCCCTCACCCTGGTTGGCGAACAACCTCGATTTAATATCCGCATATTCATGAATATCCGGGTGCCGATCCAGATGATCGGGCGTTACGTTGGTCATCACCCCTACTTTCGGCTTGATCGTGGGCGCCCATTCGAGTTGAAAACTGCTCACCTCACCGACGACGAAGTCAGCTCCATCCCCTTCGGCTTCCACCACCTCGACGAGCGCCCTTCCGATGTTTCCGCCCACCGGTGCGCGAAAACCACTTTCCTCCAAAATTCTCCCCAGCATGATGGTGACCGTCGTCTTGCCATTGGTTCCGGTGACTGCGGCGATGGGTACGGGGCACAGGCGACAGGCGAGTTCTACCTCGCCGATGACCTCCGAGCCGGACGCCTTCGCCAGGGCGATATAGCGATTCGTCGCCGGAATACCCGGGCTCACGACCAGCAAATCACACTCCTCGAAACACGCCTCGCTATGGCCGCCGAGTTCGAGAACCACGTCTGAGGGCAAACGCTCGGCCAAGCCCGGAATATCTTCCAGGTCCGTGGCCACCACCTTTGCGCCCAGCCGCGCCAAGACCCCCGCCGCGGCAATCCCGCTCCTCGCCATTCCCATGACGAGCGCTCGCCGCGCGGGCAGGGCTTCTATCCACGCTGTGGCCTTGTTCTCCAAAGCAATATTCCTCATCTCAGTTTCAACGTCGCCAAACTCATGAGAGCCAACACGACCGCCACTATCCAGAAGCGGACCGTCACCTTGGGTTCGGACCAACCCTCCTCCTCGTAGTGATGGTGCAGCGGCGCCATGCGGAACACACGCTGGCCGGTGAGCTTGAAGGAAACCACCTGCACGATGACCGAAAGCGTCTCGACGACGAACAAGCCGCCCACCAAAAACAAAAGAATCTCCTGCTTGATCGCCAGCGCCACCGTGGCCAGCAATGCGCCCAGCGAAAGCGCGCCCACGTCGCCCATGAACACCTGTGCCGGGTATGCGTTGAACCATAAGAACCCAAGCCCCGCGCCGAACATGGCGCCGCAAAGAATGGCCAGTTCCGCCGCGCCCCGAACGTGGAGGATGAGCAAATATTTGGAGATGGCCGCATGTCCCGAGACGTAGCTGAAAACGAGATACGCCCCCGCCGCGATCATCAGGGGGCCGATGGCGAGGCCATCCAGACCGTCCGTGAGATTCACGGCGTTGCTCGTCGACACGATGACGAGGGCGGCGTAGGGCACGAACCAAACACCGATGTCGGGTTGCAAGTTCTTGAAAAAGGGCACCATGACGACGGTCCTGAAATCTGCGCCTACGAAACCGCTATACAGGGCGTAACCCACGATGAGACCGATGACCCCTTGGATCAGGAATTTCATGGAAGGTCTTACGCCGTTTTTATCTTTCAGGATCACTTTTGTGTAATCATCCCAAAAGCCCAGAATACCAAAGGCGAGCAGAACGAACAGGGAAAGCCAGATGTAGCCGTTCGCGAGGTCGTTCCACAGCAGAACCGGAACGGCCACGCACAAGAGGATGAGAAGCCCTCCCATCGTCGGTGTTCCTTTTTTCGCCATGTGGGTCTGGGGGCCATCGTCTCGGATGACTTCGCCGATTTGACGCTCCTGCAGGTACCGAATGAGTCGAGGCCCCAACAACAACGACATGACGAGGGCGGAGAGCACCGCCATCGCCGTTCTGAACGTGATGAAGCGAAACACGTTGAGCGCCGAGATCGTCTGACTCAATGAGATGAAAGCGGAATAGAGCATCAGATTTCGAGTCCTTCAATAACGCGCTCCATCATCATCGAGCGCGACCCCTTCACCAAAACCCAATCGCCGGGGAGGAGCACGCCGGCCAGCGAGGAAGCGGCCTGCTCCGGCGTGTCGAAATTCATGATCCGGGCGCCGTCCATGCCCTCCCGGCGCGCTTCATCGGAGGCGAGCCTCATCAGCGGCCCCACGCCCACGAACAGGTCTACGCCGCAAGCAGTTGTATTTCGCCCCACTTCGCGGTGCGCGCTCTCGGCGGCCGGCCCCAGTTCCGCCATGTCGCCGAGAACCGATATGAGCCGCCCATCGCCCCTGAGGGCGCCTGCTGTTTCCAGCGCCTGGGAAACGGACTCAGGATTCGCGTTGTAGGAATCATCCAGAAGATGCACGCCCGCGCGTCCTGGTATCTCGCGCGCCTGCAAGCGCATTTCGGGGAGAACGGCCCGGGAAAGTCCGGCAGCTATCTCATCCAGGGCGACACCCAGTGCAGACGCGCAAGCCGCGGCGGCCAGCGCGTTCAAGACGTTATGCCGCCCGAGCGCCTTGATTCGAACCTCGCTCTCACCGTCGGGGCAGCGGAGCGTAAAGCGAGTTCCATCGGCTGAGATATGAATTCCATCCGCCCAAAATTCGTTTTGCGGCGAAAAGCCAAAACGAATCACACGTCCGCCCATCGCCTCATATCTCTCGGCCAAAACGCGACTGTGCGCATCCTCATTCGAGAGCACGGCCACTCCGCCAGGAGGCATCGCCTCGAGTATCTCGCCTTTCGCGTTGCGCACCGCCTCCACGCTGCCCAACCCCTCGATGTGGGCAGGCCCGACGTTCGTGATGACGGCGACCTGGGGCCGGGCGATTTCGGCGAGCCTCCTGATTTCACCGGCCTCGCTCATCCCCATCTCGAAAACGGCGCTCGCATGCTCTTCGCCCAAACAAAGAACCTGGTGCGGCAAACCCACCAGATTGTTCAGGTTACCCCTGCTCTTGCACGTGTCTCCTATCGTGGAGAGAAGCGCCGCTATCATTTCCTTCGCCGTCGTCTTCCCGTTGCTGCCCGTCACCCCCACCACGGGTATATCGAAGCGGCTCCGGTGCGCGCGCGCCAGATCACCCAACGCCCCCAGCGTGTCCGCAACCTCGACGACGAAAACCACATCCCCATCGAGTGCGTCTGTGCCCTGCTCAACGACGAGGCCCGCCGCTTTTTTCTCCATCGCCTCGGCCAGGAACTGCGCCCCGTCGAAGTTCTCGCCCTTGAGCGCGATGAACAACTCGCCCGCTCTCAGCGTGCGCGTATCCGTGCTCGCACCTGCGGCATGGGCCGAGCCGTCTCCGCGGATGAGCCTCCCATTAACGGCCTTCGCGATTTCATTTGCGCTGAAAACAGCCGCCATCGATTCCGCCCCTATCATTTCTCGTATCCCGCGAGGCGCAGCGCCGTGCGGGCCTCTTCGCGATCGTCAAACGCAGTGCGCTCGGTTCCCAGAATCTGATACGTCTCGTGCCCCTTGCCGGCGATGACCACGGCGTCTCCTTCGCGCGCTTCGGCGATGATCGCCCGAATCGCCTCGCGCCTGTCCAGAATGCTGCGCCAACGCCCATCGCTCCCAGGCGCGAGAGCGGCGCCGGATTCCACTTCCCTCAGAATCGATGCAGGCTCTTCTGTGCGCGGATTGTCGGAGGTCATCACCACGTAATCGCTCGCCCGCAAGGCGGCGGCGGCCATGAGCGGGCGTTTTTTTCTGTCCCTGTCGCCCCCGCACCCCATGAGGGTGAGAATTCGCCTCTCCGTGATGGGACGGGCGAACTCCAGCACACGAGCGAGAGCGTCCTCGGTATGCGCGTAATCCACCACCACCAGAAAGGGCTGGCCCGAATCTATCTTTTCGAAACGCCCGGGTATGTTCTTCAAAGACGCGATGCCCGCCGCCACTTCATCGAGCGTCAGACCCTGCGATAGACACGCCGCCGATGCGGCCAGAATATTGCTCAGGTTATGGCGGCCGATGAGCGCCGTTTCGACCCTCACTCCTCCGGCGGGCGTGAACATCTTGAAATTCATGCCCGCAGGAGAACTCGAGAGGTTCTCCGAGCCGAAGTCCGCCCCGGCGTCCAAAGCGTAGGTCCAGACTTTTCCCCTCGCCTCCGCAGCAATTCTTCTTCCGTAGGCGTCGTCGGTGTTGACGATGGAATTTGCGGGCGAAAAGTCTTGGAACAGCCTCAGTTTCGCCTGGAAATAAGACTCCATGTCGCCATGAAAATCGAGATGGTCCTGGGTGAGGTTACTGAACACCGCCGCCTGAAACTCACAGCCGAGCAGCCTGCCGAGAGCCAGTCCATGGCTCGACACTTCCATCACGGCATGGGAGGCGCCGGCATCCGCCATGCGGCGCAGATACCGCTGGAGGTCGGGGCCTTCCGAAGAGGTGCGCGGCTCCTCGAACACCTCATCGCCCACACGGTAATGAATCGTCCCCATCAAGCCGGTGCGCCTGCCCGAGGAGCGGAGAATCGAATCGATGAGAAACGCGGTGGTCGTCTTCCCGTTGGTGCCCGTGACGCCGATGAGCGCCAGCTCTCCGGAGGGATGCCCGTAAAACGCATCGCCGATGCGGGATAAGGCCTCACGACACGAAGGCGCGACGAACTGGGGGATTTCAGGAGAGATACCCTCTATTTTTCTCTCCACGACGAGAGCGGCGGCGCCCCCCTCAACCGCGTCTTTGGCAAAACCGTGTCCATCGGCCTGGAAACCCGCCACCGCGACGAAGACGTCGCCCGAGCGGACGAGGCGCGAATCGTAGGCCACGCCGGAGATTTGCGCGGAAAAATCTCCAGCGGCCTTCGCGCCGGGCATCGTCCGAGTCAATTCCTCGAATGAGGCGCTTTTCTCACTCACAACCATCACCCCGCTCAACGCACCGCATCCCGTAAAGCCGCCATCGAGCGGTCGCCATGCAGATAAAGGCGAACCTCCCTTGCGGCGTCAAAAATCTTCTCGCCTATCGTTCGATTCCCATTCTCCACATTGGCGCGAACGCGGACCCGGGGGCGCGAATCCGCCACCTGCAGAATCCTCGTCCCCTTCGGGGGCACGCGCATATAGCGCAGCGCCTGCCAGGCGATTCGCCGCCAAACCGGCGCCGCGACCGTTCCCCCCCACGCGCCTCCGGGCGCACGGCCCTCATCGAAGATAACGATGAGGGCGAAGCGGGGATTCTCGTAGGGAGCGAAACCCACGAACGACATGATGAAATCCGACCGACTGTAACCCCTCCGGCCCGGGAGAACCTTCTGCGCCGTACCCGTTTTTCCCGCGGCTCCATAGCCTGGAATTTCGGCCCTTCGCCCCGTGCCCTCGGCCACGACCTTCCTCAATAAGGCGCCGAGGCGCTTCGCCACGCGGCGAGAGAGGACGCGCCTGAACTGCGGTCCCTGGGCCGGAATCGTCCTTTTTCCGTCGCGTTCGATGGACTCGTGCAAAACGGGCTTGGGCATCTGGCCGCCGTTCGCCACAGCGGCTACGGTCATCACCATTTGAAGCGGGGTGACGCCCACTTCCTGGCCGATGGATACCGCCGCCAATGAGGTTTTCGACCATTTCTCCGGCGAGCGGAGCACGCCCCGGGCTTCTCCGGGAAAATTGATTCCCGTCTTGCGGCCGAAACCAAACCGGTGCGCCATGAAGTAAAGCGGATGTTTTCCGATATCCCTCGCCATCTTGAAAGCGCCGATGTTCGATGATTTCACAATCGCCTGCTCGGCGGTGAGCCAGCCGTATTTTTTGTGATCGCGGAGGGTGTAGCGCCCCCCTCCAAACTGGTAGGAGCCGTTTTCCGCGAAATACTTCTTGGAGAGCGATGCGCCCGCGTCCAGATAGGCCGCCGCCGTGACGATCTTGAACGTCGAGCCGGGTTCGTAGTACTCCTGGATGGCGGGTTCTTTCCAAAGGGATGCGCCATAAAGTTTATACGTGTTGGGGTTAAACCCCGGCACGGACGCCAAGGCCAGAATTCTTCCGCTGTGGGGCTCGACCATCACCCCGATGGCGCGCCGCGCGCCCACCCGGCGAACCTGTGCGCTCAACTCTTTTTCGACGATGTACTGGAGCACTTCATCGATAGTGAGGCGAACATCCGCGCCCGGCCGCGGAGCCACCAGAACCCGCGCTTCGGGGTGAACCGACCTCCCCTTCGCGTCGCGCTGGATGCGTATGCGGCCCACACGCCCGCCCATATGGCTTTGGTAAGACTGCTCGACGCCATACATACCCGCGTCATCAACACCGACGAAGCCGACCAAAGATGAGGCGAGTTCACGCTTGGGATAAAACCGCCTGCTCTCGGTGACGAAACCCAGACCCCCGATCCCTAACTTTTCGATCCTTCTTTGCTTCTCCGGGTTGATCTTACGCTTGAGCCATACATATCTTCGGCGACCGTTCAACTTTTCAAAATAATCTTCCTTCGAGCCACCCAGAATCTCCTTGAGCGCCAGCGAGGTATTCCAGGGATCGGCCACTTCCCTGGCGTTGGCGAACAAAGATGGCGCGTTGATGCTCACCGCCAAAGGGCGGCCCCTCACGTCCACGACGTCTCCGCGCCTGGGGCGTACCAAGAGGGTGCGGCGCAATTGGCGCTCCGCATAGGCCACGAGGCGATCCCTGTCTCGGATCTGGATGATGAAGAGCTTGACGCCCAACATGCAAAATCCAAAAACCACGAAGAAGCCGCAAATCAACAAGCGGTGAGAGAAGCCCTTTTTCATGGGCCAACCTGCTATGGGCGGTGGTAGGAGGAAGGTAGCGTTATTCTAACTTCCCGGCCCTACTCTTACATATACTATTTGTTCGGGCCTAGGGAAAACCATTTTCATCTTTTTTCGCGCAATCGACTCGATTCTATCCAACTGGCGAAGTGCGGCCACCTCGATCCGCAGAACACGCCTCTCCTGCAAGAGCTTTTCTCTTTGACGCTCCAGGCGCGCCAGATGATATCCGATTCGCACCATTTCCAGATGCGGCCACACCAATACGACGGCGCTGCACGCGATGAAAGTGATGCACAAACCGGCCTTGAGTAACGAAACACCCGAACCGACAGACGCCTCGCTGTAAAACCGCGCGCCAAATCTCTCTCGCCACCCGCTCCGGACTTTCGAGCGCCTCATCCCCTAGTCTCCGTTGAGGCGTTCGGCCGCGCGAAGTTTCGCGCTGCGGCTGCGCGGGTTTTCTCTCACTTCCGAATCACTGGGCCGAACGACCTTCCGGGTCAGGAATCGGAGGGTCGGCTCCTCACCGCCCGAGAGTTCGCGAAAGAGATTTTTGACGATCCTGTCTTCGAGCGAATGAAAGCTGATGACGACGACCCGCCCGCCCGGGCGCAGAAGATCCACCGCATCGCGCAAGGAGTCCTCCAGGGTCTCCATCTCACGGTTCACGGCGATCCGCAGCGCCTGGAACGTCCGGGTCGCAGGGTGAATGCGCCAACTTCTCCCGCGGCGGCCGCTTCTTCTGGCTGCGACCGTGGCGATGAGCGATGCGAGTTCATCGCAACGCCTCACGCCTCCATCCACGCGCGCCCGCCCGATGGCGCGCGCGATGGCGCGGGAGTGGCGCTCTTCCCCATATTGATAGATGAGATCGGCGAGTTCTTCTTCCGGCAATTGCTCGATCAAATCGGCCGCGGTCGGCCCCTGCATCCGGTCCATTCGCATGTCCAAAGGCTCGGGCGCGTTCATGCGGAACCCGCGGCCGGGTGTGTCGAGTTGCATCGAAGAAAGGCCGAGGTCGAACAAAACGCCATCCACCGACGCATATCCCTCGGCTCTCACGATGCGATTCATTTCGCCATGATGCACATGATGTATTCTGGCGGCAGGCCCATATTTCGCCAGCCGCTTCTTGCAGATATCGACAGCATCCCGGTCCCGGTCACAGCCGATCAGCACACCCGATGGCTGAACCGCATCCAAAACCGCGCCGCCATGTCCCCCTCCGCCCAAGGTAGTATCTAAGAACACAGCGCCCGGAGATGGCGCCAGGAAGCGCAAGACCTCCTGAACCATGACCGGGACGTGAGATGCCGTCATGTCCACGTTTTCACCGCAAAAATGTTCCTCTGCGGCGTATTCGCTTGAAATTGGTTTTTCTAGTGCGGCAAACACCCCCGCTCCCCCTTTGAGCCCGCATCAGAATTCGAATTCGATCAAATCTTCAGCAGACTCCTCATCGACAGCCTCGGACTTCCCATCGTCCACTTCACCCATTTCCTCATTCCATTTCGCCTTGCCCCAAATCTCCAGCCTGTTTTCGATGCCCGCAACGATGGCCTCTTTCTCGATGGAAGAACTCGCACGCAGTTTGGCGGGCAGCAGGATCCTGCCTTGTCGATCGAACTCGCACGATTCTGCGCGGCCGTAGAGCCTCCGGAGAGTGCGGCGAACCTCTTTGGACGAGGTCGAGAGTTCCTCGAGTTTCTCGCTGAACTTGCGTTTCCATTCCTGTACGGGGTAGACGAAAATGCAGCCGTCCTTGCTGATGAGAATGACCTGGTCGCCGTAAGTGGCGCTCAGATGCTCCCTGTACCGCGCTGGAATATTGACGCGGCCTTTTGCATCGACTGATACCGGATGGGAACTGATAAGCATCCTGCCTGTACCTCCCACTTCACCCCATATTTTCCCACCTAGATTTACATTTATACCCCGCGATAAAATACCTGTCAACATGAAAATTAAAAAAAGAGAGAAAAATCAATGATTTCTATATAAAAAGGAAAAGAGAGACATCAAATGTTTCAGGGTATTTTTGCCCTTAAAATATAAAGTACTACTTTAATAAATTAGTTTTAATTTATTGAAGTTAAAATTAAAAAAAATATAGGTGGGTAATAGTGGGGAACATATAGAAGCAGAAAGAAAAAAGGATTTTCTACGAGGAAGAAAAAAGGACGAGCATCATGGTCTCGACGATTTCGCATGTGGCGCCAGGCGCATCTCTCGCGCTTTTATCCGATTTATCGAGCAGGCGCTTCAGTCCCCATGCGACGCACAGGGCGACAACGGCCAGGAGAATACCCCACAACCGTCCCAGCAGGAGGCAAAGCAGGAAAGACCAACCCAGCGCGAAATATCCTTCGCGCGGGCTTGGGGGTCGGGCGAACACCCGGCGGTCACCCTCCTCATCTTTCAGAGGGGGTGGCGACGCGATGAGGTACGCCATCGCCGCGCGGGCGAGGATGGGAGACAGTATGAGTGCGAGATATCGATCATTTCCCTGAAGTTCACTCAAAGAGACGAATTTGAGCAAGAGCGCGCCGGTGAAGAGTGCAACGCCCACGGAGCCGAGGGACGCCTCTTTTGCAAGGCTTCCAGACCCCAGCGCGTCCGCGAAATCGGACAACCCGCCCAGGTGAAGACCCCGGGTCAACACAACGAGCGCGATGATGAGCAGGGCGCTGCGCACCGAAATGGTAAAAGCGCTCGCGAGTACCCAGTCCAAAAGGATGAGGATACCCCCGATAAGGAGGCCAACGAACGGAAAACACACGAGGGCGCGCGCCGTATCTTCCGCTTCCGGCTCACGAGGCGCGCCCGGCCATGGCAAAACCGTCAAAAATCTTATGGCCAACGCCAGCGCCTTCATCAGCCGTCCTCCCCCCAGAATCAGCTCCCTGAACAAAATCCGAAAGCTACGCGCGGATGAGGGAAATCAAAAACAATGTTCTTCCCCGGGAAACTCGCCTTCGCGCACCTCCCGGCAGTAGCGCGCTATCGCTTCCGTAGTCATCTGACCGACATCGGCGTAGACCCTGACGAATTTCGGCGTGAAGTCGTGAAACAGGCGAAGCATGTCGTGGGTGACGAGCACCTGGCCATCGCAATCGGGACCCGCGCCAATGCCGATGGTGGGAATATCGATCTCCCGAGTCACACGAGCACCCAGGGCCGCCGGTATGCCTTCGAGCACGATGGAAAACGCGCCGCCCTCCTGCACGGCCACCGCGTCGCACAGCACCTGATCCGCTCCTTCATCGGTTTTTCCCTGCACCTTGAAGCCGCCGAACGTATGGACGCTTTGGGGCGTGAGGCCCACGTGTCCCATCACAGGAATCTGGCTGTCCACCACCGCGCGTATCTCGTCTTTGACGCGAACGCCGCCTTCGAGTTTCACCGCCTCGGCACAGCCTTCCTGGATAAGACGACCAGCGTTCAGGATGGTGTCGCGCACGCTGACCCCGAAGGTCAGGAATGGCAGATCGGCCACGAGCAACGCCTTGGGATTCGCGCGGCTCACTGCGCGGGTGTGGTGAACCATGTCGTCCAGGGTCACTTTCGTCGTGTCGGGATACCCCAGAACCACCATGCCCAGGCTATCGCCGACCAGGATGACATCCACTTCGGAGTCATCCACGAGTTTCGCCGTGGGGTAATCATACGCGGTGACAGAGGTGATCTTCTTCCCGCCCTTGCGCGCCCGGATGATGGCGGTGGTGATTTTCTTGCGCGCTTTCTTGGGTGCGCCGTTTCCGTTGGTGGAGTTTTTACCGTTTGAATGCAGCTTGGCGAGACTTTTTGTGCTCATGGTCGCTCCCTCTTGGGTGAACGCCTGTTAGAAGGCCAAGTTTGATTTTCTATTGTTTCCGACCGTGTCCAGGGCCAGCCAGCTCCCGGCACGAGTTACAAAGATTATGAATCCTCTCCCTCGATGTCAAGGCGTGTGTCGCCATCAGCACCGGAGGAGGGATCTTTTTCAAGAGATAATACCCTATAATACAATGATTTATGTGTGGAAAACAAGATGCCTCGCGCATCCGCGCGCTCGATGAAGCGTCCCGTGACCTCGCGAATCTCGCTTCGGCGGCCTTTCATCAAATCCTGCCACATGGAATTTCTGTTGCCGGCCGTGGCCCGCGCGGTTTCCCGGACGATCTCCAGAGCGTCGAGCGTCATTCCCTCCGCGTCGATGAGCGCTTGTAGCTCCTTCGACAGGGCGTCCACGAGCACCGCGGCGGATGGCGTGTCCAGCAATTCGCCGTTTCTAAGCTCGAGTGCGGCTCCGAGAGGGTTGATGACGGCGTTGGCCACCGCTTTTCTCCATTCCGCCTCTTTGCCGTCACGTTTTTCGTGAACTCGAACGCCCAGAGGTTCCAAAAATTCCGCCAATCGCCTCACGAGAGCGGCGTCCTCCACGGCCTCCGGCTCCGGAGCCAAGGTGACATGCAGCGCACCGAACTGGTTCACGTGTCCTGGTTTCGTGATCTCGGCCCCTGTGTTGACGAGACCCCTCACAATCCCGCGTTCCCGATAAGAAGGCGGAAGATCTGTACAAACGTCCAACCCGTTCGAGAAAATAGCCGCGATGGTTCCCTCTCCCGCCATTTTTGAAAATTCCGTCGCTGCCGCTGTGATTCGTCCCGCTTTCACGGTGAAAAAAAGATACGATGCCGTGAGGTTCATGGCTCCAGCGCACACCAGGGGGCGAGCCGTATAGACCGCCTCGCCGTGGACTCTGACGCCGCTATCTTTTATTTCAGCCAGGTGTGCGGACGTCTCGGGGCTCGGGTCTTCGGAGCCCGCCAGATAAATTTTTTGCCCAGGGAGATTTCTTTGCAGTTGCGCCGCAAGCATGGTTCCCACGGCGCCGGGGCCGATGACGACGACGGGACGGGTGTTATCCAAGTGGACTCAGCCTAACCGCCGAAGGAGCGCCAGAGAAGCAAAGCGCCCACGAAGATGAAGACGAAGGAGAGAAACACCTTCATCTTCTCGCCGTCGACGCGGTTGTTGATGAAGGGAGATATCTGGCCGCCGCAGGCGACCGCGGGGATCGTCATGAACAGGATGTTCCAGTGCACGTTCACCTCGCCGGATGAAAACACGTAGGCATGCACCAGGGTGGCGGGCAGCACCGTCGCAAAGACGATCAGTATCCCCGTGCCCACCGCCACGCGAACGGGCAGTTTGTCCTTCACGATCAAGGCGGTGGTCGTGAGCTCACCGATGCCGATGCCCGTAAAACCCACGAGAATTCCCCCTAAGGCCGACCAGCCGTAGCTGAAGGCCCCGTGCTCGTAGCGATACCAGTACCTTCTGCCGGCCGCATCCATCCGGGTGGGTTTTCCGGCGCCTTGCGCCTGTTCCGCTTCCTGGATTCCGCCCTGGAAGAAAGCGAAGAGCATGGCGGCGGAGAGAAGCACCATCATCCCGCCCAAAAGGCCCAGAATGAGCCTGGCGGGCACCGAATGGGCCAGAAAACCAAACGCCATACCCACGGGGATGGACACGATGAGCACCTGTTTGGCAATCTCGTAATCTACCAGTCTTCTTCTCATGTAGCCGGTAAGCGCGCTGCCGAAACCGAAAATCTCGATGGAAAGCGCCAAGAAAACGGCCTCCAGGGGAACGATGGTCACACCCGCCGCCCAGGGAAAGAGGAGGATGAATATGGGGGCGAAGAAAACCGCGCCCTCCACGCTCGTGCTCGTCGCCGTGAGGCACACGCAAAACGCGACGGGCAGCATCCATCAGAACTCGAAAATGTATTCAATCAAAACGCCGGTCTTCCATTATGACGAACCGATGAGACCAAGATTCGGGCGAATCATCAAAATCGACTTGTTCCGGGCTGGAACGGGGAGACGGTATGGAGCGTCCTCAAGGGCCGACGCTTCCCCGGCGAATGGCCTCACCCATGCGCACCGCTTCGACAGCCGTCTCCACGTCGTGGGTTCGAATCATATCCGCCCCGCCGATCACGGCGAAGGCTTCGGCGACTTTCGAGCCGATCAACCGCTCTCCCGCCGCTTCGACGCCCGTGATCGCCCCGATGAAACCCTTTCTCGAAGCCCCGACGACCAGGGGATAACCCAAATCCCTGAGCACATCCATCCGCCTCAATATTTCGAGGTTGTGATCCCATGATTTTCCGAAACCGACACCCGGGTCGATGAGAACGGACGCAATCCCGTCCCGCTCGGCCCGGCGCGCGCGCTCAAGGAGATAGCCCGACAACTCGCCCATGAGGTCCTCGTATTCGGGACTCTCCTGCATCGTGCGCGGCTCGCCCTTCATGTGCATGGCGATGGCCGCCGCACCAGAATCTGCAATAACCGCACGCATCTCGGGATCACATAGGCCCGTGACGTCGTTTACCATGTGAACACCGGCTTCGAGCGCCGCCCGCGCCACCCCGACCTTAGACGTATCGACCGAAACGAGGGGGCCTTTGTCCTTGTCCATTCGCTCAAAAATCGGGATGATCCGCCGGATTTCATCCGCCTCGGCCACCCCCTGCGATCCGGGCCGGGTGCTCTCGCCGCCGACGTCAATGACGTCGGCTCCTTCTTCCGTCATCCGCGCGATCTGTTCGAGCGCCATCCCGAGGTCCAGAAATTCCCCGCCGTCGGAAAAACTGTCTGGCGTGGCGTTCAAGACGCCCATGATGCGCACTCGCTCGAAATCAAGTTCACGTCCGCGACACTTCACGGCGGGCGCGGGAGTCCAGTTCACTGAGCTGAAGCGCAAGCCCTCCCTCATGGGAGCGTCTCGGGGGGAAACGCGCTACCACTCTCTACGATCCGCTCCTCGCTCACCCAGCGGCGCCTGAGTTCTCCGGCGAGGAACATCGACCCCGTGATGATGATGAGGTCGTTCTCCCCCGCCTCCTCGAGCGCCTCGTCGAGCACCCCCCATGCGTCGATGCGCGTTTCCACGCCTCCGGCCCCCACCTCTTCGAGCGCGCGCGCAAAAACATCGGGCGCCAAGCCGGGCCTCGGCGCGTTCGCCGGAGGAAGCGTCACGAAAAACCTGTCTCCCACGGGTGCGAACACCTCCGCCATCCCGGCGAAATCCTTGTCGTTCACCGCCCCGAGAACGAAGATGAGACGCTCGAACGCCCAGTTCGAGACACCCTCCACCAGTGCTTGCGCCTTATCGCGGTTGTGCGCGCCATCGAGCAGGACCTTAGGGCCGGACTGCACCAGTTCCATCCGGCACGGCAGGCGCGCCGAGGCCACGCCCCATCGCACCTCCCGATCGTCCAGCCCCAAGAGTCGGCCTGCTCCGGCGGCGAGGCTCGCGTTTTGGGCCTGATGAGCGCCGGGCATGGGGGTCGAGAAACCTTCCCACCGAATGCCGTCATCGAACTCCAGATCGAAAAAAGCGCCATTAGGGCGCAAGTCCAGGTTCTCCACGCGAGGCGGAGAACACAGAAGAGCCTCGCGCTCGAAGGCGACGCGCTCGATTTCGGCGCGCGCCTCGTGCGAGACGATTTGCGAGATGACGCGGCCTTTCTCCGTAATGATGCCCGCCTTGTCACGCGCAATCTGCTCGATGGAATCGCCGAGCAAATCGGTGTGGTCCAGGCCGATCGAGGTGATCACGTCGAGTACGGCGGGACCCACGGCGTTCGTAGCGTCGAACGCGCCTCCCAGCCCCGCTTCCAGGACGAGGTATTCACACTCTTCTTCCCTGGCCATCAAAAGCAAAAGCGCGAGAGTCGACTCGAAAAACGAGGGCGGCCCGAACTCGGGTTCATCTGCCATCTGCGCGGCGGCGGCGGCGAGCCCTTTCGCGCATCGCCCGATGAGGTCGGCTTCGGCGAAACGGCCCCGAATCCAGAAACGCTCGAGGATCGAGGTGAGGTGGGGCGAGAAAAAAGCCGCCGTTCTCTTGCCCGACGCCAGGAGGGACTGCGCCATCATGAGCGCGGTAGAGCCTTTGCCGCTCGTTCCCACGACGTGAACCACCGACTGCCCCGCACCGGGGACTTCAAGGATTTCAAACAATCGTGCGGCCCGGGTGAGGCCCGGCCCCTCCACCTTGATGCCGCGAGGGTCAAAGCGCGTGCGCCAAGATTTCTTGGGCAGCGCGGCCAGGGCGTTCAGAAAAACCTCGACCCGCCGCAGCGTCTCGGACGGCGCGAGTGAATCTTCCAGAATGGGAGGGGTGAGGATATCTAGGGACATCTCAATGTCTGAAGTGGCGTCTGCCCGTGAATACCATGGCGATATCGTGCTCGGCCGCCGCCTGGATGACTTCTTCATCGCGCATGGAGCCTCCTGGCTGGGCAATCGCCTTCACCCCGTGGGAAGCCGCGGCATCGACCCCGTCGCGGAAGGGGAAGAAGGCATCCGAGCCCAGGGCGCAGCCGGCGAGCGGCAAGACGGCGCGTTCGGCCGCAAGGCGGGTGGAATCCACCCGGCTCATCTGGCCCGCGCCCACGCCCACAGTGCCATCCTTATCGGCCATGACGATGGCGTTGCTCTTGACGTGGCGCGCCACGCGCCAGGCGATTCTGAGCGCTTTTTCCTCATCCGCCGAGGGCGCGCGGGGGGTCACGACCTCCCAGCGAAACTCCTCGTCCGATAGGCAGTCGCGCTCCTGCAAGAGAACCCCGCCGGGTATCGAGCGCATGTCCATGCCCGCAGGCGGGGAATTGTCCCCCAAGCCGTCAAGGCGCAGGATTCTGAGATTTTTCTTCTTCCGCATGATGGCGAGCGCCTCATCGTCGAAACCGGGCGCGACCACCGCCTCGACGAAGAGTTTTCTCATGGCCTCCGCCGTCTGCGCGTCTACTTTGCGGTTATAGCCGATTACGCTGCCGAAGGCCGAAACCGGATCGCATGCGAGCGCGCGCTCATAGGCGGCCGCCTGGGTATCCCCCAAGCCTACGCCGCACGGATTCGTGTGCTTGATGATGGCGCAGCCCACACCCTCCAAATCATGCGCGAGTTCGGCGGCGGCGGCCACATCCAGCAGATTGTTGAAGGAGAGTTCCTTTCCGCCCAAAACCTCCGCATCGCAAAGAGAAAACCCGCCCGGGCCGTCCAACCGATACAGCGCGCCCTTTTGGTGGGGGTTTTCCCCGTAGCGAAGGGTCTGAACGCGCTCGAGATTCGCCTCGATCCGCTCTGGAAGGGGATCCGAATCACCGCCGCCGAGATAGCCGGATATGGCGGCGTCATAACTCGCGGTGTGGCGAAACGCCTTGAGGGCCAAACCCGCCAGCCAATCCGGCGGAAAGTCGCCGCCGTTTCGGATGTGGGCGATGGCTTCTGGGTAATCAGCCGGGTCGACGAGCACAGCCACGCGGCCATGGTTCTTCGAAGCCGCGCGCACCATGGTGGGGCCGCCGATGTCAATTTGCTCTATCGCCTCCTCACGCATGCCACCGGGTTTGGCGACAGTCTCTCTGAAGGGATAGAGATTCACCGCCACCAGGTCGATGGGCGTGATGTCGTTCGCCCGCATCTCCTCTTCCTGCTCGGGCAGGAGCGCCAGGATGCCGCCCAGAACCTTGGGATGAAGCGTCTTGACGCGCCCGCCCATGATTTCGGGATGTCCCGTATAATCGGAAACCTCCCGCACGGGGACGCCCGCGTCGTGCAGCGATTTGGCCGTGCCGCCGGTGGAGAGCACTTCCCAGCCCGCCTCGGCCAGGGCGGCGCCGAGTTCCACCGCGCCTGTTTTGTCGCTCACGCTGATGATGGCGCGACGCTTGTCGCTCATGGCCTATGTTTCCTCCCGGCGCACTTCGTATCCTTCTTGCAGCAGAATCTGTATCAACCGCTCGAGATGCTCACGCCCGCGCACCTCCATGTGTAGCGTCGAGAGTGTATGGTTGATGGGCACTTCCGTCGAAAGCCTGTCGTGCTCGATGTGGATGATGTTCACCCGGCAATCGGCCACGATCTTCGAAAGGCGCATCAGCGCGCCGGGTGCATCGTGCAGCGGCACCTGTATCCGCGCGTAGCGGTTCGCAAGGGCCAACCCCTTGCCGATGATCCGCGAGAGCAGGTTGACGTCGAGATTCCCCCCGCTGATCAGGGCGACCACCTTCCCGCTCACCCTGGTTTTCCTCTCGATGAGCGCCGCCAGGGAGGAGGCTCCTGCCGCCTCGCTCAGCATCCGCTCCTGCTCGAGAAGTCCCAGAATGGCGTTGGCCATCGCATCGTCGGAGACCGAAACTACCTGATCCACAAGGTCCTGAATCAAGGGGAAACAAAGTTCTCCGTTTCTCTTGACGGCGATGCCGTCCGCAATCGTCTGAACCGTTTTCGACTCGATTATTCTCCCAGCATCCAGCGAGCGCATGAGCGACGCGGCCCCCTCCGCCACTACGCCGATGACGCGCACGTCGGGCTTTCGGGTTTTCACCACCGCGGCGAGACCCGAGATGAGGCCGCCGCCTCCGACGGGGACGATGATGGTTCCCGCATCCGGCACTTCCTCCAGTATCTCGAGACCCAAAGTGCCCTGGCCCGCGATGACGTCGGGGTGATCGAAAGGAGGTATCATCGTCAGGCCGCGCTCTTCCTCATAGACACGGGCGCGCGCATAGGCGTCATCGAAGGATGCTCCGAACAACTCCGTCTCGGCGCCCAAGGCCCGTACGGCGTCGAGCTTGGTGTTCGGCGTGGCCTCCGGCATCACCACCAGGGCCCTGACGCCCAACTGCTTTGCCGCGAAGGCGACGCCCTGGGCGTGGTTCCCCGCGCTCGCGGTGACGACGCCCCACTGGAGTTGCGCCGGTTCGAGTTTTTGCAGCGCGTAAAGGGCGCCGCGCACCTTGAATGAGCCCGTCCGCTGAAAATTCTCCGGCTTGAGATAAATCTCCACACCCAACTGCTCGGAGAAATGCTCGGTGGGACGGGTGGGAGTCGGCCTCAGATGAGAGGATATCGCCTCCGCCGCCCGAACCGCACCGGCGGCGATGAGCAATGGCTCCAGTGTTTTTTGTGATACTTCGGGTTCCATTCGCACCTGTCTTCTTTGTCCTGTTCGAGGGGAAAAAGCGCCCCGCACAACCCCAACGCTCGCCCCCGTTCGATCGACGACTCCTTAGCGGCGCATCGGGAGACGCGAGGCGGGCGGTTTCGCGGTTTGTGGAGCGCACACCTGACTCATATCGACCGGAGCGGGCTTGTAAGCCGGGTTCTGTTACCCGCCGATGGCGGGTCCGCGGCCATCTATCTGGGACGATGGTTACCCACCGCCTCAAGCGGCCTACCCGGGGACTCGGACGGGCCGCCCTCGAACATCCCCTTATTTGGCCTTGCTCCGGGTGGGGTTTACCGAGCCAGCCCGGTCACCCGGACTGCTGGTGCGCTCTTACCGCACCGTTTCACCCTTACCCCGACTCAGCGGGGCGGTTTGTTTTCTGTGGCACTTTCCCGAGGGTCACCCCTGGTGGACGTTATCCACCACCCTGCCCTGTGGAGCCCGGACTTTCCTCCCGCAGACGATGCTGCGCGCGGCCGCGCAGCCCACTCCGGTAGATATTTTCATACTCTCGCGCCATCAATTACACAACCGACAAGCGGTGGGTCGCGCGAATGCGCCTCCTCATTCCATCCCGCTGTCGATGGCGCGATTGGCGGCGGCGTCGGCCGCCGTATTTTCTCCGCGGCGCACATGGCGCACCTCAATGGAGCCGAATTCCCTGGCCGCTACCTTCGCCCGCTCATACAAGGGCTTGAGGGCCTTGTTCCTGACCCGATACTCACCGCTCCACTGGCGAGCCATGAGTTCGGAATCCGTCACGACTTCCACGCTCTCGGCGCCAAGCTTCACCGCGCGCTCCAGACCCAGCAAAAACGCCTGATATTCCGCCACGTTGTTCGTCGCCGTGCCCAGATACCTGGTTTCCTGCGCCACGCAATTGCCCGCATCGTCATACAACAGGGCGGCGGCCCCTGCAGGACCCGGATTTCCCCGCGCGGCGCCATCGGTGTGAATCCGCAGATGGCCCGTTCTCACTCGGCATCCACCGGCAGGCTCAACTCCACTGTCTCGCCTTCTTCGTAATACAGGATGCGGTGACAACTCGAACAAGTGTAAATCCTGTCCTTCGAATCCCTGATCTCCAAAAAGCGCTTGATGGTCTCCGCCGTGCGGCAACCCTGGCAGGTGCGATTAGCGACGGCGCAAACGGCCAGCCCTTTCCGGGATTTTCTCAAGCCCCTGTAGCGCCTCATCCAATCCTCGCTCACATCCTTTGCGAGGACTTCCGACTTACCGACAAACTCGTTCAATTCACGCTCGAACTCCGCCTGGTGATTCTCATACTTCTTCACCTCGCCCTGCACCTTGCCCCGCGCCGTTTCCAATTCGCCGCGCGCGCTCGCGAGCTTCTCCTCATACGCCGGCATATTCTCCATGATCTCGAGAACGGTATCCTCGATATCGCTGATTCTTTTTTGATAGCCCTCTATCTCCAGCCCCAGGGCGCGGTACTCCTCGTTCGTTTTCACGAGGGCCTGCTTGGCGCGCGTGTCTCTCAACTTCTGATCGAAGGATTGAATTTCCCCCTCCGCTTCGCGCAGTTTTTTCCTGGCGGCTTCCACCTCTTTTTCGAGTTCCTCCACGGACGACTCGAACCCCGTTAAATACCGCTTTTCCTTTTCGATGGAAACGGGAATTTTCGAAATCGCATCGCGGCATTCATCCATCTTGACATCAACCGCCTGAAGCTCAATCAATGCCGCCAATTCCGGGTGCACTGCGCCATACTCCTCGCATCGCTTCGGTGGTCAATCAGAAATCGCGTGGTGGGCCCACCTGGATTCGAACCAAGGACCAGCCGGTTATGAGCCGGCGGCTCTACCGCTGAGCTATGGGCCCGATAGCAGCGCGACCGTTAAGAGGGGCGCATCGGGGGATCGATGCATCCTCCGCCTCGGGCGCCCATTCGACTGTGAATATATGGCCCCCGCGCGCGTTCAATGTCAATCGCACGAGGTTTTCGACTCAAACTTCCTCTTCGATGAAACTCTTGAGCTTCTTGCTCCGAGAGGGATGGCGGAGTTTCCTGAGCGCTTTCGCCTCAATCTGGCGAATACGCTCGCGGGTGACGTCGAAATCCTGCCCCACTTCCTCGAGCGTGTGCTCATTCTCCGCCCCGATGCCGAAGCGCTTGCGCAACACCTTCTCCTCGCGTGGGCTCAGGGTTTGGAGAACCTTCTGGGTCTGCTCCTTGAGATTCAGCTTGATGACGGAATCTTGCGGCACCTCCGCCTTCTTGTCCTCGATGAAGTCGCCCAACTGGCTGTCTTCCTCCTCGCCGATGGGCGTCTCGAGGCTGATGGGCTCCTTGGCGATCTTGAGCACCTTTCTCACCTTGTCGACCGGCATATCCATCTTGCGGGCGATTTCCTCGGGCAACGGCTCGCGCCCAAGCTCTTGAATGAGCTGTCGCGAAGTGCGGATGAGCTTGTTGATGGTCTCGATCATATGCACGGGTATCCGAATCGTCCTCGCCTGATCGGCAATCGCCCGGGTAATGGCCTGACGAATCCACCAGGTGGCGTATGTGCTGAACTTGTAGCCGCGCTTGTACTCGAACTTGTCCACCGCCTTCATCAGGCCGATGTTGCCCTCCTGAATCAGGTCCAGGAACTGGAGACCGCGGTTCGTGTATTTCTTGGCGATGCTCACGACGAGGCGCAGGTTCGCCTCGGCGAGTTCTTTTTTCGCCTGGCGGTCCTTGCGGCGGCCGCGGCGAATCATCCTCAGGGAATTCTCGAGTTCCTCACGCGAGGCACCCGCCTCTTTTTCCGTTATGCGGATTTTGCGGCGCACGTTTTTGATGCGGCGATCATATTCAGCGAGAATGGGAACGGGAATGCGCTTCTCGCCGACGGTCCGAAGCGCGGAACCATTCTTCCCCTTGGACCTGGAGACTTCGCGAATCACGGCACGCAATTCGGGTTCCTCCATCTCCACCTGCTGGAGATATCCCTCGATTTCCTTTTGATGTTTGCGCATCGACTCGACATAAGACTTCACCCGATCGGCGATGGTGTCGACGCGTTCGGGCCGCAGATTCATTTCACGGATGCAGGCCGCCACCTTGTCGCGCGTTCTCTGCAAGGAGGCGGGCTTGTCTCCCTCCGTTTTTTTCTTTTCCATCGTGCGAAGCTGCGTCTTCAGCCTGGTCACGAGCTTGAGTATGCGCTTCTTGTCCTCTTCATACGTGGGCTTTTCCCTCTCCTCGTCGTCCGAGGCGGTTTCGTTGGTGACGACGACGAGGTCGGTCACGCTGATTTCGCCTTTCTTGAGCTGATCGGCCAAGTCCAGGACGGCGTCTATCGCCACCTGCGTGCTCACCGTCGCCTGGCACACTTCGATTTGGCCCTCCTCTATCCTCTTGGCGATAGTGATTTCGCCCTCTCGGCTCAGAAGGGGAATCTGCCCCATCTCGCGCAGGTACATGCGCATGGGGTCGTCGGTTTTCCCGTAAGTGGAATCATCGAACGAACTGATCGTCTCCGACCCTTCTTTCGTCGAACTCGCCGACTCGCTCTTTTTCTTGGCGGCGCGCTTCTCCGCCGACTCGTTGTCGAGAATATCGATGTCCATGTCGCTGAAAAGCACCATGATGTCATCGATGACCTCGGGCGAGGTGACGTCGGGCGGCAGAACGTCGTTGACCTCCTCATAGGTGAGAAAACCTTTTTCCTTGCCGAGGTCGATTAAATTCTTGACGTCATCCGTTTTTTTCTCTTTTTTCGTCTGCGTCGCTTGCGCCAATGTCGCTCTCCTTTTCATCCCGCCAGGCAGTTGAACAACTGCGAGTCCATGAAAATTAAAATCTGCTTAAAACGCCTCAACGCGGGGAGGCCGCTCTCTGCCGCTCGCGCAGAAGCGCGTTTTTCCGCTCCAGCAGTTTCCATAGTTCAGGGGAATCCTCCCCTTCTTCCTTGCGCGTCTGTTCGATGACTTTCAGCAAATCCTCCTCTACCTTTCGCCGTCGACGTTCTTTGAGCCTCTCGATACAATCGAAGAGTTCCGCTTCCACCTCTTCGGGCTCCACCTCCACGACGGCCAGTTCCACTACCAGCGCGCGCGCTCCCGGACTCTCCAGCCTGTCCGCGAGAGAAGCCGCCGTGAGCGAAGCCGCATCCTTTGATTTCATGAGGGCGAGAACCTCGTTCACCGCCGGGTCTGTCATGAGGCCATCGGGCACCTCTAACGCCAACTCCGGTTTCATGAGCAAAAGCTGCAAGGCGTCCGTCTCGAATTTTGGACGCTCGAGGTTCTCCCCGAGCAAGTCGATCTTATTTTCCTCTTTTCGGGGCGATCGTTCCCGGGCGTTTTCCGCCAGCATCCGTTTCACCATGGCGGTCAGCGTGGGATAGGGAATCCCGAGTTGATCCTCCAGCAAAGCCAAATATTGGTCCTGAACGCTGCGGTGGCAAGCCCCGAGAATGGGCAAAAGCCGCTGGATGGCTTCGATTTTCTCTGCCTGGCCCGCGCCTGCGGCGATCCCGGCCATCGCGGCTTTGGCGGTGTTCTCCAAAATGCCCTCGGCGGAGGAGAGTATGCGGGCAAAATCCTCCGCGCCGTTTTCCCCTAAAAACGTGTCGACGTCGCGCCCTTCGGGCAGGTTCACCACCTTGAGGCGCACGGCGCCCGCTCCGTCGCGGTCGATGAAATCCTTACGCAGGACATCGCTGGCCACGAGTTGATCGGGCGCGCCCGCGAGACCGAGCATCTGGCCCGCCACCGAACCTGCACGCTGAGAAGCCGCAAGACCCGCGGCATCGGGATCGAAGACGAATACGAGTTCCTCGGCGTGCGCCCTAAGGCTCCTGATGTGCTCTGAGGTCAGCGCTGTGCCGAGGGGCGCCACGGACTCTCGAAAACCATGTCGCCAAAGCGAAATGACGTCGAAATATCCCTCCGTCACCAGGACGCGCTTTTTCTCGCGAATCGCCTCTCTGCCCTCATAAAAGCCATATAAGGTTCTTCCCTTCTTGAAGAGCGCCGTATCCGGCGAATTCACGTATTTCGCGGTGGCGTGGCGCGAATCGCTATCGGGCAGCGAGCGCCCGCCGAAACCCACTATTTCGCCCTCGTGGTTGCGGATGGGAAACATGATGCGGTCCCTGAAGCGATCGTAAAACCCGCTCCCATCCTCGCGCCGAACGGCAAGGCCCGCATCCGCGAGTTCATCGGGAGACACTCCCCTTCCCCCCGCACCCTTGATGAGTGCATCCCAGCGCGGCGGCGCAAACCCGATCCGAAACCTCTCTCGCGCCTCGTTCGTGACGCCGCGCTCGGCCAGATACCGGCGGCCCCTCTCGCCCGGGTTGCTCTCGAGCGCCACCCCGAAAAAATCGGCCGCCATGCGATTTATGGCCAATATCTTCTGCCGCGCCTCCGGTTTTTGGGGGCTTCGCCCCGAGGATTCCTCATAGCGGGAGAGGTCTATGCCCTGGCGCTTCGCCAGGCGCGAGAGCGCCTCGGGAAAGCTCAATCCCTCGTGCTGCATCAGGAACTGAAAGGCGTTGCCCCCCGCCCCGCATCCAAAACATTTGTAAATGCCCATGCGCGGGTTCACGTTGAACGAAGGTGTTTTCTCGTCATGGAACGGACAAAGCCCCTTGTAGTTCGTACCCGCTTTCTTGAGGGGCACGAACTCCCCGACGACGTCTTCTATCGGAGCGCCGTCTCTTATCTGATCGACTACCTCGTCAGGTACGCGTCCCATTCCACTACCTCATCAAAGAAAACGAATCATCGGTGCAGGGCCAACTCCACGTTTGTGACGCCCCAGCCCCCTTCCTCCGGCCGGGCGGGGCCGAACTTCGACACCAGGGCATGTTCCTTCAAACGCTCCGCGATGATCTTGGAGAGAACCCCCTCACCCTTGCCGTGGACGATGCGAACCGACGCTATCCCCACGATCGCGGCGTCGTCGAGATATTTCTCCACCATCTCGAGGGCGCGCTCGGCGCGTACGCCGCGCAACTGGAGTTCGGGCGAGAAATCGCCCCCCCTCGATTCGACGTCGTGCGTCACCGTGACCCGCCTGTGCGGCGCGCTCGACGCATCATCCAAAACCTCCACCGCACTACAAGCCAGGCGCAGAGATTTGCCATTCACCGACACGGTCAGTTCATCCTCTCCGTGGAAAGCGAACACCTCTCCAGTACAGTTCATGAGCGGGATGCGGACCCTGTCTCCTACGCGGCACGAAACCGGGGCGCGCAGCACAGCCGCCTCCTCCCTCGGAGGGAGCGCTTCTTCGATTTTCACGCTCATCTCACGGATGCGCTCGCGCGCGATTCGCTTGGATTCTTCCATCTCGTGCGCACCGCGCATCTCGTTCAGGAGGCCATCGGCCTCGCGCCTCAACTCTTTCAAAAAACGGGCCGCCTCATCGCTTTTTTCGAGTGCCTCCTCGCGCATCCGGCATTCCAGCTCGCTCTCCCGCGCCTCAATCTGCGCCCGCCGGGCCGCCAGGTCGGCTTCTTTTTCGGCAATCTCGCGTGCCTGATCGGAGAGATTCGCCATCAGGCGATCCACCTGAACAGGGCCTTTCATGAGCAGTGCATCCGCACGCGCCAGCACGGATTCGGGCAAACCCATCTTCTCGGCCACCGACATGGCGTTGCTCGGTCCCGCCGCACCCATGCGGATCCGGTAGGTGGGCGAGAGGTCATCGGCATCGAACTCGACCGATGCGTTCTCGGCGTGCGCAGCCGCATAGGCGTAATGCTTGAGAGCGTCGTGGTGCGTCGTCACGATGCAAAGCGCGCCGCGCGCCGCCAGATGCTCGAGCACGGAGACGCCGATGGCGGAACCCTCGGCAGGGTCGGTGCCGGAGCCCAACTCGTCCAAGAGCACGAGCACGCCTTCTTTTGCCTCGCGCACCGCGCCCGAGACGCGCGCCATGTGGCCCGAGAAGGTGCTCAGGTTCTGATGGATGTCCTGCTCATCGCCGATGTCGGCGACGAGCGTCTTTACGACGGGAAGCGCGCTCTCGGGCGCAGCCGGTATGGGGACGCCGCACTGGTGAAGCGCCACGCAAAGGCCCACCGTTTTGAGCGCCACGGTCTTGCCGCCCGTGTTGGGTCCAGTGATGAGGAGTTGACGAACCCCGCCCCTTCCCACTTCGAGGTCGATGGGCACCACTTGTTCCTTAGGCACCGCACCCACACCCGCCGTGAGAAGCGGATGACGCGCGGCTCTTAGCCTGATGCTGCCGTCCGCGCTCGCCTGAGGACGCGAGCCGCGCCAATCGGCCCCCAGGCGTCCTTTCGCCCAAATGAGGTCGAGCGCCGCCAGGCATTTCACCAGATATTCGATGGACTCGCGCGCCGCCATCACCTCCGCGGTGAGTTCGCGCAAGATTCTCTCCACCTCCGCGCGCTCGGCCTCGCGCTCCTCGGCAATGGCGTTGTTGACGGGCACCGCCGAAAGCGGCTCGACGAACACCGTCTCCCCGCTCGCGGAGCGATCCTGGATCACGCCCTCGAACGAGCGCCTGAAAACCGTTTTGGCGGGAATCAGATACCGCTCACGCCTCTGAACGATCAGATTTTCCTGAACCGCATTCGGATGCGCGGCCATCACCCTGTCGAGCAGACGCCGTATCTCGGCCCTCAGCGCGCGCTGCTTGGCTCTCGATTCCTGAAGCTCGAAGCTCGCGTCGTCGCGCACCTCGCCACGCTCATCGAGAATACGCCGGATTCGCGCGGCCAGAGGGTATTGCATGTCCGCACCATGAATGCGCATCCTGAGCCTGGGCAGCCTCTCGGCGCGCTCCTCCACGAAGCGGCGCACATCGGAGGCAAGATTCAGCAACGAGAGAATCGACAGGAATTTCTCGCCTTCGAGGTTCCCTCCGCGGCGCCTGATGTCCTCGAGCCATTCTCGCGGATCATCGAATGCAGACAGTGGCATGAACTCCCCGGCGCCGAGAAGCGCCATTACCTCATCCGTCTCATCAAGCAAGGTATCGACTTCGAAAGACGATCTGGCCGGAACGAGCGCAGCAGCCTCAAGCGCGCCGGATGCGGAGGCGCAGCGAGCCTCCAGCAGCCTCAGTACACTCGCGAATTCAATGCCTTGCAGTGTCCGATCATCCATCAACCAGCACCCACGGATAATAGATTCAACGATGAATCATGCGCTTCGTCCGATAGCGGGACAAAACGGCGTATTCAGGAAATCTCGCTTCAAGATTTGGCGATTCTTTTCCGACATATCTCAATGGAATCAGTCGGCAATGCCTATGGGGCGAAGTAGTGCTCGGAGTCCTTCTCGTCGGCCGTTCTTCAAGGTGAACCGAAGAACGAAATGGCCATGAACAAAACAATGGGGACGACTCTTGCCATCCCGTATCTTTTTGAAATTCAAGAGTTTATAACATCAAACCCACAGATTGCGTATTATCTCCATTATCAATCGACAATATAGGAGTTGATAGTGAAATTGTCAAACAAAATGAAAATAATAAAATGTTGCTTTGAACGGCGAATCAGCGGATTTTCGGCGAAACGGCCCTATCTCTCGGATTCCGGCCTACCACCACGCCCGAACCGGCGCGCGAGTTCCGCAAAAACCCGCCCGGGCGGCACATCGTGCGCGGCCAGACCCACCAGGGCGTGAAACCACAAATCGGCCACCTCGTTCGTTATATCGTCGGGGTCGCCGTCCTTCATTGCCATGACGACTTCGGTGGCTTCTTCCCCGATTTTCTTAAGCACCCTATCCTCTCCCTTGGAGAACAGGCGCGCCACGTAGCTCGAATCCGTATCGCCCGCCTTTTTTCTCTCCAGGATCAAGCGATAAATCGATTCGAGCAGATTCTGATCGAAATCGAGCACCGCACCGCCCCCTTCCCGCACAGGCGCCGGAACTTCGTTGAAAAAACACGACATCCGGTTCGTGTGGCAGGCCGGCCCGTCGGGCCTTACGATGAACACCAGCGCATCCGCATCACAATCGAGCCTCGCCGAGACCAGGCGCAGATAATTTCCCGACGTTTCACCCTTGTGCCAAAGTTCCCCGCGTGAGCGGGACCAGAAGTGGACGGTTCCCTTCTCCAGCGTGAGGCGGAGCGATTCCTCGTTCACCCAGGCGAGGGTCAGGACCTGTCCCGTCCCCGCATCCTGGCAGATGGCGGGGGCCAGACCCTGTTCGTTCCATTTGACCTCGGGAATGCCCGGCTCGCTCACAGTCTTACCTCCATGCCGCGCTCGCGCAGATAGATTTTCACCTCCTCGACCGAATAATCACCGAAATGAAAGATCGAAGCGGCCAGAACGGCGTCGGCGCAGCCCTCCTCCAAACCCTCGTAGAGATGCTCAAGATTCCCCACACCGCCCGAAGCGATGACGGGCACGCTCACCCGCTCGGCAATCGTGCGCGTGAGCGCCAAATCATACCCGTCCTTGGTTCCGTCCCTGTCCATGCTGGTCAGGAGAATCTCGCCTGCACCCAACGCGCACGCCTCCTCCGCCCAGGCCACGGCGTCCCTGCCGGTAGGGCGCGAACCCCCATGCGTGAACGCCTCCCACCGGGGCGCATCGTCTGAAACGCGCTTGGCGTCTATGGCGCACACGATGGTGGAGCTTCCATAACGCTCCGCCGAGCGCTTGAGTAGCCCTGAGTCCCTGAGCGCCGCACTGTTGATGCTCACCTTGTCCGCTCCCGCTCTCAGTAAGTCGCGCACGTCCTCTTCCTCTCGGACGCCGCCGCCCACCGTGAGCGGAACAAACACGCGCTCCGCCGTGCGCCGCACCATGTCGAGCAAGGTGCCGCGTTTTTCCTTGGAAGCCGTGATGTCAAGAAAACAGATTTCATCCGCCCCCATTTCATCATAGTGCGCGGCGCACTCCACAGGGTCGCCCGCGTCGCGCAGACCCTCAAAATTCACCCCCTTCACCACCCGGCCTTCCTTGACGTCGAGACAGGGAATGATTCGCTTGGCTAGCAAGAGAGCATCTCCATCGCTTTGGGAAAATCCATGGTTCCCTCGTACAGGGCGCGCCCCACGACGGCGCCGATGACGCCTCTATCCTCGAGGGGAATCAGTTTTTCCACGTCCTCGAGCCTGCTCACCCCCCCTGCGGCGATGACGGGCAGACCACAGGCCTCGGCGAGCGCCACCGTGGGTTCGGGGTCGAAACCCTCCAGGGTGCCATCCCGCCTGATGTCGGTGAAAATGATTCCCGCCAGGGGCAAACCGGCGAATCGATTCGCCAACGATTCGGGCGATACCGAATCTCCCTCCTCCCAGCCCGAGATTCTGACTTCCCCGTCCTTGGCGTCTATGCCTAGCAGAATTTTTCCGGGGTTTTTGCGGGCGGCGGATTCGAGAAACTCTGGGTTCCGGAGTGCGCTCGTACCCAGGATGACGAAACTCGCCCCCGCCTCCAGGACGGCCGCAAGCGACTCCTCCGAGCGTACGCCGCCGCCGAATTCCACGGGGACCTCCACGGACTCCGCCACTTGGGTCAGAACATCAATGTGGGCGGGCGCGCCATCGAAGGCGCCGTCAAGATCAATGAGATGAAGTCTCTGCGCTCCCTGCTCCACCCAGCGCAAGGCCCACACTACCGGGTCGTCGCCGTAGACGATCTCCCGGCCCTTTTGGCCCTGAATGAGCCTCACGCATTTACCTCCCTTGAGATCGACCGCCGGAATCAGAATCAAAGAGCTACCCCTGGTTGAGAGAAGTCCCCGTTTCTCTTGCGCCTCTCATTAAACCCAAACGGGTTTTATTGCAAATGCGTATGGGAATTTATCGCAGAAAAAGCATTGCCGGAGGGCGAGGCGATTCGCGCTCGAGGTCGTTCCTATGAGGATGAGGTTTTATGCGCGCTGCAAATGTCGACGAATTTCTTCAATATGCCCAAGCCGAGCGCGCCGCTTTTCTCCGGGTGAAACTGGGTGGCGAAGAGGTTTCCCCTGTGGACGCTGGCGATGAAGGGCACACCGAAATCACAGGTCGCCGCTATCCAGGGCTGCGCCGCTTCTGAGGGCTCCGCATAGTAGGAGTGGACGAAATAAAAATGCGCGCCTTGTGGCAAGCCCTCGAGAATCGGGGATTGGCTGTGAAAATGCGGCTGGTTCCAGCCCATATGCGGAACCTTGAGGGGCAGCGGGCCGCCGTTATCCGTCATCCCCTCGGGAAAGCGCCGTACACGCCCCGGCAGGACCCCCAAACCCGGCGTGGCCCCGAACTCCTCGCTTTCCTCGAAGAGAACCTGAAGGCCGAGACATATCCCGAGATATGGGACGCCTCGCTCGATGGCGCGGCGCAGGGGTCCGGTGAGGCAGGCATCCTCCAAAGCGCCCATGCAATCCGGAAAACCGCCCACCCCCGGCAGAATGACGCCTGAGGCCGCATCCAGGGCCTCGGGTTCGTCGCTCAGCACCGCCTTAGCGCCTATTTTGGCCAAAGCGTTCTTCACGCTCAGGACGTTTCCCATGCCATAGTCAACTACGATGATCTCAGCCGTCATATCCGCTAGCCATGATGATGGAACCCAAAATAGATGCGCTATAAAACGCCCTTGGTGCTGGGCACGCTCGTGTCTCTCGGGTCGAGCGAAACCCCCGCCCGCAACGCCCGCGCAAAGCCCTTGAATACGGCCTCCACCATGTGGTGGCTGTTATCCCCATAGCAGACCTCCATGTGGAGGTCGATTCCCGCATGGGTAGCCACCGACCAGAAGAACTCACGCACGAGCGCGGTGTCGAACTCGCTTATCTGCGTTTCGGGAAATGTGGCGCGAAAGACGAGGTTTCCCCTTCCGCCGAAATCCGCCGTCACGTGAACGAGCGCGTCCATCATGGGCAGGCGCACGTCGGCGTAGCGGGTGATGCCCGCCCGATCGCCGAGCGCCTTCGCCAGCGTCTGCCCCAGGATGATGCCCACGTCCTCCACCGTGTGGTGGCCGTCGACGTCGAGGTCCCCCTTGCCGCGAACGGTCAAGTCCACCAGCCCGTGGCGGGCGATTTGCGCGAGCATGTGGTCGAAAAAACCTAGCCCCGTGCCGATTTCGGCTTCGCCCGCGCCGTCTAAGTTGATGGCGACGGAAAAGTCGGTTTCCTTCGTCTTTCTGCTCACGCGCGCTTTTCTGTGTTTGGCTCTCGACGCCACCTTCTCTCTCCCGGCGGATGGAAAATTTCAGTGAAAACACCGCCTTTCGGCAGTGCGATTATGCTTGATTTACGAGCGCCCCGCCAGCGTCCCCTCAGGATGCGCCGCGCCTTAAGCGCAAGGCCCGCGCGTGCGCGGGCAAGCCTTCCAAATCGGCGAGCCTCGCCGCAGGCTCGGTCAACCGCGCGGCGGCGTCCGCATCGAAACACACCTTGCTCGTCCATTTGATGAAATCATACACGCCGAGCGGCGAGGCGAAGCGCGCCGCCCCTCCGGTGGGAAGCACATGGTTCGGGCCGGCGATGTAATCCCCAAGGGGAACCGGACTCCACGGCCCGCAGAATACGGCTCCGGCATGGCGGATCCCCCGGGCCGCCTCCTCCGCGCGCTCCATCAATATCTCCAGATGCTCGGGCGCGAGCATTTCCGCGACTTCCAGGGCTTGTTCGCGTGACGCCACCTCGATGAGCGCGCCGCGATTCTCTAGCGCCTGTGCTATCGCTTCGCTCCTTTCGGCGGAGCGCAACTGGCGTTCCACCTCTCGCCCCAAGGCGTCCGCCACTTCCGCGCCTAAGCAAACGCCCACCGCCATCGCCCGCGCGTCGTGCTCTGCCTGGGCGAGCAAGTCCGCCGCCGCCCATTCGGCCAGAGCCTCATCGTCCAGGAGCACGACCACCTCGCTCGGCCCCGCCTCCTTGTCGATTTCCACGCGTCCGCGCACGATGCGCTTGGCGGCGGCGACATATACGTTTCCCGGCCCCACTATCTTGTCCACACGGGGGACGCTTCTCGTGCCGTACGCCATGGCGGCTATCGCCTGCGCGCCGCCGACGCGCACTACGCGCTCGAGACCCGCCAGGGAGGCCGCCGCCAGCACGGCGGCGGGAACCTCGCCGTTTGCACCCGGCGGCGTACACAGAACCAATTCGCCAACGCCCGCCACCCGCGCGGGAACCGCGTTCATGAGCACCGTGGAGGGATAGGCCGCCGTGCCTCCCGGCACATACAGACCCACGCTCGAGAGCGCAGTGGGTTCGAGTGACAACCACTCGCCGGGCGCTTCCTCGATCGTGATTTTTCGGGGAATCTGCGCTTCGTGAAACGCGCGAATCCGCTCCTCGGCGAGTCTTAAGGCATCAAGCGTCTCGGACGGCAGCGCGTCGCGCGCGCGCGCCATCTCCTCTTGACCGACGACGAGGCGCGCGGGGTCGAGAGAGACGCCGTCGAATTTGTGTGTCAATTCGACCAGGGCATCATCACCCTCCGCGCGCACACGCTCGATGATAGCGCCGACATCGGCCTCGACGCGAGAGAACGCATCCTCCCCGCTCAGGGACAGACGCTCGATTTCCGCGCCAAAATTCTCCTCCCCGTAGCTGAAGCGCCTCACGCCTTCTCCTCGCTGGACAATGGATTAGCACCATTTCGGGAGCGGTTTCCAACGGCAGGAGGGATCACCTCCTTGAGTTGCCCGATCAGCACGCTCACCTTCTTGTAATTCGTCTTCAGGCTCGCCCGGTTGGCGATGAGCCTGGCCGTCGCGCTGAATATCTCGCGAATCGCAACCAAGCCATTGGCCCGCAGCGTTCCGCCGGTGTCCACCAAATCCACAATCAGGTCCGCCACCCCCGTCGCGGGCGCGATCTCCACGTTGCCGTACAGACGGATGACCTGGGCCTGAATACCCATCTGCTCGAAAAACCGGGTGGTGATGGCCGGAAATTTCGTCGCCACGCGAAGGGAGATTCGTCCGCTCAAATCCTCCCAGGCGATCCCCTCGGGCGCCGCCACCATGAGCCGGCAAGGCGCCATGTTCATGTCCAGGGGCTCATATACGTCCCGGCCCTGCTCAAGCAATACGTCGCGGCCGATTATTCCTAAGTCGGCGGCGCCGCGCTCCACATAGATGGGCACGTCGTGATTTCTCAAAATCAAGACCCTGGCGCCCGTTTCCGGGTCCCGCAAGATCAACTTCCGGGATTTATCCGAGATCGGCTTCGACAAGATTCCCGCCATTACCAGACAATCGATCGCTTCGCCAAAAATTCTTCCCTTGGGGAGAGCGATGGTCAATTCTTTTTCCTGATTCTCTTTCATCACGACTCCACTTCGCGTTCGATATCCGCGCCGAGATTCCTCAACCGCTCCTCGAGCCGCTGATATCCCCTGTCGATATGATATACGTTGCGAACGATGGTTTCCCCGCTCGCCGCCAGCCCGGCCAGAACCAGCGAAGCGCTCGCCCTCAGGTCGGTCGCCGTCACCGAGGCGCCGGCGAGATGCTCCACCCCCTCGATATGCGCCGTGCGGCCGTCGAGGTGAATCCGCGCGTTCATTCTGGCAAGCTCGGCTGCGTGCATGAAACGATTTTCAAAGATGGTCTCCGTCATCACGCAATTCCCGCGCGCCAGCGTCATCAACGCCATGAACTGCGCTTGCAAATCCGTGGGAAATCCGGGATAGGGCGCCGTCTTGACGTTCACGGGCCGCATGGAACCATCGCCCCGCACGCGAACCCAGTCCTCGCCTTCGGAAACTTCCAGGCCGGCCTCGCTCAGCTTATGCGTGAGTGCGCGCACCTCCTCGGGTTCACAGTTTTTTATCTTCAATTCCCCCCCCGTGATGGCGGCCGCAATCATCAGCGTTCCTACCTCGATGCGATCCGAGGGAATGGACACGTCGTATCCCCCGAGGGATTCCACCCCCTCGATTTCAATCACGGGCGTGCCTGCTCCGCTCACCCGCGCACCCATCTGGTTCAGCAAATCCGCAAGCGCCACCACCTCGGGTTCCAAGGCTGCATTCTCGAGAACGGTGACCCCTTTCGCCAGGGAAGCCGCCATCATCAGATTTTTCGTCCCCGTCACCGTCGTGAGGTCGAACGGTATGCGCGCTCCTGTGAGCTTTCGGGCCTTGGCCTCGATATAACCCTGCTCTATACGGATGTCCGCCCCCATGGCGGTCAGCCCCTTTAAGTGCTGATCGACGGGTCTGGCCCCGATGGCGCAGCCGCCCGGAAGGGAGACGCGCGCCAGACCAAAACGCGCCAGCAAGGGCCCCAGCACCAGGATGGAGGCCCGCATCGCCTGCACCAGTTCATAGGGCGCGACGCCGCCGGTAATGTTCGAGGCGTTCAGGGAGATGCGAGCGGGCGATTCTTCTTGCGTCTCTACGCCGAATTCTCCCAAAAGCCGCAAAATGGTGTTCGTATCCCGCAAGTCCGGAACCCGCCGCGCATAGCTGACCCCATCGGCCAGGATGGCGGCGGCCAGAATCGGCAAAGAAGCATTTTTGGAGCCGGACGCCTCGGCCTCCCCATGAAGCGGCCTGCCTCCCCGAATACGAAATTGCTCCACAACCTATTTCCTCTGAAGCTCCAGAACCCTCTCACGCCCGGCGAGGTCCTTGCGGCGCTTCACCTCGCAATAATTCTCCCGCCGCCCCGCTACAGCCTCCGCCTTCTCCATCTGGCGCGGGTCCATCTCCACCAGCAAGAATCCCCTGCGCGTCAACCATGAAGGCGCCTCCTCGATGATGCGCCGAATGAGGTCCATCCCGTCCGCGCCGCCATCGAGCGCGACCCGGGGCTCGAACGATGAAACCTCGGGCATCAAGCCATCCAGTTCGCCTGAGGCCACATAGGGCGGATTTGAGGCAATGACGTCGAATTTCTCCCCACCTGCGAGCGCGTGAAACAAATCCGAAGCCACGAGCCTCGTTCGGCTTTCGAGGCCGAATCTTTCCGTATTTCGTTTCGCCACCTCAAGCGTCCTCGGGCAAACATCGAGCAAGGTGATTTGCGCCTCGGGCAATTCGCTCCCGCTAGCCAGCCCCACCGCACCGCTGCCGGAGCCTAAGTCCAGTATCCTGCTCCTGCTCTCTCGCCTCGCTCCCAACAACGCCACGGCGCGCTCGACGAGCAACTCCGAATCCGGCCTGGGAATCAGCACGTCCGATGAGACAAGAAAGGGCATGGACCAGAACTCCCGCTCACCCACGATATAGGCCATCGGTTCGCGCTTGATTCTCCTGCGCGCCAGGGCTTCGACGCGCGCGAGCGCCTCGGCCGGAACCACTTTTTCGGGATGTGCGTGAAGATGCGCTGCGCCGCAGCCTAAAACCATCGCCAGAATGAATTGCGCATCCAGGCCGGGCGCATCCACGCCCGCCTCGGCGAATCGTTCTTCCAGGCGGGACAGGAGCACACCTACTTTTGTTTCGGATGCGCTTTGGGCCACGAAAAGAGAAGTCGTCATTCCGGGGAGTGGACTTCTGTGTTTTCTTCCAGTTCAGCCAAACGCTCCGCCTCCCGGCTCTCTATCACCCGTTTGACCATCTCGTCGATTCCCCCCTCCATGAAACCGGGAAGACCATGGAGGGTGAGGCCGATGCGGTGATCTGTAATCCTGTCCTGGGGGAAATTGTAGGTCCTGATTCTTTCGCTTCTGTCCCCACTGCCCACGAGGCTTTTCCGTTGCGCGGAACGCTCGGACATCTGTTTCTGGATTTCCATGTCCAGCAGATGGGCCGAGAGAATCTTCATCGCCTTGGCACGGTTTTTGTGCTGGCTCTTCTCGTCCTGACAGGTGACGACGAGGCCGGTGGGCACGTGGGTGATGCGCACGGCGGAATCCGTGGTGTTCACGCTCTGGCCGCCAGGACCCGAGGAGCGGTAGACATCGATTCTCAAGTCCTTCTCTCCGATGTTCAGCGCAATTTCATCCGCTTCGGGCAGCACGGCCACCGTGGCGGCGGAGGTGTGTATTCTACCTTGCGTCTCGGTGACGGGCACCCTCTGGACGCGATGCGTCCCGCTCTCATAGCGCAGGCGGCTGTAGGCGCCTGCGCCCTTGATCAGCGCGGAGACTTCCTTGAGACCGCCCAAGTCGCTCTCGCTCTTGCTCAACTCCTCCGCCCTCCAGCCCTGGACCTCGGCGTAGCGAACGTACATGCGGTACAAATCGGCCGCGAAGAGCGCGGCCTCCTGTCCGCCCGTGCCCGCGCGAACTTCCAAGATGACGTTTTTCTCATCATTCGGATCCTTGGGCAGTAAAAGCCGGCGCAGCCTCTTTTCCACCTCTTCAAGCTTCGCGCCCGCATCTTCGAGTTCGGCTTCGGCGAGTTCGCTCACCTCCGGGTCCGCATCCTCGAGCAGCGCCTTCGCCTCCTTGATGGCGTTTCCGTATCCGCGCCATTCCTCGTAAGCGCTTACGACCTGGGAAAGCTCTTTATGTTCGCGCGCGGTCTGCTCGAATTTTTTGCGGTCCTTGAGCAAGGCCGGGTCGGACAAACGCATCTCCAGCGTCTGGTGTTTTTCGATGATTTGTTCAATTTTTTCAAACATGGGGATCAACCGACGGGCAGCGAATGGGGTGGTCCGGAAAAAAGGGGGATGCTAGCGGAAAGCAAGTATCTCCAACGCCTGTGGGATCAACTCCATGCCGCGTAAACTTTCTTGAGTTCTTCCGCGAAAAAGGCCTCTTCATCATCCCCAGCCTGGAGTCGCCCCAATTCCATGGCGAGGTTGAAGAATCCCGCGCTAGGTTTGTTGTCGCGCGCGCCCACACTAACCGCCGACAGGAGCGGCCGGCCCGCCTCGTGCTCGCGCATGGAAATCGCACCGAGGATTTCCCCGAGCTTTCCTCGATCCCCCGGGTTCCCCATGTCCAGGCCAGCGAGGAGGGCAACATCACCGTAGTGGATGATTCCACCTGACTTCGCTACCTCTTTTAATTTTTCATAAACTTCCGGATGCACAGTATCAGCTTCTCCACCCGGTTCGGGCGCAGTCGATGCGTCGGGTGAAGCATCTTCAGCCACGGCGGCCGTCGCATCGGCTAAAGGGGATTTTTCTTTTTGTTTATAACAAGAACCACTCGAAAACACGGGGTTTCCACTAATTGGCACATTACCGTTCCGCCCGCGAGTTCGATCAACCTCGTAGCCAATTCGCTCCATTACGCCCTTCACTATGCTACCGATCCACCTCCTGGTGTTATCCCACCTCTTGGGGTCATCGTCTTTATCGCTCACGCCAAATTCTTTGCTCAGTTTATGCCCCAACGGGTCAACGGCTGGCCGACCCTCATCCGACGCTTTCTTCATCAAATCTATATTCTCGGGTCTTCGTATAAATTCTTCGAGCTTCTCTCGGTCTGTGTGTGGAAACACTTCGTTTCTTTCCGGTTCAGGGTCGGGCGAAGCATCCTCCGCCACGGAAACCGCCTCGGCTTCTCCGCCGGCTTCGGGCGCAAGCGATGCGTCGGGCGAAACATCCTCCGCGGTGGAAACCGCCTCGGCCTCGGGGGATTCTTCTTTCTGCGCCTGGGCCGCTTGCCTGGCGGCGCGCTCCTCGACCCTTTTCTTTCTGGCTTCTTCTCTGAGCGCTTTTTCTTCCGCCGCCTTCTCGGCGGCCATATGCGCTTCTCTCTCCAAAAGGGCCACCCTTTCCTCCTCGGCGACGGCTTGCTTTCTCTTGCGCTTAGAGACCCTTACCTCCTTGCCCTCGAACTTCTTGATGAATTTCTCTACGCGGCCTTCGGTATCCACGATTCGCGCCTGTTTTCCGGTGAAGAACGGATGGCACTGCGAGCAGACTTCCACCCGGATTTCACTGCGCGTGGAGAACGTCGTGAATTCGGTGCCGCAACCACTGCAAGAGACCTTGCACTCGAACAACTCAGGATGAATCTCGGCCTTCATAACCAGGCGCTCCAAAATTTCGGGGTCGAAATGTCGAAAACAATTCCAAAAAACGATTCAAGGAGGTGTCTTGTCCACAAAAAACACCATCCCCTCCTCTACGAAGAGAGCGCTTTATATCGAAACTCCAGCGCCTTGTCTACCCAAAAGCAGGCAAAATCAAGAAGTTGGGAACACGCCTAGGTATTCATCGAGGCGAGGAAATCCTGGTTCGTCTTCGTCTCCTGAATTTTCTCGAGCAAGAGTTCCATAGAATCCACCACGCCCAGCGGCTGCAACACCTTGCGCAACACCCAGACACGATTGAGTTCCTGCGGGCTGAGCAACAATTCCTCTTTTCTGGTGCCGGACTTGTTGATGTCCACCGAGGGGAATACACGCTTGTCGGAGAGTTTCCTGTCCAGATGAACTTCCATGTTACCCGTGCCTTTGAATTCCTCGAAAATCACATCGTCCATTCGGCTGCCCGTTTCCACCAACGCCGTGGCGAGAATGGTGAGGCTTCCGCCCTCTTCGAGGTTTCGCGCCGCGCCGAAAAAGCGCTTGGGCCGCTGCAGCGCGTTCGAATCCACGCCGCCGGAGAGAACTTTTCCACTCGGCGAGATGATGGTGTTGTGGGCGCGCGCCAATCGCGTGATGGAATCGAGCAGAATCACGACATCCTGCTTATGCTCGGTGAGCCTTTTCGCCTTTTCAATCACCATGTCCGCCACCTGGACGTGGCGAGACGCCGGCTCGTCGAACGTCGAACTAATTACTTCTCCGCGCACGGAGCGCTCCATGTCCGTGACTTCCTCGGGACGCTCGTCGATGAGCAGAACTATCAGATGAACTTCGGGGTGATTCGTCGCGATGCTTTTCGCAATGGACTGAAGCATCATCGTCTTACCCGTTCGCGGCGCAGCGACGATGAGGCCGCGCTGCCCGAAGCCGATCGGCGTCATGAGGTCCAGAACGCGCGAACTCACCTCTTCGCCGGATATTTCGAGCCCTATCCTGCGGTCCGGATACAAGGGAGTAAGGTTGTCGAACAGAACCTTGTCCTTACTCGCTTCAGGTGGTTCGAAATTGATTTTCTCGACTTTCAAAAGCGCAAAATACCGCTCCCCCTCTTTGGGCTGGCGAATCTCACCGCCTACGGTATCGCCCGTGCGAAGATCGAAGCGACGGATTTGACTGGGGGAAACATAAATATCATCAGGACCGGGCAGATAGTTGTATGCGGGCGAACGCAAGAAACCGAACCCATCCGGCAAAATTTCCAGCACGCCTTCGCCGGTGATGGTTCCACCTCCACCGTTGCGATCCTTGTCGGACTGCGCCTCCAATATCTTGTAAATCAGATCCTGCTTTCTGAGCCCGCTGGCGCTTTCGGAATTGAACTCTTTCAGAATCTGGTTGAGTTCTACGATGGTCTTCTTCTTCAGTTCCGCCAAATTCAGACTGCGAGATTTTGTTCCTGTTTCCATAACTCCCTTCTCCTTGGTTTGGTAGGCACCTTTTTACCGCCTGGAACGTGAGATGATGCCTTCTGGTTGCATCACTCGCCACATTCTGCGCGGGGAGACTTTTCCTCCTAGCCTCAAGCGGTAAGGTTGATGTGATGAAATTCCTTCATGTTCGATTCAAGAGCAGATTCTCATCGCCGGGTGCGATGCGAAGCGGGCATTCGGTGTTTTTCAGAACCAGTCATGGGCGCGCGCATAAAACCATTTCTGGAAATATATTCATCCGAGGACAGAGATAAACCTAAAGGTGGTTATATTTCCCAAGACAAATTCTTTTCTCTTTATCTAAAATTCCAAATAGTTGCGTATCAGATGGCGTTTGAAGTTTAGGGCGACGAAACTGTATCAGGAATAGCCGACAAAAACACTATGAGAAAAAGTAATAAGTTCCAGCAAGTTTGTCAACACTTTTATTTTACTTCCCGGAGAGCGATTTTATCAACTCCTCCACCTGCTCCCGGGTATTGTCCATCGAACCGCGATTGTCGATGACGTGATCCGCATATTTCACTTTTTCCGACAGCGGCATCTGCGCAACGATGCGCCTCATCGCCTCCTCTTCACTCATCGCGTTTCGCCGGCATAACCGGCTTATCTGTTGAGATTCATCACAATCGACAACCACAATCAAGTCGAACCGCCTCCAACTCCCCGACTCGATCATGACAGCGGCGTCCACGACCGCGATGGGCGTATTTCCCTCCAACTCTATATTCTTTAACCGCCTATCTTGCTCAGCGATGATTTCCGGATGCAGAATTCCCTCCAGAATCTTTTTTTTCGAGGAGTCAGAAAAAACAATTTCCCCAAGTCTGGCCCGGTTCAGGCTCTTGTCGTCGGTGAGAACCTCTTCTCCAAATGCATCGACAACCCTACCCAGAGCGGCGGAACCCGGGGCGACCACCTCGCGCGCAATCACGTCCGCGTCGATTACCGGAACGCCCAGGTCCCTGATCATCCGGCTCACCGTGGATTTTCCGCTGGCGATTCCCCCAGTCAGACCAACCCTGCGCACGTCACCGCTTTCCGCTTTTGGGAAGTATCATATCGAGACATCAGTAAAGGATATTAAATTCCGCGTCGTTTGGCCTCTTGCTCATAATGCTTATTGAAGAGTATCTCCCAGTCACGACTCCCCTCCACCAGCCTGCTGGAATATGTGCTTAAAATTCTTCGCACCTCTTCTTCGATATCATCATCAATGATCAACTCATTGCTGATGGCGCGCAGAACATTCATGCGCAATTCCTGAGGCTCGACAAGAAAATCCACGTCGTCACACTCTTCAATATCCTTGACGACCAAATTCGTCAGATGATTGATCTTCTCGCGGCTGAGTTTCATGGCCGCGTTCTCCTGATAAGATTATAAGAAAATTACCCCGGGGCACTCTCTCACCCCGCTAAAGCACGAGATTTCGCTCACGCGCCAGTTTTGTTTTCACCATCGTAAACATTCGGCTGTAGTCCACATTGCCCTTGTCCATCTCATCCTCAAAGTCCCGCAAGATTTCCTTGACCTCATCGTTGAGCCGATCCTCGACCATCAAGTCCGCCTCGATTACATGCGCAATGCGGGTCCTGAGCACTTCTTCGTTCGAGTCTTCAGATATCAATTCGCGACGAATCAACCTCTCGACAACTCTGCGGGCGATTCGCTCAATCATTTCTTTTCTCAATTTCATACCAGGGCCCTCCTCAGCAATTTATAAGGCCGTATCACTTTCTTTTCTTCCCCGGCGGCCCTTGCGGTACTTCTTCAAGGCAGCTTCCAAATCCTGAGCGAACGCATCACGCAATTTAACTGGCGCCATCAGCTCCGCGTCCTGACCAAAAGACATCAGCCACCGCCTGAAACCCCAAATATCACTTACCCGGACTACCACCTCCCGGATCGATCCGCCGGATTTTTTTGCGCGTTCCACTTCGCCGAATGCTTCTTGCATATATGCGACGACCGAACGAAGCGCCACGCCCTTCCCGAATCGAACCCTCACATTCAAACCATTATTCATCGCTTCGCGCAAGCACTCGGCCAGCAAAGCCTTCAAATCCAATTCGAGCGGCATCTGAAAGGCTCCGGCCATGATGCGAACGCTTTCTATGCCCTCCAGATGCCAGACGTCCAAGGCATTTTTTTCCGATTCCCGCGCCAGCAGATGATAGCTCCCGCCATCAAAATGCAGGAGATACGGGTCTATCTTCCACCAGCGCTTTCGAATCTCTCCTCCCCGGGCCGCCAGGATGCGGGCGGGTTTTCCTTTTTCTATCGCTTCGAGCAGGATGCCGCCCACCCTGCGCTGTCGCCTGTGTTCCCTGAGCGCTCCCACCACCCCGACATAGCGTGGTTCCACTCCCTCCGCATATGCGCGCAAAGCCGCGGGAATATAATGGCGCAAGCGGCTGAAAACACCGCTGATGCTGGCGTTCAGCGACTCCTCCCTTAATGGACTGCCCGGCAAACCCCTCAACATGCACAGGGCGTAATACAAGGACGCCCACTGAGAAGGCAAGAATGGCTTTGGAACCGAATCCACATATTCCTGCAATAAACGATACCTCATCTTTCGGCCCGTGCGAACCCTCTCCAAAGGGAATCCCGCCTTCATCAAATGGGAAACATCCCTTTGAAGCGTTCTCAAACTCCACTCATGGCCGGCGCCGTCCGCCGATTCCTCACTCAAGACTCCAAGGAGTTCTTCATGAGACCAGCTTTCCCCACTCTCCAAAGCCCGGAGAAGCCGCCAGCGACGTATGAATTGATCCTGAAGCGCCATGTGGCGTTCCTTATGTTGCCGCCCGGTGCGTTTTCGCCCGTTCCGACAATTCAAACAACAAACTCAAGGGCTGCGAGAATTGCCCCAATCTATCCCGTTTATGCGGGACGCCGTGACAATCGGAGCCTCCCATACATAATAGCCCGTATTCTTTCGCTATTTTCCGGTAATGACTTTGCGCATCCGCGCCTTGAGCGGGGTGCTCCACTTCGACCCCCGAGAGTCCCGCTTCCGCCATGGCCGGGATGATTTCATCACACCCGCTCAGCAACGGATGGGCCAGGGTGGAGACTCCACCGGCACCATGAATCAGTGTAAGCGCATCGAAAGGAGAAAGTATATCCAGTTCCACATAACCGGGTGCGCTTTCTCCGATATATCTCTCAAAAACCTCCCGGCGCGAGCTCGCGAAGCCTTTCTTGAGCATATACGCCCCCAACTGACCCCGGGTGATGCTGGGGCTATGCGCGTAGGTGGCGAAAAAATCTTTTTTGTCCATCACCAGGCCACAGCGCCTCAGCCGATCGATAATCTCCCCCATCCTCTTCACTCTGGCTGATCCCTGCACTTTTATCTGCTCCACCAGACGAGGCGCGTCCGGACGAATGAAATGCCCGAGAAGGTGTACGCTCCGGCCCAGATGGTCACAAGAGAATTCGATGCCCGGCACAAATTCGATCCCCAGCCTTTCCGCTTCCGCGCCTGCGCGAGCCAAACCCGCGACCGTGTCGTGATCCGTAAGCGATATGGCGCGAATGCCGGCTCGTTTCGCCCTTTGGATGAGCTTTTCCGGGGAGTCCAAGCCATCGGACATATCCGAATGGACGTGAAACTCCACGACCTTCTCATCCAGGGAGAGGCCACATAAGTTCGAGACATACGCCATGGATACAGATTCCTGAATACGAGGGAAACACCGGACTTTCGCCCAACTCAATGAATGGAGCGGGCGATGGGATTCGAACCCACGACGTCCAGCTTGGGAAGCTGGCATTCTACCCCTGAATTACGCCCGCCTTCATCCTGACGATAGGGCCATGTCGCCGATGGTGTCAAGGAAATGAAAGAGAAATAATGCTATCGATAAACAACGCGTCATCGCGCCAGCGTCCATTCTTCGTTTTCATATCGGGCCCGGGATATCTTGAGCGCCCTCGCGTTCTCGACCTCCGAGAGCGCACGTGGAAAAAAGCGAAAGCCCAAAACCTTCTCGAGGCCCGCCTTAGAGGCGCCGGCCACATCGCGAAAAGAAATTTCCTCGCCCAGGACCTCCCGAAGGCCGACCGCGTGGGCGCGGCGGGAGAGCACGCGCTCGGCCGGCCTTGACTTGAGAAGACTCGCGAGGCGCTCTTCCGAGGAGCGGAGTAGAATGCTCCCATGCTGCAAAACCGCGCCACCCTCGCGGCATTGCGCGCTGCCCACTATTTTTTGACCGCCAATCGCAAGCTCCCACACCGACGCCGTGGCGAAACAAGAGCCTTGCGAGGAATAGGCGCTCCCGCTCGGGGGAGACAACTCGACCGGCGCCCCCAGAGACATCAATCCCTCGGCCAAACCCTGGCTGATTCTGCGGTAGGTTTCCTCAATCGTATCGCCGAGAAATATTTCCGGTCCGGTGATGGAATACGTCAACTCACAATCATGCAACACCGCCCGTCCACCGGTGAGCCTTCGGCAGATGTCGATTCCCTCATCCGCGAGTCGTTCTATAAAAATATCACGCCCGGCTGTCTGGCCGCGGCCCAGGGAGATCGCCGGGGGCGACCAGGCATAGACGCGAAAGGTGACGGGCGCCTCATGGGGAGGCCGACCTTCTTTCAGATGGGCTTGACAACTCTCGAACAACAACTCGTCCACCGCCATGTTCCAGGCGGCGGAGGACCCGCCCGTGTCCAGGAATAGCGCATGGGGGATTTCTCGGGGCTCAGCGTTTGCGCGTTGCATTCTCAGGCATAGTTTTCGACAGGCAAACAAGAGCAGACCAGATTTCTGTCTCCATACGGATTATTCACCCGTTTGACGGGAGGCCAATACTTCGCCGCGCCCACCCAGGACAGCGGGAAAACCGCTTTCTCGCGCGAATAGGGGTGGGTCCATTCATCGGACGTAACGTCGGACGCCGTATGGGGCGCATTTTTGAGAACGTTGTCTTCTCCGCTCATGGCCCCATTCTCGATTTCCCGAATATCCGCCCGGATGTCGATCATCGCGTCACAGAATCGATCCAGCTCTTCTTTCGATTCACTCTCCGTCGGCTCGATCATCAAGGTTCCCGCCACGGGGAAAGACATCGTTGGCGCATGGAAACCATAATCCATCAGGCGCTTCGCGATGTCCTCGTTCGTCACGCCCGAGGCTTCCTGCAGGGGCCTGATGTCGATGATGCACTCATGCGCCACCATGCCGTTCGCCCCCTTGTACAAAACCTCATAGTGGGGCTCGAGCCTATTGGCCACGTAATTCGCGTTCAAAATGGCCACCTGTGTCGCCTTGACGAGACCCTCGCCGCCCATCATGGCGATATACATCCAGGAGATGGGCAATATACCAGCGCTTCCCCAGGGTGCTGCGGAAACCGCATCCACACCCGTCTCAGGCCCCACTCCCGAAACCACCGAATGTTTCGGCAAATAAGGGGACAAATGCTTCACGACGCCGATGGGGCCCATGCCGGGTCCCCCGCCACCGTGGGGAATGCAAAACGTCTTGTGAAGGTTCATGTGGGAAACGTCGGGCCCGAACTCGCCGGGCTTGCAAATTCCGACCAGCGCATTGAGATTCGCGCCGTCCATGTACACCTGACCGCCGTTTTGGTGGATGATCTCACAAATCTCCACCACGCCTTCCTCGAAAACGCCGTGCGTCGAGGGGTAGGTGATCATCAAGGCGGCCAGTTTTTCCGAAAATTTTTCCGCCTTCTCCTTCAAATCTGCGATGTCCACGTTCCCGTTCGCATCACAATCGACGACCACCACCTCGAAACCGGCCATGACGGCGCTGGCGGGATTCGTTCCGTGGGCCGAACTCGGAATCAGGCAGATGTTTCGATAGCCCTCGTTTTTGCTCTCATGGTATTTGCGGATGACCAACAAACCGGCGTATTCACCCTGCGCACCCGAGTTGGGCTGCATGGAAATGGAATCGAACCCCGTGCACTCGGCCAGCATGTTTTCCAGATCACCGATGAAATCCCGATAGCCCCGCACCTGTTCCTCTGGCGCGAACGGGTGAATCCCACCGAATTCTTCCCACGTCACGGGAATCATCTCGGTGGTGGCATTGAGTTTCATCGTGCACGAACCCAGCGGGATCATGGAGCGCGTAAGCGCGATGTCTTTTTCTTGAAGACGATAGATATACCGCAGCATTTCATGTTCCGCGTGGTGGGTATTGAAAACCGGATGCGTCATGTAGGGTGAGGTTCTTCTCAGGGAATCCGGAATCCGCTCCGCCGCTTCGGCCTCGACGTCATCGAACGATAGTCCGGCTGAACCGTCTTCGGCGAAAACCTCCCAAAGTGCTTCTACGTCGTCTCTCCCGGTGGTCTCATCAAAGGCGATGCCGACGGCGTCATCACCGAGTCGCCTGAGATTCATCCGCCGCTCCGCCGCTTTCTCGACGATTCGGGCGGCGCCCCCCGCGCCTACGCGCACGGACACGGTGTCGAAAAAAGAATTCGCCGCCAGGGTGCAGCCCATGCGCTCCAGACCATCGGCCAGCACGCCGGCCAGGCGGTGCGTTCTCCGGGCGATTCTCTCCACGCCGTCCGGGCCGTGGTACACGCCGTACATGCTCGCGATGACGGCCAGAAGAACCTGCGCGGTGCAAATGTTGCTCGTGGCACGCTCGCGGCGTATGTGCTGTTCCCTCGTCTGCAAGGAGAGTCTCAAGGCGGGGTCTTCGTTCGCATCGATTGATACGCCGACGATGCGGCCCGGCATGGCGCGCTTATGCTTTTCCCTCGTCGCCAGATAGGCCGCATGCGGCCCACCGAAGCCCAAGGGAACGCCGAAGCGCTGCGAATTCCCGACCACGACGTCGGCCCCGAACTCACCGGGGGGCTTCAGGAGCGCCAGGGCGAGAATGTCTGCGGCGACGACGACGAGGGCGTCCGTCTCGTGCGCCTTGTTCGCAAAATCGGCGTAGTCGAATACCTCCCCGCCCGTTGCAGGATACTGAAGCAAGACGCCGAAAACATCCCCGTCCAGCGCGACGTCTCGATGATCGCCCACCACGACTTCGATATTCTGTGGCTCCGCCCGGGTTCGCACCACTTCAATCGTCTGGGGGTGGCAATCTTTCGAAACGAAAAACTTGCGCCCCTTGTTCTTGCTCGCGTTCATCGCCATGGTCATCGCCTCGGCGGCGGCCGTGCCCTCATCCAGCAAGGAGGCGTTGGCGATCTCCATGCCGGTGAGGTCCATGATCATGGTTTGAAAATTCAAGAGCGCCTCCATGCGCCCCTGCGAGATTTCCGGCTGATAGGGCGTGTACGCCGTATACCAGCCCGGATTTTCCAGGATGTTGCGAAGAACGACCGTCGGGGTGTGGCAATCCGAATATCCCATGCCGAGCATGGACTTGAACACCTGATTCCGGCCCGCGAAAGAACCCAAATCGACCAGTGCCTGTTGCTCGGTTCTGGGCGCGGCGAGACCCAGCTTCGTGTTGGAAATGATGGATGAAGGTATGGCTTTTTCGACCAATTCGTCCAGGGAGTTCAGATCAATCGCTCCCAGCATCGACCCGATGTCTTCATCGCTCGGCGCAATGTGGCGATGAATGAATTCTCCCCGATTCTCGAGATTCTCGAGAGACAAGCGAGACTCCGTCATGAATGCGCCCCTTCAGGTTATGGGGATTCAGGCGGATACGTCATTTCCGCTCCGGTTCACTGGAGATGAAAAATCGCTTCCAGCGCGAAGGAGAGAGCCGGTTCAGGCTAACCGCTTTCCTCCTCGGTGTACGCCAAGTACGAATCGGCTTCCAGAAGATCGCTCAACTCCGACTCGTCTTTCATCTCCACCCGAATCATCCAGCCGTCTTCATACGGATCCGAATTCACGAGTTCGGGCTCGTCCTCGAGCGTGGTGTTCGCCTCGGTAACGACACCCGAGACCGGCGCGAAAAGGTCCGAGACCGCCTTGACGCTCTCCACGACGCCGAAAGTGTTGTTCGCCTCCACTTCCATGCCGACGTCGGGCAGTTCGACGTACACCACGTCCCCCAGTTCTGATTGGGCGAAGTCCGTAATCCCAATCACCACGATGTTTCCCTCTACTCTTACCCACTCGTGCTCTCTGGAATATTTGAGGCCGCTCGGTAGTTCCATGCTCCTGAATGCCTCCCTTTTAGATGACGGCAGTTCCTTATGATTTGTTATGAGAAAACGGAATTCACTCCTTCAAGTCTTTTTGTAAAAAGGTGTCTTCACTATCTGCGCCCGCCTGGCCTTGCCTCGAATGTCGATTTCCAGCGCGGCACCCTCGCTTGCGTTCGACGCAGGAACGTAGCCTATCCCGATGGCTTTGCCAAGAGAGGGGCTCATCGTTCCGCTCGTAACGCCTCCGGCCACTTCGCCATCGATCAGGATGGGCGCTCCATGTCGAGGAATACCACGATCCACCATTTCGAATCCAACCAGTTTTCGCTTCGGACCCTCCTCCTTGAGGGCCAGCAATTTCTCTCGGCCGATGAAATCCCCCGCCTTGTACCTCACCACCCAGCCGAGACCCGCCTCGAGCGGGTGGGTGGACTCATCGATGTCGTTTCCGTACAGGGCGAATTTCATCTCCGTGCGCAAGGTATCCCGCGCGCCCAGACCACAGGGTTTGAGTCCCTCGCCCCCGCCCTCGCTCATCAGCGCAGCCCAGAGCGTCGGCGCATCGGGTGATTTGCAATACAACTCGAAGCCGTCCTCTCCCGTGTAGCCCGTGCGGGAGACCAGCACCTCACACCCCGCCACGTCCTTATACTGCGCCCCGTAATAGGGGATGGCGGCGAGGTCCCCTCCCCCCGGAATCAATTTCCCTAAAATGGATTCGGCTTTGGGGCCTTGTAAGGCGAGGAGGCCCGTTTGGTCGCTCACGTTTTCGAACTCGCACGCTTCTTCGTGGTGGGAGGCCATCCACTTCCAGTCTTTTTCGATGTTCGCCGCGTTCACGACGGCCATGTAGCGCTCTTCTTCGAGCCGGTAGACCGTGAGGTCGTCCACGATCCCCCCTTCCGTCCTGCACATGGCCGCATACAGGACACCGCCCACCTCGAGCTTCAAGACGTTGTTCGTGACCATTTTGTGGATGAAGGCGCCCGCTTCTTTTCCGCGCGCTTCGAACTCGCCCATGTGGCTCACGTCGAACAGACCGGCCGCTTCGCGAACCGCATGGTGCTCATCGATCACGCCCGTGTACTGCACGGGCATTTCATAGCCCGCGAAGGGCACCATCTTCGCGCCGGCGGCCTTGTGCGTTTCATACAGGGAGGTTCTGCGCAGTTCCTGCTCGCTACTCGTCATGGGGAATCCTCAAATCTCGTGGAAATTTCCACCCTTCATGAGCCTTACCGCGTATCGGGATGAATTTCAAGGGTTTTATTCTAATTCTTCGGAACAATCATGAGTGAAGTGGAAAACGAATTTTCAAGGATTCAGAAAATCACCCGCCTACGCAAACGCGCGGATTCCGGTTTCATACCCGGCGATGATGAGCTTTTGAATCTGGCTGGTTCCCTCGTAAATCGTCGCCACGCGGGCGTCGCGCATGTAGCGCTCCACGGGATACTCGTTGCTGTAGCCCATGCCGCCGTGAATCTGAATGGCGTCGTTCGCGCAGCGCAGGGCCGCTTCGCTGCAATAGTATTTGGCGATGGAGGTCTCGCGCGTATTCGGCTTGCCCGCATTCTTGAGCTCGCCCGCCCGGTAGAGCAGGAGCCTGCTCGCGTCGATATCGACCACCATGCGGGCGATCATGTCCTGTACGAGTTGGTGCGCCGCGATGGGCTTTCCGAACGTGTGGCGTTCTTTCGCGTAGGCGACCGACGCTTCGAGAGAGCCTTGCGCGATTCCCAGACAACCCGCGCCCACCGAATAGCGCCCGTTGTCCAGCGCGCTCATCGCGACCCTGAAGCCATCGCCCACTTCTCCCATCAAGGCGTCGTCGGGCACTTCCACGTTCGCCAGGAAAAGCTCGGCGGTGTTCGAACTGCGAAGCCCCAGCTTTCCGTGCATCGTCTTCGCCTCAAAGCCGGGCAGGCCGGTTTCGACTAAAAAAGCCGCCATCTTCCGGGGATTCTCGCGATCGGTCTGCGCGATCACCAACGCCAGTTGCGCAACGCCGCCGTTGCTGATCCATATCTTCTGCCCGCTCAGCTTCCATCCACCCGGCGTCTTTTCCGCAAAGGTCTTCAAATGCTGCGCATCCGAGCCCACGTCCGGCTCCGTCAAGCCGAAACACCCAATCCATTCCGCCGCGCAGAGTTTCGGCAGATACTTTCTCTTCTGCGCCTCACTCCCCCATTTCAGGAGCGTGGTGGCGACGAGAGAGAGTTGCACCGACAAAACGGTGCGCACCGAACTGCACGCCTTGCTTATTTCTTCATTCATGATGGCGTAGGAGATGTAGTCGAGGCCCGCGCCGCCGTATTCCTCAGGCACAGGCCCGCCGAACATCCCCAACTCGCCCATTTCGGCGACGATATCGGCCGGGTACCTTTCTTTCTCGTCGTTCTCCCGGGCCACGGGCACGATTCGCCTCCGGGCGAAGTCCGCCGCCGTCTCCTTGATCAGCCGCTGGGTTTCGTTGAGTTCAAAATCCACTGTTGTCTCAGGATTTAGGCTTTAGGATTCATACGTGAAGAAACCGCGGCCCGTCTTGCGGCCCAGGTGGCCCGCCCTGACCATCTTGCGCAACAAGAAGTTGGGCCGGTAGCGCGTATCACCCAGTTCGCGGTAGAGCGTCTCCGTCTTGGCGAGGTGGATATCCACGCCGATCAAATCGATGAGCTCCAAAGGCCCCATGGGCAGGCCTGCGCCCATCTTCATCGCCTTGTCGATGTCCTCGGCCGACGCCAGACCTCCTGCATAGACTTCCACCGCTTCGTTCAGCATCCCCGCCAGCACGCGGCTCCCGATGCCCGCCGGGCTGTCGAAATTCGCCATGACGGGCACCTTGCCGAGCCGCTCGGCGAGGTTGCGCACAGCCTCCACCGTCTCTTTCGAGGTGCCAAGGCCCGGCATGATCTCCACGAGCTTCATGACCACGGGCGGGTTGAAGAAATGAACGCCCACTACCTTCTCCGGCCTCGAGGTGGCCGCCGCCATCTCGGTGATGGATAGAGAGGTCGTATTCGATGCGAAAATCGCGCGCTCGGGCGCCGCTTCATCGAGAGCGGCCAATACTTCTTTTTTAATATCCATGTCCTCGAAAACCGCCTCGACGACGATGTCCACGTCCGAGGCCTTCGCATAACCCGCTCCCGGCGTGATGCGCGAGAAAATGGCGTCTTTATCCTCCGCGCTCATCTTCCCCTGCGCAACGCGCCTGGCGGCGCGCGATTCTAGACCCCCGAGAGCCTTCACCACCATCTCTTCGCTCAAGTCCGTCAAAACCACCGGAATCTCGTTTTGCGCAAAAATCTGGGCGATTCCCGCACCCATCGTGCCGGCGCCCACCACCATTGCTTTTTCTATTCCCATCTCACCCTCTAGTATTACCGAATCTTCAAGAAATTAGAGCCTACGCGACGCGCTCCAAAACGACGGCCACTCCCTGGCCCCCGCCGATGCAGGCGCTGACGACGCCGAACCGCTCGCCCCTTTGCTCGAGCGCGCTCAGACAGGTGGCGATAATCTTTCCGCCCGTGGCGCCCACCGGATGACCGAGCGCAATGGCGCCGCCGTGCACGTTCAGTTTTTTTCTGTCCCACTCAAGTTCGCGCTCGCAAGCGATGACCTGGGCGGCGAACGCCTCGTTCACCTCGATCAAATCCATGTCCGCAAGCGAAAGCCCCGCGCGTTCGAGGGCTTTGGGAATCGCGGTGACGGGGCCCAGCCCCATGTAGCGAGGCTCCACGCCCGTAGAAGCGTAACCGCGCAGGACGGCGATGGGTTTCGCGCCCAACTCGTCCGCCCTCTCCTTCGACGCCAGCACGAGGGCGGAGGCCGCATCCGCCTGACAGCACGAATTACCGGGGGTGACGGAACCGTTTTTATCGAAAACGGGCTTGAGCCTGCCGAGTTTTTCCATCGACATGCCGCTGCGCGGCGTCTCGTCCTTATCGAACACGTTCACCTCGCCTTTGCGCCCCTTGAGTTCGACCGGCACGATCTCCTGGGCGAACTTTCCGCCTTCGATGGCCGCCACGGCCTTCTCCTGGCTTTCGAGCGCGTACTCGTCCTGCTCCTCGCGGCTCAAGTTATATTTTTCCACCAGGTTCTCCGCCGTTACGCCCATGAGTTGTCCCGAAAGCGGATCCTCATAGCCGTCCTTGTAAATCAGATCCAGAAACTGCGCGTGCCCGAAGCGGTTCCCCCACCTCGCGCCCGGGTTCACGAAAGGCACGTTGGTCGTGCTTTCGGTGCCTCCGGCCAGGACGACATCCGCATCGCCCGCGCGAATCGCCTGCGCGGCCAGGGCGGCGGCCTTGATGCTCGAGCCGCAGCGCTTGTTGATCGTGTAGGCCGGCGTCTCCTTGGGAAGGCCCGCGCCCACCGAGATGAGCCGCGCGGAATTGGGCCCCACGCCCGCCTGCCAGCCGTGGCCGATGATGGTCTCATCGAAATGTTCCGGCTCCACGCCCGATCTCTGAATGGCCTCTTTCGCAATGCGAACGCCCAACTCCGGGGCGGTCATACCTTTGAGCGCGCCGCCGAAGGCCCCGCCCGGAGAACGAACGCTGCTGAGAATGACGACGTCTTTCATATAAACCCTCAATTTTCAAAGAGATAGATTTCTCTTCCCTCAAAAGGCTCAAAACCCAGGAAAGAGAAGTCAAATTTCAGAAATGGTATTTCCATCCGTCAGGGGTTCTTATGGCATATCTCGAACGCGATAGGCAAGGAATGATGTGCCTTGGGACCAAGTGACGTCTGACGGGGCCTGGGATTGAAACATCTGAAAGCAATCTTGTTACTGACGCAAATCTTCAAGCAGTCCCAAAAAATCCGCAGGGAGTTCGGCCACCAACTCCCGCTCATCTCCTCGGGTGGGATGGCGGAAACACAACCTGTGCGCATGGAGCGCCTGCCTGTCGATAAGACTCGGGCGATTCGGTTTTGTTTTCTTGCGCGGCCCTCTCGGCAACCGGCCCGGGCCGTACACCGGGTCTCCCAATACGGGATGCCCGATGTGGCTCATGTGCACCCTGATCTGATGGGTTCTGCCCGTCTCCAGCGTGACGCCCAAAAGCGATGCCTCCCTGAGCACCTCGCGCACCGCGTAGTGAGTCACCGCGCGGCGGCCGCTCCCCACGACCGCCATGGCCGTTCGATGGGCCGGATGCCGGCCGATGGGGGCGTCTATCGTCCCCTCTCCCCGCGCGGGCACGCCCCGGACGATGGCCAGATAGTGGCGGTGAATACGGCGCGCCTTTAAGTCGGCGGAGAGTTTTCTGTGCGCCGGGTCCGTTTTCGCCGCGATCAGAAGGCCCGACGTATCCTTGTCGAGCCGGTGAACGATACCCGGTCTCTCCACCCCGCCGATGCCCGAAAGCTGTCCCCTGCAGTGATGCAGAAGAGCTGCGGCCAGGGTCCCCTTGCGCCGACCGGCGCCCGGATGCACCACCATGCCGGGCGGCTTGTTGACCACGAGAAGATGCGCATCTTCGTATCGAACATCAAGCGGAATGTCTTCGGCCTCGATGTGGGAGGGTTCAGGCGGGGGGACCCTCACCAGAACGCGCGCTCCGCTTTCGATACCATGCGCCGTTTTCTTCTCCACCTTGTCATTGATGGAGACCATGCCGTCTCTGATGAGCCCCTGCACGCGGGAGCGGGAGAGTTCCTTGAGGTTTTTCGCCAGAAACGAATCGACCCGCTTGGCGCCCTCATGGCAGGTCAACGCATAGGTTTTCTCGCCCCCGTCTCCCATACTCATACCTTGAGGAGAGTGCCGATGAGGCGCGTTCTGGGATAGAGCGTTCCCCGAACCTGATCGCCCGGAGCCAGGAGGTCGTGATAGCCCCGCGCGGCCAGAAACCAACCTTCCTTAACGATTTTTCCGCTCCCCAGAGTCAGCGGGCGCATCCCCACGCCGCGAACGATTTTGAGATAATACTTCTCTTCCAGGAAAGCCAGTTTGTTCCAGAAGATATAAGAGGCTTTGGACGCCACCCGGCCCTCGAAGCTCACGGGTTCGCCCATCAGATCTCTGAGCGCGCGCGAGGTTCTCCAGAACGTATAGGCGAGAAAAGCGCCCAGAACCGAAACAGCGGCGTAGAAAATCGCCTCCTGCTCGATGGGACGCTGCGCGACCAGAAACCCCAAGCCCGCAATACACGCCAGAGAAACCACGCCCCAGAAGACAGACGTGTTCCACAAATAATGGCGCGCATAGCCGCGCGCTCTTGTCGCCGAACCTATCGAGGGATTGTTTTGGCTCGAATGGGAGCCCGAAAACGAGAAAGGGCCCAGCATCTCCACCCCTCCAGAAAAAATCGACCGGCGCGCGCAATGCCTCGCCTATCCGCCCTTCCCCGTCGATGCGGGTTCAGCCGGACCCCGAAGCAAGTCGACTATCATCAGTCCGACCCCGACCGTGATGCCTGAATCCGCGAGGTTGAACGCAGGCCAATGGTATTGCCCGTAATAAAAGAGTAGATAATCGATCACCTCGCCATAGGCGACCCTGTCGACCAGGTTTCCCAGACCGCCGCCGAAAACGAGAAAAAGACCCGCTCTCCCCCAGGGACTCGCCAGCTGATGATGCCGATACAGATAGAACACGAACAACAAAGCCGCCAAAGTGGCGCAGATGAAAAACAGGCGCCCCCACAGGGGAGGCAGGCCGTCGAGAATGCTGAACGCACCGCCGGAATTTCTGAGATATATGAGGCTAAAAAAACCCGGAACCACGGTGAGCGACTCGCCGAGACTGAGCGTTTTATCGACTATTTGTTTGATCGCCTGATCGGCCAAGGCGAAAAAGGCGGCGAAGAGAAAAAACGGCTTGAGCCCCCGCCTTTGGCTCACAAAAGCACCTTCTCGGCGATGCGGGCGCAACGCGCCGAAAGATCGGGGAAGCGGGGGTCCGAACCCACGTCTTCTGAAACTTTCCACGACATGGCGCACTTCGCCCCACGCGCCTCGCTCACCTCGACGGCCAGGCCCTCTACCTCCTCGCTGCGGTAGGCATCGCCTAAAGGCGCCTCACCTTCACCTGCGAGCGCGGCGCCCGAGACGATGAATACGTCTTCCATCTCGGGCTCCAAGGCCACGAGCTTCTCGCGCATCTTCTCCTCAGCGAAGAGCCTCACGCTGAAATTGAGCGAACTTCCCTTGCCCTTTTCCTGATTCTGGCGGACGAGTTCGAGCGCCTTGAGCACCTCGCCCCTCGCGCGCATGAGCGGCTCCCACTTCTCCTCCAGCATCTCGTCGCGCCGCGCGGCGTCGACTTCGGGCAAAGAGGCCAGGTGAACGCTCTCGCCGTGTAATTTCGGCGTGAGCAGATACGCTTCTTCCGCCGTGAAGGGCAGAAGCGGGGCCATCATCCGGAGCAGCGCATCCAGAACCTCGTGCATGGTGCTCAAGCCCGATATTCTGTCCACATCATCGGGCAGCGAGATGTAGAGCCTGTCTTTAAGCACGTCGAGATAGAACGAAGACAAATCGACCGCGCAGAAGTTGTTGAGCGCGTGGTAGACGGCGTGAAACTCATAATCGGCATACGCCGTGCGCACGCGCTCGACGAGCTTGTCCAGGCGGCTGATGATGAGCCTGTCGATCTCCATGCGCTGGGGCAGCGGAACCGCGTCTTTCCCGGGGTCGAAACTCTCATAGTCCCTCAAATTGCCCAGCAGGAAGCGGCACGTATTTCTTATCCGGCGGTAGGCCTCGGCCATGCGGTCCAGAATTTGCGGGGAAATACGGATGTCTTCCCTGTAATTCTCTCCCGCCACCCAAAGCCTTAGGATTTCAGCGCCGTATTTCTCGATGATCTGCTCGGGCGCAATCGTGTTGCCCAGGGATTTGCTCATCTTCTTGCCCTTGCCGTCCACCACGTAGCCGTGGGTGAGCACCTCCCGGTAGGGCGCGGCGTCGCGCACGCCCACGGCGGCGAGCAAGGAGCTGTGGAACCACCCCCGATGCTGATCGCTGCCTTCTAAATACATATCCGCAGGCCACGTGAGTTCTTCTCTTTTTTCCATGACGGCCGCCTGGCTCACGCCCGAGTCGAACCACACGTCGAGAATGTCGGTCTCTTTCCTGAAAGAGGCACCTCCGCATTCGGGACACTTGTAATCAGGCGGCAGCAGTACGCCCGATTGTTTTTCGAACCATACGTCCGCGCCGCCATCTTCCATCAAATCCGCCACCCGGTGCGCTACCTCCGCATCCACGACAACGTGCGCGCAACCCTCGCAATGAAAGGCCACGATGGGTACCCCCCAGGAGCGCTGGCGCGAGATGCACCAATCCGGCCTGTTCTCCACCATCCCGTAGATGCGCTCCTCACCCCAGGGCGGCACCCAGGCGACTTTACGAATCTCCTCGAGCGAGCGTTTTCTCAAGTCGTCATGCTCCATCGAGATGAACCACTGGGGCGTCGCGCGGAAGATGGTCGGCCTGTGGCTGCGCCAATCGTGCGGATAGGGGTGGGTGTAATCCTCCACCGTGAACAAGCGATCCAAATCGCGCAGATGCTCAATGATGTTCGGGTCCGCGTCGAAGACGAACTGGCCGGCGAAATGCGCCACGTCGTCGGTGAATTTTCCGTCATCCGCTATGGGGCTGTAGACTTCGAGGCCGTATTTGAGACCGGTCTCATAGTCCTCGCGTCCGTGGCCGGGGGCGGTGTGCACGACACCCGTTCCCTGCTCGAGGGTCACATAATCGGCCACCACGACGAGCGAGTCGCGCTCCACCCAGGGATGCCGCGCGCGCAAGCCCTCGATCTGCCCCCCCTGAAAGCTCGCCACCTTCTCGAACGAGGCGCTCGCCCCCTCTTTTTCCGCCAACTCCTTGAGCCGGGGCAGGAAATACTCATGGAATATGAGGAGTTCGTCCCCATGGCGGAATACGCCGTATTCCAAAGACTCACCGAACGCCAGCGCCAGGTTGGCGGGCAGCGTCCAGGGCGTCGTCGTCCAGATGAGAACGTTTACTTGCGAACCTTCGGCGGCCCCGCCCAAACCGGGGATCTTCTCCGCCCAACCCGGGAATTGATCCTCGGCAATGGGAAATTTCACATAGATGCTCGGCGTGGTGACGTCCTCATACTCGACTTCCGCCTCGGCCAGCGCCGTTCTCAGGCCCGGCGCCCAGTGCACGGGTTTTAAGCCCAGATACACGCCGCCTCGCTCGATGAAGCGCGCCAGTTCGCGCACGGTGGCGGCCTCGTAGTCGTAGCTCATGGTGAGGTATGGCCGCTCCCAGTCACCGAAAACGCCCAGGCGCTTGAACTCATCCCGTTGGATGTCGATGTATTTTTCGGCGTATTCGCGGCACATCTTGCGCTTTTGCACCGCGTCGATCTCGAAGCGCTTGCGGCCGAGTTCCTTGTCCACTTGGTGTTCGATCGGCAGTCCGTGGCAATCCCATCCCGGCACGTAGACGGCGTCGAAACCGGCCATCTGCTTCGATTTCACCACGACGTCCTTCAGAATCTTGTTCAGCACCGTGCCCAGATGAATATGCCCGTTCGCATAGGGGGGGCCGTCGTGCAGAATGTATTTCGTCCGGCCCTGCGATGCGTCTCTTATCTTCGCGTAAATGTCCTGCTCCTCCCAGGCGTCGAGCATCTGCGGCTCGCGCCGGGGCAGGTTCCCCTTCATGGGAAACGAGGTTTTGGGCAGGTTCAACAGTTCCTTGTAATTCGTCGCCATTCTCTCATCCAACCTTTACGATTTTTTCACTGCCGATACGGGCGCTGCGGGGAATCCCGCCGCCTCCCTCACCAAACGCATCGTTGTTTGCGCTTCCGCCCTGGCCTTTGCGCCGCCTTCGGCCAGAACGTCTTCTACATAGTCAATATCCTGTTCCAGGCGTTTTCTTTCCTCCCGGTAAGGCGCAAAATACGCATCCATCTTCTCGAAGAGAATCTGCTTCGCGTTGCCGTAGCCGAACCCGGGCGTGCGGTATTTGTCTCGCAATTCTTCTTGCTCCGCCTCGTCTGAAAACAACTGAAAAAGGGAGAACACATGGCAGGCGTCGGGGTCTTTGGGTACTTCGAGCGGCGTGGAGTCGGTGACGATAGACATCACGCGTTTTCTAAGGCGTTTGCCCTCCTCGAAAATCTCTATCGTGTTGTCGTAGCTCTTGCTCATCTTCTGGCCGTCGAGGCCCGGCACCTTGGCCCCCGCATCGAGCCTGACGGTGGGCAGGGGGAAGATTTCCCCATAGGTGTTGTTGAACGCCAGGGCCATGTCCCTGGTCATTTCGAGATGCTGAACCTGGTCTTCTCCCACGGGAACGATGGTGGAGCGGTAGATCAGGATGTCGGCGGCCATGAGCATCGGATAATAGTAAAGCCCCATCGAGGGGGTGATGCCTCTCGACACCTTGTCCTTGAAGGAAGTGGCGCGATCCAAAAGCCCCTTTCCCGTGACGGCGGAGAGCATCCAGGCCAGTTCGTTCACCTCGGGCACGTCGGATTGGCGGAAGAAAACCGCCTTTTTCGGGTCGAGTCCCAGGGCGAGGTAGTCCATCGCCACGGCAAGCGTCTGCTCCGCCAACAAGTCCTTGTCCTGCACCGTCGTCATGGCGTGGTAGTTCGCGATGAAGTAGAACGCTTCGGCCTCTTCCTGAAGTGCGATGTGCTGTTTGAGCGCGCCGAAATAGTTGCCCAGGTGCAGTTTTCCCGAAGGCTGCACGCCGGAGAGAAACCGCGTGGGTCGGCTTTTCTGCTCTTGACTATCCGTCATCTGAGTGTCCTTCATCCGTATGCCGGCAAGAAACCCTCTACGCCAAACCGAAGATTCTGAGAAGATTTATCACAAAAACCTGCTCGGCCGTAGCCAGAGCGATGAAAATCGGCATCATGATCTTGTGCAGCCATCCCAGCAACAACAAACCCAGCACGATGAAAAAACCGAACGGCTCCATGCGCGAGTATTGCCACGCCATGCGCCTCGGCAGCAGCCCCGTCACGATCCTTCCCCCGTCGAAGGGAAGGATGGGAATCAGGTTGAACGCCGCGAGCGCGGTGTTGATGGTGAAGCTCGCTCGCAGCACGAGCAGGAGCGGCTCGCCCACGAAGCTCGCGCCCAGTCCCCAGCGGCGCATAAGATGAAACAGAAAAGCGCTCAAGATGGCCAATATGAAATTCGCCGCCGGCCCCGCAAGCGCCACCCACATCATCGCGCGCCTCGGGTGCCGGAAATTGCGCGGATTCACCGGCACAGGCTTCGCCCAACCGAAGCCCACGCCCCCCACCATGGAGATGACGAAGGCGAGCGTTCCCATCGGGTCGAGATGGACGATGGGATTTAAGTTCAGGCGGCCCAGCATGCGCGCGGTGTCGTCGCCCAGCTTGTCGGCCACCCAGCCGTGGGCCACCTCGTGGAAGGTGAGCGCAAGCAAAATGGCCGGTATCGCAATCAGCAACTGCTGAATGAAATCGGATGAGAACAAGACAGTCCCTTACCGCGCCAAGAGAATCGACAGTGAAGCAGGCGACACGAACCCGGAAATTTCCGGCGGCGGGCGTAACCCCGGAAACTTCCGGCGGCGAAAGTTTCACCCCGCAAACCCGCTGGATTCTATGGGCTTGGGCGGAGAGGGTCAAACGCGAAACGCGCCGTGAAACATCAGCTTTAAGACTTTCCCGCCTTGCCGAATTCATCCCGGAAGAAAATCTCGGCGGGGTCTTTGCGCGCGGGCGGCTTGTTGTCCTTCGCCTGCACGTCGGGATGTAAATCCTCGGTCTTGCCCGGATAGCCCACGGCGAACAAGGCCGCGACGCGAAACGGCTCCGGAATGCCGAAGTTATCGAGCACCTTCGGCTCATCCCACCCCGCCATCGCGTGAACGGTCAAGCCGAAATCACTGCCCTGGAGCAGGAGATTCTCGAGCGCCATGCCGACGTCGAGCAGGTAGCGATCCTGCCCGAAGCGCTCTGGCTGTTCTTCGGGGTTTCCGATGATGATCATCTTGAGCGGGGCCGCGGTCGCCCACTGGCGGTTTCCTTCGTTCAGGCATTCGTTGAACTTCGCTTGCGCCTCTTCGGATTCCACGACGATGACGCGCCAGGGCTGGCGATTGTTCGAGGACGGCGCCCAGCGGAACGCCTCGAGCATGGCTTCGAGCTTTTCCGCCTCGGGCGGCACGCCGTTGAAAGCGCGCAGGCTCCTGCGGTTCTTGATGAGTGGGTGCATCTGTTGACTTCCTCCTGAATGAATAAAAAAGACCAAAACAAAAAGGAACTATACACAACATTGCTCACGAAGTGCTGTAACTTAGTTAGCCTTTAACTTCAGCCACTTAATGGATTGAAGTTTCTCGAATTTCGCTTTGGCAGCATCTAGAGACATCTCTGTTGTAGGCCACAGTCCATCAGGAAGAACAATATATACCGCTTTCCCATTGTTTTTGATGGCCTGGAGCGAATTCGTATGATACCAATCTAAAGCATCGAATATTTCCTTCTTGTGGTCATGGGATAAATCCAACATCCACTTTTCCAAAGCGACCCCCAATTTCTTTATCATGTTGTTGTACTGTGCGGCACGGAGAGCGTTTGCAGAAGACGTTGCATTCATGCCCTTGTGGAATGTATCCGTAGCCTCCATTACACGTTTCCTTCCTTCTATCAATACCTCCCGTATGTATTTCACATCTTGACGCCTTGCCCACCACTGGCGAATGCACTTCGCAATACCTAGGATAGCTGTAGCCGTCAGAGCAGCAATCACACCAGCGAAGGCACTCTGTACTATTGATTCCATTTGTTTCTCCGTAGTCGTGCTACTCACTACTAATGACACGATGGCATGGATGCTATTGTATATAATTCCCATAAAAAACCTCTTGCAAATAGTAACGTCTATATGGGAGCGTCCGGCTTGATACCACTATCCGCGGTGCATGGTAGCCGCATCGGGATTTCGTCGGAAGTATCTACTCTGGATTCTCGAACCTGGCGTCGCGCCATGCCACGGCGGCGCGCAAGCCTTCCGTTCGCGCAATCTCGAGGAAGCGGGCCTTATCCCCGGTTCCCCTGCCCTCGATCATCAGGTCGATGTCGAGCGCGGCTTCGAGCGCGCGGCCCATCCCCATGATCTCAAAGCTGCGGTTCAGCGCCAGCTTGGTCGCGCGCAGGAGGCTCTGATCCATCGGCGTCATTTTCTCCGCCAAGGACATGGCGGTATCGAGCACCTCCGCCTCTGGAACCACCCGGTTCACCAGCCCTATGCGATGGGCCTCAGCCGTCGGGATGCCGTCCTCTCCGGTGAGGATTATCTCCTTTGCCAGCTTGGGGTTCGTGAGCCAGGGGAGCAGCATGACGACGATGCCTGCGCCGAACTTGAGTTCCGGCTCGCCGAACACGGCGTCTTCCGCCGCCACGGTGATGTCGCACGCCAGCGCAAGCTCACACCCTCCCGCCAGGGCGTGTCCGCAAACGGCGGCGACCGTGGGTTTGGAGAGGTTCCAAAAGCGCATGACGGCGTCGAAATCCTGCCTAAGCGCGCGCCTCCATTCCGTGAAACCGACCGGCGTGTTTTCCGCCTGTTCTTTGAGATCAAAGCCGGAAGAGAATGATTTTCCCTCCCCCGTGAGAACGGCGACGAATATGGAATCATCCGCTTCTATCAAGTCGCACGCCTCGTTCAACTCACGCAGCATCGTGCGGTTCATGGCGTTTAGCCGCTCGGGGCGGTTCAGGCTCACGAGCGCGACGTGTCCGCGCACCTCGAACAATAGCGTCTCGAAAACGGGCGCGTTCATGGGGACTTATGCCTCTTCAAAAATGCCAGAATCGCCGCAGCCGAGGCTTCGGGGCGTTCGGAATAGAAATGATGGCCCGTGTTCTCGACGACGACCAGTTCCGCCCCCGGAATTCTCCCGGCCATGCGCCTGGAATTCTCCGTCGGCACGAGAACGTCGGCCTCGCCCGAGATGACGAGCGTGGGCACTCGCAAAGTCCCGATCTCCTCAGAAACATCAAATTCCGCCATCCCCTTGTTGCGCCTTTCGATTTCTTCTTTGCTGATGGGGAAGCGGCGCTTGAAGCCGTCGTAGAAAGCGACCACCTCGGGTCTTTGGTCTATCGTGTGGGGATGGAAAATGGTCTCCAAAGCCGCCCGGCGCTCTTGTTCGGTCGCCTCGGGCGCGCCGCCGCGCGCGCGCGTTTCCCGGACGCCCGGTGCGGCCGCGACCTTCTCCTCTCCTCCGAAATGAGAGCACGCGACGATGAGGCTCTTGAGTCTGGAGGCATGTTCGACGGCGAATGAGAGAGCGATAGTCCCGCCGTAAGAGCCGCCCATGAGGTGAAAAGAATCGAGACCCAGGCCATCGACCAGCCCCAGGAGGTCTTCCGCCATGCGCGCAGGCGCGCGGTCGCCATCATCGGCATGCGCCTTCGTTCTGCCCGTCCCCCGGTTGTCCGGCATGACGAGGCGGTATTTTGCCGCGAGAAGGGGCCGGAGATTCCCCCAGACCTCCACCGTGGCCGTCAAGCCGCCGACCATCACCAGCGGCTCGCCCGCACCCTCTTCCTCGTAGTAGACCTCGATTTTTCCCCTGTTCTCGATTTCCAGCGTCGCCACTTGAAACTCCTATCAGGCCTTACGCGCCCAGTTTTTCGGCCATCCAGTCCGCCATGTGACCCACGACGGGCGCGATGTAGTCCATGTGGCAATGCTGGGAGCCGCCGTCTGTCCCCTGGTAGACCCGGAGCGTCTTATCCCTGGAACCCGCCGCCTTGTAGAGCGATTTTGCATCCGCGAGCGGTATTTGCTGATCGTCTTCCCCGTGCACCAACAGGAAGGGGCACTTCATCTTCTGCACCACGCCGTCGAGCCGGAAGCCCTCGAGCTTTTCCAAGCCCTCCTCCGCCGTCTTGACGTTAAAACTCCAAGCCAGATGGTTACCCGGCGAGGGGAGCTGAATCTTGAACGCCGCGTCGATGCGCCTTTTCCAGATCGCGTGGTAGTCCCATATTGCGCCGTGGGCGACGCAAGCCTTGAATCGGCGCTCCATGCCGGCGGTTCTGGGCGCGTAATATCCCCCCAGACTCGACGCCATGATGCCTGCGCGCTTCGCGTTCACGTCTTTACGCTTCTCCAACCAGTCGAGAATGGCGGAACCCGCCACCTCGTAGTCGTGCCTCAAATAGATCTTGCGAAAGCGGATGGCCTCGCCCACTCCGGGGGTGTCGGGCACCACCACGCTCATGCCGCGCCGGGCGAGTTCCATCGCCGAGATGATCACGGGCGATTCCTTGGTGCCGTCGAAGCCGGTATAGAGCACGACCACGGGCGGCTTGGATTTGCGCGTGTTTTCCGCGTGGATGAAATAGCCGGGCAGCGATTTGCCCCCCTCATAGGGAATCTCGACAATCTCCGTCTTGGGCCTGTCGATCAGGCGGACGTAGCGCTTGAAGCTGTCGATGGATTTCCGGTACACGCCCTGCGATACCTTATCCTTCGGGAAGCGAAACCGATCGGCCATCTGATGATAGGTGGCGGAACGGCAAAAATGGCCCGCCGCCGTCAAGTTATGGCCGCGCCGCAAGGCAGCCATCCCCATCGCGCGCAAGCGATCGCCCATGTGGGCCCACTCCTCGAACCAGTGCTTGTCGCTGCCGGGGTTTTTCTCGAGATTTCTGCAGACCTCAAAGATTTCCGCCGTGTCGGCCCCGCCGCCCGCCACGCGCATCAGGCCGATGGAGACGATGAACGACCAGCGATAGTTATCGGGAAAGTATGTGAACCATGGAATATTGCGTACCGCGTTGACGACCATGCGCGCTCTCCTTAAATGCCAAAATCTGGAATAAAACAACTTTCATAGATGATGAAAGTATACGCGAGATGACGCTTTTCTTGGAATCGGGTTATGATTTCCCAATCAAAACAAAGAACACCTTTCCGCAATCCATCATTTTGACAGGAGAGTCATACATGCCTTTTTACCGCACCGAAACCATCGAGAACGTACAGCTCAGCACGGGAAACCCGGGTGAGTACAAGCTCCTCGGCGGGGAGTTCATGAAGGCGGGCGTCGTCACCTACCGTAAGGGCACGGGCTCCAAACCCCACTGGCACAACAACGAGGAGCAGTACGTCTACATCATCGAGGGCAAGCGATACATGCGACTGGGCGATGAGGAGCGAATCATCGGCCCCGGCGACATCCTCCACATTCCCCGGGGAACGCTCCACGGCGGCAGGACGCTCACCGAAAAGGCGGTGATGTTCGTGTCGAAATCACCCGCCGAAGACCCCGACCTGGGCGCGGACCACCACTATCCGGACGATCTGGCGGACATCATCGCGCACTTAAACGCCAAGGCCGAGGAACTCTACGGTAAGGTGTAGTGGCTTTCCTTCCTCGGGACTGCCCAACAATTCGCGACCTGTCCCTACCGTGAGTTCTCCCTGGTGACGTTTGGCGCGGGTGGAGGTGGTGTCCGCCACTGAATAAGCGTGATGCTAGTGTAGGGGCCGCATACATGCGGCCCACGGTTTGATATTCACAGATTTCGTAAGAACGCGCCGCAACACGGGAGGAAGAATTGCGACGCCCGTGGTCTTCGCCCCCTCCGGGAGGGTCGCATATATGGGTGGGGCGGTCCCAAGGAGGGACCGCCACCTACGATGCAGGCGGCAATCACTTCCCCTAGAACGGATCGTCCGCAGGCGGCGCATCGGGCGCGGCTTCGCCCGCGGCCACGCCTTTCAGGCTCCAGGTGGTGTCCTTGACGTAGATGGCTTCGACCTCTTCGACGATCTCCGCCGCGTGTACCTCGTTCGCAGGCACGTGGATGACGTCGCCCGGCCCCAAATCGTATTCCTCTCCCCCCATCGTGAACTTCTGCCTTCCGCGCATGATGTAGATGAACTGCTCGCAGGCGTGGTAATGGGGCTTCGCCTCGGTGCCCGCCTCCCAAATGCGGTGGCAGAAATACATCTTCTCCCCCTTGATGGTCTCGCCGTGGCCCGAGGAGAGGCCGGGGTTCTGGTGCACGTCCTTCAAGTTTTCGAATCTGTATATGGGCATTTCATACTCCTGCATATAAGGCCTCTCGCCGAAAATGCGAGAGGAACTCAAAAACGATACTGAAAATGGGCCTTGCATACTTCTTCGTTTTCAACCCCCGCGCGTCACCCCCGCACCTTGCGGATAAACCGCGCCACCGCTTGGCCAATCTCGTCGGGGCAATCCTCCTGCCCGTAGTGGCGCGTCGGGATGGTTATCTCCTCCTGATTCGGCCACTCCCGGCAAAACGAGCGCGCGGCCCCGGCCAGCGCGTGGCCGTACTCGCAGTTGATGAAGAGTTTCGGCAAATCCTCGCTCGCGCGCAGATATTCGCTGTATCGCTTCACGATCTCGTAGTTATCTTGAGGCTCGCCCTCGAAGGGAATCTCACAGGCCCACTGGTGGGTCTGCCTTCTTTTCTGGGGATCCTCGGTGGGCGCGCGGTACGCCTCTTTTTCCGCCTCGCTCAAATCGCGCACGACCCCGCGTTTGAGGAGCATGGTCTCCACGAAGAAATTCTCCTCCATGACCATCTGAAGCCCCGCCTCGCCGCGCAGCGTCTTGAACTGCGCCACCCTGTCTTCGGGCATGTCGGTCCAAAGGCGCGGCCGCACCATGGACTCCATATAGGAGAGGCCGACCACCTGTTCGGGATACCGGGAGACGCGGTTGAACCCGAGCGCGGCCCCCCAGTCGTGCAGCACCAAAAACGCATTTTTAGTCGCTCCCACGGCCTCGAACCACGCATCCATAAAGGGAATGTGATCCGCATACCGGCAGCCGCCGCCGGGAATGTTGTCCGACGCCCCGCTGTTCATGAGGTCGGGCGCCAGGCATCGCCCCAGGCCTTCCAAATGGGGGATCACGTTTCGCCACAGATAAGAAGTCGCCGGATTCCCGTGCAAGAGCACGATGGGCGCGCCTTCTCCGGCTTCGATATACGCCATCTCCGCGTCGAGCACTTTCACGCGCTTTCTCTCATAGGGATCATCGGGGGAGACGGGACTCATGGACGACTCCAAAATCAAGAATCATGATTAGAGAGGGCGCGCATCGCGCCCGCTTCAGTTGGGCGCGCCCTCTTCCTGCCTGGGCTCGATGAGTTCCAGCCGCGCGTCGCCCTCCAGCATCCCCACCCTATAGAGGGTGTGCGCCAGAGACTGCGGGGATTTTAATACGCGCACCCTTTGAGAGCCGCTCAACAGCAGCCGGACCAGATCTACCATGCGGGCGACGGCGGCGCCGTCGAGCAATTCCAGTTCTTCTAAATCCAAGTGTGATAGCTCAGCACCCAGAACCTGGCTTTCCATCGCCTCCAGGACGCGGGCCGCTCCACCGGCGTCCAAGTCTCCTGCGAGTATGAAGCGCGCGCCCGAGACGGATTTTCTGAGTTCATAGTGAGGATGCGAAAGCAGGGTTTGTTGCTTGGAGTTCACCGCGAATGGGACTTAATGGGAATGGGCGTTCGTGAGCGGGAAATCTATGGGCCGGTTTTCTTTCGCGCTGTGCTCTATAGCCAGCGTCACTTCGAGCACCGTGCGGGCGTGTTCGGGCAGGGCGAGGGAAACGCTCCTGCCCATCGTCACTCTTTCCAGGAAAAGCCTGGTCTCATCGCGCATCGGCCCCCAGAAATCGCCCACCAGCCAGTCGCCCGCCATCATCGACTCCAAAAAGACGACGTCGGACGTCATGCCGTCCACGTAGGGCGAGGGAACGCCCTTGTTCGTCGCCATGATGGCGTTTTTGTGCGAATCGTCTATCGCGATGGCCCCCTCGGTGCCCATGACCTCGAGATCGATGGAGGTGATGTTCGCAGGCCAGTTGTCCGGCAGAATCCAGGAGCAGCCGAAGTTCACGGTGCCGCCGTCCTCGAACGTGAGGATCGCCCACGCCCAATCGCCGCAGCCCATGGGATGATGCGGGAACACCTTGCTGCCCCCCTGGGCGTATACGCGCTTGGGTTTTCTGCCCTCGAAATACCAGAGACAAATATCCACCATGTAGGTGAGCGTATCGGTGACGGGGCCCGCGTGGGCGGCGCGCTTGTATATCTCCGCCCCGTTGGTGGTGACGTTATACAGCGTGGCGCGCGCGGTCTGCAGATGCCCGAGCCGTCCCCTCTGGATCTGCTCCTTGGCGTTTAAGAAACGGCGTCTTTGCCGCTGCGTGTAGCCGATGAAAAGCTCCGCGCTTGATTTCTCATACGCCGCGAGAATCCTGTCCGCATCATCCAGAGACAGGGATATCGGTTTTTCGCACAGCACGGGCTTTCCGAGTTCCAGCGCCCGGCAGACGGCGTCGGCATGGTCGAACTCAGGGGTCGAGACGATGAGGGCGTCCACGTCGGGATGCGCGATTACCGCCTCGTTGTCGCCCGAATGAAAATCGGCCTGCGTCTCTCCTGCGATGAGCGCAGCGCGTTCGGGGTCTCTGTCCGATAAGGCGAGAAATTTCACCTCCGGCGAACCGGACGCAAGATGCGCGCGCAGCCGCCCCATGCGTCCCGAACCTATGATGCCCAATCCGATTTGCTTCACCTTTTCATCCTTTTAGGTATATAGAGCTAGTTTCAACAACCGGAAAAAAATTTTATCTTATTGATATCATTACAAATAACTGTTTTCATCAATTTTGTCTCGAATCCGCCTTCCAAAATATGCAATCAAAGCGAAAGCGGATTGATTAAAACTCCTGCGCAAACCGGCGCGTCCGTGTCGGACGATTGTACAACCCTCCTTCAAAGTACGGCTCGCCTCAGATTCTTTACGTTTATGCTCCTAGGCAACCCGGCTCCGATGGACGGCGCATCCAGAAAGCGCGTCTGCGAAAGACCCTACGGGGCTTTACGCCGATACCGCCACGTGCGACCGCAGGGGAGACGAGCCGGAACGGTCTGCCCATCATGTCAAGCAGCAATATATATCATGAACGAAATGCCGGAAAGACCCTTCGCAAATCCACAACAGGAGGAAACACTCGTATCATCCTGGCATAGTCCCGGCGCGGTTAATTTGATGGGGACGGGATGGACGTCGGGCAGGTTCGAAAGAAGCAGCGCGATTGAATGAAGGCGCCACCAGACCAAGCCTGCGGCGCAGTCGACAACAGCGACGATGACCTTCCGAGCAGGACGACGGGCTTGTGGGGATGAGATTGCGTGTCCGGTGACGGAAGCCTAAAATATCTGGCATCCTGTGTAAAGTTTTTCAGATGGATGAAAAAAGGGTTGGCATGATCATCGATCACCACTTGCCGGAGGGCGTTATAAATGACCTGTTCACAGGGCGGTTCGGGCGGGCGTCACCTTCGCCTATTTCGGCTTTCCCGAAAACCCGGCCAATTCGGTGGTTCACCGGGTGCCGGACCCCCTGACCAACCGCTATCGCTATAAGCTGGGCAAGGGGAAGTTGAAGAAGATTGGAGAATCTCCGCACAAGCATTCCCTGACGAGTCTTAGTTTCGTTCCCCGGACGCTTTGATGGAGATGGATGCTTACAAACCCGTAGAACCGTGAGGGAGGTTGAAAACGAATGACTCGATCGAGAAGCTTTTTCATCTGCGCCATCGGCGTACTCGGAATGGCGATCTTTTTCTGGTCCTCTAATGACGGCGTCGCTCAGCAAAAAGGCGACGCTGCGGCCGGCAAGGTCAAATACCAGCAGCTTTGCGCCTCCTGCCACGGGGCGAAGGGCAAGGGCGACGGTCCCGCTGCCGGTGCGCTCAACCCGAAACCCAGAAATCACACGGACGCCAAATATATGAAGACCATATCGGATGAGTATATCGCCAAGATCACCAAGCTAGGCGGCGTCGCGGTAGGGAAATCGCCGTTGATGCCCCCCTGGGGCGGAGTTCTTTCGGACCCGGACGTCCGAAACGTAGTCGCATTCATTCGCTCCCTGGCGAAATAGGAGCATGGGGATGGATTCAGGGAATCGGGATACTCTCCCCCCCGAGCGCTCCTTTCGGGTCGAGTTGCCCCATTGACTTTTCGACTGCTCACGCCTATCTTTTTTTATAGGCGCGAGCTAAGCGCATCGTTGGACCCACGAAATTAGACCCCCGTTCGGGGGGAGGAGAAAGGAGCCCAGGCAAAGTTCGTCCCGCCGACATAGGAGCAGAGACTGTTCGAGAGGAGAACACTTATGAAAAAGTGGCGCTCATCCTTGGTACTCGTCGGTTTTCTCCTCACTTCTTTGCTCATCGTCACATTCCTTTTCCCCACCGAAACCAAGGCTTTTGAGCGGGATTCCAAATGGGATTCCGTCTATTCGAAGGGTAGCCGGCTCTACCTGACACACTGCGCGGCCTGCCACGGGAAGGACGGCGAAGGGGGCGTGGGTCTCCCCCTGAACCTGCAAAGCTTCCTGTCCGTCGCGCCCGAAGGGTACATCCGCCGCTCCATCTTCTACGGGCGGTTGCCGCGTCATATGCTCCCGTTTGGGATTTTCCTGAAGAAGGAAGACATCGAAGCCATCGCCTCCTACGTGCGAAGCTGGCAGCTCCGCGACTATGCGGGGATCGATCAAAACCGGGTGGCGGGCTCCGTTTCCCGCGGAAAGCTCTTCTTCGACGGGATGTGCTCCGGTTGCCATGGGCGGGACGGTCTCGGCGGCCCCCATGTGGGTGGAGGGCACGTGACCAATGCCATGGCGGGTTACGCCGGACCCGCCCTGAATAACCAGGGTTTTCTGAAATCCGCCACCGACGGCTACATCAAGGCGACGATGATGCAGGGCCGGGTCGGTACGCCGATGGGCGCCTACCTCAAAGGAAAGCAAGGGATGGTGGAACTGACCGAGGAAGAGATTAACGACATCGTCGCTTACATCCGCACCTGGGAAAAGCACGATTCGGGACCCGTAGACCCCTGGAGGGCCAAGTGATGCCGAGGTTTAATCGCCGTACGTTTCTGCAGTCGTCCACTGCCCTGGCCACCGGACTCGCCATGGGCGGAACCCTGACCCGCGACAAGGAGTTGTTTCAACTCGTCGGAGCAGCGGAAGGCGCCCAGGACACGCGAAAGCTGGTCCCCACGCAATGCCCCTACTGCGGAGTGGGATGCCACACCTACTACGTCGTCGAGAATGAAAAGATCGTGGCGTGCATCCCGGACAAGGACTCCCCCGTCAACCTGGGTCTGCAGTGCATCAAGGGTCTCACGGCCGCGGAGTCCCTCTACGTCGACCGGTTGGACAAAATCCTGATCCGCAAGGACATGTCCAACCCGCTGACCGGGCACGTCTCCAAGACGAAAGGGCGTTTCGATGACGATGTCTTCCGGGTCGGCACGTGGGAAGAAGGCATGGACATCGTCTCCAGCATGGTCGTCGGGATCGTGAAGAAACACGGGGGAAACTCCGTCGGGATCTATCAGTCCGGCCAGCTGACCATGGAGGAGCAATGGCTGGACAACATCCTCTACAAGGGCGTTCTCCAGTCGAATACCATCGAGGCCAACGCCCGGATGTGCATGACCTCGGCCGTGACGGGCTACATTCACAGCCTCGGAAGCGACCATCCACCGGGGAACTATTCCGATATCGAAGATGCCGACTTCATCAATCACTGGGGACATAACGCGCGCGGGTCGCACCCCGTCCTCTTCTGGCGCGTGGCCGCCACCAAGGAAAAACGGAACATCCCGACCATGGTGGTCGACCCGCGCTATACCGGGACCATGGACGGCTACGCCCAGGTCAACCGCAACAACAGCCTCTCGATCACCCTTCGTCCCAACGGCGACCTCTCCCTTCAGAACGCCATCGCCCACACCCTGATGAAGGAGTTCCCCCAGGCCGTGGACGAGGCCTTCATCCGGGGGCACACGGACGGGTTCGACGATTACCGCGAGGGCATCATGGCCCGGTACAGCCCGGAGCAGGTCATCGATCGAACGGGGATCGCCCCCTCCGTGGTCAGGCGGATCGCCTCGATCTGGGCGGACGCCACCCTGAAGGGGCGGCGGCGCAAGAAAGGCGGCGTCCTCTCTTTCTGGGGGATCGGGTACAACCAGTCGATCCATGGACAGCACCGCACCATCAACCTCATCAACCTCCATCTGCTGACCGGAAACATCGGCCGGCCGGGAGCCGGCCCGTTCTCCATGACGGGACAGCCCAACGCCATGAGCGAACGCCTCATGGGCGGCCTGACCGGACGGCTTCCGTTCAACGAGGGCATCAAGAATGCCGAGCACCGCCGGAAGATAAACGAGGCCTGGGGTCTCCCTCCGGGACGGCTCGACGTCACCGCCGCCGCCCCGAACAAGGGCATGACCATCGGCATGTTCGAGCGCGCCTTCAAGGGTGAAGTCAAGGTGATGCAGTTCGCCTACGCCACCCACGTGGATCTGCCGGAGGTGGAAACCCTCATCCGGCCCGCCATCACCAAGACGTTTACCTACATGGTGGAGGCCTACCGGCACGCCCCGAATCTTCTCTACGGCGATGTCATCTTCCCCGCCGCCACCCACGGGGAGAAATGGGGGGTGTACCAGAACAGCGAACGAAAGATGTACGTCACGGACAAGGCCATGGAGCCGCCCAAAAACTGCAGGCCCGATCTGGACGTCATCATCGACGAGGGCAAGTCCATCGCCAAGAAGCTCGGCCTGAACGCGGAGAAGATATTCCCCTATGAGAGGAAGGCGGATGGTTTCTATGACCCCGAGGAGGTCTATCGGGACATCTGCCGGGCCAGCAAGGGAACGGATGCGGATTTGACGGGAATCGTGGAGGTGGAAAAGCGGGACAAGCTCTCTCCCTATGAGCAGCTTCGAAAGCGCAAGGGAATCTTTTATCCCGCCCCCACGTATGAGATCGCCAAAGAGGGAGGGGTCGCGCGCAAGTACATGGCGCAGGAGAAGGGCTGGAAGGACAAGCCCTACAGCGCCTTCCGCCGCAAGAACGGCAGGGCGAAGTTCAAGCTCACCGAGCAGGACTATTCACGCGCCAAAGAGCTGACGGATATCTTCGCGAAAGCGGGCAAAGACCCGAATTTCTACGCCGTTGACCATTACGACGTCCTGATCCAGATGCGCGACAACGGGTTGACGCCGGAACTTCCGGATTTCGACTACTACGGAAAATCCATGGCGGAGATTCAGAAAGCCGACAAGTACCCGTTCTGGCTGAGCCTGGGAGTCGTCTTCGAGCACTTCCACACCACCAAGACGATCCGGGCGCCCACCACCCGCCGACTGGTGCCGGAACAGTATCTCGAATTGAATCCCCGCGACGCTCGAAAACTGGGAATCGAAGACGGGGAATGGGTCCGGGTCGTAACGCCGCGGGGCAGTTACGAGGCGCGAGCCAGCATCGGCACGAAGAGCAAGGTCAAACCCGCGCGCAACAAGGTCATGCCGGGGCAGCTGTTCTCCCCGTGGAACCTATCCGTCGCGGACAGCGCCGACCCGAAGAAGAACCGCTGGCTCGTCAACGCGGTCACGCATCGGGCCTTTGATCCGGTATCCGGCCAAGTGGACTTTAAGCACGTAAAAGCAAGGATCGAGAAGATATGAATCCTCGATGAAACGAGAGGGATGGGGAGGGGACTCTCGCCTTCCTCATCTTTCCGGGCTTGGAGTTTTGGAGGTGGTAGAATGGGCCTAAACAGACGGAGGTTCCTCCTCGCGGGGGCGCTGGCGCTATCCGGCGTCGCCTCCTGGGTCGCGGCCGGACGGAGGGGTTTCGCGAGTGCCAAAACGCGTTTCCGCCGTCTCCTTCGCCCGCCCGGGGCTCTGAGCGAGCAAGAGTTCCTCGATCGGTGCATTCGCTGCGCGAGGTGCGCCGCCGTCTGTCCGAACACCGCCATTCAGATGGCCGGGTTCGGGGAGGGCCTTCGAAACCTCAACACACCCTACATCGTCCCCCGCGAACAGGCTTGCATGCTTTGTATGAAGTGCACCGAAGTCTGCCCGACGGGGGCCTTGACCCAAATCGCCCCGGACGCCGCCGCCGTCCTCTCTCAGGTCAAGATGGGTCGCGCGGTGGTGGATCAATCCATGTGCTACTCGTACCAGAAGCGCACCTGCGGGGTGTGCATTCGCGCCTGTCCTTTTCCCGGGGTGGCCATGAAGACCGGAATGTACGAGCAGCCCATCGTGACGGACGCCTGCGTGGGCTGCGGGCTCTGCGAGCGCGCCTGCATCCACGTCCCGCAGGCGATCCGGATCGTCCCGGTGGAGTCCTGATACCGTGGTTCGCTGGCTTCGAAGAGGGATTCAGCTGGGGGCCCTCGGTCTTCTCCTGGCCGTCCCCGCCCTCAATTACGGGGGGATCCTCTACCAGCAGTACGGCAAGAACGGCTACCACAAGATCTCCCTGACGGGAACCGTCTTCGAACAATGGCTCTACCACCTGTTTTCGGTCACGGTCGGGCGCCTGGCGGACCCCGCCGTCCGCTCGATGGACTGGGTGGGCAATTTCGGGTCGTTCTCCGTGTTCGGGTTCCCGATTCTCGATCCGGTGGTTGCGGCGGAGACCGTGATCCGCACCCCGGGCGTCTGGCCGGCTCTCCTGGCGGGGGCCGCGCTCCCGGTTGTTGTGGCCGTCGCCCTCGGGCGGATCTTCTGCGGGTGGGTCTGCCCGGTGAACACCCTCCTGGAGGGATTCGACCTCCTGAGACGGCGCGCGCTGCCGAAGATCGGCATCCGTCCGCCGGACCTCGTCGTTCCCCGGTGGGCCAAGTGGCTCCTGCTCGTCGTCGGGCTGAGCGCGGCGGTCGTCTTCGACATCGCCCTCTGGGCGAACCTCCTCCCCCACGTTCAGATCGGGCGGGACGTGTTTTCTCTGATGGTGTTCGGCGTCACCAACGGCGGCGTCCTGGTTTTCTCGGCGATCATTCTGGCCGAGTTGCTCCTTTCCCGCCGGGCGTGGTGCCGCTCCCTCTGCCCGACCGGCGCGGTTCTAGGCCTCTTCGGCTCCGTGGCCCCCTTTCGGGTGCGAAAAGCCGAGCGTTCCTGCATCGACGGTTGCACGGCCTGTGCGAGAGCCTGTCCCATGGGGGTCAATCCGGCGAAGCCGTTCTCCCCGGCCGAATGCTACAACTGCGGGGTCTGTACGACCGCGTGCCCCGTCGACCTCCTGACCCTGGGACTCGCTCCCTCCCGCAGACGCTTTCCGGCCAGGCTCCTCTCGCGCCTGAGAAAGGGCGTCTCCCTGGGGTTGGGGGTGGCTCTGCTCCTGATACCGGTCGCCGCCTCCGGCCATCATATGCGGGGAAAGCCCCATTACGGCTATGCCGAGAATTACCCCCAGATCCCCACGCGCGAAACGCGCGTCCGGGTCGGCCGTTACGACATCACCGTGGTGAGCTATTTTTTCGAGGGGCTGCGCCGCCAAACTTCGGACACGCCGGACGACGTGCAGTTCTACGTCAGCCTCACGGACTCTCGGACCGGCCAAAGCTACACGGGCCCCCTGACCATCGAGGTGCGCCGGGGGGAGACCCGGCTTGCGGTCTTCCAGCACGACCGGCCTCTCGAGGAAGCCGTGTACCGGGTCCGCCAGTCGGTGCCGGGAACGGGGCTTTATAACCTCAGGCTCGTCGCCGACGGGTTTCAGGGGTCCGTCTCGGTCGAAGTCCGGGGCGATACCGTCTCCTGGATGCCGTACGCGGCATCGGGCGGGGTCCTGCTGTTCGTCTTGCTCCTCTTTTTCCACCGGAGGCGAGCCCGGGCGGCCCGCCGAAGGAAGACTCATGCGGCACCTGGCGCGTAAGACAACCCATATCCTCGCCGGGACGCCGTGGGCCCTTCGCCTGGGCGACTGGACCCTCGATGAGCCGCTGAACGCCCTAGGGGCGCTGGCCGGCCGCCGGCCTGAGGATGCGCGATGAAGCCGATCGAATTCGACCGACGGACCTTCCTGCAAAAGGGGCCTTTCGCCTTTCTCCAGGCGGTCCTCTCCGGGTCTTCAACCGCTAGCGCCGATCCGCCCCGACCGCCGCTCCGGCCGCCGGGCGCCGCACCGGAGGAGGAATTCCTCGAGCTGTGCTGCGGCGTCGGCGCGTGCGCGGAGGTCTGCCCGGCCGAAGCCATCCGGCTGGTCCCCAGGACGGACGATTCAGGAGCCCTCCACCCGATCATCGTCCCCCAGGAGGCCGCCTGTATCGTCTGTGAGGACCTCGCCTGCATGAAGGCCTGCCCGAGCGGCGCCCTCACCCTGGTGTCCCGCGAGGAGATCCGGATCGGGCTCGCGCAGGTGAACCCCGACCGCTGCCTCGCGTGGAGCGGGACGGACCCGGGCTGTGATTATTGTGTGGACCGGTGCCCGCTCGGGACACAAGCCATCCGATTCGAGCGCGCCGGATCGGTTCGGGGCCCCGTAGTCGAGAAAGGGTGTATCGGGTGCGGCGTCTGTGAGCATTTCTGCCCGACGCAACCTTCCGCCATCCGGGTGTACGGCTGCTGAATCCCGCCTGAAATCTCCTAAACCATTTGGCCGGGGATTTCTCAGGGATTGTCCGGAGATCGGAGGATGGCGGCGGTAGCACTCGGGTGCTGAAGATGCCGATCCAAGAGCTGATTTTCTTGCAACTCATTATATTTCAACAGGACATATGATTTTTTTGTTCCAAAACATCTCCGGAATGCAATCCGTTTACGTGAAATATCGACCCGATAATGAAAATAATCGTGCCCAAACCATATGGCGGGCCCGGCATGCAGATGGAACATGAGGAGGTGTTTCGCCCCGTTTAAGGGCTGTTTTCCCGAGCCTTTGTAATTATTTTTGTCCGGCTACACGCTCGGACCCAGAGAGCGCTCGAGCGCCTTGAGGCGCCTGCCCCGGTGGAAGTAAAAGCATCCGTACATTATTCTTCGCCGGGGGTAACAGATCCGCCCGGAAACTCCGCTCTGCCGGCAGCTCCCGGAAGTGGTTTTTTCCCACGAGAGCAGGACTTGCGCCTCGCGCCGTTTGCCCATCATTTGCTCTGGTCGGTGCGCTTCCCGGGCAATTGCCCCATCGCTGAGAATCCACGAACGGAAAATATCTCGAACATCCTCTCACGCGGCCAGGATTCGTTGTTGGGACAAGCCAATTTTTGGTTGACAATGACGGGAACAAGACCTACATTATTAAGAAATAAGAATAAATTTCTTTATATTTGAGAAATTAAATGTCTACCTCTTCCCTGAAGACGATAGACAAAGCAATAGATCTCCTCTGGGCGATAGCCTATGGATCCGGCTCTTCTTCGGTGGAAGAGCTCTCCTCCGAGGTCCAACTGCCCATAAGTACGACATACCGATTCCTCAAGACCCTCCAAACCAGGGGCTTCGTGGACGCTTCCGCCGAATACGGAAAATACCGATTGGGGTCTTCCCTCTCCCTCCTCTCGAAAAACATTTCTCAGAACGGACAAAATGTAACCCTTTGCGAACTCGCGCTTCCCGTCATGAGAAGGCTCACCTCGGAAACGGGGGAAACAACTTTCTTGTGCATCAAATCGGGTCGGGAAACCATTTGCATAGAGTGCATAGAAAGTCGCCAATCGATCATCGCTCGTTTTTTTGTGGGAGAGGTGCGGCCTTTGCACGTTGGGGCGGCGTCGAAAGCCCTGCTCGCCTTTTTGCCGGATCAGGACATCGAGACGATCATGCAGCAGAAACTATCGAGGGTGACAAAAAACACGAACATCGATCCCGTCAAATTAAAAAAAGAACTCAAGGGGATTCGTGAAAAGGGCCACGCGTACAGCGACCAGGAGTTCATTGTTGGGGCCAGGGCAATTTCCGCACCGGTGTTTGATGAGCGGGGCGCCGTTGCGGCTTCCTTGACGCTCTCGGCTCCAGTTCACCGAATCGAAGACTCGAACCGGAAAATCCTTGCCGCCCATGTCGTCGGAGCCGCTCGGGAGGTTTCGGCGTCCCTGGGTTGGAAGGAAGCTGAAGCATAGAAATCCTGTTTTCGGGAAATCTGTGCGAATCCTCGTGATATGGAGTCTCGTCGTTGCTTGATCATCCATCCGGGAAGTCAAGAAAGGTTCTTTGTCTACCCAACCAAGGAGGGCAGAAAATGATGCGCGCAACAAAGACGTTCATCAGGTTCGCAGTGCTGGTCATCGCCTTTTGGGCGATGACGATTTCCTCCGTCCAGGCTGCCGCGAAGTTCATTACCATCGCCGGCGGCGCTTCGGGCGGAACGTACATCGTGGTCGCAACCGGAATGGCCAAGATATTGTCCAAATACGTTTCGGGGATGCGGGCGAACGCCGAGGTCACGGGAGGTGGTTTCGGCAATACGCGCCTCATCGGAACCAAGAGAGCCGATTTTGGCCTGACGACACCGGACGCCGCCTACTTTGCGGTGCAGGGAGGCGGGCGATTCAAGCCGGGAGAAAAATACAAGCTCCGCGCTCTGATGAGCGGCCACGCCAGCATCCAACATTTCGTGACGCTTAGGAAGTCGGGAATCAAGAGTTTGTATGACTATCGAGGAAAGCGGATCTCCATCGGCCAGCCGGGAAGCTCCACGGCGGCGATGGGTGTGGCAATGCTGGAGGTCCTGGGGATCAGCACCAAACAGTTCGCCCGAACGGATCATTTGACCCAAACCGAAGCCGTTGCGGCGCTGAAGGACGGAACCGTAGACGCAACCATTCAGCTCGCCGGAATTCCGGGCGGTGCGGTAAAAGATATCACCACGACGCATGACGTGAGATTGGTCTCCATCTCCATGGAAGACATGAAGAAAATCAACAAGATGCATCCATACTGGACACCTTCCCACATTCCCAAGGGCATGTACGGCGGCATGAAGGGTGACGTCGGGGCGATGGCGTCGGCGACCATCATCATCACCCACGCGGATACGGACAACGCGACGGTCTACGCAGTGACAAAAACGGTCCTTGAGCACACCGATGAACTCGCCGCCATTCACCGCGCCGGGTTGAAGTACAAACTTCCCGGCTCCGCCGGGAACATTCCCATTCCCATTCATCCCGGCGCCGCGCGTTACTTCAAGGAAAAAGGCATTAAGTAACTTGCCGTACGGGCACTTCGGCGCCCCCGCCTGAGGGCGGGGGCGCCGACCACCTCAAGGGAGTCGCGCAGTGAACGCGAATGGCGATCCGAAGCAATCGCCGGATCCGGAAGAGGCGGGGGTGATCGTTCACGGCCGGGCCCGCCCGGACAACGCCTTCGAGCGTTTTCTCAACCCGATCATCACCTGGTTGGCCATCGCGCTGGCGGTTTTCCACCTGTACACGGGTTTCGCCGGCGCCTACGGAGCGCTCATTCAACGTTCGATTCATTTAAGTCCGATCCTGGTACTCACATACCTTCTTTACCCAACTGCAACGAAAGATCGGTTCTATATTTTCGGTCGACTTCTCGATACCCTTTTCATTATCGGAAGCGTCACCATAGGCCTTTACATTATCGATCAATACCATGTTCTCACCTTTCGAGACGGGAATCCGAATTTGCCGGATATGCTCCTCGGAATCCTCGCAATCATCTTGGTTCTCGAAGCAACCCGGAGGGTCATCGGCTGGACGTTGCCGTTGGTTGCCGTAGCATTCGTGATCTACGCCTATTGGGGCCCGAACATGCCGGGCGTCTTCGGGCACCGCGGTTACGACTGGGGGCGGATTTTGCAGCACGCCTACACCAGCACGGAAGGTATTTACGGGCTGCCAATCGGAGTTTCGGCGACATTCGTCATTCTGTTCATCATTTTCGGGGCTTTTCTTCAAGAGACCGGAGCGGGTCGATTTTTCATCGATCTCGCTTTCGCGCTTTTCGGTCGAGTGCGAGGCGGGCCAGCAAAAGTCGCGGTTGTGGGGAGCACTCTTTTCGGCACGATCTCAGGTAGCGCCACGGCCAACGTCGTGGGCACAGGGACATTCACCATACCGATGATGAAGCGTCTCGGGTACCAACCCACCTTTGCCGCTGCGGTCGAGGCGGTGGCGTCGACCGGCGGCCAGTTCATGCCCCCCATCATGGGTGCGGCCGTTTTCGTCATGATTGAGATGATCCACGTCACTTATAGAGAGATTATCGTCATGGCGCTGCTGCCCGCCATCCTCTATTACGTCGCGGTGTTCATCGCCGTAGACCTCGAAGCCGTGCGCCTGGGGCTTCGCGGGATGGATCGATCGGAGCTCCCCAAGCCGGTGCGACTCCTCGCGGAAGGCTGGCCCTTTCTCGCCCCCCCTGTCATTCTCGTATTCATGTTGATGTACATGCATTGGTCCCCGACAAAAGCGGGTTTTTGGGCGATTGTGTCTACGGTTGCCGTCAGCTCCTTGAAAGCCAGCAGTCGGTTGACGCCCCGGCAGATTCTCGACGCGCTTCGTGCGGGAACAATGTCCACGTTGCAAGTCGCGCTCGCCTGCGCGTGTGCGGGAGTCGTGGTGAGCGTCTTCACGCTGACGGGCCTGGGGGCGAAGGTTTCTTTCGCTCTCCTTGAACTGGCCCATGAAGCTTTGCTTCCGATGCTGGTGATCGGCATGGTGACCAGCATTCTGCTCGGGATGGGGATGCCCACGATGCCGGCCTACATTATTCTGGCGGTGCTGATTGCCCCTTCCTTGGTCAAGGCCGGAGTGCCCAAGATATCGGCGCACCTCTTCGTCTTGTATTCCGGCATTATCTCGGCGATCACGCCACCGGTCGCATTAGCCGCGTACGCAGGCGCCGCCATAGCCAAAGCGCCTCCGCTGCGGACGGGATTCCTGGCGATACGTATCGGGCTGGCGGCGTTCATCGTCCCGTTCATGTTCGTATACAGCCCCGGCCTCGTTTTTCTCGGAAGCCCTTGGGAAGTGGTTTACTCGATTGGGACTTCTCTCCTGGGGATCTTGGCCATCACTTATGGTGTACAGGGAAGAATGTTGCGGGAGCTCAACATCGTGGAGCGCATGTTTTTGGTGGTCTCCGGGCTTTTGTTTATCCCTTACTCGATTTCAGCGAACGGAATCGGCCTCTTCCTGTTCCTGGCCTTGGTCGCATGGCAACGCTGGATATCCGTAGATGTTTCCTTACGTCTTCGGCGCGGAGCGGGAGCGGAGGAGGTTACGTCTTCTTACCCATCACGAGAGGAACAGCGATGACGCCCCAAGACGTAAATCGCGATTACAACTTGATGAACGCAAAAGTTGTGACGCCCGAAGAGATTCGCCACGCCAACGTGGCTCTGCGCGACGGGCAGATTGCTTCAGTCGAAGAAGGCCCTCTTCCCGGGAGAAGCGCGAAGGAGATCGATCTCGGGGGAAAATTCCTTCTGCCGGGAATCATCGACCCCCACGTACACCTGCGCGACATGGGGGAATCCGAAAAGGAAGACTTCACCACCGCAACCGCCTGCGCCGCCGTCGGCGGAGTGACGACGGTGATGCAAATGCCCAACGGCATACCTGATGTTCTCACGGCCGAGGATTTTCGCGAACGAAAGTCGCTCATCGAAAATCGTACGTACGCGGATATCGCCCTCTATGCCTGGGCTTGCGATCAGAACCGAAAAGAGCTCCATCACTTCCGAGAGTTGGGCGCCATCGGTTACAAGATTTTCACCGCTGTAACGGGGGCCTTCAAAAAAGACTTCGAGGATTACATTACAGTCGACATAGACAAGCTCTTCCTCCTGTTCGAAGAAATCGCGGGCTTCGATGGACAGATTGGAATCCACGCCGAATCAAATCCGATTCTCGATCTCTTCACCGAGCGATGCAAGGAAAATATGAAACCGGACATCGACGCCTGGCGTCTGAGTCGGCCGAATTTCGCCGAGGACCTCGCGGTCTTCGATGCCCTCACCCTATCCACGGCTACGGGGGCCCGTTTGCATATTTGTCATGTCATCGGCGCCGAGGCGGTTCAACTCATCCGCAACGCGAAGAAAAAAAATCCGAAGATCACCTCCGAGGTGGCGCCGTGCAATCTGCTCTTGTGCGACGAGGACCTTCACGCGGTGGGTTCATGGGGAAAATTCAGCCCGCCCGTCAAGACGGCCGCCGATCGCGAAGCCCTCCGTGAAGGGTTCCTGGACGGGACCATCGACACCATGGGAACCGACCACGCCCCCCAGATTAACGAGCTGAAGAACAACGAAAATATATGGATCGCCCCTCCCGGCGGACCCGGCCTCGAAATTTTTCTGCCTTCGATGCTGAACGAAGTGAATCAAGGTCTCCTGACGCTCCCGACGCTTGTTGCGCGTTTGTGCGAGGCGCCGGCGAGGATTTTCCGCCTTTTCCCGAGAAAGGGGACGATCCGCGCGGGAGCGGACGCCGATCTCGTGGTGGTCGATATGGAGCGGACCGTGCTCGTCGATCCGGCGAAGGGGAAAAGCAAAGGAAAGTACACGGCCTTCGCCGACAGAACTTTTGTGGGAGCGCCGGTGATGACCTTTCTGCGCGGGGAGCTGATCGCCAAGGACGGAGACTTGGTGGTCCCGCCGGGCAGCGGCCGTTTTGCTCAACCATCGCTGGATTAAGCTCCTGATTCCATTCATTCCTCCAAACAACGGAAAACCGCGGAGAAGATATGAAAGATCAGTGCCTGTTGCTTCGTGATTATTACGCCACGCCCGAGATGCGGACTATCTGGACCGAAGAGAACATGGTCCAAAAATGGCTCGACGTGGAGGCGGCCATCGCCTGGGCGCAAGGGGAACTGAAGATGATTCCGAAATGGGCGTCCAAGGCCATCGTGCGCGGTTGCGACGTGAAGAAGGTCACTCCCCTTCTCGTCTTCAGCGAGTTCGAGAAGGCGCGCCACTGGATCGTCTCGCTGGTTCATGCTTTCGCGAAGGTGGCGGGGCCGGAAGGGGAATATTTCCATCTCGGAACGACGACCCAGGACATCCTGGACGGCGGTCTGACGCTGCAGATCCGCGAGTCTTACGTCCTCCTTCTCACCGAGCTTCGAGAGCTCGAATCCATCCTCGTCCGTCTGGCCCGACGTCATCGCGCCACCGTCATGGCCGGTCGAACGGAGGGTCAGCAGGCCTCTCCCGTCACATACGGCCAGAAGATCGCGATTCTTTGCAGCGAGATCCGGGATCACATCGAGCGACTGAAGGAGTGCAGCAAGCGGCTTTTTTACGCGAACGTCTCCTCTGGAACCGGCGCTCAGTCCACTTTCGTCTACCTGAGCGACCTTCACACCACCCGGCGGCTGGAAACGTTGGTGGCCAAGCGGTTGGCTCTCCATGTTCCCTACATCAGCATGCACCATCGGACGGATCGCTTTGCGGAATTGCTCAACATTCTCGCGCTGATCAATTCAACACTGGGGGAAGCGGGGATGGATATTCGCGACCTCCAGCGGACCGAAGTGGCCGAAGTGGCGGAGCCCTGGGACATCGAACACCAGCACAGCAGCAGCACCTTCCCCCACAAACGCAATCCCGAGACAAGTGAATGGCAGGAAGGACTCGCCAAGCTCTCACGGACGAACGCACTTGCCATGATGGACGTCCAGCAGCAGCACGAGCGTGACGCGAGCCGCTACGCCGTGGAATTCTCGCGAATTGCCGAGAGCTTCGGTTTGGCGTCATCCGCTGTCGCGGCGGCCAAGCATATTTACGGCGGCCTTTTCGTCGACAAGAAAGCGATGCGACGCAATCTCGAGCTTCAACGAGAGTTCACAATGACCGAGGCGGTGATGCTGCGCCTGTACCAGAAGACGAAGCGAAAGGTCGAAGCGCATACCATCTGCCATGACGCCGCCCAGCAGGCGAGGGAAGAGGGACGCTCGCTGAAGGAGTGCCTCCTCGCGTATCCGGTCGCGCGAAAACATCTCACCGTCGAGGAAATCGACGAGGTCACAAAACCGGAAAACTACATCGGCACCTGCCCGCAGCAAGTAGACCGGGCGCTGAGGCGAATCGCCCAACTCAGGCGCACGGACGGGCGGTACCTGCGGATGGGAAAGAAGGGATGAGCGCAGCCGATGCGATCACTTTGGCCGTCGTGGGAGACTTTTGGGCCAACCGCCCGCTCCCCCGAGATGAACCCCGCCTTGAAATGGTCCTCGATAAGCTCCGAGCGGCGGATCTTTCGGTGTGCGTTTTAGAGATGCCGCTCTCGCGGCGGGGCGCGCCGGCCGAAAAGATCGTCCGCATGCGGGCGCCGCCGGAGCGCGTGGAAGATCTGCATCACCTGGGGGTCGATTGCGTCACGATTGCGAACAACCACATGCTCGACTACGGTCCCGACGCCCTCCTGGACACCCTGGACATTCTGCGAAGCGAAGGAATCCCCTTCGTGGGGGCGGGCCGGGACATCGAAGAAGCGTCGCGTCCGTTGGTTCTCGAGGCGCAGGGCATCCACGTGGCTTTTCTTGCGTGCGCGGCCACACTTCCTCTGGGAAGCGCTGCGGGAGAAGACAGGCCGGGCGTGAATCCACTGCACGTCTTCACGGCCTGGGTGGTCGAGTCGAGCGCACGGACCCAAGAGCAGCCGGGCACTCCGCCTCCCGTTATGACTTTCTCCTCCCCCGAGGACATCCAGACCCTCCAGAACGCGGTGCGCGAGGCGAAAATCTCCTCCGATATCGTGGTCGTCCTGCCCCACTGGGGGTTGCCGAACGTGAGCGCCCTCATGGATTACCAACGCGACGCCGGACACGCTCTCGCCGCGGCGGGTGCAGACCTCATCGTCGGCCACCACGCACATTGCATCCAACCGTTGGAGATGGTCGAGAGCACGCCGATTGTCTACGGCGTGAGCAATTTCCTGTTTCACGAGCTTCCCGGCGGCATGTCCAGGAACGTGTACGATTTCATGTCGAAAGACGAACTCCTGGTGGTAGCCCGTCTCGGGGCGGAGGGAGTGCGCGAGCTGGCGCTCGTGCCGCTCGTTTTGAACTCGTCCGGACACCCACGCCTCGCCGAGCCGGAGGAAACGATGCGGATCGTGGGAGAAGTTTCCGACTTGTCGGCGAAATACGGAACGGTGATCGAGCTCGCCGGCAGCCGTGGCCTGGTCAGGCTCGGAGAACAGGCGGCCTGATTGATGCAAAAGGAGTGAGACAGGATGTCAAAAGAAGGGATGGTTTCCATCGCGTTGGCCGGGGACGTGTTCATCGGCAAGAAGCTTCCTCGTCCGGGAGAGCCGGGAGCGGAACCCGTGCGCGCCCTTTTCGAGCGCATGGCGGGGGCCGACGTGACGTTCATCAACCTGGAGAGCCCGTATTCCGAAAGGGGCTATCCGGCCGAGAAATACACGTTTCTACGGTCCCACCCTTCCCTGATAGACGAGTTGGACGAAATGGGGGTGGACGTCGTCACCCTCGCCAACAATCACATGCTCGACTACGGCTACGACGCGCTTTTCGACACCCTGTCTCTTCTCGACGCGAAGGGGGTTCGGCGCGTGGGAGCAGGCCGGAATCTGCAGGAGGCGTACGCGCCGGCCATCATTCAGAAGGCCGGGGTCCGCGTGGCTTTCCTGGGTTTCGCCTCCACCCTTCCGCTCGGCTGCTCCGCAGGCGAGGAGCGTCCCGGCCTCGCACCCATCCATATCTTTTCCGCTTTCGTCCTGGAGCCGAGCCCGAGAACCCAGGAACAACCCGGGACGCCGCCTCCCGTGAAGACTTTTCCGCTCCAGGCCGATCTCACGCGCATGCAAAACGTCGTGGCGGCGGCGAAGCGGGAGGCGGACATTGTGATCGTCGCCGGTCATTGGGGGCTGGCGAGCCGCCACGACCTGGCGGAATACCAGACGTGTGTCGGTCGCGCGCTCGTGGATGCGGGCGCGGATGTGGTTCTGGGGCATCACTCCCACACGCTTCAGGCGGTCGAAATCTACAAAGGAAAGCCGATCCTCTACGGAGTAGGGAATTTCATCTTCCACGAACTGCCCGATGTCGGAAACTCCGAACTGTCCTACGGCGGCGTGATGACGCCGAAACTCATTAAAACGCGCATGCCGCGGGAGACGGCTCTCTTTGAACTCACGGTCGAAAAGGATGGGGTGGCGGACTTAGGCTTCGTTCCAGTTTCGATTGACGATTCAGGCAATCCCGGCTTCGTCGAAGGCGAGAGAGCCGAAGGGGTGATCGACCTCGTGGAGAGGCTCTCGGCGGAGTTCACTACCCGAATCACTCGGAAGGACGGCATGGGGAAATTCGTTCTGGAATAGAAGGCTTTGCGGGATATTCGCCGCATTGACTCCCACCCGGGGGAACGCACTCCAGGGGGCCGGCGCCGCATCGTCGACCCGGGCGCTTGCATCAAGAGTCGCCCTGCATCTTCCATCGGAAGAAAAAGATAGTTCATTCATGAGCGATGAGGATTGGCAATGGACATGGCCCTGGAGGGGAAGGTTGCTCTCGTCACCGGAGGGACGAGCGGCATTGGAAAGGCGACGGTATTGGCCTTTGCGGACCAAGGCGCGAAGGTCGCCTTCTGCGGTCGGGATCAAGCCCGCCTGGACACCGCACTTGAGGCGGTCGAGGAGCGGGGCGGTGTGGGTCTCTCTCTTCGTGCGGACATCAGCGTGGAGGAACAAGCGTCGGAGCTTGCGTCTCGTGTGGTCGAGTCTTTCGGGCGGCTGGACATCCTCGTGAACAACGCCGGACGCGCGGCGCCGAGTTCGCTTCCCTCGCTGACGCCGGTGCAGATTCGGAAGACAGTGGACACGAAGATCGTCGGTTATCTCGTGGTCACGCGCGAGGCGGCGCATTTCATGCAAAAGCAACATGGCGGACGGATCATCAACATGGTCGGAGGAACCGGCAAAGAACCCCTGCCCGGCGTTCTGGGAGGAAGCACGACGAACGCCGCGCTTTTGGGTCTGAGCAAAGGACTCTCCCAAGCCCTGGCCAAAGACGATATCCTGGTGAACACGATCTGTTTGGGCCAGATCGATACGCCCATGCAGGACTGGATGACGGAGCAACTCGCCAAAGAACGAGGGATATCGATCGACGAAATGCGGCGGGCCCGTGAATCACAAATTCCCCTCGGACGATTCGGCTCTCCCGAAGAAGTGGCGGGGCTGGCGGTGTTTCTGGCGTCGGTTCACGCGGGCTACATCACGGGAGCAACGATCAACGTCGACGGCGGAAAATTCCATTCGATCGTCTGAACATTCGCGCGCCGTAGCCGGACAATAACTATTGCAAATCGAGACAAAATAATTGCAAATAGTCTGGAAAATCCCTCGAGTTTCCGGCCGTTTTTTGGCCGGAAGATTTTGCCCAGTTTTGATCCCGTTTTGATATATCAAGCCGTTTCCATCGGTTGCGAAATGTTCATATGCTATTGATATTATTTAGAATATCTATTTTCATTGCTCGCATTTAGAATCCATTTTCCCAGCATGTAATCAAAACGAAAGCGGATTCGTTAAAACCCCTGCGCATGTGGGCGTCTCCCTGTCTCCGGGGGAGTATGGATTCAGAAGGGTCGGGCTATCCCCCGTACTCGGATGCCCCCTCGAATACCTTCGTACTCTCCTTTGCGATGAGGTCCAGGCACCTCGCCTTGGTCTCCATGAAGGCCTGGGAAGTCAGCATCGTCCGCACCCGCGGCCGCTGCAGAGGCACTTTGAGCTCCTGGATGATTCTCCCCGGCTGCACCCCCATCACGAAGATTCGGTCCGCCATCAAAATTGCTTCGTCCACATCGTGGGTGATGAAGAGCATGCTCATCTGGTGCTCTTCCCAGAGCTTGAGCAGCCACTCCTGCATGAGGAGACGGGTCTGGGCGTCGAGCGCCGCGAAAGGCTCGTCCATGAGGAGGATCTCCGGATTGTTGATGAGAACACGGGCGATGGAGACGCGCTGTCGCATCCCTCCCGAGAGTTCGTCCGGGTGGTGGCGCTCAAAACCCGTGAGCCCCACGCGCTTGACGAATTCGTGCGCCCGGGGCAGGAATTCCCTCCTGGGCACTCCCTGGATCTTCAGCGCGAAGGCGATGTTGTCTTCCACGGTAAGCCAGTGGAACAGGAAGTGCTCCTGGAAAACGACGCCGCGCTCCGGGCCGGGTTTTGTGATGGGACGCCCTTCGAGCAGCGCCTTCCCCTCGGAGGGCAGGATGAACCCCGCGATGATGTTCAAGATGGTGGTTTTGCCGCACCCGCTCGGGCCCAGGAGGGCGACGGTCTCCCGGTCTTCGATGCCGAAGGAGACATCCCTCAGGGCCACCGTCTCCCGTCCTTTTCTGGGGTCTTCGAAGATTTTGGTAACTCTCTCGAGCCGAACTTTTTCCGTCATCTGTGCAAGATTCCTAATCGAGCGTCTTCAGGCGCCCCGCGACGAGCTGCGAGCGGCGGCAACGTGGATTTCGGATACGCGCCCCCATCCTCCTTCCCCCGTCTTTTCCGAAGAAACGCCTCTCTCTCCTTTTGCATCACACCACCCTGTAGTGGACGAACATGCGGCGGGAGAGGGCGTGAACGGAGCGATCCAGGCAGAAGCCCATCAAGCTGAGGGTGACGAAGGCGACGAACATCCGCTCCGTCTTGGTATAGATCTGGGCATCCCAGATCATGAAGCCGACCCCCGATTTCGCGGCAAGCATCTCCGCCGCCACGATGGTCATGAAGGCGTTGCTGAGGGCCAACTGCAAGCCGGTGACCATGTAGGGAACCGTCTCGGGGACGACGATCCGGAAAAGGACCTGGGTCCCGGTGGCGCCGAGGCTCCGGGCGGCCCGGATGGCGCCCTCCCGCACCGAGGCGGCCCCCGCCATGGTGTTCACCACCACGATGAAGACCGCCGTGTAGAAGATCAGGACGATTTTCGATTCTTCGCCGAAGCCGAACCAGATGATGAACAACGTGACCAGGGTCACGGGCGGGACGAAGCGGAAGTATTCCAAAACGGGAAGAGCGAGCGCCCGCACCCAGGGGAGCCGTCCCATGATGATGCCAAGAAAAGAACCGACGACGCCCCCGAGCACCCATCCCGAGAGAACCCGGAACAAGCTCATCACGATATTCCAGGGCAACTCGCCGGTGCGTGTAATTTCGATGGCCTTCAGTATGGTGGCCAAGGGGGAAGGGAGGAAGATCGGGGGATACACAAAGGTAAAACCCCACCAGGCCACCAGGAAAATGGCCACAGAAAGGGTGTAAATCGCGATGGCTCCCTCGATCCTCAAATCTCCCTTTCCCCCTTTCGCCCGCTTCGTTCTAGTACGGGAAGTCCGTCACCCTGGAGGCGTCCACCGCCCGGAGGAAGCTCGGGTCGATGATGTTCTTCCAGTTCGGAGCCTGCTTGATGTGGCCCAGCTTCTTCTTGAACGCGGAAACCTCCTGAAGGGTATCGAAGTAACTCTTGTCGAGCCAGATTTTCAGTTTGTAGTCGTTCAGCGCCGCCTTGGCGTCCGCCGCGCTGGAGCGGGTGACCTTCTGGAACACGGCCGCCGCCGCTCCGGGATCCGCGTTGGCCATATCCGTCGCCTCGATCAGAGCCCGCAGGAAGCGCTTCAGGGTTTTGGGCTTCTCCTTGGCGAAACCTCGGCGGACCGTCAAGTGGAAGTTGGGCTCGTAATCGCTGGACTTGCTTGCCGCCAGAATGTGAAGGGCATCCCCCTTGATCTTCATCACCTTGCGCGGCCAGGGTTCCCAGAACCACATGGCCTCCACGGCGCCCTTCACCATGGTGGGAGCGGCTTCGGGCGGAGGGAGGTTGACGTGATCCAGCTTCTTGTAGTCGATGCCCCTGTTTGCGAGGAACTTGATGAACCCGAACTCTCCGCCGGTTCCGCCCATCCAGGTCACTTTCTTTCCGATGAGGTCCCGGGGGCTTTTGATCGACTTTTTGGCCACCAGCTTCATGCTCTCGTTGCCCTGCGCCGTCGCGGCCACGATGATGGCGTCGATCCCCTTGGCGATGTTCGAGATGGTGGGCGGATCGCTCTGAAAGGAGATGTCCAATTGGCCGCTGCCGATGGCCCGCAGGCCCACCAAAGCGGTGTGGCCCATGGTGTTGGTGGTCTTGAGTCCGTGCTTCTTGAAAATCCCCTTGTCCTCGGCCAGCCAGTAGGGTATCCCCAGCGAAGTGGGCTCGCTCGAAAAGCGAACCACTCCGTCGTCGGCCGCCCCCGCAGGCCCGAGACCGACCCCAAGGAAGAACGCCAACACGGCAACTCCCACAATTTCCCGTATCCAGCTTCTTTCACGCATCATAGGTCATTCTCCTCTTTTCACTGGGTGAAGTTCCATGAGGCAACGCATCGCGATTGAAACCCGGCGCATCCGTTTGCGCCTGTGCTGGAGGTGAGTGGATTCGAGAACCCGGTTCGGGTTCGTGAGCGAAGTGCGGAAGGGTTTCGGAACGAAATCATTCTTAGCCCTTTCATCCAGACCGGCAGTTGTTCCGGTTCACACCACCCGGTAGTGGGAAAGAAACCGGTAGGCGAAGAACCGGAACACCCGATCGGTGGCCAGCCCCAACAGGCCCAGGCCGAGAAAGCCGACAAAAATCTGATCGGTCAGCATGAAGTTTCTTGCAGACCAAATAAGGTATCCCATTCCGGAACGGGCAGCAAGCATTTCCGCCGCCGCGATAACGATGAACGCGTTTCCCATGGCCATCCGCATGCCCGTCACGATGTAGGGCACCGTTTCGGGCACGACCACCTGGAGCAGGACCTGGGTTTCCGTCGCTCCCAGGCTTCGGGCGGCGCGCAGGACCCCCGGGGGTGCGCTCAAGGTTCCGGCCATGGTGTTGATCACGATCACGAAAAACGAGGTGTAGAAAACGAGCATGATCTTCGAGGCTTCGCCGAGCCCGAACCAGACGATGAAGATGCCCACGAACGAAATAGGCGGAATGTAGCGCAATCCCTGGATGTAGGGGGTGGCGAAGGCGCGAACGCCGGGCAGCCAGCCCATGAGCAGGCCCAGGGGAACTCCCAACGCGCACCCCAGAAGCCAGCCGCCCATGATCCGGCCCAGGCTCATCAGGATGGATTCTTGGAGAAAGCCCGTGCGCGCCAACTCGATGGCCGTCATGACGGTGAGCCAGGGCGAGGGAACAAAGAGTGGATGGGAGAACGCCGCCACTATCCACCAGGCGCAGATGAAGAGCGAAAATCCCAAGACGGAGAGCATCCCCGACCATTGTTTGCCCCGCATGCTCTCCTGCCCCCAAGCTTCGCGCCCCGTGTGACAAGACGGCTTCCGCAATTTGGATGAGGATAATAAATGTAGTATGCAACCAAATGTATCATATTCAACCGATTGGAGAAATCCGCTAGAATGGGAGGAGCGATGCCGTCTCGGCTCCGGGGCGAATGGGGATGCCCTTGTTTTTCAGGCCATTGCGATCTGCGACTTCACTCGGGCGGCGCGCCCGCGACGCCTCGCCGGGTATACCTTCGCCGGCCGGAGAACCGGAGCGAAAATGAAGGCCCGGCCCGACAGCATTCGATTCCATTTCGGAAGGCGTTTCACCGAAGGGGGGATAGCATGGATTCATTCCTGAACTTTGAGGGGCAGGACGTCATCGTGACCGGCGGAGCGACAGGGGTGGGGGAGGCGAGCGCGCGCCTATTCGCCGAGCGGGGCGCTTCCGTCGCCATCCTCGACATCAACGGCGAGGGAGCGGAGAGCGTCGCCGCCGACATTCGAAGGGGCGGAGGAGACGCGCAGGCATTCGAGGTGGATCTCACCGATTGGGACGCCACCCGCTCCGCCGTCGAGGCGGCCCATAACCGGCATGGGCGTATCGACGTGCTCGCGCACGTGGCCGGCGGATTCCCGGAATTCTTCGGCCTTCTCGACTGTCCGCTGGAGACGTGGGATCCGATGGTGGCGAGCAACCTGAAATCGATGTTCATTCTGCTCAAGGCGGTCGCGCCTTACATGATCGAGGCGCGCTACGGCCGCGTCGTATGCTTTTCCAGCCTGGCCGCCCGCAGTGCGGTCAACCCGAACCCGCCCCACTACACCGCGGCGAAAGCCGGCGTTCTCGGCCTTGCGCGTCAAGTGGCGGGCGAGCTGGGTCCCCACGGCATCACCGTAAACGCGATCGCGCCCGCCAACGTGGCCACCCCGAGCACCATGGCCATACGCAAACCCGAGCGCATTCGGCATATCGAGCAGGTGACGCCCGTCGGCCGCCTGTGCCAACCCGAAGAGGTCGCGGCGGCGGTCATATTCCTATGCAGCCGGGAGGCCGGCTACATCACAGGCGTCACGCTCGACGTGAACGGCGGGGCGACGATGATATAACGTCATCCGGACTTTCCGGCGCGGTAAGAGAGCCGGAACGTCCGGGCCCTCGACAACACAGGAGCACGTAACCGCCCGGCTCGTAGCTATTGGATACGCTTCTTCTATAGTCTTGTTGTTTCGAATACTGGACGGCGGCGCATGGAACGATTGGCGGATTGCTTCGCAAAATCGCGTTCCTTTATTTTGAAAGGGAAAGGCATATGACAGTCAAGATCATCAATTCACCCAGGATCAAAAGTCTCGGCGTCTACAATCAGGCCATCCAGGTGACCGGCGGCTCACTCCTCTTCGTGAGCGGCTGCGTCTCCGTGGACGGCGAGGGAAACCTGGTGGGCAAGGGAGATCCGGCTGCGCAGATGCGCCAGATCCTCACGAATATCCGGACCATTCTCGAAGAAGCCGGCGCGGGGCTCGAAAACGTCGTCAAGATCATGGTCTTCAGCGCGGATCTGAACAATCGCAAGGTGATGAACGAAGTCCGCCAAGAAATGTTCGGCGGGCATCTCCCGGCCAGCTCCCATGTACAGGTGGCCCGCCTCATCGACCCCGACTGGCTCGCCGAGGTCGAGTGCGTAGCCGCGCTGCCCGCCTGAGCGCGCCCGGCGTCCCTCGGGAAATCCGCAACCGATCCGAATCGATGAGGGCTTCCGCCTCGATCTCCACCACCATGTCGGGGTGGGCGAGCCGGCTCACGCCGAGCAGGGTGTTCGTGGGTAGGAGATTGTTGAACACCTTGTAGCGCTCCTCCACGCAGCCCTCCGCCATCCGGGTGTACGGCTGCTGAATCCCGCCTGAAACCTCCGGTTCCGCCAGTTGCACGGCGGAGAATGGATTGACGGAACAAAGTCCCCTGCCTTTCGATACGTAACGGAAAATTCCCGTACATTCTCGATTCAGCCCATTACAGATTTCATCACTTGAACGGCAGTTCGATGACCTCGCCGCCCCGGCGCACGCTCTCTTCCATCGCCAGCGTGAGTTCGAGCACCGAGCGCGCCGTTTCCGCGTCGCAAAGCGGCACGTCCTTTCCGGTCGTCACTCGCTCCAGGAAAAGCCTGGTCTCATCGCGCATCGGCCCCACGAAATCCCCCACGGCCCAATCCCCCGGCATGGCGGAGCCCAGAAAGGCGACTTCCACCGAGGAGTCGGGCGCATAGGGCGAGGGGACGCGCTCGTTGCCCACCATCATCACGTCCTTGTGGCCGTCGTCGATGCGGATAGCGCCCTCGCTCCCGAAAATGTCCATGCTGATTGTCGCCACCGTGGCGGGCCAATGCTCGGGCAACGCCCAGTTGCCGCCCAGACACGCCGCCGCCCCGTCGTCGAAGGTGACGACCGCCCAGCCGTAATCCCCCATCCCATCTGGATGATCGTGAAACACCTCGCTTCCCGCCTGCGCGTAGACGCGCACCGGCTTTCTCGGCTGAAAGAACCAAAGCGCCATATCGGCCATGTAGGTGATCTCATCCGTGAAGGGATTCGCATGCGGGGCGCGCAGGTAGACCTGCCGCGCCGTGGGCCGCGTGTTGTAGATCGTCATGCGCGCGGTCATCACCTCGCCGAGCCTGCCCGCGTCGATGTGTTCTTTTATCGCCAGGAATTTCCTCCTGATCCGCTGCGTGTAGCCGATGTAAAGCTCCGCGTCGCCTTTGGCTTTCGCCTCCAGAATCTTGTCCGCATCGGCGAGCGTCAGCGCGATGGGCTTTTCCACCAGCACGGGTTTTCCGGCTTCCAGCGCCATGCAGATGGCTTCGGTGTGCTCGCCCTCAGGGGTGGAGACGATGAGCGCATCCACCTGGGGGTGCTCTATGACTTCGCGGTTGTCCGAGGTATGGAAGGCCGCCTCGTTCTGCTGGGCCACGGCTCGTGCGCGCTCGGGGTCGATGTCCGATATGGCGAAAAAATTCACCACAGGCGAGGTCGCCGCCAGATGCGCGCGAAGCGAGCCGATCTTGCCCGCGCCGATCAGACCGATCCCTACCTCTTTCTTGCGAATCACCATACGTGTCTCTCCTTCAGGGTCGGCGAATCCTACAATCCCGACCCGCGCTCCGCAAGGCGCGCAGGGCTCCTCCGGTGAAACCGGTGAGAAGACATCGGCAATAGAACGAAAAACAAGGGATGGGGAAACCGCGGGAGACTCCCTCCTCTGGCGAAGCGCAGGATAAAACCTTATAGTGCGTCGCCAAATCGCCGAAAACTGAAAATCACCACCGGAGGATTTCCCTTGAGCGCGCAAAATTCACTCGCCGCCCTTTTGCATGAACCCGGACGCCTCGAACTCGTGGAGCGTCCCGCACCCGAACCCGGCCCCGGCGATGTGCTCGTCGAAGTCGGCGCCTGCGCGATATGCGGCAGCGATTTTCACCTGATAGACGGCCACGTGCGGCGCGCGAAATATCCCGTGGTGCCGGGCCATGAACTCATGGGCGTGGTGAGCGCGCTGGGTCCGGGCGTTGAGGGCGTAGCGCTCGGCGCGCGGGCCTGCATCGAGAACCACGTGCACTGCGGAGAATGTTATTTCTGCAAGATGGGCCGGGTGAACCTGTGCAACGACTCGCGCTCCATCGGCATGAACGCCGACGGCGGCTACAGCCGGCACGTAATTGCGCCTGCAAAGTCCGTGCTGCCCCTGCCGGATGCGCTGGACGACGCCACGGCATCGGTGATGCAGACGCTGAGCACGGGCTATCACGTGGTGATGAACCGCGCGCGCGCAGAGGCGGGCGAGACCGTGGCCGTCATCGGCATGGGGCCGGTGGGCATGTGCGCGCTGGCTTGCGCGAAATACGCGGGATGCCGCGTCATCGCCATCGACGCGGTGGCTGAGAGGCTCGAAGTCGCAAGGGAGATGGGCGCGGATGAGACGATAGACGCCCGCGAGCACGAGTCGGTTTCCGCAGTTCAAGACCTCACGGGAGGACACGGGGCGGATGCCGTTCTCGAAGTGGTGGGCGGGGCGCAGTACAAGACGATGATCCAAGCTTTCGAGATGGCGCGCAAGGGCGGGCGCATCGTGGTCGTGGGCGCGTTCTCGGTGGATGCGCCTATTCCGCTCGAACACCTCCAGCATCTCGAAAAAGAGATCATCGGCTCGCGCGGACACCCCGACACGTTCGAGGTCTGCATCGACCTCGCCGCCCGGGGGGAGTTGAACGTAAAGCCCATGATCACGCACCAGATACCTCTTTCCATGGTGCACCAAGGAATCGAGATGATGCGCGAGCGAAAAGACGGGGCCATCAAGGTGGTGCTCATTCCTCGCGAGGGAAGCTGAATTTCATACTTTCCGGCTGCCTTGAAATCCTGACAATGTTTCACCAATGAAAAAACCACCGACACAACCATTAAAAACATCGGCGCAAGGAGAGAGAAGCGAACATGAACATACAAGAAACCATCGGCTTCATCGGTCTGGGCCTCATGGGCCGGGCGTTTTCCAGGAATCTGATCGAGGACGGCTACCGCCTCGTGGGGGCGGACCCGGTTCCGGCGGCGCAGGAGGAATTAAAGAGCATGGGCGGCGAGGCGCTCCCCTCGCCCAAAGACGTGGCCGAGGCGGCTGATTTCGTATTCATCTCGGTGCCCAACTCGAAAATATCCCTGGAATGCGCGAGGGGTACGGATGGATATTTGTCCGCCAATCCTGCGAAAAAGCCTAAAACCGTCATCGACACGACCACCTCGGACCCGGAAGACACGCGCGAGATGGCCAGGCTGTGCGCTGCGCGCGGCTTCGACTTCATGGAGGCGTGCGTGAGCGGCAACAGCGAAAACGTGAAAAACCGGGTGGGTCTTTTCCTGGTCGGCGGGGAGGAGCGAACGCACGGCCTCGTGAAGGATATCTTCGCGCGCCTGCTTTCGGATCAGATCCACTGCGGCGCGGCAGGGGATGGCGCTACGATGAAGGTGCTCATCAACTACCTCACCTGTCTCGAACGATGCGCCATCGCCGAGACGCTCAGAATGGGCCTGAGAGCCGGTGTCAAAGGAGAACTGCTGCTCGACGCCTTCACCCGAAGCGCCGCCGACAGCAGGCAGCTCAGAAACCGCGGCCCCAGGATGATAAACGGAGATTTCAGGAATCCCGTGAGCACGCTCGACGTGCTGACGAAAGACATCAAGCTGGGCTTGAGTTTAGGCGAAAGCGTGAGCGCCAACATGCCCCTGGGCGAGCTTTGCGCCCCCTTTTTCACCCAAGGACAGGAACTGGGCTTCGGTACTCTCGACAGCGCGGCGGTGTATAAGGTGTTCGAGGCGAGGGAGGGCTAGGTACGGGTATGGATGGGGTGTTGTAGGGGCGGCTCGCGAGCCGACCTTGCTGTGGACTTGCATTTTTCCGGTCGTCTCGTTGTAAAGGCAAACGTCGCCTTTGTGTGCGGCCCGAAGAGTGGCCTAGCCGTCCGGACGAAGGCCATTTTCGAATCACAGAGGGAGAGTGGCTTTTCGAAACCGAAAGTGAGAAAGAATACCAGAGGGATGTGCCAGCAGCGGGAGTTTCTGCTATTTTGATGCCTGTGTGAGAAGTTGAAATGGTGGAATTCTTAAGTGTTGCTTCTTCTGAAGAAATATAGGAACAAATCATGACTAAGGAACGAACACCGATCCCCTCAAAATCGCCGAAGGGTACTAAGCTGGTAACCGAAGGCGTGTCCCCTAAACCCAAAGGCGCCCTCAAACCTAAGCCGCCTCCCGCCCCGCTACCCAACAAAAGTGGTTAGCATCTTATGGTATTGCCGGAAGCTGCGGGCAGGAAGCCGGTCCGCAATAGTCAAGTAATAGGGGTATACAGCGTATGAATTGGGCATCAAGTGAAATAGTAGGCGCACTCAAATTTCTTCTGCCAGGATTCGTGTCAGCCGCCATATTTTATTCATTCACATCACATCCCAAACCCAGCGAGTTCGGCCTTGTAGTTCAAGCTCTGATTTTCACCATCGTCGGGGAGGCGATAATCGCTGCGCTCCTTTTGATTAACAACCTCAGTTGGATAAACGATTGGGGAGTTGCCGTACCCGTTCTGGTGGCGGTTTCGCTCGGGTTGATAGCCGCTTACGTTTCGAACAATGACACGGTACATAGACTCTTTCGCTGGCTGGGTATTACTCGGGAAACATCATATCCTTCAGAATGGTATTCCACTTTTACCCGTTCCGATTGCTATGTTGTGCTACACTTGAAAGGTGAACGCCGCCTTTATGGATGGCCCGAAGAGTGGCCTAGCCGTCCGGACGAAGGCCATTTTCGAATCACCGAGGGAGAGTGGCTTTTCGAAACCGAAAGTGAGAAAGAATACCAGAGGGATGTGCCAGCAGCGGGAGTTTCTGCTATTTTGATACCTGTGGGAGAAGTTGAAATGGTGGAATTCCTGAGTGCTTCGTCTGATGCAGAGCCGGAGGAATAAATCATGGCCAAAGAGCCGATACCACCGCCCTCTAAACGCTCAGTTCGGGTCGGTGATGGTGTTTCGTCTAAGCCCAAGAATTTCGTCAAACCTAAACCGCCTCCTGCCCCCCCACCTAAAAAGCGGGTCTAGCGTTTAAACGACACAACAAGGTATTGGGTTTCTAAGCCCTAGTGAATCTCAAGGGACGAACACATGCGCTCGCCCCTACGGAAGCGGTCTTTTTATCCTCACCAACATCCTCACAATCCGCAGCGCATTCGTCCATTTCGAGACGGGAGAATGATCGCTAATGACTTCCAAGAGCAGATCGACCGCGGTCACGCCGGTGGTTCCCAGACTCTCCCCCCGGCCCTGTGTTTCCAGAAAACAAGGAAGTAGGAATGGTTCTTCCGCGCGTGCACCTGCCTCACGGCGCGGCTCACGCCGGGTCGGTTGTTCCGAACTACGACGAACAGATCCTCCGCGACGAATCCCGTCTCCTCATACGCCCCCATTATCTCGACGTGCGTGAACCTCTGGCGGTTCGAGCAGACCTCGTCCTGACACTTGACGATGAAAACGCCGCGCTCGCGCAACACCCTGTGCGCCTCCTGCCCGGCGTCCAGATACAGGTCGAGAACCGCTTCGTGGTACTTGCTCTTGGTTCGATTACCCGAGCCGTTGTTGCGGTAGTGATCCTCAAAGGGCGTCTGCGAGCGATGCGCCGTTCCACCCGGCGAGTGCATGTATGGAGGGTCCAGCACGACGCAATCGATCTCCGCGTCCCCATAGGGAAGGGCGCGGCAATCGACGCCGTCTTGAATGTCGCTCGCCCGGAGGTCGTAGCGGCCATCGGGTACGTTGCGCCAGAACACGCCCTTCCCGTACGTCACGTCGGCGACGATGCTGCCCGGCTTCACGTACAAGTCGAGGATGCGCGGAAAAACGCTGTCGTTTCTCTCCGTAGACGCGCTCCAGACGAGGTTGTTCGTCGCATCGCCGTTGCGAACGACGCGCTTTTGGGGCGGCGAGAGGACACGCGCGACTGCGCCGGGTTGTTCTTCAGGTGTTTTTCTAGTCCTCACCTGAGAATGTTTGTCCATAGGGCATTACCGACGTGAACGGGCGGGCGTGAACAAAGAACGAAACTGCATCCAACCTACCGCATGATTTCATCATCGTCAAGAACTCTCTTTTCATGGGTTTTGTTCGGGTCGTCAACCGGATGGTGAGCGGAGATTTTTCGAATCCCGTGAGCACGCTCGACGCGCCGGCCAAGGACATCAAGCTCGGCCTCGCCCTGGGCGAAAGCGTGAGCGCGAACATGCCCCTGGGCGAGCTTTGCGCCCCCTTTTTCAGCGAAGGACAGGAACTCGGTTTCGGTTCTCTCGACAGCGCGGCGGTTTATAAGGTGTTCGAGGCGAGGGAGGGGGTGGGCAGGTGGCATTGTAGGGGACGGAGCCCCTCCTCGGGGCCGTCCCACGCATACATGCGTCCCACACCTGAGAATGGAAGAGCCGGGCCGCATATATGTGTGGGCGGACACGCAGGTCCGCCCCTACAAAGGCGCAAATCCTCCCTCACCGGTCGGCAAATCCTCCCTCACCGGTCGGCAAATCCTCCCTCACCGGTCGGCAAATCCTCCCTCACCGGTCGGCAAATCCTCCCTCACCGGTCGGCAAATCCTCCCTCCCCGGTCGGCAAATCCTCCCTCCCCGGTCGGATTTGACCCGCGAGAAGAGGGGTGCTCTCATGGATTCGGGAGCGATGACGAGGAATAATGAAAGTAATCCAATTTTCTGAAAATATCTGAAAAAGGGTGAAAAAAGGTGAAAAATTCTAAAAATTTCCGAAAAATAATCGTGAGGACAATAAAATAATAATACATTTTGTTTCATATATTTACGATATAATATTAAAGTAAAAAAGAAATTATTTTTGGCAATTTTCGCGTATAAAAAAAAATTTCGCCTCCCGCATTTCCCCGCATTTGCGGCGCAATGCCGCCCGCCTCACGCCCCCGCTTGCCGATGGCGTTCACCGTCGCCTGAACACCCGAAGCCACCCCGCGCGTTCAGGCAAGGCGTTTCCCGTTCATGGCCGGACGTGGTATATTCGGGCCATCTTGATACGTCTTGGGAGATGCGCCATATATGGACACGAATCCTCAGGAGATCGAGGAAGTACCGGCAGAAGAGAACGGCTCGTCCATATCGACGAACGGGACAACGAACAGGGCGAACCAGGGCGGGTCCGGCGATTCGAGGTATCTGCCCGACTCGGCGGGTGCGCCCGCTTCAGAGGGTGAAACCGAACTCGACGAGATAGAAACCGACGAATGGCTGGAATCGCTCGATTACGTTCTTCAAACCAGAGGCCCCGAGCGAACGAAGACCCTCCTTCGCCATTTGCAGGTTCACGCCGTGCGCGAAGGCGTCGTTCGTCCATTTTCCGCGAACACCCCGTATATCAACACCATTCCCCTGCAAAAGCAGCCCCCATTCCCCGGAGATCGCAATATCGAGCGGCGGATCAAGAGTCTCGTCCGCTGGAACGCGATGGCCATGGTGGTGCGCGCCAACACGGAGGACGCCTCCATCGGCGGGCATATCTCCACCTTCGCCTCGGCCGCCACTCTGCTGGAAATCGGGTTCAACCACTTCTTCCGGGGGAAAGACCACCCATCCGGCGGCGACCTCATCTACTTCCAGGGCCACAGCGCGCCCGGCATCTACGCGCGGGCATTCCTGGAGGGCCGCCTGACGGAGAAAAATCTCGAAAACTTCAGGCGAGAACTCAGAGACGGAGGCGGCCTCTCCTCATACCCCCACCCCTGGCTGATGCCCGATTTCTGGGAATATCCCACCGTATCGATGGGACTCTCCCCCCTGATGGCGATATATCAGGCGCGCTACCTGCACTACCTGGAAGACCGCGGCCTCAAGCCGGCGACGGGCCAGAAGGTATGGGCGTTCCTCGGCGACGGCGAGATGGATGAACCCGAATCCCTGGGCGCCATCACCCTCGCCGCGCGGGAAAAACTCGACAACCTGGTCTTCGTCATCAACTGCAACTTACAGCGTCTCGACGGCCCGGTTCGAGGCAACGGCAAAATCATTCAGGAACTCGAGGCCGCATTCCGGGGCGCGAGGTGGAACGTCATCAAGGTCATCTGGGGGGATGATTGGGACCCCCTCGTAGCGATCGACGATGAGGGCGCGCTGCTCGAGCGAATGAACGAGACGGTTGATGGCCAATACCAGAAATACAGCGTCGAGAAAGTCAAGGAGGGCAGCTACCTGCGCGAGCATTTCTTCGGCGGCGACGAGCGATTGAAGGCGATGGCCGACACCCTGTCCGACCACCAACTCAACAGAATGCGGCGCGGGGGGCATGATCCCGAAAAAGTGTTCGCCGCCTACCAGGCCGCCATGGAATGCGAGGGGCGCCCCACGGTCATTCTCGCAAAGACGGTGAAAGGATATGGCCTGGGCGAGGGGGGCGAGGGCAGGAACGTCACCCACCAGCAGAAAAAGCTCAACCAGGATGAACTCCAGGAATTCCGGACGCGCTTCGAAATTCCCATGTCCGATGAAGAAGTGGCCGAGGCGCCGTTTTACCGGCCGCCGGAAGATAGCCCCGAAATCAAATACCTGAAAGCAAAACGAGAAGGGCTCGGCGGGTATGTCCCCACCCGGCAGAGCGTGTCCACTCCGCTCAAGCCGCCGCCTAACGCCTTGTTCGAGGAGTTCCTGCAAGGCACGGACGAGCGTGAAGTCTCCACAACGATGGTGTTCGTCAGAATCCTGAACAAACTGCTCCGCGACGAGGCGTTGGGCAAGCTCATCGTTCCCATCGTACCCGATGAGGCCAGGACGTTCGGCATGGAAGCCCTCTTCCGGCAAGTGGGAATCTACTCCCACTCCGGTCAGTTGTATGAGCCCGTCGACCGCGACAGCCTTCTATATTACAAAGAAGCGCAAGACGGACAGATTCTCGAAGAAGGAATCACCGAAGCGGGTTCCATGGCCTCATTCATCGCCGCCGGAACCGCCTACGCCACACATGGGGTGAACACCATCCCCTTCTATATCTACTATTCGATGTTCGGCTTCCAGCGCATCGGCGATCTCATATGGGCAGCGGCGGACATGTGCACGCGGGGCTTTCTGATCGGGGGAACGGCCGGCAGAACCACCCTGAACGGGGAAGGCCTCCAGCACCAAGACGGCAACAGCCACCACCTCGCATATCCTGTTCCCAACCTGCTCACATACGACCCGGCTTTCGCCTTCGAGATGGCGACCATCATTCAGGACGGGATTCGCAGGATGTATCGAGAACAGGAGAAAATCTTCTACTACCTCACCGCCTACAACGAGAATTACGCCATGCCGGCGATGCCCGAGGGAGCGAAAGACGGGATATTGAAAGGCATGTACCTCTTCAGGCGGTCGGAGGCGAATTCCGGGCTCAAAGCGCAGCTACTGGGCAGCGGCACCATCATGAACGAAGTACTCAAGGCGCAGAAAATGTTGGAGGAGAACTATTCGATTTCAGCGGATGTATGGAGCGTCACGAGTTATAAGGAACTCAGGCGAGACGCCCTCGACGTCGAGCGATGGAACATGCTGCATCCCGATTCCGCGCCGAAAACGCCCTACGTGACCCAATGCATCTCGCGCGCGCCCGGCGTTTGCGTGGCGGCCTCGGACTATGTGAAGGCCACGCCTGATTCCATTTCGAAATGGATTCCCAAGCCCATGATTTCACTGGGAACCGAGGGGTTCGGCAGAAGTGAGTCGAGAGCATCCCTGAGAGATTTCTTTGAAATCGACGCGCGTTATATCGTGCTCGCCACTTTATATAGCCTGGCGCGCGAGAAGAAAATATACCCCGAACTCGTGAACAAGGCGATCAAAGACTTGGATATCGACCCGGAAAAAGCCAACCCGATGATTTCCTAATTCAAATCCCGAGGGAGTTCCATGACCATCGAACTCAAACTTCCCGAGCTTGGGGAGAACATCAAGGCCGGAAAAGTGATCGCCGTTTTGGTGAACGTGGGAGAAACCATAGCGGTGGATCAGTCGGTCATCGAAGTGGAGACCGACAAGGCGCTCATCGAAGTCCCCTCGTCCGTCGAGGGCATCATAACGGAAATACATCTCAAACCCGGTGACGACGCCGAGGTGGGAGAAACCATTCTCGTCATCGAAGAAAGCAGCGCGGGTACGGAGCCCGTTCTGGACGAAGAGACTGTTGGGGAAATCTCGTCAGAAACGGCCGAACTGCCCGCCGCGTCAGAAAGCCAGCCCATGCTGATAGATGAATCTCCTGAACCTTCAGATACAAAGGCCGAGGATGCCGCCACACTGGAGTCCGCGCCCTCCGGGTATTCGCTGGAACCCGCCGAGGAACCATCCGAGGCGCCTGCGCCGAAGACTCCTGAAACTCCCGCGCCGCAGAGCAAAACAGAGCCCGCGCCAGCGGCTCCCTCGGTGCGCAGAATAGCCCGCGAGGCGGGCGTCGACATACGCGATGTGCCGGGTAGCGGAATTGCAGGCAGAATATCCGCGGAAGACGTCAGGCAGTTCGTGGCGGCCCAAGGGGGCGCCGCCGTGCCGGATGCGCCTGCTCCCGCGCTGATGAGCGTGCCGGTTCAACTGCCCGACCTCGCCCGCTGGGGAGAGATTGAGCGCGCGCCGATGTCGGGAATCCGCCGCGCGACATCCGTGAATCTCGCCCGCGCGTGGACGAACATCCCCCACGTGACCCAGTGCGAAAAGGCGGACATTTCCGAGCTTGATAGTTTAAGAAAAAAATTCGCTCAAAAAGCGGAGGCCGCCGGTGGCAAGCTTACTCTCACCGCCATTCTCATAAAAGCCATCGCCTCCGCCCTCAAGGTCTTCCCGCAATTCAACGCGAGCGTCGATGCGGCGGCAGACGAGATCGTCTACAAGAACTATGTTCACGTAGGCGTTGCCGTAGATACCGAAAACGGTTTGCTCGTTCCGGTGATTCGCGATGCGGACAAGAAGAACATCGTCGAACTATCGGTGGAACTGGGTGAAGCCGCAGAACGCGCCCGCTCCCGAAAACTCGCCCCGGACGACATGCAGGGCGGCTCCATCACCATCACGAACCTCGGCGGCTTTGGAGGCACGTATTTCACCCCGATAGTGAACTGGCCCGAAGTCGCCATCCTGGGCGTCTCCCGAGCGCGCATCGAGCCGGTTTGGTCGCATGCCGAGGAAAAATTCGAACCGCGCCTCATGCTCCCCCTCATGGTTTCTTATGATCACCGCGTCATCGACGGAGCGGATGGCGTCAAATTTCTGAGTTGGGTGGCCGAGGCGCTCGAAGAACCCATGCTCATGAGCCTCGAGGGTTAAAAGCGCCTGACAGGGCATGCGGGGGAAACCCATCCCCAGCACTCCAGATTCAGCGCCTCCGCTCATCATCCAATGAAACCTCCCGGGGCACTTCGGGAAGTTGTGGTTGCCCCCGATTTCTCCTTTGGATGCCTTTTCGATGGCGAATCTCTTGGGCGATTGGAATTTTCTGCAATACTGGTGGTGGAAACCCTACGTCAACCCCCTCATCGGTCTGGCCTGGTTTGCGGGCGTCATCGCCCTCGGGGCGATCATCTTTTTCGCCATCACGGGAAGCGCGAAGCTCTCTGAATACAGAGAAGCCGTCTTTCCGCCCAAAGAACCCGAGATTCCAGAGGACGAAGCGGCACTCGTCGAATTCATGGAGTCTTTCTTCCCGGAAGTGTCGGAGGAGGAAATACTCTTGATGGAGCAAATCCTCGACGATGTGATGAGGGAGGATATTCATCCGCAAATGGGGCGTGAAATCGAAGCCCGGGGCATACCCGTCCGGCTGTTGACGCTACCGCTTCCGGAAATCGTACGCGCAGTCGGAAACTACCCCGTGGCCGTGTGGATTCCTCGTCTGAACGCGATAGAGATATACGCATCGGTCGTCAAAAGTGAATGTCGGCGAGACCCCAGGCGCTACCGGGAGAAAATTGGCGATTTGCTGCTGCATGAAATCGGCCACGCCCTGGACCTGGATGAACCAAAAATCAAGGATTTCGGCGTGTAGCGGCTCTATCCTCCCGCGCCATGCCCATCCAGTTCGGCGGGATCGTTCACTTCTATGCTCCCCTTGAGCCCGAATAGGCGCTGCATCTTCTTCCTGAAGGCCGGCGTAAAGAGTTTTTCGGCATAAAACCGGCCCGCCACCCTTTTGTTCACCTGCGCCAGGGTGGGATACACGTGAACCGTCTCCACCACTTCCTTGATGTGCATCTTCTTGCGGACGGCAAGCGCGAACTCGTGCAATATCTCTCCTGCCGCAGGCCCCACCAGATCAGCCCCCACGAGCCTGCCCTTCTCGTCGCACACCACCTTGCAAATACCCTCCGTTTCCCCATCCAGAACGGCGCGGTCCACCCGGCTCATCGGGAAGCGAAATACTTGTATGCGATTCGCCCCCAAAGCCGCTTCGGCTTCCGCCTCGCTCAAGCCCACGTGCGCCGCCTCCGGCGTCGTGTAGATCGTCCAGGGGACGGCGTCATAGTTCGTTTTTTTCTTGAGAAACGGGAGCGGAACCCCGAAAGGCGCGCTGAAGAGCATGTTCCTGAGCGCCACGCCCGCCTCATACTCCGCCATGTGGGTGAAGAGATACTGACCCCTGACGTCACCGGCGGCGAAAATGCGCGGATTCGCCGTTTGAAGATACGTATCGGTCTCCACGCCGCGCGGGGTGTAGTTAACTCCCGCTTTCTCGAGGTCCATGCCAGCCACGTTGGGCGATCGGCCAGTCGCGATGAGCAGTTGATCGCAGACCCACTCCCTTTTCCCCGACGGCGTATCGGCTTCGAGGAAAATCTCATCGCCGCGCTTCTCGACTCTTTGCGTGTTCACGTTGAAATGGAGCCGGAGGCCGGATTCCGCCAAAGAATCGGCCAGAATCTCAGCCATCTCCTTATCGAGCCTCGGCAAGAGTTTCGGCGCGCTTTGCAGCACTTCCACCTCGGCGCCGAGTTGTTGAAACGCCTGGGATAATTCCAGGCCGATGGGTCCGGCTCCCAGGACTGCCAGGCGTCTCGGCAATTCCTCCAAATCGAAAACGGTTTCGTTCGTGAGGTAGGGCACGCTATCGAGCCCGGCAATGGGCGGCACGAAGGGAGAGCTTCCCGTGGCCAGCAAAAACCGCTTGGCCCGCAGCGTTCTGTCTCCTACCTGAAACGTGTCGGGGCCCGTAAAAGCACCATCGCCAAAGATCACCTCGATCCCCATCCCCTCGAAACGCTCGGGCGCGTCGTGCTCGCCGATGTGGGTCTGGGCCGCCTTCATGCGTTTCATGACGCGGGGGAAATCTACTCGAACATCGCTCACGTCAATCCCGAACTCGGGCATCGAGCGCGCCTGCGCCGCCAGTCTCGCCGAGCGGATCAGGCCTTTCGAGGGCACACATCCATAGTTCAGGCAATCACCGCCGAGCTTCGTCTTCTCTACGAGCGCGGCTTTGGCGCCCAGTTGCGCCGCGCCCACCGAAGCCACCAGCCCACCGACGCCCCCCCCAATAGCCACCAAATCAAACACCGATTCTTTTTGCATGTTCATACCCTCTCCAGATTGCGAAAATCGCCTATATCGCAACAAATGCGGGTCGGTGCGCTCAAGACGCTTTCTTCTTTGAAGGCGCGAGCGCGAACGCGAAAAACAGGACCGCGATGAGAAAATAACCAACAGCCATGCCGGGAGCCGCCCCCCAGCCGAAGAAGCTGACGACGCCGCCGGGCGTGATTCGCCAGGCGTGTATGATCCCGAACCAACTCAAGAGCGCGCCGGCCAGCGCCCAGCCTCCCGCCTGTTTCGGCTCCTTATCCACCAGTTTCGCCACTATGGCTGTAATGATGACCGACGTAAAGAGAAAACCGCGCTCCAGGGTGATCATCCCCACGAGGTGGAATCCCGTTTTGACGAATGCATCCTGTCCTATTTTCCACAAATTCGTGCCTGCCGCCCTAAGGGAGGATTCCACCATCAACAGGCCCCACGCGGCGACGGCGGGTATCAACCCGATGGCCACGGCCGGTCCGTGGCGCGCCGGCGACGCCTGAAACGCCTGGGTGAGCATCATCACCCCTATCCAGAGCATGAGGGCGAAGAGCGCCTCGCCCGGAATGATTTTCGAAAGCGCCGCAATCGATCCGGTCAAGCAGAGTACCGTCACCACGACCCCGTTCAAGGCGCTGTAGCCCGCGCGCGCCCCAACCGCCTTCCAGGCCGGATGCCCGATATACAAGGTGGTGGGAAAACAGCTGCCCAGACATGCCGCGAGAAGCGAGCCCGCACCGTTTACTGCCAGGGAACTGCCCGTCTCGAACCTGTCGCCGGCCGCGGCCGCGCTCTCGAGGCACATCAAGCTGCCCACCAGCGTCATCAGGCCCATGGGGATGGAAACCGAGAGATAATCCCAGGCCAGCGGGCCGAAAAGAGCATCGGACAAAGGGCCGAGGGCCGAGGATGGGAGCGCCAGACCCACAGGCGCGGGAATCCCGCCCGGAAACCCCTTGATGAGGACGGATAGAACCACTCCCGCCGCCACCGCCACGAGGCCGCCCGGCACACCGAAGGGAAACCGGAATCCACCGAAATAATAGACCAGAATGATTCCAAGCGGCACCATGGCGATAAGCGGACTCTCCCAGATTCTGAACGCGAAATCCATGGCGATGAACGTGAGCGCGATGCCCCCCAGAGCGGAGAGCAAAGCGGCCCTCGGTGCGACTCGCCTGACCCGCTCGCCCACCAGCGAGCCGACGGTCTCGATCACCCCGCTCACGAAACAAGCCGCCAGACCCGCCTGCCAGGCCGCTTCGGCGCTTCCGGTCTTGAGCTTGACGGGCAGCATGACGAAGAAGATGAACGCAAAAAGCGTCACCGTGTTGAGGCCGTAGGGCATGGCGGTCACGTCGTCGCGGCCTTCGCGCGCGGCCAGACGCCTCGCCTGCCAGGAGTAGAAGAGGTTGCCGCCCACGATGCTCAGGGCCGCGGCGGGCAAAACGCGCCCGAAAATGAGCGAATCTGGAAACCCCAGCAGCCCTTTAAGGAAACTCACGATGAGCAGAAGATTGATGAGGTTGTCCATCCACAGACCGAAGAAGCCATCGACATCACCCTTCACGAACCACCTGGTCATCCCGAATCCCCATTATTCAAAACCGAACAAGCCACCGCACCCGGTCGGCAAGCGCTCCGACTCCCGGATAGTAAAGCACACGAACTTTAATGCCAAAACCTTCTGCTTCGTTTTCCTCATCCGCATCGTTTTGATATGATTCGTCCGCAAACAATCACCTTCGTGCTCATTCGGGAGAGAAAACATGGAAGCTGTCAAAGTCTATACGCGGCACGGGTGATACACCTGCGCCCTTACGAGAGAGTTTCTCTCGTCCAGCGGTCTGGAAGTCATCAACAGAGACTGCACGAACGACGCAGATGCCCAGGCGGAACTCAAGGCGCTGGGCATCAAGTCCCTGCCCGTCGCCGTGCGCGGCGAAAACGTGGTGGTGGGCTACAACGTGGATGAGCTTCGAGATGCCTTTGATATCGAACAAGAAGGCGCTGGCCCGCTATCGTCAGAAAAAATGCTCCACTACTTCGAGATGGTCTTCGACGCCCTGCGCCGCGTGGTTCGCCAGATTCCGCAGGAAACGCTCGATTGGGTGTCTCCCGGCAGACCCCGCACGCTCCGCCAGCTCACCTGGCACAGCTTCGAGCGGCCCGACCTGGTGATGCAGGCCCACGCATCGGGGGAATACACCGAGGATATGGTGAGGGAATATGAAACGGCGGCGAACAACTACCACACCCCGGAGGACATCTGCGCCTATGGCGATGAAATCCAGGCCAGGCTCGCCGATTTTCTCACAGACGGCGGCGAGGCGCTCGCCCAAAAAGTGTCGAGCTACATGGGGCCCATCACCATACATGAATTGATGATTCTCTCTCTCGGGCACGGGTTCCAGCATTTGCGGCAGACCTACCACTACTTCGGCATGGTGGAGATTGAGCCGGAAAACCCCTTACGTCCCGAGGATTACGAGGAAGTGCCCATGCCCAAGGATCTTTTCTAGCCCAGCCTATCAGTTTTAAGGAGGCCGCCTGATGCCCTCGAAAGACACCTTTCCCCTGCGCGCCAACCGCGCCCGCATGAGGCGTGAGTTCAACGCGCAGGCGCGAATCGGAAAATTCGGGAAAACGGGTCTCGACCGCGTGGCCTTCACCCCGGTCTACAACGAGGTGCGCGATCTCGCCGAGGGCTGGATGAAGGAAGCGGGCCTCAAGACGCGCATCGACGCCGTGGGGAATCTCTACGGCACAAAAGAGGGCCGCATGCGTGGACTTCCCGCCGTGATGGCAGGCTCGCACCTCGATTCCCAAAGCCCGGGCGGGCGATTCGATGGCCCCGCAGGCGTCCTCACCGCCCTGGAAGCGGTTCGGCGCATCGCCGAGGCGGGCCTCGCCCATGATCACCCCATCGAGGTGGTGGCGTTCGTGGGGGAGGAATCCGCCTGCGGAATGACGGTGTTCGGCAGCAGCGTCGCCACGGGCGTCGTGGGCGTGAAGAATTTGAAGAACACGGTGCATCCGCCCACCGGAAAATCCCTGTACGAGGCCATCGAAGCGGTGGGCGGAAACCCCGCGCGCGTGCGCTCCTGCCAGATCAAGAAGGGGTCGCTCAAGGCCTTTTTGGAGCTTCACATCGAACAGGGCCCGGTTCTGGAATCGAGCGAGACGCCCATCGGCATCGTGGACAGGGTGGTGGGATACACGAGGGGAGAAATTCATTTCACGGGCGTGGCGGCGCACTCGGGCGGACAGCCCATGCCCTACCGCAAGGACGCAGGCATGGCGGCGGCTGACTTCATGGTGCGGATGGAGAGCTTCGTGAACCGCGCGCCCGATTCCCAGCGCATGACGATCACCTTCGGCGAAATGGAAGCGCACCCGGGGTGGGTGTCCATCGTGCCCGGAGGCGCGAGGCTTTCCTTCGACCTGAGGAGCAGAAGCCAGGCGGCGATGGAGCGCACCCTCGCGCGGATGGAGAAAACACTCGCCGCCATCGAGAAGGAGCGAGGCGTTGAGGGGCGCTTGTCCGGCGTGAATAAGCTGGCCGTCTGCCCCGCGTCCGCCAGGATCCAAAGGGTGCTCAGGCGCGCCTCCAAAGAGACGGGACACGCCTCGCTCGCGCTATCGAGCGGCGGGGTGCACGACGCCTGCCGCATGGCGGCGATATGCCCGATGGGCATGGTGTTCATCCCCTCGGTGGGAGGGCTCTCGCACACGCCCGAGGAGTTCACGCACTTCGACGACATGGTGAAGGGCGCTGAAATCCTCGCCTCCGCCATCGCGCACCTCTGCGACGAGAAGATGAAGGCGTAAGAAAAAAACCAACAAGCGAAGCCTCTCCGAAATCATCTCTTCTTTACGGTGCCTAGCGGCCTTGCGCCTTTGATGGCCCTCCCGCCCCACGGACGTTCCTCGCACATCTGCGTTTTTAGCCTAATCCCGCTTTTCCCCTATTTGTGGGGCGATGTGTTTTGTGGTAAATTTCCGGCCTCTATATAAGGCAAAGGGCAAGTGTAAATTTGTTGCCGCAGCTTCGTATGCGGCGTGGTGTCTCGAAACCAGAAACTCTACAGGCGCAATCGAGAGGGAGAAAAAAATGAGCAGGATAATCAGACACGTCATTATCGGGTTCTTGCTGCTCCTCGCGGTGAGCATCGCCTTCACCCCCGCGGCGCGGGCGGCCAAGGAGGTCAAAATCGGATTCAGCATGGCGCTGACCGGGCCACTCGGCCCCGCAGGCAAGGCGGCGCTGCTGGCCATTCAGATCTGGCGCGACGACGTGAACGCCAAGGGCGGATTGCTCGGCCGCAAGATCAAGCTGGTCTATTACGATGACCAGACCAAGCCCGCCAACGTCCCGGGCATCTACGCCAAGCTGCTCGACGTGGACAAGGTGGACTTCGCCGTCTCGGGCTACGGGACGAACCTCATCGTCCCCGCGCTGCCGATCATGATGGAGCGGGGCATGGTGTTCATGGGCCTGTTCGGCCTCGACGCGAACGCCAAGTTCAAATACGACAACTACTTCCAGATCATGCCGGCCGGCCCCGACCCGGTGGTGGACTGGTCCCGCGGCTTCTTCGAGATCGCCGCGAAGCAAAAGCCCCGTCCCAAGACGATAGCGCTGCTCTCGGCCGATTCGGAGTTCGCGCGCAACGCCGTCGCCGGCGCCCGGAGGAACGCGAAGAAATACGGCTTCAAGGTCGTCTACGACGAGCGCTACCCCTTCCCCGGCACGACCGACTTCACGCCAACTCTGCGCGCGGTCAAGGCCACCAACCCCGACCTGTTCTACGTGGGTTCCTACCCGGGCGGCTCGGTGGGCATCGTGAAGGCCGCTCACGAGATCGGCTTGAAGCCCAAGCTCTTCGGCGGCGGCATGGTCGGTCTGCAGTACACCGCCATCCAGATGAACCTCGGCAAACTGCTCAACGGCATCACGAACTACTGGTTCTGGGCGCCGGAGAAGACCCTGAAATTCCCGGGAATCGAAGCCTTCCTGGCGAAATACCAGAAAGAAGCGCCCGCCCAGAAGCTCGACCCGCTGGGCTACTATCTGCCGCCGTTCGCCTACGCCTACGTGCAGGTGCTCGGACAGGCGATTGAGGCCACCAAGAGCTTCGACCAGGCGAAGGTCGGCACCTACATCCGCAACAACACCCATTCCACCGTGGTCGGAGATGTGAAGTTCGGCAAAAACGGCGAGTGGGCGACCTCCCGGACGTTCCAGGTACAACTCCAGAACATCACGAGCAACAAGATGAGCGAGTTCAGCAAGGCCGGCAAGATGATCGTGCTGTACCCGGAGGAATTCAAGTCCGGAAACCTGATCTACCCTTACGAGAAAGCCAAGTAACGAACCGGATATGATGCCGCGACCGGGGGGACACACCCCCCGGTCCGCGTCCGGAACGGGGGAGGAGAGCATCCATGCTCAGTGTCGAATTTTTTCTGAACGCGCTCATGGCGGGCATCCTGCTGGGCGGTTTCTACGCCGCGATTAGCGTCGGGCTTTCGCTCTCCTTCGGTCTGCTGGACGTCGTGAACATCGCCCATCCGGCGTTCATCCTCTGCGGCTCCTACGTGACTTTTTACGTCAACGAACATTTCGGGGTCGACCCGATAATCGCGGGCGTCGTTTTCGCCGTTCCCTTCTATTTCGTTGGCGTCGCGGTCTACCGGATCTACTACAACAGCTTCGAGAAGACGGGGGCCGAGTCCCTGCGCGGACTGGTGTTTTTCTTTGGTCTGTTTTTCCTCATAGAAGTCATCCTCATCATCACCTTCGGGGTGGACTACCGCCTCGTCCAGGCGTTCTACATCGGCAAGTCCACGTCCATCGGCCCGGTGGGAATCGCCTATCGGCTGTTCGTGCCCTTCCTCGTGGGGGGGATACTCGCCACCGCCTTGTACCTGTTTCTCACCAAAACGTTTTTCGGGCGCGCGATCATGGGCGTGGCGCAGGACAGCCTCGCCGTCCAGCTCATGGGGGTCGACCCCATCCGGATCAAGACGGTCGCCTTCGGCATCGGCATCGCCACCGCCGTTATCGCCGGTTCCCTGCTCATCATCATCGGCCCGGTCGAGCCGACCATCGGCCGGGAATACATCGGCCGCGTGTTTGCGGTCACCGTTCTCGGCGGGCTGGGCAGCATGACGGGCACGCTCGTGGGCGCGCTCATCCTGGGCGTCGCGGAGAGCTTTACCTCCTCTTTCTTCGGCCCCTCGTGGGCCCTGGCCGTCTCGTTCGGCATTCTGCTCATCTGCCTGGCGGTCCGGCCGTCCGGCCTGTTCGGGAGGTAGCTCCTTGAAGAACGGAAAGGGGCCTTTCCTGATCGTGGCCGCAGCGCTGATCGTGGGAGCGTTCCTCATCACCATCCAGATGGAGAACCGATTCTACTACAAGGCGGCCTACGTCGTTTTGCAGTACGTCGTCCTGGCCACCGCCTGGAACATCCTGGGCGGCTACACCGGCTACGTGAACTTCGGCACGGCGGCGTTCTTCGCCATGGGCGCCTACACCGCCGTCGCGCTCATCAAAACCTGGAAGCCGCCCCTCTACGTGCTGCTCGTCGCCGGTGGTCTCGTCTCGGGTCTCCTGGGACTCGGAATCGGCTACCTGACCTTGAGGCTCAAAGGCGTTTTCTTCTCCATCGCCACCCTGGCGCTCGCCATCGTGCTCCAGATGATCGTCTCGAACTGGGACTACGTGGGCGGGGGCGCGGGCACGCCCGTCCTCAAGCCGAGGAGCGTGCCGCTGTTCTCGAACTACGACGAGTTTCTGTTCTTCGTCATGGCGGCGCTCGCGGTGATTGCCGTGTCGACCGCCTGGCTCATCGAGAGCTCCTGGGTCGGCCGGGGAATGGCCGCCATCCGCGACAACGAGGAAGCGGCCGAGTGCATGGGCGTGCCCATCCTCAAGATCAAGCTGTTCGCCACCACGGTGAGCGGCGCCCTGATGGGTATAGCGGGCGCGCCGTTTTCCTATTTCGTCGTCTACATCGAACCCACCTCGGCCTTTCACCTCGATTACGCCGTGAACAGTCTGGCCATGCCCATGATCGGCGGCACCACCACCTGGCTCGGCCCGCTGGTCGGCGCGGTTCTCGTCGGCACGGCCCAGCAGATAGCCACCGTCACCCTCTCCTCGGAGATGAACCTGCTCATCGTGGGCAGCCTGCTCGTCGGCTTCGTGGTTTTCGCGCCCGACGGCCTCGTGGGCTTGTTTGGCAAAATCCGTGCGCGCCTCGCAGGGAGGGAGGCATGATGAGCGACAATCTCCTCGACGTGCACGGCGTCACCAAGCGATTCGGCGGCTTCAGCGCGCTCACCAAAGTGGATTTGCACGTGAAGGAAAACGAGCGCTTCGGCCTCATCGGTCCCAACGGATCGGGCAAGACCACCCTGATCAACTGCATCTCGGGCGCTCTCGCCAACGACGAGGGGGACATCGTCTTTTCCGGCCGGGACATCACCACCATGCCCGCCTACAAGCGAACCCGCATGGGCATCGCCCGCAGTTTCCAGATTCCCAAGCCGTTCGTCAGCATGACGGTGATCGAGAATCTCTGCATCCCGCTCGAATACGCCGCCCACCAGCACTCGCACGGGGTGGAGCTTCGCGGCGAGGCGATGGAGATACTCGAGATCATGAGCCTCGCGGACAAAGCCGAGGTGCGCACCGGGGGACTCACGCAGATCGAACTGCGCAAGCTCGAACTCGCGCGCGCCATGGCGGCGAAGCCGAGGCTGCTCATATCGGACGAGGCCATGGCCGGCCTCTCCAACGCCGAGGTGGACGACATTCTCGAAATCCTCGTGCGCCTGAACGAGGAGGGCCTCACCATCATCATGATCGAGCACATCATGCGGGCGGTCATGAGCTTCTCGGAGCGCATCGTCGTCCTCGACGCGGGCGAGAAAATAGCCGAGGGCGCGCCCGATGAAATCGTCAACAACAAAGACGTGGAAAGGGCCTACCTTGGCGCATAGTATCGTCGTCGACAACGTCTCCGCAGGCTATGGGGCCGTGCGCGTGCTGCACGGGATCTCCATCGAGGTGAACGACGGGGAAACCGTCGTGCTCTTGGGCACCAACGGCAACGGCAAGAGCACCCTCATCAAGTGCATCATGGGCATGGTCCGGCCCGACGAGGGCGAGATATACCTGGAAGCCGACGGCGAGCGAATCAACCTGGCGGGCCGAAAACCCGAAGAGATCGTGAACCTGGGCGTCACGCTCGTGCCCGAGGGCAGACGCCTCTTCCCGCGCCTGACGGTGGAAGAAAACCTCTTACTCGGCGCCTACCGCGAGGAGGCCCGCCGCGACATCGATCGCAACCTGGCCTTCTCCTTCGAGGCCTTCCCGGTTCTCGAGGAGCGCAAGAGCCAGCTCGCAGGCAGCATGAGCGGGGGCGAGCAGCAGATGCTGGCCGTGGCCCGCGCCTTGATGTCCGCTCCCCGTGTGCTTCTGGTGGATGAACCTTCCGTCGGCTTGGCGCCCATCCTCGTGAGCCGGGTGATCGCCAAAATCCGCGAACTCAAAGAGAAATACCAGCTCACCATCCTCATGGCCGAGCAGAACTTCAACCAGGCGGTCAAGATAGCCGACAGGGGCTACATCATCGTCCACGGCGAAATCGCATTCGAGGGCGAGAACACCGAGGCCCTCGCGGGCCACGAACTCGTGAAGAAATACTACCTCGGGGTGTGACCCGCTAAGCCGCAACCGCACGTCCACAAACGAAAGCGTAGACCCCTCCCCCAACAAAACGCTTCTTGCCCCTCAGATGCAGACGGCAAGTGAGAACGACGTTTCATTCCCTCTCTTTTGGACTCAATACCCCAAATCCTTGGCGGGGGCGTCGGAGGCCACCTGTATCACGATGCCCTCGGTCTCATCGGGGTGCAAGAAGAGGATTTCATATCCCCGGGGCGTCTAGGCGCCCGAGCCGAAGCCATCGAGCAACCTCACGCCGCCCGCGACGAAGTGTTTGCCGGCCGCGCCCGTGTCGGGCGTCGAGAGCGCGATGTGCGAGAGGCACGGGCCGCCGTTTCGCTCGAGCATCTTCGTATAGAGGTTCTCCGGATCGTAGGGCCGCATGATCTCGATTTCCACGTCGCCCATGCGCAGAAACGTGGCGTGCGCCCAGCCGGTGTCGCCACCTGCACCCGGTTCGGCTCACACCCGAGCTTTTCCTGAAACATTCTGGTGGTGCGCTCCATGTCGTCCGTGATGAGGCCCACGTGATGAATCTTCTTGAACATGTTCATACTCCTCGAATGATGACTGCTCGATGAAAGGTGTGTTGAGAAAAACTTATTTCCTACATGATTCCGGCATCAGAGACACGCGCGCCGCCGAATGTCAAAACTCCGCGACCTTGACCACATCGACTTTCCGGCCTCCTGGGGCCTGCGGTCGGTTCGTTCATCTACTGGTACCTGAGGCAGTTGATGAGCGTGGAATTCGTAAAGTACCTGGCCATCTTCCAGTATTGGGAAGCGTGGGTGGGCGGCATCTTCGTACTGATCGTGCTCTTCGTGCCCTCGGGCATTCTGGGCACCATCCGCAACATGACGCTCGAATACCGCGAGAAGAAATATCTGGCGAAAAGAGAGGCGGCCGAGGCGGCCGCCGACCCGGAATAGCGGAAAGACAAAATGCCTATCCTGGAAACCAAAAGCCTGAGCAAGCATTTCGACGCCCTCGTCGCCGTGGACGCCGTGGATTATTCGGTCGAGGCCGGCGAGTTGCGCTCCATCATCGGCCCCAACGGCGCGGGCAAAACGACTTTCTTCAACATGATCGCGGGCGAGCTGATGCCTACGTCGGGACAGGTGCTCTTCGATGGAGTAGACGTATCGGAAGCCCCCGCCCATGAGCGCTCCCACTTAGGCATCGGCCGCACCTACCAGATCACCAACATCTTCCCCAAGCTGAGCGTGCTGGAGAACATCCGCATCGCCGTGCAATCGCGCAAGATGACGTTCAACCTTTGGTCGACGATTGGAAGCCACAAGGAGTTGATCGAAAGGGCGGACGAGATACTCGAACGCATCAACATGACGGAAAAACGCGGCGACCTCGCAGGCACGCTCGCGCACGGCGAGCAGCGCTACCTGGAAATCGGAATCGCACTCGCCACCGACCCCAAGCTGCTCCTGCTCGATGAGCCGACGGCGGGCATGAGCCCCGAGGAAACAATCCAGACGGGCGAGTTCATCAAGAGCTTGGCCGATCCGCTCACCATCGTGCTCGTGGAGCACGACATGGAGGTGGTGCTGGGCATTTCGGACAAAATCACCGTGCTCCACAACGGCGCCTTTCTCGCCGAGGGCACGGTGGAGGAAGTTCGCGCGAACGCAGAAGTGCAGCGCGTATACCTGAGGGAATAATGCTCGAAGTAGATTCCATCAACACGTTTTACGGATTAAGCCACGTGCTTCACGACTTGAGCCTCAAGGTGGGCGAAGGCGAGGCGGTGGCCTTCCTCGGCAGGAACGGGGCGGGCAAATCCACCACCATGAAGACGGTCATGGGCCTTTTGACGCCCCAGAGCGGTAAAATCTCCATGGAGGGCCAGGACATCACCGAGGCCGAGGCGCATACCGTCTCGCTCGCGGGGATTTCATGGATTCCCGAGGATCGCCAGGTGTTCACCAACCTCACCGTTTATGAGAACCTCAAGATCAGCCGCATCCCCATCGACGGCGCCAAGAACCTCGACACGCATCTCGACTGGATTTTCTCCCTCTTCCCGCGTCTCAAGGAGCGCATCAACAACAAGGGGAACCAGTTGAGCGGCGGCGAGCAGCAGATGCTCACCATGGCGCGGGGACTCGGCACGGAGCCCAAGCTCATCATGGTGGACGAACCCACCGAGGGCCTGATGCCCGCCTACGTCGAAACCATCGAAAACGTGCTGATGGAAATTCAGAAAAAAGGCATCGCCATCCTGCTCGTGGAGCAGAACTTCCGCATGGCGCTCAACATCACCAGGCGCGCCTACCTGATAGAAAAAGGCATCATCCAGTGGGAAGGCGCTTCCGCCGACCTCCTCGAAGACCAGGAAACCCGCATGAGGTATCTGGGCGTCTAGCTTACACGCAGGAACACCCCGCCGAATCTTCCGGTCTCGCGCTGACCAGAGAGGAGACGATATGGACCAGCGTCTCAGCATCGTCACCCTGAGCGTAGACGACCTTCCGCGTGCGCGCGCGTTCTACGAGGCGCTCGGCCGGCGTGTGGCGAGCGAGGAGCACGCCGATTCCATCGTCCGCTTCACGCTCAACGGAATCGGTTTCGCCCTCTATCCCCGCGCCAAACTCATCGAGGATATCGGGCCACAGGCCGGCAGCGGAGCAGCGAGCGGCGCGGTTACCCTGGCCTACAACGTTCGCGCGCGCGAGGACGTCGCCAAGGTGCTCGATGAAGCCGAACGCGCCGGCGGCGTCATCGTCAAACCTGCGCAGGATGTCTTCTGGGGCGGGCATTCGGGATACTTCCAGGATCCCGACGGACACTTTTGGGAAGTCGCCTGGAACCCCTTCTCGCCGCTCGATGACGAGGGAAACTTCGCCTGGTAGCGGGTGGGGTCTAGCACGCTGGGAACCGCATCCCGGCGAAGTCCCTACCCGTAGGGGGTCGCATATATGCGACCCCCCTTTTGTATGTTCACCCCTACGTCTTCATTTCAATTCACAGTGGCTTTTTGTAGGGGAGAACCTGTGTGTTCTCCCGTCTGCGTGGGCCGCAATGTATGCGGCCCCTACAAGCCCCGTCTCGTGAAGACTCGACCCGTAGGGACAGGACGCGACCTGTGGGGCAGTCTCGAGATTTTCGGGCGGTCGCTGTTTTGCCGTAGGTGGCGACCCCTCCTCGGGGTCGCCGCACACATATATGCGCCCCTGCCTTTTGTCCGGGCAAGGCGCGGGCAGCATGTATGCTGCCCCTACGGTCGGTTGTGAACACGACTTTGCACGGGACGCACCCCTTCTCGGGGTCGTCCCACACATGTATGCGGCCCCTACGGGGGGCGGATTCCCCCCTCCCCGCGACAATCGCTCCTTCCTCAGTCGCGATTGACCCTCACCGTTCATCGACGAGGCGTCGCGCCTTCACGTCGCGCATCGGGTCGTGAATCACGCCCGGGGCCACGAATTCGAGAACCGGTCTTATCATCACCGCTCCCCGCACCCGCTCCGGCAAGGACGCGCCGAGCCTCTCGCGCTCTGAATCCTCGGCTTCCAAACGGATGATCATCTCGTCCATCGAATCCGCGTCATCAGGCGCAGATTTGCGAATCCGGATCTGAAACTCGCGAATCGCCCGCTCTTTCGCCAGGAGGTCGAAAACGATCTCGGGGTTCATCAGCATCCCGCGCACCTTGAGGAGATCGCCCGTCCTCCTCGGCAGGCGCACGATGCGCTCGCCCAGCCGCCCGCAATGCGGGCACGGCTCCCACCTGAGCGAAATGAGGTCTCCTATGAGATAGCGTAGAAACACCGTGCCCCTGCGGTGCAGGTGCGTGAGCGCTATCGCCCCCTCCTCGCCCTCGGTGACGCGCGCGCCCGTCTCGGGGTTCACCACTTCGAGCAGGTAGAGCTCGGGCACGACGTTGTGCGGCATCGCATCGTTCGCGCACTGCACGAGGCCGCCCTGCATCTCCGTCGCCGCGTAGCGCACCCGCACCTGCGGGTCGCGCGCCCCGAAATACCGCAAGTGATCCATATACTCCTCGCGCAGGGCGTCGCTCACCGCCTCGCCCGTGGTGAGCACCATGCGCGCGCGGGAGAGTTTGACGCCGCGCTCCCGCGCCCTCCTCAGAAACCGGCGGACGAAACTCGGCACCCCCCAGATGATGGTGGCCCCGGAATCGGCCACCACATCGAGGGCCTCATCGAGCGACCTTCGCACGGGATACTCGGGATGCGAGCTGCCCGTCAGCGCGCTCACCACGGGAAGCCCCATGATTTCCGCCGAGCGCACGCAGCACAAAAACCCGCCCAAAGGCATCGGCGAGAGCGGGTAGAGATTTGCGACGACGTCTCCGGCCCGCAGGCCTTCCGCCTCGTTGCAGACCCTCGCCTGGAGCATGATGTGGTACTGATCGTGCGTGGTGTTGAAAAAAGGCGAGGGCCGCCCACTCGTGGTGCCCGTGGTGTAGGCCACGTTCCACATCGTGCGCTCCTCGAAGGGAAGCTCGGGCAGCCAGGCGGGATCGAGGCTGAAATCCTCGGGCGCGGCCATGAAATCCTCTTTCCTCGTCAAGGGGATTTTCTGGAGATCGTCGAGTTCCTGTACCACATCGGGTATCAGGTTCGCCTCCGCGAAGCGGCGCTTGTAGAACGGATGCGCGCGCCCGCACAGGGCGAGCATTCTTCGCAAGCGTTTTCTCCTCAGCTCGTGCAGCGCATCTTGCTCGTTCATCGGGTATCCTCTCCTGCCCCTCTAAAAAATTCCGGCTTTCCTTTGCAGCGAACGCACGTATTTCACGATCAGGGCCACCTCCTCGGGCGCAACACCCGGCACGGGCGCCATGTCGCCGAACTTCCAGTGGTGGCTCTTCACCCCGCGCGTGACCGCCATGAAGAAAGCCGCGTCCCCGTGATGGGAGGGCTCATAAATCTTGTGCACCAGCGGCGGGCCGATTCGCGAACCCCCGGCCTCCGGCCCGTGGCAGCGCATGCAATTGCGCGCGAACAGCGATTTTCCCCGGTTGATTTGCGCCATGTTTTCAGATGCAGGCGGCGTCGCCGCTTCTCTTTTCGGCGGTTCGGGCCTTTTCGTCAACATCACGAGAACGGAAAATCCGATTACGAGGAAAAGCCCCGCCGCCAACGCCCTGTTCATAACCCGCAAACTCCTCCTGCGGAGCGTTTTCGCGTCTCGAATCACGCGCCCCGCCGCAACCACCATCTCTCATGAAAGACGCAAAATACCCTCGAAAGCGGCTAAAACAGCTTAAGTGGATTCACGCGCCGATTTCAAATCCCGACCACCCATCAAACCGCGAACATCCCCGCTCCGCGCCCACAGGAAAAACCAGCCGAGCAGGAGCGCGCCGCTCAGAATCTGCCCCCCGCTCACCGCCCACCAGACGCCGCCTGCGCCCACGGCGAAGCCGAAGGAAAGGAGGTAGGCGGCGGGAAGCTGAATCCCCCAGCGGACGACGCCCTCCACCATCATGGGCGGTTTCGAGCGCGAAGCGCCCTGGAACGCGCCCGCCATCACCCGGCGGATAGACTCCATGAGCAGACCGGCGCACAGAATCCTGAGCGCCATGACGCCCGTGGCGTCGTCCTTCATGCCGAAGAACGAGACGACCTCCTGCGCCCAGGCGAACAAAATGAGGCTCACCGCCATCATCAAAATGGTGAGAGCGGCGACGGAGAGCCACACCGTGCGCGCCACGCGCTCGGGCTTCTCGGCCCCCAGATTCTGGCCCACCAGCGTGCGCACGGAGCTTTGAAGCCCGAAACTGGGCATCCGGGCGATCATCGTCACGCGGTTGCCGATGCTCCACGCCGCCAGGGCGCTCGGTCCGAACGGCGAGAGCATCCGCACCATGAGCACGAGGGCGCTGCGCTCGAGCAGGTTCTGCGCCATGGCGGGCCACGCGAGACGCACGACGCGGGATATCTCGGAAGCGCGCGGGCGCAAATCCGCCCACCCCAGGCTGAGCCTCGATTTGCCCTTCACGATGAAGGCCAGCATCGTCGCGAAACCACCCAGCCTCCCCACGCCTATCCCTAAGAAGCTGCCCGCTATCCCCAGGGCGGGAATCGGACCCCAGCCGAACATGAAGAGGGGAATGAAAATCAGCGTCAAGACGGTGGAGGCGACGACGCCCGCGATGGTGATGCCCGGTTCGCCCGTTCCCCTCAGAATCTGGCCGATGACGAACATCCCCTCCGCGGCGAGCAGCACGGCGAAGCCCGCCCGGATGTAGACGACGCCCAGGGCGGCCAGTTTCGGGTCGCGCGTCATGAGATCCATCATGAACGGGGCGAGTAAAATCCCCAGAAACGTGGCGATGAGGGAGAATACGCCGACCAGGAAGATGGTCTGCCCGGCCATGATCGAAGCGCCGCCTAAGTCGCCCGCGCCCACGCGCTGGGCCACGAGCGCCTGGCCTGCGATTCTCAAGCCGAAAGGCGCCGATCGGATGAACAACAAGGTGATGAATCCCAAAGACGCCGCCGCCAGAAAGTCGGGCCCCATCTGGCCGAGCCAGTAAATCTCAAAGATGCCGTCGAGATTGCGCAGGATGCGCTCGCCGCAAATGGGAACGGACAGACGCGTAATCGCCCAGCCGACCGAGCCCCGGGTGTAATCATATCCGCGCGTACTCTTGGAGTGACTCAGAAGGCGCACCTCGATGACAGTGGAGATACCGGGAAGCGACGCTTCCATGATACGCTAGAAGCCCCTGATACGTTAAGCGAAAGAGAGGATTCGATGCCGCACCCCGACTTCGCGCGCTGCGCGCGCCACGTCATCGCCGACGCCGTGCGCGAACTCTTATGCGAAATGGTGGACATCCCGAGTCCCACGGGCGGGGAGGCGGAGATGGCGCGCTATCTGGCCGACCACATGGGGCGCGCAGGTCTCGACACCCGCCTGCAGGAGGTCGACCCCGGGAGGCCGAACGCCATAGGCGTGAAAGAGGGAGCGGGCGACGGCGTGAACCTCCTGTTCACCGGCCACATGGACACCTCTTATGACGGGGATGAGGATTACCTGACCGGCGAGGGTTTCAAGCCGAAGGCGGTACACCGCGACGGCTGGGTATGGGGTCTCGGCGCCAACAACATGAAGAGCGGGCTTGCGGGCGCGCTGGCGGCGATCGAGGCCATCTGCCGCGAAGAGGTCGCCCTGCGCGGAGACCTCTCGCTGGCGGGGGTGGTGGGCGAGATAGAAAAAGCGCCGGTTGATGAATTCTCAGGCGCGTCCTTTTCCGGCTACGGGACGGGCACGCGCCACCTCATCTTACACGGCGCGACGGCGGATTGCGCGGTTCTGGCCGAGCCGACGGGGCTTAAGGTTTCGAATGCGAACATGGGCGTCGTGTGGGCGAAGATCACGGCCACGGGCACGATAAGCCACAGCGTGTTCTCGAACCGCCCGGGGGTCGTGAACGCCGTGCGCGCGGTCCACAGGATTCAAACCGCCGTCGAACGCTGGATACCCGATTACGAAGCGAGGCACTCCTGCATGGGCGAGCACCCCAACGTGACGATAGCCGCCGTCCGGGGCGGCCGGCCCTGGCGGCTCTCCAGAAACCCCGCCGAGGCGAGCCTGTATCTGGACATCCGCACCGTGCCGGGGCAAAACACCGAGGACATCAAGCGCGAACTGCGCGGCGTGCTCGATGAGGCGGCGGACGATGGCCCTCGGGCCGCGCTTGCGTTTTACGTGAACGACCCGCCCACACTGCTCGATGAGGACGCCCCTCTCGTACAAGCGGCGCTTGCGGCGCACGAGGAAGTTACGGGAGAGGCTTCTGCGCCCATCATCAGGAGGCCTGCGGCCGATTCCACGCACTTCAACCACTACGGCATCCCGTGCGTCTGCTATGGACCCGGCGGACGGATGCACCCCGAAGCCGAGAAGAAGGGGCTGATGCACGCCGTGGGCGAGCACGTGCTCGTCGAGGACGTGGTGGCCGCGGCCAGGGTCTACCTCGCCGCCGCGCTCACGATTTGCGGCGAGAAAGCTACTTCATAAAGCTCTGTAAAGTGAGGCATTACAAGAATACGAGAGAGAGGCAGCTCCCACCATATGGCGCGCCGGACGAATAAACAGATAAGGAAATTTATATGGATTTCGAACTGAGTGAAGAACAAAAGAGCCTGCAGCTTCTCGCGCGGAAATTCGCGCAGGAGGAGATGCTGCCCGTCGTGGCGGAACTGGAAAAGAGACCCGACGGGGAGGACAAGTTCGCCTACGATCTGGTGAAGCGCGGCGCCGCGCTCGGTTTTCACTCCCTGGGCGTACCGAAGGCCCACGGCGGCGACGGGGCCGGCGTGCTCACCCAGTGCGTGGTGGTGGAGGAACTTTCCGTCGGCTCTCCCGCCGTCTCCAAGGTGTTCAGCCACAACTGGAAGGCGATAGCAGGCCTCATCGCCGTGGCGAGCGAAGAGCAACTCGCGCGGGTGATTCCCGATTATCTCGAAGACCCGCTCTATTGCATCGGCATCGCCGTCACGGAACCCAACGCGGGCAGCGACAACGCGCTCCCCTTCGATGCCGACCCCGCCGCAGGTCCCGCCCTGAGCGCGGTGCGCGACGGAGATTCCTACGTCCTAAACGGGATGAAGCAGTTCATCGCCATGGGCGCGCAGGCGAAATACGTGACCGCCTTCGCCCGAACCGACAAGAGCGTCCCCTGGACGAAGGGCACGACGGGGTTCATGCTCTTCCCGCCGCACGAGGGCTTCGAGGTCGGCAGACTGCACGAGAAGGTGGGGTTGAGGTGTTATCCCCAGCACGATCTCATCTTCCGGGACGTTCGGGTGCCGCTGGAAAACCGCCTGGGCGAGGAGGACAAATTTCAGGAAGGCAGAAAGAGCGTCGTCAACGTCGGCACCCTGGAGGCGACGTCCACGGCTTTGGGGATCGCCCAGCGGGCGTATGATCTGGCGGTGGGCTACGCGCGCGAGCGCGTGCAGGGCGGAAAACCCATTATCGAGCACGACCTCATCGGTTCGCTCCTGCTCGATATGTACACCCGCCTCGAAGCGGCGAGGACGCTGCTCTGGCGCGCCGCCTGGGGCATCGACCAGGGACTGAATGATCAGAAACTCGCGCGGGCGACGAAGGTGCTCACCGTCGAGACGCTGAATTACATGACCATGCGGACCGTGGAGATTTGGGGGGGCATGGGCGTGATGAAGGACGCGCCGGTCGAGAAAGCGCACCGCGACGCGATTCAGCTATTCCACATGGGCAACACGAACCAGGTGAACGTCTTAAAAGCCCTGCCCCACCTGTGAGGAGGTGAAGAATCCCTCTGCGCGCCCTTGTCTTTCGCGTGGTTTTTGATGATCCTAACCAATGTAGGGGACGAACCCCTCCTCGGGGTCGCCCCACACATACATGCGTCCCATGCCATAAACGCCAAAGAGGCGCTCGACCATGAGGGCTGCCGAGGGAACCGGCCCGCATGAAGAAGCGCTCCCTTGATGAGAACTTCACGGGGAGTCGGCCCGTATGAAAAGGGACGCATATATGCGTCCCCTACAGGTAAACCCAGATGGGATGAAGGAGTATGAAAATGACAGAGAAAACGGATGCGGAATGGCGCGAGCAACTCACGCCGGAGCAATACCACGTCACCCGGGAGGCGGGAACCGAGCGCGCCTTCAGCGGGAAATACTGCGACTGCCATGAGGACGGGGTCTATACCTGCGTGTGCTGCGGGACGGAGCTTTTCGATGCGGGGACCAAGTTCGACTCGGGTACGGGCTGGCCGAGCTTTTATCAGCCGCTCAAGCCCGAGAACGTGGGCGAGAAGGAAGACAGATCGCTCTGGATGCGGCGCGTGGAGGTGGTGTGTTCGAACTGCGACGCGCATCTGGGCCACGTGTTCCCCGACGGCCCTGCGCCCACCGGCCTGCGCTACTGCATGAACTCGGCATCTTTGGACTTAAAACCGAAAGACGCTTCCGAATAGAATTCATGGGGGCATGGAGGGGCGAGTCTCGCCTCATGTGACGCCCCCTACGCAGTAATTCATGAACATTTTTTATGAAATGACAGGAGTGTATATTTATGAGTATTGAGCGTTTTCATAACGTATCCCTGACGGTAAAAGACGCGGACGCATCTTCCAAATGGTACGCCGAGCACTTCGGCTTCGAGGTGGAATCCGATTCCGAGCGCACGCCGGAGTTTTCCGCGCAGGTGACGGGTGTTCCCGGCGCGCACTTGCGCGTGGTGCACATGGGCGGCCACGGGCTTCATCTAGAACTCATGGAGTACAAGGGTGCTCCGGGTGCGGCGGTAGACACTTCTCCAAACAACGCGGGCTGCCTGCAGATCGGCTTCGTGGTGGACGACGCCGAGGCCCTCTATATCAAACTGAAAGCGGACGGCACCACCATGTGCTCGCCGGAACCCGCCACCGTGCCGAGCGGCCCCATCCAGGGCTCCAAGATATTCTTCTGCAAAGACCCCGACGGCGTGGTGCTGAAATTCTTGTCGATCAGGAAGTAGGGGTTGATGACGAGAGGCCTGTGTAGGGGCGGCTCGCGAGCCGTGGGGCAGTCCCGAGCAATCAAGGGCGGACACATAGGTCCGCCCCTACGAATTTCTTCCTCATCGGTCGGGGTTGACCCACGGCGCCGTCATTCCGGCGTATGCCGGAATCCAGAACCGAGGAGGGTGAAAATGATGCCGCGTTTCATTTTTTCTCTGGTTGGATGCAATAAAAGCGCAAAGCAAAAAACGAAAAGATAAATTCCCTGGATTCCGCAATTCCTCCCTTCTCAGTCGGGATTGACACCGGAATAACGGCAATATCGAGGCGGCTCGCTAGGCAGGACTCGGTCCTCCGAGATTCAACTCCCTCCATCCTCGCTCTGCCTGAAGCACAGGCTCAAGAGCAACAGAACGAACGCCGCGAGGCTCGCGAGGGTGCCGACTTCGGAGCGAGGTCTTGCCCCCCGGCCTTGAAATCCGGGGACAAACCAAACCAGATCGACATTGATTTATTTGTGATATCATTGCGCCCTGGGTTGTTTGTGGTTTTGTTCCCTGGATGAGATTGGCGATATCCGCGAGAAATACCTGAGTCGAACAGCTTTCCTTATGGGGGGAGGATCTAATCATGAAAAAGATTATCTCTGCACTGTTTGTGCTTTTGGCATCCGTGAGCGTGGCGAACGCCGCCGAGTATTTACAGGCGTCCTCCACCATTACCCAGTGCCCGGGCACGAAGCCCGCGGTGGTCAAGATAGACGTGACGGATGCGGCCAATGGCGTCGCCATGAAAAACAACAAGATAACCGTGAGCAAAGCCGGGCCGTATCTCATCGTCGCCGCCCCCCAGGTCGGGCGCGAAGGCGCGGGGCCCCTCGGCTGTTTCGACCTGTGGCTGCGCGTAAACGGGAAGGACGTGGGCAATTCCAACGTGCAGCTTTGCCAGGACGCCGGCAGCAGGGCGAAGGACGTCATCGTATCGCAGGGAATCGTCCCGCTGGCGGCGGGTGATGCGCTGGAAGTGATGATGTCGGCCAACAACCCGAAGGCGAAGATCTGCATCGAGGCCATCCGGCCGCCCGGCGAACCATTGGTGCCTTCGATTATCTTCACGATGGTCAAGTATTGAAGAAAACCTCGTAGCGGCGGACCCCGAGGAGGGGTCCGCCCCACGGTTCGCAGCCCTCCCCTCTACGAGGGCGAGCAATCCCTCCCTCTTCCGTCGGGATCGATCCACGGCGCCTCACCCACGCATCTGCACGCATTTGCCGTGACCCCTGAATTTCCGGGATTCGGTATCGTGTGCGCCGCACTGGGTCAAACCCGACTGATGAAGGAGGGTTTGCCGACCGAGGAGGAAGGGGCTGCCCGACCGAGGAGGAAGCGTTTCATCAGGGCAGGGCCGATGTAGCAAGCAAATCTTTCTTGGCCGTTTGATAAGGCCAGGGTCGGCGAAATGACGAAATTCCTCGTAGCCGTTTCATATGGGAAGATAATGAAAATAATCATATTAAGTGAAAATATCTGAAAATAGGTGAAAAAAGGTGAAAGTAAGTGAAAAATTCAGAAAATTTTAGAGAAACGATAACATATTATATTTCATGTATTTACGCCGTATATATGAAGTAAAAAAGAAACGAATTTCGCCGGTTTTCGCATAAAAAAAAATTTTTCAGCCCCCTGCAATTGCCCGCATTTGCACTGCGGAAAAGGGGGCCGCGCGCCTAGGAAACGCTCATCTTCCGCCCGCTCTCATACCATTCGGGGCCGGGCTGTTCGGGTGGATCGTCGTAGCGCTTGATTTCTAACTCGACGTTGTCGGGATCGTAGAAATAGGTGGCGTAGCCCACGCCGAACGCGCCCAGATTCTTCTCCTCGCCGCGGTGGGGCTCTCTGCCGCTCGCGCGCAGGCGCTCGATGACATTGTGGTATTCGGCATCATCGAGACTAAAGGCGATGTGGTCCATCCCGCCCTTCACGGCGACATCGTCGGGCACGAAATCACTCGCATGAAAGAGAACGAGGATGTCCTCCCCCACGCGGAAGACTACCTGATCTATCTCACCGCCGTGAATGAGCCTGCGGCCCACGGGTTTGAAGCTCATCACGTCGCGGTAGAACGCGATGGAGCGCTCGAGATTCGTGACGCGCAGGGCGACGTGCTCGATCATGCGCTTCATGGCAACCTCCTGTATCGGGAGGAGAGGGATTAGTCCTCGTAGGCCTTTACCGTGGGAACCGTGATGGGGAACGCAGGCTCGGTTCTGCCCTCGACCACGGCGCGAATCGCGGCGATGATCTGGCGATATCCCGTGCAGCGGCAAAGGTTCCCGGTGAGCCAGTGCTGAATTTCCGCCTCGGAGGGGTCGGGATTCTCATCGAGCAGTTTCTTGGCCGAAACGATCATGCCCGGCGTGCAATAGCCGCACTGGGTGGCGCCGTAAGAGGCGAAAGCGGCTTGTAAGGGATGTAAGTCTTCGAGGGTGCCGAGGCCTTCTATGGTCTCGATCTTCGCCCCATCGGCGCGAACCGCGAGGGTCAGGCATGAACTGATGAGCTCATCGTCCATGATTATGGAGCAGGAGCCGCACACGCCCTGATCGCAGGAGCGCTTGGTTCCCATCATGCCCAAGTCCTCGCGGATGACGTCCACGAGATAGCGGTTCACGGAAACCATGACTTCGACGGGGTCTCCATTGAGAACGAAAGATATCATCCTTTTTTCAGACATATCAGTCCCCTACTTTTTGTGGCCATGCACTATTGTGTAGTGACCCGACTATACCACGTTTCACCCTTCCATGTACGGAAACCATCATATTTTCCTGAGCTCCGGCATGAGTTCGTCCGAGATCATCCGCATGCTGTGCAGCGACGTGGAAAGAGGCATTCCCGCCCAATGCGTCCGGATGATGAGGTGATTCACGCCGACTTCCTCCCAATAGGGGCGAAGCTGCTCGAAGCACTCCTCGGGCGAGCCGATGATGAAGCGATCCTTCAGGAGATCGTCGAATTCCTGATCGAACGACTCATCCTCGGGCATCGCGTCGTCCTGGCCCCATTTGGCGTAGTCCTTGTATTTGCCGAACAGATAGGGCCCCGCCATCTCGAGGGCGGTCTTCTTGTCACGACTGCAAAAAACTTCCTTCATGCAGGGAAAGTCCGCCGGAAAAGGCTTGCCGCATCGCTCGAGTTCCGCCCGGTAGAGCTCCATCTGGCGCTTGATGGTCGCCGTGGTCGAATGGGGGTTGATGAACCAGTTATCGCCTATGCGCGCGGCGCGCTCGATGGCTTTGTCGTTGTTCGCGGCCACCCAAATCGGCGGATAGGGCTTCTGAACGGGGCGGATGTTCATACCCACGCCGTCGAGCTTACACAAGTCGCTCTCCCAGGTGACTTCTTCTTCGGTCCACAATCGCTTCACGAGTTCGAGACATTCCTCGAACCTGCGCACGCGGTGGCCCTTCGGCACCCGGAACGCGTCGAACTCCTTGTCGCGGTAGCCCAGGCCGATTCCGAACACGAAATTCCCTCTACAAATCACGTCGAGCGAGGCCACCGTCTCGGCGACGTAGACTGGGTTGTGGAGGTTGATGAGCAGGATGCCCAGCCCCAGCGTCATCTCGCCCGCTTCTGCGTGAAGGCGCGCCAGAAAGGGCACGATCTGAAGTTGTTTGTTGTTGCCCTCGTTCAGGTAGTGCTGCCCGGTGAAGAGCGAATCCCAGCCCTTGTCGCGCGCGAGGCGCACCATCGCGTACTGCTCATCCAGGGCACTGACCATGTCGGTTTCCAAGTGTTGCTGGTTGGTGATGAAAAGACCTACTTTCATGTCGTGTTCCTATGTTGATGGGTGGTAGTTGGGCGTACCATACCGCAAGGCTCTTCATATTTCTATGCACAGGAGGCTTCGTTGTGTGATGCGGAAGAGGTCAAACCCTCCCTCCCCGGTCGGCAAACTCTCCCTCTTCGGGCCTATTGAAAAACCCCCTCAAGGGAAAAATGCCTGCGGCGCATTCGCCGCCCCGGCGCGTAATACCTCCCTCGTCGGTCGGCAAACAAATCCTCGCTCCTCACCTCGGATTTGACATTCATCACTCGCGTCAAACACTCATTTCTCACTCGCGTTTGATCCGCGACGTATTCGCCGCCCTGGCGGCGAATACCTCCCTCATCCCGAGTAGGCGCGCTCGCGCGCCGTATCGAGGGTTTGACCCTACCGAGGAGGGAGGGTCAAACGGGGCCCTTCGATACAAACGCTCCTTTCTCAGTCGCGTTTGACCTTCGGCGGCTACTCAGGGTGAGGTCGATACGGCGGCATGCAAAACGAGGGTTTGACGCGACCGATGAGGGAGCGTCAAATGCGCTCGCTCCCAGGACCGGGTTTTTCAACAACCCCTCCCCGGTCGGGTTTGACCCCCTACCAGCGCATGGTTCCCTTCAGGGCGACCCCGTGGACGGGGTCGCCGCGTTCGCTCTCGCGCAAGTCTCCCTCGAGGCTCATGGTGAGGGACTCGGCGAGCCTGAAGCGCCCGCCGGCTCGGTATGTCTGCCCGCCTTGCGCGACCGTGAGGCCGGTGTATGGCGTCAGGAGGCCGCCCAGGTAGTCCAGGCCGTAGCCCACCTCGGCCTCGAAGCTCGCGGCGCCCGGCTCGAAGTCCCCCTCGCGGACGAGGCCCGCCGCCGTACGCTGCGACCAGAGGCGGTCCGCGCCTCCCGAGGCCGCGCCCCACGGCCAGGCGAGATTACCGGGCCATGCTATCACCGGACAAGGGGGCGGCCTTTGCATCATCTGTCAAACTGAGACATCGAACTTATGATCGGCGCCCTGAATCTGGTTTTCGTGCTGGCTCTGTTCTTAGGCAGTTCAAACTGAGGCAGTACCAACGCCTAAACCTTTGGCCGCTGTATCCCCATAAATCAAGAGCTTGATCTCGGCCGCGTCCCGTTGTTGAACCGCGCGAGACGGAACATCCCAATGTCGTGTCGGGTAGCGCTATCAACCGTCAGTTCCGCCAGGACTTCACCGATGACGCTGGCGAACTTGAAGCCGTGACCGGAGAATCCGGCCGCAACTACCACCTGAGGCGCGTCCGGAAGCCGGCCGATGATGAAGTGTCCGTCGGGGCTGTTGGTGAACATGCACACTTTCATGGCTTGGGTGGCGCCGGCGGCGTCCGGGAAGTATTTCTCGGCCAACCCGCGCAGTACGGCTTCATCACGAGCGTTCGGCTCCCGGTCGATGTTATCCGGGTCGACCCGCTCTCGCAGATGGTTGGAACGTCCCAGCTTGAATCCGGGCACGCCGAATACCGGAGTGCCGTAGTAGTGTGCCCCGTCGATGGTGAGGCTGAAAACAGGGAACGCCTCGGGCGTAAACAGCTCCGGGCGTAGCGGTTCCATCCAATCAGCACCTGCCGCTCCGGGACCGCGGCCAAGCCGAGCGAGGGCAACAGCTTCGATGCCCACGCTCCCGCGGTAATGACCAGCGTCTCGGATTCGTACTCACCGCGCTCCGTGCGCACGCGGACGCCGTTCGCGCTTGGCTGCCACTCCAACAAGCGCTCGTTTGTATGCACGGCCGCGCCGAGCCGCTGCGCCAGTTCCATAAACAAGGCGACGCATCGCTCCGCGTGGAGGAAACCGCCGTCACGCTGAAAGACGGCCATGGTTTCCGCTGGCAGACGGTAGCCTGGATAGCGCCGGGTGACCTCCGCGCTGGTCAGCACTTCGTGGGGCAGGTCGTGTTCCGCACACGAACGCAGGGCACCCATGAAACCTGTGTTGGCCGGCGCGGCTGCGTCCAGCGTGCCCGTGACGTTGAGTATCTGCTCTTCACTCGCCCTCTCAAGGTCCCGCCAAAGTTCAAGAGCTCGCCGCACCAGAGGCACGTACGACGGGTGTTCATGATATGCGAGGCGTATGATTCGCGTGACGCCGTGGGAAGATCCCATGTCGTGGACAATGCCGAACTGTTCGATGCCGAGCACCCGCTTGCCACGCTGCGCCAGTTGATAGAGCGTGGCGTTTCCCGCACCCTAAGCACGATGCGGTGGAGATGTACGCCGTACTTCAGGAGGCGGTCGCCCCGGACCCCTCGGGTCCAGCGGAGCCGGGGCCACGTTTGAGGACGCCGCTGGCGTCGAAACCGCCGTCCACCGGCAGCGTCACGCCGTTGATGTAGCCGGATTGCGGCAGCGCCAGATAGACGGCCGCGGCCGCCACCTCCTCCGGGACCCCGTAGCGGTGCATCGGAACGCCCTGGAGATAGGCCCGGCGGGTCTCCTGGTCGTGCATTCGCTTCACCAACGCGGTTTCGATGGGTCCCGGCGCCAGGGTGTTGACCGTCACTCCGAACTCCGCCCACTCCGACGCCATCACCCGTGTCAATGCCGCGACTCCGCCTTTGGACGCACCGTAGGCCGCGCGTCCCGTCCCGCCCCGCAACCCCGCAACCGAAGACATCGACACGATCCGGCCATAACCCGCCTTGACCATAACGGCGCCGACGGCCCGCATCATCAGGAAACTGCCCGTAAGGTTGACGGTGATGATTCGCTCCCAATCCTCGAGGGTGGTTTCCAGGGCGTGTATCTCCATACCGATCCCCGCGAAATGCATCAGGATTTCCAGCGAGCCGAACCGCTCCGTAACCGCCTTGATGAGCGCTTCGACGTCTCGGGCCTCGGCCACGTCGGTCCTGACGAACAGCGCCGCGGCGCCTCGCGCATTCAACTCTTCCGCCGTCTGCGCGCCCGCCTCCTCGTTCAGGTCGGCGATGACGACGTTAGCGCCCACATCCGCCAGCGTTTGCGCCGTGGCGAGTCCGATGCCGCTGGCGCCGCCGGTGACAATGGCCGTGTGTCCTTCAAGTTTGAACATGCTCATTTCCCATGCGCTACGTGATGACTCCAAATCGGCGGCCCACCTCGGCGAAGGCGCTGATGGCGCGGTCGATATCCTCTACATCGTGGGCCGCCGACATCTGCGTGCGGATCCGATCCTGCCCGAGCGGGACAACGGGAAACGAAAACGCAGTGACCAATACGCCCTTGTCGCGAAGTCCGTCGGCGAAGTTCTGCGCCAGCTTCGGATCGCGAAGCATCAGGGGAATGATGGGATGCTCGCCCGGCAGCAACTCGAATCCCAAGCCGGTGATTTCGGTGCGGAAGTACTTCGTATTGCGCCAAAGCCGCTCTCGCAGTTCCGAGGAGCCGGCGAGAAAATCCAGCGCCGTCAGGCTGGTCTGGGCGATGACGGGGGCCAGTGTGTTCGAGAAGAGGTAGGGGCGCGCGCGCTGGCGCAGCCATTCCACGATGACGCGGCGGGCCGAGACGTAACCGCCGGCAGCGCCCCCCAGCGCCTTGCCGAGTGTCCCCGTCAGGATGTCGACCCGCCCCGTGACATTGTAGCGCTCCGGCGTACCTCGTCCGGTGGCGCCGACAAAGCCGACGGCATGGCTGTCGTCGACCATCACAATGGCATCGTGTCTTTCCGCCAGGTCACAGATGGCCGGCAAATCGGCCATATGGCCGTCCATCGAAAAAACCCCGTCCGTGGCGATCAGGCGATAGCGCGCGCCGGCCGCTTCCTTCAGCCTGGCCTCGAGGTCCTTCATGTCGTTGTTGGCGTAACGGAACCGCTTCGCGCGGCAAAGACGCACACCGTCGATAATCGACGCGTGGTTCAACGCGTCCGATATGATCGCGTCTTCCGGACCCAGAAGGCTCTCGAACAGCCCTGCGTTGGCGTCGAAACAACTGGGGAACAGGATTGTGTCCTCCATCCCCAGAAATTCGCTCAGACGCTCCTCCAACAGCTTGTGGGGAACCTGGGTCCCGCAGATGAACCGGACCGACGACATTCCGAAACCGTACTGGGACAACGCGGCCCTTGCGGCCTCGACCAGCCGGGGGTGATTGGACAGGCCCAGGTAGTTGTTTGCGCAGAGATTGATGCAGGCCGTACCCGTCTGCAGGGTGACCTCGCCTTGCTGCGGCGATGAGATGACCTGCTCTTGCTTGAACAGACCGTCGGCCTTCAGGGTTTCGATCCGGCTGGCAAGATCGGCGAGGAACGCATGGATCATACGGCGGCCCTCAAGGTCCGAACACCAGCCGGGGCAGCGCGAGCGCCGCCTCCGGGACGTAGGTGGCCAACAGAAGCGTAGGAATCCACGCGAACAGGCTCATCATCAGCGTAGGCTTCAGCATGGAGTTCACGGGGGTGTTTCCGAGGCTCGCTCCCAAGTACAGCAGCGGCGCGGTAGGCGGCGTGATATTGCCCATACCGAGATTCACTCCGATGATCGCCGCGAACTGTATCGGATCGACCCCCAGTTCGCGCACGATGGATAACATCAGCGGGGCCGACAGCAGGACTCCGGCGTTTCCTCGACCATGATGCCCTTATTATGCCGCATCATGACGAAGTTCACCAGGCACAGCAGGAAGACCAGGACGATGCCCGGTACGACTGTCGCCAGAAAGCATTTCAGCACGGATTGGCGCGTGATCCAGGCATAGATGATCTGAATCGAGCTCGGCGGGATCAGCAGTCCCAGCGGCGCGGCGTTGGAGATCGGCGCGGCCGAGAATCCCTTCGGATAGTTGGCCCGTTCAAGCCGAGGCAGCATCACGCCGCCTATGCAGGTCAGCGTGGCTGCCGCGCTGCCGGAGATAGAGCCGAATACGGCGCTGGCCAGAACCGACGCGGCTGAACGCTTACCGACAGGGGCTAGCCGAGATGCGCAGGGGTTTTAATGAATCCGCTTTCGTTTTGATTACATATTACAGAAATCGAATATCAATCGAGATTCGAAAAAACAAATATCTAAAATAGTTTCAATAAACTACAAGGATTTGATGGTCGATGGGAACAGCTCAATGTATCTAATTTATCGAAAGACACGTTTAATTTATAGAAAACCATCGTGAATTTATCGATATTTTTCGAAATTCCCGAATTTCTCTGATTCCCCTCCTTTCGGCCCCGCTCATCTTAGGCCACCCCAAAATTTCCGGCCCCGAATATTCGGAAACCCCTACAAACACCCACGCCGGCAAATGCGGGCGAATGCGCAGTTGTCGTGATGTAAAAAATCCTGAAAAAAAGAGAGAAATCGGTGAAAAAAGGGGTAGTTTATGCGAGAGAATCGGGAGGTTTTTCCGAGCGAATCGCGTGGACCAGGCCCGACCGATGAGGGAGGTCTTCCCCGAGCAGGGAAAGACCGCAACCAAGGAAAGGGACGCGTTGTGCCTCTTGGGTAGGGGCGGACCTATGTGTCCGCCCGCCCTTATATGTCCGCCCCGTCATTGAGGCCCACTACTGGCAATCCCGGCCAAAGATGGAGGGATTGTTCCGACCGACCGTAGGGACAGGTCGCGAATTGTGGGGCAGCCCCAAGGAAGGGCCGCCACTACGGGGAAAGAGAAAACTGGCTCGTCATTCCGGCGCATGCTGGTGGCAACCGCGAGGTTGACCAGAACCGATGAGGATGAAGACATTGTAGTATTTCATTCCCTCTACTGGGCGGCAATGGCGGCGAAAAGCATAAAACGAAAAGATAAATTCCCTGGATTCCGGCATACGCCGGAATGACGGACGAGGACGTCAGACCCGTCGGCAAGTGGGGAGTGGGCGGTGGTTGCGGCGATCTCCTTTGCGCGCTCCCTATCCTACAACCGCAAATGGGGGAAATTGCAAAGATACATCGAACCGACCTTCTGTTTCGGACAAAAAAAAGCGACTGGGCTTTTAGGGCCTTGGGCCCTAAGACGAGACGCTTGGCGACTCATCCCAGACGCTATTTGACTCTAAAAGGATCATTACACTGAAATCAAGTCAACACCCCCCCATTAATATCCATCATCCGCATATCTACCCGGAGTGGGCGTGGCGCCTGTTTTGGCCGTTTCGATGACGTGGGCGCGTCCGCCGAGGCGTTCGATCAGCGCCGCTTGATCGCGTTTAGCGCACGCATCCACCTCTTCGGGGTCGAGAATTTCACGCAAGGAGCCTTCGAGTTCATTAATGAGCGGTTTGCTCTCGGGCTTCCCGGCGACGTCATCTTGTTCTTCGGGGTCGTTTCCCATGTCATACAACTCGGGCGGATAGTCCACGTAGTGGATGTACTTCATCCGGCCTTTTCGGATGAGGTAAGCCGCCGTCTCGGCGCCCGAGGCGTGGTATTCGCTTAAAACGACGCGTTTTGCGTCATAGGGTGCGCGCGCGATTTCATAGAGCGAACGGCCCGCGCGGCTCCTGTCCTCATCGTTAGGCGTCACGCCCACCGATTCGAGAATCGTGGGATAAAAATCAAGGAGCGAAACGGGCGTTTCGACCACCCCGCCTGCTTCCAGGTCCGGCCCCGCCATCATGAGCGGCACGGCGGCCGATTCCTGGTACATCGTGCCCTTTCCCCAGGTGCCCCGCGCCCCTAAGTTCTCGCCATGATCGCTCGTGAAGAATATGCGGGTGGAATCCCGCAAACCCGCGCGCGCTAGGCAATCCAGTACGCGGCCCACCAGATCGTCCAAAAACGTGCAAAGCCCGAAATAGGAAGCGATGGCGACGCGTCTTCGCTCATCATCGAAGAAGCTGTCTGAGGGCACGTATTTCCGGTACGCCTCTATCCACGGATGTTGCGGGCGGCCATCGAGCGCGTGGGCCTTGGGCATGGGCACGGAATCGGTCGGGTACATGTCGAAATAGGCTTGCGGCGCCATCAGGGGAAAATGGGGCGAGACGAAGGAGACGAACGTCATCCAGGGCTTCCGGCTGTCGCTATATCTTTCCGCCTCGTTCTCGAGCCACGCGCACGCCTTCTCGGTGATGTCCAGATCGTAATTCGAATAACTCGTCTCGCCCGGGCCGATCTCGCGCGCGAGCTTATCCGCCTTCTGTACGATCAACTCATCGCGGATGGAGCCGAGCACGCTGCCCACGCCCCCGTCGCGCGCGTGCATGGGTACGATTTGCTCATCGAAACCGGTAGGGTCGGTGGGGTTCCTGTAGTGGAACTTGCCGATGGAAGTGACGCAGTTGCCCTCGGCCTGCAAACGATGTCCCCAGCCGGCGGGGGTGCCCGTATAGGGACTGGCGTTATCCCAACAGCCGATCTCGTGAACGTAGCGGCCCGTGGCGAAGCTCGCCCGCGCGGCCGTGCAAATCGGGGAATTCGTATAGGCGCCCGTGAACCGCGCGCCCGAGGCCGCCAGACGGTCGATGTTCGGTGTTTGCACCATCGGGTGTCCGTAGCAGCCGAGCGTTTTGACGCTCAACTCATCCGCCATGATGATGAGCAAATTCATCGGTTTCATACGAAAAACTCTCTTAGAAATGTTATATAGCGAAATTCAGGGATGGCGGCGGAACTCAATGGTTTCATGCGGGTTTTGTCTGGTTCGTTCACCAAAGACTACGCCGGTATGAAAACGATTTCAACACCGCCCCCTCGCCAGAAGAGCTACATGTGCGGCCACACCGGGTCGGTTCGGTTGTTGAGCGGACCCGAGGGGTGTTCATCGAGATAATCGTAGATGTTGCCGAGCCCTCCCCTTCTCAGCATGGTGAGCCTCTCGCCCAGGTGATCCATGCTGTTGAGGTCGGTCTCATACACCTCGAACACCTTGTCCTGCACCTCCTCGCGGCTGAGTCCACCGTTTTTCAGGACCCTGACCTTGTCGATCAATTCATGGAGCTTTTCGCGCTGACGAGGTATCTCGCCTTTTTGACAAGGCCTGCCGTGCCCGGGCACGTACCAGTCCACGTCCAGGGCTTCGAGCACGCCCAGCGACTGGAACCAGCCCCACACGTCGGCCGAATGGCACGCCACGTTGAAGGCGGGCGTGAGGTTGTCCGCCGTGAAGGCGACGCGGTCCTCCACTGCATGGACGACCGTCTGCCCGCGCGTGTGGCCGGGAGATTCGATGAGGATGAACGTCTTGCCGCCCAGGCGAATCGTCATCCGCCCCTTGTAGGTGATGTCGGGGGGCCTGAGTTCGAATCCCTCGAGCAGCGCCTCGTTCTCGGGGTCGTACTTGAGCATGCGCTCCTTGCCGTCTTCCGGCGTGGCGATGGAGGTGTAGAAATCCGCATACGTGATCTCGCTCGAAACGATCCGCTCGGGCTCCAGGAACCAGTTCGCCGCAATATGATCCTGGTGATGCTCGGTGTTGACGAGATAGCGAAGCGGGCCTTTTTCAGCGATGAAGTCACGCCAGGCGATGGCTTCAGAGGGCCGCATGGGGCCGTCTATCGCGATGACGCCGTCATCCGTCACCATCATACCCACCGTGGGGTAGCAATCATAAAAAAAGACGTTTTCGCTCAACTGCTCCAATCGTCCATCCTCCTGAGCGGCATCCGATAAGATATCCCTAATCAATCTCTCAAACCCGCCTCGCGATCGAACCATTCGCGTATGACGCCCTGATCCAGATCGCCAAATCCCAAATCCATCGCGCCCTGATACGCCTTTTGAACCGCATCGATCACCGGCGTGGCGGCGCCGTTTGCGCGGGCGAATTCCTGGATGAGACCCAAATCCTTGTGCATGGGGGCGAGCGCGAACTTGACGGGTTCATATTCTTTTTTTCTCAACCCCCAGCCGCGCGTGTTCATCACGCGAAACACGGTGCTCGAATATAGATATTCCATCATCTGGTCCGGTTCCAGGCCCGATTTCACGCCGAGGGTGAAGCCCTCCGCCAGAGCGCATAGCTGGGATGCGACGAGATGATTCGTGATGAGCTTCATCCTCAGTCCAGAACCATTGGGACCGAAATAATCGAGCAGTTCGCAGACACAGTCCAGCACTGCGCGGTGGGCGTCCAGAATCTCTTTATCGCCTCCCACCATGAGGCCGATTTTCGCATCCCGCGCGATGATGGCGTTCCCGCTGATGGGAGCGTCCAGAAAATGGAAACCGCGGCTCAGCGCTTCTTCGGCGACCGCGATGCTCTCCTCGGGCAGGATGGTCGAGAAATCAAAACAGACGGCCCCCTCCCCGGCGGTGAGCAACGCGCCCCGCCCGCCCAAAAAGGCGTCGCGCACGTGCTCGCCCCTGGGAACTGAACTGCAAACGTAATCCGCTCCACGGGCCGCCTCGGCGGGAGAATCGAACACGGGGATGCCCGCCTCGTGCGCCGCCTGCTGCGCGGCGGGGCTCGGGTCGTAGCCCACGACTTCGAAGCCGCCTTTAAGCATATTGGCGGCGACGGCCCCACCCATGTTGCCTAAGCCTAAAAACGCGATTTTCTTAGCCAACCCCGCTCCTCCTCAAGCGCCGTATTTCCGTAAGGCCTGCTCGGTAAATTCCATACCGTGTCCGGGCGTGTCGGGAACCTCCATGCAGCCGTCCACGACGGGGAAATCCTGCGTGAGGACGTCTGGAGGCAACAATTCCACGTACTCCACCATGTAGCCGCTCGGCGTCGCGGCGAGGAGGCTCACGGACACCTCCTGGAGCAGATGCGCGCACAACGAGAGATTATAAGCTTCCGCCAGATGGGCCGCCTTGCGAAACTCCGTCACGCCCCCGCATCGGCCCACGTCGGGTTGTAGAAACGAAGCCGCCCTTCTCTCGCAAATTTCCCGAAAACCCCAGCGCATGTATGCGTTTTCTCCCGCGGCGATGGGCACGGGACTTTGTTGCGCCACATCCGCCAGATCATCGACCGAATCGGCGAGCACCGGCTCCTCGAACCATGTCACGTCGTATTCGGCGAGCATCGCGGCCACCTCCAAAGCCTCGCGCGGGTTGTACTTCTGGTTGGCGTCCGCAAACAAGACGACCGACTCGCCCACTTCTTCTCTCAAGAGGCGGATTCGCTCCTCATCCCGGTTGGTTCCCAGCTTCAGCTTGTACGCGCCGATTCCCTTTTCCATGAAGCCCATGCATTCATCCACCATCTCCGCATCCGAGAACGTGAGCCAGCCCCCGCTGCCGTAAACGGGAACCAAATCCCTGAAACCGCCCAGGATGCGTGAGAGCGGCAACCCCGCCGCCTTGGCGAGCGCATCCCAGCAAGCGGTATCCACCGCGGAGAGCGCCTGAACGCCCAGCCTGCCGCGCATCCTCGGCTTGTTCGGTCCCCACAGACGCTCCCAGAGCGCCTCGGGCGCAAGGGCGTCCTGCCCCACCACCGGCGGGGCCAGCTCTTTTTCGATGTAGGGAACGAGCGTCGTCGAGGTCTCCCTGCCCAGACCCATCACGAAGCCGCAGCCCGTCGGGCCGTTTTTGGTGTGGAGAAAGACCAGGAGATAATCGAGTTCCGATTTCGTGCTGTTCGCACTTCCTATCGCTCGGGCCAGAGGCACTTTAAGAGATTTCGCCTCTATCTTCGTGATTTTCAGTTCAGCCATGCGTCACAAGTCCACCGAATCCTGCATCAGATACGATAAGGGCTGCGGAGGCCTCCGAAAAAGCCTCCGCAGCCCCGGGAAACAAGTCGAAAAACTTAGTTCATCTTCATGCTGGCCAGCGCCTTGGTGAGCGGGCCTCTCTCGATGCCCTCGCCGCCGGAGAAATTCGGCAGGCGGCGAATCTTGCCCCGGCCCTTCTGCACCTTGGCCGTCGCGTTGAGCGCGTTGATGATGCGCGGCGTGATCTTGTACAGCGGCCGCACCACATCGACGGAGCGCCTGGCGATGGAATAATCCACCTTGCGGCCCTTCGAGATCAGCCACTTGTGATAGACCTTCGCGAACTTGTCGGGGTCTTTCTTCCAAAGTTTCGTGGATTTGAGGTAAGCGCGCAGATACTTCACGAACCCTCCGGGATTGCTCTTGAGCGTCCTGGGGTTCGCGAGTTCGATGAAAATCATCGCCGGCGGATTGTCGTGTTTGCAGTAATCCACGATGGGCCGGGCCCATTTCTTGTCTATCAGGCGGAACGACGTGGGCGCGCCGATGACCATCGCGGCAACCACCTTGGCCCTGAAGGCCGAGAGGCGCTCCGCCGTGGTGGTGTTCATGATTTTGACGTCTTTGTGCGTCAAGCCGTACGCGGGCAGGATGCCGTTTTCCATCACGAAGTGGGTGGACGTGCCCTTCTTCTCGGCGATGGTCTTGCCCTTGAGGTCGGCCACCGTCTTGATCGGAGAATCGGGGTGCACCCATATATTCATTGATTTACACCAAGACGAACTGACGGAAATCATCACGAGCCCCGCCCTTTTCGCCACCCCGTCCACGTAGGGCCGCGTAGCGCCGTGGCCCACGTCGAGGCTGCGGGAGAGCAGCGCCTCGATGACGAGTTTGCCCTGCGCGAAAACCTTTACATTCCAATTGCCCTTTCCGAATTCCTCATCGAAATAACCCATCCCCATGGCGACCGCCGTGAAGGCGCCGAACGTCTGGCGGTGCATGCCGATGCGGAACTTGGCCGCCTCGGCGTCGGTCGTCGCGAAGCCGACGGGAACGAGGCTCAAAGCGAGGAGCAGACTCAAGATACAAAAACACCTTCTCATCTTTTTTTCCTCCTACTGGAAAATGAAAATAAAACACACAGCTTCCTTCAAGTAGCCGTTCTTCCTCTGCCTGGATTCGGAAAGTATGTCATAGATGCCCTCAGATTGCATCAAGCAGAACTCAAAGCCGCATCAAGTCCTCACCGGCGATGATGGGGCCTTCGAAATAAGGCGCAATCGCCTCGCGCACCTTATCGTTCGGCGCCAGGGGAGGAACGACGTGTGAGAAAACGAGCATCCCGACGCCGGCCTGCGCCGCCGTTTTCCCGACTTCTTCCGCCGTGGCGTGATGGGCCGCTACGATCTTCGCCGTGGCTCTGAAACTTCCGAACCTCTCGTCTATCAACTCAGGCAAACATGGGTGCATCACCAAAACGTCCGCCCCAAGTGCCAAGGGGACCAGCTTTTCCGTGGGGCTGCCGTCGCTCGCGATGACGATCTTTCTGCCCTCCGCCTCGAATGCGTAGGAGATGATGTCGTCTACGTTCCCGTGGCGCGTGCCCTATCCACGCGGATAGCGATGCCGTCCACCTCAAATGCATCGCCGGGTTCGAGGACGGTTACCTCGATCTCGGTTCCCGCCCTGGGCTTTCCCTCGTTCGCCCTGAGATCGATGTCGTACTCGTAATAATGGAGCATACGCTCGACTATCTCCTCCACGGGCGACGGGCCGTAGACCTTGAGCGGCGTTGATGCGCCCATGATCCAGCGCGAGATAAAGAACTCCCCGAAACCCGTGTAGTGATCGGAGTGAAAATGCGTGAAAAACAGGTGGTCCACACTGTTCACATGAAATCCCGACTTCACGATTTGGGTCGCGGCATGGCGGGCTGCGTCCACCAGATAGAGTTTCCCGCCTTTTACGATGACGTTGCACGGGCCGCTTTTTTGAGGAGTCGGCGGCGGCGCACCCACTCCCAGGAGTATGAGTTCCAAAACAGGGTTTCCTCCCCTTCACGAAAGTAGATATGTGTCTTGCCGTAACGGATTCTTGGGGGTATTCTTGCGCAAATATCCTCGTTCACGTCAACCAGAAGAGAGAGAAGCCCATATGGATCGTCTATCCGAACACCTATACGCAGAAACCGCCTACGACTGGGCGAACGTGGGCGCCGCCGTCACGGAAAGCGGCGTCCTCCTCCTCGACTCCCCGGTGCGGCCGAGCGATTCGCGCAAGTGGCAAGAAGAAGTCTCACGCTTAAGCCCCCTGGGCATGCGCTACCTCATCGCCACCGATTATCACGGCGACCACACGACCGGCTCCTCCTTCATCGAAGGGGACGTCGCCCGCATCGCCCCCCAATACGTCTACGATGAAATATCGAAGGGCGATAACGCTTTTTCCAAGGAAATTTTCGTGAAAACGCTGAGAGACTTAGGCTTCGTAGAGGAGGCGGATGAAATCGAAAACACCGCCGTTCCGCTGCCTCAGTTCTGTTTTGAAGACAGCCTCATCCTGCATCTGCCGCCCCTCACGTTCGAGATTCACCGGAAAGGCGGCCACTCCCCCGCATGCACGTCCGTTCTCGTGCCCGAGGAAGGGGTGCTCTTCTCCGGAGACGTCGTCATCAACGGCCCCTCGGCCGGAATGCGCGACGCCCATGTGGGCGAATGGATAGAGGCGCTCACCTGGGTGGAAAATCTCGACATCGAGACCATCGTCCCCGGCCACGGCGATATATGCGGCAAAGAGGTTGCCACGGAGCTTAAAGATCGCCTGAGCGGGATGATGGAGATCATGACTGAGGTCATCAGCGCCGGAAAACAGAAGGCGGAAGCCACCGAGGACCCGAAATTCCTGAAATATTTTCATGCCGACGACTCGCGCGGCGCATACTGGTTCCAGCAGAGGAAAGACACTTTCCGCGATGGTCTGGAGCGGCTGTTTGATGAGGTCGTCGCTGAGACCTAGAGAAGACCGGGGCTTCATCACCGAAAAGGAGACGTAGATGAGAGTAGAAGAAAAAAGACTGGGCCGCATCTTTCGCGTCACGCTCGAGGCCGGAGACAATTTTTATACGAATTTATGTAACCTCGTGAAGGAGAAGAACATCCGTGCGGGCTCGGTTTTCCTCATCGGCGCTCTCGCCGAGACGGACATGATATCGGGCTTCAAGAGCATGGACGGCTACGACGTCGACCGCCTGCACTTCGAGGGCTGGCGCGAACTCGTGGCTCTCGGGAACATTACCTGGCCGAACGAGCCGCCCCTCGCCCTAGGCGACGTGAACTGGGACGAACCCGAGCCTTACGTTCACGTGCACATGGCCATCAGCGGCGGCCCGGGCGAGCCGGAAAAGGTCCTGGCGGGACACCTGAGCGACGGCACCATCAAAGGCATGGTCGTCGAAATCTATGAGCACTTAGAAGCCTAGATGCGTTCTTGATCCCCAGCGGTTCATGGCCGCTTGAGAGTGTTTCCCAAAGAATGAAACGATGAACGACACACCCCTCGAAAATCTCCCTTTCGCGCCCAGCGAAGACCCCTTCGTCGTGGAGCACGGGGGCTTCTACCGGCGATGGTTCTACATGATCGAGGACATCAAGGAACTCAAAATCGCCGTGGCCTCCCTCGAGGGCACGACCGACGACCTCTGGGCGCCAGTTTGGCTTAAGATAGGCCAACGCTATGAAACAATCGCGGAAGAACTCGCCGCCGGTGGGGACGCTTCCGCCGCGCGCAAAAAATTTCTCCTCGCCAAGACTTATTACAGCATCGCGCGATTCCCCCGCCCCATCACTATGCTCAAAGAACAAGCCAACGAGGTCTGCATTCGCGCGTACTTGAAATCATGCGAGTTCCTCGATCCGCCGCTGGAAGTCGTCGGCGTGGAATGCGCGGAAAAAACCATCACCTCTCATTTTCGCGCGCCTAAAGACGCAAGCGCGGAAAACCCCGCACCCGCCGTCCTCATCATGTGCGGCGGGGACATGTTCAAAGAAGATCGCGGCTGGGCGGGCGAAATGGCCCTGGAGCACGGCCTCGCCACGCTGGTGATGGACGGCCCCGGCACGGGGGAGAACCCATTTCCCTACAAACCGGAGTCCGTGGTCGCATGGAAGGCGGCTATCGACTACCTGTCCGCCCGTCCCGAGGTGGACGCAGGGCGCATCGGCGCGTTCGGCATCAGCAGGGGCGGGCATTCCGTGATGCTGATCGCGGGTTCTTATCCCGAGAAGGTGCGCGCGGCCGTCGCCAGCGCGGGCCATCACTTCGGCTACCGCATGACGCAGGCGGAAATGGCGAACTACGTCGCCAACAGGAACAGGCGCGCCGCCTACATCTTCGGCGCGCCCGGAGACGGCCCCTCTTTTCCCGAAACCACTATCGAGAAAGAAGAGGAACTATTCGAGCGATGGTCGCTCAGCGAACTGGGCCTGGTGGAGAAATCGTCTGCCCCGTCTTCATGATCAATGGAAAGCAGGATCACCTCGCCCCCGTCGGGAACATCTACTACATGCTCGAGCACGGCCCCGTCACCGGCAAGGAGGCGCGCATCTATCCCGACGATGGCCACTGCGCCTTCAAATACTTCGAAGGGTGGGCTCCCGAATCGTTCCGCTGGCTGCGGTGAAAATTGGGGTAAATCATTTAAAAACAACATCTTAAATTTTCCTTAATTTTTCGTATTTTTTCGTATTTTTTCGTATTTTTCACTTATTTTCAGAAATTCATTTCCGACTCATCCTTCCTCCCGCGACGTCACCATACCGAAGGCCGAGATTCAGCGGCCTACCACAAATGCGGGCAAATGCGCGGGTGAGGCTGCGTGGGAGCAAGCCCGACCTGGAAAGGATTGCCCAGGGTTTTGCTCCTGTAGAGGACGCGTATAGCTTCCCTTTCCATCGAAGAAGGAAGCCATATCCAACCGAGGAGGGGCGCATCTATGTGTCCCTTACGACACGAACCGCGAGCAAACGCGCGTCTCCTACGCCTATCGCCGATGTTCCCTCCGCCAAACGCCACATAGCTTCACCTCATCGAAGCGATGTATAATTCATCCACCGCACCGGCCGCCTGGCGCCGATCATTTCTTCATCCCATTTCTAAAACCAGGAGGCAGCCATGGAGCGCAAAAAAGCGAGTGATTTCGACCAGGAATTATTGAATCTGTTCGATGAGTACGTGCACGGCATCATCGAGCGCAGGGAGTTTCTCGACAAGGCGGCCAAGTTCGCCGTCGGCGGCCTCACCGCCGCCGCTTTGCTGGACATGCTCTCGCCCGATTACGCCCTGGCGAAACAAGTCGAGGAGAACGACGCGCGCATCAAGGGCGAGACGATTGAGTACGCCTCCCCCAAGGGCCACGGAAAAATCAAGGCCTATCTCGTTCGTCCCGCGGGCGGGGGCAAGCGCGGCGGCGTGGTCGTCGTGCATGAGAACAGGGGGCTCAACCCCTATATCGCGGACGTCGCCCGGCGCGTGGCCGTGGCCGGCTTCACCGCTCTTGCGCCAGACGGCCTTACGCCCTTGGGCGGATACCCCGGCAACGACCCCGACGGCAAGGTCATGCAGCGAAAGCTGGACAAGGCGAAACTGCTGCAGGATTTCTTCGCCGCCTTCGATCACCTGAAAGCCGACGCGAACGCGAACGGCAAAGTCGGCGTGGTGGGCTTTTGCTACGGAGGCGGCGTCTCGAACGCCATGGCCGTCCACAAGCCGGACCTCGCCGCCTCGGTTCCCTTCTACGGACGCCAGCCCAAGACCGAAGCCGAGGTCGCCAGAATCAAGGCGCCCTTGCTGATCCACTTCGGCGAGCTGGATAAGCGCATCAACAAGGGGTGGCCCGCCTATGAGGCCGCACTCAAGAAACACGGCAAGGAATACACCGCGCATTTCTACCCGAAGGCCAACCACGGCTTTCACAACGACACCACGCCGCGCTACGACAAAGCCGCCGCCGAACTCGCCTGGAAGCGCACAATCAACTTCTTCCGGGAGAAGCTGGGGTAGACCGATTTCGCGTGAGAATGGAAGGCCTCCCCTATGATGGGGGAGGTCGCCTTCTGTAGGGGCGGGGCTTAATTACGAAGACGGCATGTATGGTAGCGTATCAAGGAAAGATTGAGAGAATTGACGTGAAGTATCCTTACTATAGATTAAACTCTACTTGAATATTCCTCTAACAATTGCCGGCTAATTTTCCCGCCATGAAGCCCTTTCATTAATGTGTATGGCTGAAGCAATGGGTTCCTAAATCTGTATCTGTAGTTTCGTCGTTTTCCTATTTTTTGAAAAATCTCCCCCCTCTCTTCTTCGCAGAATTGATTCAAATGTCTGGAATATCTATCAATACTGTATTCTTTGTTCATTATCTGGCTCATCGGGCGTTTAACATCAATGGCTCGAAAATATCCAAAATCATCTTTGGGAGCCAATGCGCATGCTTGCAATACTTCCTCAAATAAACTTTCTGGGCGGGAACTTCCCGTTGCTTTATGGTAAGCGTTCATCACACTTTGTTCCGTATCCGCTAATGCGCTTTTTAGCGCATTTTCTACGTGGCAAAGCTGAATTTTTTGCTGGCCGTCGTCAATCGCATCACGGGTAGCATGAAGCGCCAATAAATGCGCATAATGTGGTAAGCCCTGTGACAACAAAGAAAGATGATTAAGCGCAACCCCTTCAATCTCCATAGAACTCAATCGCTCTAAGCCTTTTACAACAATGTTCCTGAGCTCTTCTTCAGACATTCTTGGCATTTTTATTTGAGTTAAGGCTCTTTCTACGGACTCGTGTTCTTCAATGAGTTCATCAATGGAGTCTCCAACCCCCACAACTACAATAGTAGTGTTAACTGGATTATCAGAAAGCGCTTTGATGGTATCTGCAAGAAGTAACTTCGCATCATCGTCAACCAAGCGATCAAATTCATCAATGATTATAATCAATATAGCGTCATTGGAAATAATGGTTAGGGCTTTCCTGACAAGCGCTGGCCCCAGTGTTAGATATCCATTTTTGAGATCGGCGCTTCCATAAATCGAGCTTGGTGATCTTAAGGAATTATTCTCACAAGACACTTCCAGTTCTTCAAATATTTTGCTCCACATCACAGAGTAATCGTACGTAACATCACATTGGACTCTCGCAACCAAAACAGGCAGGGCGAGTTCTTGTTCATCAAGATGCGCCTTGAGAACGTTCGCAAGTGATGTTTTACCAACTCCTCGTTCACCAAATATTATCCCGTGCCGGCCTCGTTGATTTATTGAATCAATCAGCCTTGTCAACTGGCGAAATCTTCCTGAAAATAAGTCTTTTTCGCTGACAGGAGAAGATGGGGTAAAAATTCTACCTACCGCAAGTGACAATCTTCTCTTTTCCTCTTCCGACAAAGCCATCACAAGCCTCCATCAATTTACAATATAAAATATTAACTAACAATATAACTCATTTATATGAAAATAAAAGTAGCTTATCTAAAAATTAACTCTCAATAAAAACAGGTCTTTCGCTGACAGGAGAAGAAGAGGTAAAATTCTACCTATCGTAAGAGATAGTCTTCTCTTTTCCTCTTCCACTAAAACCATCACAAGCCTCTAATTATTACAAATATAAGGTATCAACTAACAATATAAATGAATTATCTGAAAATAAAAACAATGACCAAGAATAAGTGTATTCTCTTCCAAGGAGAAGCCCATGCCCATGAAGAACCCGCCGCACCCCGGCAAAGTCGTGCGCGTCTCCTGTCTGGAACCGCTGGGTTTGAACGTGACCGAAGGGGCCAAAGCACTGGGCGTCAGCCGCCAGGCCCTCTCGAACCTGGTGAACGGCCACGCACGGGTGTCGTCGGAGATGGCGATACGCCTCGCCAAGGCCTTCGGCTCGACCACGGAGACCTGGATACGCTTGCAAACCGCTTACGACATCGCCCAGGCGAGAGAACGCGAGGATGAGATCGAAGTTCAGCGCTACGAGCCACAACGGTATGAGGCCCAAAGAGCGGATCAAGCGACCCGTCCTTTATACGGAGCGAGGTTGATTTCGCCTTCGCGCTTGCGGGTCTGGGCGATGTCGTAGCTGTTCTGCATCCGCATCAGCGTATCCATGGACACACCGAATGCCTTCTCAATACGAAGCGCCATCAGAGGCGAGAGGTGCGCGCGCTCATTGAGCAGCGCAGACAGCGCGGGGCGCGTGACTCCTAAGACTCGCGCCGCTTCGGTCACCGTCAAGCCCAACGGTTCGACGATCTCGCTCTTCACGAATCCGCCCGGGTGGGCCGGGTTCTTCATCCGGATGCCGCCTGTTACGCTCATGGCCACCTCCTAGTGGTAATCCTCATAGTTCAGATCGACGATCTCGATCTCCCTCTTGTCGATCCGGAATGTGAGTCGCCAGTTTTTCGTAACCGACAAACTCCAGACGCCCTTCCGATCGCCGACAAGCTGATGCGCCCTCCAGGCCGGAACGGTTCGTAGTTCTTCTTCCCGCTCCATATCCTGAAGAAAAGAAAGAATACGCTGTAATTTCGGCACAACCGCAGGCTGGAGACCAGCAGGGTTATCATCCTCCATGAATCGGCGCAGTCCCTTGTGAACCACGTTTCGGATCTTCATACCGCAAGTTATCACAACAATCCGTTAACCGTAAAGTGACGCATTACGATACTTTATAGTACCGATCCCCCCGCCACCACTCACCCATGCTGAGGACTACTAATCCATCCCTCTCTCTGGCATAATGTAAAAAAGCCATGAGGACCCCTGTTCGGGCGAGCAGTTTCTCGACCCGTCGTTTTCTGCGAGACAGGGACTCCCGACCTCATGCGCGGCCTGCCGGGAAAATTCATCGACTTCAACAAATACCTATCCAAAGGTTTTGATAGGGTGTTGTCCAGGGATTTCCGGGTGGATGGACACACGCATTTCCGAAAAAAATTCGCACCTCCCCACATCCCCGAGGGCGTGCTGGTCTATGAGGTCGGCGGAGGGAAACGCCCCTTGCACACGCTTGATGAGAAAGCGCGGCGCGGCCTTCGTGTCGTCGGCCTCGACATCGACCAGGGAGAACTGACCAGTGCGCCGCGCGGAGCGTATGATGAGACCATTCGCGCCGACATCACCGAATACCGCGGATGCGGGAACGCCGATGTGGTGATCGGCCAGGCCTTGCTCGAGCATGTTACCGACACCGCAGCCGCTTTCGCCGGCCTGGCGAGCATCCTGAAAAAAGGCGGCGTCGCTCTCCTCTTCGCGCCGTCGAGAAACGCCGCCTACGCGCGCGTCAACCTCATTCTCCCTGAGAGGCTCAAGCGGAAGCTCTTAGGGCGTCTCTACCCCGAACTCGCCGAGAAGGCTGGTTTTCAGGGCCGCTACCATCGCTGCACATTGTCCGATTTCGAGGAGATGGCGCGCGGGGAAGGTTTAGCCGTCATCAAGAAAAAGGCCTATTATTACAGCGAGTATTTCAGTTTTTTCGCGCCCCTTCACGTTCTCTGGCGACTGTGGCTATGGGTTTTCTTTTTCTTGGCGCGCGAGCGGGCGGCGGAGACCTTCAGCCTCGCGCTGCGCAAAAAATGAGGACGGGAACCAGGGCGCGCCTCGATTTATCGGCTTTCAGTTGAGTGGACATCATGTGCGGCGTAGCGGGCTTTCTCTTCACACATCAGGAAGTGGACGACCCCCGGGGCGTCGTTTCGAGGATGGCGGGGAGCCTCTTGCACCGTGGCCCGGACGATGCGGGAAGCTGGGTGGACGAGGCGGCGGGCGTGGCTCTGGGACACCGGAGACTCGCCGTCATCGATTTGAGCGTGGAGGGCCGCCAGCCCATGATCTCGCATGGCGGACGATATGTCCTCTCCTACAACGGAGAAATCTATAATTTCCCCGAACTGCGCGAGGAATTGACGCGGGAGGGGGCGCGCTTCAATGGAGGCTCGGACACCGAGGTGCTCCTCGCCGCGGTGGAGACGTGGGGGCTGGAGGCGGCTATAGAGCGATTCGTCGGCATGTTCGCCTTCGCCTTGTGGGATCGCGCAGAAAAAACGCTGCATCTCGCGCGCGACAGGATGGGCGAGAAACCCCTTTATTACGGCTGGTGCCGAAAGTCCTTTCTTTTCGGCTCGGAACTCAAATCCCTCCGCGCGCACCCGGATTGGGAAGGCGAGATTTCAACAGACGCGCTGGCCCAGTACATGAAGCTGGGTTGCGTTCCCTCCCCGCATTCCATCTACCGGGGGATCCACAAGCTGCCGCCCGGCGCTACCTTAAGCCTCCGCACTTGGGATCCACCCGGGCATCTGCCGGAGCCACACGCGTACTGGCGTGCGGAAGACATGGTGAAGCGCGCATCCGCAAGGAGGGAGGCGCTCTCGGACGATGAGGCTCTCGGCCAACTCGAAGAAACATTAAAGCGCTCCGTGCGGCAAATGCTGCGGGCCGATGCACCGCTCGGCGCGTTTCTCTCGGGCGGGGTCGATTCCTCCACTGTGGTCGCCCTGATGAAAGCGGAGGGGGCCGTTCCCGCCCGAACGTTTTCCATCGGATTCCACGAGAAAGGCTACGACGAAGCCCACCATGCGGGCGAGATGGCCCGCCACCTCCAAACGGAGCACACCGAACTCTACGCCGGTCCGAGAGAAGCGCTCGACGTCATTCCGCGCCTGCCCCGGCTATATGATGAGCCGTTCTCGGATTCATCCCAGATTCCCGCGGTCTTGCTATGCGCCCTCACGCGGGAGTACGTGACGGTCGCTCTCTCGGGAGATGGGGGCGATGAACTCTTCGGAGGCTACAACCGCCATTTTTGGGCGCCCAGAGTCTGGAGGTGGAGCCATCGGCTGCCGAAGCGACTCAAAACGCGGATGGCGAAGGAGCTGACGGCACGGCACCACGCGCTGGCGCGTTCTTATGAAAAAATGTCGCCCTTGCTGCCGAGGCGCTACCGGGTGGAGATGGCCGACGACAAGCTCCGCAAACTGGCGAATCTCCTCGACGTATCGAGCCTCGATGAAACCTACGAACGATTAAGAGTGCACGGAGAAAATTCGATTTGCGTCGGCGCGAATCCTGATACGGAAAACACGTTTCCCCCAAGCCTGAAGGCAAGCGGCCTTCACCCCGCAGAGAGGATGATGTACCGCGACATGGTGGAATATCTGCCCGATGATATTCTGGTGAAAGTGGACAGGGCGAGTATGGGAGCGAGCCTCGAGGTGCGAGCGCCCTATCTGGACCACCGGGTCGTAGAGTTCGTCTGGGGTCTGCCGTTGAGTCTCAAGCTGCGCGGTGGCGAGGGAAAATGGATTTTGAGGCGCTTATTGTCCCGCTACGCCCCAGATTCTCTGATTCAAAGGCCTAAAATGGGCTTCGGCGCTCCCATCGGCGGGTGGCTGCGAGGCCCTCTCAGAGACTGGGCGGAGGATTTAATGCGCGAATCGCGTCTCAAGGGAGAGGGTTTTTTCCACGCGCAACCCATCCGCGAAATGTGGAAGCAGCATCTATCCGGTAAAAGGGACTGGCAACATCATCTTTGGGGCGTGTTGATGTTTCAGGCGTGGCAAGATGAACAAGGGCGATGAAATGAGCAAGACGCTGTTTCTGCTGGATCTGGAGGACAGATACTTTTTGAGCCACAGGCGCGCGCTGGCGCAGGCGGCCAAGGATGCGGGGTATCGCGTCGTCGTATGCGTGAGAATCGGCGGAAAATACATGGAACGGATTCGGAAGGAGGGTTTCGAGTGTTTCTCTTTGGGGAGTGAAAACAAGGGAGGAGTCAGCCTCCTGCAGGAATTTCTCGCCCTCGCCAAGCTCATACGCGCCTATCGTAAATATCGGCCCCGAATCGCCCACCATTTCGGCGTAAGAAACCTGGTGCACGGCTCGCTCGCCGCCTGGTTCGCGAAAACGCCATTCGCCGTGAACTCGTTCGTGGGCCTGGGTATGCTGTTTTCCTCAGGCTCGCTCAGGCTTCATTTGTTGAGAAAAATCATCTTGTTCCTGCTGCGGCATTTCCACCGGAGGAAAAACACCCGGGTGATCGTGCAGAACGACGACGACAAAGAGATTGTTCTGAAAAACGTGCTTCCCGAGGAATCCCGATTGGCCGTCATTCGCGGTTCGGGCGTCGACGTTCACTCCTTTCGCCCTGCCCCCGAACCTGCGGGCACGCCACTGGCGGTGCTTGCCTCCCGGATGCTCGCGGACAAGGGGGTGCATGAATTCGTAGAGGCTGCCGCCCTTCTGAGAAAAGAAAACCTCAATATTCGCATGGTGCTGGTGGGAAGCCCGGACCCCAAAAATCCATCCTCCATCCCCGATTCCACGCTCTCGAAATGGGACCGCGAGGCCCGGGTCGAATGGTGGGGCTACAGGGAAGACATGCCCCAAGTGTGGAGAGGCTGCCACATCGCCGTTTTGCCGACATACTACAAAGAGGGGCTTCCGAGAAGCCTGCTCGAAGCAGCGGCATGCGCTCGCCCTCTGGTGGCCACCGAGGTTCCGGGATGCCGGGATATCGTGAAAGACGGGGTAAATGGACTGCGCGTCGCGCCTCGCGATCCGAGAGGCCTGGCCGACGCCATCAGAAAGCTGGCGCGGGATGCCGACCTGAGACGAAGAATGGGGGCGGCGGGGCGGCGCATCGTGGAAAAAGAATTTTCCGATGAAATCGTCTCGGGAGAAATTTTGAAGCTCTATGAACTCACGGACGCAACGTATGAAGAGTCGGGAAGAAGTGAAGCGAGCCTCAGGTAGCCTTGAAGACGGGAGGATGAAGCCTCTTGCAGGGAACGACGACCCCCTAGGCGACATACCCCCGTATGCGCAAAAAGGCGAGCATCGTCAGGAGTATCACTTGTAAATCCATAGAAAACGAGTAATTCAGAATATAGTATAAATCGTGCTCCAGCTTGATTCTGTAGTCTTCTATCTGATCGACATGGCCCTGCCGAATTTGCGCCCACCCCGTTATTCCTGCGGGAACGAGTTCGCGGTATTCGAATTCGGGATAATGTTTTTTGGCTATCTCAAGCGTCTTGATGTACTCCGCCCTGGGGCCGACGAGACTCATATCCCCCTTGATGACGTTCCAGAGTTGCGGAAATTCATCGAGATGATACAGGCGCAAGAAACGCCCGAGAGGGTAGACTCTCGGATCGTTTTCTTTCGTCGAAATAGTTCCTTCCGGCCGATCCGCATTCACGCGCATCGTCCGAAATTTGTAGAGAGTGAACAACCTACCGTATTGGGTGACGCGGGCTTGAGAATAAAATATCGGCCCCTCGCTCACGAGCTTGATCGAGATGGCGATGAGGAGGCCGAAAGGGACGAACAGGAGCAGGATCGCGACACTGAAAACCAAATCCAGCGCGCGTTTGCATAAATATTGGTTCCGGCTCAGGACTTGCTCACTCTTCAGGACAGAGAATTTCCCGGCATGGGAAATGGACTCCAAAGAAATACGGCCTGGCATGAGAAAAATTCAACCCAACTCATGAACGCGTAGCGCGTGATGCGCCATAGATGCGCCTAAATCCAAGGCCATTCCGCATTCGCACTTTACATTCAGGGGAATTTTCTCTATATTCGAGTCCGATAACGAAAATAAAGCGAAAATATAGGCATGCGGCGAAAGCCCACTCCAGATTCCACCACGAACTGCAACAGAGGAAGACATTAGCTCATCACCTTGGTGTTATATGAGAGAAGTGATGCCAAAAGCACATGAACAGACAATCCTCCCGACGCACCGTACGTTTACGTATTTAGGCATATTACGGGCTGAACGGCATACAATCCACTATGTAAAGGGAATTGGTTTCACGCTTATTCCGACTTCTGGATGAGTCGTCTTGTATTCAGCGCGCAACCCGTAAAAAAAATAGCGCATGAATTGTATGCCGAGAATCATAGTGGAATGCAGAATTTGAATTGTCAACAAAAAAATAGAAACAAGAAACATTTTTACGCGGTTTCATCGATTTTCGACGGGACAGGCTTTTGGCCTTTTCAAGAGTTTCTAGTCATGTGCAGCCTCCATCGATGGACCCCGCTCTATCACGAGAGCACGTGACGCATCATTTCAAGCCACTGGAGGGCATCTTGCTTTTCACGCACGTCATTTTCTCGAAGGGCATTTCCTGGTCATGAACCCCTCATTTCTGGCATATGGGACCATGGCGCTCGGAGCCGCCGCGATTATCTTGACGAGCCTATGGAACCTCGGAGCCGCAGGCGCGCTGTTCTTGTTCCTGAACCCGCTCGTCAACATCGAGGTCGCTTTCGGCGATACGGGAAGAAGCATCTCGTACGACAAGCTGGCGATCATGGCCCTGGTTTCGGGTTTCGCGTGGCGTGTCTTCAGAAAACAAAGCGATGTGCATCTCAAAAACAAACCCTTCATCCGCTACTTATGGTTGCTCTACATCGCCTGGAGTTTCGTGGCGGCATGGCTGAGTGGCGCGCCCGTCAAACAACAACTCTGGGGCCTCGCCGAAACGATCGCATACTTCATCACCTTTCTCGCTTTTCTCGATATCTGCGCAGAGGAAACCTCCCGCAACCGGATTCTCAAAGCCATTCTCTATGGCGGCGTCATCATGCTGGCGGCCGTCGCATTCCAGAATCTGACGTATCAAATCACTTTGAACATCTGGGATTGGCGCCACAGCTTCCGCGCCGATTTGCTGTATTCGTCATTTCCCCGGATGTTCTTCGGCTTTCGGCCCGGCCCAATCGGACATCCGAATTTTCTCGCCGCTTATCTGATTTTATGGGCTACTATCTACCCCCTGCTTTTGCGCATGTCCTCCCGCCTGGCGGGACTCTTCATCTTCACCGCACACCTCATCATATTGGCGTCCGCAGGCAGTTATGGAGGAATTCTGGGCTTCGCCATCTGCTGCTTGGCAGTTTTGTATGTCACCAAGCCGCATCCAACGACGATTGTTTGCGGCCCCACTCCCCACTCCAAAACCCGTCTGCTCCCGCATATCCTGGCCGCTTGCTTCATCCTGGTGATAGGGACCGCCATCGCCAATGACGGAGACTTCATGGGCTTATCGTTCCTGCCGAGAATCTACATACACCGGGTTGGTGGGAAAATGCTCTCCGAGCGACCCCTGGCGGGTTATGGAAATGGTCTTTTTCCGCAAACTTTTCAGGAAAAGGAGAGAGATTATGCGCAAAAAGACGGGCTGAAAATACCACCCTGGAGGATGAAGGCTTCCCATTCGCCGAGAACAAACCATTCCCAGGGCCTGGGAGCAGACCATTCCAGTGGGAAAGCACACGAAAATATCCCGACACTCTCGGCCCATTCCTCCTATCTCAAGACCTTCGTCGAATCAGGCCTTCCGGGAGGGCTTCTTTTTCTTGGCCTGCTGATGGGAGGACTCCTGGAGGCGTATCTTCGATTGAGAAAAACGGGTCGACTTTCGATTCGCTCGCCCGAGGCCTGGGGATGGGCCGCCTGCATCGGCGTGTGCTTTCAGGCCGGAACCGAGAACATTTTTTCATCGCCTAAGATTTCCGTTCTCTATTGGGCCATCACGGCGTATTGCCTGACGGTGAAATCCACGAAAACGAAAAACCTCTAGACGAGCTCCGCCAAAACTTCACGATACAGATAGCGCACGAAACAGAGCAGGATGGCGAACAGCCAGTAGGGATAAAAGTGCGCCGTGGTGGAAACGCCGACGAACAAGGCTGCGACAGTAGAAAAAATGACGGCGAAAGGCATCACGACGGCAAGTGAATTCTCATGCGGCGGCAAGCGCATGATCCTGAAAAAATACCTCACGCCCGTGACAAGCATGGCCATTATCAAAAGGAGTCCCAACAATCCCAAATCCACGATAAAATTCATTGGCAAGCTATGCAGGGAAACCGGCGCGCTCTCCCTCGGATTATCCTGAAACAAATCCGAGGTCGACCACCCCCGAATACCCGATTCATAGCCGGTGATGTCGCCATACACATAACCCGAGAATGTGGCCGGCGTACCCTTCCAGTATCCGTACAAAAATCCATGTCGTGGCCCGCCTCCCAGAAAAGGCCGTTCGAAAAGCACATCCGATGCGCGCGCGTGCTGAAAAAGTCTCTCCTTCACGCTCATGGACAGATTCGACGCTTCGATGAACTCTTCTCTCACCGCTTTTCCCATCATCACCGAAGCACAAACACAGAGGAGGAACATCGAGGTCGTGAGACAAGAAACGCCAAAAGACCTCATCTTCTTGTGTGCGCCTGCGCGCTCTCTGAATTTCAGGAAAAAGACGATGATGAGGAATACGCCCAGAAACAAAGCAAGAATCGGAACGCGTCGCCATGTGGAGAAAAGCATAAGCATTCCGGTGGATGAGGTGAGCAAATAAAAATAGCCTCCCCTTCTCCAGAAAAAATAAAAGGCGACGCCCGCCAGTATCAGCCCGAGCCTGCTGGAGACGATGTGGTGCCGCGTGAACATGCCGATAAAAAATTGTCCATCATGATTCAGCGAATACGGGTTGGGGATTCTCAGGTAATAGAAAAGAATGCTCTCGATACCCATCACCAAGGCGACCCGGAATACACTCTGGAGCGCGCCTTCGAACTCATCCCTGCCCCACCCGTTGTTTCGAATCAGATACCATACGAGCATGCCGTCCACATAGGGTACGGCATCGGCCAGAATCCGGTAGAGGGGCACGGACGTCTTGATGGGGTCGCCTTGTAGGTAGCCACCTACAATCCCTGCCCAGAATATCGTCCAGAACCAGAGGGCGGCTGCGCCGAACGCCGGTGTTGGTTTTCTCGTCCCGAACCGAATGGCCTCCATCGCCCACACGCCGCACAACAAAAGGAAAAGGAGCATGTAGACCTTGTACGGACCCACCAGATGGCCCGGGAAATAGGGGACGCCCTCCCACGGAATGAGAAAATAAATCGCGTGCAGGCGAATAACCGCATTGGTGAAGCGAAAAGGAGAGAGTTTCTTTTCTCCTGAAACACGAGAAGCGCTCAAAACCACGCGGTTTACATTCAGGGCTTGCTCCTCAGGGATCGGGGGATTTTCCGGGAGGCAGATGGTTCCTTATTGGCCACAAAGGAACGAAAACGCTATTTTCGAACGCCGAGGCGCCTGGAAAAATAGCCTCTCTTTAGCCACATGCGCACCCTATGCGGCAACATGCGATACGAAAACCAAAGCGGCAACAACGCGCGATGCAAGAGACCGCCTCCCAACACGCGAATCGCCTTGTTTTGCAGGGCGATTCCATCGAGCACATAGCGGAGCCTCGCACCCCGCTCGAAAAACTGCTTCGCATGAATTCTTTTCGCCGCAACGGGAATTTTTAACGCCCCGAGCTTCATTCCGCTTTCATGCAACCGGACATACAGGTCCCAATCAAGCTGACTGCTGCGATTCTCGTTGTAGCCTTGAATCTTCTTTATCGCCTCGCTTCTTACGAACAACGAGGTGTGAACCACGGGGTTAAAAAACATGAGTTGCCTTCTAAAGTCCCTTAGCGAGGTCCTTTTATCCTCTGCTCCAAATGCGGGCCACTGGAGAACATCTTTTGCATGAAAGGCGAACAGGGGTGAGACGACGGCGGAATAATCCGGAAAACATTCAAGCGCCGATTTTTGCATTTCAAATCTTTTGGGATGCGACAAATCATCGGCGTCATGCCTGGCGATAAATTCACCTCTGACCTCGCGCATACCCAGGTTGAGGGCTTTCGCGAGTCCGACTCTTCCCGCTTCTATCAGACGAATCCTGGGATCGCGGAATTGTTTCAGTATGCGAATCGTATCGTCCGTGGAGCCATCGTCGACGATGAGGCATTCGAAATCGGATTCCGTCTGCTCCAGTATGCTCTTCACCGCCTGTGCGATAAATTCCTCGGCGTTGTAAGACGTCATCAGAACGCTTATCACTTCGGATTCCCTTCAGCCAAAGCGCGCCCCATCAAGCGACCGCTGAACGGTAGGGGTCCAAGATTTCCCGGAACCAAAGCTCCAAAACCACCAAAAACCATATGAGAGGGTAAGCGGATTTCCCTTCCCTGAAACGGGCGTATAACTTCCCCACTTCTTTGGGGGAGAAAATCCCTCTTCTGCGGAGCGACTCCTCGCTGAGCGCATCCTCGACGATTTCACGCAAATCCTCTTGCATCCACTTCGCCATAGGAAAATCGAAGCCCTGTTTTCTCCTCGCGGAAACCCCGGGAGGGATGACATCCCGAAGCGACGCCTCCAGCAATCTCTTCGGGTGTCCCCATTTCTTCTCCCACCCCTGCGGCAAGCCGCACACGAATTCCACGATGTGATGATCGACGAACGGCACCCGCACTTCCAGTGAATGGGCCATGCTCATCGCATCGGTATCCCGCAACAATCTCCATCCCATATACACCTGCATTTCGAGTTCGCTCAGAATCCTCCAGGGCCTCTCGCCGACGCGGACCAACGAGGCGAGCATCGCGAGAATATCCTCATCCGTTTCGCGCTCCTGGAAGTGGGCTCGCAGTTGCGGGGAATACAAAGCTCTCTTTTCTTCGGGCCACGACAAAAAGCGCGCCAGAGCGTACAACCCAACCGGCGATTCCACCCATTGCAGCCTACTGAACTTGTGGATTCGCTCCGAAGACATGGCCGAGCCATACCGGAGCATGTGCGAGAGAGGCTTCGCGAGGGTTTTTCTCGCCATCAAAGGCAATTTCCCCCAGGCGCGCGATAATTCCCACCAACGCGGTATCAGGCGAAACGAGTCGTAGCCGCCGAAAATCTCATCTCCGCCAAGACCGGACAAAGCGACGGTAACGCCATCTTGCTTCGCTGCCTGAGATACGAGATAGGTATTAACACCATCGAAGCTGGGCTGGTCCAGATGCCGCACGATGCGGGGGAGTTCCTCGGCCACGTTCGAGCCTTTGACCACGATCTCCAAGTGGCGCGTGGAGAAGGATTGCGCCGCCGCTCTCGCATATTTCCTCTCATCGTACCCTTCCGGAGCGTCATCGAAACCGATGCAATAAGTCCTCACGGGCTTATCGGCCCGGCGCGACATCAACCCCACTACCGCCGAAGAATCCAGGCCACCACTCAAAAAAGCTCCTATAGGAACGTCGCTTATCTTGTGTAATTCAACGCTTTTCTCCAACAAGTCTCGTAGTCGGGGGACTATTTCTTTTTCAGCACATCGCGTCGTTCCGGCTGCCGGCATTTTCCACCACTGCTCGATGGATGTTCCCTTTTTCGTGATGCGCATTCGGTACCCCGGCGGCAACGCCCTCACGCCCTTCAACAGCGTGCGCGTCCCGGGAACGAAGCCCAGGGAAATGCTGCTATCGAGAGAATCGAGATCGATCTCCGGGCAAAGCAAGCCGCTTCTCACCAACGCTCCCAGTTCCGAGGCAAACGCCCATCCACCCGCGATCGGCGTGTAGTACAAAGGTTTGACGCCGAGTCGGTCACGCGCCAAAAGCAACGACCGACGACCGGCGTCCATGATTGCGAATGAAAACATCCCCCTTAGCAAACGGGTGCACTCATCCTCTTCCTCCTCATATAGACGCAACAGGACCTCCGTATCGGAACACGACCTGAAGGTATGGCCGCGACCCGTCAGATGCTCTCTCAATTGTCTGAAATTATAGATTGCCCCATTCAGCGCGACCCAGATTTTCTCATCTTCGCTGGACATGGGTTGTTTCGCCGCCGAGCTCGGGTCGATGATACCCAAGCGCCTCACGCCGATGCAGGTTGCGCCGAAACGGTGAAGCCCCATGCCGTCGGGACCGCGATGCGTCATCGCATCGCACATCCGCGCAACGCCTTCCTCTATCGAGGATGGAGAAAGTTTGGTCGAGGTGATTCCGCAAATTCCGCACATGATTATCGAGCCATCTTTTTACCTGAAAAAAGAAACCGCATATCACCTCCCTGACGACGCCAGGTTCCGAACCCCGGAAGAATCGAAACGATTGGTGAATTCATCCAAATCGCCTTACGACTGCAATTCCACGAATTTTCTATACCGGCCTCCCCTCCGCATAAGAGCGAGGTGGTCTCCTTCCTCGACAATTCGCCCTCCCTCGAGAACCAGAATCTTGTCCGCGTCTTTTATCGTGGAAAGACGGTGAGCGACGATCAGGATGGTCATTCGCCCGCTGAGATTCCGCACGGCCGTCTGGATAAGACGCTCGAACCCGCTATCGAGCGAACTCGTCGCCTCGTCCAAAACCAGTATTCGAGGAGAGCGAACCAGGGCTCTTGCGAGAGCCAAACGCTGTTTTTGGCCCCCGGATAATTTGAAGCCGCGATTTCCTATGATCGTTTGATATCCCTCGGGCAATTCCCTTATGTATTCATGTGCATAGGCGGTTTCCGAGGCCTTTCGCACCTGCGTTTCACCGGCTTCCAAGTTCCCGTAGCGGATATTGTTGTAAACCGTATCGTTGAAAAGGTAGGGGTCCTGCTCCACCACCCCGATCAGGCTTCGCCATTCGCTCACGGAAACATCCCTTAAATCCACGTCATCGACATAAACGACGCCTTGCGTCGGATCGTGAAGACGCAGGAACAGATCGACGAAAGTCGTCTTACCGCTTCCCGAGGTGCCCACGAGCGCCGTCGTCGTATATTTTTCAATCGATGCGTTTATTCCGCCCAGCGCATCGCCCTGCGCGCCCGGATAGGAAAACGATACATTTTCGAACCTCACCCCCTTTTTCAGGGAACCGACCAAAATGCCTCTTTCCCCGGAACTCTCCTGGCTTTCGCTTTCCGTATATTCTCGAATTCTCGTGAGATGGGGAGCGAACTCGTTCACGATGAGCCAATAATTGCCTATCAGCTTGAGCTTGGGCAGAACCTGCAAAAAGATCGCCAAAAACACCGTCAGCGTGAAAAAGGGAATTTCCAGAAATTTGATGGAGAAAACCAGACAAAGAACCATCATCAAGAAAATCAACGGCTCATAAAAAAACGACGCGATAATTCTATTGTCCATGATCTGGACGCAGAGCCGGCGATAGTCGCTCGCGCGCATCAAGTAATTTTCGACGTGGTGCATGAGGTTTCCAAACACCTTCACCGTCTTCACGCCCGAGAAAACATCATGAAGATAGGAACTGATGTCCTCCACACCCTGTGATTCTTTCGCGCCCTTCAAATACGCCTTTTGAAACCAAGGGAGCAGAAAAGAACAAGAAATCGACGACAGACCGAGAACCAGAACAGTGAGCGAAAAAGAAACCATCAAATTGAGGATCAGATACAGAACACAGAAAAGAATACTGTTCATAATGAGCATCATATGCTCGAAGATAAAACCGCAATTGTTCGCGGAAGTGAATTGGACGGCAACGAGAGCGCCGGTTTTTTTCCGGTAAAAAAATGAAAGCGGAAGATTCATGAGATTTCGGAAGGCTTTTTCTCTCATGTCGTATGCGATTCTCGAACTCAGCACCCGTGCAAAACGCATGGAGATCGCAACCAGAGCGTATTTGATCAGCATGGCGAACGTGAACAGAGTGATGAGATTGATGAGCGAAAACTCCAGACCCAGGATTCCAAATCCCCACTCGGCGCACGTCGTGAAGATATGGTTTGTTTCAATTCCTTGAATCGTTTGAAATATGGGCATCAGTAAACCCAAGCCGACGCTCTCGAACATCGTCGCCAAAACGAGGACGAAGGAATACAAGAACAGGAAATCCCTGTAATTCCGGGCAACGGCGAGAATATCCCTTTGTTTGTCGCTCAACATGTGGTTTTTCGGACTACGCCGGAGATTTTCCAAAACACGAACGATTTCACGATGCCGAAAGGCTCGAGCGCATCGAGTGAATCACTCCAAACGCCTCGGAGTTACGGCATGCGCTTCATCGTCGCTCACTCTTGGGACGGGTCAATCTCCGGACCTTTCCCTCGTGGTGGGTCGTCTTTATCTCGTGGAGTAGCGTTTATGGACTTTGAACATCAGAGAGTTTATCAGGCGGAGCCGTTTTCATCCAGTCAGCCGCTATCTTCTTCGCCAGCCAAAACTCATACGCGGAATTGATCTTCACGCTTTCCTCGGGAAGCATCGTGATATGGCCTATCTTTTCTCCTAAAAATTTTCCGGCTAGTACCGATTCCACCCGGTTCAGGTAAATCGCCCCGTTTTCCTTGAACAACGCCTTTCGCTCCAGGCGCAACGTTCTCTCGAGAGAGCCGTTGACGGGAGTGAGTCCGTTTTTCCCGTGATGATAGAAAAACGAAAGATCCTCGGATATGGATATCACGGAATCAACGCCGAATATCGTCATGGTGTCCACGGCTTTGTCGATATGCCACCCTCTGCGAAAAGGGGTGTTGACGTAGCAGACGCAAACCGCGTCGGGTGTATATTCGCTCTCCTCCTCCAGCGTCCTCAAGGCATGAAGCGCCGTATCCGCCATCTTGGCAGTACGTTTCGCCGGCGCTTCGGGCCTAAAGAGGCCATCCACTCCCTCGAAGCGCTCCACATAATCCAAAACGTCTTCATCGTTTGAGGATACGACTATCTTGTCGACGGAGCGCGCTTCCTGGATTTGCTCCAGGGTTCGTTCCAATAGCGGTTTTCCCATGAACTGCGTAAAAGGATTCGCGAGTTCAAATCCCGCATCCACGACTATGGGAACGAGCGCCAACACTTTCGGCTTGCGGGAAAGGCTCATCTCCTCCACCACCCGCCCTTTGATTTTGCGGCGCGCATCCAGGAGCAGACTCCGGGATTTCGACAGGCTCTCGCCGTGGCGGCGATAATAAAACAGGGGCAGATTCACGTTGTAGGGACGATGTCTCTGAATGAATTTCAACCACATCCCGTAACCGTCCTGACGATTGAATTCCTCGAAATAGCCGCCTATTTCCATCAGAATTTCCTTGCGGATCATGGTGCATGCGCCATGGGCCGGGAGGTCCAGTAAATCGACTTCCTCTCCTATTTTCTGGCGACGGACAATTTCCATGATCTCCCCATCGTGGTCCACGTGATAATAATCCGGGTACACCAGACCTACGCCGGGTTTCGTGTCCAGGATGTTGGAGAGAACCAGCAGAATGTTCTCATCCAGAAAATCATCCGCATCCAGCCGCATCAGGTATTCACCCTCGGCGGCGCGCAAGGCGATGTTGTTCGTGAAATTCAATCCCTGGTTCTCTTGCTCGAGAATGCGAATCTTGGGATGCGCTCTGTAGGGTTCGAGTATTTCCGCCGTGTTGTCCGTCGAGCCGTCGTCGATGACGATCAACTCCCAATCATCGGTGGTCTGCTTCAAGACGCTTTGAATCGCGGCGTCGAGAAAACGGGCGTAGTTATAGGTAGGAATGTAAACCGTAATCTTAGGCATGATGAATCAACCCAAATGGAATGAATCCGGCCACCATGATTATTCCACCATGTCCATGGAGAGGGACTGATCCGCCTGGATGTCCGTTTTCGCTCGTCTGCCGATCAATTCATCCATCAACCAGCCCGGAAGGCCGTCGGCGGGCCTCTTCATACCCAGCATGGAAGATTCTATGGTCTCTCCGCGCCCAATATCGCGTTCGGCGACGATGCTGCGCCGCGCGCTGCTTCGGGCGCTTTTTTCTCTCTCGGCGACTCCGAGCGCACCGTCTCCCAAAACGCTCTCCGCAAGGCGAACGTTTTGCACCATCTTCCTCAAATCCTTCGGGTTCATCGAGAAGAAATGCCCCGAATCGCTCAACTCCCGATCCAGGGTATAGTGTTTTTCGATGACCTTCGCCCCCAGAGCCACACCCAGAGAAGGGATGATCATGTGCGCATCAGGCTCGGTATGGTCGGAGAGACCAACGCTGATGCCGGGGTATTTTTCCTTCAAAGAGGAGATGCGAAGGAGGTTCGCGTCTTCATTCGGCGCCGGATAACTCAACATGCAGGCCATGAGGATGAGCTGGTGGTTGCCCGTTGAGAAAATAGTGGCGATAGCCCGCTCAATCTCCTCTACCGTCGAACCGCCGCTCGAAAGAATAACGGGCTTGCCGAAACCGGCCACGCACCTGAGCAATCGACTGTCGGGAAGATCGCATGAGGCTATCTTGAAGAGCGGCATGCCTAAATCGTTCAGCATCTCGGCGCTATCGAGGTCGAACGGCGTGGAGAACGGGATGATGCCCTTCTCGAGACCATATGCGAAAAGCTCTTCATATTCCGGGGAGCCGAAGCGATCAAGTTTCCGGTAATACTCGATTTGCGGCATCTGTTTGCCTTGCCAGTAGGTCGTGGCTCCTTTGCGCGTCAAACGCTCCGCCTTGTATGTCTGGAACTTGATCGCATCCGCTCCGGCTTCGGCGGCTAGGTTGATCATCTCCTTGGCGGTTTGCACGTCGCACATGTGATTGCAGGCGGCTTCGGCAATCAGAAAGGCGGGATGGCCCTCTCCTATCATTTTGTCCCCGACGGCGATTTCCTTCGAATACGGACTCATCTCATGCGCAGCCATGGCGAGATCGAAAGCGCAGTGGATGTTGATGCAGTCATCCTGAACGGCGGATGGATACAGGGGCGGGGTCGTCGTCAACGCCCTCATGCTCATGATGCGAAGCGCCCCGTTTCGCTTTCCATTCCTGTCCACCGTGCACAGGTCGTCTATCTGGTTGTCTTGGACGTATCTCAACAGGGCGTCCAAGTCGCTTTTTCTGTTCGGATGATCGGGTTGAACCCCGACGAGGAAAGACACGTTCGCACGACCACATTCCCTGGCGACATCCCGGTACACCTCGACCAGGGGCGTTTCGCCGCTCAGCACATCGCCCCTAAAATGAGTCATCGCCCCGTTTCGCCTGCCGATCTCGGCGATTTCCTCGGAATCAGTGGATACGACGATTTTATCCACGCTCCGAAACTTCCTGACGTAACGAACCGCATGCGCCACGAGAGAAAGGCCGTCGATTTCCAAGAGGTTCTTGTCCGCCAGACGATTCGAACCCCGCTTGGCCGGTATGACGGCGACGATCAATTTTTCGCTCCCCTTGTTTTCGTGGATGAAATCACGGGCATGATTTGCCCTGCCTGCCGAAGCACAATGAGCTTCGAATTCGGCCCCGTCGCCTCCATAGCGTCATCGACCGCCGCCTGTATCGACACGGCCCAGCCGAATCCCATCCCGTTCGCTTCCTCACGGTAAATATGAGGGGAAACCAATACCCCCCTCACGCGCTTGGAAATGATTCTGCCGATGGCCACCAGCGTATAGGCGAGAATTTTTTCGCGAAATTCACCCGCTTCGACCTTCTGGTAAAGCGAGTCGGGATCCCGGAATCCATGACGCTTAAAATTCGGGAATTGCGGTGAAACGCCTTCCCGACAATCCGCAGCCAATATGATCACCCCGTTGTCCCGACAGACGAGGTCCGCCGCGCATACGGCTTTAATGGACTGGCGCAAATCGATATCAGACGGATAGGCTTCCGCCACGACGACCTCGGCCGCTGCATCGACCGGCACTCCGTATAGCTCCAGACATTGTTCACAGCCCACCTTGTGGGCCGATTCCACGTCTCCCGCAACGACGTCATAGATTCTTTCATCGTCCATCATGATCGTATTGACCATAAAGCCCAGGCCGGCCCGGCGCGCGATGCGAACAAACGCCTCCCTCACCTTGTTGTCGAAATTGCCGAGAATTTCGCTCATTTCATAATCCAGAGCGGCCCAATGGGTCGCCTCTATCGTGGCCTCGCCGCAAATACCGGGCATCACGCTCTTCGCCCCGCCGGAGAACCCCGCAGTCGCATGGGGTATGATGCTGCCGATGGATATGAGGAAATCCGTTTCCAGGATTTCCCTGTTCATCTGCACGTCGAAACCCAGTTCGCTCCTTCCCAATGAAACCAACTGCGAGGGGTTTTCCCACTCATGGTTCAGAATTTGGAATCGCGCGACCAGATCATCGCCGAACTTGCTCCGTATCTCCTTCTCCGTCATGGAGCGATGCGTGCCCAGCCCAATCAGAATGCGGATAGACGTATCCGGGACGTTCGCCTCGGCGAGTTCCTCCAGGATGATGGGCACTACGCGATGAAGAGGGGTATGGCGCGTATTGTCATCGGTGACGATCAATACCCTTTCCGCGCCTTTGGAGGCCTCCCGAAGAGGGGGAGCGCCGATTGGGTTTCGAATCCGCTCGCGCAGGGCTTCATCGTCGAGGCCGTTGCTTTTCGGCAAGGCAGGTCCGTAGACGCCTACCAGCCGTCCATCTTCAACTTCGAAATCATCAAACAGATCATTCGTCAGAGATATCCTGGCCATCAGCGCATTCCCGACCCGTCTTTTTTCCATAATTCAGAATCGGGCGAGGAGAAAATATCCACCCATTCCGAGCGCCAGCTTTTACTGCGCCTGTAATAACGATTCGCGAATTCATCGACGGCCTCTCGCGTGCGGCCATCCTCCCACCATGAATCGATATCGGGCCAGATGCCGTTCAGATGCCTCGCCGCGCTCTCGGCGGATGAATGATGCACATTCACGTCTGAGAGTTTTTCGAGGCATGATTTCGCATGAGGTGAAATTCGCCAGGCGTTTTCCCCCCCGAAGAAGATGGTCGGAATACCCGCCGCCATCGTGAATGCCGCCGTCGTCCCCGGACGATCGAGAACACAAACGCCGCATCCCGATAACACAGGCGACAGCCTGCTCGGCATGTATCTCACCAATTTTCCGCGAAGGATTTTTAGTTCAGGATATCTCTTTTCCAGGTAGGCCTGATCATATCGATTGTTCCTTCTGCGCATATAAGGCCTGTACCACAAGGCGGAGCGAAGCTCCTCGCCCAGATGCTCGATAAAACTCACCTTCTCCATCATGTACGGCGGTATGTCTTCGGGGAGAGCGTCCGCCGCCAACCATTTCAGATAGGGGGTGAGTTCGGAACTGACCAAGATGATGGATGCGCTCCGCTTTTTGCTCCGCTTCATTTTTGAAAGAAAAGGAGAGGCCGCCGGCATGGCGCTTACCCGATAATCGGATTGACGCTTCCAACCCCATGATACGAACCGATCGGCCGTCTCATACTCCGCAAGATGATGCCAGGGCGCAGATTCAATTAAACCGTAGTTTCCCCCATGCTGATTGATGACCAGCCTTACGGGGCGTTTTTCGAGGAGAGCGGCCACATAAAAATTCGACTGATCGTCATTGCCCAGATGGCCATAGACGATGGTATCCATCCAGGGTGCCGTCGCTTTTACTTTTATGAGCGCTTTTTTCTCGTTTTCCAGAAAATGTTCCGTGAATATCTTCGGCATCATCTCCAAAGCGAGTGCATCCAGAACTTTCAGGAAAATTCCGGCTTCCGCAGCGGCGATGTCCTGAATCGATTGGAGTTCTTCGACTACATTATCCTTGGTGATATTTTCATTTTCCGCTTCGGATATTTTCTGAAACGCTTTTGCGGCCTCCTTCCAACGCCTCCTGTTTCGAAACAGCATGCGCAAGGAAATATACAAGGCATCCAGCGGACTCAAACCATGCACTTTATGAAATTGCACGCATCCCGGATTAGAGGATAGGATGCTCGCCCAACGGTATACCTCCATTTTTCTTTGCACTTTCCTGAATATGGCGTAGTTCTCCGTTGCAAACGAGCCAGGGGGACGGCTGGCGGAAAAATACGCATCTTCCGGGGCGGGCGCACCATCGCTCATGACCCACCCTTGCGGTTTGTATGCGCGGAGAAATCTGCTGAAAATGAGCCGATTCAGCGGATCGTCAATTATCATCTGATTAAAATGGGGCGTCGTGATGGATGAGAGGCTTTCATCCTCAGGAGAGATATATACGAGATACCGAACACCGCTCCTTACCCGGTTCCTGACGCGCAAAAACCGCTCGAATGAGCACATGACCAAATGGAGAAGCCATGGCATCAACAAGATGCGCCAGTAGCGATTCGAATAAGAACGCTTGTGTCTTTCGTTTTGCTTAAAGGCCAATCTTGCAATGTAAAATTCACAAACCTTTTCCAGCTTTCGCGAGACGAGGCGGACCTCTTCGCTTTTGAGCGTCGGCTCGATTCCGTATTTTCTCCAATCCCACTCAAAAAACTGAGACTCCGGAAGTGACCAGGGGCCCAAATGCTCGGCCTGTCGCTCGTTCGGGATGGAATCGATTTTCGTCAGGATCAACTGTTTCATGCGTCCGGATAGAGCACTTTCTCACGCCCTCGTCACATACGCGTACGGCGTGAACGGAGTTACGGCACGAATGGCCGCCCCCCAAGGCGCGCGTTAAACACCCTCGCGCCGCTCGACTTGACGGGAAAAGAATTCCAACATTTATGGCTGGCGTCCCCAAGGGGATTCGAACCCCTGTTGCCGGCGTGAAAGGCCGGTGTCCTGGGCCAGGCTAGACGATGGGGACAAGCAAAATCCATGAGGGCCGGTAAGCGAAGTCCCGAACCTTCAAGGGGTCGATTTATACTGGTTTTCGGGCCGGAAGTCTATACTGCTCCGCCACTTCAAACGCGCAAGACGACGAGGATCACCCCGCTCACGGTGAGGGCAGCTCCGGCAGGCTCGCGCCAGGTGATGGATTCGACCCTCCTGAGGAAAATCACGCTAAAAAGCACGGTGAACAAAGGGCTCGTCTGCACCATCGGCACCACCCTGAAAACCTCGCTTTTCTGCAAAGCGGACATGAAAAGAAAAATTCCCATCCCTGCCGCTATGCCGCCCAGCAGATACGGCCAAAACGCTTGTTTCACGTCACCCGCATCCTCTTCCCGTAATGCATAGAGGGTATAAGCGCCCACCACGACGAGAGCAGCGGCGGCGCCTATCATCGAGGCGGCAAGTGCGCTCGGGAAAGCGACCACGCCTTTTTTCCAGGACATGGCTCCAAACCCCGATATCATCGCCGCGAACACCGGCCACCGGGCGTCCCAGCGGCTCCATCGTCCTCCCGTCTTTCCCGATACGAGCAACACGATGCCGCCCACCACGAACAAAACGCCCATCAGGTGGTACCAGGCAGGGTCTTCTCCCAGAAAAATGAGCGCCAAAAGGGCGGCGAATATCGGGGACATCCCCTTAATCGGCGCCGCGCGCGACACGCCGATCCGGTGAATGCCGATCAGGAAAAAGATGAGGAAAAGCCCCGGGTTGCAGGTTCCGCCGAGCATCACCCACAGATAATGCGCGCCCATTTCCGGGAAGGAAGAGCCCAGCAGGACGACCAAGGGAATAAAAAGAACCAACTCCCCCACCAGCGTGATGGTGGCGCCCACGAAATGGTTGGCGTACTGCAAACCCTTGCGCGCGAAGAAATCCGCACAGGTAAAGGACAGCGCCGCGCCCAGAGCGAATAGAACAAATGGCTCAATCAACAAGATGCGATTCTCCGCTCGATAGGCAACGCACGAAATATCTTTTCCAAAGACCCTTTGAAAAATCTAGGCGAGGTATTTCTCTGAATTTCCCAAGAACTCGACCACGGCCTGCGCGAAGACGCTCACGCCGACAGGCAGCGCGTCCTCATCCAGGTCGAACCGATCGGAATGCAGGCCGTGAACGAACCCTTTTTCTTCGTTCGATATGCCCACGCGGAACAAGGCGCCGGGCCGCTTCTCCGCCATGTAGGAGAAATCCTCGGCTCCCATCGAAAGAGGCATCTCCCTCACGTTCTCTGCACCGAGGATCTGAACACCGGCGTTTTCGATGAGCGCGGTGGCCGCCTTGTGGTTCACCAGAACAGGATATCCAGGCGTGATTTCCAGGTCGATCTTTACGTCGAAGGCCTCGGCCACCCCGCGCGCCACCGCACGCACGCGCTCGGCCACCTTCGCTCTGATCTTCGGATCGTGCGTACGGATGGTGCCTTTTATCCTCGCATCGCGCGGCACGATGTTGAAAGCAACTCCGGACTCGAACGTCGTGATGGAGAGAACGGCGGACTCGAGAGGACCAACATTTCTGCTCACGATGCTTTGAAGCGCAGTCACCAGATGGCAGGCGGCCACCAGGGCGTCTTTGGATTTGTGGGGATACGCCGCGTGTGAACTTTCGCCTCTCACGTAAATCTGAAGTCTGTCCCCCGCCGCCAGCGAAGGCCCCGACCGCGTGCCGATGTGTCCCGCCGGCATATCGGGCCACACGTGCGCGGCGATGAGGAGATCGACCCGGGGTTCCTCCAGAACGCCTTCTTCCACCATTCTCTTTCCGCCGGCCTTGCCCTCCTCCGCCGGCTGAAAGATGAATTTGACGTTGCCGCCCAAACCGTCGAGCCAATTCTTGTTCTCGGAAAGCAGGCGAGCCGCGCCCAGCAGCATGCTCACGTGAGCGTCATGGCCACAGGCGTGCATTTTTCCCGGCCGGCGGCTCTTGTAGGGCACGTCGTTGGACTCATCGATGGAGAGCGCATCCATATCGGCGCGTATACCGATGGTGTGGCCGGGGCGTCCCGTTTCGAGCAGGCCTACCACCCCGGTTTCCGCGATGCCGGCGTGCACGTCGAGCCCGAATCTCTCGAGATTCTCCACGATGAGGCGGGAGGTTTCATGCTCTTCATAGCCGAGTTCGGGATTCATATGAATGGTGCGCCTGGTTTCCGAAAGCCATGCTTGCAGCGCCAGGGAGGCATCCCGTATCGACTGAGACATATCATCAGACCTCACGATTTCGCTTCACCCATCCCGACATCATACCCGGCATTGAAAATGAATCTTTTCCGGCAAACCTCGGAAGGCTTTTCCTGCAGTGTTGTCAATGAAGGCTAGATATCACAAACAAAGGAGATAAACCAATCCTTTGACCGATTTTGCATTTACCGGCCCGGATGCGGTTCTTATCAGGCAGGAGCAGTTCGTTGTGATGTGGGTTTAATGGCGGCTCTTATGCCACTTGCCAAGGATTGACGATATCGAGGTCCAGTCCATCGAAATCCCCCGTATTCCGCGTCGCAAGCGAGAGCTCGTGGGCTTTGGCCGTCCCGGCAATCAGCGCATCGCCCAAGTGCAGCACCCGGCCCGAGTGATGCGCCTTACCCCGCAGTCGAGCAGCCCATTCAGCTTCCAAACGCTCCAAAGCCAAGATGCGATCTTCGAACTCGACGACGAAATCGGATATGAACCGCCGCAATCTGTCCTGACGGCTTCCCTGAGGAAGGAGTTGCAAGCCGAACTCCAATTCATGCACCACGACCGAGGACACCCACAACTCCTGCTGCTCCGACAGAAACGCGATGACTCTCGGGTCCGGCGAGGCTTTCGTCAGTTCCGATACCACATTGGTGTCTATGAGATAACCGCTCATTCGATATCCGGCACCAGGACCGGAATCTCGCGCTCTGGTTCGCGTCGATCCGGGATTTCGAGATTGTCCCCACGGGGCGTATTCTCGACCAGCCACTGACCCAAGGGCTTGCGATCCGACGTATGGGTACGCCATAGGCGTTCCGGGGCCACAACGAACGCCTTTCTCGTACCGATTCGCTGCGGCCCTTCCTCCTCGGCAAGACGCAGGATTTCCGAAAGGCGCGCTTTCGCCTCGGCGACGGTCCAGATACGGCTGGGTTTCGAATTGACCACGGCTAAGACTCCTCATGACAATAAAATATAGTCTAATATAGACCATATCAGATAATCTGTCAAAAAAAGCGAGGAGTTACCGCCGCGGAAAAAATGAAAACGCAGAAACGACACTGAACATCAAAACGCGCCCGGAACCATGACTCACTACAACGCTAAAAATCATCCGCAGAGAATTCGGGCCGCTCCCGCAATATCGCCTTAATATCCTCTCTCTTGTGTTTACGGGTGGTGGTTCTGGGCAACTCCTCCTCAGGCCAGAGGAAAAAAGCGGCCACCCTCTTGTAATCCGCCAAATGCGCGCTCAGGCGCTTGAGTTCGGAATCGGCCAGGACCGCGCGTTGCTCGTCTTCTTGCGGTAAATCGGCTTCTGGGTTCATCACCACTACGGCGAATACCTCTTCGCCGCCGCGAGGCGTTTTCCTGCCGAGGACGCACACTTCCAGAAACCACTCGCTCTCCAGAAGCTGCTCCTCCACCTCTTCGGGATAAATGTTTTTGCCCGATTCGGAGACGATCACGTTTTTGGAGCGGCCGCATATCGTGAGGTAGCCATCCGCGTCCAGACGGCCGATGTCTCCGGTATGAAACCACCCATCCCGCAAGACCTCCTCGGTCATCTCCGGATTCTCGAAATAGCCCTGCATCACGTTGGGCCCGCGGATCAGGATTTCCCCTTCTCCCTCGTCCGCGCCCTCCACGGGTTCTATTCGCGCCTCCACCTCCGGTATGGGCGGACCGACGGTTCCGATTCTATTCGGCGCTCCCTGAGGATTCGCATGGGTGACGGGGGAGGTTTCCGTCAATCCGTACCCCTGGACCACCTCTATTCCCAAAACGAGCAAATCCCGCGCGATCCTCGGGTCGAGCGCGGCGCCTCCACTCGCAAAATAGCGCAGATTCTCGCCGAGATTTTTCTTCACCTGGGAAAACAACAAACCCCCGACGCGAAAACCCATGGACAGACAAATCCCGGAAATCCCGAAAAGGAGCTTAAAAACGATTTTCTTCGCTCCGCTCAGCGATTCCACGTTCGACATGATTCGCTTGTGGATGAGCCGCGCCAGCGCCGGCACCATCAGGCAGATGGTGATGCCCTCGTTTTTCATGGTCTCCGCGAGGAGGCGCGGGTTCAGGGACGAGAGGTAATGCACCCGGGCGCCGGCCGTCAGCGGTATCAGGAAACCGCCCGTGCACTCGAACATGTGGTGAAGCGGCAGAATCGAGAGAAAAATATCGCTCTCCCCGGCATCGAACGGTACGAGCACGGCGCGCACATTGGAGGTGATGTTCCCGTGAGAGAGCATCACTCCTTTGGGAGTTCCCGTCGTTCCCGATGAAAACGACACCAGCGCGAGATCGTCCGAGCTTCGTTCGGCGCCCGGCAGGACATCCAGCGCCGTGGTGGGGGGAATCTCTCGATCCTCATCAAAACGCAACACCTCGGGGGTCGATGAGACATCTCTCGCCAGCGCCCTGGCGCGCTCTTCCTCCCGGGCGTCCGTCACGACGCAAACGGGCCTGGCTTTCTCCAGAATGTTCGCGAGTTCTCCTTCTTTCAGGTTCACGTCCAACGGCACGAGAACGCCGCCGGCAAGCAGCGCCCCGAAGTACCCCACCGCCCATTCGGGTTGATTCGGCGCCAACAGGGCGACGAAGTCCCCAGGCTTCACTCCCGCATCCATCAGTTCACGGGCCAAGGCGGCCGCTTCGCCGCAAAGTTTCCTTCTCGTGAGCGCCACCCTTCCGCGTCCTTCCACGTCGCCTTCGAGAGCGACCGAGTCGGGAAATTTCGTAGTTGCTTCTTTCAGGAGATCAATTAGCGTATCCACACGCGTTTCCTCCCACCTCTGCCCGCAGGAAGGCTCCCGGCGGGTCGAACGAGGTTAATCATCACTGACTCCATAGAGCTGCCCAGGCTAAATCAAACGTTTTCTTACCTGCCATGCGGCGAACTCTCCCGCGAAAACCAGCGCGATGATGGCCAACACCAGCACGCCCGACTTCTGCCACTGAAACTGTTTGACATACAAGAACACGTAAAAACCCAAGCCCCCCGCGCCGACCAGGCCCAAAATTGTGGAATCACGCAAATTCATCTCGAAACGAATGGCTAGATGCGCGACCATCTGAGGCAAAACCTGGGGAATCAGCCCATGTTGGATGACCTGAACGGACGAAGCGCCCGTCCCCTGCAACGCGAGCAGGGGTTTGGGGTCCGTCGCCTCGATTTCCTCCGCCACGAACCGGCCGAGCACCCCGACCGAGTGCACCGCCAGCGCCAACACTCCGGGGAAGGGACCGAGGCCCACGGCGGAGACGAACAACAAGGCGAGAAGCAGCAAGGGTATGGAGCGGACGAACGCCATGAGCGCCTTGATGGGCAGGTGCACCCAAACCGGCGTCCAGTTCGACGCCGCCAACACACCCAGTGGATAAGCAAACAGAGCGCCCAGAAAAGTGCCCGCGATGGTGGTTTGCAGCGTTTCGATCGCCGAGGTCAGCAAAACATCCCAAACCGACCAGTCCGGCGGCGTCATCCGGCCAAAGAAATGAAACAGCTGGGGAATCCCACGCCAGAATTGCTTGAGTGAAAACTCAGAACCTTGAAAGGACCAGAATAAGAGTGCGCTAACCGCCAGGAAGAGGCTGGCCCTGGTAGCCATACGCCCAGGTGAAAGCACTTCTGCTTGCTCTCGCTCCGTTCTCATTCACGACTCCGTTCGTTCCCATGAACTCATAGATTTCACATATCTTATCATTCGAGAGAGAATCCGAAGAACCATCCCATGTGATTTTTCCGTTTTTCATCGCGAGAACCCTATCGGCATATTTCCGCGCAAGTTCCGGAAGGTGGAGGCTCATCATGAGCGTCAGTTGATAGGCGTCGCAAACCGATACGAGAAGATCCATGATATCTTCGGCCAGCGCGGGGTCCAGGCTCGATACGGGCTCATCGGCCAGCAGAATCGCCGGCTCCTGCGCCAATGCCCGGGCAATGGCCACGCGCTGCTGCTCCCCGCCGGAGAGCGTGCGGGCAAAGCGGCGTTGCTTGTCGTCGAGATGCACCTCGTGAATGGCCTGTGCGCAGATTTGCAAATCACGCTCCGAGCAGACCCCCAACATGCTTTTCAGCAAAGACACATAGCCAAGCCTTCCGTGATAGACGTTTTGCCAAACGGTCTCCCGGCCTATCAGGTCGAAATGCTGATGGATCATGCCGATATGCCGATGGTGGGCTTTCATCTTTTGCGGCTCCTTGATGGGAAAAACATCCCCCATCACGACCACTTGACCCTCATTGCAAGACACATAGCCCTTGAGCATCCGCATCAGGGTCGTCTTGCCGGAACCGCTGTTGCCGATGATGGCCACTCTCTCTCCACGAGAGATGTCGAGATGATCGATGGAAAGAATCGTCCGTCCCCCCATCTCCACGCGCGCATCTTCAATTTGGATGACCACTTCTTTCGACATTTCCCTACTCCTTCAAAAAGCCATACTTTCGAGCCAAATCGGCCACCGATCGATAACTGCTGTGGTCGACCCTGATGTAACCATCCGTTCCGTAAAGAGCCCGCAGCAACCCACGATTCTCGGGCTGATTCATCTTCATCATCGCCGCAATGAATTTTTGCCTGGTTTCAGGCTCCAGCCCCCCCCGGACCACCACATTGTGGCTGGGAATTCGTGCGGATTGCTTGATGGCGACGATTTTGTCCCGCTGCTCGGGGCGGAGAAGATTGAGAGCGTATTGGCTGACGCCGGCGGCATCGACGAAGCCGCCGAACATCGAGTTGATCGCCTGTTGATCTCCCCCGGCGAAATATACTCTTCGGAAAAACCCGCCCTCTGGTTTTCCCACTCCCCCGTTCACGAGGCCGGAACGAACAAAAATATCGTGGGGATACATGAAGCCGGAACTCGAAATAGGGTCGACATAAGCGATGGTTTTGCCCTTCAGATCGGAGAGCTTTTTGATACCGCTGTCCTTGCGCACAAAAATCCGGGAATAATAATAGGGCTTCCCGTCGTATATCTCACCAAGAACCGCTTCGACCCCCGAATACTTGTTCGCCAGGACATAGGGCAGCGGAGACATGAAGCTTACATCCGCCTTTTTCGAGATCATGGCCTCCACTGCGGCCGAGTAGTTCAAGGTGATGAAATAGCGAACCTTGCGCCCCATTTCTTTTTCCAGGAAGTTCATCGCCGGCTTCACGTTGCTGATGAGTTTCTCGGGATTCTCGAGCGGAATGAACGCGACCCGAAGTTCTCCATCTACCGCCCGGGCAGGAGGCGAAGCAAACAAAATCATGGAGAAGGCGAGGAGAGCCGCTCCCGCGAAACCGACACCAGGCGCTTTCGACAATAATTTGCGTATGAAACGCATGGCGTTGTTCATTTGAGTTTATCCACATTTTTCTCATAAAGCGCGTGAAAATCCGCTATTTTGCTGTCAGTCATCTTCACGTCACCGGCAATGTGAGCGCTCAAGGCTTCGCTTAATTTTTTCTCCATATCATGGAGAATCGGCAGATTTCCCTTGTCCTGCACATCCCACTTATGGGCCTGCACTTCGCGCACCACTGTTTTCAGCAAGACGCTGATCAATTCTTTCTTCTTTCTCTGCTTCAAACGCTCATATGTGGAGAGGAAAAACTTGAATTCCTCCAGTTCCGAATCCAATGTGTAAATCGTATCTTCAATGCCCTGGACGCCATCGCCCACGGCCTCCACATAAGCAGTGAGGTCGTCGATACTCTTTCGGCTCAGCCCAAGCCCGAACTGCCTGTTGAACCATTCGTTCACCGCCCGCAGGGTAGGCAGGCTGCCATTATGAAAATAAGGGGCCGTGAATTTCGATGAGAGCAGAGTGGGCGTATCCAACCCCCCTACATGGAAGGGTTGCCGCTCTCCCCCCGTGGAACCGATATTGTGTCGTTTGTGGTCCACGAAGTTCGCGTTTGGAATATGGCAACTCGCACAACTCATCCCGCCCATCATCTGCGGGAACTTCCGGTGAAATATCTTCTCGCCCCGAAGCGCCGCTTTGGAAACCTTCTCGGGATGGAGCCTACCGCTTTTTTTCAGCTTCGGGTTCGGCAAGAACTCGAACTCGTTCATATAGGCGATCATCCCGTCCATGATCATCGGGTCGGGTTCGGGCCCATTGAACTCATTCACGATGACGTTGCGAACGAATTCCCTGAGCGAGGCGAAACGCCCGTTCCGGCCGTAGGGGGCCGTGAAGCGAATCCCCCTCAAGTCGGGCGTGTCGAGCGGATCGTGCAGGCCGTTGTTGGCGTGACCCGCGAAGAAACTGTTCGATACGTCCATCCCGCCTTTTTCCCTGGAAAGTCCCGGGATGAAGAGCTTGGGATTCGTCACCCCCTTGTTGTGGCAAGTGTTGCAACTGACCCCCAGGCTGCGCGCGGGCTCCCCGAATATCTCCGGGCTGTCGAAAGCCATATCCCCCAAAGCGATGAGAAAGGTTTCCGCCTCGTTCGCTCCACGCTCCGCCATTCCGAGAATCTGGCGGGGACGGGGGAGTTGTTTGTTGATGTTGGCGCCGGGCGGCAGCCTCCACGGCACTCTAGCCGTTTTGAGGTATGTTTCGCTCGCCTTCGGCCGCGGCAGAAGCCTGTACCCTTTCCCGGCCCGGAACCCGGAAAAATTCGAGTAGAAATAGCGGCGGATGAGAGCGGTATTCTCACGAATTTTCTCCAGATTCATCGGCCTTGCGCCGATGCCCATCACACCGGCCGCCCCGAGGTGGGAACTCGCTTCCAGCCAATGGATTTGCATCTTCTTCCACCCTTTCGGATCCAGATGCGGCAAGGTCTCGGCAAATGACAGAAAAACCCTTCGCGCTTCATTCAGGTGGGTTTTCACCCCGGATCTCTTCGAGCCCGCCTTGATCCGATCTATGCGAGAGACCAGCAACAAAGCGACTCCCCGTGTCGCCAGGGAAAAGACCAAACGCCTCCCGTTCCGCCGCGCGGCGACCATGTCCGGCTCTTTACCGCCTCTCGCCAAGGGCTGGGCCACGCGTCTTGCGGCAGCCAACTCCTCCGAGAATTTCCTCGCGCCAAGAGGGTCCACAGCTCTTAACGCTTCCTCGATGCGCCTCATATCGAGCCAGACCTGCGGCCAGTGCACCGGGTTCAGATTCAGGATAAAGCTGGCGCGACGATAGCTTTCAGCAACGGGGTGCAATTCCTCTGGAGGGACGATGTGCGCCGAAGCGGGACTGAAACTCATCATCAACAAGCCGGTGGCCAGAAGCCACGTCGGCATCACCAAAGAATTTTTAACACGCAGAACAAGCCTCGCTCCGGGCGTTTTGAGGCCGCAATTCATATTTTCGGTCTCTCCATAACAAAAAACCCATCAGACAAAAAATTCTATTCCGATCTGAAAAATAAAGTCAACCTATTTATAATATATTTTTAGATATGACTAAAATCAAGGAAGCAAATTAATGTCAATACAAACAATTACTTAAAGAATTTATTAAAAATACCAGATTAAAAAAATTTTTCTTTCAGGAATTGGACTACAAAAAACCGGCCCCTCATCAAGGCCGGTTTTTGGAAAACCTGATGTTACGTATGTTTTATTTCCTAGAAATCTATCTGGAGCCTGGTTCCAAAGACCATGAAGTCTTCCGCATTTTCATCCCTTCCTTGATTCCTGACGAATTGAATCATGGGTCTGATATGGATGTCATCGATTTCTACGGCCCCAACCTATTCTTAACACGATTCCACTACGAAGCAGATTGCCTAGATGGCGCCATCGCCTCTATCGCCGGTGCGTATCCGCACACAATCTTCCACCGCCTGGACGAATATCTTGCCGTCCCCTATCTGGCCCGAATTCGCCGCACCGCAAATCGCCGTGACGATGGCGTCGGCGTTCTCGTCTTGCGTCAGGATTTCCACCTTGATTTTCGGCAGGAAATCGACCACGTACTCACTGCCGCGATAAAGTTCGGTGTGGCCTTTCTGACGGCCAAACCCCTTTACTTCGCTCACCGTCATGCCCGTCACCCCGGCATCTCCCAGCGCTTCCTTCACACTTTCCAGCTTAAATGGCTTGATAATCGCCGTGACTAAACGCATTGTTCATTCCCCTCAAGATGACAGATGGACTCATCCGGTATGAATTCCTTCCCCGAAAATCAACCCAACCTCTCTCCTGCATAGGCTTCCATGCCGTGTTCGGAGAGGTCGAGACCGGCCGATTCGTCCTCTGCCGAAACGCGCACACCCATCACGGCTTTCACCGCTTGCCAAAGAATGAGGGATAAGACGAAAGTGAAGACACCGACCGCGATGACACCCGTGAGCTGTTTGATGAAGAGCCCAGCACCCCCGCCGTAGAACAAACCTACGACACCCTCGTCAATGGAAGGTGCTGCGAACAAACCGAGCGCAAGCGTGCCGAAGATACCGCATACCAGGTGAACCGAAACGGCGCCGACCGGATCGTCAATCTTGATCTTGTCGAGGAACGGAACCGCGATGCAGACGATGACGCCCGCGGCCAGACCGATTATCACCGCCCCAAACGGAGTAACGTTCGCGCATGGCGCCGTGATGGCGACCAGGCCTGCAAGCGCGCCGTTCACGCTCATGGAAAGATCGGCCTTGCCGAACATGGCTCTCGACGTGATGCTTGAAGCCACGACACCCGCCGAGGCGGCGAGGTTCGTCGTCACTGCGATGCGCGCGATGGCTCCCGCATCGGCGGCCATGGTGCTGCCCGGGTTAAACCCGAACCATCCGAGCCACAAGATGAACCCACCCAGTGTAACGAGCGGCATGTTGTGGCCGGGAATCGGCTGCATCCGGCCGTCGGACGAATACTTCCCGAGCCGGGGACCAAGAACGATGATTCCGGCGAGGCCCGCCCAGCCGCCTACGGAGTGAACCACGGTGGAACCGGCGAAATCGAGAAAACCCATTCCGCCCAACCAGCCGCCACCCCAAATCCAGTGGCCCTGGATGGGATAGATGATGGCGACGAGCAGGAAGCTGAAGACCATGAACGAGGAGAACTTGATGCGCTCGGCCACACAACCCGAAACGATGGTCGCCGCCGTCGCCGCGAAAACGAGCTGGAAGAAAAACTTCGCGTATAGAGGCACACCCGTCCAGTTGAGGGATGAGAAAACACCCTTGTACGCATCGCCCGTGGCCGGGCTGTTGTCCACCCCAGACAGGAGAAATCCATTCGTTCCGAATATCGAACTGCCATCACCGAACATGAGGGCGAAACCCAATATCCAGAATGCCAGGGACGAGACGGCTACAACGCCGAAATTCTTATAGAGAATGGCGACGGTGTTCTTCGCGCGGCAAAGCCCCGATTCGAGCATCGCGAAACCCGCGTGCATAAAAAACACCAGAAACCCAGCCACCATCACCCAAACGGTGTCCGCCGCGACTTGCAAACCAGCGAGGCTCTTCGCCATGGTCTTGACATCCTGCGCCCAACCGCTGGCGGCGAAAGACAAAACCCCCATGGCGAAAACCAGCGTCGCCGCAATATAGAGATTCCTTCTTCTCATACCCCTTCCTCCGATATGTTTGAGCTATTTCGAGAATTTACATTCTTAAAGCATCATCTCTATTTTGTAGGCGAGAAGTATTTCCATGGCGTTTCCATCGTATTACCCGAAAGTTAATAACACTCTCCCCAACCCCAACCCAGCCTCGGTTTGACAGGGGGTATCTGGCGTGTTAGCAATTCCGAAAATTCAACAAAATCTGCTCAGGACGAACTCTTTTCAGGAATAAATCCATGCAAGGAGAAACAATGCCTCCAAATCAAAAACCCAAGATTCCCTCAAGGGCCCTCAACCGCGGAACTAAACTATGGACCAAGGAATTCACGGAGCGCATCGGCCATGACATGGCCGAGTGGGCGGATGAGGAATTCATGGAACTGTTCATGAACTTCTGCTACGGCGGGCTTTACGACAGGAATGTCCTGCCCCAGAAAACCCGGGAGCTTTGCGCCGTGGCCGCGTGCGTCATGGCCAACGCGCATCCACAACTGCGCACCCACATTCAAGCAGCCTGGAACTGCGGGGCGACGAAACGACAGATCATGGAAGTCATCATCCAGATGGCCATCTACTGCGGGATGCCCTATATGCTTCAAGCGGCCCGAATCGCAGCGAATGAGGTTTTCCCCTTGCTCAAGCGCGGAGAAAAGGCCGCCGCCCCGCCACCGGGCCTGAAGCTGAAAGAAGAGTAACCCGAAACCACGGGCGCCTGACGGCGCCCAAGCCCAAAATCAAATTCGTGAGGAGCATTTTCAAATGGCCCGTAGAATCGTAGACCTAAGCGTTCCCCTTCAAAACGCGCCCATGGAGAACAATCCGGCCGCTATCCAGTACGTGAACCACACCGAACTCGGGCGTATGCGAGCCAAGTCATACAGATTTCCGGACACCGGCTATTTTCCGGACAACATGCACTGCGCTACGGAAAACATCACCGCCATCAGTACGCACAGCGGCACACACCTCGATTCCCCGTACCACTATGGTCCCGAATGCGAAGGCAAACCCTCGAAAACGATCGACCTCGTTCCCCTCGAATGGTGCGTGGGCGATGGGGTCGTCCTGGATTTTCATGACGCCGAGCGCGGGCACAACATCACGGTGGAGGAAACGCAGCAAAAAGTGGCGGCCCTCGAAGAGAAAGGCTATTCACTCAAGCCGATGGATATCGTCCTCATTCGCACCGACCACACCACGAAATATCTGTATTCTCCCGACTTTGAACAAACCCACCCGGGTATGAGCGTGGACGCCACGGAATGGCTGGTCGATCAGGGAATCAAGGTGATGGGTATAGACGCATGGGGTTTCGATATTCCCGTCTCCAAGATGACGGAACTCAGACGTCAGGGAAACACGAAAGATTTTTTCGGCAGCCATTTCCTGGGCCGTAAGAAAGAATATATCCATGCGGAAAAACTCACGAATCTCGACAAGATTCCTGAATTCGGTTTCACCGTCTCTATGCTCCCCGTCAAAATAGAGCGCGCGAGCGGCGCCTGGTGTCGGGCAGTGGCGATAATCGACGACTAACCCGAATCCCGGGCATCTGGATCGGACGGAGTGCAAGGCGATGACTTTTCAGAAAAATATGGTAATATCTCTCTCATATAACAGTAGTGAGGAAGTGGAACCTAGAGGAGTGGATCGATGGCTCTACATGAGAGCGCAGTGAATCAAGAAGTCGTATCCGGTGGCCTCATCCGGCGCATGGAGGCCGTCAAGCCGGCCGTATTGGCGATCGTTTTCGGCATATTCATCCTCTATGGCGTGGGTTTCGCCCAACCACAGCTTTTACATGACGCCGCCCACGACACCCGACACGCATTCGCCTTCCCCTGTCATTAACAAGCCGGAACAACTCTTCGCCAAGAGATAGACGGCGCCCTTTCCCGCGGCGCCGTTTTTTCTTTGAGGAACCGGATGTCCGAGGATAATACGGAACATAAGCCCTGGGGGTATTACACCGAATTGGCCGATGAGCCGGACCACAAGGTCAAACGGGTTGTCGTCTATCCGGGGCAGCGCCTCAGCCTACAGCGGCATATGCACAGGGCCGAGCATTGGCACGCCATATCCGGACAGGCCATCGTCATCCGGGAAGAAGAGGAAATCGCGTTTTCCGCCGGTCAAAGCATGGATATACCCCAAAGGACATGGCACCGGATTCAAAACGAAAAAAATGCGCCCTTCGTTTTCATCGAAGTGCAAACAGGCGCCTACTTCGGTGAAGACGACATCGAACGACGCGAAGATGACTACGGGAGAGTTTGAGAAAGCATCCCTGGTAAGCGAATAAAAAAATACCCCCATCAGCATACGGGGGTGTGTTCTGTTTTCTGTTCATCTTGAAACGAAAGCGCCTAGGATCTAACCTGTGCGAAGCTGCTCCAATGCAACGGCCAAGCGCTCTACCCCACGCTCGCATTCTTCCGTCGAGCACGAATATGCGATTCTGAGATATCCTTCGCCACCAAAAACAGCGCCGTTCACCGTGGCGATGGCATGTTCATTCAGAAGATAGCTCGCCACCTCGGCCGAAGTCTCGCCAAAAGCCTTCACGTTCGGGAACGCATAAAACGCACCCGTGGGCTCCGCCAGGGTGACGCCTTCTATCGCGCGCAGCCCCTCGGATATCACGCGCCGCCGCTTGTCGAACTCACGCGTCATCGCCTCCATGGGCGCCTGGTCCTCGAGCACGCCGCGCGCAGCGCCATGCTGAATGAACGTGTTGACGCACACGGTGGTGTATTGGCGAATCTTGAGCAAGTGGCGGGTGATCTCGGGGCTCGCCACCGTCCAACCGAGCCGCCAGCCGTCCATGCTGTAGAATTTTGAAAATCCATTGATGATCACCGTGCGTTCCGCCATACCGGGTTGCGAGAAAATGCTCGGAGCGCACGGCGCATCGCCATAGTAAATGCGCGCATATATCTCGTCACTCAGCACCATGAGATTACGCTTCACCGCCAGGGCTGCGATTTTTGCGAGTTCAGCCTCAGGTATAGTGCAGCCTGTGGGATTGCCGGGTGAAGTGAGGCAAACGAGTTTCGTCTTGGGCGTCAAAACCGCCTCGATGTCCTCGGCGCGCAATGCGAAATCGTTCTCTTCTTTCGTTGTCACTTCAACGGGCACGCCACCAGCCAGCGCCGTACAGGATTTATAATGATGCCAGTTCGGCTGCGCGATGATCACCTCATCACCGGGATTGATCAAAGCCATCATGGAAACCATGATGCCCTCGTTCGCCCCCGCCATGACGATGACCTGCGTATCCGGGTTCACCCCCACGCCGGTGTCGACCTCCGTTCTGTACGCGATGCCTTTTCGCAGGGCGGGAACCCCCGTGCTGGGGGCATAGTGAACGTCGCCCCGGGCAAGGGATTCAGCGGCCCCTTGTTTGATATGCTCGGGCGTATCGAAATCCGTGCGGCCGATTTGCCAATGGATGACATCGCGCCCTTCACCTTCGAGCTTCGCCACTGCGTCGAAAACCTTGCGTATGCCCGAAAAGGGAATCTCCTCTAAACGATCCGCGCCCACGGCCTGGGCGTCAAAAGCAGCAACCATCTAAAATCTCCTTGCGAATGAAAATAATTTTGAAAAATAATGATTCCAAATCATTGAAAACGCGATTGAAGGCGCCTGTTATAGCCCTTGAGGCATGGAGGCGCAAGAGAACTCTCGCTTCGGCTATCGCAATATCAGCGGGCCGCTTCAATCTTCTTAAACCCAACAAGTCATGGCATGGGGATAAGACAGAAGCAAGTCATCAAGCGCCTGAGCTATCCGTGCGTTTTGTATGCAACATCCCGTTAATTACCCACTACTGGTAGTGCGGGAGACACCGACCAATTCGCTACCGCCCCGGTTCAGGGAAAACCTTGACGAGCATTAGACCGACCCCGGCGCCTAGAGCAAATCTCCTTGCATGATCGTCACGGCCCTGCCCCCCAGAACGATGCGATCTCCCAGAATTCTCATGCGCACGACACCCCCTCTCGCGGAGGCCTGATAGGCCGTGAGTTCTTCTTTTTTGAAGCGCCTCGCCCAAAATGGCCCCAGGCAACAATGAGCAGAACCCGTCACCGGGTCTTCGTTTACGCCAACCCCGGGTGCGAAAAAACGAGAGACGAAATCATACTCGGGGTCATCCGCGCGCGCCGTGACAATGCAGCCGCGCGTGGGAATCGTCCGGAGAAGCTGAAAATCAGGCGCCAAGGCCCTCAGCGTGGATTCGGAATCCGCTTCCACCAGGTAATCGAATTCGTTTTTTCCCACGTAGCGGGGCATGAGGCCGAGGCTCTCCACCAGGCCTTCCGGCGGAGCGGCGGGTGATTCCTGTGTGATCGGGAAATTCATTTCTATCCATTCATCTTTCTGCTCACAGGTCAAAACCCCGCTTTTGGTGTGAAAGATGATCGTTTCATCAGAGCCGAGATAGTCCTTCTCCCAAAGGACATGGGCGCCCGCAAGCGTTGCATGGCCGCAAAGGTCCACCTCGCTTACGGGTGTGAACCAGCGCAGGCCATAGCCGTCTTCTTGCTTCACTACAAACGCGGTTTCAGAAAGATTCATCTCCCCCGCCACGCGCCGCATCCACCCCTCATCTACTTGTATCGGCAGGATGCAGACGGCGGCCGGATTGCCCGAGAAGGGCGTATCGGTAAACGCGTCTACTTGGACGATGGGAAATGACATGGGGTCTTCTCGTAGAGAATAACGGGTCAGATGCGTTTGATGACGTCACCCGCGCGAATGGCGCCTTCGTTTAAAACTTGCGCGTTCAGTCCCGATCGGTTGATGAGCGCATCATGTAATCCATCTATACCCAATAAATTCTCAAAATATTTGCATGGCTCGTTCAGACGAACGCCGCGCATCCTCACTTCACCCACCTGAAATTCCGCACCCACCAGGTGATTGAGCGGAACGCCTCGCGTCAAGATGTTTCTCCTGCTCTGGCCCGCGTCGAGATTGATGTCGTGATCACGCGCAAGCGCCTCGATGGCTTCTATTTCGATGAGCGTCACCTCGCGATCGGGCCCCTGTTTTTTGGAATACGTGCCCACGCCCTCGGCATAACGATCTCCCGCCAGGCCGGACCCTATGACCGCCTGCGCCTGGGCGACCTCCATCATGGGTTCACCACCCACCGAGGCGATATGGACCGAGACAACCTTGCCCTCGAAGGTCATGATTGCGCATGCTCCCCGATCAGGTTGACGGCTTCCGATTCTGTGGGAAAGCTGCCCGAGTCCAGCTTCGACCACAAAAGTTCGCCATCCAGCACCAATTCGAAGGAGCCGACGCGAAATTTTCCGTCCTCGTTTCCGGGGATTTCCAGGTCCGGGAAATGTTTCTTCAAATCCTGAGCCAACTGCTCATAGCGGGGCCCGTAGTTTCATTTTTCACAATACTCAACGTGAAGTTTCATTCATCCTTCTCCTGCAGGAAATAAAAGTTGGCGAGCACTCACATCATAGAAGAATTGGACCGCTAGGAGAAGAGTGCGAGAAGTAAAATCCTGAAATTTGACTTTTCGCGCACTCATAATCCTGCGAAACCCGCGCGCGGCTTGACTAATTCACCGACACAAGAGAAAAAACTCCCCAATTTCCAAAGAGAACCCAAGGAGGAGAAATGGCTGGAATCACCCGAGTAGGAGCATATATACCCTTTCATCGGCTGGGCGGAGAAACCGTACGGGCCGTATGGGGAACAGGCAGCCCAAGGGCTTCGCGCCCTCTGGCCGGTTTCGACGAAGACCCCATCACCATGGGGGTGGAGGCGTTGATCAACGCCGCGGGCTGGGGCGATTCCGAAGTCGATTCACTCTATTTCGCCTCCACGTCCCATCCTTACGCCGAAAAATCAAACGCAAGCGTTCTCGCCGCAGCGGCGGATTTGCCCGAAAAACTCTTCACCCTGGATGCGGGCGGCTCCCTGCGCGCGGGCACGTCCGCGCTCAAAGCCGCTTGTGACGCCATCGAAGCAGGCTCATCCAAAGCGGCGGCCGTGGTGGCGGCGGAAAAAAGGCCCTCGCTGCCCGGAAGTCCCGATGAACTGGGCCTCTGCGACGGCGCCGCGGCGATGTTGCTCGGTAAAGGGGACGAGGTGGCCGCGGAGATCGAGGCGATTTATTCATGGTCCGAGGATTTCATCGACAGGTGGCGGCTGCCGGGCGAGGGAGCCGTCTCAGCCGGTGACGCCAAATTCATCCAGGACTACGGCTATGTGCGCCAGAGCGTCGCCACCGTCGAGGGATTGCTCAAACAAACAGGCGCCACGAGAGAAGACATCGCGCGCGTGCTCGTCTACGCCCCGGACCCCCGCACCCATGCGGCAATCGCCAGAAAACTGGGTTTTCCCGACTCGGCTTATCCCGAACAACCGCTCATCGCGCGGCTCGGAGATTCCGGGGCGGCGGCGCCTCTGCTCTCTCTCGTCGATGCCCTCCAAAGCGCGGAACCGGGCGAGCACATCATCGTCGCGGGTCACGGAAGCGGGGGGGAAGCCATCCTGCTTCGGGTGACGGACAAGGTCCATTCCTTGAGGGCTCAGCGGGGAGTCGGCTGGTCTGTGGAGCGCGCGCGCGCCATCCCGAATTACGGCCAATGGCTCAAATTCAGAGGCTTATCTCCCGAGGAGGAAATCAAACCCTTCTCCTCGCCCAGTATCCTTTGGAAAGAAAACAGGGCGACCATGCGCTTGATGGCCGGCGTTTGCCGCTCATGCGGAGAGCTTCAGTATCCCCGCCAGCAAGTGTGCAATTCCTGTGGCGCGCGGGGAGAGTGGGATGAGCGAAAACTGAGCCGCAAGGGCAGAATCTTCACCTTCGTACACGATTACCTGCCCCCATCGCCGGAGGGCTTCATCACGATGGCCACGGTGGAACTCGAAGGCGGCGGACGCTTTTACGGCCAGATGACGAATCAGGTGAAAGACGATGTTCACATCGGCATGGAATGTGAACTCACTTTCAGGCTTCTCCATCAGGGCGATGGGTATTATAATTACTTCTGGAAACTGCGCCCCGCCGAATAGGGCTTCGTCTTTCCCGGGGGAGACCTCTTTTTTCAAGGAGTTGGACATGAGCGGAAGTATCGCCGGAAAAGTCGCCATCATCGGCGCGGGCATCACGAAATTCGGAGAACTCTTCGAGCAGAGCTATAACGATCTCGTGGTGGAAGCCGCCTTCAAGGCCTATCAGGATGCGGGCGTGAGCGGCGGCGACATCGAGGCTGCTTGGCTGGGCACGTATCTGCCGCTCGGCTGGGGTTTCGACGGCACGGGCGGACCCTCGCTTGCCGAAGCGCTGAACCTCTACCCGAAACCCGTCTCCCGGGTGTCGAACTACTGCACGACGGGCATGGAAGCCGTCCGCATGGCGGCGATGGCCGTAGCCTCGGGCATGCACGACGTCGTCCTCGCCGTAGGCGCCGAGAAGATGCGCGAAGTCCCTCCCCGGGGCAGCCTGGTGGCCCAACACGTTGAAAAACTACATCCTATGTATTCGAAAGGCCGCACGGCGCCGGGCAGCTTCGCCGTTCTGGCGAGGCGGTATTTCGAGGAATTCGGCGCGGACAAAGAGGATTTGGCCGAGGTGGCGGTGAAGAATCACTACCACGGGAGCCTGAACCCGCGCGCGCACTTCAGAAAAGAGATCACCAAAGAACAGGTACTGAAAGCCCCGCCGGTGACCGAACCTTTGGGCCTATACGATTGCTGCCCCACGACGGATGGCGCCGCGGCGATCGTTCTCTGCCGGGCGGACCTGGCCGAGAAGCGCTTCGCCAAGAAAGACTACGTCCTGATCGACGGCATGGGGCTTTCCTGCGCGACGGGCTACATCACCACGGCGTTCAACCCCAGGTTCAACTTCATCGGCTTCGAGGCCACCCAGGAGGCCGCGCGCCAAGCCTACGAGCAGTCCGGCGTAACGAACCCCCGCGAGGAGATAGACGTCGCGGAAGTACATGATTGTTTTACGATTACGGAGATTCTGAATTACGAGGACCTGGGCTTCGTCGAGAAGGGCGAGGGTCCTGATTTCGTGAAAAGCGGCGCGAGCAGGCTCGGCGGCGAGCTGCCCGTGAACACCTCGGGCGGCCTCAAGAGCTGCGGCCATCCCATCGGCGCAACGGGCGCGCGCGTGGTGGCCGACCTCACGCACCAGCTCTTAGGGTGCTGCGGCGACCGCCAGGTGAAGGGCGCGAAACGAGCGCTCGGCCACACACTCGGCGGCCCGGGTGCGGTCTCCAGCGTGTTCGTTTTGGGCAAGAATTGAGAAAATAATGAAACCCCCGGGCGCGCGCCCGGGGGAATTTCACCCCCGCAACTCCCCGCATATCCGCGCATTCGCCGTTATCGCGGGCATCGCTGGCCATGGCAGAATTCCCCTGCGCTGCGATGCGGCGGCGTCTTTTCGACCCTCCCAAAAGTATTCATTTATTTATCGAAAGACCCCGGAAATTTATCTAATTTTATGGGATTTAGAGACATAAGCAGTTCCCATTAGACATGAAATCCCGCTACCATATTGATATTATTATGAATATCCACTATTCCCAATCTCGCTTAGAACCCTCCTCATATGGTATGTAATCAAAACGAAAGCGGATTCATTAAAACTCCTGCGGGGCCATCTGGCGGAGTTCGGAGTCGTCGCCCCCCAAGGCCGAGCCCACCTCGCGCGGTTGGCGTCGGCCGTTGCCAATCCGGGTTCGGGGTTGCCCGAGGCGGTCCGCGAACTGGGCGTGGTTCTGCTCGCGCATATAGCCGGCCTGAAGGAGAAGATACAGGAGTTGGAGAGGCGACTCCGCACGAGCGCGTACGAGGATGAGGAAGCGAGACGACTGATGAGCATTCCGGGGGTCGGTCCGGTCTGCGCGTCGGCGATCCAGGCCTTCGCCCCGCCGATGGAGAGCTTCCGCCGGGGGCGGGACTTCTCCGCCTGGCTCGGTCTCGTGCCGCGACAGCACTCGACCGGAGGCAAGCCGCGACTGGGTAGGATATCGAAGATGGGCCGGCGCGACGTGAGGCGGTTGTTGATCACGGGCGCGATGAGCGTGGTGCGCTGGGCGGTCCGGCGAGGCGCGCCCCCCGGATCGTGGCTGGCCCGGATGCTGGCGCGTAAGCCCAAGATGCTGGTTGCGGTGGCGCTGGCCAACAGGATGACGCGCATCGCCTGGGCGCTGATTACGAACAGAGAATTCTACCGGGAGCCCGCGCCGGCCGCCTGAGCGGCAGGCGAGCGGAGCACGGCGGGAATGTGAGCAGGCCGAATGAGGAGGTAGGGGCGAACGGTCATTGAGACGGGGTCGGGAAAACCAGGACCAGATTTTGGAGTTTTTCAAGCTCGCACGGTCGATTCGGACCCGATCCTCGCATTTCCATACGGGCCGCGGTAATAGTGAAACGCCGCAATTGAGAGGCCGTATACACGAATGAGTCTGACCATAACGCACCAAAACCTCCGGGCCAACGCTTGCATTCTTGGGCGCGTCCATACACAAATCTGGTGTATGGCCGTCTCGAATCCAGCGGCCCTCCCGCCCGTTTCTTTTTCCTCCACCCCATCGATGAACCTCACGTCGGCGATCACCTCGGCCAGATGATGGAAGCCGCGTAGTCGGCGCCATCGCTTCTCGGCGCTCATGGCGAGTTGATGCACAAGGCTCAGCGCCGTCTTCTCGCTCAGGCAGTACCTCGTCTTCGCCGTTCGCAAGCGGATGGTGGCGAAGGTCGATTCGATGGGGTTCGTCGTCCGAAGACTCCGCTAGTGCGCCGCCGGGAAGTCGTAGAAGGCGAGCAACTCCTCGCGGTCCCCCGCCAGGCAATCGGCGGCTTTCGGGTACTTCGCCTCCCAGGTGGCACAGAAGCGCTCAAAAGCCTCCTTCGCATGCGCACGGGTTTCGGGATATACCTCGGCCAGGGCCGACCACAACCCCAGCCCACCGTCGCCCACCGCCAGCTTCGCCGCCCTCACGCCCCGGTCCCGCAGGCTCAACAGCACCGCCTCCAGCTCTCCTTCGACTCCCTGAACCCGGATTCCAGGGCCAGGAAGCGCTTGCGGCCACGCGCGTCGCAGCCCACAACCACTAGCAGACAACGCCGCTCCTCGCCGCGCACGTTCACGTAGATCCCGTCCGCCCACAGATACACGAACTCCTCGCCACCCCAGTCCCGCTCGCGCCACTGCGCGTACTCACGCTCCCAGCCGTCCTTGAGCCGCGCGACGCTCGCCGGGGACAATCCCTTCACCGACTCGCCGAACAGCGCCGTGAGCGCTTCACCGAAGTCGTTCGTCGATACCCCCTTCAGGTACAGCCACGGAATCACCGCCTCCATACGCCTCGTCTTCTTCAAATACGGCGGCAGCAACTCCGAGCGGAAGCACCGGCCCGCGCCCGACCTGTCCCGCGTCCGCGGAACCCGGACACGCACCGGACCCACACCCGTCAACACCTCCCGCGACGGCAGGTAGCCGTTGCGAACCACCGCGCGTCGACCTTGCGCGTCACGGTCGGCCGCATACCCTTCCAGAAAGGCCTCCAACTCCGCTTCCACCGCCTGGCGGATGATTCGTTGCGCGCCCTCGCGCACCAGTTCGCTCAACTCGTCCCGTAGGGCTGGATTCCGGAAAGGAATCGTCGTATCTTCTCTCATGGTGGAGCATCTCCTGTGTGCTGAATGACCGGGCTTTGGACAACCCTATTTCAGCAGGATGCGACGCCTTCTTCAATTCAGCCCATACACAACTTCTGACAGTAACTCGTCGGGGAGTGCCCATGGATCCAGGCTGCGACCGAATCACCACCGAGGTCATCGCGCACCGCTTCGCCGCCGCGGCCGACGAGATGATGGCCACCCTCGTCAAGACCGCGTATTCCCCGAACATCAAGGAGCGGCGTGACTGCTCGGTCGCGATCTTCGACACTGCGGGCAACCTCCTCGCCCTGACCGCCATCGCCCCCCTTCACCTGAGCTCGCTCCTCGGCCTCGTGGAGAACATCACCCGGCGTTACCCCCTCGACCGCTTTCGCCCCGGCGACGGCTTCCTCACGAACGATCCGTACGTGGGAGGCGGCTCGCACCTGCCGGACCTGACGCTCGCAAGGCCCGTCTTCTTCGATGGCCGGCCGGTCGCGTTCGTCGCCAACATCGCCCACCACTCCGACATCGGCGGCAAGGTGGCGGGGAGCGAGAGCGCCGACTGCACGAGCATCTTCCAGGAAGGGCTGCGGATCCCTCCCGTCAAGCTGCTGGACGAGGGGGAACTGTGCACCGACATGCTCGCGTTCGTGCTCCTCAACTCGCGCACCCCGCGCGAGCGCGAGGGCGATCTGCGGGCCCAGATCGCGACCAACGCCATCGGGGTCCGCCGGGTGCAGGAGTGCTTTGCTCGCTTCGGAGCCGATAGCGTGCACCGGGGCGCGAGAGCGCTCCTCGACTACGCCGAGTCGCGCACTCGCGCCGAGATCGCGAGGCTGCCGGACGGAACCTACGAGAACGAAGAAGTGGTCGACAACGACGGCGTGGCCGACGGCATCGTTCGCCTCCGCGTCAAGATCACCATTCGCGTCGATCGCATTCACTTCGACTTCACGGGCACCGACGGGCAGATCGCAGGGGCCCGGAACATGCCGCTCGCGGCCACCCTGTCCGGCGTCTACTACGCGGTCAAGGCGGTGACGGACCCGGCGCTGCCGCCCAACTCCGGGTACTTCCGCGCCATCGGCGTCACCGCGCCGGAAGGCACGGTCGTCAACTGCCGCCCCCCCGCCGCCGTCGGGGATCGGGGCGCGACCGGCAACGTGCTCGGCGACCTGCTGCTGGGCGCGCTCGCCGACGCTGCGCCGGACCGGGTGATGGCCGGCTGCGGTCCGCTCCACGGGCTTATCTTCAGCGGCGTCGACCCGCGCCGGAACGAGTACTTCGTCGACTACGAGACCTACGCGGGAGCGTCCGGCGCGCTTTCCGCGCTCGACGGAAAAGACGCGGTCCGGGTCCACGTTTCAGGCGCGGCCAACCTGCCCATCGAATCCGTGGAGCAGGAGTTCCCGCTGACCGTCGGCCGCTACGAGCTGATCGCCGACTCGGGAGGCCCCGGACGGCATCGCGGCGGCCTCGCGACGCGCCGCGACGTCACCATCTGGGCGGAGCGGGCGAGGCTCGCAGGCCGCGGACTGCGCCAATCCCGAGGCGCGTCCGGGCTGTTTGGCGGAAGTTCGGGGTGTCCCGGCGTCTTCGTTCTGGACCCGGGCGGAAACCGCGAGACGAAGCTTCCGGGCTCGTTCTCGGAGCTCAAGGTGGACGCGAGAACGACGGTCCGGGTCGACACCCCGTCCGGTGCCGGCTTCGGCGACCCGTGGGAACGCGATCCGGAGAGGGTGCGCGACGACGTGGCCGCCGGCAAGGTGACCGCACCCGCGGCGGAGCAGAGCTACGGCGTCGCGCTCGTCCGCGGAAGCGTCGACGCCTCCCGGACCGCGGCCTTGCGGGAGGCCCGCCAAGATTCGAACCGTGGCGCCTGAGCGTTACGTCCTCGGCGTCGACGTCGGCGGGACGTTCACCGACTTCGCACTCGTCCGCCTCTCGGACGGCAAGACGTGGTTTCTGAAGACACCCTCGACCCCGGACGACCCGTCCCGGGCGATTGCGGCCGGTATTCCGGAGCTATTGGACTGTGCAGCCGCCGGTGCCGGGAACGTCCGCTACTTCGGCCACGGAACGACGGTCGCCACCAACGCGCTCATCACGGGGGACACGGCGGTCACGGGCCTCATCACCACTGAAGGGTTTCGCGACATCCTGGAGATCCGCCGCCAGCGCCAACCCCACAACTACGACATTCGGATGCCGAAGCCCCCGCCCCTCGTCGCGCGCCACCTCCGGCGCGAGATCGAGGAGCGCACCTATCTCCTCGGGCCTTCCGACGTGCCGCCGGACCTCGAAGCGCTCGATGGAATCCTCGACGACTTCCGCCGCGAAGGCGTGGAGGCGGTGGCCGTCTGCTTCCTGCACAGCTACCACAATCCGGCCCACGAGGCCGCCGTCGCGGCCGCGGTGCGCGAGCACCTTCCCGGTGCGTTCACCTGCGCATCCCACGAAGTCGTGGCCGAGTTCCGCGAGTACGAGAGGACCACGACCACCGTGCTGAACGCATCGCTGGGCCCGGTCGTGAGCCGCTATCTCGAGCGCCTCGGGGAACGGTCCCGCGCCCTGGGCATCGTGGGCCCGAAGATCCTCCAGTCCCACGGCGGCGTCGCCTCGCTTCGGGATGCGGGTGCGATGGCGGGCCGCTGCCTCATGTCGGGGCCGGCGGCGGGAGTCACCGGCGCGGGCTTTCTCGCCGGAAGAGCCGAGTGTCCGGACGTCATCACCTTCGACGTCGGGGGAACGAGCACCGACGTCTGCCTCATCGAAGGCAACCGGCCGCTCGTCGCAAAGGAGCGGGAGGTGCGGGGGCATCCCATCCGCTTTCCGATGGTCGACGTGCATTCGGTGGGAGCCGGAGGGGGCAGCATCGCGCGCGTGGACACGGGCGGCTTCGTGCACGTGGGCCCCCGGAGCGCCGGCGCCGCGCCCGGCCCCGCCTGCTACGGCCTCGGGGGAACCGAGCCCACCGTGACCGACGCCAACGTCGTGCTCGGCCGCCTTTCCGGCGAATCCCTGCTGGGCGGCCGTATGAGCCTCCGTCCCGACCTCGCGCACCGCGCAATCGCCGACAAGGTGGCGGCCCCGATGGGGCTCGGGGTCGAGGAGGCGGCCGAAGCGGTGCTCACCATCCTCAACGAGAACCTGGTTCAGGCGATACGCGTGATCTCGGTGGAGAAGGGTTTCGATCCGCGGCACTTCACCCTGGTGGCGTTCGGGGGGGCGGGGCCTCTCCTCGCCTCCGCGCTCGCCCGCGAGCTGGGCATGACCCGGGTCATGGTGCCGCCCGGACCGGGTCTCCTGTGCGCGCTCGGGCTCCTCGTCGCCGACGTGCGCTCGGATTTCAGCCTGACGCGGATCGCCGATCTCGAGGGAACCGGCGCCGCCGGCATCAACGTCACCTTCACGGAGGTCGGACAGCGAGCGCTCGAATGGTTCGACCGGGAGGGGGTGGAGCCCGGCGAGCGCACGGTGCAACGTGCCATCGACATGCGCTACGTCGGACAGAGCCACGAGATCACGGTGGCGGTTCAGGAGCGGGAATTCGCCGACCACGACCTCTCGGCGCTGGTCGACGCTTTCCGGCGCGAGCACGAAAGAGTGTACGGCTACGCGCCGGACGCGCCGGTTCAACTGGTCACCTTTCGCGTCACCGCCCTCGCCCGGGTGACGGCGCCCCCGGTCGCGGGCACCGCCGGGACGGGCGGCGACCTGCGCGCGGCGGAGCGAGGGAGGCGCCGGGTGCATTTTGCAGAGCTCGGCGGATTCGTCGATTGTCCGATCTACGCCCGGGAGGGCCTCCCCCGGGGCGCCGATCTCGAAGGCCCCGCGATCCTCGAGCAGATGGACTCGACGACCGTCGTGCTGCCCGGACAGGTCGCCCGCAGCGACGAGCAGGGCAACCTGAACCTCACGGTCGTGTCGGCCCCGCACGACGCAGGGAGCGGCGGTAGCGGGGGGCTCGCATGACAGGGCCGAGAGAGACGGAGGGAGCATGAGCAAGGATTCGGAGCGATTCCAGGTCTGGCTCGACGGCGGCATGGTCGCGCCCGAGGACGCCAAGGTGAGCGTCCTCACCGCCACCGCCATGCGCGGAGCGAACGTCTACGAGGGTTTGCGGGCCTATTGGGACGAGGTGCGGGACAACCTCTTCGTCTGGAAGCTGGATCAGCACCTCGAGCGCCTGTTCGTCAACATGAAGATCATGCGGATGACGTCCCCCTACGGTTTCGACGAGTACCGGCAGGCGGTCCTCGACTGGGCGCGCGCGAAACGGTTCTGGGAGGACGTCCACATGCGTCTGGTGACGTACTTCGGATTCGGCGTTGCCGGGGACGTCAAGAAGTACCGGCCGGAGGAGATCGAGATCGGTGCGTGGGTGGCGGGGGGGGGGGCCGCCCCCACGACGACGCCCTCCGGCACGGCATTCACGTCTGCGTCAGCAGTTGGCGGCGCATCCACGACGATTCGATTCCGGCCCGGGTGAAGGTCGGGTCCAACTACCAGAACAGCCGCCTCGCCGGGGTGGAGGCGCGCGTCAACGGCTACGACGACGCCCTCATCCTCAACCGGGACGGCAAGCTCGCCGAGGCGTCGGGCGCGAACGTGATGCTGGTACGCGACGGGCAGTTGATCACGCCTTCCGTGACGGCGGGAATTCTGGAAGGGATCACCCGCGCCACCTTGATGGGGCTCTTCGCGAAGGTCCGAAACCGCCCGGCGGTGGAGCGGGAGGTGGACCGCACCGAGCTCTATCTCGCGGACGAGATCCTGATCTGCGGCTCGGCGGAGGAAGTGACGCCCGTCGTCTCGGTGGACCGGATCCCGGTCGGCGATGGGAAGCCCGGCCCCCTCACCCGGGAGCTTCAGGAAGCGTTCTTCCGCGCCACCCGCGGCAAGGACCCGGATTTCGCCGACGTTCTCACCCCGATCTACTGACGCCCCTGCGGAAGCGTCTCGTCTCGCGCAGGGACAGGCCTCCAGCCTGTCCTGACGAAGGACAACCACGGAGGGCAGGACAATCCCGAGGAGGGGCTACAAAACCATCGCGCCCGTACGTGCGGGAAGCGAAACCCGAACGGGTCCGTGAGGGCCAGCGCACGTCCCGGCCCTCAGCGAGACCTGAGCTATCTAATTCTGTGGGTCTGTGGGCCCAGCCCCAGTCTAGCAGGACGCGAACGGCCCGCCAACGGGGTGGCCTCGCCCAGGCGGCGCGGAAGATGACGGTGCCGGCGGGATAAGCCACGCTTGGAGAAGGAAACGTCCACGTCGTTTACCCCCGATTATCCTTGGTCATTTCTATCAAATATACTTATCACTACTGACAGGATCGGTCAACCGCCGGGTTGCCTGTAAAGGAAAGAGTGGGCGCCCGTTCAATCATGCTCGATGGCGCAAAACCCGCATTCGCATGGAACCTGCATGCTTCGCGCTGCGATGCGGCAGGAAAAACACGGGGTTTCCCCCGCGAAGGCCGAACGCGCCAGGGAGAGGAGCGAAGCGCTACGGAAAAGGGGGGGAACCGGGGGCGGAAGAGGAGGGAGCGCAATCGCAGGCGCGTTGCCGGGGAGCCGGATTCCGGACCATGCGCCGACGACGTAAACGACGTCGCCTCGCCCGGATGTGAAGTCGCCGGGCGGGCGCGTCCACCCCATCGGCGATCGACAGGAACCCCCCGGGATACGCAGGCGTTGTAACGAACCTGCTTTCGGCTTGATTACGGATCGGGGAAGGCGAATTTTATCAGAAACAGATATCTCATTTAATATCAACAAGATAAATGGATTTTACCATTGCCGGGAACGGCTTGAAAAATCTGATTTACCGAAAAACCCCGGAAATTTATCTAATTTTATGGAATTTAGAGACATAAGCAGTTCCCATTCGACATGAAATCCCGCTATCATATTGATATTATTATGAATATCCACTATTCCCAATCTCGCTTAGAACCCTCCTCATATGGTATGTAATCAAAACGAAAGCGGATTCATTAAAACTCCTGCGCATCCTGGCGGGTCGGTGTCAGAGCATTGTGCGGTTCTCCCCAAAAACCCGGCTCACGACAGCTTGCCTAAAGTCATGCTCCGGCGTCCCATGGCGGGCCCGATTCGCACCCGCGAGGCAGCCTACCACGGCGGCGATGCTCTTCCGACCGGCGCGCGATGCGCTACTCCATTATCGGAGCCACCGGGCGGCAAGCCGAGGTTGCCGCGACGGTGGAATATGCCGAGCGCACGTCCGGCTGGGGCCCGTCTCGCCCGGACGGGGAAGGAGACCGCAATGACGGATCAAGGCTTGATGGGGGGTGGACTGGGAAGAGCGGATCGACTTCGGCCGGCTGCGGCAGGAGCGGCTGCAGAAGGCCAAGGATGCCCTCGCGAACTCGGACGTGGACGCGCTCTTCGTCTTCCGCACCGAGGACTGCCGCTACCTGATCAGCTTCCGCTCGCACCTGCATCCCACGGCCTCGCTCGGGATGGCGGTGTGCGTCCTCGTCGACGGGGGGGAGCCCTACGTGCTCGACAGCCTGGGCCACGGCTCGGGCACCAACCCCTGGGAGCTCCCCTACTTCAGCCCCGCGACCTACGACGAGCCCATGGCGCTCGTGGCGGGCATGACCTTCAACCTGGAGCCCTACGCGGGCAAGCCCGGCGTGGGCGGCTTCCGACTGGAGAACAACGTGGTCGTCACGGAAAACGGCCCGGACGTCTACACGCCCTTCCCCTACGACGAGCGCCTCGTCACCGACGTCCATGAGCTGGATACGACCACGGGCAGGACGCGGTAGGCCAGTCAAATCACGCTTGAAGGAAAAGTCCCGGCGCTCGCCGGGGCTTTTCCTTCAAGCGTGGACCGTCCCAAGTAGAGGGTGCGCCCCGGCCGCCGGGAAGGCTGCCATAAATTGATTCACCTCTTGCGGTGAGGTTTCCACGGCAAAAAAACGTGAGCTTTACATATCTAAACCAATCTGATAAAAAGGTGTAATAAACACAAAATCTGGTGGATAGCGCGATGAAACATGAGTGCTTTCGTACGGGTGCCTGACGAGTTTATTATCGCCAAAAGGGTGGCGTCCATCTCCTATTTCGAGTTCTCTAATATCAAGACGCATCTCTGACGGCGAGAGCCATCGGAACGCCGATGGAATTTTCTGATTCCCCCTGTAGAGATCCGCGGCTCTCTTGAGGCCGCTATACGCTAGGCATTTGGTCTGCCGATTCATCGTGAGGGGAGGGTTCCAGGTTGTTGCGAATCGGGATCGACATCGGCGGGACTTTTACCGATCTGGCCTTTTTCGATGAGGATACGGGTGAAGCTTACGTCGGCAAGGTTCTCACGACGCCCGCGGATCCTTCAATAGGGGCGATGGAGAGTTTGAAAAAGGAATTCTCGACCCGAAAGATAGCCGAAAAAGGTGTACGGCATCTTGTGCACGGGACGACTCTCGTGGCCAACGCCATTATCGAGCGCAAGGGCGCCAAGACGGCGCTTCTCACGACAAAAGGATTTGAAGGTATCCTGGAAATGAGGCGCGAACTCAGGTATGACCTCTACGACTTGTTTTCCGAAATGCCGGCTCCGCTGGTATCCGGCTCCCATCGAAAAGGGGTGAACGAGAGAATCGCAGCGGACGGCTCGGTGGTCACCCCCATAGACCTTGATGAGGTCGCATCCCTTGTCACGCAGCTCAAGGCGGAAAGCGTCGAGGCCATCGCCGTTTCGCTTCTCCATTCATTCTCCAACCCTTCCCATGAACGAAGTTTGAAAGCTTTGATCGAGGAGGTTGCCCCTGACCTTTTCGTTTCGATCTCCTCTGACGTGAACCCCGAGATCAGAGAATTCGAGCGCACTTCAACGACCGTGGCGAATGTTTTCGTCAAGCCGCTCATGAAGCAATACCTCTTGAGGTTTCAGGAGGAGCTCGCTCGCTTGGGGTTGGAGGATCTCCTGTTCGTGGTGCTCTCGAGCGGCGGGGTGGCGACCTGCCGCGTCGCCGAGGAATATCCGATTCGTGTCATAGAATCTGGCCCCGCCGCAGGGGCCATCGCGGCGGCATGGTGGGGTAAGCTTCTTTCGAAAGAAAACCTCATCTCCTTTGATATGGGAGGTACTACGGCGAAGGCTTGTTTTATTCACGACTCCAAACCGCTCACCACGAACGCCGCTGAGGTGGCGAGAATCTACCGGTTCAAGAAGGGTAGTGGAATAGCGCTGCGGGTTCCTGGAATCGATCTAATCGAAATCGGTGCGGGGGGCGGGAGCATCGCTTCGGTGGACAAGATGGGCCTTTTGAAGGTGGGTCCCGAGAGCGCAGGGGCCGACCCCGGCCCCGCCTGCTACGGCAGGGGCGGGGAGGAGCCCACCGTGACCGACGCCGATCTCGTGCTGGGATACCTGAACCCCGACTACTTCCTCGGCGGTGAGATGAAACTAGACGTGAAGCGGGCCCAGGAGGCGATACGAAAGAAGGTGGCCGAGCCGCTCGGACTCGACCTGGCGATGGCCGCATGGGGAATCCACCAGATCGTCAACGAAAACATGGTGAACGCTGTCCGGGTTCACGCGGCGGAGAAGGGGATAGACTCCCGGCGGCACGATTTCATCGCCTTCGGCGGCGCCGGTCCCATACACGCGAATCGGGTTGCCGAGAGTCTTGCCCTGAAGACCGTGATCTGCCCTTTCTCTGCGGGCGTGATGTCCGCTCTAGGCCTTCTGGTCGCTCCCTTCGCGTTCCACCTCGTGCGAACGTACCGAGTAAGGCTGAATTCTTTGATCACAAGGGCAATTGAGGAGAACTACCTTGAGATGGAGGAGGAGGCCCGAAGTCTCATGGCTCAGGCTCGACTCGATGGGGAGCAGATAAAGTTCAACAGGTCCGCCGACATGAGATATCAGGGTCAGAACTACGACATCAATGTGCCACTTGAGGGAGCTGGTCTGCGAGATTGGACGGCCGAGCTCCTGCGAGGGTGCTTTGAGCGAGAATATCGGCGCCTCTACCAACGCCACAATCCGGATATCGAAGTGGAGGTGTTGAACTGGAGGTTGGAGGCCATCGCACGGGAATCCGCGGCGCCGTTCAAACGGATCGAGCCAAAGGCCGGGCGATCGGAGAGCGCCATTAAAGGAGAGCGGAAGGTGTATTTTCCCGAGCTCGGTGGATTTGTGGCCACGAAGGTTTACGATCGCTACTCGCTTTTTCCGGGGGCGGAGATGGGGGGGCCGGCGATCGTGGAGGAGCGCGAATCCACGGTAGTCGCCGGGCCAAACTCTCTCGTTAAGATCGACGATCACCTGAATCTCGTGCTGACCCTGGGCGGGCGAGGAGACGCCTGAACATGATGGACCCGATTCTTCTGGAAGTGTTTTGGAACAGGTTGACCTCCATCGCGCATGAGGCCGCTGTCGCCCTCATGCGCGCTTCGTTCTCTTCCGTTTTGAGCGAGGCGGGGGATATATCCTTCGGGATATTCGATCCGGAAGGCAACATGATGGCGCAGGCGGAGATCGGAACTCCTGGCCACATCTATTCCATCGCCACGGGGGTGAAGCAATTCTTGAAGAAATTCCCCGCGCACGCGCTTGAGCCTGGCGATTCCCTCATCGGCAACGACCCCTGGCTCTTCTCCGGACACAAAATCGATCTGACGGTCGCCACCCCGATCTTTTCCGACGGAAAGCTGGCGAGCTTTTTCGCGAGCACCTGCCACGTGATGGACATGGGAGGGCGGGGATGGTCGGCCGATTCGACCGACCTTTTCGAGGAAGGCTTGGAAATTCCTCTGATGAAAATCTACAAGAGGGGAGAACCGAACCAAGAGCTATTCGAAATCATCGCTGACAACGTGCGGGAGCCGGACTCGGTAATCGGGGACATCAGGGCTCAAGTTTCCGCGAACGAGATTGCCGGTGAGATGATACGGGAATTCATGAGGGTCTACGGGCTGGAAAGCTTGATGCCGCTGTCCAAGGCCATGCGGGGAAAATCCGAGGAGCGGATGCGTCAGGCGATTAAGGCCATTCCGAATGGAAGCTACTCGGGGGAAGCTTCTTTCGATGGGTTCGAGGAAATCTTGAAGATCGCCCTGCAGGTGACGATCGAGGATGACGGAATCCTTGTCGACTTCTCGGGGACCTCCCCTCAGATAGGGCGGGCCCTGAACTCCACCTACCAGTGGACCTGCGGCTACACGGTGTATCCCCTCAAGTGCATGATTTGCCCCGATGTCCCGAACAACGAGGGCACGCTCCGGCCGATCAGGATCACTGCTCCGGAAGGCTGTATCCTCAACGCGCGCCGCCCTGCTCCCGTGGGCGCCCGGCAGATCACGGGAATGTTCATCTCACCCGCATTGCTTCAAGCACTTTCCAATGTGATACCCGACAAGGTGATCGCCGACAGTGGGGTGCACTCGGCGCTACAGTTCCGAGGGACCAAAGGAAACGGCGATTCCTGGAGCTCCGTTTTCTTCTCCACGCCGGGCATGGGAGCGAGGCCAACGAAGGATGGCTTTTCGACCGTGGGCTATCCGGTGAACATATCCAATACCCCATTGGAGATCATCGAGGCCGACTCTCCGCTGTTTTTCCTGGAGAGGTCCTTGGTTTGTGACTCCGGTGGAGCCGGGAAGTTCAGAGGCGGTGTCGGCCAGCGTCAGCGGATCAAGCTGGCGGGCGAGGGAAGCTGGGAGTTTGCCCCCATGATCGACCGCGTCCGTGTACCGGCGAAAGGCTTCTTCGGCGGGCTTAGTGGCTCTCCCGCGGACGTTGTGGTGAACGATGAGCGTCGGCCCCATCCGAAAACCAAATTCAACCTCGAGAAAGATGATGTCCTGACTATCCAGTTGGCGGGCGGTGGAGGTTTCTACTCTCCCCTCGAGCGTGACCCCGAGCTCGTCCTTTCGGACGTGCTCAATGGGTACATTTCGTCCGAGGCGGCGCGAATAATATACGGTGTCGCCCTTGACTCGAATGGCAAGAAAGTAGACAATAAACTCACAAAACAAATCAGATCCAATAGCCTCGCCTCGAAAGCAGAGGCGCCTGACTGAGTAGATGTGGATTTGCTCTTCGTAGTTGCGGTGGGTGCGGTGCTTCCGGAGATTTTATAAGGCTGCGCTGGGGAGGATCTTCCCCATCTCGTTTCCATCAATGGAGGAGGAAAGGTCATGTGGCGGAAGAAAGTCATCATGCTGGGCCTGTTTGCTGCAATGGGCGTAGTTTGGTCAGTCGCTCCGGGATACGCAGCCATGATTCCCGGGAGCACCCCGGAGGAGAGGGCGATCAATGGGGCAAAAGCCTACATGAAGGAGAAAGGCCTCAAGAACCTCACGATGAACGTATTGATCAACACGCTCCAGGCGCGGGCCCTGCGCCACGTAGGGCCCGAGTTCGAGAAGGCGACGGGGATCAAGCTTAAATTGATCGAGATGGGCTATACGGATATGACGCAAAAGGTGCTGGCGGAGGCCGTCGCCAAATCGGGGGCCTACCACGTGATCATGCACTTTGCCGACTCGATCCCCGACGGTGTAGAGTCGGGCGTGCTGATTCCGTTTGACCCGTTTATTGAGAGATACAAGCCGGACGTTGAGGGATTCTTGAAGTTCATCGACATGGCGAAATACAAGGGCAAGACCTACGCCTTCCCGGGGGATGGATCGGCGTTCGGCCTCTGGGCGCGGAAGGACCTTCTCGAGAACCCGAAAGAGAAGGCGAACTACAAGGCGAAGTATGGCTACGAGTTGGGCTGCCCCGAAACCTGGGGACGGCTCCGGGACATCGCCGAGTTTTTCACGAGAGACACGAATGGCGACGGCAAGATAGACCTTTATGGGTACCATGGCTACCGGGCGCGCAATTTCGCCTCCAAATGGTGGCTCCAACGTTTTCTTTCGATGGGGAAGCTTCCCTTCGATGAGAACATGAACCCCCTGATCGACGGGCCGGAGGGGGTGCATGCCACCAAACAATTCGTCGCGGTGCACAAGTTCATGCACCCGGACGTCTTGGGGTGGGGCACGGCCCAGCATTATCCCTTCTGGGGGTCAGGCAAGGTGGCCACCTTCCTCGCATGGGGTTCGGCGATGTCCTACGCGCGCAACCCGGCGCGAAAGCCGCCGATGAGAGACAAGGTCATGGCGTGCATTATCCCGGGCTCCAGGTTCAGCGGGCGGCTCATCCGCTGGTCGGTTCACGTGAACGGCCCCCTGTGGATGGTGAGCCGGTATGCTCCCCATCCGGAGTTGGCCTACACCCTCGCCCAGTGGATCTCCTCGCCGAAGTCGAGCGCCAAATTCGTCGCATTCCCGCGCGGGGTCTCCAAACCCTACCGAAAGACCCACGGGGCGGATCCGGGTATCCAGAATACGTACGGGAAGAGCTTCCTCGAGGTGAACGAAAAGCATCTCCAAACCCTCACGCCCACGATTCATCTCGTTGCCTTCCAGGAGTATATGGACGCCCTGGACACGCGCGTCCTGGACGTAATCCTGGGCAAGACCAGCGCCGAGGAGGCGATGAAGCGCGCCAAGGCGGACTGGAACCGGATCACGAACGACGTCGGGAGGAACAATCAGATCGAGGCCTGGAAGACGCAGATCCCGCTCTACCCGAAGATAGACGCGCCCAAGTAGAAATTGGCGGCGCAGGTTACCTCGCGCGGGGGAGGATCGCCGAAGCTTATTTCGAGAGGGCGCGTCTCCCCCCTGCGTGAGGTGCCGTAACGCCCGGGCCTCCGCGGGTTGGAAGCTATTGTCTGCGGCGCGGACCGGCGAGAGACCGGCATAATATTGCCTCTTGTATTTCGGGAGCTTAGCCGAGGGGGTGGAATCCACGTCGGAGGTGAGGTTTTGCTGACGATCGGAATTGATACTGGTGGTACGTTCACGGATTTTGTCCTCTTCGACAGTGAAAAGAGCGAGTTTGCGATAGGGAAGGTTCCCACAACGCCCGAGGAGCCTTCCCATGGCATCGTTCAAGGGCTTCGGGCGCTCGTCGAGCCCGATCGCCCGCTGCAGAACATCATCCATGGGACCACGCTCGCCGTGAACGCCATTATCGAGCGCAAGGGTGTGCCCACCGGTCTCATTTCGACAAAAGGTTTCCGGGATGTTCTCGAGATTGCCCGCGAGAAGAGGTACGACCATTACGATATCCTCTTGGAATTGCCGGAGCCACTGGTCCCGCGACCCTTGAGGACGGAAGTGTCCGAGAGGCTCTCCAACGACGGGACGGCGATCGTCCCGCTGGACCCTCGGGAGGTCGAAGAGGTTCTCGGGCGTCTAAGCGGCGCGGGCATCAAGAGCATTGCTGTCTCGCTTCTTCACTCCTACATGAATCCGGCGCACGAGCGTGAGATAAAGGCCCTCATCGAAAGGCTTCACCCGGACATCGCCACTTCGATATCGTCCGAGGTGGTCCCCGAGATCCGGGAGTACGAACGAACTTCGACGACCGTGGCCAACGCCTATACCAAGCCCATCATGAAGCGCTACTTGCGGAAACTCCGCGATGAGCTCGATAGGCTGGGATACGGGGCGAAGGTGTTCGTCATGCTCTCAAGCGGGGGGACGGCCGCCTGCGAGGTCGCGGAGGAATTTCCGATTCGCGCCGTCGAGTCCGGCCCCGCCGCCGGCGCTATCGCGGCCGCCTCGATGAGTCTGGCGTTGAGACACGATCGAGTGCTCTCCTTCGACATGGGAGGAACCACGGCCAAAGTCACCCTCATCAAAGATGGGGTGCCGAAGAGGACGACCGATTTCGAAGTCGCCAGGGTATATCGCTTCAAGAAAGGAAGCGGTCTTCCCATCAAGCTGCCGGTCATAGAGATGACGGAAATCGGTGCGGGGGGCGGGAGCATCGCCTCGGTGGACAAGATGGGATTTTTGAAGGTGGGTCCCGAGAGCGCAGGGGCCGACCCCGGCCCCGCCTGCTACGGCAGGGGCGGGGAGGATCCCACCGTGACCGACGCCGATCTCGTGCTGGGATACCTGAACCCCGGCTACTTCCTCGGCGGTGAGATGAAACTAGACGTGAAGCGGGCCCAGGAGGCGATACGAAAGAAGGTGGCCGAGCCGCTCGGACTCGACCTGGCGACGGCCGCATGGGGAATCCACGAGATCGTCGACGAGAACATGGCGAACAGCGCGCGCATCCTGGCCGTGGAAAAGGGGGAAGACCTCGCAGCCTACTCCCTGATGGCGTTCGGGGGCGCGGGGCCGGTGCACGCCTACTGGGTGGCGAAGCGATTGGGGAACAAGAAGATCGTTTGTCCGTACGCCGCCGGCGTCTTATCGGCCCTGGGCCTGACGCTGGCGCCGCTTTCCTTCGATTTCGTGAGGTCCTATCTCCGCCGTCTCGATACTTTGGATCTCGATGAAATCAATGCGCTCTACAAGGAACTCGAGGAAGAAGGCGCGAGGCTTCTGATGAGCGCGGGAGCCGAGAGGGAGGAGATTCAAGTTACGCGGACCTGCGACATGCGCTACGTCCGCCAGGGCTTTGAAATCGTTGTGCCCATTCCGCCGGGAACCCTTGCCGATGGTGAACGAGAGCGAATATACAAGGAATTCGAGAAGGAATACGAAAAGCTCTATTTCAAAACGAATCCCGATATGCCGATCGAGGCGCTCAACTGGCGACTCCACGCGGCCCGGGCGGGAAGTCCCATTGACCTTCGCCGCATCTTCGCGGGGTTGCGAGAGCAGGCCGGCGAAGAACACAAAGGGAAGAGGATGGTCTATCTTCCGGAATACGGGGAATATCGCGAGAGCGACGTTTTCGATCGGTACGCCCTGAAACCAAATCGCGCCATTCGGGGCCCGGCCATCATCGAGGAGAAAGAATCGACGGTCGTCGTGGGCCCGGACGCATACGCCACAATCGATGAGTACTTCAACGTGGTCATCGAGATGTCGGGATAGGATAAAAATGGAAGAGTTCGATCCCATTCGCCTGGAAGTGCTTCGGAACCGGCTCGGCTACCTCGCGGAAGAGCAGGCCCAGACGCTGATTCGGTCATCTTTCTCGACCGTGTGCCGTGAAGCGCAGGACCTCACGAGCGGCATTTTCGACATAGAAGGAAACATGACGGTTCGCTCTTTCACGGGTCCCCCCGGGCTCGCCATGACGATGGCCCAGGGGGTGAAGCACTTCCTGAAAAAATATCCTCCGCACACTCTCAAACCCGGCGATGCCCTCATCAGCAACGACCCGTGGCTGCTCACCGGACACTATCACGACCTCACCATCGTGATGCCGGTTTTCCATCGGGGAGAGTGCGTGGCTTTTGCGGTTTGCATCTCCCATGTAACCGACGTGGGAGGAAGGGGTCTGACCGCCGATTCTCGCGAGGTGTACGAGGAGGGTATCGGGATTCCCGTGATGAAGATTTATAAGGAGGGTGTCCCCAACGAAGACCTTTTTGACATCTTGGCCTTCAACGTCCGAGTGCCGGATGAGGTGGTGGGCGACATCCATGCCATGGCGGCGGGATGCAAGGTCGGCGTGGAGAAGATAAACCAGTTTATGGACGAGTACGAGGTGAAGGATTTCACCGCCCTTTCTCACACCATCATCGCAAAGACCGAGCAGGCCCTCAAAGACCGAATCCGAGAGCTCCCGGACGGGGTGTATCGCTCCGAGGTCATGGCCGACGGATTTGACGAACCCGTCCGAATCGTCTGCGCGGTTATCGTCGATGGCTCGAATCTTACGGTTGACTATACGGGGACCGACCCCCAAATCGATCGCGGCGTGAATTCGGTTTACAACTTCTCCTGCACATACACGATCTACGCGATCAAGTGCGTCATCGGGCCCGACATTCCGGACAACGAGGGATGTTTCCGGGCCATCAAGATGGTGGCGCCGGAGGGATGCATCCTCAACGCGATGCGCCCGGCCCCCGTGTGCGCCCGCCACATGATAAGCCAACACATGCCTTCGGCCATATACCAGGCGCTGGCGGATATCGTTCCGGACAGGCTACTTGCCGAGAGCGGCATCCACATGATGATTCAGTTCGACGGCCACACCGACGAGGGAAAGAAGTTCGTCGAGGTCTTTTTCACGACCGCGGGAATGGGAGCAAGACCCATCAAGGACGGGATCTCGACCTCGGGTTTTCCCGTCATCATCTCGAACACGCCCGTGGAGGTCATCGAAAACGAGTCGCCTCTTTTAATCACCTGCCGAGAGCTTCTCCAAGACTCGGGCGGTTCGGGGAAATTCCGAGGCGGACTCGGCCAATTCACCCGGGTGAAGCTGACGAGCAATAGTCCCACGAATTTGTCCCCCCTCTACGAGCGGTTCAAATTTCCGGCGGGGGGGCTCAAGGGCGGAATGCCGGGAAAGAGGTCGGATTTGATCGTGAACAGCGACCTTCACCCCCATCCAAAAATGAGTTGCCAGCTCGAAGCGGGAAGCGAGGTGGAGTTTGTTCAGGGCGGAGGGGGCGGATACCTTCCTCCGGAGCAGAGGGAACCCGAACTCGTGCTCAAAGACGTAGAGTATGGTTACGTCTCGCTCCAGCGCGCACTGGCGGATTACAAAGTGGCGATCGACGCAAACTCCCGCACCATCGATTGGGAAAAAACGCGCGCCCTGAGGGAAGCGGGAAAATGAACGAAAGAATCATGTACCTGAGAGGAGAATACGTTCCGGAGAGTGAGGCTCGAGTCTCGGTCTTCGACCGCGGAATGCTGTGGGGTGATGGGGTATACGATGTCGCCCGCACCATTCGCCATAAACCCTTCCTGCTCCGGGAGCACCTGGACCGGCTCTACCGGTCCCTTCGCATGGTGCGGATCGATCCCGGTCTGGCGAAAGACGAGATGGAGGCCGTGACCCTGGGCGTACTCGAAAGAAACCTCCCCCTTCTCGCCGAGAACGACGATTTTAGACTCGTCCAGGTCGTCACGCGCGGCGGAACCGATGGCTTTGGTCTCAGAGGGTTCGATGGCGCAGATCCCACCGTCGCGGTGTTTTGCGCATCCATTGATTTCAAGGAGATGGCCCGCCAATACCGAACGGGCGTTCGGCTCGCCACCGCTTCCATTCGCCAGCGCTCCCCGCAAAATCTTGAGGCCAAGCTCAAGTGCACGAGCAAGATGAGCCACACGCTGGCGGAGATCGAGGCGCTGCGGGCAGGGCCCGACCATATGGTTCTGCTTCAGGATAACCAGGGGCACGTGACCGAGGGGGCTTCGAGTAGCTTTTTCATCGTGAAAGACGGAAAGCTCATCACCTCCGATCCCACGAACATCCTCGGCGGCATCACGCGGGAGGGCCTGCTCAAGCTGGCGGCGGAATTGCGGATTCCTTCGGAGGAGCGCACCATCACCCTCTACGACGTGTACAACGCCGAGGAGGCGATAATTCTCGGGACCAGTTTCTTCCTTCTTCCGGTCCGGGAGGTGAACGGCCTTGGAATAGGCGGCGAGCCGCCCGGCCCAATGTTCAAGCGGATCATGGAAGCATGGAGCGAGGCGATCGGTCACGATATCGTTGGGCAGGCGATGAGCCATCTCGGAGTGGCCGAAAAGGCGGGCGGACGGACCGGGAGTCGACTCCACGCATGGACGGCATCCGGGAGCTCGAGAAAGGACGCTCGGTGAAGGGGACAGTCGGAAGTCGGAAAACTCGCCTGAGAAAATGGCTGCGGAGCGAGCGTGTGGCCAAGTGGTCGCCGTTCTTCGTGGCGGAGACCTTCATCCTCTTCCTTAGCATCCCGATGGTCCTGCTGATTTACTTGGCATTCACGCGCTGGCGGATTACCTTTGGCCCTTGGTGGATGGGCCGTTTTGCGGGTTTTCACAATTTCGAGGTCGCCTTTGGAGATCCGAGGTTCATCGACGCCCTCCTGAGGACGCTTTATTTCGCGGCGGTTGCAGTCCCCATCGAGACCGCGCTCGGGCTGGGTCTCGCGTACTTATGCGACAGGCCTTTTAAAGGCCAAAAGATCCTCACAACCATCTTTCTTCTTCCCCTAATGACGGTTCCTGTGGTCATCGGCTACAACTCGAACATGCTGTTCATCCGGGAAGGTCCCATCAACCAAGTCCTAAGTCTGATTACCTTGAGCGAAGTTCAGTTTGGTTGGCTCTCCGAGCCGTTCACTGCACAGGCTGCGGTCATCTTTTCCGACGTCTGGCAATGGACCCCCCTGATGTTCCTGATCTTCATGTCGGGCTTCAGTGCAATTCCCCGAGAGCTGGTGAATGCATCGAAGATATTCGGAGCGTCCGCGCTGCAAATCTTTTGGCATATCCAGCTCCCCCTCATGCGTCCCATCATCGTCATGGCGATCGTATTGCGGTCAATGGAGGCGTTGAAGATCTTCGACATACCAATGCTGCTTACCCAAGGGGGCCCCGGCAATGCCACCGAGACAATCGCGATCTATCTCTTCAGGGTTACTTGGGAGCACGCGCGCGTCTCGAGTGGGGCTGGAATGTCGTTTATACTCTTTGGTTTCACGATTATTTTCATTTTCATCTGCATCAAGATTCTGAAAAAGCAGAGACTGCAGGTGATACAACAGGCTGGAGGCCGTTGAGCGTCGTTCAACATGGTCGTCTCGGAGGGAAACTGATGCTCAGAAGGCTGATGCGAAAATACAAAGTCGGCACCGTCATGCGGTGCTTCCTCCTCGCCGCGTGGACGGCGTTCGCCCTCATTCCGCTCGTCTGGATGCTTTCGACTTCCTTCAAAGCGGCGGAGGAGTGGGTGACGTGGCCGCCTCGGTGGGTCCCCGAAAACCCGACGCTCGTGAACTACCGCGCGCTCCTTGGGATGGAACAGGTCGAGTTTTTCTATCTGGATCAGCACGGCGAGAAGAAATCCGCCACCCGGCCGGGCGGCACGGCGCAGTTCTTCACCGCGGTCAACGCCCTCAAGAACAGCCTTATTGTTGCGACGATCAGCGCGTTCATTGCGCTTCTCATTGGTTCTGCCCTCGCATACAGCATATCGCGGTTCAAGGTAGGCGGCGAGAGATTTCGGTACATGCTTTTGGGAATACGGATGGTTCCGCCCATCGTCATCGCGGTGCCTTTCATCATTTACTACGCCATGCTCAGGCTGACGGATACCCATTTGGGGTTGATCCTGGTGTACGTCCCGACCTCCCTCCCCTACGTCGTGTGGATGATGGTGAGCTTCATCGATGAGGTGCCAGTGGAGTTGGAGCACGCCGCTCACATCATGGGAGCCAACCGGTTCTTCACCTTGAGGAAGATCGTCCTCCCCCTTGCAGCCTCGGGGCTAGTCGTCACTTTCATGTTCATTTTCATCCTCAACTGGAGTGAGTTTCTGTTGGCCCTGACGCTCACACAGTCGGAGGTCGTTACGCTTCCGGTGGCCCTCAGCAGGTATCAATCGGCGGCGGAAGGGAAGCTTTTCGGTCCCCAAGCCGCCTTCGGGGCCATAACCACCATCCCCGTGATCATCCTGGCGGTTTTTATCCAGAAGCATCTCGTCAAGGGGTTCAGCTTCGGAATGGTGAGAAAGTAGCCCCCCGGCTCCCTCTGACAGCGTACTCCTGCCCGAGGGGAAGAGCCTCGTTTCTGTTCCACGAACAAGACAGAAAGGAGTCGGGGCGAATCCTTGGATCGTCGAGATTCGGGCGAAGGGTCACTTCAATCCGGATATCTCGGAATGTATTTCCCGGTCTTTTCGTTGATCAGGATGCCGTCCTCGAAAATCACCCGTCCGCGCAGCATCGTCAGCACGGGCCAGCAGCGGAGCTCCCAACCCTCCCAGGGACAGAAAGGCGAGACCGTGTGGAGTTCTTCTTTCCTCACGACGTGCGGCGTTCCGATGTCCATGATGACGAGGTCGGCGTCCGAGCCGACGGCGATCGTGCCCTTCTTCGGATACAGGCGCATAAGCCTGGCCGGGTTGTAGGCGCAGACCTCGGCGATCTCGGTGGGTGAGAAGCCACGCTCCATTCCCGTGTGCAGGATGACTGGGAAATAACAGTTGTGGCTCGGGAACCCCAACCCGGTGCGCTCCTTGGTCGGCGGGGGCTGGTAATACGGGTTCGGCTTTCCATCCGGATACCTCTCCCGGGGGGACACCACCCCGTCGGTCCCGAGGCACGTGATGTCCCCCGTTCTGATCCCGTCCCACATGGAATCGACATCCTCCTTATATCCGAGCGCGGGAATGATGCAGGTGGCCATGAATCCGAGCCTCTCCCCGACCTCGGGCCACCATAGTGAAACCCACGCGCCGCAAGTCTCGCCCTCGACGTTCAGGCCGTAGTCCCTCCTGTAGTGGCGGATGAGATCGACCGAATCACGGTAGGTCACATGACAGATCAGGAGCTCCGGCAGGCCGACCTCCTTGGCCAGCCATAGGACCGTTTGCAGGTCGAGGGACTCGACGATGCCCGGGCGCGACTCCTTGAGCCCGATGGGCCCCGCGAGACGCTTGTCGGTCTTGGCGCGCCCCTCAACCTCCCGGGTGATTTGCTCCTGCAACCCGAAGTTCACCGTGTTCGCATACGCCAGGACCCCCAGCTCCTTGCATTTCTTGAACAGCATCCACATTTCCGCCGGCGTCAAGGCCGCCGGCCCCTCGAGGCCCGTCCAGAACTTGAAGGAAGAGATCCCGAGTTCCTTGTGGTAGTAGGGCATCTCATTTATCTGATCCTCGTTCTCCATCAAGAGGTGGAAGGCGAAGTCGGTCGTCGAATTTTCTTCGGATTTCTCAATGACCTCGGGGAAGATTTTCTTGTACGAAGCCTTCCACATGTGATGCACCATCCCCGGGCCTTTCGCGTAGAAAAGCTCGCCGTCTCCGGTTCTCTCCTTCCATCCCTCCATGTTTTTGATGCATCGGTCCAATAGGACAACCGTTGTCGTCGTCCCGAGAAAGGCCATACACTTGGACTCCGACTCCATCTCGTTGTAGAACTCATTGAAATGTCCATAGTGCATATGCGTGTCGACACAGCCGGGGAACACGTGTTTCCCCTTCGCGTCAATAACCTTCCCGGCCTCCGGCAGTCCTCGGCCTATTTGGACGATCTTTTCTCCTTCGATGGCGATGTCGGCTTCGAGGATACCGAATTTGGGGATCACGAGCTTTCCATTTCGAACGACGCAATCTACGGCCATGAGTGCGGCCCCCCTATATGTGGCCTTGCGGTATTGAATTCGAGCGTATCGGGCTTTCGAATTTCCGGACCCGCCAGGCGGGCGCGTTTCAGGTTTCCGTTTCCCGAATCGAATGCGGAAGTTCAGGAAGACGGATCGAGATGGACGGTTGTCCGCCACCCCGGGTAGAGGGTGGATTCTCCCCGGGCGATTGACAAATAGAGTTCCCGAATCTGGTTCGTCAAAGGACCTTCCTTCCCATCCCCCACGGGGCGCCGATCCACGGAGAGGATAGACCGGATCTCGGCGCCCGAGCCGCAAAAAAAAGCTTCCTCTGCCAGATAGATCTCCGTCCGATCAATCGGCCGTTCCATGACATCGCGTCCGAAATATTCCCGGAAGAGCTGGATGAGGGTGGCCCGCGTGATCCCTTCCAGGATCCCGGCCGTAACGGGGGGAGTGAGAACCGTACCTTCGCGCACCAGAAACAGCGTGGCCCCCGGCCCTTCGGTCAATTGCCCCGAGGAGTTTAACATAATGACGCTGTCGTACCCATCCCGTTTGGCCTGGATCAAGGGCAGGCGGCTGTTTTGGTAGTTTGCAGAAGCTTTGATGCGGGGAGGGAGTACGTCATCGCTGATACGTCGCCAGGAGCTCACGGAACAGTGAAGCCCTCCGGACACGCCGAAAAGGTTGCGGGACGGGATCATCACGATGCCCACCTTCACCGGGCCGGTGGCCTCGATGGGTCCCAGGCCTCCGATCAGGAGATTGAGCCGAACGTCGACGTCCTCCCGAACTTCGTTGGCCCGGAGGAGCTCTCGGATCTGATCCTCCAGCGCACGCGGATCCGGGGAAAAGTCATAGGCGGCCAGAAGGGCGGACTGGGCCAAGCGCCGCAGATGCGCCTCCAGCCGGAAGAGGTGAACGATTTCCCCGCGAGCGTTCCAGTACCCCTTGATCACCTCGAACAAGGAAGATCCGTAGCGAACGGCCGGCGATTGAATGTGGATCCTGGCCTCCTCGTAGGGAACCACAACGCCGTTCATCGAGGCGTATCGGGGGCCCGTCGCAGCCATTCTTCACTTCCTCCTACTGAGTTTGCCGCCAATCCTTCCCCGCGGCGGGAGATGAGACCCCTGCACGGGATGAAGGGCGGTGAGGCGAGGGCCGGGGCTTGCCGGCCTCTCCGCCGGGCACCCGCAGTTTGGCCCCCCGCTTGGACGCATGGTCGGCCCGATCCGGGCTTTTCCAGCGTGATTCCCACCAGCAATTTAGCCGAGATCCGGATTTTATTCTATCCGAGAGTTTTCCGAATATCCATCCAGCGGAAATCGGTATCTATAACCGGATCGCGGAGAGATTTCTCGGGCCGCGCTTCAGGATTTCGCTGCATAAGAGGGATACAACACGAAGTTGAGGTTGCGGCGATACAAGCGGATTTGGTATTCTCAATAATATCTGTTACAAAATTTTGCTTCGTAAACATCCGAAGGTGAGAATCTGAGGTCGGCACTCATGGCAAAGATCGACCTGGAGAAGCTAACCAAAGACTTCGGCAGCTTCCGGGCGGTCGACGACCTTGACCTCGAAATCGTCGACGGCGAGTTCATCGTATTCGTCGGCCCCTCGGGCTGCGGGAAGACCACGACCCTGAACATGATCTCGGGCTTCGAGCAGCCTACCGCAGGCTCCGTCAAGATCGACGGGACCGTGGTGAACGACATGGAGCCCGGGGAGCGGGACCTCGGGATGGTCTTCCAGAGCCTCGCTCTGTTCCCCCATATGAGCGTGTTTGACAATATCGCCTTCGGTCTTCGAATAAAGAAGGTGAGGGAATCGGAGGTGAGGGAGCGCGTTCGCGGCGTCGCCGAGACCATGAAGATTTCCTCCCTCCTCTTGAAGCGACCGGGCCAACTCTCAGGCGGAGAGGCCCAGCGCGTCGCCCTCGCCCGGACCGTGGTGAACAACCCTTCGGCATTCTTGATGGACGAGCCGCTTTCCAGCCTAGACGCCAAGCTTCGCGTGGAGATGCGCACCGAACTCAAACGCCTCCACTCCACCTTGGGAACTACCTTCATCTACGTCACACACGACCAAGCGGAGGCCATGACGATGGCCAATCGGATTATGGTCATGAAGGACGGTCGCATTCAGCAGATCGGCGACCCGCTGTCTATCTATAACAATCCCCGAAATATGTTCGTCGCGGGGTTCTTTGGGGTCCCGTCCATGAACTTCATTCACGGCCACCTGGAGGCCCAAGGTGGCACGGTCCGATTCAAGGCGAATAATCTCATGTGCACGCTCGAAGGGAGAGACATGGGGTCCGCGCTCGACGGGCGCGCTGTGAGCGTCGGCGTGCGTCCCGAGAATGTCCAACTGGTGGGGAGTGGCGGCGTCTCGGTGGGGACCGTGAACCTCATCGAGCCTCTGGGCGATGAGACTCTCGTTTTCATTGACTACGGAGGCGATGAGACGCTCATCACGAAGGTCGAGGCGTCTCACGGCGCACGGCCGGGCGACAGAGTAAACATCGACTTCAAGCGCGGAGAGGTGCTTCTCTTCGACGGCGACACCGAAGAGCGCATCGTATTGTAGCCGGGTTCGATCTTTCCCTTCAGCGGTATCGGTTTCCGTTGGATCGCCCGCGCGCCGGCGTGGCGGTTCTCGTAAATACCCGCCATCCGCCGGCCGGTCCGGGGCGTCCCTCGCACAGGATCCCTCGAATCTCATCTGGGTCAGACGCGCTCCTGCTTCCCGCTAATTGGTCTGCTCTCCCTTGAAGTACACCGCCGCCATGCGGAAATGAATACCCCTTTCCCCAGCGCCGGCAGGTGGCGGGCCGGCAGTGTAAGATGGAGAATGCGCACACTTATGAATTCGACCCTCCTGTTCCGCAAGGAGGGAATCCGTCTTCAGCCCTCGGAGGAAAATACCTTGGTCATCGACCCCCACGCCCACATCATTCCGCAGAGCTTCATCGACGAAGTGCGCGCCAGGAAGTTCGGCTCGTCCATTTCGATCGAGCAGGGTGAAAAATGGGAACTGCTCGTCTCGAGAACCACTGTCCTCGGGGTGGAGCGCGCCCACCGTGACCCGCTTCCCCGGGAGACCTGGGACGCGGAGATGCGCCTCCAGGACATGAAGAACATGGGGGTGGACAAGCAGATCCTCTCGGTCGTTCCGCCAATTTCCAATTACGGCCTGGACGCGGAGCTGAACAAGGAGCTGGCGGCTTCTCTCAACGACGCCCTTGCCGATCTTGCCCGGGAAGTTCCCGAAAATTTCCACTGCATGGCCACCGTCCCCCTTCAGGATCCCCAAGCAGCGGCGAATGAACTTGGCCGTGCCGTGGACCGTGGCCATATCGGCGTCGAAATCGGCTCGAATGTGGCGGGGAAGAATCTGGACGATCCGGCCCTCGACGTCTTTTGGGAGAAGGTCGCCGCCCTCGACGTTCCTGTCTTCATCCACCCGGTGGACGCAATGGGCGTGGACGATCGCCTGAAGGACTATTACCTCCAAAACTTCATCGGGCTCCCCCTCGACACCGCCGTCGCCGTCGCCTGCCTCATCTTCGGAGGGGTGCTGGATCGCTTCCCCGACCTGAAGTTCCTGCTGGCCCACTTTGGCGGCTTCACCCCCTGGATCCGCGGCCGGTGGCAGCACGGCTACGGTGAGCGCCAGGAGCCCAAGGTGCGCGGTGCGAAGGCGCCCGAGGAGTATTTCAAGCGGTTCTATTACGACACCATCATCCACCACCCCGACTGCCTCGAGTTCGGCGTCAAAACCCTGGGCGCCGACATCGTCCTCTACGGGACGGATTATCCCTTCGATATGGGGAACCGGGGCCCGGCCCGGGAGATCCCCGGCCTCGCGCGGCTCCCCGCCGCCGATCAGGAAAAGATCCTCTCAGGCAACGCGAGGAAGCTCTACAAGCTCTAGAACCCATCTCAAAATTGTTTCAGCAGGATGAGCGTACAAGCGAGTTGAACGAACCCGAGGAAGTTTTGCGCGTAGTACTCCCGGCGAACCAGTATCCGGCGGTGCCACTAAATCCAGGGGAAAAAGCGTTCCACCAGCCACCGGCGCTGAGAGCGGCGCAACCTGCGCCGGTTTGTACGATTCGGCGCGATCATCTCGATTCCCCGCTGGCGAAGCTCCTCGTCCAGCTTGTCGCTGTCGTACACCTCCTCGCCGATCAGGTTCTCCGGCTTCGCTTCGATCATGTAGAAGTCGAACGTCAGCTGCACCAGGGTGACTTCATGGTGGTTGGCCGCGTGGGCGCTCGTCGCCAGCGGCAGCCTGTGCCGATCCACGATCCCCATGATCTTCACGCCTTTTCCGCGCTTGGTGGGGCCGACCCCCCTACCTCCGCCCTTGGCCGGGGAGAACATCACGTCCACAAAACACTCTGACTCATCGATCCCGCACTGCTCTCTCAATTCGTTGGCCAGCGCACACAAGATCTCCCGCAGAACTTTCTGCTCACACAACCGCTGAAAGCGACGATGCACCCTCTTGTAGTTTGGGTAACGCTGGGGAAGCATACGCCACTGGGCGCCTGTGTTGAAAATCCAGAGCATGGCCTCCAAGACGCACCGCGCGGGAAGCGGCTTGCGGGGCTCCCCAAGCGGCCTGCCGCTTGGAGTCCCCTTGCGCCCCGGCCGGCCGCCAGGAATGTTCTATTCCGGAAAATGCGGCCGAATCCTTTCCCACTGGGTATCTGTCAGGGTGATGGCCATGCACCATTGTACCCATGAACAATTCCTGACTCACTAAAAATCTAATTTTGAGATAAGTTCTTAATGTTGAGGGGAATTTTTGAAGATTTTAGCAACTTTAAAGGTTTAGAAGGCAGTTACTACGATACATAAACATGAGCCAAATCTCTCGGGTCCCTAGGGAACGAAAGATTCGGAGGTTTGAGGCCATTAAAAAGGGGTGCCACCCCCCTAAATTGGCCAGAGGAGCTGAGAGCCCTACATAGTCAGTTCGCCGCAAACGGTCGGCAAGATTCGATTAGGGCTATAGCTGAATGTTGTGTACGGTGTTGAGAAAGAGGGCGGCGTATCCTGGTGATTGTCGAGATCACCACTTGGAAGAGACCAAGGAAAGGATACGCCATGAAGGAAGATACAGTTGTTGCCTTTCGTTCCCCAGATGATTTTCAGGAGGATCCGTTGACGGAGGTATTGCGGACCGGCGCCCGCAAGCTTCTGGCCCAGGCGGTGGAAGCCGAGGTCGAGACGTTTCTGGAAATCCATGGGTCGCTCGTCGATGAGGCGGGCCGGCGTCGGATGGTGCGCAACGGCTATCTGCCGACCGAAGCGCGGCATCCAGATCGGTGCGGTGAGCGTTCGCCAGCCCCGAGTCCGCGACCGCGGGGCGGTCGGGGACGGCCCGGCGATCCGTTTCACATCGGTGATCCTGCCGCCCTATATGCGCCGCACCAAGAGCCTGGAAGACCTTCTTCCCTGGCTAAATTTCCGGGAAGCGCCTCCAGTGGGTACCGCTTCACGGATGGGGTGCCAACAACTCGGGCCCCCTTCGGCCCGGGAGAGGACCCCCTGCAGAGCCCAGTCCTTAGCCGAGCGGCTGGTCGCTACTTCTTCACGACGATCTCCCAGGGGTGGAGTTGCTCGTCGTGACGGGCGGTGAACTCGATCCGCTTGCTGACGCCGAAGATGTCGTGGAGCCGGTAAAGGGGCTTGTGGGTAGCCAGCTCCTTCATCATGTCGGAAACCTTCTCGAAGGCAGCTTGCTGCTTCTTCAGGTCCTCGGTCGCGAGCGCCTTGTCGATTGCCTCGTCGAGCTCCTTGAAGCAGGCGCCGCTCCAGGCCCCCCGGCAACTGGTGGTGCCGCGGAGGATGGTGCTGTTCTCGCCGCTCGAGTTCCCGAAGGAGAGGAAGTACATGGCGGGCGTCTTGTTCTTCCCCGTGACGTATGTGTTGAAGCTTCTGCGGTAGAGAGCGAAAGGCTGCGCGAGGCATCGGGTATTGATCTTGACCTTCGTGAGCATCGAGGCCGCGGCTTCGCAACTCTCCTTGTCGAAGGGAGAGTTTCCGTGCGGGCTGATGAGGTCAGCTTGAAAGCCCTTCTCGTAGCCTGCTTCCTTCATGAGTTGCCGGGCCTTCGCGAGATTGAATCCGTACCACCGCTTCTTCGGGTTGTAGCCAAACTGGGTCCAGGGATGGAAAATTTGGTGGGCCGGCTCGGCGTAGCCCTCAAGGAAGGTCTTGTACATCGACTCGGCGTTCAGGGCGTAGTTCGCGGCCTTGCGCACCCGAACGTCCGCGAAGGCCCCCCCCTGCGTGGTGAAGAAGCCGATGTAGGCGATTCGCACGGAGGACTTGGAGGATACGTACAGATTGGGGTCCTTCTCGATTTCTGGGATGAAGTGGGGGAGCACCTTATGGGAAATGTCTATCTCGCCCGCCTGAAGAGCCTTCACGCGCGTGGTGGCCTCCACGATGGGGCGCATGATGACCCGCTGCGGCCGGTTGGGGAACCGGTCGTTCGCCCACCAGGTGTCGTTTGCCTCAAACTCGAATCGCTGGCCTTTGGTCCAGCGTTTGAGGATGTAGGGGCCACCGGCGATGAGATCGCGGGAGATCTCGGGCAGGCTCCTGCCCTTGTTCTTCAGGGAGATGGCGTGGCCCCAGGTCGTGAGGCGCGGGATGAGGCCGTTGTCGGGCACCTTCATGCGGAAGACGAACTCGCGCTCGTTGAGAACGTCGATCCCGTCGAAGTCCTTCCAGTAGGACCGTTGATAGCTCCTGTTGGCGGGGTCCACGATCCGCTCGAAGGAGTATTTGATGGATGCGGAGTCGATCGGCGTGCCGTCCCGGAACTTCATGCCCTTTCGGAGGGTGAATTTTGTCCGCTTCGAATCCAGCCGTTCATATTTCTCGGCCAGCCAGGGGATGATTTTCCCCGTTTTAGTGTCGGAGATGACGAGCTTGTCCGCGTGCCAAGGCCAAACCATGGCCCCGATGAAGCTGGAGTAGACGTGGGGGTCCATGGTCTCCGGCTCGCCATTAATGGCGATGGTGATGGTGCCCCGAGCAGCATGGGCCGGAGTGAGGGAGATGAGCACGGCGGCCACTAGTAAAGCGATTGCGAGCAAGGATTTGCGCATGACTTTGTCCCTTTCTTCTTCGCGGACTCGCCCTCCCAATGGAGGGCTCTTCCGACGGCGTGAAGGCAACTCCTGAGATGAGAACCGCTGGCGGAATGTCCTTTTCATCTAGGGGAATTGCATGCGAACTTTCGTGGTGGCAACCCTCTCCTCGGCCTTTGAACCGAAGCACCCCCCCGCCGGGGGCTCGGGCCTGGTCCATATCCTCCCAGGAAGGCACGCTATCCTAACGTAAAATGGTCTCCATAATTAAGTTTATCGTATAGAATTTCCTGTGTCAACCCCCTTTTCCTGATGTGCAAAAGGGGGTTGACACATTATGAAATAAAATGAAATAATCAATGTCTCTTCAAGTAGAGGAGCGAAAAATGGCTGCAGGATCGGAGGGACAAAAAAGACCTGGCGACGCGGTAGATTGCGCCGTTTAGGGTAGCGAGGATCGCAACGGGTGAAATCACCGAGTCTCAACCCCCAGCCAGATAATCGCCCGCAAGGACGGCAAGGCGAGGTCAGACAAACTCTCACCAGAAAGACGAAAAGAAATTGCGCAAATCGGAGAGAAGGTGCGCTGGAAGAAACGCAACGCGGCAGTTTGAAATTCCCTCATAAAATTTCAAGCTGAGACACTACCCAGCGATAAGCGCGGAAAACCTGGGATGTGGCGCCTTCGCGCGGCTCCGGAGGCGGCGCGTTGACGGGAGGGATTGGATGGGGGAGAATTTTGGAAATTTCTCGAAATTGCGGAAGTTTTTAGCACTTCCACGAGTCCACGACAAGCGAACCGCGATCCCCAGAGGCGAGTAGATGCGCGTCTATATCATTCGGCGATGCCTGCAGGCCATCATCGTCATGCAGATCGTCCTCCTCATCGTCTTCCTCATGCTGTATCTGACGGGGGACCCGGCGGCGATGCTGATGCCGATCGACGCCGCGCAGGAGGACCTCGACCAGTTCCGCAAGATGATGGGCTTCGATCAGCCCTTCCACGTTCAGTACTACCGCTTCCTCTTCGGGCACGGCCGGACCCACGGGGTGCTGCGGGGCGACTTCGGCTTTTCCTTCCGCCACGAGCTGCCCGCGATGGCCCTCGTGTTGCAGCATTTCCCGGCGACGCTCCAGCTTGCCTTCGCCTCGCTCTTCATCGCGCTGATCATCGGAATTCCGACCGGGTTGCTCTCAGCCACGTTCCGCGGGACATGGATCGATCACGTGAGCACCGTGGGTGGGACGATCGGCCAGTCGATGCCGGACTTCTGGCTGGGCCTGATGTTGATCATACTCTTCGCGGCGCGCCTCCGGTGGCTACCCACCTCGGGCTACGAGGGGCCCGAGTACATCGTTCTGCCAGCAATCACTGCGGGCACCTACGCCACGGCGCGGTTCATGCGCCTGATGCGCTCGGGTATGCTCGAGGTCCTGCGGATGGACTACATCCGCACGGCTCGGTCCAAGGGGGTGGATGAGACTCGCGTGGTCTTATACCACTCCCTCAAGAACGCCTCCATCCCGGCGGTGACGCTGGTGGGCCTCGAATTGGGGATCCTGCTCGGCGGAACCGTCGTCATCGAGACGGTCTTCGCCTGGCCCGGGGTGGGTTACCTGGTGGTGGACGCAATCAACCACCTGGACTATCCGGTGGTGCAGGCCGCGGTGACGCTCCTGGCTTTCCTGTTCGTTCTCGTGAACCTTGTGGTGGACATTCTCTACGCTTGGCTCGATCCCCGCATCTCCTACGCCAACGCCTAGCGGGGAGCGCCGGCGAAGAGGACCGGGAGGGAATACATGGCACTGGATCAGGAGGCCGCGATGGCCAACCCGGAGGGGGCGGCGGATATTGAAGAGAGGGGGCCGTCGGATTTTCGCTTGGCCATGCGCGAGCTTGGCCGCAGGCCCCCCGCCATCTTCGGTCTCATCTGCGTGGTCATTGTGATAACCTGGGCGCTCGCTCCGCAGCTCTCCTCCCCGCTGGACCCCGTGGACCAGAACCTGGCGCGCTATCTGAAGCCGCCCGGCTTCACGGACGCCGCGGGAAACGTCTATTGGTTCGGCACCGACCAGCAGGGGCGCGACATCCTCAGCCGCGTCATCTGGGGCTCGCGCATCTCCCTCTTCGTGGGGTTGACCACCGTGGTCCTGAGCGGGGCGATCGGGATCACGCTGGGGCTCATCGCGGGCTACTTCGGGGGGTTCATAGACACCGTTATCAACCGCTTCGTTGACACCGCCCTGGCCATCCCCTTCATCCTGCTGGCCATGACCATCGTCGCGATCCTGGGGCCGAGCCTCCAGAACGTCATCCTCGCCATCGCGCTCAGAACCTGGATCGTCTACGCGCGGGTGGTCCGGGGGGAGGTGCTCTCCCTCAAAGAGAACGAGTACGTGATGGCGGCCAAGGCGGTCGCCTGCCCGACGTGGCGGATACTCGCACTGTACCTGCTGCCGAACGTTATGTCCTCCTCCATCGTGATCGCCACCCTCTACCTCGGCCGGATGATCATCATCGAATCAGCCCTGTCCTTCCTGGGGCTCGGCGTTCCGCCGCCGACGCCGACCTGGGGCGGCATGCTCTCCGACGGGCGGGTGTTCCTGGAGAGGGCCTGGTGGGTCGCCTTCTTCCCCGGCTTCACCCTCATGCTGACCGTGCTGGGCGTGAATCTCCTGGGGGATTGGTTGCGCGATGTGCTCGACCCGCGACTCAAGCGGCTGGTGGACTAGACATCGCGGAGAAAAAGGGGCCGCGCGGCCCCCTTTCCTTTGGAATCCCCATTTCCAGCGATGAAGGCTGCCCCGACGCCAATCCAGGCGCGAGCAATCCCAGAGCTTCTCGCTGGGCGTGACATGCTGGGTATTGCCCAGACAGGCACCGGCAAAACCGCGGCCTTTGCGCTGCCCATTCTTCAGCAGTTGTCGCGGCCACGCGGCGACGAGGGCGCCACCCGTAACAAGCGCAACAATGTCAAAAACCGCAATCACAACGGCGCCAACAAAGCAGCCCGCAGACCGCGCGCCCTGGTCCTGGCGCCAACCCGCGAGCTTGCTATCCAAATCGGTGAGGAATTCCGCGCCTACGGCAAGCACCTCGCGCTGCGTCAGACCGTAATCTTCGGTGGTGTCGGCCAGAAGCCGCAGGTCACTGCGCTGGTTCGTGGGCTCGACATTCTGATTGCGACGCCCGGGCGGCTGCTCGATCTAATGGAGCAGGGGCATGTCCGGCTCGATGCGATCGAATTCCTGGTTCTCGATGAAGTCGACCGGATGCTCGATATGGGCTTTGTGCACGATGTCCGCAAGATCATGGCGGCGATGCCCAAGTCTCGCCAGTCGTTGCTTTTTTCCGCTACCATGCCCAGCGAAATATCCCGGCTGTCGGCCGAGATCCTGACCGATCCGGTGCGGATAGAGGTGACACCCCAGGCAACGCCGATCGATCGTATCGAGAAGAGCATTTATCACGTCACCACCGCCGGAAAGCGGGTTTTGCTCGACACCATTCTCAAGGATCCCGCCATGTCGCGAGTGATTGTCTTTGCGCGCACCAAGCACCATGCCAACCGTGTCGCAGAACAGCTCGGCAAGGGCGGCGTCGCAGCCGAGGCGCTCCACGGCAAGAAATCCCAGGGTGCCCGCCAGCGCGCCCTCAAGCGATTCCGCGACGGCCAGGCGCGGGTCCTGGTGGCGACCGATATCGCGGCCCGCGGCATCAATGTGGTTTCCGTCAGCCATGTCATCAATTGCGAACTCCCCAACGAGCCGGAAAATTATGTCCATCGAATCGGGCGGACAGCGCGGGCCGGTGCGGGCGGTGCGGCGATTGCCTTTTGCGATCCGAGCGAGCGGGCCTATCTGAGCGATATCGAAAAGCTGATCAAGTGCCGGCTGACGGTGATTGGTGACGAACCCGCCCCGGCCGATCCCAAGCCGGCCTCCCCGGATCAGCGCGGCAGTCGCAGACCCAATAGAAGAACCCGGAAGCCCCGTAACAGGCCCGAACCCAGGACCGGCCGGCCCGGTAAAAACCGTCATCGCAGTCGATCCACAAGAGGCGGAGGAGCACCGCAGCCGGCGGCCTGAAGCGGCGCCGTTATCCACCATACCGGCCGGCGTTTCTTACTGTGCGGCGGGCCGGGGTGACGTAGGCTCCGGCGGCTATCTTCCAGCGGAAAAAATTACGAACGCTACTTTTATCGCCGAACATTGCCGCCCGCGCCGTCGGGACGGCCAAAACGGGGGCTGCGCCGGGCACGCGCCCAGACAAGGATTGATCCGGGCTATCGCCTTATCCAGCGGGCGGATTACGGTAGCTGGCCATGGCCCCGGCGGGGAGCGGGCCAGTGGCCGCGAAGGCTGGCGAAGCTCGCGATATCAGTCGCGGTGCGCCACGTGGGCCAGAAAGCCCAGTACCTTCGCCCTGCTCAGCTTGTTCCAGAACGCGACCGATCCGTCCGGCCGCGCGCCGTGGAGTTGAAAGCCTTGTTTCGGCAGATCGATGCCGATGATGCTCACTTGTCCCATGAGTGCCTCCTTACGGGCGGTAAGCAAAGCAACCTGCCACAGTGTGGTACTGCCGGGAGGGGGCGTCCACCCCATCGCTTGCCGACAGGAACTTCGCCGCCACGGACAAATGCGAGGAAATGCGTGCTCAGCCCCGACCGATGAGGTCAATCGCGACTGATGAGTGAGCAATGAACCTGTCCTAATAATATCAACGGGATAAATGGATTTCACAGCCGGTGGAAATGCCCTGGTGTCTCTATGCGGGCGAAATATTCGGGCCAAAAAACGGCTGGAAACTCGAGGGATTTTCCAGGCTATCGGCAATAGTTATTGTCCGGCTACGGCGCGCGAATGTTCAGAAGATCGAATGGAATTTTCCGCCGTCGACGTTGATCGTTGCTCCCGTGATGTAGCCCGCGTGAACCGACGCCAGAAACACCGCCAGCCCCGCCACTTCTTCGGGAGAGCCGAATCGTCCGAGGGGAATTTGTGATTCACGGGCCCGCCGCATTTCGTAGATCGGTATCCCTCGTTCCTTGGCGAGTTGTTCCGTCATCCAGTCCTGCATGGGCGTATCGATCTGCCCCAGACAGATCGTGTTCACCAGGATATCGTCTTTGGCCAGGGCTTGGGAGAGTCCTTTGCTCAGGCCCAAAAGCGCGGCGTTCGTCGTGCTTCCTCCCAGAACGCCGGGCAGGGGTTCTTTCCCGGTTCCTCCGACCATGTTGATGATCCGTCCGCCATGTTGCTTTTTCATGAAATGCGCCGCCTCGCGCGTGATCACGAGATAACCGACGATCTTCGTGTCCACGGTCTTTCGAATCTGCGCCGGCGTCAGCGAGGGAAGCGAACTCGGCGCCGCGCGTCCTGCGTTGTTCACGAGGATGTCCAGCCGACCGAAAGACTCGACCACGCGAGACGCGAGCTCCGTGGCTTGCTCCTCCACGCCGATGTCCGCACGAAGAGAGAGACCCACACCGCCCCGCTCCTCGACCACCTTCAGGGTGGTGTCCAGGCGGGCTTGATCCCGACCGCAGAAGGCGACCTTCGCGCCTTGGTCCGCCAAGGCCAATACCGTCGCCTTTCCAATCCCGCTTGTCCCTCCGGTGACGAGAGCAACCTTCCCCTCCAGGTACATGTCCATTGCCAATCCTCATCGCTCGTGAATGAACTATCGTTTCCTACTGATGGAAGATGCAGGGCGACTCTTGACGAAAGCGCCCGGGTCGACGATGCGGCGAAGCTCCGGCAAAGCCTTCTATCCCAGAACGATTTTCCCCATGCCGTCCTCCCGGGTGATTCGGGTAGTGAACTCCGCCGAGAGCCTCTCCACGAGGTCGATCACTCCTTCGGCTCTCTCTCCGTCAACGAAGCCGGGATTGCCTGAATCGTCAATCAAAGCCGGAACGAAGCCTAAGTCCGCTACACCATCCTTTTCGACCGTGAGTTCAAAGAGAGCCGTCTCCCGCGGCATGCGCTTTTTAATGAGTTCCGGCGTCATCACGCCACCGTAGGACAGTTCGGAGTTTCCGACATCGGGCAGTTCGTGGAAGATGAAATTTCCTACCCCGTAGAGGATCGGCTTTCCTTTGTAGATTTCGACAGCCTGAAGCGTGTGGGAGTGATGCCCCAGAACCACATCCGCGCCCGCATCTACGAGCGCGCGACCGACACACGTCTGGTATTCCGCCAGGTCGTAGCGGCTCGCCAGCCCCCAATGACCGGCGATGATCACGATGTCCGCCTCTCGCTTCGCCGCCGCCACGACTTTTTGCATGCGCGTGATATCGGCCTGAAGCGGAAAAGTTTTCACCGGAGGGGGCGTCCCGGGTTGTTCCTGGGTTCTCGGGCTCGGCTCCAGGACGAAAGCGGAAAAGATATGGATGGGCGCGAGGCCGGGGCGCTCCTCACCCGCGGAGCAGCCGAGCGGAAGGGTGGAGGCGAAACCCAGGAAAGCCACGCGGACCCCGGCCTTCTGAATGATGGCCGGCGCGTACGCCTCCTGCAAATTCCGGCCTGCTCCCACGCGCCGAACCCCCTTCGCGTCGAGAATGGACAGGGTGTCCAAAAGCGCGTCGTAGCCGTAGTCGAGCATGTGATTGTTAGCGAGGGTGACAACGTCCACCCCCATCTCGTCCAACTCATCGATCAGGGAAGGGTGGGACCGTAGATACGTGTATTTTTCGGCCGGATAGCCCCTTTCGGAATACGGGCTCTCCAGGTTGATGAACGTCACGTCGGCCCCCGCCATGCGCTCGAAAAGAGCGCGCACGGGTTCCGCTGCCGGCTCTCCCGGACGAGGAAGCTTCTTGCCGATGAACGCGTCCCCGGCCAACGCGATGGAAACCGTCCCTTCGTTGGACATCCTGTCTCACTCCTATTGTAACAATCAGGCCGCCTTTTCTCCGAGCCTGACCAGGCCACGGCTGCCGGCGAACTCGATCACCGTTCCGTATTTCGCCGACAAGTCGGAAACTTCTCCCACGATCCGCATCGTTTCCTCCGGTTCGGCGAGGCGTGGGTGTCCGGACGAGTTCAAAACGAGCGGCATGAGCGCCAACTCGCGCACTCCCTCCACCCCGAGACGGGCTTCCACCAGGAGTTCGTCTTTCGACATGAAATCGTACACGTTCCTGGACATGCCTTCGGGAAGCTCGTGAAACAGGAAATTGCTCACACCGTAGATAATCGGCGTGCTCTCGACCATCTCCACCGGTTGGATGCAATGTGCGTGGTGGCCGACGATGAGGTCTGCGCCCGCCGCGGCGAGAGCGTGTCCGACGTCGCGTTGGTAATCCATGAGGGCGTTTACGTTCGGCAACCCCCAGTGGGGCAGGACGACCACGAGGTCGGAGGAACTTTTCGCTTCGCGCACCGCGTTCTGGAGGGTCTGGATGTCCTCGGGGGAGGAGAAAGTCATAACGGGAGGTGGAGTGCCCGGTTGCTCTTGGGTCCGTGCGCTCGACTCGACCACCCAGGCCGTGAAGACGTGTAGTGGATTCACGCCCGGCCTGTCTTCTCCCGCCGCGCTTCCCAGAGGAAGTGTGGCCGCACACGCAAGAAAAGTCACGTGGATGCCCTTTGCCTCGAGAACCAACGGACAGGACGCTTCTTCGATGTCCCGGCCCGCCCCCACGAAGGGGATTCCTTCGCTTCGCAGAATGTCCAAGGTGTCCAGGAGGGCGTCGGGACCATAGTCGAGCATGTGGTTGTTCGCTATCGTGACGCAATCGACCCCCAGGTGATGTAGATCTTCCACGCGCTCCGGCGGCACCCGCATGCGGACGATCTTTTCGGCCGGCGCGCCCCGCCGCGAAAGCGGCATCTCTAAAACGCATACCGAGAGATCCGCCGCTCGGAGCTGATCGAGGACCATTTCGAGGCGGGGTTCATCTCGAGGGAGCGGGCGGTTAACCCAAAAGTCTCCCGCGACGGCCAAAGTTATCGTATCGGCTGTGCTCATCCCTTCTTTCCCATCCGCAAGTACCGCCCGTCCGTGCGTCTGAGTTGAGCGATTCGCCTCAGCGCCCGGTCAACTTGCTGCGGGCATGTGCCGATGTAGTTTTCCGGTTTTGTGACCTCGTCGATTTCCTCGACGGTGAGATGTTTTCGCGCGACCGGATACGCGAGGAGGCACTCCTTCAGCGAGCGTCCCTCTTCCCTCGCTTGCTGGGCGGCGTCATGGCAGATGGTATGCGCTTCGACCTTTCGCTTCGTCTTCTGATACAGGCGCAGCATCACCGCTTCGGTCATGGTGAACTCTCGTTGAAGCTCGAGATTGCGGCGCATCGCTTTTTTGTCGACGACAAGGCCGCCGTAAATCTGCTTGGCCGCCGCGACCGCGGATGACGCCAAACCGAAGCTCTCGGCGATTCGCGAGAATTCCACGGCGTAGCGGCTCGCGTCACGCTCGTGCTGCTGCTGGACGTCCATCATGGCGAGCGCGTTTGTCCGTGAGAGCTTGGCGAGTCCTTCCTGCCATTCACTTGTCTCAGGATTGCGTTTGTGGGGGAAGGTGCTGCTGCTGTGCTGGTGTTCGATGTCCCAGGGCTCCGCCACTTCGGCCACTTCGGTCCGCTGGAGGTCGCGGAGGTCCATCCCCGCTTCCCCCAGTGTTGAATTGATCAGCGCGAGAATGTTGAGCAATTCCGCAAAGCGGTCCGTCCGATGGTGCATGCTGATGTAGGGAACTTGGAGCGCCAGCCGCTTGGCCACCAACGTTTCCATCCGCCGGGTGGTGTGAAGGTCGCTCAGGTAGACGAAAGTGGACTGAGCGCCGGTTCCAGAAGAGACGTTCGCGTAAAAAAGCCGCTTGCTGCACTCCTTGAGTCGCTCGATGTGATCCCGGAGCTCGCTGCAAAGAATCGCGATCTTCTGGCCGTATGTGACGGGAGAGGCCTGCTGACCCTCCGTTCGACCGGCCATGACGGTGGTGCGATGACGTCGGGCCAGACGGACGAGGATGGATTCGAGCTCTCGAAGCTCGGTGAGAAGGAGGACGTAAGACTCGCGGATCTGCAGCGTCAGACCGCCGTCCAGGATGTCCTGGGTCGTCGTTCCGAGATGGAAATATTCCCCTTCAGGCCCCGCCACCTTCGCGAAAGCGTGAACCAGCGAGACGATCCAGTGGCGCGCCTTCTCGAACTCGCGGAAGACGAGAAGGGGGGTGACCTTCTTCACGTCGCAACTGCGCACGATGGCCTTGGACGCCCATTTCGGAATCATCTTCACTTCCCCTTGCGCCCAGGCGATGGCCGCCTCCACGTCGAGCCATTTTTGGACCATGTTCTCTTCGGTCCAGATAGTCCGCATCTCGGGCGTGGCGTAATAATCACGAAGCAACAGGCACTGATCTTTCATTTTTTCTCCGCGGTTTTCCGTTGTTTGGAGGAATGAATAGAATAAGAAGCTTAATCCAGCGATGGTTGAGCAAAACGGCCGCTGCCCGGCGGGACCACCAAATCTCCGTCCTTGGCGATCAGCTCCCCGCGCAGAAAGGTCATCACCGGCGCTCCCACAAAAGTTCTGTTGGCGAAGGCCGTGTACTTTCCTTTGCTTTTTCCCTTCGCCGGATCGACGAGCACGGTCCGCTCCATATCGACCACCACAAGATCGGCGTCCGCTCCCGCGCGGATCGTCCCCTTTCTCGGGAAAAGGCGGAAAATCCTCGCCGGCGCCTCGCACAAACGTGCAACAAGCGTCGGGAGCGTCAGGAGACCTTGATTCACTTCGTTCAGCATCGAAGGCAGAAAAATTTCGAGGCCGGGTCCGCCGGGAGGGGCGATCCATATATTTTCGTCATTCTTCAGCTCGTTTATCTGGGGGGCGTGGTCGGTTCCCATGGTGTCGATGGTCCCGTCCAAGAACCCTTCACGGAGGGCATCGCGATCGGCGGCCGTCTTGACGGGCGGGCTGAATTTTCCCCATGAACCCACCGCGTGAAGGTCCTCGTCGCACAAGAGCAGATTGCACGGCGCCACCTCGGAGGTGATCTTCGGATTTTTTTTCTTCGCGTTGCGGATGAGTTGAACCGCCTCGGCGCCGATGACATGACATATATGCAAACGGGCCCCCGTGGCCGTGGATAGGGTGAGGGCATCGAAGACCGCGAGGTCCTCGGCGAAATTCGGCCGACTCAGACGCCAAGCGTCGATGTCCGGTTTCATATTTTCCTTGCATCGTTCGGTGAAGAGATCGAGAATCGGATTTGATTCGGCGTGGATTCCAATCTGTCCATCGAAGCCCGCGATTTCTTCGAACAGGAGGAAGAGCTTGTCTATGTCGACTGTAATGTAATCCTCGAAGTCTTTTTTGAAGGCCCCCGTTACAGCGGTGAAAATCTTGTAACCGATGGCGCCCAACTCCCGGAAGTGATGGAGTTCTTTTCGGTTCTGATCGCAAGCCCAGGCATAGAGGGCGATATCTGCGTACGTACGATTTTCGATCAGCGACTTTCGTTCGCGAAAATCCTCGGCCGTGAGAACATCAGGTACGCCGTTGGGCATTTGCATCACCGTCGTCACTCCGCCGACGGCGGCGCAGGCGGTTGCGGTGGTGAAGTCTTCCTTTTCGGATTCCCCCATGTCGCGCAGGTGTACGTGGGGGTCAATGATTCCCGGCAGAAGGAATTTCCCCCCGAGATCGATCTCCTCCGCGCTTCTCCCGGGAAGAGGGCCTTCTTCGACTGAAGCAATCTGCCCGTCGCGCAGAGCCACGTTGGCGTGGCGAATCTCTTCGGGCGTCACAACTTTTACGTTCATCAAGTTGTAATCGCGATTTACGTCTTGGGGCGTCATCGCTGTTCCTTTCGTGATGGGTAAGAAGACGTAACCTCCTCCGCTCCCGCTCCGTGGCGAATAGGTAAGGAAACATCTACGGATCTCCAGCGTTGCCATGCGACCAGGGCCAGGAACAGGAAGAGGCCGATTCCGTTCGCTGAAATCGAGTAAGGGATAAACAAAAGCCCGGAGACCACCAAAATCATGCGCTCCACGATGTAGAGCTCCCGCAACATTCTTCCCTGCACACCGTAAGTGATGGCCAAGATCCCCAGGAGGGAAGTCCCAATCGAGTAAACCACTTCCCAAGGGCTTCCGTGAAAAACGAGGCCGGGGCTGTATACGAACATGAACGGAACGATGAACGCCGCCAGCCCGATGCGCATTGCCAGGAATCCCGTCCGCAGTGGAGGCGCTTTGGCTATGGCGGCGCCCGCGTACGCGGCCAATGCGACCGGTGGCGTGATCGCCGAAATAATGCCGGAATAGAAGACGAAGAGGTGCGCCGGTATCTGGGGCACTCCGGCCTTGACCAAGGAAGGGGCAATCAGCACCGCCAGAATAATGTAGGCCGGCGTTGTGGGCATCCCCATCCCGAGCAGAATGCTGGTCACCATGCCGATCACCAGCATCGGAAGCAAAGCTTCATTGGCCAGTTCGAGGAGAGCGAAAGAAACCTTCGCCCCCAGGCCCGTCAGCGTGAAGACGCTCACCACGACTCCCGCGCACGCGCAGGCGAGCGCGACTTGCAACGTGGCCATTGTTCCCGCACGAAGCGCGCCGAGAATCTGCCGGGGCGTCAACCGACTGCTGGCTTTCAAGGAGCTGACGGCAACCGTAGACGCAATCGCCCAAAAACCCGCTTTTGTCGGGGACCAATGCATGTACATCAACATGAATACGAGAATGACCGGGGGGGCGAGAAAGGGCCAGCCATCCGCGAGGAGTCGCGTCGCCTTGGGGAGCTCCGATCGATCCATCCCCCGAAGCCCCAGGCGCACGGCTTCGAGGTCTACGGCGATGAACACCGCGACGTAATAGAGGATGGCGGGCAGCAGCGCCATGACGATAATCTCTCTATATGTGACGTGGATCATCTCAACCATGACGAAAACAGCCGCACCCATGATGGGGGGCATGAACTGGCCGCCGGTCGACGCCACCGCCTCGACCGCAGCGGCAAAGGTGGGTTGGTACCCGAGACGCTTCATCATCGGTATGGTGAATGTCCCTGTGCCCACGACGTTGGCCGTGGCGCTGCCTGAGATCGTGCCGAAAAGAGTGCTCCCCACAACCGCGACTTTCGCCGGCCCGCCTCGCACTCGACCGAAAAGCGCGAAGGCGAGATCAATGAAAAATCGACCCGCTCCGGTCTCTTGAAGAATAGCCCCGAAGATGATGAACAGAATGACGAATGTCGCTGAAACTCCGATCGGCAGCCCATAAATACCTTCCGTGCTGGTGTAGGTGTGCTGTAAAATCCGCCCCCAGTCGTAACCGCGGTGCCCGAAGACGCCCGGCATGTTCGGGCCCCAATAGGCGTAGATCACGAATGCCACGGCAACCAACGGCAACGTCCAGCCGATGACCCGCCGGGTTGCTTCGAGAACCAAGATGATGGCGAGGATTCCGAGGAGCATATCCGGCAGATTCGGATTCCCGTCTCGAAAGGTGAGAACATGGTATTGATCGATAATGTAAAGGCCTATGGTGACACTTCCGATAATGAAAAGGGCATCGAGGAGTCGACCGAAAATATAGAACCTTTTGTTCGTTGCAGTCGGGTAAAGAAGGTATGTGAGAACCAGGATCGGACTTAAATGAATCGAACGTTGAATGAGCGCTCCGTACGCACCGGCGAAACCCGTGTACAGGTGGAAAACCGCCAGCGCAATGGCCAACCAGGTGATGATCGGGTTGAGAAAACGCTCGAAGGCGTTGTCCGGGCGGGCCCGGCCGTGAACGATCGCCCCCGCCTCTTCCGGATCCGGCGGTTGCTTCGGTTCGCCATTCGCTTCCACTGAGCGCCTCCCTTGAGGTGGTCGGCGCCCCCGCCCTCAGGCGGGAGCGCCGAAGTGCCCGTACGGCAACTTACTGAATGCCTTTTTCCTTGAAGTAACGCGCGGCGCCGGGATGCATGGGAATGGGAATGTTCCCGGCGGAGCCGGGAAGTTTGTACTTCAACCCGGCGCGGTGAATGGCGCCGAGCTCATCGGTGTGCTCAAGTACCGTTTTTGTCACTGCGTAGACCGTCGCGTTGTCCGTGTCCGCGTGGGTGATGACGATGGTCGCCGACGCCATCGCCCCGACGTCTCCCTTCATGCCGCCGTAAGTGCCCTTGGGAATGCGGGAAGGTGTCCAGTATGGATGCATCTTGTTGATTTTCTTCATGTCATCCATGGAGATGGAGACCAATCTCACGTCATGAGTCGAAGTGATATCTTTTACCGCACCGCCCGGAATTCCGGCGAGCTGAATTGTTGCGTCTACGGTTCCGTCCTTCAGCGCCGCAACAGCTTCAGTTTGGGTCAAATGATCCGTTCGGGCGAACTGTTTAGTGCTGATCCCCAGGACCTCCAGCATTGCCACACCCATCGCCGCCGTGGAGCTTCCCGGCTGGCCGATGGAGATCCGCTTTCCTCGATAGTCATACAAACTCTTGATTCCCGACTTCCTGAGCGTCACGAAATGCTGGATGCTGGCGTGGCCGCTCATCAGTGCGCGGAGCTTGTATTTTTCTCCTGGCTTGAATCGCCCGCCTCCCTCCACCGCAAAGTAGGCGGCGTCCGGGGTCGTCAGACCAAAATCGGCTCTCTTGGTTCCGATGAGGCGCGTATTGCCGAAACCGCCTCCTGTGACCTCGGCGTTCGCCCGCATCCCCGAAACGTATTTGGACAAGATCTTGGCCATTCCGGTTGCGACCACGATGTACGTTCCGCCCGAAGCGCCGCCGGCGATGGTAACGAACTTCTTGGCAGCCTGGGCGGAGGAAATCGTCATCGCCCAAATGGTGATGGCCAGCACTGCGAACCTGGTGAACGTCTTCAATGCGCGCATCATTTTCTGTCCTCCTTGGTTGGGTAGACAAAGAACCTTTCTTGATCTCCCGGATGGATGATGAAGCAACGACAAGACTCCATATCACGAAAATTCACACAGATTTCCCGAAAACAGGATTTCTATGCTTCAGCTTCCTGCCAACCCAGGGACGCCGAAACCTCTCGAGCGGCTCTGACGACATGGGCGGTAAGGATTTTCCGGTTCGAGTCTTCGATCCGGTGAACTGGAGCCGAGAGCGTCAAGGAAGCCGCAACGATACCCCGTTCATCAAACACCGGTGCGGAAATTGCCCTGGCCCCAACAATGAACTCTTGGTTGCTGTACGCGTGGCCCTTTTCACGAATCTCCTTGAGCTCTTTTTTTAGTTTGACGGGATCGATGTTCGTATTTTTTGTCACCCTCGATAGTTTCTGCTGCATAATCGTCTCGATGTCCTGATCCGGCAAAAAGGCGAGTAGGGCTTTCGACGCCGCCCCAACGTGCAAAGGCCGCACCTCTCCCACAAAAAAACGAGCGATGATCGATTGGCGACTTTCTATGCACTCGATGCAAATGGTTTCCCGACCCGATTTGATGCACAAGAAAGTTGTTTCCCCCGTTTCCGATGTAAGCCTTCTCATGACGGGAAGCGCGAGTTCGCAAAGGGTTCCATTTTGTCCGTTCTGAGAAATGTTTTTCGAGAGGAGGGAGAGGGAAGACCCCAATCGGTATTTTCCGTATTCGGCGGAAGCGTCCACGAAACCCCTGGTTTGAAGGGTCTTGAGGAATCGGTATGTCGTACTTTTGGGCTGTTGGATCTCGGAGGAAATCTCTTCCACCGAAGAAGAGCCGGATCCATGGGCTATCGCCCAGAGGAGATCTATTGCTTTGTCTATCGTCTTAAGGGAAGAGGTAGACATATATATTCTTAAATATAGAGAAATTATTTCTTATATTTTAATAAATATAGGTCTCGTTCCCGTTCTTGTCAACCGAAAATTAACTTGCCCCAACAACGAATCCTGGCCGCGTGAGCGAATCAAACGCCGTCATGGGGCGCGATCCGGTAGTTCCTGACCGAACATTGCGGGGCAACTGAACAAAAGCATAAGCAAGCAGTTGCGGGTCTGACTTTGGAGGAAGGTTGTATAATAATCCAACAAGACCCGCCGGGATGCGCGGGAGTTTGAATTTCCTCGTTTCCGTTTAGATTACATATTGCGGAAGGAGAGTTCCGAACGAGGTTTCGAATAATGCCTGTTGCCCAAGGATATCAATAGGATAAAACAATTTCGCGGCCGGTAAAAACGCCTCTCCGCGTCTACCGGGCGAAAAAGGCATATGTACGATCCATGGGAAAGGGGGAAATCCGTGGGCGTTCACACCATCATGGCGACGGCTCCAGGCCCTTGCTGTGTCGGTGTCTGGTATTCACACCCGCCGCACGACCCACAACACCTCGCCGAGGATGCGGACATCGCGTGCGAGGCATGAGCATGGGGCGAAGTCCGGGTTGGTGGAGATGAGCCTGAGCCGTGGTGGTTCCTCCTCGCCCGCCCCATCGCCGCGCACCGCCACGGTCTTCTCGGTTTCGCCCGCCGCGAAGGACAACTGCCTCTCGCGCCCTGTAGTCCGCCCCCGCCGTCGCCCGCATCAGTCGCTCGTAGACCAGGCCCTCGGTTTACGCTCCGCCTTCCATTTCGATGCGCCTGAAGTAGAAACTGTCCTCAGCCGTCACGACCAGCCCTTCTTTCGAGGCATTGCGGATTGCCGAAACCTCGATCTGGTACTTCAAGCCGTAATGCGAAATTTTCCCCAATGCGGCTTCGACCGAGTTCCTGGCGGGGAACGGAAAGGCGAAGAAGTTCCTGTAAAGGGCGTTGTAGGCGTCATAGTCTCGGAAATCGGTCAGCGTCACCTGCGATTGCGTGACGTCCGACACCTCCATGTCGAACTCCTTCAGAAGAAGTTCCACGTTGGCGAGGACGTTTCGCGTCTGCTTCTGGATGTCACCGGGATCGCGCACGCCGCTTTCGCCATCCACGCTGAGGATTCCGTTGGAGATCATCAACTCACCGGCCAAAACGCCTCGGGCGTTTCCGGGCCCCGTCCGATACTCCTTCTCACCAAGATATGCGGTCGGCTCTATCATTACGTCGGTTTTGAGAATCGGCAAAGGCGCCGTCACGATCGTCGTGATCGGTCTTGGATCCGCAAAAGCGTTGGCGATTGCCGCTTCAACCGCCTCCACGTCTCTCGTGTCACGGACAAATACCCGCAGGCGAATGATGTTCCCGAGGGACCCGCCGTTTTCCGACAATACTTCTCCGAGCCCCTCGAGAATAGCCTCGGTCTGCGCCTTCGAATTCCCCGGCGAGACGACTTGACCTTTGGCGTCGATCGGTATCCGCGCACTCAGGCACAACAAGTCGCCCATCCTCCTGCCGGTACTGGACGGCGCATACTCATGCGCCTGCTTCCCAGTAGGCAAGAGTGGTGTGGTTTCTACGGCGCCGGCCAGCCCTTCGATTTCCATGATCATCGACGGCATATAGAGGCCGTAGCCGACGAGCGTGTCAGCCGGTACGGCGGGGGCACGGTACTTCTCGTACGCTTTGACAAATGGCCCGACCTCTCTCCAACTGTCGAGGAAATGATTTAGCCGAAGAACGTCACTCCATTGACCACCGGCGATCTCAACGGCGAGTTTCAGGGCCTCTATGGCCTGGCGTGTCTGGGCTTCCATATCTGCCCGACCTGGCGTTTCTCCGGCCATTCGGCCATTCGGGATGCCATCGACCATCAACGCTTCCGTCGTGATGCCCGGCATCCCGCCAAGAAAGATGTAATCCCCCGCCCGAAACGCGTAACAGTAAGGTCCTGATGGCGGAGGCAATCTCGGATCTTGTATTGTTCTGGGCATACTCGGATTCTCCTATCTTGAGACTCGTGACAACCGCTTGTCACAGGATCACACGCATTTCGCCTCCGTATGGCGCCGCTGTCGTCTCGCATCGGTCGCAATACGCGGTTCCGGAAATTTTATCCCCCGAGGTAGTGGCGTATCAGGTCACCGTCTCCGATAAGATTGGCGGTGGGCCCGGCCATGGAGATCTTGCCGTCGCGTAAAATGTACCCGAAGTCAGCGACCGAGAGCGCCAGATGGACATTTTGCTCGACCAGAAGAATCGTCATTCCGGCCTCCTTCAGTTTCATGATGATTTCGCCCAGGCGCTCGACAAGGATCGGCGCAAGTCCCGACGAAGGTTCATCAAGCAACAGAAGCTTCGGCTGCGAAATCAGACCGCGTCCAAATGCGACGAGCTGCTGTTGTCCGACACTGAGCGTATTGCCCTTGCGACTCAGCCATTGGCGAACCTCCGGAAACCGTTCGTAGATTGACTCGAAATCATCCTTTGATTTCTTTTGGCGGCGCCGCGCGAAAGCGCCGAGCCTCAGGTTCTCCATAACCGTCAGTGGCGCGAAGATGCGGCGCCCCTGTGGCACAAGAGAAATGCCCATTGGAACGATTTCACGAGGTTCCATACCGCAAATTTCCTTATCCTCGAATCGAATGCTGCCGGCGCTCGCCTTAACGGCGCCAACGATCGTTTTCAATGTTGTCGATTTTCCCGAGCCATTACCGCCAAGTAGGGTAATGACCTTGCCGGCGGGAACATCGAGCGAGACCCCGCTCAGTACCTGTACGGGGCCATACGAGGCCCGGATATTCTCAAGCCTCAACATACTTCATCGCCTTGCCCAGATAGGCCTCGATTACATTCGGATCCTTGCGAACGACCTCGGGCGTCCCCTCGGCGATCTTCTCGCCGTGATCAAGAACCGTGATACGGTCGGAAATGCTCATCACCAGGCGGATGACATGCTCAATCAGCAATATGCTCGTCTTCCCGCGAGATCGCAGGTTATCCAGGATTTCGGTGAGCCTCTCGTACATCACCGGACTCAAACCCGCGGCCGGCTCGTCCAACAGGACGAGCAGCGGATCGGAAACCAGTGCGCGCGCAAGTTCCAACATGCGTTGTTGTCCAAACGACATCCGGTTGGCCGGCCGGTTAGCAAGATGAGCGAGGCGCACGGATTCAAGCGCCTCATACGCCCTGTCCCTGATCTCCGAATCTTCCCGCATGACCCGGGGCGGGCGAACTACCCCGCCGATAACACCGCTTCGGCTCTTGCCATGATAACCGATCATGACGTTCTCGAGCCCCGACATCTCCGAAAACACTTGAAGGTCTTGAAAGGTGCGCGAAATACCCAGGCCGGCCATGTTGTATGCCTTGGTCGAGCTAATGTTCTGGCCGTTAAAGACGACCTCTCCCGATTTTTGGCGCAGAAACCCCGTAATCGCGTTGCAAAGAGTCGTCTTTCCCGATCCGTTCGGACCAATCAGACCATGTATCTCACCATTGTCAATCTCGAGCGATACCCTTGAGAGAGCCGTGAGCGCCCCATAATTCACGGTCAGATCATCTACCTTAAGAATTGACATTGTTTTTCACCGGATTGGCGGCTAAGATTTCGTTTGTCTCCGAACTGGCAACCGAGACTTCAGGAGTTCCTTCCTTCCGTCTAAATATGGATAGCAATCGGTGGCCGAGGTCCGCCAGTCCCCCCGGCAAGAACATCATGAACACGATCAGAAGCAGCCCGAAGATCAGGATTCGATACTCCGCAAGCTTACGCAGCATTTCCGGAACGCCAAGGACGAAGAACGCCCCGATAATGGCGCCGGCAAAGCTACCAAGACCGCCAATCACGACCATCGTAAGAAATGCGATCGACTGCAGGATCGTGAAGGAATCCGGACTGATATAGGAGAAGAAGTGGGCATACAGAGAACCTGCAATCCCGGCGCAACCGGCGCCGATGCAGATGGAGAGTGTCCGGTACCATGCAACATTCACTCCCATGGAGATCGCAGCCAGCTCGTTCTCGCGGGCCGCGATCAAACCACGGCCATAACGTGACGTTATCAGGCGCTGTAACGCCACGAAGACGATCACCAGTACGGCTATCGTCAGAAAATAGAAGGGTGCCCCTTCCTCGAACACAAAGGAACCGATGGACGGTTTTCGAATACCGCTAATGCCCGACATCCCGTTTGTTACGTCTTTCCAGTTGATGAACACGAGATGCATGATCTCGCCAAAACCCAGGGTTGCGATGGCGCAGAAGTGGGTCGGCAGCCTCAATATCGGTCCGAATAGCAACCCGAACACTGCGGCGACAATCGCCGCCGCAATAATTGCAAGGAGGAATGGAACGCCAAAGTATACGGTCAAGATCGCTGAAGTATAGGCGCCAATTCCCAGGAACGCCGCATGACCGACGATGATGGCGCCGGCGTATCCGATTACGAGCTGCAGTCCGAGGGCGGCCGTGGCGTAGATCAGGATGAGCGTGACGAGATATATCTCATATGTATCGAGGAGCAACGGCAGCAGAAAGGCGAGGACACCGAGCGCGGCGATCATGCCGTACCTGAGATGGGCGGCTTGCTTATCGTTCAACTCAAACAAGTCCGCTATTGATTGCCGCCCGTACCTGAACACCAAGCTCCCGCCACGCGGCATTCGAGGAATCGCTACGAGCATCAGCACAATGATGGTGATGCCAAAGGCAATCCCGTTCTTGTAAGCGGATGAAATGTAACCCGCGGCGAAAGTCTCCAGGAGGCCTAGAATGGGACCGCCAATCATCGTACCGAGTATGTGAAACTGCCCCAGTGCCGCAGCGGCGAATGATCGGGGTCCCTGCAGCCAAAGGTCCTGCGCGACAAAAAATAATGGTGCGACGAGGACGCCGGCGGCACCCGCCAACATGGAACTGATGCCGAAAGTCATCGTGACGACGCGATCGAAACTTACACCTAGAATTTCCGCCGTGTATGAGTCATATGCCGACGCCCGCCACGCGATGCCGGAAAGTGTTCGCTCAAAGAAGAAATGCAGGCCGAGCATTGAGAGGATGGCAAGGGCGATAATCCAAATATGCTGAATGCTCATTGGCAGCCCGGCCACGATAAGATGGCCTACTTGGCCAACGGATACCGGATAACGCAGCGGCGCGGCTCCCCATATTAGCTGCGAGACCAGCCGAAGGCATATCCCAATCCCAATTGTTGCGATAATCAAATTCAAGAGCGGCGATTGTCGCAGTCGTATCGGGCGCAGGGCTACGCGCTCGATTAGCATGCCCAGAATGCCCGTCAAGATGCTCGCTAAGATGAATACGGCTAAATACGGCAGCGGTGTTGCTACCAAGAGGGTATATCCGATGAAGGCGCCTGACATCACCAGTTCGCCCTGTGCAAAGTTGACGAGCTCGGTGGCCCGCAACATCATCGTGAAGCCAAGAGCGATCAGGGCATAAACGCAGCCGACCGCCAGCCCGCCGACAACCTGCTGCGTGACGATATGTAAATCTATCCCCATTTCACCGTTCCGCGTCGTTTGTGTTGATCCCGCATTCCCCGGATAACCTTCAATACCGTGGTGATCATATCCGAATTTCACTACCGCTGGGATGGGGTCTCCACCGCCGGCATCCGGCGGTCTGATTTTGGTGATCTGAGCGTGTTACGAAGCCTATTCGGCCAGTTTTCTCGTAATCCAGACACCTCTTCCGTCGTTTTGCCTCGCCGCAGATTTTCTCGGCCAACGCGGGGAGGGTTTTCGTCGCAGGTTATCAATCAAGGCGGAGATTTTCTGGGACAGGTTGCTAGGCGCGGCAACTTCGGCCGATGGAACGCATAGCACCATCCGTGACTAATGGCCTCCGCGCCGATATTCGAGCGATGAGGCCATCAACTCTCAAGTCGCCGGCCCGAAAACCACTCACGGCAGTCCGGTTGCAAGCAACCGGACTGCCGTGAGCTTCAAGTAAACGCTATCGACCGAGAGACCGCCAAAACTCTCCGTCGGCATTGCTGCTATCGACAATTTCCCCGATTATCGGCTCCCAGGCGCCGTCTCCGTTTTTAGCAAAATAGACGTTGCCCAGGATGCCGCTGTAGCTGTTCTTCGCGCTGGTGAGATTGCGCGTAAACGCGCCTATCTGTTTGCTGTCGGGGACGTAGCCGTTGGCCTTGACAGCCTCGAATACGATGCCCACCGCGTCATAGAACTCGCCGGCCCAAGGGTCGGGACGTTCATTGTATTTCGCAATGTAGGCCTTCATGAAGGGCGCCAGACGCTTGTCGGAACTTACGGGGATGAAGGTCGTGGCGAACACCATACCCTCTACGTGCTTGCCGCCGAGATCCACGAACTTCGGATTCCCGCCGATGGTATCGCCACCGAGAAGCCGAACCTTCATGCCGAGTTCTTTCACCTGGCGGGCAATGATGGCCTGCTCCTGGAATCCCGTCGCCATAATGACGGCATCTGCGCCCGCGGCCTTGATACGGCCGAGTTGGCCCGTGAAGTCCTTGTCGCCACGCGCGTATTCCTGTTTCGCCACGGGCTTGAGCCCAAGCGTTTTCAATACAGCGGCGGTACTGGCGGAAAAGGATTTTCCGACCTCCTCATTGGACGAAAGGATGGCGATCTTTTTCAGACCAAGCTTCTTAACGGCGTAATTGATGGTTGCTATATTCAGGCCCTTGGTCGGAACGGCAACCCGGAAGATCCACTTGGAACCCTGCTGGGTGATCGGCCCCGCGACACTCGTTGTATATTGCGGAATTTTCGCCGCCGCGGTAATCGGAACGATAGCGAGCGTACAAGTGCTTTGCCATGCGCCGAGGAGCGCATGAACCTTGTCACGCGCGATCAGCTTGCGCGCAGCCGAGACCGAGACGTCACATTTGGATTCGTCATCCTCGGCGATGATCTCGATCTTGATCTTGTTCTGCATCTTGTTCAGCAAATCGGCCTGCAGTTGGGCCCCCTTGAGCTGGAATTCACCACCGAACGCAAGATCGCCGGTAAGAGGGCCGAGCACGCCCAGCCGCAATACTTTCGCTGCCTCGGCGCGACCGCCAAAGGGCGCAACAACTACGGCTGCCAAACCGAATACTACAGCTGTTGCGGTAATTTGAAGCCGACGCCTGATAGAGATCGAATAGCGCATCTTGAACCCCCTATTTTAGAGATTGACTAGCGCATTGAAACTTCCATATTTTATCAACGGACAATCCCTACCTTTAGTATATCAGGCGCATATTTAATGTGTCAAAGTGCGAAATCCGGACGCATTTGACCGTCCGGGGCCGGGTTTCCGGCACGGGCCAGCCGGCTGTCAGGCCGCAACGGAATCCACGTTCCTGGGCGCGCCGATCCTCTCACGGCTCTGCCTCATCGATCCGTCGATCGAAGAGAGGAGACAGGGCTCGATGAAGAGAACCGACATGATGGCTATCCGTGTTATTCTTCGGCGCCGTCACGGTCTCGGCCTGCCACGTGCGCAGATCTCGCCCTCGGTAGGCGTGAGCGTGGAGAGGTAGTTCCTTTCGGTCACCATATACAACGAGAGGCCACCGTGTGAGGCGTATTGATGTTCGCCAATTACCGGGGCCAATTACCGATATATCCAATCTTTGTCAATCCGAATCCAAACACAGTTTGTGTTGGACTTGCCGATCACAAAACGTGACATATGGACGGGACGTGGCGCATTTACCTCAGCCAAACGGCAACAAAGAAACTTTGCAAAGTAACGAAAGAAATTCAAGTAGGGTGATGTCCCTTTGATGTAGCACTCATCCTGGAACAATATCGTTGGATATTTTCCTCTTTATTAATCGGCGCGCCTTTTTATTCAATGATAAACAAAGGACGCTCGACCGGCAGTGCAACTCTGTTGTGCATAGTAGTGAGTGAACATCGAGCCTTCTTTGGCGAGACGAAGAAGTGATTGATTTATGTGGAATTACTAATTCGCCACCCACAGGTTTCAGACCTGGCTGAGATCCAATTATTTCAAGGCGCAAGGGTTCCCGGAAGTAAAACAGTCGTCTCGTTGGCTATCCGATGACCTCGTCCGTAATGGCCGCCTCGCCATAAATTTCGGGGTTAAAGACATCATACGGCCGCTTTCCGGCGAGGAAGCGCTCGATATTCATCACCGTACGCAAGGCCATCTCCTCGCGCGTCTCGCGGCCCGCGCTGCCTATGTGTGGAGTAAGAACGACATTCGGAAGGCTCTTGAGCCCCGCTATCGGCCCCGGATTGGGCTCGGGAACCTCGGTCTGATAGACGTCCAGCCCGGCGCCCCGTATTCGCTTTTCTCTCAGGGCTTTCTCCAGGGCCACCTCGTCCAAAATGAGGCCGCGCGAAGTGTTAATCAGAATGGCGCTCGGCTTCATGAGAGAGATGAGCCGTTCATCGATGAGACCCACCGTGTCTTTGGTGAGCGCCGGGGTCAATGCGATGAAATCCGCTTCGGTAAACAAATCGTCAAGGGTGCGAAATTCGGCTGAACCGAGAACAAATTCCTCCGCCGGGCTCAGGGGGGTGCGCTTGTTGTAGGTAATGCGCATATCGCAAGCGGCGGCTTTGCGCGCTAGCAGTTGTCCGATTCGGCCCATCCCGACGATCCCGAGCGTCTTGCCGAAGAGGCGCGTACCCATAAAAGCCATCGACTGATTCTGCCGCCAGCGATCCTCTCGGAGGAACGTATCCGCCTCCGGCAATCGCCACGCCGTCGCCATCAAAAGAGCGAATGTGAATTCCGCGGTTGTTTTTTGGGTCATGCTTTTTTGCCCCGAGACCGGAATGTTGCGGCGCGTCGCCGCTGCAAAATCAATGAACTTCGCTGACCCATGCATGACGGAGACAAACTGCAACTCTTTTGCCGCATCGAAAACTCGCTCGTTAAAGGGGATCTCCCCTATGCCGAATAGTATGTGTTTGTCGCGCACGGCTTCCAGCAGCTCTGATTCTGGAATCATGCGGTCAACGTGTGGATATGTGGTCACCTCGCCCAGTTTATCGAGTTCAGCGGCTGCGACCTCCGGAATCGGTTGAGGCACAAAAATTCTTGTCATGATTTCCCTTTCAATTATTGGGGAGCCGAAAAAAAGTTCAAATATGGGAGGCTGATCAGCCACACCTGCGGGCGCGCTAATCGTCCAGGCGCTTCATCCTGGGGTCGAGCACATCCCGAAGCCAATCCCCCAGGAGATTGACTCCCAATACGGTCAGTGTGAGGGTCACGCCGGGAAAGAGGGTGAGCCACCAGGCGGTGTCGAGGAAACCGCGGCCCTCGGCGAGCATCCCGCCCCAGGTCGGGGTCGGGGGGGGCACGCCCATGCCCAGGAAGGAAAAAGAGGATTCGATGATGATCATACGGCCCAGATAAATGGTGGCCACCACGATGCAGGAAGAAAATACGTTGGGAAGGAGATAAATGATCATGATCCGGGGGGTGTTGCAGCCGGCGGATTTTGCTCCAGTGACCATGTCGGTATCTTTTAATGCGAAGACCCCTCCCCGTACCACTCTCGTGTAGACGGTCCACGTCCTCAGGGAGATGGCGAGGACGATGTTCTGGAGGCTCGCTCCCAGGATCGCAATGATGGATATCGCGAGCAGGACGAACGGGATCGCGAGGGCGGTGTCTACAATCCTGCTGATCACGGCGTCAATTTTGCCCCCGTAGTAGCCCGCAACGAGTCCCGTTCCTATCCCGATAAAACCGCTTATAAAGACGGCGGCAAAACCCACAGAGAGTGAGACACGCGAGCCCCAGATGATTCGGCTCAAGATGTCGCGCCCGAGCCGGTCCGTGCCGAGCCAATAGGTGTTGCCCGCTTCGTCCACGAAACCCGGGGGCTTCAGGTGACGCAACAGGTCCTGAGACAAAGGGTCATGGGGTGAGAAAAGACCGGGGACGATAGCCCAAAGGATTGTGATGAAAAGGCAAAAAACTCCAAAGAGCGCCGGAGGACGCTTTAAAAGATCGCGCAGCGCCAGTTGTAAATCTGAGGGGCCGCGCTCGTCCAAATCCTGATCGAAGCGGGGGGCGGTGTCAGCGTCCAGGGGTTTGTCCATCGCCATGTTTCTCGCCTCCGCCTGCGCTAATTGTATGTAACGCGCGGATCGAGCCACGCATACATGATGTCCACGGCGAGATTGACGCCCACGAACATGAACGAAAGCAGGGCCACAGCCGCCTGGACAACCGGATAGTCGTTGACATTGATAGATTCCACCACCAGCCAACCCACCCCTGGCCAGGCAAAGATGACTTCGATGACCACCGTCCCGCTGAGCAAGCCGCCAAGTTCTAGGCCGATGATGGTGACAACGGGGATTGATGCGTTTTTGAGGGCATGGCGGCCGATGACCAGTGCCTCGGTGATTCCCTTCGAGCGTGCCGTATTCACGAAGTCCTGGGACATCACCTCAAGCAGTGTCGAGCGCATCATTCGCATGATGCGGGCCGTGGCGTAGAGACCGGCGGCCAGTCCCGGCAGGATGATGCTCTTCGCCTCCCGGTAGCCCGATGTCGGCAGCCACCCGAGAATTTCAGAGAATAAGATAATAAGCATTAGGCCCAGCCAGAAGTTGGGGATGGACTGGCCCGCCATCGACAAAACCGAACTGAAATAGTCGATCCAGGTTTTACGGAAAACGGCCGAGCAGATCCCGGTTGGGATGGCGATCACAAGCCCCACGAAAAGGGCAAAAACGGCGAGCATTACCGTGGCGGGAATGCGCTCGGTGACAAGGCCCATGGCGGGGACATTGTGGTAGAATGAATCTCCGAAATCGCCCCTCAAAACGCCCTTGTTCTTTTTGTGGCCGAACAGGAAATTAAAGTATTGGACGTAGATCGGCTTATCGAAGCCCCTTTCTTTGTTGAACGCGGCGACTTCTTCTAAGGTGGCTTCATCGGGCATCAGGACGTCGGCCGGGTCCCCTGTCATGTGGAGCATCAAGAAGACGATGAGGAGGACCATCCACAGGACAATCAAACTCTGCAGTAGACCGCGGATGATATAGGCGCGCATAAAAAATACTACCCTCGTAAATAAAATAGATTCTGCGATGCAAAAGTTACCCGGATACTGTGCCGGATCATAAGTGTTCTGCGCATTGATAGAATGAATGATGTACATCTTTTCCGCTGCGGTCAAGACAACTCCGAGCAAGCCTTCCTCCGAGCCTGCTGACCAGAGCGACCTGGAAGGGCTCGCCGTTACACACCATCCGTGTCCATGTGGCCGCCGAAAACGAAGTGGCCGCACGAATCGCCCGTGCCTCCTCGCCGGCCTGGATGATGAAGTTCGGCCGGCCCGAAACGAATTCGTGGGTTTCGATGCGATCCACACCAGGCGCTTTAAGCTCGCCCATGATTCGCTCGGCAACCTCCGAGCAATCTCCCGGCGGGTTCTCCGCCGGAATCTGTATCGGTTCTTGCGCCGGTTTGACGACATAATCCCCGTCCACGGGGGCGGGGGAGATACCTACGGACATGAAATTTCTCCTTGATTTCCAGTAACTGCTCCCATGAAGTTTTCCTGAAATGGTCGCTACTGAATTCCAAATGGCGGCTATTCGTGTACTTGACCTCTTCTACATTCTGATACACAATGCTTTGCAAATCATACTTTTAACGGTGCAGAATTTGTGTTACTGCGTGCCTTTGCGTCACCGTTCCAAGAAACAACGTAACAGATTTCATTTGTGATGAAGAAATTATCACTCTGTCGTTCAAAGGAGGAAAGTGCTATGCGAAAGTGGTTGGTTGCTCTTCTTATCATGGCCCTTATCGGCTTCGCCGCTCATCGCGCCGAGGCCTTTAAGGGAACGCTCAGGCTCGCTGTCCATGGACAACCGGCAACCTGGGACCCGGGAAAAACGCCCGGTTTCATGGGCACGATGCTGTGGCCGTGGACCTACGATACCCTCGTTCAGGCGGACTTGAAAACGGGCAAGCTCTACGGCTGGCTGGCCGAAAAATTCGAGCGCGTCAGCGCATCGAAATTTAAATTCACCCTGCGCAAGGGCGCAGTATTCGCCGACGGAACACCAGTCACCTCCGCGGACGTTAAGTTCTCCCTCCACCGCGTCTGGGAGGACGCAGGCCTGCAGAGTTCGGTGAAGTCCTATTACAAGGACATCAAAGGGGTGGAGATCATCGACGATCGAAACTTCTACATCCACGCAAAAGGCCCGATGAATGACCTGCCGGCCCTGATGCGAACCTGGGGTCACGTCATCAACCGCAAGGCCGTCAAAGGTCTGACATACGCCCAAATCGCGACCGGGAGCTATGGCTCGGGCGCCTACGTCCTCAAAGAATGGAAAAAGGGCCAGAGGTTCGTGATGGAAGCGAATCCCCGTTGGTGGGGCAATGAATAAATATCCCAACCGGCCCAAGAACCTCATCATTCGCATTATCCGGGAGCCCACGACCCGCGTGAAGGCCCTGACGACCGGCGAAATTGACTTCGCCATGAGGGTGGCGCCCCAGTTCATCGAGCAGATCAACGCCAAACCGGGCCTGAAGGTGCTTACCACCCCCAGCATCCGTATCTATTACGTCGGCTACCTGACCAAGCATGGTGGGCCCATGGGGAACCTCAAGGTTCGCCAGGCGATAAGCCACGCCATTAACACGCCGCTCATCATCAAGACCCTCTTGCAGAACCGTGCCGATCCCTGGTTCCAGCTGATCCACCAGGGGATGGCGGCCGGCTACAACCCCAAGATGAAATCGTGGTATCCCTATGACCTGGCCAAGGCGAAGAAGATCTTGAAGGAATCGGGCTATGGCAAGGGTTTTAAATTGACCATGATCTCCCCACGAAACACGATCCCGGCTGATGTTGAAATGTGTGAGGCGATTGTCAGTATGGTGCAAAAAATTGGTGTTGACGCAAAATGCCAAGCCTCCTCGAAAAGGGTCTGGAGAGGCAGGTTCAAGAAATACGCGAAGGGTACGTTAAAAGGAAACATGATGTTTATTTCCAGTTACGGCAACCAGGGCGGCATACCGGGCAACAGCTTCCGCGGCGTCATGTCCTGCGGCGGAAAATGGAGCCCTCATTGTTACAAGGAATATGAAACGATGATCGACAAGGCTTTAAGGACCGCCGACTCGGCCCTTCAGCAGAAGCGGCTCGAGGAGGCAAACTGGTTCATGCACAATAATGCCACTCACAAGCCTATCGCCAAGAGCCATGATGTGTACGGCGTAAACACGAAGGTTCTTGACTACAAGATGCGCTACGATGAGATGACACTGCCCTGGAGCTTCGTGATGAAGACTCCTGGTTCATGATGAAGTAAGGAGGCGGTTCGCAACACGGGATCATGGCGCGGGGGGCGCGAGCCCCCCGCGCCTTTTCTGTTGTTTGCAGCCTGCCGGAGGTGGAATTCGGCAGAGGGCAATCGTTATTACATTAAAAAGGAGAAACCGTGGCTGAAGACAAGGTGCGTCTGGCGTCGGTAGGTCTTGGCGGGTGGGGGGCTATGCTGGCGGGTTCGGTGGACCGCAGCGGCGCGGCCGAGGTGGTCAGCTGTTTCGCGCGGAGCGAGGAAGGACGCGAGTCGTTCGCGGAAAAGGTCGGTTGCCGCAAGGCGGCAAGTCTGGACGAATTGCTGAGCGATTCCGAGGTGGAAGGGATCCTGCTGGCCACCCCACACTCCACCCACGTGGATATCATTTGCCAGGCGGCTTCCGCAGGAAAACACGTGTTTGTCGAAAAACCTCTCACGCTGACCGCCGCCGACGGGCGCAAGGCCTACGAGGCGACACGAAAGGCGGGCGTCGCCCTCCAGATCGGCCATAATCGCCGCAAGCAGGGGGGTAACCGCCGCCTCCGCGAGATGATCGACAACGGTGAGATGGGGATGATCCATCAGGTGGAGGGAAACCTCTCTCTGGCCGGGGGACAGAACCCTCGCCAGGGCTGGCGGAACGACACCGCCGAATGCCCGGCCGGCGCCATGACGGCTCTGGGCGTCCACATGGTGGATAACCTGCACTATCTGGCAGGTCCCGTGAAGCGGCTTAGCGCGTTCAGCAAAAAGCTCCTTGGAAAGGGAAATATCAACGATGTAACGTCCATCATTCTCGAATTCGAGAGCGGCCCGCTCGGCTTCATCAATTCGACCTTCGTAATACCGAAGATCTGCTCGAACGCCGTCTTCGGCACCCAGGCCAACGCCTGGACCGAGGAGGAAGGCTCGAAACTCTACTTCCAGAAGGTGGACCAGCAGGCGCGCGAGGAACTTCCCTGCGAGCCGGGCGATTGCATGGCCGAGCAGATGGCGGAATTCGCCAAATGCATCCGCGAAGGGGCCAAGCCCGAGGTAAGCGGCCCGGAGGGCATTGAGGTCGTGGCCGTCCTGGAGGCCGTCGTTGAGAGCGCGGACACGGGCCGGGCGGTCGAGGTTTCCAAGTTTCGAAGTTAGGATACATAGCTTGGGGATATTTCATCACCTTCGTTTCCATCTTTCAATAAACGGGTGGCGAATTCATGCCTGAAATGGTAATTGTCGATCGCTCTCAGCCTAAGGAAGACGCCCTCGCCAAGGCGGTAGGGGACGCCATTTACGGTGATTATCCGCATCTGCCGGGCGAGCCACGACGTCGGCCAGGCCATCGGCGCCCGCATCACCCGCATGCCCGCCACCCCTGAACACGCGCTCGAGGTTCCAGGCAAGTTGATGGGGAATTAAATTCGTTCTCCAATTCTTTGCCGGCACGCCCTCGGTTGCCGCGCAAGTTTCCGATAATCGGAGGACTCTCATTTTTTTTTGATCACAGGAGAAAATCATGGGTGAAAAGCTGGGAATGATCGGACTGGGAAAGATGGGACTCCCGCTCTCGCGGCAGATGATGGCGGACGGCCACGAGATCGTCGGCTACGACATCGACCCCGTGCGGATGAGGATGCTGGAGGAGGAAGGCGGACGCCCCGCCGCTTCGGCGAAGGAAGTGGCCGAGCAAAGCGACATCACTTTCAGCATTCTCTTGCAACCCGAGCACATCGAGGAAAACGCGTTCGGCCCGAAAGGCATCGTCGCTGCCGGAAAGAAGGGCCTCGTTCACGTCGAAATGAGCACCATGGAGCCCTCCTTTCAGGCCGATCTTGCTGCGCGGCTCGCCGCCGAGGGCATTGAGATGTTGGATGCGCCGATATCGGGTTCCCACAACAGGGTCGATACACGAACCATTTCCTTCATGGTGGGCGGCAAAAAAGAAGTCTTCGAGCGGGTAAGGCCGATTCTCGATCCGCTGGCGGCGGATGCGGCCCACACCGGCCCGAGCGGAACCGGGGCCACCATGAAAGTCGTGACCAACCTTTTCGTAAACTCGTGCACGGCGCTGTTTGCCGAGCTGATCGTGGTGGGCGAGCGCGCGGGGCTCTCGCACGAGATCATGAAGCATTGCCTCTCGAAGGGCTCCGTGCAAGGTTCCATGCTTTCACAGACTGCCCCTAGAATGTTCGAGAGAGATTTCGCCCCGCGCGGGGCGGTGGAAATATTCGTGAAGGACATGGGCCTCGCGATCAAGCTTGCCGAGGAACTCGGGGTCGAACTCGCCGTGGTTCCCGCGGCGCGCAAGATGTTTGAGCGGGCCGAGGCCGCCGGCTGGGGCAAAGACGACGCCAGCCGCGTCATCGAGGTGTACGAAGGGAAGGATATGTAATGGCCCTTCGGCAGTGGAAGGTCGGCGCCTGAGGGCGGTCTCGTTAAATATTTACGTTATCGGAAAATCGGGTATTTCCATTTCAATCGATGGGAACCACAATACTCCTCCCTTTTCTTATGCCTACATTCCCCATTTGTTTTTTTGGATGACTTCATTATAGTCGTAAACTGCATATTCAGACCACAAAGAAGATATGTGCGATCGGCTCCGGTTCCAAACGGCAATGGATTCATCCAGCGAACCGGATAGGAAACGTCGGGTAATTCCAACATCAAGCACACACGGGAAATTTGATTTTCATAAGATTGCGGGAAAAATATGGGTATTGCCGATATCAAGGTGGAAGGACATTGCCGTGCCGATTTTTCATTGGTGGAAGAAACGTTTCGAGAAAATTTCGCCGGTCGGGGCGAGATCGGAGCCGCAGTCTGTGTGTACAAGGACGGCGAGAAAGTCGTGGACCTCTGGGGAGGCCACCGGGACGAGTCTCGCACCCGGCCCTGGACGGAAGATACCATCACACTCATGAGTTCCATCGCCAAGAGCATGGCCGCGCTCTCAATCCACATTCTCGTGGATCGGGGTCAGGTTTCGCTGGACGAACCGGTGGCGCGGTATTGGCCGGAATTCGCCCAGAACGGCAAGGAAAACATTCTCCTCCGGCACACCATCAGTCATCAGTGCGGCGTCATCTTCAGCGACGCCGCGGGGCCCGGAGATTTTTTCAATTTCCCGGCTCAGGTGGCCGCGATCGCCGCGCAGGAACCCGCCTGGCCCGCGGGCTCGAAGGGAGCATACAATTCCATCAACTTCGGGTTCATCCACGGCGAGATCGTCCGCCGGGTCAGCGGCAAGCGAATCCGCGACTTCATCCGGGAGGAGATCACGGGTCCGCTCGGCGCGGATTACAACGTCGGGCTCAACAAGGAAGAACTCGCGCGGGTCGCGCCCATGCACCGAAATCCCGAAAACAAATTCTGGCAGATGGGAGAAAAGCCCGGGACGCTGCTGCACAGGGCGTGGCGGAGCCAGCCGGTGGGCGTCGATCTGTTGAATTGCCGTGAAAACCGGGAGGGCGAGAACCCTTCCTCGGGCGGCCACGGAAATGCCCGCGGCATCGCCCGCGTGTACGCGATGCTGGCCAACAATGGAGAAATTGACGGTGTCCGCCTGCTTGAGCCCGAAACGGTGGAACGACTTTCCAAACTTCAGTGGGAGGGCATCTGCGGTATGACCGGCTCAGCTTGGCGAATGGGCCTCGGATTCATGCACAACTCCCCGCCCAGAACACCTATGGGAAGCAACATCAAGGCCTTCGGTCACGCCGGCTCCGGCGGGGCGCTTACGTTCTGTGACAGGGAAAGGAACATGGCATTCGGCTTCTGCACCAACTTTCAGCCCGAGGGAATGCCCCCCGGAATTCGCCCCCGCTCCCTGGTCGCAGCCGCCTTTGGAGATGCGCTGGATCGGAAACCCGAGGCGCCGGCGGAGACCTAGCCTGCCTACCGAAGCCTGGTGTTCGTGTAATCCGTAAAAATTAAATCCCACACGAAATCAATGCTTTCAGCGTCCGATGAATCGTACATTCAGCCGGAAATTTCAAATTCTATTGTGGGTTTCGCCACGGCTCCTCCCCGCCGAGCAGACTTCCTCACCCTTTCAATCTACGTGGGATCCACTTTTTGCGGAGCACAGCCATTCTCGAAGACAGGCGCCCACCCGAACTCACCGGAGTCCGTTTCATGCGGGACACCCGCTTCCCGCCGGATTGGGAAGAGCAGCGCCGCGCCATGCGGGCGTTGCGGAATAATCTGTGATGCCGAAAGGCGTTGCGCACTGGAAAAATTCGCGCCGGTTCATCTGATGTTGAGCCGTATCACTAAAGGTGTACCGAGACGGTAATCACCTAACCGTTTGACCGTCGGATCGGGACCGCGCGTCGGGCTCGACGACGGTGGCTACGCCGTTCCCGGGAGGGGTGAGGATCGTTTTTGCACAAACATCCAACCTTTCAGGAAACCGACATGCCCCTGGGCCAAGATAGCACGACGTAAGCCGAGCCTCCTGGAACTCGCCAACGAGATGAGCAACGTCTCCAAGGTGTGCCGGGTCATGGGCTATCCGCGCCGGCAGTCCTATGAGATCCGCAGGAACTCCCAGACCTATGGTTCAGAAGGACTTATCGGCCGGGACCCGCCGGGATGCGCGGGATTTTAATGAATCCGTTTGCGTTTTGATTACAAGATGTAGAAGACGGGTTCCGAACGGGATTGTAAATAATGATTATATCCCAATAATATCAATAAGATAATAGGATTTTACGGCCGATGAAAACGGCTCGATGTTTCTAAGGAGCGATTGCGGTTTCCCGACCGATGAGGGTCAATCGCGACTGATGAGGGAGCGATTGCGGTTTCCCGACCGAGGAAGGTCGAGATCATTTGAACCGCGCGCATTCGCATCAAAAGCTATTCGGTGGGAAAATAACTCATAAGTCTCACGGAACTTGCACGAAGGCCGGGAGGGGCGCCTGAATTTCGGTATCCCGATTCGGGTGCGCATCGAGGGAGCGTCCATCGGGGTTCGGCGAACGCCCGCTCTCAGGCTTCGCGTTTTTTCATCCCGCCGCATGTATGGAGGAACTCAAATGTCAGAAGATCATCATCATTTCATGGGGTTGACGCTCGAGGAATCACGTCTTGCGCTCGAGGCGGGGAACTCTCCCGTCGGCTCTGTCATCGTCAGAGATGGAGAAATCATCGGCAGGGGACAAAATCGCGTCAACTCTCACGCCGACCCCACCTGCCACGGCGAGACCGACGCCATTCGAAACGCATGCCGGGCACTGGGCACTCCCGACCTCTCCGGCTCGACGCTCTACACGGCGATGGAGCCCTGCCCGATGTGCTGCTGGTCAATCGTCCTGGCGAATATCGAAACGCTCGTCCTGGGCGCGCGCCATGCCGAGATGGGGCGAACCGACTATGGAGACTATTCCGTCGAAAAACTCCTGGCCATGGGGAATCAAACCATCGAGCTCGTCACGGGGGTTCGGGTGGCCGAATGCGAGGCCCTCAGGCGCAGTTGGTCGGGGTGGGTGGAGCCCAAACCGTAGCCACCGGGCCGTCGAGAGAAAATGAGGAGAAAAAATCATGAGCCGCTGGATACAGGAACTGACCTGGCCGGACGTGGAAGAATACCTCGGACGTGGGGATACGGTGCTCGTACCCGTGGGCGCCACGGAGCAGCACGGGCCCCATTGCCCCATCGGAACGGATGCGGCCGAGGCCATTGCGACCGCCGGGGAGGTGGCCGAGCGGGCGGACGCCCTGATCGCCTCTCCCCTGTGGTTCGGGTGGTCGCCTCATCATCTCGCGTTTCCGGGAACGATATCCCTCGCCGCGGAGACGTTGACGCGCGTCGTCGAGGACGTATGCAACAGCCTCGTCATTCATGGCTTCAAGCATATCGTGATCTTAAACGGGCACCGGGTCGCGAATCTCCCACCGCTCGAGATTGCCGTCGTGCGGGTCAGGAACTTAACGGGTGCGGCCGTCGCCGTCGTGGACCTCGCGCTCATCGCCGGGAAGGAGATTCGCGCCGCCTGCGAGAGTCCCCCGGGAGGAGTGGGCCACGGATGCGAATCCGAGACCTCTTTCATGCTTTACAAGTATAGGGATCAGGTCAGGATGGAGCGCGCGGTGGACTGGGTTCCCGAGGTGGGCGATTTCGAACACCGCTTCGTCTCCGTGGACCACGCCGTCAACCGGGTCGAAAATCCAAAACTCTCCTTTCCGCCGACGATGGAGGAATACGGGCGGAACCGGGAAGCGATGGGAGTCGGCGGAGCGGCCACCCTGGCATCGGCGGAAAAAGGAGAGAAAATTTTCGAGGCCATCGCGGCGAACACGACGAAATTCGTAAAAACCTTTCAAAACGTGTCCGTCTCCATCAAGGCGACCGCCCCGCCCCTTTAGAGCGGAGGAGTCCATCTTCGGTTCATGGGCCGTAGGGGCGGTTCGCGAACCGCCCCTACGGGAACACATACCCCGCAGTAATCACACATGCCCGCCTCTACATCGGCCTCACCCTGAGTAGCGGCCGAAAGTTAAACGCGACTGAGAAAGGAGCGTTTGTATCGAAGGTCAGTTCCAACTGAAAAAGGAGGAACTGCATTCCTGCGCCTCTGGGGGAGAAGCGACTCCCATCCTTCGATACGACGCTTGCGCGCCTACTCAGGGTGAGGAAAAAGGCGTTGGCGGTTTGCGGAGGTCGCAGACGGGGGTGTCGCTTTTACCCCCCTGACAAGGGGGGGTAGGGGGGGTTGGTTTTTAAGCCTGGGGAGGATGAGCGGGGCGAGTGAAGCATGATTCCCTCCGAACTCCCCATCCCTCCTTACCTTGAACCCCCCAACCCCCCTTGTCAGGGGGGCTTTTTTAACAACCCCTTGAGGGTCTGGCTTCCCGAGGGGAAAGCCAGACGAAGAAGCCGAACCGAAAGGTGAAGGCTGATTCGTTGGGGGGGACAATTCTAAATGGGCAGCTGCCCCCACCGATTCGGTTTCGGGTTTACACCCTCACCTCATCGACTCCCCCTCAAGGGGAGAGTAATTCTGCAACACGACAACGCAGGGCCGAACCCTCGCCACCAACCTAATCGTCTCCCCTCCCCCTCTTCGGCTTCATCAAAAACGCGCCCAGGGCGGGCAGCAGGGCGATGGCGCCGACCATGTTGACCAGGAACATGAACGAGAGCACCGTGCCCATGTCGGCCTGTAGCTTGAGCGCCGCGAGGATCCAGGTCGCCACCCCCACCGCCAGCGTGAGGCCGGTGAGCACCACGCCCGCGCCCGTGGTGGCGAGCGTTCGCTCATAGGCCTCGGCGAAATCGAGCCCCTCTCTCATATAGGCGAGAAGCCGCCCGCAGATGTATATCCCGTAATCCACCCCGATGCCGACCCCCAACGCCACCACCGGCAGGGTGGATACCTTGAGGCCGATCTCCAAAAACGCCATCAGCACTCAGACCAAGGTGGTGAGTATTTTTCCGGTTTGCATTTCTGCTTTTCGAATTGTTCTTGATATTTCGGCCAATATAAGACATATTGTTATTATTTATTGTTTAATAAGGACAACAGATGAACATGCAACTGAAAGCGCAACCCCAAGAAATCTTCCGCAAACACGGCGGCCAGCTTCGAATGAGCGAGGCTCTCGCTTGCGGGATCACGCGCTACACCCTATATGCGCTCAGAGACAGGGGCGTCGTCGAGCAAATCACCAGGGGGGTCTACCGCCTTCGGGAACTGCCCCCGCTCGACAATTCGGATCTGGTGATGGTGAGCCTCCGCTTTCCCAAGGCCGTCGTTTGCCTCGTCTCCGCACTTGCCTGGCACGGCATCACGACACAAATACCACATATGGTTTCCGTGGCGGTGCCGAAGGACTCGCGAACGCCGACGCTCGACTACCCCCCCGTCAAGGCGCACAAATTCTCGCATGAAGCATACGAAACCGGGATCGAGGAACATATGCTCGATGGAGCGCCCGTCAAGATATACAACCCTGAAAAAACCCTGGCCGACTGCTTCAAGTTCCGAAACAAGATTGGGATGAACGTCGCCCTCGAAGCACTGAAACTCCACAAGGCGCGAAACGGGATCAACCTCGTCAATCTCCTTGAATACGCCAGGGTTTGCCGGGTCAAAAACGTGATGCGGCCCTACCTGGAGATGCTCGTATGACGCCTCCGAGAAACGTGCCCGCCTCCGTGCGGCAACTCCTACCAAGGTGGCGTCGCTGTTTCCTCGAAACTAAATCATAAAACGGAAGGGATGCGTCCATGAAATCGTTCCTGTGTGCAGTTACGTTAATTCTTCTCGTCGGTTTACCGGTGTTCTCTGGTGCGGCACAGCCCTCTGAAAAGCAAAAAGCCGAATGGGAAGAAAAAAGGAAGGCCAGAGAAAAAATAGAGAACCGATTCAAGCTTTACAATCATTGTCGCCCCCTATACCTCCGGGTAGAACCCTTGTTTTATGATTTAGATAAAGCCGAAAAGATTGGTGTCACTGTTCCGATTGTTTTTCAGATGTTTCGAAATAGACTTCAGGCAACACGGATGTACAAAGGGATGCTAATTCATATGTATCAGAAGGGGGAAAATGAACCCTACCTATATGTGAACGTGGAATTTCTCAAAAAGAGTAATGCTTTTTCGTTCTCAATTCAATTTCGAAAGCATTTCGTTGATCCGTTATCGGGAAACATTCAAGACTATGCAACGACATGGGAAGACGGGACAATAGGAATACATGGCGGTGACCGAAATTTCATACTATATTCAATTTCAGAAGTCCTAGACAATTTCTTGACTGATTACTTCGAGGCTAACGAGAAAGCTTGCGATATCCGGTTCAAGAAATGAGCTATTCGTCTTTATTGTCATCAACCTTCAATTCGGCCCGAAGCCTTACGGGCTTGACCAGAGTCGTTTGTGTAACGACACGACTGCCGTCAGGCTGTTCACGATAGGTAGTCGTATTCCATCAATCCGTATTCGGAGCGTAGGGATCGCATACGGAATTGTTGAAAAAGTTCTTCTCGTTCGGAATTCACCTCCACCAGCGCGGCTGCGGACTACACCCTTTTACAGCATTGCCAGCCAACGAGAGAGAAGAGAACCACTCCCCCCTTGAGGGGGAGTCGATGAAGCCGAGCGGTTTACGGGAAGGCTGAATCGGTGGGGGGTCAATCGCGACTGATGAAGGAGCGATTGCTTGCGGATCTGGAAATCATCGGTTCGCAAACCCTCTCTCCTCGGTCGGGTCTGTCCCCCCACCAGTTCGCTTTCGGGCTTACGCCCTCAGCTCACTGACTCCCCCTCAAGGAGGGAGTGAAGTCTCATCCTTCCCCGGTTGGTTCTATTCGCCAAATCTCGAAATAATAGCTTTTTCAACAACCCCCTCAAGGGGAGAGTAATTCTGCAACACGACAACGCAGGGCCGAACCCTCGCCACCAACCTAATCGTCTCCCCTCCCCCTCTTCGGCTTCATCAAAAACGCGCCCAGGGCGGGCAGCAGGGCGATGGCGCCGACCATGTTGACCAGGAACATGAACGAGAGCACCGTGCCCATGTCGGCCTGTAGCTTGAGCGCCGCGAGGATCCAGGTCGCCACCCCCACCGCCAGCGTGAGGCCGGTGAGCACCACGCCCGCGCCCGTGGTGGCGAGCGTTCGCTCATAGGCCTCGGCGAAATCGAGCCCCTCTCTCATATAGGCGAGAAGCCGCCCGCAGATGTATATCCCGTAATCCACCCCGATGCCGACCCCCAACGCCACCACCGGCAGGGTGGATACCTTGAGGCCGATCTCCAGAAACGCCATCAGCGCGTAGGCGAGCAGGGAGACCAGGGCCAAGGGCGCGATGATGCAGACGGTCGCCGCCAGCGAGCGGAACGAGACCAGGCAGAGCAGAATGACCGCGGCGTACACGTAGCCCAGAATCGGGAACTGCGACGCCTCTATCTCCTCGTTCGTCGCCGCCATCACCCCGACGTTTCCCGCGGCGAGGCGAAAGGCGACCCGCGCGTCGCGCTCTTTTTCATTGAACGCCTTCACGGCGGAGACGACCCGGCGGATGGTCTGCGCCTTGTGGTCGGCGGTGTAGATGAGGACCGGCATCGCCGAGCAGTCGGAGTTCAGCAATCCGGTGCTCGTCGGCACGAGAGAGACCGATTCGGCGAGCGCGTGGCGGTTGCGAGGGAGCGTGCGCCACTTGAGGTTCCCCTCGTTCCAGCCGGCGTTGAGCTTGCGGACGATTCCGGCGAGCGCGACCACCGAGCGCACGCCCTCCACGTTCCTCATGCGCCACTCAAACTCATCGATGAGGCGCATCACCCCGTAATCGACGCATCCTTGCGGTATGGTCTCCACGATCACCGTCAACACGTCCACGCCGATGTCGAAACGCTCGACGATGGCGGCGGTATCACGGTTGTAGATGGAACTTGCGCGCAATTCCGGCACGCCCTGGTGCTGGTCGCCCACGCGAACCTCGGGCGCGTAACTCGCGCCGAGAGCCAGCAGGGAGGCGGCGACGGCTATCGTCACCATCGCGGGACGCGGCCTGGCCGCCCGCGCGGCGCGCGACCAAAGAGAATCCAAAAATCCCGCGCGCGCCGCACGCTCCCCTTCCCCTTCCGCCTTGAGATAGGAAAGCGCCACCGGCAGGAGGCCTAAGTTCGTGAGGATGATCGCGACCACCCCCAGGCTGGCGGTCACGGCGATCTCCTGAATGACGCGCACGGGAATGAGCGAAATGGCCACGAACCCGATGGCGTCCGACGCAAGCGCCACGGAGCCCGGCAGCAGCAGGCGGCGAAAGCTCGCCCGCGCGGCGGGGACGCCGCCGCCCCCTTCGGCGCCCACCGCGTTCACCATCTGCACCCCGTGGCTGACTCCTATGGCGAAGACCAGAAACGGCACCAGGATCGACATGGGGTCGACGCCGAAGCCCAGGCCCGTAAGCGCGCCGAGCTGCCAGACGACCGCGACGAGAGAGCACGCCAGAGGCATCGCCGTGAGACGAACCGAGCGGGTATACGCGTATACGAAAAGGGCGGTGATCACGACGGCGAGGCCGAAGAACAGCAGCACCTGGGCCGCGCCGTCCGCTATCTCGCCCACGACCTTGGCGAACCCGATGATGTGGACGTTCGCGACGCCGCTCGCCTCGGCTTCCCGGCGGATGACCTCGAGAGCGCGCGCGACCTCCAGATAATCGAGCCGCTCGCCGGTGTTGGGGTGAAATTCCTGAAGCCTCGCGCTCACGAGCGCGCCGGAAAAATCGTTCGCCACCAGCCGGCCCACGATGCCCGCCTTGATGATGTTCTCGCGCACCCGCGCGAGACCCGCCCTGGTCGGCTTGAAATCCGCGGGCAGCACGTTGCCGGCGACGATGCCGTCCTCGACCACCTCGTTGAAGCGCACGTTCGGCGTCACCACCGAATACACCTGGGTGCGATCGACCCCCGGCACGAAGAATACGGCGTCGGTCACCTTCTGAAGCAGGGCGAAGAACGCTGGGCTGAATATGTCGCCCTCGCGCGCCACCAGCGCCACCGCCACGCGGTCCGCGCCACCGAACGCGGCGCGATGCTTGAGAAAGGTGCGCATGTAGGCGTGTTCGAGCGGAACCAGCTTGGTGAAACCGGCGTCGACCCGCAGGCCCGTAGCCATCCAGGCCATCGCCAGCGTGATAAGGACGAACGCGGCTATGACCCACTTGCGGCGTGAAAACAGCGCGCGCTCGAGCCACGCCGTAACGGAAGATGTTTCAGGAGAGGAGGGGGCGTCCGGCATGGGTGAGAATCTATTCGGCCCGGGGCAGGCGCTTGGCCCCGAACTCTCCCAGCAGCACCAACCCGCCGCCGGGGAGCGTGAGCGCCGTCGAGATTCCCTGGCGCGAGGCCAAAGGCTTGAACCCGGCGTCGATGGAGACGCTGCGTCCCCCGTCCCGGCTGACGAGCATGGTTCCTTCGAGGCCGGTGACGAGCAGGAGACCCGGCTTCACCCGAACCGCTCCGGTCAGGGTCGCCTTCGTCCCGGTGCGCACCTGCGTCCAGCTCTCGCCCCCGTCTTCGGAGCGAAACATGCTGCCCCTGAGGCCCAGCAGCAGCAACCTGTCCGCGTCGAGAGCGAGCGCGCCGAACCAGGAGCCGGCGTAGGGCGAGGACAGCTTGCGCCAGGTGGAGCCCCCATCGTCGCTGCGATATATCACGCCCGATTCTCCGGCTATGAACAACCGTCCGGTACCTGCGGGAACCAGGGCGTTCAGATGAAAATCATCCTCCCCGATCGTTCGCGGCTTCCAGGTGCGGCCGCCATCTAACGTAGCGAGGAAATAGCCGTAAGCCCCCACGGCGAAGCCCACCTGTTCGTCGCGGAACCAGACGTCGAGGAGGGGGCGTTCTTCTTTCGGCGCGTAATGGACCAACCGCCAGCTCATGCCGCCGTCCTCGGTGCGCAGGATGACCGCGTCGTGCCCGACCGCCCAGCCGATGCGCGCATCGTGCATGTGCACCGCCGTCAGGAGAGCGCGGACGGGCACGCGGGCCTGTTTCCAGCTTGCGCCGCCATCGTCCGAAACCAGCGCGTGGCCGCGCTCTCCGAGCGCCACCAGGCGCGAACCGGCGGAAGCTCCATCGAGCAGCAGGGATTCAGGCGCAAGCCGCGCATGGATGGCCGGTTGGCCGCTCGCCGCCCCGAGGGGGAGCAGACAAGCGATGAGGCCGGGCAGCAGTCGCAGACGCAATCTTCTAAAAACGCCTGAGGCCGCCGGCCTCATCTCCTGCCCATGCGGCGCAGCGCCGAGGGCGTGAAACCCCCGGAAGAGTAGTTCGTGCCGAAGACGTTCATGGGATATTCGTTATTAAGACCCAAGGCGAGGTAGCGCCCCGCCTGAACGTCGGTGTGCACCTCGAGGGTAAAGCCCATCAAGGGTTTTTCGTAATAGTTGACGACGTGCCCCTCCGATACGCGCCAGAGCTGATCCCGGTTGTCATAGATGTCGGCGAGCAGGATGATCCAGGAATCCTCATCCACGTAGAACCGCCGTTTCTTGTAGAGGTGGCGCGCTCCTTTCTTGAGCGTCGCCTCGACCACCCAGACCCGATGCAGTTCGTAGCGCAGATGCTTCGGGTTGACGTGCAGCGGTTTGAGAATGTCGGCGAAGGTGATCTTGTCGCTGTGCAGCTTGTAGCTGTTATAGGGCACGTACATCTCGCGCTTGCCGAGGAGTTTCCAGTCGTAGCGGTCCATGGCCCCGTTGAACATGTCGAACTGATCGCTCGTCCTGAGCCCGTCCGAGGCGGTGCCCGGGTTGTCGTAGGCGACGTTCGGAGCGCGCCGCACCCGGCGCTGGCCTGGATTGTAGACCCAGACGTGGCGCGGCTCGGCGACCTGGTTGAGCGTCTCGTAGGCCAGCAGAATCCTGCCCGCAAGCCGCGCGGGCGCGGCCACCTTCTGCCGGAAGAGAATCGCCTTGTTCTGGAGTTTTTCTTCCGTCATGCCCGGCAGCGAATAGCGTATGAGGAACGCATCTTCGAGCTTGACGAGCGTATAATCGCCGCTTCGGGTGACGGCGGCCTGGCCGATGACGCGCGAGGCGGCCTCGCCCCGGTAGCGCAGCAGGTGATTCCAGATCACATGGGCTCCGTTTTTGGGAATCGGGAACGGAACCCCTATCACCGCGCCCGTAACCCCGTTGCCCCCCGCTGCGAGTTTCGCGGTGGCGGCGACGCGCCGGGTGGCCTTGTAGATGCGCTTCGGGAACGCGGCGCTGCGGCGGGTCGGATAGACGGGAAGACCGAGCGTCGGGTAAATCTCCAGCATCTTCTGAAGCCCGGCCGAAAGTTTCTTGCGATACTTCGCCATGTTCTTGCCGGTGATGGTGAACAGGGGCTTGTCATCGGGATATGGGTCCGGATGGTGATCGCCGACCTTGTAGCCGGCCGGCGGGGTCGTGATGCCGCCCTTCCACTCCGGAATCGTTCCTGCGGCATTGCCCGCCCGTTCCGCCCCGAGGGGGGTGAGATCCTTACCCAGCCGGGCGATCTCATCGGCGGAAATCGCGGCGGCGGCGCTGGTCGCGACGAAGGTGAAAAGCATCGCGACGCTGATTTTCGATATGATGGTTTTCATGGCGGTTACCCCATTTTCATCGCTGTTGGTCAGAACAGGTATTTAACGGTGGCGGAAACGAAGTCGCGGTCGTTCGCCTGGTTGTATCGCCCGGCGCCGCCGAACATGGTGTAGCTCACGTCGAAATGCCAGCGGTTGAGATAGCTCGCGCCCAGCCCGAGGGTCAGCGCGATGCGATCCTCCACGAACGGCCCGCCGGGGCCGGGGCTGGTGCCCTTGACGTCATGCTGGAACGACACACGCGGGGAGAGGTTCACCGCGCCGATGGCGTTCAGGTAGGACAGACGCGCCGCCATCCGGTAGCCGTAGGAAGTGGCGCTCGCGAATCGATCCGGAGGCTCCGTCGGGAGGCCGGCGTGTCCGCCCGTCGCCGTGGAATGGAAGGGGTCGCCGCTGGTGTTCGTGCCCGGTCCGTTCAGGCGAAGTTCACTCTTGTCCGGCATGTCGTGCACGTACATGAAAGCCGCTTCCGTGATGAACGCCAGGCTGTTCGCCCCCAGGGTGGGGCCGAACACCTTGGTGGCCGTTGCCTGTATCTGGCTCACGTCGCGCTCGATGTAGCCTTTGACGTACTCCTCGGGGCCGAGGCCGGAGGGGGCGACCTGGTTTTTGCAGTAGGCGAAAGGACTCGTCGCCGCGCAAACCGTGCCGCCCGGTCGGTCGACGGTGAGCGGCGTCAGGGCCGCGAAGAGCACTTCGACGTCGTCTACCTGCAAGGGCGCGTCGATGCGGCGGGAGTATTCGCCTTGCAGCGCCCAGCCCGAGGCTCCGAGCTGCGTGTTGAAGCTCACGCCCAGGAGCTTGATGTCTTCGGGATATTCGGTGAAGTAGCCCGCCGTCTTCGAGTAGCGATCGATGGCGAGGAGACCGGCTATCCGGGCGACCCGGCCGGCGACCGTCCGCTGGATGGTCTCGAGCGGCGTCCCCACCGGAGCGGACGCGGTGACCGCCTGTGTAATCGCACTTATGGTGGAAGAGTCGTCACTCGGGTCTGTAGGAGTGTCGGAACCAGCAGTGACCGCCCCCGCCGCGAAGAGGCCGTCCGAGACCCCCTGCGCCGTGCCGGTGCGCCCGCTCAGGATGGGCAGGCGGCTGTGGTAGTTCACGAAGTAGAAACCGAATTCGGTGTTGTTGAGACCCTCGGCGAGGTAGCGAAGCGCGATTCCCCATTGGCCCGAGTCTTCCGGTTCCCTGTCCTTTCTGCGGTATATGCTCAGGAAATCGCGGTCGAAGGGGCCCTGTTCCCGCTGGGGCACCTGGAAAGCCTGAAGATCTGCATTGATCAACTGGGTGAAGCCGGACCCCAGCCCCTCGAAGCTAAAGCCCGTGTCGGGGATCCCGCCCCAGCCGAACACGACCTTCCTCGCGCCCGCGCCGGCGAAGTCGCCCGTCGAGAAGTAGCTGCCCGGCGGGTCGATCTCGGTCTTCTCCCACTTCACCTGGTAGAAACCCTCCAGGGAGAGATTGTCGTTCAGCGAAGCCGAGGCGGAGATCATCGGAACCGGCACCAGCCCGTCGCGCAGTTCCGCCCCCGGCGTTCTGAGCTTGTTCACGTCGAAGGGGTTGATGACGTTGATGCTGTTCTGGATGAACGTGCTCTCGCCCCAGCTGATCACGTGATTGCCGAGCCGAAGGTTCATCGCCACGCCGCCCAGGTCGAGCGCGCCGGTGAGGTAGAGATCGAGGACTTCCAGGTCTTTTCCCACCAGGTCCTTCGCGTCTTCCGATAAGGCGCTGCGCTCCCTGTCGCCTCTTTCGTTCTCGAAGTCGAAGAAGCCGTGCACACGGACGAAGGCGCCGAAGTTGCGGTAGTTCAAGTCGAGCTCGCCGGTGAACTTCGACGTATTGCTCACGATGCCGCGATTGTAGTTGAGGTTGCCGTCATCGGCGTTGACCGAGTTCGCGGAGCCGCCGTTTTGCTTGCCGATCAGGCGCTCGTCGCGATCGCCGGTGCGGATGGTGACGCCGTGGGAAAGCGTGATGTCCAGACTGCCCTCGAGTTCGCCGTGCGTGAAATCTTCCGCTCCCGCAGGCGGCGCGCACAAGGCGAAACCCAGGGCGAGCACGCAGGCGAGAATACAAAGCGGGCGAGGGATAGATTCGAAGACGGGTACTAAGAAGAGGCGGTCCGTTGGTCGCCCGACACGAGGTCGATGGGCGATGGAATAGGCTGGATGCATGCCGGTGGGTCCCCCTATTTCGACAGGATGATTTTGCGGATGCTCAATTTCGCAAGATATATTCAACATCTAGCGTTCGTCAAGAAAAAAGTGGACGGGGCAGGACAGAAAACGGCGTCTCGCGAGAGCGAGACGAACGCAGAAGCATCTCCCCTCTCGCGCCGCACCCAAGGCAGGTGCGAGAGGTTCAGGACTTCCATAAGGACGCTCTCGGGAGAGCGGTTTTATCGGACGCGCGTTCCGTCGGGTTCGAAGAGATAGACGCGCGCGGGGTCGAACGTGACGTTGAGCCGCTCACCCGCCTTGAAGCGATCGCTCGCCTCGACGATGGCGATGGTCGGACGCTCCGCGCCGTGCTCGAAGTATAGCAGCGTGTCCTTGCCGAGCGGCTCGACGAGTTGGACGTCGCACGAGAAGGCGGCGGACTGGCTCCCCACCACCATGTGCTCGGGCCGCACGCCCAGGGTGTAGTCCCCCGAGGATACGCCCGCGTAGGCCTCGGGGAGCGTGTAATCGATGCCGAAACCGGCGAAGGCGGGAGCGCCGTTCGAGTTATCCACCTTCCCCGGGATGAGGTTCATGGACGGGCTGCCGAAGAAATCGGCCACGAAGTAGCTGACCGGGTCGTTGTAGATGTCAAGCGGCGTGCCCACCTGCTCGATGACGCCGTCGCGCATCACCACGATGCGGTCGGCCAGGGTCATGGCCTCTTCCTGATCGTGGGTGACGTAGACGAAGGTTTTCTTGAGTTCCTCGTGGAGCCTGTCGATCTCGGCGCGCATCTCGCGGCGGAGTTTGGCGTCGAGGCTCGAGAGCGGCTCGTCCAGCAGGAAGGCGGCGGGGTCGGTGATGAGGGTGCGGGCCAGCGCCGCGCGCTGCGCCTCGCCGCCCGAGCATTGGCCGGGCAGCTTGTTGAGCAGGTGGCCGATCCGGACGAGGTCGGCCACTTCGCGCACGCGCTTCTTGCGCGTTTCCACGGGCACCTTCTTCATGCGCGGGCCGAACTCGATGTTCTCGGCCACCGTCTTGTGCGGGAACAGCGCGTGCGTCTGGAAGACCATGCCGACTCCCCTGTCGCCGGGGTCGATGTCGTTCACGACCCTGCCGTCGATGACGATCTCGCCCGCGGTGGGTTCCTCGAAACCCGCGACCATGCGCAGCGTGGTCGTCTTGCCGCAGCCCGAGGGGCCGACGATGACGACGAACTCGCCTTCCTCGATGGTGAAGTCGAGGTTCTTCACGGCCTCGATGTTCCTGCCGAATACCTTGCGTAAGCTCTTGAGTTCGATTCTCGCCATTGTCTTCTTACCTCTTCACCATTCCGAAAGTGAAACCTCGCACCAGGTGTTTTCGAATGAAAATGCCGATGATCATGAGCGGCAGGGTGATCCCCACCGCCAGAGCGGCCTGATGGCCGTAGACGCGGCCCTCGTCGGAGCCTTCGTATTTCGCCAACTGGACGGGCAGCGTCACCACGTCCACCTTGGAGAGCATGAGAGAGAGCAGATATTCGCTCCACGTCAGGATGAGGATGAACAGGAACGTCGCCACTAACCCTGAGCGAATGAGCGGGAATATCACCTCTCGGATCGCCTGCCATTTGCTCGCGCCCAGAATCTCCGCGGCCTGTTCGATCTCGACGGGAACCTCGTCCACGAAGCTCTTCGTCATCCAGACGGAATAGGGCAGCGTGGTGATGAAATAGACGATCACCAGCCCCGTCGCGGTGTCCATCAGATGGATCGCCGAGTAGTAGAGCGTGAGCGGCGCCGCCACCACGATGGGCGGAATCATCCTGAGCACAAGGAGCTGGAACATTCTTATCTCGGAGAGTATGCGGTAGCGCGAGACCCCGTAGGCCAGGATCGCGCCGAAGGCGACCGAAAGCGCGGTGGCGGTAATCGCGATATAGAGGCTGTTCCAGAGCGCCTGCCATGGCTTGTTCGCCGAAGCCGACTCGTAGCGGGCGGTCTGCGTTTTCACATCCGCAGCCGAGCGGGGACTCTCGGGCTTGCCCCACACCGCCTGGTAGTTGGCCCAGGAGGCCTCCTGCGACCAGTAGACCGGCGGCCAGGCGTGCCACTCCCAGTCGGGCTTGAACGAGGTGGAGACGATCCAGAAAATCGGGAACGCCACGATCACCGACCATATAAAAAGCATGGCGTAGCGGAATATGGTGAACAGGCGTCCCTTCATGACTCGGTTCATGCCTAGGCCTCCGTGCGCGGCGCTTCATACAGGGTGTCGAGCGCCTGTTTCTCGCGGCGCAGCACGTAGATCGCCGTGAGAACGATGAATATCATGATGACCATGACGACGTAGGACATCGCCGCGCCCTTCGAAATGTCGAACGACACCCAGGTCGTGAAATAGAGATAGATGGGTATGGTTTCGGTAGCGGTGCCCGGCCCTCCCTGGATGAGACCCCACGTCTTGGGGAATTCCGCCATGGCTTCCAGGAAGCGGAGGATGAGCGCCAGGAATATGACGGGCCGCAGGAGCGGAAGCTGTATCTCGCGGAAAATCTGGAAGCGGTTCGCCCCCAGGATGCGCGCGGCCTCCACGGGTTCGGCCGGCAGCGAGGAGAGGCCCGCCAGCATGATGATGAAGACGAAAGGAGTCCAGTTCCATATTTCAAGGAGTATGATGGTGAAGATGGCGAAATTGGGATTCGCCAGCCAGGTGAACTTCGAGAGGTCGCCCGGCAGGAAATAGCTCAAGAACCCGTTGATGGGTCCTTTTTCGTACAAAAGCATGTCGGCGGTGTAGGCGATGACCACGGGCACCGTCAGCATGGGGAGGATGAAGAGAATATAGAATAACGCCTGCCCCCTGAAGGGCTTGTACATCAACAGCGCCAGACTGAAGCCGCATATGAAACAGCCCAGCGTCGAGAGGCCCGCGAACATGAGCGAGCGCCCCATGGCACGCCAGAAACGCCCTTCGGTCAACACCTCCTGGAACAACTCCAGCCCCACGAACTCCGCGTCGAACCAGGTGGAGAGATAAACGGTCCAGGAGTGAAGCGAAAAATATATCTGCAGAAGAAACACGGGCATCAGGAACGCGAACAGAAGAATCAGCGGGGAGAGCGCGCTCCATTTGAACACCCGGACGCCGCGGGCGCGGGTGGAGCGCCTGCCTTTGGGCTGCGCATCTATGGCCGTCGCCATTCGTGAGGCTCCTACTGTCGAGTAGATCGGGGCATGAACCAGGATCCATCCGGAAGCGAATATCGTGTCAGCGACTGGGGCCGGCAAGTGTCCGCCGGCCCCGGCCATCGAAACATGAAACCCTCTCCCCGGAGCACGCGCCCCGGGGAGAGGAGTTTTCGTCCTACATGGGCTTGTCCATCTTCGGCATCATGGCCTTGTAGAAGGGAATCTCCCTCTTGAGCTTGCGCTTGCCGATCTTACGAACGATCTTGGTCCACTCTTTCTGGATGTCGCCCATGACCTTCTTGGCGCCCTTCTTGCGGCCCGCGTAGGCCTCGGAAAGGTTGCGGTCGACGACTTCCTTGAACTCCTGGTAGCCGGTCACATACGGCGGCGGCGCGGTGACGAGGAGGTTATCCTCCACAGCCTTGATTCCCGGCTTTGTGTAAACCTTCGTCACCTGCGGGTCGGTCATGTGCTTGGGATGCCAGGGGTCGTGGAAGGTGAAAATCGGATGACCGACCACCTCGGCGCTGTTCTTGTAGGTGCTCATGTACATGGCCCACGCGACGGCCTGCTTCTTGCGCGGGCTGTGCCGGTTGATCACCATGCCCATCACCGGAGCGGAGAACGCGCGGTGGATGAGCTTGCCGGAGAACTTCGAGCCCGGCACCAGGCCGTAATGCCACATGCCCCTCGTTTTCGTGCCCGCGGTCGGGCTTTCGATGGCCGCGATAATCCCGTCCCAGTACTGGCAGGAGAAAATCTTGCCGTTGCGGACCCGGGGGATCATCTGCGGCGAACCCCAGGCGCCCGCCTCGGGGTGTGAGACCTGCTTGCGCGCCAGCCAGGTGTCGAAGGCGTATTCGGCGGCGGGCGTGTTCAGCGTGGGGTTGGCGTCATCGTCGAACGGGAAGCCGCCCGCGCTGTAAAGATACATCCAGTACCAGAAGCTGCTGTTCGCCTTGTCGCGCAGGCCGCCGAAGCCGTAGAGTTCCTTGTCGGGCCTGTGGAAGAACTTCATCATCTCGAGTTCGTCTTCCCAGGTGACCGGCCACTTGAGTTCCTTGCCGTGCTTGTCGGCGAAGGCCTTGCGCTCATCCGGATTGTCGAAGTAATCCTTGCGGATGAACTGCGGGCAGACGTTGCCGTCCGTGGGCATGGCGTAGGTCTTGCCCTGATACTTCATGAAGCTCTCGAAGTTGCCCACCATCTGGAGGTCGAAGCCCGCGTCTTTCATGTAGCTGTCGAGGGGCTCGATCATTCCCGCGGCCGCGAGGGAGGGAATCATCATGGATTCCACGTGAAAGATGTCGAACTTGCCCGAGCGCGTGATGGCCTCGGCCATGGCCCGCTGGGGAATCTGCAGGTTGGGAACGTCGCTGATCTTGTCCATGGAGATGCCGGTGGCTTTGTTGAACTCGCGATTCAGGTCGGGGTAGTTGCGCCAGTACAGGCCCCACATCATTCCGTTCAGCTTGGCGCCGCCCAGCTTCTTGGCCGCTTTGATGACGGCGTCCTCCTCGGGCCCGGCATAGGCTTTCCCTGCGCTCCTGAGAACGGCGGGTCCCGCCACCGCTGTGGCCACACCGGCCTTCAGGAGGCTTCTTCGGTTCATCCTCTTCTCGCTCATCTGGGTGTTCCTCCTTCATTCTGGGTGTCGACTGACGAGCAAGGTAAAATCCGCGTCGTGCGTCCATCTCGCGATGGAACGCCAGCCGGCGGATGGATATAACCCGCTCCTCAGCCCTTATATGCAACTCATAATGCCTAGGTAACAGCGCATTCTATTAAAGCGGCGATTTTTGTCAACAGGTGAAACGAAGCTATCTTCCGATATTTACGGGCCACCAATGGCAGGGCGTTCAAAAGGCGAGGGCGCCGGGGAAAAGACAAAAATAACCGCCCTCCCCGGCGCGCGCCGGCGCACAGGAGAGGGCGGTGCAATCAACCCTTTGGTTCTAGCTTTCGCTCGCTTCCGCCGCTTCGAGTTCCGCCATCTTCTGCAAGGCCACCTTGTCCCTCAGCAGAAACACCGGACAGGGCGCGCGCCTGAGGACCTGCTCGGAGACGCTCCCGATCAGGAAGCGGCTCACCATGTTGTGGCCGTGCGTGCCCATGACGAGAAGGTCGAAATCCCCCGTCTCGGCGAATTGCACGATCTCCTTCATCGGTTCGCCGAAAACGACCAGGGTCCCAATGGGTACGCTCGATTCGACTTGTTTCACCATGACGTCCAGGTTGCTCTGTAATTCGACGCGCGTATCCTCGAGCAGACGGCTCGGAGAGATGGTGCCTACGAGTTCCGCGCCGTAGCCGCCGTATTTGGCCCCGTAGTCGGGGTTTCTGGCGACGTGAATGGCCATGACTTCCGCGTTACGATTCTCCCCGATCTCCGCCGCGACTTTCAGGACGCCCCTGCTGAGTTCGGAGAAATCTACGGCAGCCAGCACTTTCTTGGGATCGTATATTCGCATGGCGTTTCCCTCCGAATGAAGAAATGTACGATGTCCGTCTGCACACCTAACAAAAAACGGAGCCTCCGGAGGCCCCGCTTTCAAGGATCGTTCCCGATTTTTCTGCTTGCGCGTCAAGCACCGAGCGGGTGGCCGCCCAAATACCTTGCGCCGGCTATTTTTTGTCATCCCCCAAGAGGCCAGCGCTCTGCTTCAGGGGACTAGACTCCATCACGCCATCAACCCCTCTTGTCCGTTCTGTTTCAAATATAGGCTCTCGCGCGCCATCTTTCAAGAAAATTCCGCGCAAGCAGCTCGCCCGCCTCAACCGATTTCCACCACCACGTTTCCGACGTTCGCGAAATTCTCCATCATCTCGTGAGCGGCGGCGGTATCCTCCAGGGAAAACCGCGCGCCGATGTGGTGGGTGAGCGCGCCCGCCTCGCACGCGGCGTTGATGTCGCTGCAGGCCTGGGAGAAGGCGGAATCCGGCATGGTGTAGAGGAACACCATGCGGATGGCCGTGTTCTCGGGCATCATCAGATACCAGGGCAGCACCGGCTCGGGCACGCGCGTGGAGCCGTAGGCCGCGACGGTTCCGTTTCCCTTGAGCACCTTGCGGGTGACTTCCAGGTTCTCGCCGAAATCCACCTCGCAGATTCTGTCCACGCCCGCGCCACCGGTTATCTCCATGATGCGCTCAGCTATATCTTCTTCCCTGTAGTTTACGACGTGGTCCGCACCCGCATCGCGCGCGATCTCCGCTTTCTCTTCATTACTGACCGTGGCGATGACGGTCGCGCCTCCCCATTTGCCGAGTTGAACCCCGTAGCGCCCCACCGCGCCCGCTCCGCCGGTGACGAGCGCGGTCTGCCCCGTAATCGGCCCGTCGATAAAAAGCGCCCTGTGGGCGGTCATCGCCGGAATCGCCAGGCACGCGCCCTGTGCGAAATCCACCGAATCCACCAGCGGAACCGCCTGACGCTCGGGCAGGGCGATGAACTCGGCCGCCGTGCCGTAAGGCCTCTCCCACTGGCCGTTGAACAACCAGACGTGCTCGCCCACGCGGGCTGGGTCCACCCCCTCGCCCACGCTTTCTATGACGCCCGCGCCGTCTGAGTGGGGGATGATTCTCGGCCAGCGCATCTCGCCCCGGGAACCCAGCCGCGCCTTGTAGTCCGAGGGATTCGCGCCCGAGGCGCGAAGCCTCACCCGCACCTCGCCGGCTCCTGGTTCGGGGGTTTCGATTTCTCCGAATTTCAGCACCTCTTTCGCAGGGCCATACGCTTCATACCAGACGGCTCGCATGATCTCTCCTTAATATGGTCCTATCCATCGGGAATGAATTTTCATCTTACGCTTTCATTTTTCCGTAGGTCGGACATATATGTCCGCCACCCGTACATGCGTCCCGGGTTCAGGGTCCGGCCAACGGGCAGGGACGCATATATGCGCCCCCTACGAAGCCCCTCGCGCATTTCTCCGTGGCGGCGCAGTGTTTTCATTTCGCGTGAACCGAACCCTGCCGCTGAACCGGAACGCTCCCATCGTCTCTAAAAACGCCGCCATCATGCAAGAAATCTCAAGCTGCGGCCCGTTCGCGCTCTATCAGTTCCTTGACGCGGGGGATGAGGTCGCGCGCGGCGCGGTGGCATTCCTCCACGTGGGGGTAGCCCGAGAGGATGAATTCATCGATGCCCAACCGCCAGTAACCCAGAAGCTCTTCCGCAATTTGCCCGGGCGTTCCCACGAGAGCGGAGCCGCAGTTCACTCGCACCTGGGAGATGCCGTTCCAAAGATGAGGCCCGACCTTGAACGCATCGAACGCGCGCGCCTGGGCGGCGGCGCCCACCATGCTCGTGCCGGCCACCAGCGCGCCGCGCTGCGCCTTCACGGAATCCTCCGCCCTGCTCAAAAGCTCGTGCGTCTCCTCCCAGGCTTCCGCCTCGGTGTCGCGCATCACCAGGTGGGAGCGCACGCCGAAAACGGGCGTTCGCCCCGCCTCGGCGAACGAGGCACGCGCGCGCTCCAGATGCTTTCGCGTCTCATCGATCGGCCCTATCCAGCCGAGATAGACGTCCGACTGCGTCCCTGCGAGTTTCAGGGCGGCTGGGGATGCGCCACCCAGGTAAAACTTGGGCGTATCTCCCGCCGGGCCGGGCGAGCAGTGCACGTCGTTTAACGTGACGAATTTTCCTTCAAAACTCACCGGCTCAGGCCGCTCCCAGAGCTTGCGGATAGCGGCAATAAACTCCTCCGCCCGCTCGTAGCGCGTGTCGTGGTCGATTCTCTCGCCCATTTTTTCGAACTCGCCCTTGATGCCGCCGGGCACGACGTTCAAATCCACGCGCCCGCCCGTAATCTGGCTGAGCGTGGCCGCCATCTGCGCGAAAAGGCCGGGGTTCACGAAGCCGGGGCGAACGGCGATGAGGAAGCGGATTTTTCGGCTTCGCGCCGCCAGGGCCGTCACCATCGTCCAGGTCTCCGCCAGCGGCGCTCCCTGGTCGAAAAGCCCGTTGGCGAAGCGCGTGGGAATGAGCATGGAGTAGAAATCGTTATCCTCCGCCGCCTCGACCACCCGGCTCAGGTATTCATACGTGGGCGGACGCTCGGCCCGCAGCGTGCCGATGTGCGCGCCGTCGCCGTCGATCGGGATGAACCAGTCGAAACGGGGCGCGGGGCGTTCGTGATTTGGCGTCATGCGGAAACTCCCATGCGGTTTCAGTATCAAATTTCGGCGATTCTAGTACAGATGCCAGGAAGTGTGAAAGGTGGGGAACATCCGCGCAACCAACCCACTTCGTCGTCCTGTGACACTTTGACACGGGAACCAGGGTTTCATGATCTCGTAGGGGCGGTTCGCGAACCGCCCCTACGGAATGGATCCTCCTCAGCGCGTCCGGCAACCTCCCGGTCGCCACCGGTCTTCGCCGGGATGAGAGGAGAGGAAGGTGGTTTTTATACGTTTTATACGTTTTTGACTTCCCGGTCTAAATACGCTAGTTTTCATGTAGAGGACCCGTACTCTTATATTCTCACCAGGGACGGGACAAGGCAATGCGAAAAATCATCGGTAATCTAAAAGAACACGCCGGAATATGGACTTTCGGGTTATTCATCGTCGCGGCGGCGGGCGGAATTTACCAGTTTACGGCAACTCTGGTCAGCGCCCAGATCACGCCCGTAAAGGTTCGCATCGACACGGAAGTCAAAAGGCTCGATGCGGCGGATAAAAACACGAACGACTCCATCGCCGGTCTCGAGGAGCGGATGAACGAGCGTTTTGATGAATTGAAGAAAGATATAAAGCTAAACAGAGAAAAAATAAGTCTTCTCGATGAGAAATTCGATACGAAAATAACCCAGTTGAATGAGAAACTCGACACGAAAATAAGCTTGTTGGATCAAAAAATTAACCGTTTAGATGAGAAACTCGACAAGAAAATAAGCCGTTTGGATGAGAAAATGGACAAGAAATTCGACCTCATCCTGCTGAGGCTCCCGCCACTCAAAAAATAGTTTTCCGGTCCCGGTCGATTGGCGTATGGAGTTCCATCCGCTTTGCTCGAATACCAGCCAGAAATCCCTTACGCAAGGGTTATCGGCCAGCAACGCCGCTCGCCACTGCCATTCCGCTTTCAATCGAAATAAGCCGGTCGGAAATCCCTCACGCGAGAGTTTCGCTCAAGGCCGCCAGTTCATCGAGCGCCTCTTTGGCGAAGCGGCTCTGGAAGGCGGCTTCCGCCCCCGGCCCCACATAGACGGCGCAGAGCGCGCCCCGCTCGCAAAGCATGATGGTGGTGAGAGGCCGCAGGACGATGCCGCCCAGGGTTTCGTGCACGTCGGGGCGGTTGATCCAGCCCCTAAAGGAGGCTTCAGAGTCCGCCGCCAGGGTGAGTTCCGAATCCCAGAGCGGATCGCCCGATGTGACGCTTTGAAGCTTAGCACCCTCGTCTCGATTCTCCAGAAAGGCGCGCTCGGGGGGCTGTAGGCTCGATTCTTTCTTGTGGATTCTGAATGAACGAGAAGCCGGGCAGGCGACCCCGATCCGCATGGCGGCGGGGCTTCGGCGATCTTGCGCGCGATACTCGAACCACACGCTCCTGCCCGAATACCGGCCCCTCAGGCGCCCGCCTTCGAGGCGGCTCCCCGCATCCAGAATTTCGACCAGCGGCTTCATGCGGCGGGTCAGCCAGACGTCGCGAAAGAAAACGCAGTAGACGACCGCCCCGAGAACCACCGCCAGGGCGAGCAGGCTCACTCCGTCGATTAGCATTCACTCTCCTGCGCATACCGCCAGGCGGGGCGGCTGCCGGGGAACATGTCCGAATCGTGAAAAACCTCGATGCGGTTGCCGTCCGGGTCCAGGAAATAAATGCCCTCATGCCCCCCCCACAGGCCGTTGCTCTCATCCAAGCGCAAAGGGCCCCAGACGACCTCGATGTCCGCCCGCGAGCGGATGTAGGCCACCGCGTCGTCGAACGCCGCCTGATCGCCCACCTCGAACGCCAGGTGGTGGAGCCCCACGTCGTGGCGCGGCACGGTGTCCTCACCCTCCTCGTCTACCCAGTCCTCGGGCACGCTGAATATCGCCAATTGGTGGTGATAGTCGTCCAGATACATGAACGCCGAGCCGAACGGAGCCGCCGGGTGGCTGCCCGCCTCGTGGCGCGAGCGCAACTTGAAGCCCAGGACTTCGGAATAGAATTTTATCGCGCGATCCAGGTCGCGCACCTTGATGCCCATATGCTGCAAGCGGATGGAGCGAATCATCGAAGCCTCCTGAGAGTATGAGCACGAACGGGAGTGACACCGGAGCGTATATATGCGCCCACTGCTGCGATCCTTGGCGTACTGCGGCACAGGATTTCATTCGAGAATACGCGATCTGCGCACCGGAGTCATGGCCCTTGGCCACGCCCACATGGCCGATCCCCCCGCCGCCCTTGCCGAGAGCCGCCAAGTGGAGTATTTCATGGGACTAGAACCCATATCGGTCGATTCCATTATTTCCGTAGTTTTTCCTCTCATGGAGGTCTTCCCCTTGGCCATCATCACGAACGAGACGAAAAGAAAATCCTACGCCGGAGAAGTCACCCTCGGCGTGGGCGTACGCATGGCGCGAACGGTGGAGGTCGGCCTCGCCATGAAGGCGGCCGGTTTCGACTGGCTCTTCATCGATCTCGAGCACGGCCCCTTCGACCTCGAAACCGCGCAGCAGATATCCATCGCCGCCCTCACGCAGGGCATCACGCCGCTGGTGCGCGTGGCCTCGCTCGACGGACACCTGAGCACACGCATTCTGGACAGCGGGGCGCAGGGCATCGTCTTGCCCCACGTGAACAACGCGCAAGAGGCCGAGGAATTCGTGAAAATCTGCAAATTCCCGCCCGAGGGCGGGCGCAGCGCGGGCGGGGGGCTGGCTCACGGCCGCTTCGAGGCCATCGGCGCAGCCGAGATGCTGAGCGGCATCAACGACGAGACGCTGCTGGTCGCCATGATCGAGACGCCCGAAGCCGGCGATGAGGCGGACGCCATCGCCGCCGTGGCGGGAATCGACGTGCTACTCATCGGCACGAACGATTTGAGCCTGGGGATGGGAATCGTCGGCCGGCACGACGATCCCCGGGTCAACAAGGTGTATGAGCAGGTGAACGCCGCCTGTGAGAAACACGGCAAGATAGCCGGCATGGGCGGGTCTTATGACCCCAATATGATAGAGCGCAGAATCAAGGAGGGGATGCGCTTCATCCTTGCGGGCAGCGACCTCAACTTCATGAGCGCAGGCGCCAAGGCCCAGGCGAGCATGATTCGCGAACTCGCGGGCTGAGGTTTTTCACTAAAATTCGGATTCAATTTTCCATCTATGCTTTCGTGTAACAAGGGAGAGAAGATGAAACTGCTTACCTATGAATCAGAGGCAGGACCGCGCGTGGCCGTATTGACGGAAAACGGCGTGGAGGACGTCGTCCCCCATACCGGCGACGCGGCGGCCGTCATCGCCCGGGGCGGGACGCTTAAGACCAACGGCCGGCCCGTGGCGCTCGAGTCCGTCAAACTGCTCGCGCCGGTGGCGACGCTCGCGCGGCCCGTCATCGCCGTGGGCCTCAACTACAAGAAACACGCCGATGAGGGTGCGCGCAAATATGGACGCCCGGTGGGCGTCTACCCCGAGATTCCGGTGTTCTTCTGCAAGTGGTCGGGTTCTCACAACAGGCCCGATGGGGAAATCATCCTCCACGGGAACGTGAACGAACTCGACTATGAGTGCGAACTCGCCATCGTGATCGGCAAGGAGGGGATCAACATCCCGCTCGAACAGGCCATGGATCACGTATACGGCTACACCATCATGAACGAGGTCTCCGCGCGGGACGTGCAGCGCGCCCATAACCAGTGGTTCAAGGGCAAGGCGCTCGACAGCTTCGGCCCCCTGGGGCCGTGGATCGTCACCAAGGACGAGACGGGCGACGGGAACAACCTGGCCGTGATCACGCGCGTGAACGGCGAGACGCGGCAGAACTCGAACACGAACGACATGATTTTCGATATCGCCACCGTCGTTTCCGTGCTCTCGGAGAGTATGACGCTCGTGCCCGGCGACATTATCGCCACGGGCACGCCCGAGGGCGTGGGCTTCGCCATGGACCCGCCGGGGCTCCTGAACGTGGGCGACGTGGTGGAGTGTGAAATCGAGAACATCGGCGTGCTCAGGAGCACCGTCGTCGCGCCGTGACAAGACGCGCGGCGCGAGAGCACCCGCGCGCTCATCACATAAAAGAGCGATTCAGGCGGCTCGTTCGATGACGCCGAAATCGGAACTCCGGGCGGATGGGGCTTTACGTCAGCGTTTGCTTGAGATAGGGCACGAGGCCGCCCGCCTTCACCATGTCCATGATGTGATCGGGCAGGGGTTCGGCTTGTAAGGTCTGGCCCTTGGTCAGGTTCTCGACCCTTCCCGCAATCGGATCGACGCGCACGCGGTCGCCTTGTTCTATCGAGTCCGCATCGGCGCAGATGAGCACGGGCAGCCCGATGCACAGCGAATTCCTGAAAAAATTCCGGGCGAACGTCCGCGCGATGACCGCGCCCACGCCCGCGCGCTTGATGCCCCGGGGGGCCGTCTCCCGGCTCGAGCCGCAGCCGAAGTTTCCTCCGCCGATTATCACGTCGCCCGCCTGCACGTTTTTGGGGAAATCGGGGTCGATCCCCTCCATCGCGTGAGCGGCCAGTTCCTCATCCGGCAGGCTCGCATACTTGGACGGCATGATGTAGCCCGTATCCACGTTGTCGCCGAACACCCAGGCGCCGCCCTCGATGGTTTGCGTCTCGTTGCTCATGAGATGAACTCCCTCGGGTCGGCCACGCGGCCCTGGACGGCGCTCGCCGCCACCGTGGCGGCCGAGGCCAGGTATATCGACGCCTCGAGGCTTCCCATGCGTCCCTTGTAATTGCGGTTGGCCGAGGAGATGCACACCTCCCCGTCTCCGAGTTGCCCGGCTCCCCTGCCCGCGCAGATGCCGCACGTGGTGGGCAGGAGGACGCCGCCCGCGTCGAGGATAGCCGCAAGCGTCCCGTCCGCCATGGCCTTGCTCATGATGTCCTTGCTCGCGGGCGCGATGAGAAGCTGGAGCCCGTGGGCGACCCGCCTTCCCTTCAGGACCGCCGCCGCCGCCTGTAAGTCGAGAAGCTTCGCCCCCGTGCACGAGCCGATGTGCGCGCGCTGGAGAGGAGGCGATTCCACCTCCTCCACCGGGTAGACGTTGTCCATCCTGTGGGGACACGCCACCCGGGGCGATAAATCGGTCACGTCGTATTCGTAGGATTCGGCGTAGGTTGCATCCGGGTCGGAGCGCACGGCCTCCCAGCCGTCTTCCACGCCTGCGTTTTTGAGATATTCCGCCGTCGCTTCATCTACGTCTATGATGGAGCTCTTGGCGCTGAACTCGGCCGCCATGTTGGAGAGCGTCATGCGGTCCTCGACGGGCAGCGCCATGAGCGCCTCGCCCTCGAACTGGAGCACCTTGTATTCCGCCCCGTCTACTTTCAAGTCCTTGAGCGCGAGCAGCGCCATGTCCTTGCCGTATATCCCTTCGGGAACCCGTCCCTTGAAGTGGACCCGTATCGTCTCTGGCACGCGGAGCCAGACCTCTCCCTTGGCGAGCACGCCGATGCTCTCCGTCGGCCCGATAGCTACGCCCAGCGCGCCCAGCGCGCCCGTGTTGGTGGTGTGGCTGTCCGTGCCGGTGACGAGAACGCCCGGACGCACGAAGCCTTTCTCGGCCATGAGAATGTGGCAGATGCCCTCTGCGTCGTAAAAATGGGAGAGCTCCTGCTCGGCCGCCCAGGCTCTGGTGACGTTCAGCACCCTGGACTGCGAATCGTCGGTGGGCGGATTGTGGTGGTCGGCCGTGAGCATGAAGCGATTCTTGTTCCAGATGGGAAGACCCAGTTCGGCGAAGTCCTTCCCCATGCGGAACGGCCCCTGGTTGTCGTGCATGACGTGGGCGTCGACCTTCGCCCAGACGATGTCGCCCACGTCCACGCGCTCGCGCCCGCTGGCGCGGGCCAGGATTTTCTGTGTGGCTGTATCCCCGGACAAGAGGTTCTCCTTCAACATAGGGGGATGCGGAAACGCGACAGTCTTGTATACTCGCCTTGTCGCACACTATCGAACGCGAAGCAAGACTTGGGCATGGAGACGATATGGCCGGAGACAAGGAAATCGACCGCAAGGCGTTCTTCAAGGAGGGCCCGCTCTCCTTCATGCGCTCCTTCATGCAGGGGATGCAGCAGGGGGAAACCAGGCTCCAGCGATCGAACCTCGAGGGGCCTGTACTGCGTCCTCCGGGCGCGGCGGCGGAAGCCGATTTCCTGAACCTCTGCACGGGCAGCGCGCAATGCGCGCTCGCGTGTCCGGCCGACGCCATATTGATGCTCCCCCGCGAGGACGGTTCGGGGCTCGAGGCTCCCCGCATCATCCCCGTCGACGGAGCCTGCGTGGTTTGTGACGACCTCTCCTGCATGAAGGTCTGCCCCACGGGAGCGCTCACCCTCGTGCCCCGCGAGGAGATTCGCGTCGGCCTGGCGAAAGTGAACCACGAGACGTGCTTCTCCTGGAACAAGCTGGATGAGGAGTGCAACTACTGCGTGACGCGCTGCCCCATCGGGGAGAGCGCGATACGCATCGAGGAGCGGGAAGACGGAAAAGGCCCCGTCATCGGTGAGACCTGCGTGGGTTGCGGCACCTGTGAGCAGCACTGCCCCGAATACCCGGGCGCCGTTCGCGTGTTTCCCATCGAATCTTCCTAGAGCGCAAAATCCCGGAAAACACCCACCTCCCGCATCAGAGCCAGGAGTGCGAATTACACCGAAGGTGCGCGGTGCCGATTAGGAAAATTCCTCTTTCAGGATTTCGTGGATGAACCGCTGAACGGCGAGGGGGTAGAACCGGATGTCCGGCGTGCAGACCACGGCGGTGTCCGTGGTTTCCAGGCGCGCGAGTTCGTTCAGCACCTTTTCCACCAGAACCTCCGGGCTCCACTCGTGGTGGGTGATTTTCAGGTGCTCGTTCTCGATGTCGAAATTACCCGCCGCGACGGCGGGAAACGCGAACACGCGGCCGATGAGGTCGGAATCCATCATTTCGGAATCCTTGAAAATCTCGCCGAACGTCTTCTGCGCCTCGGCCGGCGTCCACACCAGCTTGGGAGACACCAGGAGTTTGCCGGATATCTGGACCGAGCCCGCCTGCTCTTCCATCTCCGGCCCCAGCACCCGGTAGCCGAGTTCATGATAGCCCGACACGATGCCCACGTAAGGCTTCTGGATGATGCGGATTTCCTCGCTCACCTGCCTGTGGAAATCGCGCTGCATGTCGTCGTCGAACATCAAGACATCTCCGTCAAAATCCAAACCCTGCAAACAGAAACACGAAACAGCAGTTGATACCAAATGCGAACCCGCGCGGTCAAACGACGCCGCCCCGATAGCGAGCCGCCTCCCTATTCTCTTCTTTTTTCTTAAGGATTGATAGTCCGCAAATCATCGAGAATTTTATCCGCCGCCTCGTTCGCCGATTTCACGCAGTCGGGAATCCCCACGCCGTGGTAGGCGTTTCCGGCGAGAGCAAGGCCCCGCGTCGCCGCGAGTTCGCTCTCGATGCGCCGCACCTTCTCCAGGTGGCCCACCAGATAATGCGGGAGCGATTCCTCATAGCGATAAAAGACTTCTCCTTCGGGCTCTCCGGTGATCCCCAGAATCGGGCGAAGCTCATCCATCAGTCTAAGGGTCAGCTCCGCATCCGTCAGGGAATCGCCCTCTCCTCCCGCGAACGCGCGGATGAGCACTTTCCCCTCGGGCGTTCTTCCGACGAACTTCGTACTCGAAAACGAGCACGCAAGAAGCGTTTTGTTCTCTATCGCCGGCACCACGAAACCCATGGCGTTAAGCGGATTCGCCACCTGATCGGCGCGATACGTCAGGTTGAGCGTCGCCAGAGAACCACTGGGTATGCGCATCAACTCCTCTGATAGATTAGGCGATACCTGCTCCAGCATCCGTCCCGAGGCGCGGGGCGGCAGGGTGATGCAAACCGCGTCTGCATCCACCCCCTCGCCACCCTGAAGGCGAACGACCCAGCCTTTTTCTTTTTTCTCGAGCGCTTCCGCCCTGCATCCGGTGCGAACCGAGGCGGCGGAGATTTTCCCGGCCAGGGCGTCCACCAGCGCGCCCATGCCGCGCTCGAAACTGACGAACAGGCCGTACCTCGGGCCGCTCGCCGAGACGCCCTCGCCCGAACCTCTTTTCTGCATCCGTATTCTGAGTCCCAGGATGAGGCTCCCGTGCTCGCGCTCTATCTCGTGAAACTGCGGCATGGTGGCTTTCAGGCTCAGCTTTTCCGGGTCGGCCGAGTAAATACCCGCCACCATGGGCTCGGCCATTCTCTCCAGCGCCTCGCGCCCGAAACGCCTGCGCACGAAATCGGCCAGGGATTCATCCGCATCCCCCTTCCGGCGGGGCAGAAGAACGTCCATCGCCATCCTGAGCTTGCCGAGCGGGCTGAAGATGGGCGACATCAGGAACGGACCGATTCGGTACGGCGCCAAAAGGTAAAACCCCTGTGGCACGGGGAGCAGTTCCTCACCCCTTAAGACGAAACTGCGCCGGTGGCGCTCGTTCGTGCCGATGAGTTGACTTTCAAGCCCCAGCTCCTCGCAGAGCTCGACGCCATCGGGCTTTGAGGTGAGAAAACAGTCCGGGCCTTTCTCCATCAGGACGCCGTCGACGAATTCGGTCTCGATGACGCCGCCGAGCCTGGGGGATGCCTCGATGAGATGGACTTCCAGTGGCAGATTTCGCGCCTCGGAAGCACGCAAGAGCCGGTAGCAGACGGTGAGCCCCGTCACCCCTCCGCCAAGCACGACCACCCGCCCGGCACGTGAGATCAACTTCCGCTCCCCGTCATTTTGGCGCGAATCAGTTCACACAGCATTTGGATGAAGGAAGGATGCGTGCCCACCGTGGGCGCGCGGTAAAAGCGAAGCCCCGCTTCTTCGGCCGCTTCTCGCGCCTCGATGTCGAGGTCGAAGAGCACCTCCACGTGGTCGCATATGAAGCCCACGGGAACCAGCAGGACGGTCTTTGCGCCACCGGCGGCGGCCTCGCGTATAACGTCCACCACGTCCGGGCCGAGCCATGTGCCGGGGGGAACGTCGGGACTGCTCTGGAAACCGACCTCATAGCTTCTCAAGCCCAACTTTTGCGCCGCGAGAGCCGCCGTCTCGCGGAATTCCTCCTCATAAGAAGAGGCCCTGGCCATGGAAACGGGTATCGAATGGGCCGTAAAGATGACTTTGGCGTCATCCAGGCCCCCTTCTTCCGGGACGGTCTGATGCACCCGCTCGGCGATGGCGTCGATGAAGCCCGGATGCTCGTGCCAGGGCGTTTCCAGGAACTCGGCTTCGGGCGCATCGCCGCCCAATTTTTCTCGCGCCGAGGCGGCGGCTCCCCGGTATGCCTCCCAGCTTATTTTCGTGCGGTGAGGGGCCAGTATGACGCCCAGAGCGCGCCGCAAGCCGCGCCTGCCCATCTCGGCCAGCGTCTCTTCCACGTATGGCGTCCAGAACCGGTAGCCCGTATAGACGGGGACGCCCACGCCCGCTTGTTCGAGCGCCATCTCGAGCGCGCCCGCTTGTTTTTGAGAAAAAAACGTGAACGGAGAGACGCCGCCGAAGTGTTCATAGTGCGCGGCCACCTCCCGGATGCGCTCGGGGCCGCCCGCCCTCTGGCCGACGATGCTCTCCACGTAGCAATACGCCTCGCCCGGACATTCCTCGTACCGGCGGCAACAACCCCGCGTGGGACCGCCGAAGCCGATCATGATGATGGAATCAAACTCGCCCTTCATTCGGCCCCCACTTCCCATTCCTGAACGAACGCAACCAGTCTCTTGACGTTGTCGACCGGAGTGCCCGGCAGAATCCCGTGCCCGAGATTAAAGACGTGGCCCGGGCGTCCGGCTCCCTGGCGCAGGATGTCCTCCGCTCGCTCAAAAATCTGCTCAGGCGCTGCGAACAAAACGCACGGGTCGAGGTTTCCCTGAATCGCCATATCGCCCAGACGCTCCCGGGCGCTGGAAAGTTCCACGCGAAAATCGACCCCCACTACGTCGCCGCCCGCTCCAGCGAACGCTTCCAGATAAGGCGCTGTTCCCGTACCGAAGTGGATGATGGGCGCGTCCTTCGCGATCCCCGCAATCAGCGCGCGGCTGTGCGGCAGGACGAACTCCCTGAAATCCCCGGGCGAGAGACAACCCACCCAGCTATCGAAAATCTGCACCACCTGCGCGCCTGCGCGAATCTGTTCGTTCAGATATACGATCAGCCCACGCACCAGCTTTTCCATCAGCGCATGCCACGCACCCGAATCAGCATACATGAATTTTTTGGTGTTCTCGAAATTGCGCGAGCCGCCGCCCTCGATCATGTACGACGCCAGCGTGAAGGGCGCGCCGCAAAAGCCGATGAGCGGAAGGGCGGGATTCATCTCGGCCCTGGTTTTCCGGACCGCCTCGAACACGAAGGCGAGGCTCTCCCGAGGCTCCGCCTCTCTCAGGCGCTCCACGTCCGCCGCCGCGCGAACCGGGTTGTGGAGAACGGGGCCGTCGCCTTTTGCGTATTCCAGGTCCATGCCCATCGGTTGTAAGATGAGCAGAATGTCCGAGAACAGGATGGCTGCGTCCGCGCCGATTTCATCGAGCGCCGTGATGGCGACCTCGGCGGCCAGATCGGGCGTGCGGCACAGTTCGATAAAGGAAACCTTCTCACGAACGGCGCGGTACTCGCGCATGTATCTGCCCGCCTGACGCATGAGCCAGATGGGCGTCCTGGCGTTGGGCAGTCCCCGGCAGGCGCGCATGAAGGCGGAATCCGCATACGCGGGCGCGTTTCCCGGCGATGATTGCGCCGACATGGAACCCCTCCCGTAAAACGTATGAGAACCCGTCCTCCCGGGCGGGCCAGATGAGCCAGTCTAATCCAAAAAGCGCGCGCGCGCCTATCGGGCGAGCCGTATGAACATCAAGAGGAAGAGCGTCGCTCGCTGGACAACGCCGCTTCAGGTAGGATAATAAAGATTCTTGATTTCGGGCATCATGCCCCGACACCCCGGCGCCATAGCCAAGTGGTAAGGCAGAGGACTGCAAATCCTTTATTCCCCGGTTCAAATCCGGGTGGCGCCTCCAACGTCCCTTGGAGGGAGACGATTCGATGGAGCAAACGAAGACAGCGCCGAAGATACAAACCAAAGAAAAGCTTCGCGAGTTCTACGGCCCGCCCAACGAGCGCAGCGCCAAGAAACAGATGGCGAAGCTCGACGAGCACGCCAAGAATTTTATCGCGCTCTCTCCATTCATGGTCATCTCCTCCGCCACGGCGGACGGCGCGGACGCATCCCCCAAAGGGGACCCGCCCGGATTCGTCAAGGTAATCGACGACAATACCCTGCTCATCCCGGACAGGCCGGGCAACAACCGCGTCGACACCATGAGCAACATCGTGGAGAACAACCACGTCGGCCTCCTCTTCCTGGTGCCCGGCATGTGCGAGACGCTGCGCGTGAACGGGCGCGCGCGCATCACGACGGACCCTGAAGTTCTCGAACCGCTCTCGGTGAAGGGCAGGCTCCCCGTATCGGCGATGATCATCGACGTGGACGATGTATATCTCCACTGCGGCAAGGCCCTCATCCGCGCAAATCTCTGGGATCCGGAAAAATACATCGAGAGAAAATCGTTCCCCTCGATGGGGCAGATGCTCGCCGATCAGATAGACGACTACGACGACGGAGAGGAACTCGACAAGGGCATTCAGGCGAGATACAAGACGGGCCTGTATTAGCGCAGGGCCGAAAACACGCTCACCGCTCAAAATCGCAGTCCCGCCCTCTCCGGTCGGAACCGCCTAATGCGTCTCCCTTAAATAAACGACCGCGAGCGGGGGCAGCGTCACCTCTATCGAATAGGGCTGGTCGTTCAAGGGCGCTGCAACGGCATGGCAGCCATCCGGATTCCCCACACCGCTGCCTCCGTAGATTTCCGCATCGCTGTTCAGCAACTCGACCCACTCGCCGGCGGCGGGAACGCCCATCCGGTAGTCCATCCTGGGCACGGGCGTCAGATTCGCCGCCACGAGCAGCATGGGTTCATCCTCCGTGGCGACCCGCACGAACCCCAAAACGCTCTCCGCCGCCGCGTCCGCAGTCACCCACATGAAGCCGCTGGTGTCGTAATCCCGCCGGAACAGGGCGCGCTCCTGATGGTACAAGGCATTGAGATCGCGCACCCATTTCATCAGCCCCGCCCGCAAGGGCTCCTGGGTGAGGTCCCAATCGAGCGCGCCGTCATGGTTCCATTCGCGCCATTGGCCGAATTCCCCGCCCATGAACAGGAGTTTCTTGCCCGGCTGGGCGAACATCAGCCCGTAGAGCGCGCGCAGATTCGAGAATTTCCGACCGCTGTCTCCCGGCATCTTCCCGAGCAGGGAACTCTTGCCGTGCACCACCTCGTCGTGGGAGAGCGGCAGCACGAAATTCTCGTTATAGGCGTAGAGCATCCGGAACGTGAGCAGGTTGTGGTGAAATTTCCGGTGAACGGGGTCCTTTTTCATGTACTCGAGTGAATCGTGCATCCAGCCCATGTCCCATTTCATGCCGAAACCCAGGCCACCCGCATCGACGGGTCTGGATACCATGGGCCAGGCGGTGGATTCTTCCGCGATAGTCTGCACGTCGGGAAACCGGCGATAGACTTCCGTGTTCAGGCGCTTCAAGAAAGAGATGGCCTCAAGATTCTCCCGGCCCCCCTCTTCGTTGGGAAGCCACTCTCCCTCTTTTCTCGAATAATCGAGATAGAGCATCGAGGCCACGCCGTCCACGCGCAGCCCGTCAGCGTGGAAAGTCTCCAGCCAGTACAAGGCGTTGCTTATCAGGAAGGCGGCGACTTCGTTTCGCCCGTAATTGAAAATATAGCTTCGCCAATCGGGGTGAAAACCCCGCCGGGGATCGGCGTGCTCGTAGAGATGTGTTCCGTCGAAAAAGCCCAGCCCGTGCCCGTCCGTGGGAAAATGCGAGGGCACCCAGTCCAGAATCACGCCCAGGCTGCGCTGATGGAGATAATCGATCAGATACATAAAATCCTGCGGGGAGCCGTAGCGGCTCGTGGGGGAGAAGTAGCCCGTTACCTGATATCCCCAGGAACCGTTGAAGGGGTGTTCCATCACCGGAAGGAACTCGACGTGGGTGAACCCCATGTGAAGCATGTGTTCGGCGAGTTGGGGCGCCAGTTCTCTATATGTGAGGGGGCGATTCTCCTCGTGCGGCGCCCGCCGCCAGGAGCCGATATGAAGCTCATAGATGGAAATGGGCGCTTCGCGGCCGTTGCACGCGCCCCGGCATTCCATCCAGTTTTCATCCCCCCATTCGTAATCCAGATTCCAGACGACCGAGCCGCTCTTCGGAGGAACCTCGCTGTAGAACCCGAAAGGATCCGCCTTGTCCACCCGATAATCCCCGACACGTGAGTGAACCAGATACTTGTATACTTCACCCGCTCCCATACCCGGGATGAACCCCGCCCAGATCCCCGAGCTCTCCACCGGAGCCAACGGGTGGCCTTCCTCATTCCAGTCGTTGAAATCTCCGATGACGCTCACACGCTTCGCGTTCGGCGCCCATACGGCGAAATGAACGCCGGCCTCGCCGTCCACCGTCATGGGGTGCGCGCCCATTTTTTCGTACAAGGTGAAATGGGACCCCTGGTTGAACAGATACACATCGTAATCCGTGATATAGGAAAACGCAGGGTAGTGGACCACATTCATGAGGCTGTCTCCTCCTGCGCCGCAGGTGATTCTTCATGACGTCCCAGCAAGGCCAACGACTCTCCGGCGAGAAGATAGGAATCGCCCGAGTGAATCCGCCAAGTCCACCCTTTTTCATCGACTTGGGATGTATCCAACACCACCGTCCATCTCTTCTTTCTGTCTTCCTCGAGGAAAACGAAGGGTATCGCTTCATGATGCGCGTTCATGAGCACCAGGAAAGTATCACGATTCCTGCCCCCATGCCGAGAAAAAAGATCGCCTCTTGCCGCCTCCCTCAGCCTGAAGCCGAAACACTTCATGTAATGCACATCCCACTCGTGCGCCCTTAGTTCATGCCCCGAATGGTGAAGCCAGATGACCTCGGCTTTTTCCGGCCCGACCGGGCTTTGTTGCGGGAAAAACTCCGTGCGCCGGAAGGCCGGCCGGGCCCTGGTCCAGCGGATGAGGTTTTTGACGAAAGAAAGCAGACTCTCGTTCTTTTCCGCCAGTTCCCAGTCCACCCAGGAAGTCTCGTTGTCCTGGCAATAAGCGTTGTTGTTCCCCGACTGCGTGCGGCCGAACTCGTCTCCCGCCTGGAGCATCGGCACTCCCTGGGCGAAAAACAGGCTCGCGAGCAGATTCTTCTTGCGCCGCGCGCGCATGGTCGATACGAAGGAGTCGTCCGTCGGACCCTCCACCCCGCCGTTCCAGCTATGGTTTTCATCCGCGCCGTCCTTGTCGCCCTCCCCGTTCGCATCATTTTGCTTATGCTGAAAACTCACCAGATCCTCGAGCGTGAACCCGTCATGACAGGCGATGAAATTAAGGCCGGCCTGGGGCGCGCGTCCCCCGGTCTCGAAAATATCGCTGCTTCCCGTCAGGCGGGTGGCGAACTCCGCCGCCTGGCTGAAATCCGCGCGCCAGAACCGGCGCGCCGCATCCCGGAACTTACCGTTCCACTCCGTCCAGCCTTCAGGGAAATTCCCCAGTTGATAGCCCCTCCCGCCCAAATCCCAGGGTTCGGCGATGAGCTTGCGCTTCGAGAGAACCGGGTCGTCCGCGATGACCCTGAAAAACGTTGATTTAGAGTCGAAGCCCCTCTCGGTTCGCGCGAGGGAGGGAGCGAGGTCGAACCGGAAACCATCCACGTGAAATTCCTCCGCCCAGTAGCGCAGGCTGTCCACGATGAGGCGCAGGACCATCGGGTGTGAGGCGTTCAGTGAATTTCCGCAGCCGGTCGTGTCGACGTAGCGGGTCTCATCCTTAGGCTCCACGCGGTAATAGACCCGGTTGTCGAGGCCGCGAAACGAGATGTGCGGCCCCCTGAAATCTCCCTCCCCTGTGTGATTGTAGACCACGTCCAGAATCACCTCGATGCCCGCCCGGTGATACGCCTTCACCATTTCCTTGAACTCATCGACCTGCCCGCCCCTGTCGCCTCGGCTGGAAAAGCGCGCATCGGGGGCGAAAAAGCCGATCGTCGCGTACCCCCAATAGTTGGAAAGACCCAGTTCGTGGAGACGATGCTCCGAGACCCGGTGATGAACGGGCAAAAGCTCGATAGCCGTCACGCCCAAATCTTTCAGGTATTCGACCACGGCCGGGTGGCGCAAACCCGAATACGTGCCCCTGAGCTCTTCGGGCACGTCGGGATGCCTCATGGTGAAGCCTTTGACGTGCAGCTCATAGATGAGGGTTTCCGCCCAGGGTGTTCGGGGCCGGGCGACGCCCTCCCAATCGAAAGAAGAATCCACGAGCACGCTCCTGGGGGTCGCATGGGCGTTGTCTCTCGTATCGATGAGGTGGATATCCCCACCCCTGTAGCCATACATCTCCCCGCACCAGTGGAGATGGCCCGCAATCGCCCGCGCATACGGGTCCAGCAGCACCTTGTGGGGGTTGAAGCGATGCCCCTGCGCGGGCGCATAGGGGCCGTGGGCGCGGAATCCATAGGGCCGGCCCGCTTCGAGGTCTCCCATCTCCACGCGCCACACGTCGCCTTCCCGAGCAAGAGGAACCCGGGCCGTCTCCTTGCGGTGGTCATCCGCTTCGAACAGGCAAAGTTCGACCGCCTCCGCGTTCTCCGAAAAAAGAGAAAACCGCACGCCCCCGTCAATCCACTCGGCGCCCAGGCGCCCTTCCGGTCGGATCATCTTTCTCCCGCTTCCATCAGCGAAAACACTTCGAGAGTCTCCTCTCCCCTGACGTGGTGAAAAAGAGGCTTTTCGCTAAAACACAACTTTTTTAATCGCCCGCGACAAATAAAAACCGCGAGCCAACGGAACTCATCCGCCCCGCCTCGCCGAACACACCCCGCAATGACCCATCATACGCGAACTTTGTTGTGGTTTTGTTACACAGATTCGACTCGTGCGCGAACCTCCGCTTTTTCTCTTTCTCGCGCGACGCCCGCAAAATAGAGTCTGGGCGCTCACCCGTCAATTTCAACGCCTTTCTCGTAACCGGTCCGGTTTCACCTTTTTCCCGGATAGGCTATAGAATCCTCCCGTCCATCAGAAGTTTGTCATCCACCCGAAACGGGAGAGAATCTTGAAGATCATCGACATCCGCGAGACGGTGGTTCCCATTCAATCGGATCTCAGAAACGCGTTCATCGACTTTTCCCTGATGACGGTGAGCGTCGCCGCGCTCGTCACGGACGTGGTGCGCGATGGGGGGCGCGTCGTCGGCTTCGGCTTCAACTCGAACGGCCGCTACGCCCAGCAGGGGCTTTTGCGCGAGCGCTTCATCCCCAGGCTCAAGGAAGCGGACCAAGAATCGTTGCTGAACGAGGAGGGGTCGAACTTCGAGCCCGAAAAAATCTGGGACTGCATGATGAAAAACGAAAAGCCCGGCGGGCACGGCGATCGCTCCGTCGCCGTGGGCATCATCGACATGGCCGTATGGGACATGGTGGCCAAAATCGAGGGGAAACCGCTCTACCGCCATCTCGCGGATGCTTATCGCGGCGGCCGCTGCGACGAGAAGGTATCCGTCTACGCCGCCGGGGGCTATTACTACCCGGGCAAGGACATGAAATCCCTCCAGAACGAGATGCGAAGCTATCTCGATCGCGGCTACACCACCGTCAAGATGAAGATAGGCGGCGAATCGCTCGATGACGACATCAGGAGAATCGAGGCGGTGCTCGAGGTCGTGGGCGATGGCCGGAACCTGGCGGTGGACGCCAACGGAAAATTCGACTTAGAAACCGCCATTGCCTACGCGGAGGCGCTCACGCCCTACGGCCTCCACTGGTACGAGGAGGCGGGCGACCCGCTCGATTACGCCCTTCAGGCCGAACTCGCCCGGCACTACGACAAGCCCATGGCGACGGGGGAGAACCTCTTCTCCACCCAGGACGCGAGAAACCTGATTCGCTACGGGGGGATGCGGCCGGGCGTGGATATCCTGCAGTTTGACTGCGCGCTCAGCTACGGCCTGGTGGAATACCTGAGAACGCTGGATATGGCGGAAGAACACGGCTGGTCGTCCCGTTCGTTCATCCCCCACGGCGGACACCAGCTTTCGCTCAACATCGCGGGGGGCTTAAGTCTCGGAGGCAGCGAATCCTACCCCGACGTGTTCAAGCCCTTCAACGGCTTCGCCGACGGCGTGGCGGTGGAAGACGGCTGCGTCGGCTTTCCCGACCTGCCCGGCCTCGGCATCGAGGACAAGGCCGCTCTCAAGGACGTGCTGAAGGAGTTGTCCGAAACCTAGACGAACTCGGGCATCACCTCTTTGGCGAAGCGCTCGAGCGTCCTCAGGACGAGTTCCTGCGGCATCCCCGGCCACTGGACCCGGAACGCCATGTGGTCCACGCCCAACTCGTCGCGGTGGCGTCTGATGTCCTCGGCCACGTCCTCCGCCGAGCCGATGAGGAACCTGTCGGAGCGCAACTCGTCGAGCGGCATCCTGAGCGTATCGCTCTCGGGCAGCGCCTCGCTCTGGCCCCACTTCACGTAGACGTTGTATTTCACCGCCAGATAATCCGCGCATTCGCGAAAGGCGCTCTCCCTGTCATCGCCGATGAACATCTCCTTGATGACGGGCGTCGCATCGGGCGCGCCCTTGCCCGCGGCTTCGCGTTCTGCGTGAAACATCTCCATCTGACGCTTGAGCGTGTCGAAGCGCGCATGGGGATTCAGGAACCAGGCTTCGCTCATTCTGGCGGCTCGCTTCACTGCGCCGTCTCCGTTCGCCGCTATCCAGATGGGCGGCCTGGGCTTCTGGATGGGCCGCATGGTGAGCGTGACGTCCTCTAACTGGACGACTTCGCCCGCATAGTTGAGCGTCTCCCCTTCGAGCAGGCGCGTGAGGGCTTCCAGTTTTTCCTCGAACGCTTTTACGCGGTAGGGTTTTGCGAGTCCGAACGCGCGGTATTCGGGCTCGCGGTAACCGAGCCCCACGCCGAGCACGAAGCGGCCCTTCGTCATGGCGTCTAGCGTGGCGACCTGCTCGGCCACGTCCACCGGATTGTGAAGCGCCAAAAGCAGAATGCCCGTGCCGACGGTCATATCGCCCGCGTGGGCCGCCACCTGGGCGACGCTCGGCCAGGTCTGCATCATCCACACGCCCTCGGTGAGGTAGTGCTGGCCGCACCACACGCTGTGAAAGCCCAAATCCCGGATGAGGCGCACCTGTTCGAGATGCTCCTCCCAGCGTTCTGCGGGGTCATCCTCCAAAGAGTGCTGGTTCATGACGAACATGCCGAATTTCATATCACCCTCTCGTTTTGTCTTAGGAATCCTTCGTTCCGAAATCATCGGCCAGGGCGATCACTTTTTCCGCCGCCTCGACCACGGGATAGTCGATCATGCGTCCCCCCACGGAGACGCTCGCCTCCCCGCGCGCCGTCGCCTCCTCGAAGGCGACCACAACCTCGCGCGCCTTTTCGACCTCTTCTTTCGTCGGCGTGAACGCGTGGTTCACGATTTCCACCTGCCGGGGGTGGATACAGAACTTGCCGAACATGCCGAGCGCGCGGCACCGCTCCGCGCTTACCGCGAGACCTTCCTGATCGTCTAAGGCAATCCACACCGTGTCGAGGGGTTTCTCGAGGCCTGCGGCGCGCGAAGCCACCGCGATGCGCGAGCGCGGATAGTCGAAGGTGAACTCATCGCGCGGCCAATCGATGTCCAGATCGTTGGTATAATCCCCCGCCCCGAAAGCGAGCCCGAAACGCCGCTCCCCCGTATCTGCGGAGGCGATGGCAAAAGCATCCTCCACGCCCCTGGCGTTCTCGAGGATGGCGAGCAAATGCACGCTCCCCGCCGCACAGCCCGCCTTTCTTTCCGCATCGCGAAGAAGGCGGTCGGCCACGAGTATCTGGCCTGCGTTCTCCGCCTTGGGCAGCACGATGCCCCGAAGCGCGGGCCCCACCACGGCCCCGATGTCCTCCGCTCCGCAGGCGATGGAAAAGCCCGTCACGTCATCCAGCGGATTCACGCGCACGAAAACGTCCGCCCCGTCTTCTTCGGCTATCGTTTTCACAGCCGCCCCGAGCGCATCGCGCGTGGCCGTCTTCTCATCCGCAGGCACCGCGTCTTCCAGATCCAAAACGACGGTGTCGGCCCCGGCCTTGCCCACCTTGGCGAGCATCCTCTCCCTGTTTCCGGGGGCGAAGAGAATCGTCCGGTAGAGCTTCATGAAAAATCTCCTCTTTCTTTCATCGTTTAAGATAATGTGTTTTTACCCCCGATGGCGGCGCTTGCCAAGCCGTAGAGCCCTGCGATGGATTATCAGGTGTACGCGAAAACCGAAGCCGAGTCGGTCGGAGAGGCGGTTGCGCCACTGTCCAAGAACGTCGTGGCGCTCTTCCAAACCCGGCACGTTATGACAGTGCGTACTGCGCTCCCCGCGCCAATGCGGTCTCGCGTACGCCACGGCCTAACCATCCTCCGCCTCACGATTGTATCCACCCGGTGGATGCCGTAGAGTGGGTTTACCGCTGTATGTGTGGCTAGGGTTTCGCTACGGGTCTGGACCGAGCGCCACGTAAAGCCGCAAAAAACGGCAGACACCTTAAGGGATAAAAGACCAGGGGGGATACACGGGTGTGGGTTTGTACGCCCGTCATGCAAATCTTGAGGTGTCCCCATGACGTTTTTCGCCCTGGCGTTGGTGCTCACCGCTGCTCTTAGCCACGCCATCTGGAACTTGCTGGTCAAACGCATCAACGGCGGGCCGGAGTTGGTCTGGCTGTTTTCCTCTCTCTCGGTCTTGATATATTTGCCGGTCGCGGTGGGCGTTTATCTGATAGAGCGCCCCCTCCTGGATTGGCGCGAGGTCGGGTTCTGTATCGGCAGCGCCTTGCTGCATTTGGCCTATTTCCTGCTTCTCCAGCAGGGCTACCGCAAGGGCGAGTTATCCCTGGTCTATCCGGTTGCGCGGGCGACCGGACCGTTCCTCTCGACCCTGTTTGCCGTCTTTATCCTGGGCGAGAATCTGAGCCTCCCGATTGTCGGCGGCGGCTTGGCTATCATCGCCGGAGTAGTGTTCCTCACCGGCGGCTTCGGCCGGGCCGCCACGCGGCGCAGAAGTTCGCTGATGTTCGGGGTCGCAGTCGGCGTACTGATCGGGAGCTACACGGTCTGGGACGCCTTTACGGTCAGCGCTCTCGCCGTACCGCCAATCCTGCTTAACTACGCATCGTGCCTTGCGCGAGTTGCATTTCTGGCGCCCTACGCGGTGGGGCGCAAGGAGGTGATGGCGAAGCACTGGCGGGAACACAAAGTCGCCGTGATCGGCATTGCCGTGTTCAGCCCACTCGCCTATATCCTGGTGCTGACGGCCCTCGTCTTCACGCCCATCGTATACGTTGCGCCGGCGCGCGAGGTCAGCGTTCTTATCACCGTGGCGATGGGGTCGATCCTGCTGGGCGAGGGCGAGTTGCGCCAACGCATGGGGTGGGCCTGCCTGATTCTCCTGGGCATGGTGATGCTGGTGCTGAACTAGCGCCACGGCGGGTTTATTCCAGAAGCCCGCCGCCGCCGGCATGAAAGACGCGGCTGTACCATATCTCCCCTGCCTCCGGTGCTACCGCTCGGGCTGAATTCCGGGATGCGCAACGGTTTGCGCCCCCCGGGCGCTGGAGCGGCTCGGAAACACGATGCGGACGCCCATTGGCCGTTGGTTCTCATCACTGAAGCACCAGTGGTCTCATCACACATTGGGATGAACGCTCTCCTTCGTTTCGATCCGCCCGCCACCTGGAATATAATCTCCCCAAACATGACCCCACTTTCGGAGCCACCCCATGAATCCAGAAGAACTGCTGCACCGCCCCATCACGGAACTGGCCGCCCTCATCGAGGCAGGCGATGCGAAGCCGAGCGAGGTGATAGAGGCCCACATCGCCAGAACCGAGGGGCTGGACGCCACCATCAACGCCTTCACGAGAACCACCTTCGAACTCGCGAGAGAACAGGCGGGTCGGCTCGATGACGAACTCGCCCGGGGAAACTACCGGGGGCCGCTCCACGGGATTCCCGTAGCGCTCAAGGATTTGCTCGACCTGAAAGGCCACCCGACCACGGCGGGCAGCAGGATTTTGGGGAAAAGCGCGGCGGGCGAAACGGCGGAGTGCGTGCGCAGGCTCACCGAAGCGGGGGCGGTGATTATCGGAAAAACGAACTTGCAGGAATTCGCGCGCGGCGGCACCGGGGCGAACAGCGCTTTCGGCCCGGCGCGAAACCCCTGGAATCTGGATCGCACGCCCGGCGGAAGCAGCAGCGGCTCGGCCGCCTGCGTGGCGGCGGGGATGGCGGCCGCGGCCTTGGGATCGGACACCGGCGGTTCGGTGCGCCTGCCCGCTTCATTTTGCAATCTGGTGGGCATCCGCTCCACGTATGGCCGGGTGAGCAGGGCCGGGGCCGTGCCGCTTGGCTTGAGTTTCGACAACGTGGGTCCCCTCGCGCGAACGGTGGAGGATGCCGCCCTCATCTTACAGGCCATCGCAGGCCCCGACCCCAAAGACCCGACGACGGGGAACACGCCCCCGCCCGATTTTCTCAAGAGCGTGAACGAGGGCGTACACGGCATGACGCTGGGCGTCCCGACCAACCACTTCTGGCCGGGTGAGGACCCGGAAGCGGAGGCCGTCGTCCGCGAAGCCATCGCGCTATTCGAGAAGTTGGGGGCAAGGCTCATTGAGGTGGAAATCCCCTGGGCGAGGCTCGGCCAGGTCGCCTACGCCGCGACAGTGGGGCCTGAGGCTGCGGAATACCACCGGAAATATCTTGAAAATCATCGGGGGGAGTACGTCTCCCCCGGAGCTGATTTCTTCGAGTACAGCCTCTTCATTCCGGGCTGGCGGTACGTGCAGGCGCAAAAGGCGAGAACCTTCTTCATCCGCCAGGCGGCGGAGGTTTTCAGAAGCGTGGACGCCGTGCTCACGCCCACCGTCGCTATCGCGCCCCCAACCATCGCGGATTGTCTGGACGGCATGAAGATGTGGCCGGTGGTGAGCGACAACACGGCCGCTTTCAGCACCATCGGCAACCCCGTGCTTCAGATACCGTGTGGGTTCACGAAAGCGCGCCTGCCCGTCGGTCTTCAGATTGCGGGCAGATGGGGGGATGAGGCGCGCCTGTTCCGCATAGGAAAGGCGCTGGAAGACGAGAATCCGCTGTGGAAGATGAGACCGCCCGAAATCGACGAACAGCCGACACCCAAAGAATTTTCGGAAGCCTCCGCCCCGCCATCACAAGACGCAGAGGACACAGCGGCGGCGAGCTACATTCTGGCCATGTCGAAAAGCATGGGCTATGAGCTTGGCGTAGATAAAATCTCGCCGGAGAACCTCGCGCAGGGTGTGGCGAACATGCTCTCAGGTCTCAAGAAACTCGACGATCTCGATCTCGATGGTTGCGAGCGCGCGGAAACGCTCAACCTTCTCGAAATGGATTTCGACTCGATCCCGAATCCGTGAGAGACGCCTAGTCCGGCTTCAGGAGAACCTTCAGGCACTCCCCCGTTCCCGTGACCTCGATGCCCGCCTGCACCTGGGAGAGCGGCAGGCGATGGGTGAAGATGTCGTCAATCGGCAGGTCCGTTCTCAGGAGCATGTCCATCGCCGGTTCGAACTGCACTTGGGGATACGCCCATGAGCCGCAGATATCCACGTCCTTGTTGCACACCTGGTGGGGCCTGATCTCCACTCCGCCAGGGTCGCCGTAATGCCCGACTTCCACCAGCTTCCCGCCCCGGCGGACGATGTCCAGCCCCTCGGCGAAGGCGGCGGGAACGCCCGCCGCCTCGATGACCACGTCGGGTCCCACGCCGTCCGTCCAGGAGAGAATCTGCTCTTTTCTCTCCTCTTGGGTGAGCGCGGCGAGGCTCACCGTCTTCGTGGCTCCGAACTTTTTCGAGAACGCGAGTCTTTTTTCGGTCATGTCCACCGCGATGATCTCGCCCGCACCCATCGTCTTTAAGGCCGCCACTACCAACAATCCGATGGGGCCGACGCCCATGACGGCGCACCGCGCGCCCACGCCGAACCCCTCCCCCGCGTAGGGGATGCCCGGTGAGAGCGAGCGCCCGGCCGCCCTCTGGGCCACCGCCAGGGGTTCGCAAAGCGTGGCCCGCTCGAGCGAGAGACCCTCGGGCAGCTTCAGGACGAAGGAATTTCCCGGAATGTACATATACTCCGAATACGCCCCGAAAAGGTGCGGCGCCTCGGCGGAGGTGCGAAACCCGAAAACCGTGCGGTTCGGACACAACTGGGGCCGGTGCGGGGTATGAACGCAATACCAGCACCTACCGCAAGCCTGGCTGCCCGGCGCCACGGTGATGGCGTCGCCCTCCTTGATGGGGCCGCCCACGATCTTCATGGCCGAATTCGCCAGAGGCCCCATCTTCTCGACGATGCCGCTGAACTCATGCCCCGGAATCACCGGCCACGTCACGTTCAGGTTGCCTCCGTACATGTGCTTGTCCGAACCGCAGACGCCCACGGCGGCCACCCGCATCAAAAGGGTGTCATCCTCAATCTCGGGCATGGGATATTCGCGCAGGGCGATTTCGCCCGGCTGTAGAATCGTGGCGGCCTGAACGGTGGACATCGAATATGCCTCCTGAGAGTGAAAACTTGAACACATGAAAAACCGACGCGAAGCGTCTCGGGAAGTTGTTATCAGAGCTACTTTAGCGTATCTCTGATTCCCGCCACAACGAAGGTGACGAAGGCGAACCGGAACCTTTTGAGGAAAATCCATGACGCTCGAGAAGACGCTCGCCATTTTCGGCTATCCCCTGGGGCATACGCTCTCGCCCGTCATGCACAACGCGGCGGCGCAGGCGCTTGATTTGCCCTACCGCTTCCTGGCGTATGAGGTGCATCCGGACAAGTACGAAGAAGCGGTTCGCGGCGCAGGCGCGATGGGTTTCGCCGGTTTTTGCGTCACCATCCCCCACAAGGTGGCCACCTTCCGGCTCGTGGATGAAGTAAGCGAGGATGCGAGGCTCATGGGCGCGGTGAACATGGTGACGTTTGAGAGCGGCGGCAGGCTCAAGGGCCACAACACCGACGGCTCGGGCTGGCTCCGCTCCCTGGAAGAGGAAACGGGCGTCTCTCCTCAAGGGAAAAGATGTCTTTTGCTGGGCGCAGGCGGAGCCGCGCGGGCCATCGCCATCAAGATCGCTCAATCAGGAGCGGCGCGCGTCGAGATTCGAAACCGCACGGCGGAGAAGGCCATATCCCTGGCGCGTGAGGTGAAATCGCATTTCCCAAAAGCCGAAATCCACGGAGGCGGCCTCGATGCGCTTGAATCCGCCGCCCGGGGGCGGGATATTATCGTCAACACGACGAGCCTGGGGATGTCCGGCGATAAAGAAAGGGAGGCGGCCTGCTGTCTTCCCGAGGAATATATACCGTCTGATAGCATTTGCGCCGACGCGGTCTACAGCCCGCTCGACACCCCGTTCTTGAAGGCGGCCCGGAGAAAAGGGGCGCGCGCCGTCTCGGGCATCGGATGGCTTTTGCACCAGGGAGCCCTGGGCTGGGAGCTTTGGACGGGCACGCAGATGCCCATCGAGCATGTCCGGGTGAAGATGCTCGAAGCCCTACAGAGCCGATAGAATCCACCAAAAGAAAGGAGCCTGAGAAATTTCATGAGTATGCCGCTTGAGGGGATTCGCGTCCTCGATCTTTCCAGAATTCTGGCGGGCCCATTCTGCGCGATGATGCTCGGCGACATGGGTGCCGAGGTCATCAAAGTCGAAAACCCCGTCGGCGGGGACGACACGCGCGGCTGGCCGCCTTTTTACGAGGGAGGCGAGAGCAGCTATTTCCAGTCCGTGAACAGGAACAAGAAAAGCCTCACGCTCAATCTTAAAGCCGAGGAGGGAAAAGAGGTTTTAAGGGCGCTCGTCCAGAAATCGGACATCCTCATCCAGAATTTCAGGCCCGGCGCCATCGAGCGGCTCGGCTTCGACTGGGAAACCTGCCACGCGCTCAACCCCCGGCTCATCTACGCCGGCGTCTCGGGCTACGGCCAGAGCGGCCCTTCGAGAGCGCGGCCCGCCTACGACATTCTGCTGCAAGGGGAAGGCGGCCTCATGAGCATCACGGGCGCGGAGGGAGGCGGGGGCTTCAAGACGGGCATCGCCATCGCCGACCTCACCACCGCCATGTTCGCTACCCAGGGGATTCTGCTCGCCATCATCGCGCGGGAGAAGACGGGAAAGGGCCAATACGTCGACACGGCGATACAGGACGGACAGGCGGCGCTCATGAGTCACGCCGCGGGAAACTACTTCGCCACGGGCGCCCCGCCCGGACGGCTGGGGAACCGCCACCCGAGCATCGCGCCGTACCGGGATTTTCCCTGCTCGGACGGGGAACTCATCGTCGCGGCGGCGAACGATTCCTTGTGGCAGAGGTTCGCCCGCGCCATCGACAGGGAAGACCTGGCGGACGACCCCAAATGGGAGAAAAACGCGGCGCGCGTCGCAGGGCGTGATGAACTCGAAGCGGAAATCGAGCAGACCATGCGGGCCAAAACCCGCGCGGAGTGGGCCGAAATCGTATCGGGCGCCGGGGTGCCCTGCGGGCCGGTGCGAACAATCGAGGAATTGTGCGCCGACCCGCAGATCCACCACCGCGAGATGGTCGTCGAGATGGAGCACGCGAGAACCGGCGTCCTGAAGGTGATGGGCAACCCCATGAAGCTCTCGGATACGCCCGGCGAACTCCGCATGCCCCCTCCCCTGCTGGGTGAGCACACCGAAGAAATTCTCTCCGGCCTGCTCGGCAAGTCGGGTGGAGAGATCGCCGCGTTAAAAGAAAAGGGCGTCGCGTAGCGTTCATGGCGGGACGCGCCTTGTCAGACATGGCGCTCGCCGATAGGATGCGGGAGAAATCGTGGACTTTACTCGATAAACACGGAGAAGCGTCCTGAGAACGGTCACGTATTCATTCAACTTCACCTTGCCCATCACGAACTGGTGCGTGAACCACTGCGGCTATTGCAGTTTTCGCAGCAACGTTCCCATCCTGCTCTCCCTGCACGAGTGCGAACGGCTCGCGAAGCAGGCCTATGCGCAAGGAGTCGTCGAAGCGCTCGTGATGACGGGAGAGGGCATCGACAGACACAAGGGTCTCATAAACCAGTTGAAAGCCTGGGGGTATGACTCCTACGCCGCCTACACGGCCGAAGTGTGCAAGATGTGCCTGGATATCGGCCTGCTCCCCCACGCCAACATCGGCACGCTGGAAGAGTGGGAATACGAGATTTTGAAGCCGTATAACGTCTCGATGGGCATGATGATGGAGACCGTGAGCCCCGAGGCCACGCGGGTCGCCCACCGGACGGCGCCGACGAAAACGCCCGAGGTCAGGCTCGCCTCCCTCGAGGCGGCGGGAAAACTCGGGGTCGCGTTCACGACGGGGATACTCGTCGGAATCGGGGAATCACCCGCCGAGCGGGTCGAGACGCTTGCGGCCATCGCCGAGGTGCACCGGCGATACGGGCACATCCAGGAGATTATCTTACAACCCTTGAACCCCCAGCCCATGACGCCCATGGCCAAATGGACCCGGCCGCCGGATGAGGATATCGCGGCGCTGATCCCCGAGGCGCAAAGGCTCATGCCGGGCGTGCACATCCAGGTTCCACCGAACCTGGTGGATGACCTGCTCGGCCTCATCATGGCGGGTGCGGACGACATCGGGGGCATCGCGCCCGAGCCGGACCACATCAACCCGAACCGCGGCTGGCCCAAGCTCGGCAACCTGGATCAGTCCCTTCACCGGGAGGACATATCGCTGCGCCTGCGGATGCCGGTGTACGATGAATTCATCGAGGCGGGCTGGTGTCCGCCCGAAACCCTGCCTGCGCTCCACCGGATGCTCGAAAGACGTGAAGCGCAAGAAGCCCTGCCCATGGAGATCGCATGAACGCCCTTTACCCTCACGAAATTCTCGACGCCTTCGAGGCGGGCGAGGAAATCTCGCGCGACGGCGCGACCGCCCTGCTCGCCGAGACGGACAGTGAATTCACCGAGCGCCTTTATGAGGCGGCGAACGCGGAAAGAGAAAAAGCCGTCGGTGATGAGGTGAGCTACGTCATCAACGCGAACGTGAATTTCACGAACGTGTGCTACACGGATTGCAAATACTGCGGCTTCTGGCGGCGGCCGAACGCCCCGGACGCCTATACGCACGACGATGGCGTGTTGCGCGAAAAATTCGAGCGCGCGAGGAATTTCGGCGTGCGTGAAATCTGCATGCAGGGGGGGCTGAACCCCCAGATATCGATTGATCGTTACGAGGAGGTGCTCAGGCTCGCCCGCGAGGTCATCCCGGGCGTCCACATGCACGCGTACTCGCCTGCGGAAGTCGACCACATCCAGCGAAAAACCAGGCTACCGCTCGAAGTGGTGCTCACACGCCTGAAAGATGCCGGGCTCGGCTCCATCCCCGGAACGGCAGCCGAGATACTCGTGGAAAGGGTGAAGAAGCTCATCAGCCCGGGGAGAATCCCCGTCGAAAGATGGTGCGAGATCATCCGAACCGCCCATGCCGTGGGCATCCCGACGACGTCCACCGTCATGTACGGCCACATCGAGAGCAGCGCCGACCTCGCCGAACACATGGACATTTTGAGAAAGATGCAAAAAGACTCCCTCGAAACGAACCGGGAGGCCCGGTTCACGGAGTTCGTTCCCCTGCCCTTCATCCCGTATGACAACAAGATGGGCGAGGAGTTCGGCATCACGGAGATGGCGGACCTCGATACCATTTTCAGGCTTCATGCCGTCGCCCGGCTCTTCTTCCGGGGGACGATAGCCAACATTCAGGTGGCGTGGCCCAAAATCGGAATCGACGCCGCCCAGAAGGCGCTCTCCCTCGGGGTGAACGACCTGGGCGGAACACTGATCGAGGAGAACATCTCCCGTGAGTCGGGTTCTGAATACGGACAGAGCCTGAGCCCCCGGCAGTTCAACGACGCCATCCTGGGGGCGGGACGCATTCCCGTTCAGCGCACGACCACATACGACATCATTAGAGAAGACGACCCGAGATACCGCCGCCCGCGCCTGGATGACGAGGCGCTGCTCGGCGCCGGCTTCTCGGGCGGGAGAAAAACGGGCGACTTCATCCCGGAAAATCACCTGGGCGCATTGAACCCGGAGCTCCCTCGCTAAACGACCGGAGAGAAAACCCTTGAACGAACTTCACCACCCCTCCTTCAAAGACATGATGAACGACGTGGTGGATGCGGGCAGTTGTTGCGAGTGCGGCAGTTGCGTTCTCGTCTGTCCCCACAACGTCATCGAGTACATCGACGCGAAACCCAAGCAGACGGCCAAGGCGAAAGCCGATTTCGATTATTGCGGCATCAGCGAGGGGGTGGGCTGCGACGTATGCGCATCGGTGTGCCCGAGGCTCTGGCCGAGGGAAATCCACTTAAAAGACGCCACCTTCGGAGAGAAGAGAAGCGAAACGTACGAGGGCATTTTCGGCGCCTACCAGCACATCTTCATGGCGAGAACCAAGCGCGACGACGTGATGGAGCGCGCCCAGGACGGCGGCATCGTCACGGCGCTGCTCGCATGGGCGCTCGAGCAAGGCGTCATCGACGGGGCGGTGGTCTCCGCCGTCGGGGAAGACGACCCGCCGTGCGACCCGAGCCCCAAGGTCGCTACCACCTATGAGGAGATTCGGGCGAGTGCGGGGAGTTGGTACACCTACTGCGCGAACAACCTCGCGCTCGAGGAAGTAAAAGAAAAAGACCTGAAGAAGGTGGGCTTCGTGGGCGTTCCCTGCCAGATCACGCCGCTGCGCAAAATGGAACTCATCGACCCCGCCTTTCTGGTGTCGCACAAGAAAAGGCCCCAGCACATCGATAAACAACGCGGCTTCCTGAGAGGCTTCTCCGAGCGCGTGGCGTTTCAAATCGGCCTGTTCTGCACGGAAGTCTTCACCTTCGACTTGATGACCGAAAAAATCGAAAAAGGGCTGGGCATCCCCCTCACGGATGTGGCGAAATTCAACGTGAAGGGCGAGGTGCTCGTCTATAAAAAAGACGGGGAACTCGTCACCTTCTCGCTCCAGGAGGCGATGGAGAACTACCAGCGCCCCGAATGCCAGCATTGCGCCGATTTTTCCGCCGAACTCGCGGACATCGCCTGTGGCGGTGTGGGCACGCGGGGCTGGACTATCGTCGTTTTGCGAACCGAGAAGGGCAAGGAGATCTGGAACGCATTCGAAAAAGAAGGCCTCGTGGAGATTCAGCCGATACAGGAGAACAGGCGGGCCTGGAACATCCTGCACATTCTGGCGCGAAGACAGCACAACCGCGTACCGACGATGGGGCCCAAGAGCGGGACGCCGGCCGGCCTCCCCCAGTACGATCCCTCCGAGGGCGCCGGCATCGCCGGGCAAAAAATGGTCGATAGCCCCAAAACACCCGAGGAACTAGAAGAATGCCTCGCCACGGCCTATGGGGAGGAGGCGCGTCCCGACGGCGTGCGCGGCTTCCTCGCGGGCCAGCCGATTCCCGGTGACCCGGGAGCTCCTCCCCCCGGGGAGAAGCGCAAACTTCCTCCGCCCCCGAGCCCGGCCCAGGGCGGCGCGCCGCCGGGCTGGGAGGTTTCAGGGTCCTGAGTTGGATACCCCAGATCTTATAGACACAAAACCAGCGCTCTCCATTCCGCTCGATGAGGCCTTGCGCAAAAGACGCTCCATCCGCCACTTCAACTCCGACCCCGTCCCGATGGAGATACTAAAAACCGCCCTGTCCGCCGCTTGCCTTGCTCCCAGTCCGCACGGGACGAGTCCCTGGCGGTTTTGCATTCTCGATTCCAAAGAGGCGAAAGAGACCTTAGCTGCCGAGATGGGGAAAGACTTTCTCCGTGACATGGAGGCCGAAGGCGTTCCCGAAGAAGAGCGGGCGCGCAGGCACCAGGGAAGCATCCGCCTGCTAACCGGCGCGCCCGCGCTCATCATGGCATCGCTCTCCTTCGCGGACCTGGATAAATACGAGGAGCCAGAAAAACAGGCCAACGAATGGATGATGGCTGAACACAGCCTGGGAGGCGCTCTGCAAAACCTGATGCTCGCCCTCTCGGCCCAGGGGGTAGGCTCCGTGTGGCGCTGCGCTCCCTTGTTTTGTCCCGAAACGGCCCGCAAGGCCCTGGACTTACCCGCCGACTGGGCGCCAAGGGCCCTCATCGTAGCCGGCTATCCATCGCAGCAGCCCGCCCCCAAAGAATCACTCCAACCGGTGCTGATCGTCCGATGAGTTTTTCCGGCCCGGTCGTTGCGCTTGCAGGCGGTGTAGGGGGCGCCAAACTCGCCGTCGGCCTCGCCCATGCGCTCCCCGAGAACAAGCTCACCGTCGTCGTGAACACGGCGGACGACCTGGTGCTCCACGGCCTGCACATCAGCCCGGACATCGACACCGTGATGTACAACCTGGCGGGCATGTCGAACCCCGAAACGGGCTGGGGCATCGACGGCGACCGAACGAGCGCCCTCGACCTGCTCGGGCGCTACGGGGGGCCGACCTGGTTCCGGCTGGGCGATCGGGATCTCGCGACCCACATCCGGCGAACCCAGCGCCTGGCCGAGGGCGCGCGCCTGACGGAGGTGACGCGCGAACTCGCAGCCTCTCTGGGAATCAAGGCGAACATATTGCCCATGACGGACTCTTCCATCGCCACCCGGGTGAAGACGCCCGAGGGAGAACTCGAGTTTCAGGATTATTTCGTCGCCAGAGGAACGAGGCCGAGCGTATGCGGCGTGCGTTTTCAGGGGGCGGATGAGGCGAAAGCCACGCCGGAGGTCATGCGCGCGTTCGATGAGGCGCGCGCCATCGTTTTTTGTCCGTCCAATCCGATTGTGAGCATCGGCCCCATTCTCGCGCTCTCGGACATCCACGAGCGGCTCCGCAGCGCTTCCGCGCCGCGCGTGGGGGTGAGCCCCATCATCGGGGGCGCAGCTTTGCGGGGTCCCGCCGCCGAGATGCTCAGTAGTCTGGGGCATGAGGTGTCGGCCTTGGGGGTAGCCCGGATTCTCGAAGACGTGCTCGACGGGTTCGTCGTGGACACCGAGGATGAGGCCCTGGTTTCATCCATCGAAGAAATGGGGCTCAGAAGCATCGCGCTGCCCAGCATCATGTCGGACGTTGCTTCCAAGAAAAAGCTGGCGCAAGGCGTTTTGGCGTTCGCCTCATCGGTGCAAAAGATGGCATAAGAAAATTCAGGTATACTCAAAACACATTTTCTCTTGCACACTCCGGGATGAATGATGAATTTTTCGAGCCATTGCGTCGCCCTGATACCCGTTCGCGATTTTAGAACCGGAAAGTCGAGGCTCTCGCAAACCCTGGATGAGAACGCCAGAAATCAACTGGGCCGCTGGATGCTCGAGCGCGTCTTAAAGGCAGTCGGCGCCGCGAACCGCGTCGATGAAATTGCAGTGCTGAGCGATTCCGCCGAAGTCCTGACCCTGGCCGGGGAATACGGCTCCATCGGCCTGCTCGAAAAATCAGGCGGCCTCAACAACGATCTGGAAATCGGACGCTCGTGGGCGAAACAAAAAAATGCCCGCTCTTTATTCATCGTGCATGGAGATTTGCCGTTTTTAACCACCGAAGAGGTGAACGCATTTCTGGAAGGGCGCGAATCGCCGGAAAACGTCGAGCGCGAGGTACGCATCGCCAAATCGAAGGACAACGGCACGACCGCTCTGTTCATACAGCCAATCGACGCGATTCCCTTCCTGTTCGGAGAGCAGAGTTTCGAGAAACACCGCGCCGCCGCGCGAAAGAAGGGCTGTGAGGCGCAATCTTGTGAATCTTTCGGCTTCGCGCACGACATAGACTCTCCCGAGGACCTGGAATTCCTGCTCTCTCATGAGGGAGAAGCGCCCGGGTGGCTCGCTTCCGCTCCCATGAGATGAACAGCGTCGAAATCATACCCCTCACCGGGTTGCCGGAAATTCAGGAAGGGGATGCGTTAGCGCCCCTGATCCTGGCGGCAATTGAGGCGAGCGGCGCGAAAATTCGGGATCGGGACATCCTCGTCCTCGCCCAGAAGATCATCAGCAAGGCGGAAGGCAGACTCCTGGACTTGAACAGCGTCGAACCATCCCGGGAAGCCCTGATCATTGCGAACCGAGACGGACGCGACCCGAGGCTGGTGGAGGCGGTGCTACGGGAGTCGAACGAAATCGTCGTCGCCTCAGAGCGCGCACTCATCGTGGAGCACCGCACGGGCGCGGTGTGCGCCCACGCGGGGATAGACCGCTCGAACGTCGAGGGGGGAGAGGATCAGGTGCTGTTGCTGCCCCGCGACGCCGACCTCTCCGCCCGAAAACTTCATGACGAGGTGAAGCGCGCGACGAACGCTTCCGTTCCCGTCCTCATCGCCGACACCCAGGGACGCGCCTTTCGCCGGGGCGTCGTCGGCGTGGCGATAGGCTGCGCCGGCCTCGAACCCCTGGTGGACTTGAGGGGAGAGAAAGACCGCACGGGCCGCGCTCTCGAGATCACCATACTCGCGCATGCGGACGAAATCGCGGCGGCGGCGAGCCTGGTGATGGGACAGGACAAGCAGGGGGTTCCCGCCGTCCTGATTCGCGGTCTTGATTATCATGAGGGAAACGCTCCTGCGCGGGCTCTTTACCGCACGAAAGAAGAAGATCTGTTTCGCCCGTGAAACCACGACTCTTGATATGAGGATGCGCCCATGGCCATATTTCACTGGAACGACGTCGAGAATAGACAACTGAACGACATCATCCGGGGCAGAATCGTCAAGACGGACAACGTGATGGCGTGCAGGATCACGGCGAGCGCCGGAAAGCCCATCAAAACCCATACCCACGAATTCGACCAGATAACCCACATGATTCGCGGAAAACTGAAGTTCCACTCCGGAGACGGGGAGCATCAAGTCGTTCAGGCGGGAGACGTGATGGTGTTCCCGGCGGGCACCCCGCACGGAGGCGAAGTTCTCGAAGAAGCGGAATACATCGACATGTTCTCGCCGCCGAATCCGGATTTCCAGTGGGATAAATAGGCTCATCCTACGGCGCTGAAAACTCCCTCCCTGGGGGATATTCAACGTCCGATCAGAAAACCGGCCCTCACAGGATCAGGAGAGCCGGCTTTCTAGTTCTTGAATCGTTTGAGACTCGTGTTTTTCCCCGGCTCCCGTCGGCTCATCCGCTCCAAGGCCAGACCGGCTTCCAGCGCCTCCTGGTTGAAGCGAAACTCCTCCCAGGAACACCGGGCGAGAAGATGCGGGGGGAGGCCGTAGGTCCTGGCCTGAAAATGAATCATCGCCAGAAGTTCTTTTCTATGCCGCCGGAAACTTATCGCCTCCCGGCGCGCCCTCCCCGGAGGCAGGGGCCGAAGCTTCCTCTTGTAAAGACGTGACGGCAGTGAAAATCGCATCCGCATCCGCCGGAGCGAGTTCATGGATGCTGAGTTCATCCGGCAGGCAGCGCCCGGGCTCTTTTTCCGTCATCGAGCCGCGCTCGGGAACGAAGCAGCGCCTTAGTATGCAGTGCACCCACTCCCCCGTAAGCGCGTATCGCTCCTCTTCGCCCGCCGCGCCGTTCGATACGCCTGCGAACAACTTCGGATACGCAGCCATGTCCAGAAGATTGGGCGCGCGGACAAAACCCTTGAGCCCCGAGGGCAGGGTGATGGGCCTGCGGCCATGGTTTCTGTATTCTGATATTTCCACGATATCTCCCGTTCGGTTTTCTCTGAATCGAGACTTAATTGTGGGAAAAAAGAATCCGCCCCTTTGAACGGCGGCTAGGTGAAGACGATAGAAATTTCGTCATCACCCGCATCGCGCGCCAGGCGAAACGGCGCATCGTAGGTCAACAGGCCGTCCCGGTCCCCGAAACCCAGATCCGTGTACTGGCACTTAGGCGCGGTGATCGTGCAGATGTTCCCGGCCCTCTGTCCGACCTGCACGCTCAGGGGAAGCTGCGCGCCGTTTTCCCAATCGCCGAACACGTCATCGCTGGCCTTGAGCACGGCTTCGGGGTCGAACGAGCCCGACGGAGCGCGACCCGTCACCATGGCGTTCACGTGTCCGCCGGATGCGTTGGCGCTCTGGCGCAGAACCACGCTGTTGTTCATGGCGAAGCGGATGTTCGCCGCGTCGAAGTGAAACCCGCCGAACGAGAAGCCGCTCATGAGGACGGGTTCGGGGGTCTGGGCGTCGTAGGAATCTCCATGGAGCAGGGCTGCATCGCTCACTTCGAAATCGGCCGCCTCGAACTCCCAATCCACCGTGGGAACGCCATCCAGAGGACAATTGACCGAAAAACTCCCCATGCAGCCCAGATACATGATTCGCAGGCCGTCGATGTATGTCGTCAGGCATATTTTCGTGTAGTTCGACTTATCGGATGCGGGCGCATAGGAGACGGAAGTGCCGGGGGTGATGGTCTCCGTCATCGCGCACGCCTTGAACAACAGGCCGTAATCCGGCGCGACTCCCGCTACACCTGAACCGCGCAGCTCGGTGGAGAAGGAAACCTGGGCGGAGCGCTTCCCGGGAATCGACGGGAAGGGCGAGATGCTCGCATCCTTCACCGCGCGTTCTAGCTGCTCCACGCTGACCTCGTGCGCGAAGTTGCCCGCCCGGAACAATTCAGCGGCCACCGCCGGCCGATCCAGAAGATAAGCCGTGCCCGAAGCGGGCTCAGGATCCCAGGCGTCGTCTAGCGTAATCGTGTCCGATGCCGAGTCGAACTCCTGCACCCTTCTTTTCTGGCCGAGGCCCATGCCCCGGATCGTGCGCAGCACCGAGCCGTTCCAGAAATCATCTCCTTCTGAGAGCGCGGCGTCCACCAGAGTGGAAGCGTCGGCGGAATCCGCCACCAGTTCCCTCTCTTCCGTCGCGCCGATGGTTTGTAGATCCATCAATATCGTATCGCCCATTCTCTATTCTCCTCCTTCAGGTTTTTGAAGCGAAGGCGCATCCTTCGCCGGTTTTCATTCCCCGTTATCGAGTCAATCCCGCCGGATCCGCTCTATCGCCCGAACCCGGATTTCTGTGTAATGGCAAAGCACGTTTCCAAACGTTCTCAGTTCGATCAGGTCCACCTGCGGAGGCTGAAGACGCTCCAGGGAGCGAACGCGCGGCGCGCCTGATTCATCGAGGAGGCGGAGCGTCTTGTCGTCCCTGAAACGATCGCAAATCTCCTCGACCAAATCCTGAAACGCCACTTCGCTGCCCACCGCGTCCTCGGCGCTCATGATTCCAAACAGCAAGAACGTGTGGATTCTCCTGGCAAGACCTGCAGGCGTGAAGCCGCCGGGCGCATTCGAGCCGATGGATGCGGCTTCCTCCCCGGCCCTCTCGCGCGTCAGCACCCAGCCCCTGATTTGGGCGAGGCCATCGCTTGCCTCCCACCGGAAAAGGTCGAGGTATTTTCCCAGGTCGGCCGACCAGCGCTGATAGCTGTGCACCCGCCCCGCTCCCGCCACACTCGATATTTCCGCCAAAATGGCGTCGCCAATTGCTCTGTATTGTGATTTAGCCACCGATTCTCCTCGCAATCTCATCAAGCAGTTCACGAATGCGCCCCTCGATGCGGCTTTGGTTTTCCTCGAAAGCGCGCGCGAACATGCGGCGTCCCGGTATCCCGCGCCGGGCGATCGCTCGAGCAACGAGGAAGGACACCCTTTCGATATGCCCATCGGGCGGGTCCAGTTTGTGGACCACCCAGCGATACAGAGACGAACCCTCCCTCCAGGGCGGAATTCTGCCGCCCGGCCGGCGTCCGAATTCCACGTACCTGGCGTAAGGGGTGCGCGAGGCGACCACGCCGCGCAACGCGCCTCGGCCCTCTCCTCTGATTTCGGTGTAAATACTGCCCCTGAGGTTTCCGCTCGCGCCGATGGGCGTTCGCGTCATTACCTCGCGTCTGAGCATTTCGGTGACCTCGGCCATCGCCTCGTGCGCAAGGCGAAAAATTTCCGCCTCCTCCCGGCCTCCGGACGGCAATTCCGCCAGGGCTTCAAGCGTTATATATCTACGAAACACTTCGCCTCTCCTCCCCGCCTAGCGATCCCCGGACGCGCCGTGCGTGAAGTATTCGCCGCGCCTCATCGAGAGGAGCCCGTCCCAATCGAGAGATGCGCCCGTGGGGCCCGCCACTTCGCCCTCCTTTTGGCCGATATGGGTTTGGTACTTGCGCTCGAGTTCTCGCGCGAGGCGCGTGTATTCCCTGGCCTTGTTCGGGTAATCCACCGAATCCGCCGCGAGGGTCGGGTTCGAGGATTGGGCGAAGCGGCGGGCCAGAAGGTGACAGCCCTCCGAGGCCGCCAGCCACGCCACGGCGGTCAAATCGTTTCCGGGAACGCTCGTCCGGGCGTCACCGGCCGTGTGCCCCAGCGTGTAGAACAGGCGAAGCTTCTTGCCCTTTTGCGGGGTGTGGTACAAAAGCCTGAACTTCTCCGCCGGTGTTCCTTTCCCGTAGATGGTCCAATAACTTCTTCTGAGATAGGAGGGCTTTCTCTCGCCCTGGGGGTATTCCACCGCCCGGACGATAGAAAGAGAATCGTCCCAGTCCCCGGGCAAGGGAAAATCAAAGGTGACGCCATCGCCTGCGAAATCGGCGAAAGAAGTCAGCGGCCTGTCCTTGCTGTAGCGCGCGAGCGCGGCGCTCACCAAATCGGCGTAATCCGCCTCCTCGACCCCGAACTCCTGGGGCAGCGCGCCCGCCTTCAACAAAATCTTCACCTCTTTGATGATCGTCTGCCTGCTGGCCATTTCTGCTTCTCCTTTGCTCGCTCACCCGATATGGGCGGGTTCTAAGTCTTGAGCGTGAGCCTGGCCTCGAACGTGAACGAAGGCTCCTCACCCCCCACCGACCACGCGAGCCTGAGCCAGGGGCCGATGTTCGCGAGCTTGACGAGGGTTTTTCCCACCGAGGTGATCTGCGCGGGCCTGGTATGGACGAAAAGGGGTCCATCGTCCGCCGGCCCGGCTTCCACCGCGAAATCAAGCGTGGGCGATGCTCCCGCAACCGCCGTCACGTCGATGAACAACAGCGCCTCGGTGAAGCGGCTCACCTCGAACGCCGTGCTGCCTCCCGCCGCGCCGCGTACCGCCGAGGGAGCGAGAACTATCGTGTGGGTTCGCCTGTCGGACATGGCTTCTCCTTTGAATGCGCAAACGGCCCGCGAACTACGCGGGCGCTCCGCGATAGAAGCCGCGAAAGTCCAGGACGGCGCCGCCATAGACGTGTCTGATCTTGTAGCGAATCTTGTCGGCGCTGAATCCGCTGCCGGCAGAAGGGTTGTCCTCGATGAACAACTCGGGCTCCCGCATATCGTCCATGAAGCCGATTTCGATAGTGTCCATCAGGCTCGGGTCGGCGATCATGTACCAATCGTTCGCGTCGGTGAGTTCGGGCACCCACAAAGGCTCCATACCCAGGCGGTTGATGACGCTCGGCTGCGTGGAGTTCTCGCCCGCGACGACCTTGACGGACGACTGGGTGACGTCGAACGCCTCCTCGAGCAGTTCCGTGGGGTGAACCAGATATTTGGGCCGCGCCTGCGCCGCTGTCTCGACGCCCTCTTCCCCGTAAAACGTCTGCTGGCCCATCGCCTTGATCCCGGCGATGACGTTGTCATACGTCAGCGCGTTCGTGGAGGTGTTATTGTGGTTGGCGTGGAACAGCGCGTCCCCATCGTATATGTCCGTGTTGGCCGTGAGGAAATCGAACACGAAGCTGTTCAGGGTGCGCTGGGCCGCGCGGGCGAGGCGCTGGGGAATCATGCGAATCGCGCCCATGTCGTCGTTCTGGATCATCTCCCAGGTGAGGTCCTCCACCCCGCCGCGCTTGGCCACGGCGTAGGTCACCTCCTCATCCGTCGGGGAGGTCAGCGCCGGATAGGTGGCCTGTTCGGCGACCTTTTGCAAATCGCCGTAGCCGCCGACGCGCACCCGGCGATTCGTCCTGAAATCCTTGACGGGCGTCACGGAGGAGACGATTTTTTTCCACTGGTGGAATCTCTCGTCCCGGAAATCGCGCAACATGGCGCGGCGGATCGAATCCCCGAACGCCTCTCCCCACGTGCTCGTCTGCAAGGAGGCCGAGAGGCGGCGCACTCCGTTCCAGTTCTCGGCGGCGCGATGATAGTGGAACGTCTCGGCAAAGAACTGGCGCGGGGTGAGCCGATGGCCCGTGAAATCCTGAAACGCCTCGCTCATGAAGCGATAGGGCCGCTCCCCGTCGACTACCTGATCGCGGGAATTCCAAAGCCCGTCGAGGGCCGCCTTTTTCCTGTCCGCCTCATCGCGCATCACTTCCGCGCGTGCGCCGAACCCCCGAAGCGCGCCGCTCGCCGTGAGTTTTTCCAGCGTGGACGCCTCGATGCGAATCGCTTCTTCGATTTCCTCCTCCGTGAAGCTCCCGCCCCCGAATTGCGCGCGCATTTTCTCCTGAACCGCCTCGGGCAGTGTGGACGCCGCAAGTTTTTGCGCGAGCACCCGGCGCGACGCGGCCCCCTGGGTACTGGTTTCATTCTTCATGGCGCCTCCTCCATTTTCCTTGAAGTCCAGTTCGAGGCCCGCGTCTTCACAGGCCGCGAGGAGTTGTTGCGGCGTCCATCTGTCGCCGAGCCTATCGGCCGATGCGGGCGCCACGCTTTTGAGTTTTTTCCCCAGTTTTTCGAACATCTTCACCTCCGATACAGTGGAATGATTGGCGGCGAGACCCAGAATCCCGCCCCCGAGCTTGCCTTTGTGCACGATGTCGACGGAATGGACCGCCAGAATTTTCTCGAAATGCAAAACGAGCCCCTCGCCCTCCTCTCGAAACTCCGCCCGGGCCATCACATCGAACGAAAACCCGAACGGCTCCTCGAGACCCCGGGCCAGCGCATCGTGCGCCAGCTTCTGGAACCACGCCGCCGAGCGCGAAACCGCGAACGTGCTCAAAAGCCCCTCCTCGCCCATGCGGACCTCGCGGTGCCAGCCGACCAGATCCTTGATGTCGGGGCCGCCCGACCCGGTGTGGTTCGCGAACGCCTGCGCGCCCTCGAACAAGGGAGCGGCCTCACGCAGAACATCCCGGGGCAGGAACCACTCCCCGTCCCTCGAATAGCCGGCCCGGGCGATCAGCACGTCGAAATCCCAGGCTTCACCCGGCGGCTGGGCTTCTTGCCCGATGGCGCGGATGAGGTGGCCATGCAGCCTGACGGGGTGAGAATCTTTTTGCGCTTCCGCGCCCGCCCATATGCGATTCATCCATCTTTTCAAGGGAAACTCCTTTTCTCGTTGGTCTTTTCGGATTCCGGTTTCCGGCGGCATGCCGGAGGCCGCCGCCTCGGCGAAAAAGCCGGCGGATGCGACGGCGACAATCTAGGGCAAGGGGTCGTAAACACGGGCAGCGCAAATGCGGGGAAATGCGTATTAGACGTGTTTTTATGCGGAATTTTTATTTTTGCTAATTGTAAATTTTAAGTAAATGCGGTAACATACGGAAAATTCTGGAGTTGCGGACGATGCGGGTGGTCCCGGCGTCTACCAATTCTGGATTCTTCGCCCGCCACTCGGAAATTCCCGGATTCGCCGAGCGACAAAGACCGCCCCTAATACGACGTGGACGAGGGTGCATATCATGTGGGGCGTCGCTCAACCGGCCTTGAATTTCATCCAGAACCTCTCCTGGAACCATGTGATCGACATCGGGATCATGTGGTTTCTGCTCTATCAGGTCTACATCCGCTTCAAGGGCACCCAGGCGATGCGCCTTCTCGTGCGCGTGTTCGCGGTATGGCTCATCTACCTCGCCTCCCAAGCCGCGGGCCTACACCTGACCTCATTCCTGCTTTGGGCCATCTGGATCGCCGTGCTCATCCTGTTTCTCATCAATTTCCACGGAGAAATCCAAAAGATATTCTTTCAACTCAACCCGGTGCGCAGAATCTCCACCCTGCTGCGCCGGGCGATGCGCATCCGCCTGCCGGACGAGAGGGTCGCCACCATCGCCGAATCCGCATTCTCCCTCGCCTCCAAGAGTCTGGGCGCCATCATCGTCGTGGAACGCCGGGATTTGACCGAAGCGCTGCTGAGCAGCCCGGGCGAGGAGATTGAGGCGGATATCCGGCCGGCGCTGCTTGAAACCATTTTCTTCAAGGGAGCGCCCTACCACGACGGCGCCGCCGTGGTCCGCGAGAACAAGGTCTCGCGCGTGGGCTGCCTTTTGCCTCTTTCCGAGAACCGCGCCCTGCCGCCGGAGTTCGGCACCCGCCACAGGGCGGCGGTGGGCATCACGGAGCGCTGCGACGCCCTGGCGATCGTCATATCCGAGGAGCGGGGGGAGATCACCTGCGTGGAAGGCAGCCATGTAAAGACGATAGAACATGAGGAGGAACTCGCCTCCTGGCTCACCACGCGCCTGCGCGCGGCCCGCGAAGCGGGGCAAACGAAAGGACGCATATCGCTCGCGCAGGTTTTCGAGAACTGGAAGCCCAAGCTCGCCGCCCTGGCCGCCGTCATCTTCCTTTGGTCGCTCGGCGGGCAGGAACGTCAAAATCCGCAGAATTTTTTCCCGCAACTCGAAAGCAAAGTGGAAGAGGAGTTCCGGGTTCCGCTCCATTATTACAACATTCCCAGTGGCGTCATCCTGCCGGACGATTTGGCGAAAAACATCAAAATTCGCATCAGGGGCAGGCGCGACCTGCTGAACTACATCGACGCCACCCGCCTGCGCATGAATGTGAACCTTGCCAAAATGACGCCCGGAGCGCATTCGCGCACGTTCTCCGGACGCGATATCGACCTGCCGAGCGGCCTCGAATTCCTGAGCGCGGAGCCAAAAACCATCCAGTTGAACCTCGCCAAAGCGCCTAGACCTGAGAAAATGACGAAATCGAGCGCTTCCGCTGAAACAAAAGAATCCTCGAATTTCTAAGACCATTTTTTTCAGCCACTTAAATTTTCTGCATTTGAAAATTTGCTTTTTTCACTCAAAGAACCCATATTGAACCTACCGGATCATGGCCGCCGAAACGCTCAGATCGCTTTGATGAGCGGCATGGGCGAACCATCTCAGATGGTGCTTGGCCTGGCCGAGTGAGGCGGGAAGGAGCCGACGCAGCAAGCGGTTCCGGTCCGGTTTAAGGGAGCCCTCAAAACAAAGGGGGATGCGATGATATCCACGATAAATCGCTTCAGCCGTGCGGAGACGCCATCCTCCCCGGCCCCATCGCATCAGCCGGGCGGGGAGGAAACCTCAAGGCTGATGCCTTTATAAAGGCGACAGAACGCCTTTTTGAGGTGAGATGAATTCTCACCCTGGAAAAAAGACAAAAGAGAGCGGGGCGCAATGTCCCGCTCTTCTTTTTTTACGAACCTCCGGCGACCTGGTTCTTCGCGTCGAGTTTCCGCATCTCGATTTCCAGTTGCTGGAGTCTGTTCTTGATCATGTTGAAGTCGTACTCGAATCCCTCGGCGAGCAACATGAGACCCCGATACAACTGGTGTTTCTCCGGCTCTTCTTCCTCGCTCACCGAATCGAGCATTTCGACGAAAACCTCTCTCGCATGATGAAAGCTCAAAACGCTTTCCCCCTTTTCGAATGAGAACGCACACTACGAAGCAATAAACCTTTTCGCGGGAAGAAATCCCCCCCCCCCGCATCCCTGCTAGAATCCATCGCATCGACAAATAAACCACAACGCTTTCAAGGAGTCATCTTCATGCCGGAAAGACCGAACACGCCGCAAGTCATCCTGCGCCACATTCAGGGCACTCAGCTTCAGATGCTCACCACCACGGGAAAACACTCCTACGTGCTCGATGAACCCGAGACCCGGGGAGGCACGGACCTCGCCGCCACGCCGTTTGAGTTCTTCATCGCGGGCCACGCGGGCTGAGGCCTCTATACGCTGCTGGGAGCAGCGCAGGCCAAGGGCATCCACATCGAGGACGTGGAAGTCCACGCGGAGTTCAAGCGAAACATCTCACCAAAGTTTCACGCGGATTATCACGCAGACCCCGAGCGAAGAAAACTGGCCATCGGCGTCATTCGCACAAGTTATTATATTCACGGCGACGTAACAGAAGAGCAAAAGGCGGAACTTCTCGATGAACTCGCTAACTGCCCCATCCACAACACGTTGATGACGCCGCCCAGGCTCGAGGAGCGAATCGTCGTTTTAGGAGAAGACCAAACCACGCCTGAGAAAGTTTGATACCGGCAGGGAAGGAAGCCACTTTTCAATAATTAGAGCCTTGAACGCGATAGAAGCCACCTTCCAGGAAGTTTGATGCCGGCAGGGAGGGAGCACCTTCTTACAGAATCGGGAGCTAATAAGAAATTTTATTGTCCATCTGCTCCCATAATCTGAAAGACTCGAGCGCTTCATTCTCCAGAAACCGCGTTGATTCCAGCTTTCTTTCGTGGACCGGCAACGCAATTTCCTTGTAGAGAAATTCATCGGAAAACCCGATCGCATCGGCCTCGACGATGGTGTTTCCATAAAACATGTGCTCGATTTTCGCCCAGTAAATGGCGCTCAGACACATCGGGCACGGCTCGCAACTCGTATATATCTCACACCCGGACAAATCGAAATTTTTCAGTTTCGCGCTGGCCGCCCGTATGGCGAGCATCTCGGCGTGAGCGGTGGGATCGCAAGAAGACGTCACCCGGTTCGTGCCCTCGCCGATGATCTCGCCGTCCTTGACGACGACGGACCCGAAAGGTCCGCCCAGTTTGTCCATCACATTTTGAGAAGCGAGCGATATCGCCCTTCTCATGAAAGATTCCCGAGTCGTCATTTTCTTAATCTCCCGTGTGGCTCCACTATTCCGCCGTTGTTTTCTGTTCATCACGTATCAAGTATTTCTCCAGATTCCCTTCATCTTAACTTGTTTTTGGAATGGTTTACATTTATTTTACAGGTTCTTCTTTTATAGTCTCCAAAACCGGGGTCTGGAACGAGAGAGATACAACTCCGCGAAATTCGCAACCCAAAAAGGGACAGATGATGAAAATCGGATTTATCGGACTGGGAAACATGGGGGCGGGCATGGCGGCCAACCTCCAGAAAGCGGGCTATGAGCTCATCGTTCACGACATCGTCCGCGAGGCCGCGGCGGATCACATCGAGCGAGGCGCACTCTGGGCGGACACTCCCGAAGAAGTGGCCCGCGCGAGTGAGATCGTCTTCACCTCGCTGCCGGGTCCCAAGGAGGTGGAGAGCGTCGCCACGGGACCGAACGGCATTCTCGCAGGCGTCAGCGGGGGGAAAGTCTATGTAGACTTGAGCACGGTATATCCTTCCGTCGTCCGCCGCATCCACGAAAAGTTCACGGAAGCCGGCGCACATATGCTCGAAGCCCCCGTGAGCGGCTCCACCATAGGCGCGAACACGGGGCGTCTGGCCATCATGGCGGGAGGTGAGAAGGAGGTGTATGAGCGCTGCAAGCCCCTTCTCGACGCCATGGGAGACCGACCCTCCTATACCGGCCCTATCGGCACCGGCGCCGTGTGCAAGCTCGCCCACAATTGCCTGAGCTACGGCATTCAGGCCATCGCGGCGGAATGCTTTACCCTGGGCGTCAAGGCGGGGGCGGACCCCGCGGTATTGGCCGAAGTGATCCGAAACGGCGCGGTGGGCCGGGCCGTGCACTTCAACTTCGTCTTCTACGAGACATTCTTCAAGGGGAAATTCGACGAGCCCCATTTTCCCATCAAGGGCGCGGTAAAAGACGTAGGGCTCGCGCTCGAACTCGCCCGCGAACACGACGTTCCCATGACGATAGGCAACATCGCCTACGGGGAACTCATTTCAGGTCTCAACCGCGGCTGGGGGGATGATGACGCGAGGCGCGCCATGACGCTCCAGGAAGAACGCGCGGGCGGCGTGCAGGTGAGAATTTCAGAATAGAAGATAATACGCGTGAAACACGGAATCGCCATGCTGCCTCCTGCGCCGGAGACCTACGCGCACTGGTGCCGACTCTCAGAAGAAGCGGGCTTCGACGTCATCTGGGTGCCGGATTCACAATCCCTCTACAGGGAGCTTTATGTTTCGTGCGCCATCTGCGCGGCGAACACCTCGCGCGTCCTGCTGGGACCAAACGTCACCAACCCGCTTACGCGGCATCCTGCAACGGCGGCGAGCGCCATCGCCACGGTGGATGAGTTCTCGGGCGGGCGCGCGCTGTTCGGGATCGCAACGGGCGACAGCGCCGTCCTGAATCTGGGCCTGCGCCCCGGACGCGTGGACGACATGCGCGATTACGTGCTCGCCATGCGCGGAATGCTCGAAGAGGGCGCGGTGCACTACCGGGGAAAACCCTGCACGCTTAAATGGCGCAAAAAGCGCATCCCGCTCTACGTCGCCGCCGAGGGGCCGCGCACCATCCGCCTTGCGGGCGAGATTGCCGACGGCGTCACCATCGGCACAGGTCTCACGCCGGAAGTGGTGGCGGATTCCCTCACCTGGCTCGAGGAGGGCGCGAGAAAATCGGGCCGCAAGGTGAACGATCTGGACGTCTGGTGGCTGGCGAAGGTGAACGTACGCGAAGACGGCGAGACCGCGCGTGAGGAGATTCGCATGGCCCTTGCAGCGAGCGCGCACCATGCTTTTCGCTTCACGCTCGAGGGCAAACGAATCCCCAAGGAACTGCTTTCCGCCGTCGAAACCCTGAAAAAAGAATACGCATTCCACGAACACGAGATGGTGGACAAGCAGACGAACGCCGAACTCGTGGACAGGCTCGACCTTCGCGAGTATCTACTCGATCGCTTCGCCATCGCGGGCTCGCCCGCCGAATGCAGGCAGAAGATCGAGGACATGAAAGCGACTGGTGTCGAGAACTTGAGAATCGCCGCCCACGTGCACGACAAACCCGCCTTCATCCGGGCGTGGGGCCGTGAGATTATCAGCCAAATCAAGTAACGAAAGAGGACATCTTCATGAGACACGGCATTTCATTCAGACCGCCCGACACGGATTCATTCGCCCATTGGTGTAAGTGCGCGGAAGAACTCGGCTTCGATGCGGTATTCATCCCCGATACCCAGTCCCTTTACCGGGAGGTCTACGTCTCGAGCGCGATATGCGCGATGGAGACGAGCGAGATCATCTTCGGCCCTTGCGTCACGAACCCCGTCACGAGGCACCCGGCGGTTGCCGCGAGCGCCATCGGCACCATCAGCGAGCTATCCGGCGGGCGCGCCTTCTGGGGTATCGCCACGGGCGACAGCGCGGTTTTGAACTTGGGTCTCAGGCCCGCGAAGCTCGCCGAGATGCGCGAATACATCCTCGCCGTGCGGGGCATGCTCGAAGAAGGAAGCGCCCGGTTCAAGGGTAAGAACACCCGGCTGAGCTGGCACAAATCCCACGTGCCCATCCACATCGCCGCCGAAGGCCCCAAAACCTTAAGCCTGGCGGGCGAGGTGGCCGACGGCGTCATCATCGGAACCGGCCTCATCCCCGAGGTCATCGCGGATACGCTCGGGTTCATCGACGAGGGCGCCAAGAAATCAGGCAAAAGGGTGGAAGATCTGGATCTCTGGTGGCTGGTGGACGCCCACGTGGACGCAGACGGCGAGCGCGCCCGCGAGGACATCCGCACCGCTCTCGCCGCGAGCGCGCATCACTCCTTCGCCTTCACGATGGAGAACAAGCGAATCCCCAAGGAACTCGAATCCGCCATCCGCGCGCTGAGAGACGGCTACCAGACTTCGGAGCACGGCTTCATGGACAAGTCGAACAATGCAGGCCTAGTCGATGAGTTCGGGCTGAGAGATTACCTCGCCGAGCGTTTCGCCATCGTCGGCACGCCTGAAGAATGCCAGAAGAGACTCCAGGACCTCGAAAACCTGGGCGTCAAGGGGCTTCGCATCAACAACAACCTGCCCGACAGAACCGTCTTCATGAACGCCTGGGCCAAGGAGGTGCGGGGGAGAGTTTGAGGAACCAAAATTCCAGGTGATCGAAGCGCCAAAGTCCTACTGGATGGATATTAACGGGAGATTTCCCTAAGGCCTTGCCTTCGGTTAGAATGGGGCAAATTCTAAAGACGGGTGAATTCGACCTCCCCGTACAATCTCTTACTGGAGGATGACATGAACGAAATGACGAAGGAAAAGGAGAAAATTCTCGTCTACGAACCCGTGGCGGAGGCTCCGGGCGCGAGCGCCGTCATGGCCGAGCGGCCCGAGAGCTTAAACGGCAAGAGCGTCGGTCTCATCAACAACACCAAGGATTTCACCGATGAGATTTTCGATGTGATGGGCGCCGCGCTTGAAAAACAGTTCCCCGGCGTGCGCGTCGTGCGCTACCGGAAAGAATCCGTGAGCGGCGCATCGCCCGCCCTCATGGAGCAGGTGGAAGGAGAGTGCGACGCCGTCGTATCCGCACTCGGCGACTGAGGCTCGTGCACGTCGTGGAGTATCCACGACAGCGTTGCTCTCGAGAAAAGAGGGCTGGCCACGGTCACCATCGTCACCGACGCATTCGAGAATTACGCGAAGCAGCTCACCAAGCTGCACAAGATGAACGAGCTTCCCCTCGTCGCACTTCCCCATCCCATTGCGGGCAGAAAGCGCGAGGAGGTGGATGAGATGTCGGCGAGAGCGAGCGAATTTCTGGCGCACGCCCTCACACAGGCGAGCGGCTGATATCGGCATGAGTTCGCCACAGCCTGCCCGCCAGATAGCGCTCGATGAAGACCCAGGCGCGATATTCGAGCACTTCTACGAAGAAGGCTGGACGGACGGGCTGCCCATCATCCCACCGACGGAAGAGCGCGTCGCTGAGACCTTACGCTTCACGGACTATGCGCCGCATGACGTCATCGCCAACGTTCCGCCGAGAAACGCGCCCGCCACGTTGGAGAACATCGCCATAAACGCCGTGATGGCGGGCTGCAGACCGGAGTATCTGCCCGTGCTCATCGCCGCAGTAGGGGCCATGACGGAACCCGCCTACAACCTCTACGGCCGCCAGACGACCACCCACCCCGGCGCGCACCTGATGATAGTCCACGGGCCGGTACGAAACGAACTGGAAGTCAACTGCCGCCAGAACGCCTTCGGCCAGGGCCGACGCGCGAACGCGACGCTCGGGCGCGCGGTGAGGCTCCTGATGATGAACGCCGGCGGCGGCATCCCCGGCGTGACGGACATGGCCACCCACGGGCATCCGGGAAAATACTCCTACACCATCGGTGAGGACGAGGAGGGAAGCCCCTGGCAGCCATTTCATGTCGACAGGGGTTTCTCGCCCGATACTTCCGCCGTCACCATGCTCTGCGCCGAGTCGCCCCACAACGTGAACGATCTGGTGAGCAAGACGACCCATAAGTATCTCGGCACCGCGGCTTCGGCCATGAGTCACTTAGGCGCCAACGGCGTCTACCGGAGCGGGCTGCCGAGCGAGCAGATGCTGGTGCTGACCGCCGAGGCGGCGACGTGGCTGTCGGATCAGGGGTGGACGAAGGCCGACGTATCCCAGTTCATCTACGAAACGGCGCGCCAGCCGATTCGCCTCATGCGCGACCGCGGCGGCTTCGACATGACGCCGCTCGCTCCTTTCGTGAACCTCGATGAGGATGAGGACATGGCCCCCATCGTCCCGAGACCCGAAGACATCCTCATCGTGGTCGCAGGCGGCCACGGCCGCCACATGCAGGCCGTCCTCACGGCGAGCTACAACCTGAGCGTCACCAAGCCCATCACCAGAAAAGACGGAACGCCGGTTGGGTCGGTAAGGGAGTTTGTGGAGTAGAGCGCACCCCCCTACCTCTCGAGGTTCATGCCGAACTGGCCCGCGATGTGGGTGATGAGCTTGCCTGCGGCATCGTCGCTCATCCAGCCGCGCGTGGTGGCCGTCTCAAGCGCCGTGCTCACGCGCAAAAGGGCCTGGGATATCTTCTCGGTATCGCGCACGGATATCTCCGGCAGAACGGGCGAGACGCCCGAGCGCAGCGCCTCTTCAGACAATGCGCCCGCACGGTGGGCTTCTTCGAGTTGTTTGTCGGCTATGGCTTGCAGAATGTGGCGCACGGTGCGCTGGCACCGCGTCATCTTCTTGAGCGTGGGCTGATCCATCGACTCGGCCGAGGCGCGGTTCACGTCCTCCCCCTGGGCGAACCAGTGGGAAGGGATGCCCACGCCGCCCAGGAGAAGCCCCCGCATCATCTTGGCGATTCCCTGAGCGCCGGTTTCTCCGCCTTTCAAGTCGGGCGAGACGGCCTGCCACTCCTCCTTCTCGTTATGCACGCGCACGCTCGAGGGCTTGGGCGCGACGCCGTTCTCAGACAGCCACTCGGCTATCTTCTCGGGGCCTGCGCCCTTTAAGGTGACGTCGTAGATGAAGCTGTTCTGCAGACGCGCGCGCTCCACGGCGTCGAAGATGAAGCGCTCATAGGTGTCTATCCAGTCGATGGCGGCGAGCAAATCAGAAGCCCCCCGCGCCGCGTCACTCGCCTTGTTGATCTGGAACAAGAACGCCTCCCCGTCCGTGAAGCGCGCGCGCTCCTTCTGGGCGGATGCGCTCAGATAACCGCGCGGGTCGCCCCCCAGAACCGTTTTGATTCTCTTGCCCTTGCGCGCCGCTCCGCTTGGGCCTTGGGCGCGCAGGACGACCCCGATGGGCAGGGCGCAGTTGTCCGGGTCCATCACCACCTCTTCTATCAGGCGGGGGCTGACGTAGCCCAGGCGAACACGCCCCTCGAAGCGCGAGACGGCGACCGGCAGAATGAGTTCCCCGAAAATGCCGAGTTCCGAGACCAGCCGCTCGAAGCGGATGTCCATCTGGTTCACGGGGTCGCTCCAGAACGCCTCTACCGCGCGCAGGGCGCGCTCGTCCTCCGCATACCAGCTCACCCCCTCGCCCACGACGTGATCCGTCACGATTTCGATCAGGCGCTGGCCCATGAGGTTCGTGAGCCACAACTCGTGCGCCAAGGCCTGCATGCGCGCGTGGGTGTGGGGAGCGACCCCGCTCCGCCCCTCGCCCAGGGGCCGCCAGATTCTCTCATCCGGGTCAATCTCCGCGCTCATTCGCCCGGAACGCTGCGCGGCCGCTTTTACTCGCGCCGCAACGTCCCCTTTTCTCTTGAGTCCCGTCCTCCGACCGGGAGCCTTCACGCTCTTTGCTTTCTCCATTCTCATCTCCTCCTGAGCATCCGCTGATCCAAAGTCTGCGGAACCACCGTTCCCCCGGCGAGGGGGGCCAGCATTCCCTCGCTCTGCGCCAGGGATTCGGCCAGCCGCGCATAGGCGCAGGCGAACCCGAAGTGGTTCTCGTTTCGCTCATACGCCAGCACCGTCTCCCCGGAGGAGCGGATGCGCGGCTTTTTCCTCAAATTCATCAGATGACGCTCCACCTCGCTCAAAAGCGCCTCCTCCCCGGTATCCTTAGGACCCGGCAGCAAGACCCGCCCGGCTCCCTCGTGAAACTCCTCCACCAGGTGATCGAGAAGGTCCTCGCGGTTCATCCGCACGTGGCGGCGCTCCACCCCCAGGAACGAGACCCCCTTGGTCTGCATCTCCCCTTCGGTATGCCGCCAGATGAAGCCGCCATCGGGATTCAGGTCGTACACCGCGCGCGCGGCCTGGGTGTGGGGTCCGCCGTCGACCACGAACGCCTCGACGCCCAGACTCGAGAATATCACGCAGCACCGCTCGCTGAGCCGCTCGACCGGCGGGGCTTCAAAATAAATCCACCGGACGGGCCGGCCTCCCTCGCCCTCGCGCACCGCAACCGCGCAAACATCGCCCGTGTCGATTCCGCAGAAGCGATGGGGCGCGCTCATGCGGGCGCCTCCACCAAACGATAGGGTGCGGCATCGCGCAGAATTCTGAGCAGTTCCCTGGAAATCGGCTGGACGTCCCCCGCATCCGGGGTGGCGAGCGTCGAGCAGCGAAACCGCGCCTTCTCGCTCGGAAGCGTGGCGGCGGCCCATTTCGCCGCGATGCGATCGAGACGCACCGCGCCGATTGCGAGCTGGGAGAGGCGGTAGCTCCTGTTCCGCCGACCCGCCCGCGCGGCCTCCCACCGTCCGGCTCCCCGGTCGAGCGCGCCGCCGCAGGCCGGACACGCGAGGCCGCCTGCACACAGGATTCGCGGCCAGTTCTCCTCTAATACGCTCTCCGCACGACACTTTGGACAAGTCACATGCCAGCGCCTCTGGTCGCCCGCCTCGTACATGGCGTGAATGCCCGCGCCCGGGCTTCGTCCCACGGCGAGGTTCAGCGTCAGGGCGAGCGGTGAGGCGTCGATGCGGTCGTTCGACCATTTGAGATTATCCGGCGGGAGGTCGTCCACCTCGTCGCGGACAAGGACGTCGAGCGGGATAGATATGGCGTTGCCCACGTCTCTAAGGCCCAGTATGTACAAAAAACGCGAACCCCCGGAGCAGGGGAACTCCTTGAGTCCCTTGGGCGATGCGCCCTTGTATTTCCCGTCGCGCATGATCGAAGCGATTTTTTCGTTCCGAAGCGCCGGGCGCACCCGCGTCTGATCGAAGCGGTCGGCGAAATCCTGATCGGGCAAAAAATAGCCCACGTTCAGGCGGTGGACGATGACGCCGTACAGCGCGAGGCCAATCGCGAGGGTGGTCATGCCCACCTGCGCGCCCTTCAAGACGCTGATGGTCTGATCGGGCGTGCGTTTTTCGAGAATATCGTCGAGCGCGGCGGTGGGCTCCAGGAGCGCTTCACGGCCCTTAAACGCGAACGAGCCGGTATCGGTCCTTATCTCGCTCGTCAGAAACCGAGCCAGCCCGCGCGCCTCGCCCGAGAAGCGGGACGCCCCGCCGGCAACCAAAGTGATGCCGGGCGTTCGGATGATTTTTCGGGAACTGCGCAAAGCCTGTATTCCTCCATACCGAGGATGCCGCGCGCATCCTCACGGGGGAGGAATATAGGGGAGCAAAGCGGGGAACCATGACACGCAAATGCGGGGAAATGCGCGCTCGGACGCGCCGGGGGCGCGCGCCTCTAATCACGCATGTTCTCGAACTGGAGCGCGAGCCTTAAGTTCAGCCCCCGGCAGAGGGACATCACCTGCTGTAAGTCGTCTCGCTTCTTGCCGCTCACTCTCAGCTGATCCCCTTGAACCGCGACCTGAACCTTCATTTTCGCCGCCTTCACCTTCTTGACGATCTCGCGCGCCGAATCCTGATCCACCCCTTGTTTCACGAGGAGGGTTTGTCTGAGCGCGCCGCCCGAGGCGTATTCGTCGCCAAGGGATTCGGCGGCGTTGGCTTTGCCGAGGGCGTCGGCATGGGCGGACAGGTCTGGATCCAGACCGTGAGCGTCGTCGCCACGCTCGTCTATTCGGGCGTCGTCTCCTTCCTCATCCTGAAAATAGTGGACGCCATGGTGGGCTTGAGAGCCGACGCCAACGAGGAATCGGGCGGTCTCGACCTCATGATGCACAACGAATCGGCCTACGAACGCTAGGCCGTACAGAAAAAGACCCCGGGGCGCGTCCCCGGGGTTGCACGTTCCCGTGAACGTGCAACTTCCCCGAGAAGGGGAGGCGCGAAAAACCCTCTACGGAATTCCGATTGAAAAGATGATTCCCGGCGGCGGCCAGAAGCCGCAACGGACGCCTCGGTTTACGCCGAGGCGGCGGATTCCCTGATTCGCTCGAAATACGCCTTGGCGTCATCGGGCAAAGAAGTGAAGCGAAGCATCAATCTGTTGCCGTCCGATTCCACGACTTTCGCGTAGATATCGGAAAGGTCCGCTACTTCCGCCACGCGAAGCATGAGGTTCGCGTTCCTCTCGAAGGGGGATTCCGCTTCCACGTCCATGCAATTCTCCGAGGCGCGCTTGATTTCCGCGCCCACCGCTTCGTCCGACACCGTCTTGCCCTCGACCGCGAACATCCGCACTTCGACCGGCGAAGAGAGGTCCACAAACACCTCGGGCGCGGCTTCGGGCATCTCGCACGCATAAGGCCCCGACATCCCCCGCACCTCATAGACGCGGACAGGCTCCTCCAGCCCCTTGAAGCGCAGGTTCTGGGTTTCGCCTACCTGAACGACTTCCGCCATCTTCTGATAAGTATCGACGCTGATGAGCACCTGCCCGCTCACGGTGTAGGACTCGATGCGGTAGGCCATGTTGATGGCCGTGCCCATCGCCCCGTATTTCGTGCGCTTCTCCGAACCGATGTTGCCGACGATCACCTCGCCCGTGTTGATGGCGATCCCCATGTGAAGATCGGGCATGCCGCGCGCGCGCTGCTCTTGGTTGATCTCGACGAGCGCGCGCTGCATCTCCACGGCGCAGGCCACCGCCCGGGCCGAGTCGTCGGGGGCGGCGAGCGGCGCTCCGAAGAACGCGAGAATCCCGTCTCCCTGGAACTCGTCCACCGTGCCCCTGTACTTGGTGATGATCTCCACCATCGGCTCGAGAAAACGGTTCACGACATCGATGACCTCCGCAGGCTCAAGGCGTGAGGAAAGCGCGGTGAACCCCCGCAAGTCAGAGACCAGAAACGTCACCTCGCGCACCTCGCCGCCGAGCTTCAGCCCGTCGGGCGAGTTCAAGAGCTCATCCACGATCTCCTTGCTGATGTAGCGCCCGAAGGTGTCGCGGATGAAATCGCGCTGCTTCAAGCCCTCGATCATGCCCTCGAACGAGGTGGCCAAGCGGCCCACCTCGTCGTGGCTCCTCTTCGCGGGAACCGTGACGTCGAGGTTGCCCTGGCTCACTTCTTCCGCCGCGGACGTCAAGTTTCTGAGCAGGCGCAGCATTCTCGTTGAAGCCACCCAGAAGAGGATGAGGCCCAGGGCGATCAGGATGACCGTGAAGCGGAGCAGTTTGAAGGTGTTCGTCCTCACCTGTTCGGCCACGGGGTTCGCAAGCTTGTTGAGCGTCAGGATGGCCACCACTTTGCCGTTCAACTTGAGCGGCGCGTTGAGCTGCAGGAACTTGTCGAACTCCCGGTCCCCCACCTTTCCGCCGAAAAGTCGGGAGCGCATCATCTCGCCGCGATTCCAGGTGTCGTTCGTGGCCTTGTAGGTGGCCGGAAAGAGCCGGTGAATGTGGGCGTCCTGGCCGATGCGGAATCCGTCGTGCGCGGCGGCGACGTATTCGTAGCTGCCGCCCGGCCGCCTGCGCAAGATGATGGCGTTGTCCACGCCCGAGATTTTCTTGATGCGCCGAAGCGCGGCGAGCACTTCCCGGTAGGCGTCGGTTCTCTTGTCCCCGGGCTGTCTTAAGCTGTGGACGGCTTCTGCGTCTATCGAAGAGGAACCGCGCTCGGCGATGAACTCGAGCTTGGCCGCCAGCACGTTGAGCTCGTAATTGTAACTCGATTGAAAATAGCGGAACGACATCGGAACGATGGCGACGATGAGAATAATCAGAACAAGGATAAGGCTCTTGAAGACGATGGAACAGTAAAACCCCTGCTTACCTCGGGTGCTTGACTCCGGACTGCTCGGTTGGGACATCCTTACGCCTCCGGGGCGGCTCCAGAGGCCAGTATACACCACCGGAACGGTAGGAAAAGCCGAAAGCGAGGAGGATAGCCACCCCTTGAAACGGGCGGCGGGGCGGGCACTTCTCTACACACAAGAACGCCGCAGGGAGGCCCGTCTTACGCCGTGCGCTTTTTCCCCACGTAGTCGAGCAGCACCGCCAGGATGATGATCGCCCCCACCGCCAGCAGTTGCCAGTCGGCGGCGATGCCCAGCAGATTCAGGCCGTTTCTGATACACGCGATGATGAGCGTGCCGATGACGGTGCCGATAACGCGCCCCTCGCCGCCCAGCAGCGAGGCGCCGCCGATGACGACCGCGGCGATGACGTCCATCAAATCGAACATGCCCATGATGGCCTGGGCGGCCATCAGGCGCGAGGCCATTACCACGCCCGCGAGCGCGCCGCAGAAACCGCTGAAGACGAGCACGAACAGCTTGACGGCGAATACGTTCACGCCGGCGACGCGGGCGGCCTCCTTGTTGCCGCCCACGGCGTAGATGTTCGTGCCCAAAACGGTGCGCGAGAGGATGAGGTGCGCGGCCAGAAAGACGACGGCCATGATGACGGCGGCCATGGGAAACGGACCCAAGTAGCCCTGCCCCACTACGCTGAACGCCTCGGGCAGGCCGAAGATGGACTGCTCGCCCGTCAGGATGAGCGCGCCCCCGCGCGCGAGGCTGTCCATCGCCAGCGTGAGGATGAAGGCGGGAATCGCGAACCAGCCCACGAACACCCCGCTGACCCCGCCCAGAATCACTCCAAGAAGCAGGGTGGCGAGCACGGCCGGCACGATGGGCACGCCGTAGTTCTTGAGCAACAGGGCGACGACGACTGCGCCCATCGACTGGATGGAGGCCACCGAGAGGTCGATCTCCGCACAGATGATGACGAGCGTGAGACCCGCCGCCATGATGCCGATGTTGGCAGACTGGAGCAGGATGTTCATCATGTTCGAGACGGTGAAGAAGTTCTCCGCCGTGATGGAGAGAAAGACGATCAACAAGATGAGCGCGAGGTTGAGGCCGTATTTGGAAAAACCAGAGGCGATGAGAGAGGAGATGCCGTATCCCCCACTCGCACCGGCGGCGGGGCCTCGCCCGCTATCCGATTTCACCTCATTGCTCATGGTTTCTCTCCCCCGCAGGCGCGCCCCTTACGCCGCTGTGCTCGTCGCGTAGCGCATGATCGTTTCGGCGTCGGCGTCTTCGCGAAGAACCTCGCCGGTGATGCGGCCCTCGTTCATCACGATTATCCGGTTGCAAATCGCCGTGACCTCGGGCAATTCCGAGGAAATCACGATAATCGCCACCCCGAGCTGCGCCAACTCCTCGAGTATCCCGTAGATCTCCACCTTGGCGCCCGCGTCGACGCCCTTGGTCGGCTCATCGAGAATGACGATTCGCGCTCCCGTGGATATCCCCCGCGCGAGCAGCACCTTCTGCTGGTTCCCGCCGCTGAGCTGAGCGATCTGATCCGTCAGGGAGGCGACCTTGATCCGGAGCCTCTCCACGTAGCCGCGCGATAGGCTATCTGCGCCCGAGCCGTTGATGTAGCCCATCAGGCGCGTGAGTTTTCGAGAGCGGCTCTCTCTACCGAAGTTGAACAGGGTGATCAGCAGATTCTCCAGCACCGAGAGGAGCGGGAACACGCCCTGGTTCTTGCGATCCTCGGTCAGGAAGGAGAGCCCGTAGCGTATGGCGTCGCGGGGCTTGCGGATTCTCGCCCTTTTCTGATCGATGAACACCTCGCCACCGTCGGGCCGCTCGAGACCGAAGAGCGCGCGGAGCAGGTCCGTCCTCCCCGCGCCGACAAGTCCAGCAAAACCGAGAATCTCACCCTGCCTGATACGGAAACTCACGTCGCTGAACACGCCGCTTTTCGTGAAATTCCTGACCTCGAGAACCTCTTGGCCTATCTTTCCTGAAATCCTGGGATAGCGCTCGCTGAAGGTGCGCCCCGTCATCATCCGGATCAGGGTGTCGATGTCGGTGTTTTGGGCGGGGATCGTCCCGACGTGGCGTCCGTCGCGCAGCACGGAAATCCGGTCGCCAATCGCGAGGCAATCCTCCAGGGTGTGGGAGACGTAGACGACCCCGATGCCCCGCGCCTTCAACCGTTCGATGACGCCGAAGAGCGCTTCCTTTTCCCCGGGGCCTAAGGAGGTGGTGGGCTCGTCCATCAGGATGACCCTCGCATCGAACGCCACCGCCTTGGCGATCTCGAGAAACTGCATGTCCGACAAACTCAAACCCGATACCCCGGCGTCGGGGTCTATATCTATCCCGAGTTCTGCGAATATCTCCCGGCAGCGCCGGTCCATCGCCGCCTCGTCACGCACGCCCAGCCGCCCGAGCAACCGGTTCTTCACTCTCAAATCGCGGCCCAGGAAAAGATTGCTCTTCACGTCCATCAGCCGCACGAGGCTCAACTCCTGATGGATCACGCTGATCCCGAGTTCCCGCGTGAGGGCGGGGGAGCATCTCTCGACGGCCCGGCCCTCGAACACCATCTCGCCCGCATCTTTTTCGACGACGCCCGAGATAATCTTGATGAGAGTCGACTTGCCGGCCCCGTTCTCGCCCAGGAGTACATGGACCTCGCCGGGCCGCACGTTGAAATCCACGTCATCGAGCGCCACGACGCCCGGAAACTCCTTGCCGACTCCGCGCATATCGAAGATGAGCGGATCGTGCTCGCTCCCGCCCTCTGGCGGAGACTCCGGTGGGTTGTGGGGGAATGACGTCATGGACGAGTTCTTTCCGTCGGGTCAGTGGAGCGACGTAAGCGGCCGCCGCGTTCGCTTTGCCTGAGCGCGCAAATCCACCGGCCCCGCCCGCGCCGCTATATCTCGAGCGGCTCCTTGGGGAAGGCCGTAAAGGAAACACCGCCGTCCTTCGTCACGTGCACCATGTCCTCGTTGCCGAACAGATAGGTGTCGTCGACGGCGATGCGCGGCTCGACCGCGAGCACCATGTTCTCCTCCAGCGGCAGTTCCTCGATTCCCATGTCCGGGCGTTCGTGAATGTCCCATCCCAGGCCGTGGCCCAGGAACCTGTCCCACAAATCGAACCCGGCTTCACGGGCCATATCCTCGGCCAGATCGACGAGTTTGCTGGCCAGGATCCCCGGCTTCGCCGCGTCGATGACCGCGCTCTGAACATCCAGTATCGTCTCGTAGGCGCGCCGGTGGGCTTCCGTCACCGGCCCCATGGCGCGGGTGCGCGAGGAGTCGACCGGATAGCCCTCGAAGCGCATGCAGATGTCCCAATGCACGACGTTGCCGCGCTCGATCGCCTTGGACGGACTGGGCATGTGCAACAGCGCGCCGGCCACCGGATAGCCGCTGCAGATGAGGCTCGGCGAAGAGCTGCACGAATCTTCATAAATCGGGTCGGCGGAGCGCATCGCGTGCTCGGCGGCGCGGATGAGTTCGAGTTCGGTCGTGCCGACGCTCTCCGTACCCAGGATGGCGGCGACGGTCTCATGCCCCAAATCCGCGACACGGCCCGCCTTGCGCATCATCTCGAGATCAAAATCGCTCTTCACCATCCGGAGTTCTTCGACGATGGTCGAGCGCACGATCTCCAGGTTCGGGAACGTCTCCCTCATCCCGACGTAGAGCGGCGCCGGAAACTTATCGAAGGTCTCGATACCGACGCGGCGCACGTTCCCTGCGTCGAGAATCAGCATCTCCAGGTTCTCGACGGACAGCCCGTCGCCCTTTTTCGCCGAAAACCCCTCCCCGGCCACGATGCGCGGGACGCAGACTTCGCGCGTCGGCATGAGGCCCGGATCGACCAGGAGCGCGGGCTCGTCCTTTTGCGTGATGAAGACCGCCCCCCCGTCGACGATGGCGGTCTCCGTGCGCGTGAGGCTAATCCACCCCGCCCGGTCGGGGAAGTAATCGGTGAGGTAGCGCAGGCTGCCGGAGAGCTTGTTGTTCCCGTAGACGATGAGGGCGTCGTATTCGCGCTCCGCCATCATCTGCCGGGTCTTCGCCAGCCGCCTGTCGATTTCGGCCTGAAGCACGTCGCGTGGAATGGGCATGTCGTCCCCCCGGCGAGTGGACGCGCGAGGAGACGGGGAATCAAAACCCCGCCTCCGCCGCGCGGCGTCGCGCGTGATTCCTATTTGACCCCGGCTTTTAAGCTCTTACCGACCGCCTGGAGCAGCTTCGTCTCGAGCGGAATCGTTCCGGTGTCTATCGTGTACTTGGATTTATCGTCCCGATCCATCGCCACGTCGACGCCCGTGCGGACGAGTTGTTTGCCGACGGAATCGCAAAAAGTCAGCACGGTCGCCAGCATGTTTCCGCGATAGACTTCCTGCACCGCCTCTTCGACGCCGTTGAAACCCGTAACGATGATCTTGCCCAGCTTGCCGCGCGCCTTGACGGCCTGGAGCGCGCCCAGCGCCATGTCGTCGTTCACGGCGATGATGGCCGAGATATCCGGATGCGCCGTCAGGATGTCCTCCGCTTTCTTGAGTCCCTGCGCGCGGTCCCAGTTGGCCGCCCAGGTGCCGACCACCTTGATGCCCTTGTACTTGGCCAGCGTGTCTTTCGCGCCCCTTTTCCGCAGGATGCTGGACATGTTGCCCGGCACGCCTTCCATGAGCGCGACCTTGCCCTTGCCGCCCAATTCCTCGGCGGCGGCCCTGGCGACCGCGGACTGCCCGTAATACTGATCCGGGCCGACGAAATGCCGCGCTACCTGCTTGGCCAAATCGTCGGAATGAATCAGCACGCGGATGCCGCTTTTCTGCACCTTCTTGACCGTCTGCACCATCGCGTTCGGGTCGATGGCGCTGAAGGCGAGAACGTGCACTCGCTTCTGGATCATGTCGTCGATCATCTTGGTCACGCCGATCAAGTCGGTGCCCAGGGCGCCGCTCAATACCGTGAGCTTGACGTTGGGATTTTTCTTGGCTTCCGCCTCGGCGGAGCGTTTGAGACACGCGAAGTAGGGGTTCCCCAGCGTTTCCACCACGATGCCAATCTTGATGTCCTTCGCGAACGCGGGCGATGTGAACCCGGCGAACGTGACCGCCACTGCTACGATAACGATGCCGATCATGCGCTTCATAGACTTTCCTCCCCGGTTAGATCTATGGACCAGTGTGCAATCGTATTCTCTGAAATGTATTGATGGGAAAATCATCACACACAGGCTTCGGCCCGTCAAGAAAGGAGACCGGCGGCGGGCGTGAGTGGACAACCCGCCGCCGGTGGAAAACTCCCTACTTCGGCGGAATGATCGGCAAGAGCACGTGGGAGGGATACTCGGGACCGGTGTGGACCGTCACCTCGCCGCCGAACACCTCAGGCGGCCTGTCGAGTGGATCGTTGTGCCTAAAGGGTCCCACGCCCGAGAAGACGGCGGGCATGTTCGGAAGCCCCTTGGCGACGCCGCCCGGGTAGACGTAATCACACCCCCGGATGCTGAGAGCGAGGCGATGGCCCCTGGGAATCACGATGCAGGTGGGCCAAATCTCGACGTCCAGTTCGTATATCTCGCCGGGTGTCAAGGGCTGCGCCTCGTCGTGCGTGTGGTAGGGCCGATAGGGCAGCGTGCGATTTTCATCCAGCTTTCGGTGCGAGGCCCTGAGCCAGCCCTGGGCGACCGGTGTTTTGGGGTCGAGCGCGCCCTGAAAGGTGACCTCCTTGAAATCGGGCGTGAAGAGCCTTAAAACCAGGAACAGGTCGGCGTCTTCGGTGGCGGAAGACACCCACAGCCTGGACGCCAGGGGGCCCGTGATCTCGGTTTCACTCTTCAAGGGAGGCGAGACGAACGTCACCCCGTCGCCCAGGCCCGAATAGGTGGCGGAACCCGCCTCGGCGGGCGCGGCCTCGCCGAGCAGGTGGCCCTCGCTCTGGAGAAAGAGCTTCGTCCACTGCGTGCGCGCGATGGGCCACTCGTTCTCCGCGCGCTCCACGAATTTCTCTCCCGGGTGGCGCACCTGGAGCAGGACTCTGGGCTGATCCTTCCAGCCCGTGTCCTCATCTTTCAGGAAATGACCAAAGAATTTCTTCTGTAGCATCACGCCGTAATCGGTGTAAAACTCCGTCCAGTGCTCGATGCCGTGGCTCTCGAGCCATTTTTCTTCCGAGGCCGCGTTCATGAAGGCCTCGCAGTTCCCGCGCGGGTGAAGACCCTGGCCGCCCCAGTTGTTCGAGGAGAGAAACGGAACCTCGATTTGGGACCAGTCGGGGGTTTTCCCCTTCCAGTATTCATCATCGAGCGGGTGCGCGCGCATCTCCGCTCCCAGGCGGCAGCGGTTAGCACCCAACTCCTCCTCGCTCAGGGTGTCCGGCCCCGAGACCCAGTCGCCCGTCACCCTGCTCCTGTAGCCGCGCTCACCCAGGCCATGCTGTTTGGAGCGCGCCCTTCGCTCGTACCAGTTCTCCGTGAACGTGCAGTAAATGCCCCCGTGGTAGTTCATGTCGCGATAGAAATCCGCCGCCCCCTCCCAGGCGCACATGGCGACGAGATGCGGCGGCTTCAAGCACGCGACCTGCCACTGGTTGATGGCGTAATACGAGATGCCGTTGATACCCACCTTCCCGTTGCTCCAGGGCTGCACGCCCGCCCACTCGATGCAGTCGTAGAAATCCCTGGTTTCGCGATCCGAGAAGGGATCCATATATCCCGGCGAGCGGCCAGCGCCCCTCGAGTCCACGCGCAGGCATACGTAGCCCTCGGGCACCCATTTTTCCGGGTCCACGACCTCCCAGTTCTGGTACTTGTTGGAGGAGCCGGCGGCGACGTCGGGGTGTTGCTCCACCATGCGCCGCCACTGTTCGGGATAGCCGTCCTCGAAGTGGAGCCACTTCCCGTAAATCCCGTAAGTGATCAGGACGGGATAGCGTCCCTCGCCGGTGGGCCGGTAGACGTCGCAGCGCAGCACGACGCCGTCGTCCATCTCGATGGGAACTTCCCAGTCGATCCGCATGCCGTCGGCTATTTCAGATTTACGCCCTCTCATCGCACACCTCACGTCTTTTATGAGAAATTTACTTATTTTTCAGGAATCACCGGCAGCAACACGTGCGATGGATGCGCCGGGCCGGTGTGAAGCGTCACCTTTCCGCCGAACAACTCCGTCGGCCTGTCTTCTTTCAAATCATGCTTGAAGGGCCCCACGCCGTAATAGATGCGGCCCGATATTTTGGGTGCTGTCGGCTCGTAGCCCGGCCAGACGTAATCGCGCCCGCGAACGCTCAAGGCGAGGCGGTATTCCTTGGGGATCACGATGGAAGTCGGCCAGATTTCTACGTCCAGTTCGTATATCTCGCCCGGCGTCAGGGGCTGAATCTCATCGTGCGTGTGGTAGGGCCGATAGGGCAGCGTGAGCGCCTCATCGAGCTTTCTGTGCGAGGCCCTGAGCCAGCCGATGGCCACGGGCGTGTGCGGGTCGTTCGCACCCCGGTAGAGGATCTCCGTCATGTCCGGCGAGAAGACGCGCAGGGTGAGGAACAAATCCGCGTCTTCCGTATCCGAGGAGATGAACATCTTGGCCGCCACGGGGCCCGTGATCTCGGTTTCCTCGGCGAAAGGAGACGAGACGTATATAAGCCCGTCTCCCAGGGCGTCATAGGTCTTCGCCCGTTCGTTGGTCTGGGGTTCCGCCCTGAAGGCGCCGGATCCTGAATGCAGGTAATACTTCGTCCACTGCGTGCGCGCGATGGGCCACTCGCTCTCCGCGCGCGCCACGAATTTCTCGCCCGGATGACGCACCTGGAGCAGGACTTTCGGCTGCTCCTCCCAGCCCGTATCCTCACCTTTTAAGAAATGGCCAAAAAATTTCTTCTGGAGCGCAACGCCGTAATCTGTATAAAAATGCGTGAAATGCTCGAGGCCGTGCATTTCCAGCCATTTCTCCCCGGTGGCCGATTGCACGAAGCCCTCCGTGTTGCCCCTGGGATGCAGACCCACGCCGCCCCAGTTGCCCGCCGATAAGAGCGGCACGTTGATTTTAGAATAATCGGGCATGCGCGCGCGCCAGTAATCATCCACGAGAGGATGATCCAGGATGTCGCGCCCGAAATCGCTCCTGTTCGAAGCGAGTTCTTCTTCGCTCAGGTTCGCAGGGCCTGATATCCAGTCTCCGTTCAGTCGGCTCTTGATGCCGCGCTCCCCCTTGCCGTACTGCCGGGGCACGACGGCCTCGCGGTACCAGGTCTCAGAAAACCGACAGGCGATGCCCCCGTGGTGGGCGAGATCGCGGTAGAAATCGGCCGCCCCCTCCCAGACGCACATGGCCGCCAGGTGCGGCGGCTGGAGCGATGCCACCTGCCACTGGTTCATCCCGTAATAAGAGATGCCGTTCAGCCCCACCTTCCCGTTGCTCCAGGCCTGTACGCCCGCCCACTCGATGCAGTCATGAAAATCCCGCGCTTCGCGCGGCGACCACACCTCGAGATAGCCCGGCGAACGCCCGGCGCCCCTTGAATCCACCCGCACGCAGGCGTAGCCCTCGGGCACCCATTTCTCGGGGTCCACCAGTTCCCAGTTCTGGTATTTATTGCTCGTCCCCATGACGGTTTCCGGATAATCGTTCACCATCAGGCTCCACTGGTGGGGGTAGCCGTCTTGTAGATGAAGCCACTTGGCGTAGGGGCCGTAGCTCATGATGACGGGATATTCCCCATCGTCATCGGGCCGGTAGACGTCGCAGCGCAGCACCACGCCGTCGTCCATCTCGACCGGCACGTCCCAGTCGATGCGCATCCCGTCTCTTGCCTCGCTCTTGTACTCGCTCATGTCTCGCCTTTCTGAAAAAAGGTTGGAATCACCGTCGGTGACATATTTAGGGATGGGAGGAATATAACCGAGGGGATGGGGCTAGTCCAGGTATGGAGGGGTGATTCAGCGAGAGCTTTTATGCCGGAGAATACGCTCTACGACTCTTACCTATTGGCAAAATCGCGCAGATGGGAATGTTGTGGCCAAGTAGATTGCTAAAGACATTTACAACTAAATCACACCAATTTAAGAACAATTCCATAAACTGATTAATGCCCAACACAACATTTTGTAGATAAATGAGTTATTTTTGATTTTTATCCACAAAATGTGGTATATTTTGAAACTTACTAGCCTTTGGAATGGGGCACCAAAGGATAGTAAGTTTAACGACAGACGAACTAACTGAAAACGTGAAGCAACATAAGATGTGGATAAAGATTGAGTGCCTCCGATCTTCACCATCGAAGGCACTCATGCTGATGTGTTGCCGGGAGCATCAGCAACCGGGGGCAGATGGACAGGCCATTTCGCTTCTATTATCTGTCAACCCCGGCAATAGGAGGAAGGGATATAACCCCTTCCAAAGGCTCTGAAGATTACATTGTGATCTTCAGAAAATCTATTACCCTTCCGAATGGGAGAGTCATTCATGCCAGCGATTATGGCAAGGTGGCTTTCCCCATTCGAATTAAAAAGAAAGGGTAGTAGATGAGTGGGCATCGGGGAGTGGACACTCCCCGATGCCCTACTTATTTCGGAGCAATTTTTTTATCCGCCGCCTTGAACACGGCCTTAGCGATTTGCTGAGCCGTAGCAGGTATCCGTTCTATAACGTTTTTTACTGGCCTGCCTGGTGGTTTAGCATTACTCATGAGACACCCCCACGTCGAATACCTTTTTTAGATATCCAATGTTCCTTTTATTGTAATTTTTTGAGGCGGATAGTTACATACGATGCAACGTGTTGCAAATGTAACCGAAATGAAATTTTTGTCAACAATATTTTCACGACTTTTCCACGCCTTATCCACAAGGCAATGGGTAACTTTCCGCCTAATTAAGTATATAATCCCCCAAATTTTTTTCAGTCGTACGCGGCCACTCGAAGCCATTCAGGCGGCGACGGCTCTTGGCTCATCCAGCATATTGTGTTGGGCTGTGGGTTTCTTCACCGTCCTTACTTGCACATAGGGCCGATGCTCGTCTGCGTTTTTCTTTTCCATTCCTTCGGCTTCAATATCCCCTCGGCGCACTGCTTCGACGGCTTCAGCCCATTCTTGTTTCGTCTCTTCGCAGATTTCGTTGAAGAATGTCTCCACTCGCTGTTTGAACATCGAGAAATCGTCGGCTTCCTCAGCCATGTCGAACAGGACGGACGTGTAGGTCCGCCGGAACGTGGAGAATGCCTCATCCTCGTTCTGTCCGGTCGCGGCGATTCCACCCGGCTGTATTCCGTACATCCATGTGGAATCATCCTCTTTCATCCCGAGGAGCGTTCCCATCATTTTCACATTCGCCACGAAGCCGTTTCCTTCCACCTTGTCCGAGAAGGTAAAAAAGAACGGAAACGCGCTCATGTCACTCTCCTTTTCGGTTTTTGAAAAACCTTATCTCCAGATAGACTAATCCATCTGTCTTATCCGTGTTTCAAATTCGTTATGATTGTTCCATTATTTGCCCTGAAGAACTTTTCTGTCAAGGAAGGTAATTTCAGGCGACAACGGGTCCAACCCTAAAAACTCCCTATTTTAATACAAGAATCTTCGTATTCGCCGCTCGATAGATGGCTTTAGCAATTTCTTGTGGCGACGCCGGGGCCGGTTGCACAACGTTCTTCACCGGACACCCCGGTGATTTGGTACTCATTAGATGCCCCTTTGCCAAGCGAATGAATTCGACCGCCGTCTCACACAGCGCACCCTATTACATAACTTGTAGCACTTTGCAACTTTTCAGCACACTTTTTTCGCATTTTATCAACACAACCAAAGTTATATATTATTCCCTTTTTTACCAATCCTCCGGAATTTTCCGCCCCCCCCCATCACTCGATGCGCTCCTCGAGCTTGCGCGTCGCCTCGGCGGTGAGTTCGCATATCTTCTCCATCACCTCGGGATGATCGCGGAGCGATTCGCGCACCTCGTTGACAATCGCCATCTTGGCGGCGGCGAACCCGTCCTCGTACTGAAGCCTGAGACGCTCGGCCGATATGCGGCTGTTCTCGAGCGTGTTCACCATCTTCGCGATTTTTTCGGGGGTCAAGCCCTCGAAGGATTTCCGTTCCATGTGCGAGACGGCCTCGACCGCCTGCGCCATCAGCATCCGCCGCGCGGCGGCGGCCACCTTCTCGCCCGGGTCCCTGCCCTCACCGTCGTAGGCCATGACTTCTTCGATCAGCTCATCCACCATGGCTTCGACCTGCTTACTCTTGCGGATGCCCTCGAGCAGGCGCCGTTGTGCCTGAATACGGAAGATATCTGCAGCGGCTCCCCGGTGGCGTTCTCGAAGGCCCGCGCCACTTCCTTGTAGGTCTTCCCCTCGGCGAGCATGGGATCGACGAACTTCTCCGCGTCGTATCGCTCGATTTTCGCACGGCGTCCCCGTCTTCTCTCCATCACAACTCTCCCACGAGGATGTCGGGCGACCCCGATACGGCTCCCTCGAGCAGGCCCCGCCCCCGGCGGGTGAGGTGGACCTCGTAGTCGGTGAGCAGGCGGCCGAAACCGCCCGGGGTGCGCTTTTCCACCAAGCCCCGCTCCGCCAGATCGTCCACGAAGGCCTCGAGCGTCTCCCGGCCGATGGGCGCGCCGTCCTCGTGGTGGCCCGCCTCGCGCAGCGCGCTCCACAGAAGAAGGCTGCCGACGCTCGATTTCTCCTGAAAGGCATCCTGGTAATAAAGCGTCTTCAATATGTCGCCGCGCAGAACGCGGGCCGCCAACTCGTTCACGCCAAAACACCTCCTGGATAACTTTGACCCTCAAACGCCGGACGCGGCACGCCTGGATTCGGCGTCTCTCGCGGATGATGAAATACGCCCCGGGCGTCTCGGCACGCCCCTCCCCCGCGCGCGGCGGGGATTCGGGCAATATAGGGTGCGGCGCAGGTTCCGGCGGCCCCGTAAATGCGGGCAAATGCGGGGGCCTGTGCGTTGAGAAAAAAAACCAGCAAGCCCACAATGCTCCCCGGGGAGGACGCTTCGATGCGCGCGCGCGACTGGAAAATCACCGCCACGGCCGCCATCTGCACGCTGTGGTTCTTGTGGCTGCCCGATTCGCCGGCCTCAGGCCACGGGGAGGAGGAAATCCTCCTGTTCGCCTATCTGGCGGAAGAGCAAAACCTCCTGAGAATCTCGACCGCCATCGTGGGCGGCATCATCCTGGCGATGGGCGCCTTTATCACCCAGCAATCGCGCGCCGAGGCGAGAGAGGGAGCAGGAGCCGAATACTCGGGCTTCAAGGTGATGGCGCCGGGGCTGCTCGTCACCTGTCTGGGCGTCGGCGTGTTGTTCACGGCCGCCTTCATCCTGCCCGAGCAGATCAAGATCGTGCACGATCATCCTCTGGGCCAATCCGAGACAAAGGCTCACGAGAGGCGCTGAACCACCCGCGCCCGGCAAACCGCGCCGGTGAATTTTCTGCGACCGGGAACCCTCTCACCTCGCTTTTCCCGTCAATTTCTCGACGGTGCGCAGAGCGCCGAGACCCAGCATCCCCAGGGTGAGCTCTAAAAGCCCCTCCGCCGAGACGGGATAGGGAACCAGCGCGCCGCCCATCAGCACCTGCCGCGTCCAGAGCCAGGCGCCCAGGGCGTACTGGGGGATGAAATAAAAGGCGAGCGACACGCCGCAGGTCCACAATATGAACGGCCTCCCCCCGGCGACGAAGGCGCTGCGGTGCGCCGCCTCGATTTTGTTTATCTCGTTCTGGGCTTCCAAGGGGCGCATCATCAGCTTTTGTTTTATCGCCTCCGCCGCCCGTCTCTCATCGGGCGTTTCGACGAACTTGTCGATGACGTTGGCGACGCCCTCGGCCGCCGTAACGACGCCTCCGCCGATGAGTTTTTCGAAAAAAGCCATCACGCGCTCCTCATCATCCCGGCGACCCTGCCCGCCCGGGCGGGCAACTCGCGCGCGTAATCGGAATCGAGCGCCTCCGCAGCCGCTCCCTCGTAATCGCCCTCCGCAAGCGCCGCCCACATTTTCCTGAAACCAAGAAGGCTCGGCACGCCCATGTTGTAGGCCATGTTCAAAACCGCGCGCTGTGCGCCGGGCCTTAAATTCGCATATACCCCGTCGACGGAGGAGCGCTCGATTTCTTCGGCCATCAGCCCCAGGCGATGCCGAAGAAGCAGTTCGGCTTCGGCCTCGGATATACCGTCCTCGATAAGCGTCCCGTAGCCGATGGTCTGCTTGCCCCTGGTGTCCAAATACACCCTGGGCTTGAAACCCTCCTCTTGCTTGATCTCCTCGATCAGTTCGTCCGTGAGCATGGCTTCTCCTCATTCATCAGCGAATCCTCGCCGTCATTTGCCTCTCTCATCAGACGCCGCAGCGACGCCGCTCCCTTGTGAGCGCCCACGCGGCCCGCGTAGGCCTGGCTCGAGGCCAGGATGCGTCCGTTTTTCGCCCTGACGCGGAAACGATGCCGCCCGGATTCGTCCTCGAAAATCTCGATGGGACGCCGTCCCGATCTTTTCACGGCGCGCATGTCGAAACCCCCAGGTAAATCCCCAAACCCAAAAGACACGCGGCGACGGCGGCGAGGCGAAAGGCAGCATGCCTGCCGTTCACCCAGCGCCACACAATGGAGCCCGTTCGCTTTTCGAATTCATTTTTCTCGGACATGATTTTCCTCTCTCTTCAGGGGGAATCCCGCGCGCCGCCCTTAGGCTGCGCGCCTCGACCCGGGAGATCCTAGGCCTTGATGACACCGGGCCTATGACGCAAAATGCGGGCAACTGCGGGGTGATGCGCCGCTCGGCCCTCGGATGTGCGCGCAAAATCCCGCGGTGTTTCAACCCAAGGGGAGTAGTGCTAAAATGCGCATCGCCCGAGGGTCGTATGAATACAAAAGGGCGCGCGCCCTCGCGCACGCCGCCGCACACAGGAGATGAACCATGAAGAGAGTAATGGCCACTGCACTGATAGCCGCATTCAGCCTGGGACTCGCCGGGTGCGACCCCAGCCAGGGACGCATGAAGCAGACCGGCGGCGCGATTCTGGGCGGAATCGCGGGCGGCATGCTCGGCTCGCGGGTCGGCAAGGGCCGGGGTCGCCAGGTGGCGACGATAGCGGGCGTCGTCCTCGGCAGCCTCGTGGGCAGTTCCATCGGACGGCAACTCGACGAGCGCGACCGGCTCCTGATGTCACGGAGCACACAAAAATCCTTGGAGCGCGGGAAAACGAACGTGGCCAGCACATGGGTGAACCCCGACTCGGGAAACCGGGGCACCATCACCCCCCGGCGCACCTACCGGGTCCAAAGAGGCTCGACCACCAGGTATTGCCGCGAGTTCCGGCAGAGCATCACCGTGGGCGGCAAAACCGAGCGCGCCTACGGCCGGGCCTGCCGCCAGCCCGACGGAAGCTGGAAGATCGTCAACTAGGCTCGCGCGCCGCACCACAAGCGCGCCCGGTGCATACCCCTCGACCTCGCCCGGTCAATCCGCGCTCGCTTGGAGCTTCCCCTCGCAAGGGATATAATCCGGGTTCACGGGATCATCCGAGAGGGGCGTTTCATGAAAAGACGCATCTGCGCCGGCGTGGCGTTCATGTTCTTCCTATCCGGATGCGCAGGTTCAGGGCCGAAACCGGTGGCGCGCTATGCGCTTACGGATGAGAAGCGCAACTGCGCGTCGATTAAGGCGGAAATCAAGGCGAATAAAACCGAAATCGCGAAAAAGAACACCGAGCGAAAGAACAAGACGAACAAAAACCTCACCCTGGGCGCTGCGGGCGTGTTCCTTATCGTGCCGTGGTTCTTCATGGACTTGAAGGGCAAGGAAGCGGGCGAGACCGAAGCGCTCGAGCGCCGCAACGCCGCACTTCGCCGGATCGCCTTCACCAAGGGCTGCATCGCGCCGCTTCCCATCGTCACCCATCAGAGAAAACCGAAAACGGGGAAGAAAGCGAAATAGGAGTAAGACTCAAAAACAAACCAAGCAAGCCATGAACGAGACGGCCCGCGCTTATCTGGAATTTCCGTCTTTTAAGGAATATAATCCATATTTTAGAAAAACCCTGGGCCAAATAGTTCGGAGCGTGGACAAGAGATATTTCCAACACCTGGGATCAATAGCGTGAATACCGACGTAACCATCCACTCATCAAACCTTAACGCCACAGGAGAGAGTTCCTGCCGCCGAACACGGCTTTCATCACCCTCACAAATCGGCTACCTCAGAGTAGACGATCCTGAGGGCCCTCCCTTTGGTTCCATAGGGAGGTCTCTACTCATACACGGGGATGCCCATCAAGCACTTGATTTGTTACCGGATGAATCCGTACAAACTGTCGTTACCTCCCCACCGTACTGGTCGCTTCGGGATTATGAGGTGGAGGACCAGATCGGACGTGACGACGCTTTGGAGGATTATACAAACAGCATCGTGACAACTTTTGGAAAACTAAGACGCGTTCTCCGAACTGATGGAACGGTGTGGTTGAACATTGGAGACGCATACACGTCGGGAAACCGCCGCTACCGAGCACCGGACAAAAAGAATCGCGCTCGTGCAATGAAAGTCAGGCCGCCGACTCCGGGCGGACTGAAACCGAAAGACCTGATCGGAGTTCCGTGGCGATTGGCGTTTGCGCTGCAAAACGCCGGGTGGTGGCTTCGTTCGGAAGTGATCTGGCACAAGCCGAACGCGCATCCGGAATCGGTTCGGGACCGGCCTACGAAAGCACACGAGACATTGTTTCTACTTTCTCAGAACCAAAATTATTATTACGACGTTGGAGCCGTCCGAGGGCCGAATAATCGGAGGCTCCGCACTGTTTGGGACATTCCTACGGAACCTAGAAAGAACGGACATGTGGACGATCACCCAGCGATCATGCCAATGTCGCTCGCAAGCAGATGCGTCAGCATTACCACCAAACCAGAAAGCGTTGTGCTCGATCCCTTCGCCGGATCGGGAACAACTTTGCTCGCCGCGCAAAAACTCGGTCGAAAATGGGTGGGTGTCGAACTCAAAGCCTCATTCGTGAACCTGATAGAGCGACGAATGAACGGCAAATGACTCTCCAAGAGCTTAAATCTAAACTAGACCAATTATCACCAGTCAAAGTGCAGTTCGTGGCGAAGGTTATCGAGGCCCTTACAAATCCGCCACAAGTAAGCATCAAAAAGGGAACTTGGATTACCCACTCCGCGGATTGGATGGAGTATTTCGGTCTCGCGCTTTCGTTGCATCACGGAACAACCACAGAACCTCTGGACCGGACCAGGTTCGAGACCGTATTCAGGAATGCCTGTACTTCCGTAAACTGGAAAGTCGATGAACCGGGAAGCCCGACCAGGCGCTTTGTCGACCTTGAAGTTCAAGCAGGCGATGATCTTAAAAGACGAATTTCATTGAAATCGACCTCTGCAAAAAACTTGTCAGAAACGAGAGTTCATATTTCTAAACTGACCGAAGCAGCATGGATACAGGATCTGCGCAGAGCGCAAGAACGACGCAACCAAACGCTCAGTTTGTTCAAAGAGTATACGAGCGCCGTAGATGCAATCGTTATGTTGAGGGCATTTAGGGAGGGAAACAATATCCCGCATCGCTACCAGCTTATTGAGATTCCGACTGCGATTTTCGATTCAGTTCAAAAAGCTCCGGTGGAAACTTTCAGGAATGACGCGCCGGTTATCGAATCCAATATGAAAGGAGTTACCGTCGCTCGGGTTGCGATAGATCGTTCCGATGCAAAAATTACAGTCCGTAGTATCCTCTTGAGCGCGTGCGTTGTTCATGCGGAATGGCTTACCTGACCAACCCTACGTGTTAACCAGTGAAAAATTACTTAACCCATCGCCTCGCCGCCATGTAACGTAAAGGGCCGCGCATGCCGAAAAACCACGCAGGAAACTTTCTTCTTAAATCCTTGCTCATCGCCGTCTTGGGAGTCTGCTTCCTGGGCGTCCCCCGCGCAGAGGCAGCGGAATGCTCCTACGGCCCCTACACGGGGCGCTGCCGCGACATCGGGCTCATGCGGTCGGTCAAGCGCAATTCGGAAAAACTCACCTCCGCGCGCTCTATACTCTGGGTGGAAAAACACTATCTCTCCCCTGATGCGGCGAGCGATTTGCACCGGCGGATAGATGCAGGCATAGAGGCCGTCGAGAAGTTTCTGGGCTTTAAGTTCTCACGCGCGGCCTACGGGCAGGAGAAATTAGAATTCTTCGTCCATAGCAGGCGCGCGCCCTCACACACCATAACCGGCTACCAACCACGAGAATACATGCACCCGGTCGTGTTTCTCTCTTTCGCCAAAAGAAAAAGAACGCCCTACCTGCACGAGACGGTCCACATCATCGCGTGGGACTGGAACGCGCTGTGGCTCAAGGAGGGCCTCGCCGTTCACTTGAACGATCGCTTAAGCGGCTACCCCGCCTTTCCTAATTTCGGGGAATCGGTGGACGATTTCGCGAGCCGCGTCCTCAGGCGCGAGTTCCCTCCCGCGACGAAAGCGCTCGACCTCATGGGCGAAAACGGAGTGCCCGGATTCGAGAACAGGCGCGTGCGGCGCATGTTCTACATACTCGCAGGCTCCTACGTCGGCTATCTTCTCGATAAGATGGGCGTAAAGAAACTCATGCGGGTCTACGCCGCAAAGGACACCAAGGCCGCCATTCTCAAGGAGACGGGAAAACCCGCCTGGCGGTGGAAGGAGGCGTGGCTGGGTGAGGTGAGGTAGTCAATCCCGCATGCCGCCGAATTTCCATTCCAGATCCAGGGGAAATTCCTCCTGCATCTTCTCGACGTAGGCGAGCACGTCCTCGCGGCGAAAGCGCGCGCTCTTGAACGAGGGATGGTTTTCGGGCCGCCTTTCACCCGCGCGCGGGGGCGGGCGGCGCAGGTAGACGGGCCGGAGGCAGGGACTCTCGCTCGCGCAGTCCTCGGCGATGATGGCGTCGAGCGTACGGTAGCTCTTATAGCCCAAAACCCTGGCCAGCATGGGTTTTGTGAGAAACGCCTCTTCCTCGAGAATCCGGCGCGGGGTTCTCGGGTCCGGCGGGGATTGTTTCGCCCTTCTCTCGCGCCGCTTGCGCACGGGGGCCTTCTTTGAGGGCGGCATCAGCAAAGCGCCTCGGCGAGCGGCAGAACGCGCACGTCGCGCCTGCGCGCTCTCTTCGCCCGGATGAGCGCATCGGCGCGCGCGCGGGCGGATTCCACATTCGGGAAGAGGAGGCGCACGCACCTCTCGCGATTTAAGTCCCGATAGACGAGCAGCACGCCCCCTTCGGGCACGCCGAAACCCTCATCCACCAGATCGGCCAGCGTCCGCTCGTGCGTTCCGATGAAGGAGACGGCCTCGTTCATGACGCCTCTCCCGGACATCCGCATGGTGATATGCATGGCGCCTCCTCCGTGAGAAGTAATAAATGCCCGGATGACCCACGTGGTCTTGAAGGTGCGGTGGTGTCAGAAGGGAGCGTCTCACGGGCGGTGTGAGACGCCGTATTCGGTGGGGAAGATGGTGGGGATTTGCGGGACGGATCATCCGGGCGAGTCGAATTTGCGAAAACATCGCTAAATCTGGATATGTTCACGACGTTTTTCGAAAAATCCATGAAATTTCCTTTTTCTCCATAAAAAAAGCAACATCAACGAGATGAACGGTTCAATCACTTGTGCGCGATCTTCTCGTTCACAGGTCAAGCAAAGCGAATATATCTATATATAACCAATATGTCAATAAAAATATCTAAAAATAATTATATCGGGAAAGATGCCCGGATAATCGTTGATAAAAAGGGAGATGTGGAGGAAGTACGGCGGCGGCGAGCGGATGCGGCTAGTCGAGATCCCTGTCCAGCAGTTCGATGAAGCGCTTCACGCCGCCGTGGAGCGGTTTGTCGCGCCTGTAGATGATGCCCAGGGGCCGGATGATGCGCTCCCCCTCGAAGGGCAGCACGGTCAGCGTGTTCATGGCTCTTTCGTTCTGAACGGCCGAACCCGGGAGAATGCTCACCCAGGTGTCGATGAAAAGCGCTTCCTTGATGCTCTCCACGTTGTCGAACTCCATGACGACGTCCACGCTCACGCCCGCTTTGCGGAAGGCCCTGTCTATCGCGCTGCGGATCCGGAGGTCGCCATCGAACGCCACGAACGGCTCGCCTGCGAGATCGGATAGTTTCACCATGTGCCGAAAAGCCAGTTGATGCCCCGGATGGGATACGAAGAACATGGGCTCCTCCTTGAAGGGAACGACCCGGAGCGCCTTGTCTCGCGGAGGATAGGAGAGAATCCCGATGTCCGCCGCGTCATCCAGAACCGATTGCACCACCTTCTCGGGATGCAGGCATTCCAGGAGAACCCGCGCCTGGGGATACAAGGCGCGAAACCGCTGCATGTACGCGCCCATCTGGTGAAGCCCCACCGAGTAGATGGCGGCGACGTGCACCTGCCCGTGCACCTCGCCGATGCCGTGTGATATTTCCGTGCACACCTGGTCGAATTCCCCGAGCAGCTTCCGGCACCCCTCGTAAAACCGGGCGCCTTCTTCCGTGATGTCGAAGGGCCGCTTGCTTCTGTCGAGCAACTCGACGCTCAAATCCCCTTCCAACTGGCGAAGGGCCTGACTCGCCGCGGACTGGGTCACGCCGCTTTGAGCAGCTCCCTTGGAAAAACTTCTCTCCTGGATAATGCGGCAATACAGCCTCAAGGTCTCGATATTCATGGGGAAGAACATACAATATAAATAATTCTAATGCAATATATTAAATATTTTAGTTTGTCTTATTTTCAAGGGTATGTTACAGTCCAGATTCTGTTGTATGGAAATCACCACACGATATCCATAAGACACATTCAGGAGTTCCCTCGGACCATGGGAAGACAGGGAACTTGCCGAGCGAGATTCCCTGAGAAAGAAAGTTGGTGAAACGATGAGAAAGCCCTTACAAAAACAGGGTCTGTATGATCCTGCCTTCGAACACGACGCATGCGGCGTCGCTTTTGTCGTGGACATCAAGGGACGCAAATCCCACGACATCGTCGAAAAATCCCTCACCATTCTCCGCAACCTCGCCCACCGGGGGGCCACGGGTTCTGAAATCAACACGGGCGACGGGGCGGGAGTTTTAATCCAGATACCCGACAAGTTCCTGCGCAAGGCCTGTGAGGCCGAAAAATTCAGGATTCCGGCGGAAGGCCGCTACGGGGTGGGTTCGGTGTTTCTCCCCAAATCCCCGAGCCGGGCGAATGAGTGCGAGCAAATCTTCGAGTCCATCGTGTACGAGGAGGGCGCCGTCGTTCTCGGCTGGAGGCCGGTGCCGAACGATCTCTCCTCGGTCGGGCCCACGGCGCGCGAAGCCGCGCCGCAATTTCGCCAGGTCTTCATCGGCGGATTCGACGACTCCCTCGACGCCATGGGGATAGAACGACGGCTCTACGTCATCAGAAAGCGCGTGGAGCACGCGATTCGCGAGTCGGACATAAGAGACAGGGACGAGTTCTTCATCCCCTCGCTCTCCGCGCGCACGATGGTCTACAAGGGTATGCTCACCGCGAAACAACTCGAAGACGTATTTCCGGATCTGAGCGACCCGGACATGGAATCGGGACTGGCCTTGATCCACTCGCGCTTCTCCACCAATACGTTCCCCTCCTGGCCCCTGGCGCACCCGTATCGATGCCTCGCCCACAACGGCGAGATCAACACCTTGCGCGGCAACATCAACTGGATGCGCGCCCGGGAGGTGTTTTGCGAATCTCCGCATCTGCCCGATCTCGAAAAAGTCCTGCCCATCATCGTCGAGGGCGGAAGCGATTCGGCGATCTTCGACAACGTGCTGGAATTTCTCTACATGGCCGGCCGGGAAATGCCGCATGCCGTGTTGATGATGATTCCCGAGCCCTGGGTGGGCCATGAGTCCATGAGCGCGGAGAGAAAGGCATTTTACGGGTTCCACGCCAGCCTCATGGAGCCGTGGGACGGCCCCGCCTGCATCACGTTCACCGATGGTTCGGTCATCGGCGCCGCGCTGGACAGAAACGGCCTGCGGCCCGCCAGATACTACGTCACGCACGACGACCTGCTCGTCATGGCGTCCGAGGTGGGCGTTCTCGACATTCCGCCCGAGAACGTAAAGCTCAAAGAACGCCTACACCCGGGACGAATCCTCCTCGTGGACACCGAAGAGGGCCGCATCGTCGACGATGAGGAAATCAAGTCGCGCTATGCGTCGGAGCATCCATACAAGGAGTGGCTGGAGGCGCACCTGGTGCACCTGAACAAGCTGCCGGACGCTTCGGAACTTCCCGAACCCGACCACCAGACCATCCTCAAAAGACAAAAAATCTTTGGGTACACCCAGGAAGATCTGCGATTTTTCATCGGCCCCATGGTGAACCTGAAAAACGATCCCACGGGTTCTATGGGCAACGACGCGGCGCTTGCCGTCCTCTCGAACCGGCCCCGTCTCCTGTACGATTATTTCAAGCAGCTTTTCGCCCAGGTGACGAACCCGCCCATCGACGCCATTCGCGAAGAAATCGTCACGCAGCTATCCTCCACCGTAGGCCCGCAGAAAAACCTGCTGGCCTCGGAACCCGACTCCTGCCAGCAGGTGAAGCTCGATTCCCCCATTCTCAGCAACGGGGATATCCACAAACTCGCCCGCATCAATCGGCCGGGTCTGAGAGCGGTCACCCTGCCCATTCTCTTCTGGGCCGAAGATGGCCCCGAGGGCCTCAAGCAGGCGATGGAGGAGTTGTGCAGAAAGGCCAGCCGCGCCATCGAGCAGGGCTATAGTTTCATCATCCTCTCGGACCGAGGCGTATCGAAAGAATACGCCCCGATCCCCGCCCTTCTGGCCACCGCCGGCGTTCATCACCATCTCGTGCGGGAGGGAACCAGAACGCGCATCGGGCTTATCCTCGAAACGGGCGAAGCGCGTCAGGTGCATCATTTGTGCCTGCTGCTCGGCTTCGGGGCCGCGGCCATCAACCCGTATCTCGTTTTTGAAACCATCGACGACATGATCAGAAACGGGCTTATCGAGGACATCGACCCCGACACGGCCAGGAAGAACTACATCGCCGCGCTCAACAAGGGCATCCTCAAGGTGATGTCCAAGATGGGCATCTCGACCATTCAGTCGTATCGCGGCGCGCAGATATTCGAGGCCATCGGCTTAAAACGCGATTTCGTCAAAAAATATTTCACCTGGACGGCCTCGCGCATCGGTGGAATCGGCATCGACGTCGTGGCCCAGGAAACGCTGAAGCGGCTCAAAACCGCTTTTCCCGACCGGCCCGTCGGCTCCCAGGAACTCGAAGGGGGAGGAGACATCCAGTGGCGCCGGGACGGGGAATTCCACCTGTTCAACCCCGAGACGGTCTTCAAGCTGCAGCACTCCACGATGTCGGGACGATACGAGATTTTCAAGGAATATACGGACAAGGTCGACAACCAGAACAAGCATCTGGCCACGCTGCGCGGTCTTCTGGATTTCAGGACGGCGGAGAAACCCATCCCCCTCGAGGAGGTGGAGCACGCCGAGGAAATCATGAAGCGCTTCAACACGGGAGGCATGTCCTACGGCGCCTTGAGTTCCGAGGCCCACGAGACGCTGGCCATCGCCTTAAACCGCATCGGCGGCAAGTCCAACTCGGGCGAAGGCGGAGAGGACTCGAAGCGCTATACCCCCGATGAGAACGGCGACCTCAGGCGAAGCGCCGTTCACCAGGTGGCGTCGGGGCGCTTCGGCGTGACGAGCGAGTATCTGGTCAACTGCACCGACCTGCAGATAAAAATAGCCCAGGGCGCGAAGCCCGGTGAGGGAGGACAGCTCCCCGGCCACAAGGTCTATCCCTGGATAGCCAAAACCAGGCACTCCACGCCCGGGGTGGGGCTCATCTCCCCGCCGCCGCATCACGACATCTATTCGATTGAAGATCTGGCGCAGTTGATATACGACCTCAAAAACTCGAATCCGCAAGCGGGCGTTCACGTGAAGCTCGTCTCAGAAGTCGGCGTCGGCACCGTCGCGGCGGGAGTCTCCAAGGCCCATGCCGATACGATCCTCATCTCGGGCCACGACGGCGGAACGGGCGCCTCTCCCATCACGAGCATCCTCCACGCGGGCACCCCCTGGGAGTTGGGGCTTGCCGAAACCCAGCAGGTCCTCGTGCTCAACAGGCTGCGCGACAGGGTGGCCGTCCAGGTGGACGGGCAGATGAAAACCGGGCGCGACGTAATCGTGGGCGCTTTGCTGGGCGCGGATGAATTCGGGTTTTCCACCGCGCCGCTCGTCGTCATGGGCTGTATTATGATGCGCGTGTGCCATCTGAACACCTGCCCCGTCGGCGTCGCCTCCCAGGACCCGAAACTGCGCGAGAAATTCGACGGAAAGCCGGAGTTCGTGGAGAATTTCTTCCGCTTCGTCGCCGATGAAGCGCGCGAATACATGGCCATGCTCGGCTTCCGATCGATGGCCGAGATGATCGGGCGCGTGGACAGGCTCGACACCAAAAAGGCGGTGAACCACTGGAAGGCGAAGGGCCTTGATTTCTCGGCCATCCTCCATAAGCCGGACGCCGGACCCGACGCGGCGATGCACCAGATCACCAGGCAGGACCACGGACTCGAACGCTCGCTCGACATGCGGGAACTGCTTCCCAGGTGCAAGGATGCGATCGAGGGCAAAACGCCGATAGCCTTCGAGCTTCCCATCCGCAATACCCACAGAACCGTCGGCACCATCACGGGTTCCGAGGTAACGCGCGCGCATGGCGCGGAGGGCTTGCCCGAAGACACCATCCGCATTCACTTCACCGGCTCCGCCGGGCAGAGCTTCGGCGCCTTCGTACCCAAGGGCATGACCCTGACGCTCGAGGGCGACGCAAACGATTACATGGGCAAGGGGCTCTCGGGCGGGAAACTGATCGCCTATCCCCCGAAAGGGGCGGGTTTCGCGCCGGAGGAGAACATCATCATCGGAAACGTGGCGCTCTTTGGAGCCACGTCGGGAGAGGCGTATTTCCGGGGCGTGGCCGGCGAGCGTTTCTGTGTGCGAAACAGCGGCGCGCATACGGTGGTGGAGGGCGTGGGTGACCACGGTTGTGAATACATGACGGGCGGCCTCGTCGTCATACTCGGAAAAGCGGGGCGAAACTTCGCCGCGGGAATGTCGGGAGGCGTCGTCTACGTGCTGGATGAAGAGGGCGACTTCGAGAGGCGCTGCAATACGGAAATGGTGGATATCGAACCCTTGCGGGCGCCGGATGACGTCGAAGAAGTGAAGGCCCTCATCCAAAAACACATCGAACATACGGACAGCGCGCGGGCCAGGGATATTCTCGACGCCTGGGATGCGCACCAGCCCATGTTCGTAAGGGTGATGCCCCGGGACTACAAGCGCGCGCTCACCGCCATCGAGGAGGCGAAAGAAAAAGGCATCCCGTGGGAAGAAGCCGTCATGGAGGGAGCCCATGGGTAAGCCGACGGGATTTGTGGAATTCGGCAGGGAAGCGCCCAGGACGAGGCCCGTGGACGAGCGCGTCCAGGACTGGAACGTGGTCTACCTCCCCACACCGCACGAGACGCTCCAGCGCCAGGGTGCGCGGTGCATGGACTGCGGCATTCCCTTCTGCCATGAGGGATGCCCGCTGGGAAACCTGATTCCCGACTGGAACGACCTGGTCTACAAGGACTTATGGAAAGACGCCATCGATCGGCTCCACGCGACGAACAATTTCCCCGAGTTCACCGGCTGGCTCTGCCCGGCTCCGTGCGAGGATTCCTGCGTTCTCACGATCAACGACTCTCCGGTGACGATAAAAGAGATCGAAAAATCCATCATCGAGCACGCTTTCGAGCAAGGCTGGGTGGAGCCGACTCCCCCCGAAGTCCGCACGGGCAAGAAAGTCGCCGTCGTGGGTTCGGGTCCTGCGGGCCTGGCCGCGGCCCAGCAACTCAACTGGGCGGGGCACTATGTGACCGTGTTCGAGCGCGACGACAAGCTCGGCGGCCTCATGCGCTACGGCATACCGGATTTCAAGATGGACAAGACCTACATCGACCGGCGCACGCGCCAGATGGAAGAAGAGGGGGTGGCGTTCCGGGTGAACGCGAACGTGGGCGTCGACCCCAAGGTGTCCGACTTAGAGGAAGAGTTCGACGCGGTCGTGCTGGCCGCAGGCGCTCTGCAGCACAGGGATTTACAGATTCCGGGCCGCGAGATGGAAGGCATCTACTTCGGCATGCAGTATCTCACCATGCAGAACCGAAGGCTCGCGGGCGAGGACATACCGGATGAGGAGTTCATCACCGCGCGCGACAAGCACGTGGTCGTCATCGGAGGCGGCGATACGGGCGCCGACTGCGTGGGCACCGCGCACAGACAAGGGGCCAAATCCATCCGGCAGTTCCAGTACCACCCGCGTCCGCCGGACAAGAGAGACCTGCTGAGCGACCCCTGGCCGAACTACGCGCACATTTTCCGCACCCCACCGATCTATGAAGAAGGCGGTAAGCGCATCTTCCAGATTCAGACCCGCCGGTTTATGGGCGAAGACGGCCACGTCAAGAAAATCGACACCGTGCGGGTGGACGAAACCCAGGACGAGAACGGAAGGGCCGTATTCACAGAGATTCCGAATACGGAAGAAGAAATCGAAGCGGACCTCGTCCTCCTCGCCATCGGCTTTCAGGGGCCCGACTGTCATCCCCTGATGGACGAGTTGGCGCTCGAGCGCACCGAGCGCGGCGCGGTGGACCGCGATGAGCGATGGATGACCAGCGCGCCCGGCGTCTTCGTGGCGGGCGACATGATGCGCGGCGCCTCCCTGGTCGTCTGGGCGATTGCGGATGGACGCTCCTGCGCCCGCGCCGTGGATAAATACCTGATGGGAGAATCCTACCTGCCCGCTCCGCTGGATTAGGGGCGCGGACACCAACTATCCCACCAAATCCCCTCTCGAAACTGCACCTCCTGGGCGCTCAAAGGGTTCTATTTTTGAACGGACGGACAAAAGAGTTGACACGGCCGTTATTCCCGTATATTCTCAGTGCAATGCGAATGCAAAACGAATGTTATGCGAACGGAGTATCATCATGAGCCAGGAAATTCTCACCGCCATCGCCAAGCTAGACGAGAAAACGACCGGCGCCATCGCCAAGCTAGACGAGAAAACGACCGGCGCTATCGCTAAACTGGACGAAAAAACAAGCAAGGCCGTTTCAGATATAAGAAACGAAATCGCCGCTTTCAGGAAAGAAACCAACCAGCGGTTCGAGGGATTGGAGCAACGGTTCAAGGGGATGGAGCAGCGATTCGAAGGATTGGAGCAGCGGTTCGAGGGAATGGAGCAGCGATTCGACAAACTTGAATCAGAGATGAGCGATGGTTTCGTAAAACTCGACGGCCGCATGGTGAGTTTGGAGGCGCAAGTAGAAGCCCTAAGAGATAACAAGGAGTGGGAATAAGGAACATACAAGGAAATCCCGTCCGGGAAATACCGCGCCCAAGGCAGGATTCGCCCCGCATCTTCCCAATCGCGGGTCAGGCCCTTCATACATCAAGCTGCACGAAAACCCAGAGGGGAGGCGAAAGCCTCTCCTCCTTTTTGTCGCTTCCGATGATTCGACCATCAAGCCACATAATTACCGGAGGAACAAGCCCGGCAAAGCGCACCTTTGTCAAGCTCGTTGCTTTATCGCTCTGCTGCTGCGGAACCCCCTGCAAAATCGAAACGCCCTAATTCGCCAGCGCCTTGTTCTTGATGGGCCGGATATCGAAAACCCCGGGCTTTTTGATATCCACCATCACCTTCACGGCGTGCATGTGTTTCGCGCCGAAAACCTCGAGGGCAAGGAGGTTCGCCGCTTTTTTCTGGAGCGGGCGCGTGATCCGGTGTTTATGGCTGTCGCCGTAGATCAGCAGGACCGGCTTTTTGAACGCGACGGCCTTGGCCGTCAGCGCATCGCCGAACCTCTTGAAGCCCGATGCGCCCGAAAACGCTTCTTTTTTCCTGGAAAAAAACCCGGCCCTGAACATATCGGCGTGAACCGCGAGCACGAGCGCCTTGGCGTTTGCGGCGATGGCCTTATCGAAACCCGCGTTCAGCCAGGCGACGTTCGCCTTATCGCGGGCGAAGAACTCCGCGACGGCGCGCCGATCGCGCACCTCGAAGTTGTTGTTCGAACCCACGACGTGGGCCGTCACGAAATGCACGCCCTCTTTTACGAAGCGCGCGTTCTCGGGGTACTTGTCGAAATCCTTCATGGCGTCCGGCTGGCGCACGAGCTTCATCGTGGCCTTGCCGAGCGAGCGCGGGCCGCCTGCGAAGAACGTCTTTCGCAAGAAGGCGAGCCTCTCGAGCGGCGAGAAACGGCCGGCTTTCTTGCGGTGGCAATCGGTCCATTCATTATCGCCGGGCGTGTAGACGAGAGGACCTTCGAAGGAATTCATGAAATTAAGCTGATCGCGCAGCATCTTGTCCGAACACGGGGTGGAGCCTGATTTGATGTCGCCTATGTGTATCGTGAAGGCGGGTTTCAGGGCGTTTACCTGGGAGATCAACGTCCTGAACGGCCCGTAAACCTTCTCCGGCTTTCCGTAAGGCATGTCGCCGAGGGCCACGAACGTGAACGGCTTGTCGGCCGAGGCGGACCCCGCCGTCAGTATGAGGAGCGCCAGCGCGCAGAACAACGCGCCGAACCATTTGCGCAAGGGCAAAGCGAAATTCTTCATCGACCCCATTCCGTCCATCTCCTATTCATACCACAATAAAAGATTCGGCATCTCCGCCTAAGTACGAAGACGCCGTCCTAAAAACTGGAGATAACATCCGTTCCAAGACCTGTGTTTTTGTTTCTACTCACAGCCTGCAACAGGGTGGAATATAGAGAATAAATTTGGGGAAGGTGTTACAAAAAGGTGGCGATTCCATGTTTTTTCGACAAATCGAGACGCTGAACTGCGTCCGCGCCTCACCCGCGCAGCGGGGCGAAACCTACCTGCGCCAATCCAGTCTCTCCGCCATGCGCAGGATGATGTCCGCTCGGTTGAGCGCGTAGATGTGGAAATGCCTGACGCCCATCGCCATCAACTCCTGAATCTGGGCCGCCGCCAGGTCTGCTGATTTTTCCTGAAACGCCTCAGGCTTATCCTCGTAGGGCGCGAGAGCATCGACGACGCTTCCGGGCACGCTCGCCCCGCATTTTTGGGCGAAGCGCTGCACCTGCGCCACGTCGCGCACGGGCAGGATGCCGGGGGCCAGGGGTATGCGCACGCCTCTTTTTTTCGTCTGCTCGAGAAACCGCTCCCAGACATGCGCCTCGAAAAAGAACTGGGAAGCCGCGTAATCGACCCCCTCGTCCACTTTCTGGACGAAGTGATCCATATCCCTGGTCTTATCGGGCGTTTCGGGGTGGCCCTCGGGATAGCACGCCACGCCTATCGAGGAGAACCCGCCGAGAGCCTTCAGCCAGCGCACCAGGTCGGCGGCGTAGCGAAATCCGCCGGCCACGGCCTCATCGCGCGTCATTTCTTCGGGAATGTCTCCGCGAAGCGCCAGAATGTCGCGCACATCGTTTTCCTGATAAACCGCCATCAGGCGCGAGATTTCCGCCTCGTTCGCACCCACGCAGGTGAGATGCGCCACCACGCGCCCCGGATAGCGCCTCGCCAGTTCGAGCACGAGTTCCAGCGTGCCCTCCCGCGTGGAGCCGCCCGCCCCGTAGGTGACCGAGGTGAAGGCTATATCCATCACCTCCTGAATCGCGGCCACCTCGCGCAGCGCGCGCTCCACGGCCTTGCGCCCCTTGGGCGGATAGAGCTCTATGGAAACGCTGACCTCAGGAGAGCGGATGCTCTCGATAATCGCGGACAATCCACTACCCCTGCCCGGCCCCGCCATACGGACTCCGGGTGCATGAGAGACGCAAAAAAACGGGCACGGGGCAAATCCACCCCGCGCCCAGCAACACGAAATCCAAAAACAGGTTAGCCCAGACCCTCGACAGCCGCAAAGAGTTTCTCATCGTCTGGCTTCTCGGGCGGAGCGGCCGTCACCTCCATGTAGGCGACGTTCCCCTCTTTGTTGACGAGAACCACCGCGCGGTTGCTGAACCCCTTATCGTTCAGGAACCCGTAGGCCGCACACGTTCCCTTGCCGAAGAAATCGCTCAGCAGCGGGAATTCGATGCCGTATTTCTCCGCCCAGGCGGCATGCGCGAACGGACTGTCCACGCTGATGCCGATAACCTCGCAGTCGGCGGCGTCGAATTTCGCCTTCTCCGCCTGATAGGCGGGCAACTGCTCGCTGCACACGGAGGAGAAATCGAACGGGTAGAAGCAAAGGAGAACGTTTTTCTCTCCGCGAAAATCACTCAGCTTCACCGTATCGCCCTCGGCGAGGGTTCTCGGCAGTTCAAAATCAGGTGCTGCATCACCTACGCTCAGACTCATGAAATAGCCCCCCCTATTTAGCGGCCGCGAAGCGCGCGGCGACGTCGTCCCAGTTCACCACGTTCCACCATGCGGCGATGTAGTCGGGACGGCGATTCTGGTAGTTCAGGTAATAGGCGTGCTCCCAGACGTCCACGCCCAGAAGCGGCACGTAGCCCTCGGTGCGCACGCTGGTCTGGTTGGGCATCTGCTTGATCTCCACAGAACCCGAGCCGGGCTTCGTGCACAGCCACCCCCAGCCGCTTCCCTGCACCGTCGCCGCCTTGGTCGAGAAATCGCCCTTGAAGGCCTCGAAATCGCCGATGGCCGCCGCCAGGTCGCCGCTCGGCTCGCCGCCGCCGTCGGGGCTCATGTTCTTCCAGAAGATGCAGTGGTTGTCGTAGCCGCCGCCGTTGAAGTTCAGGCCGCCCTGATCGGGCGAGAGGTTCGCGAGGATATTCTCGATGCTCTTGCCTTCCAAATCCGTTCCGGCAATCGCGTTGTTCAGGTTCGTGAGATAGGTGTTGTGGTGCTTCGTGTGGTGAATCTCCATCGTGCGCGCGTCGATGTGCGGCTCCAGAGCGCTGTAGTCATAATCGAGAGCGGGAAGTTCGAATGCCATTTCGTTTTCTCCTAGATGGGAATGGAATGTTCCTATTCACATGGTAAAAACCAAACCAATGAGGCCGCGGCCTCGTACATTCTCAAAAAACCGCCGAATCACACGAGCGGCGAAAATAAGACGCTGCGGAGAAGTTTTTCATTTTTGCGCAAACTCGAATCTCTGCCCCTGGTTCACAAGAGGCCGCATTCTACTTTTAGGGATTAGCTTACGTCAAATCTCATCCTGCACGGAATCCGCCCGAGTCCCGTCTATTCGGGCGCGCCCATTCTCTGGATTTGGTCGAAATCGCGGTAGAGTAGCGATAAATCCTCCTCGATCATCCCCCGCGCGACGGCTTTTCGCAAAAACGCGAGGGTGCCCTCGGCCAACTGGACGTCCGCGCGGCGCTTTTTCCCGATGCCGACGGCTAACCCTACGTCTTTTTGCAGGTTGTAGATGCGCGCCTGCCCGTTCCACGCGCCCGAGAGGATGTTGTTGGGAAAGCGGTGGCGGCTTGCGTAGCTATAAGCCGTCGATGCGTTGAAGACGTCTATCATGTCCTCGACGCGCATCCCGAGCCGCTCGACGAGGCGCGCTCCCTCGCACGTCGCCAGAAACATCGTGTGAAGCACCATGTTGTGGATGAGCTTCATGGTGTGGCCGGAGCCCTGCGCTCCCAGATGAAAGGTGTTCGAAACGAAGGGTTTCAAGTATTTCCTCGTGCGCTTAAGGAGCGCCTCGTCCCCCCCGATCATGAGCGTCAGCTTGCCCTCCAGGATGCCGGCCGGCCCGCCGCTCATGCCTGCGTCGAGATAACCCGCGCCCGCGCGCTCGGCGCGCTTGGCCAGGCGTTTCGTCTTCGCCGGGTCCGAGGTCGTGAGGTCGTAGATAACCAGCCCTTTTCGCGCGTTTTTGAGCAATCCGTCCTTTCCCCGAAAACACGCCGCGATTTCATCAGAAGAAGGCACGACGAAGAAAACGACCGCGCAGGATTTCCCCATCTCACCGGGGGTGGCGAGCGTGACGCCCTTGGTCTTCTCGAACGGTCGGTGGCATCTTCTGAAACATCCCAGAGCATCAAGGGCATCTTCGCGCCGATGAACCGCTGCGCCACGGGATTCCCCATGCGGCCCAGACCGATGACGCCCACGCTGTTTCGTTTCGCCACGTAACACCTCGGAGGGGATAATCCGGATGATGAATTCTGATGGAGCCGACGACCGGACTTGAACCGGTGACCTGCTGATTACGAATCAGCTGCTCTACCTGTCTGAGCTACGTCGGCTGAAAGAGCATGGAACCCTGGTGAGGCTCGCGTTCCCCATGAGGATGGTATTGAACACGCCGCTCCCGCCTTCGTCAAGCCGAGAGGCGGCGAGACGGCCCGAAATTTGCGATTTCCCGCCACTTGTGGTTTCATTCTAAGGCTTGACTTGCGAGCCGACGCATCGTAAACCTCTTTTCTCTTTGTGCCGCTAGCTCAGCTGGTAGAGCAACGGACTTTTAATCCGTAGGTCCAGGGTTCGAGTCCCTGGCGGCACACTACAAATCACCCCGAACTTCATTCGGGTTCCGTTTAATTTCCGAAGGAACGCCCCTCCCCCCCATCGTTGGATGGGGAACGGGCTTGTTCCCATAGACGGCCGGGCCGGTTGGCGCGCCGTTTTGGAGGAACGCGGACTTTTAGACTGATTTTTTCATATTTTCTGGGAGACACCGCATGGACAGAAGCATCTGGGCGACCTGGTACGACCTGCCGAAAGAAGACGAAGAAGAGTACAACGACTGGCTGCACCACACGCACATCAAGGATGCGCTCAAACGTCCCGGCTACATGTGGGCGGCCCATTATGAGCTCGTGGACAGGGAATCGCCCAAATCGAAGAAAAAAGACCACTTGGCCTACACGGACGACCCATCGATCCCCGGCGGCACGGAGTTTCTTCTCCTCTTCGGGGCCGCGAGCGCGGAGGTATTCCTGAGTCCCAACCCGGCCCAGCTCAAAGAAACCTATTCCGATGAAACGAACGCGATGCTCACCAAGAGAATCGGCGAGCGCACGGGCATCTTCACGGAAGTCGACAGGGTGAACGGCCCGGACGCAGCCACCCGCGCAGTCGGCGGCGTGCCCGCGCCGATAGTCCAGATGGGCACGTTCAACTGCTTCACGCCCGAGGACGATTTCGACCTGAGTTCCTGGTACGCGCAGGACCGCCTGCCCGCGATGAAGTACATGCGCGGCTGCGTCGGCACGCGCAAGCTCGTCTCCGTGGCGGGCTGGGCGAAGCACAGCATTTTTTATGAATTCGCCTCGCTCGAGAAAGTCCTCGAGCACTACCCGCGTGTGGACAAGCTCTTCCCGGGCGAGAACGACTGGTCGTATCACGTATGCCAGCGCCTGCTCCACGCGCCCGGCTCGCCCACGCGCGGCAAGCGCATCTGGCCGCCGGTGGAATAAGTGGAGGACGCACTCGTGAACTACATGAAACCTATCCGGGTCGACGAAGCCGAAGGTGAGACCGCGAAACTATTCGAAGGCGTGACGAAAATGCTCGGCCGCGTGGCGAATTCCTTCGCCGTCATCAAGACGAGCCACCTGAACGGGTGTGAATACTGACTCGGGCACAATACGGCGCTCGGTCGAGACGCCGGGGTCACCGGAGAGCAGGTGCGCGAGATTTGCTCGGACGCCTATATGGACTCCCCTACGATGAGCCCAAGGGAGAAAACCGCCGTCCTGTGGGCGGAGCACGTGACGCGCAACACCGCCAAGACGCGCGACGACGTGTTCCAAGAGGTGCGGCGGCATTACGATGATCGCGAATTCGTCGAACTCTCCATGGTCATCACCTACTTCAACATGAGAAACCGCTTTCAGGACGCCCTGCGCATTCCGCTGGATGAACCCAAGACGATATCGGGCATCACGCTCGGGCGCAGGCAGGACCCGGAAAACCTCAAAACCTATTTCGAGGACATGGCGGCGGACTGGCCCGAGAGTTTCCCCGGGCCGGAGGAAGACGATAAAGGGGAGCGTAACGCATGAACGACAAGCCCGATTTCGTCTGGGAGAATTTACGGGTCGGCATGACCATCGGCGAGCGCAGCCTCACGGTGACGCAAGAGATGGTGGACGCGCACTGCGACGCCGTGGGCGCAAAGCGGGAGTGGTATGAGGGCGCCTCTCCCGCAGGCGGCCCCATCGCGCCACCGATGATATTCATCAACGACCTGCTCGCCATTTATGATGAGAACTACAAGCGCTTCGGCACCATCCACGCGAAGCTGGGCTACCGCTTCCACCGGCCCGTGCGCGTCGGCGAAACCGTGCATCAAAAAGTCACGGTCACGGACTTATACGTGAAACGCGAGAAAGGCTGGATAGTGAGCGAGCTTGCCGTTACGAACGAAGCGGGCGAATTGCTCTTGACCTCCTCTCATACTTCCGTTTTGAGCTTGACGAGAAAGCACCAGGATAATGACTGAAGCGCGCACGGAACTCGAAAAAATGAAAATCGGCGACGCTCTGCCCGAGCGGACGTATGAAGTGGGCCGGGAGGATATCCTGAAATTCAACCGCTACGTCACCGGCGGCGTGGATACCAAGAACATCCACACGGACGATGAGGTGGCCCGAAAGGCGGGACTGCCCCGCGCGGTGGCGACGGGCCGCCACCCGGTGTCCTTCATCTCCGAACTCATGGCCGATCATCTGGGCATAGGCTTCATCACGGGAGGTGAACTGGATGTCTCTTTCGTGAAGCCCATCTTTCCGGGCGACGTGCTCCGCCTTTCGGCGACGCTGAAAGAGAAAAAACAAGAAAACGGGGGGGCGCGCTATATATTCGAAGTTTCATTCACGAACCAGGACGGCGTCGCCGTCACGCTCGGCACCGCCGGCGGTCGCCTTGCCTAGCAGCCTCCACACCCCATGAACCCACGAAAATCCCTAAAAAGCCTCTTTCACCCGAAATCCTTCGCCGTGGTGGGCGCAACCTCGAACCTGAACCGCCTGGGCGGCATCCCCCTTAGGCTTACGATGAAATACGGCTTTCCCGGCCCCATCTACCCCATCAACCCGAGGCGTGAGGAGATAGCGGGGCTTACGTGCTACCCCGACGTCTCCTCCCTGCCCGAAGCGCCCGAATTCGCCCTCATCTGCACGCCGAGAGAAGACGTCCTCCCCGCTCTCGTCCAGTGCGCGGAGCGAGGCGTGAAGGCCGCCGCCGTCATCACCTCGGGCTTCGCCGAAGCGGGAGCGGAGGGCGTGGCGCTCCAGGAGAAAATCCTGGAACTCCGCGACGCATCTGGCATGCGCGTGCTCGGCCCCAACTGCATGGGGGTGGTGCACGTGCGCTCTAAGCTCATGGCCACGTTTACGATATCCATCCGCGATGAGGACCCGCTCATTCCGGGGGCGGTGGCCATCGTCACCCAAAGCGGGGCCATGGGGGCGTGCATGCTCACGGGCTTTCAGGAGAGCGGCGCAGGGATCAGCAGCCTCGTGAGCCTGGGCAACGAGGTGGACGTTGATTTCGCGGAATGCGTCGAATACTTCCTTGACGACCCGCACACGCGCGTCATCTGCGGCTATCTCGAATCGGTTCGCGACGGCAAGCGCCTTAAAAAAGCCGCCCGGCGCGCTCTGGAGATCGGGAAACCCATCGTCCTGCTCAAGGGCGGCAAAACAGAAGAGGGCGCGCGCGCCGCGCGCAGCCACACCGCAGCCATCACGACTTCAAGCGACGTTTTCGACGCCTTCGCCGCGCAATACGGGATTCAGGTGCCGGGCTCCATGGATGAGTTCATCGAAATAGCGGATTTCCTCGCGCGCTCAAAACCGATTCAAGGAAACGGAGTGGGGATTTTAAGCTTCTCGGGGGGGCTCGGCGCGCTGGCCGCAGATTTGGCGTCCGAAGCGGGCCTCACGCTGCCCGTCCTCGACGAGAAGACGCAAGAGAAGCTCGGAACCATCCTCCCCGACTACGCGCCCAAGGACAATCCGGTGGACCTCGTATCCCTGATGGTCAGCCGGCCCGAGAGCCAGCCGCTCAGAACCGCAGGCGAGGCGGTGGCATCGGACGATAACGTAGACGCCCTGCTCTTCCTCATGGGCATTTATCACCACGTGGGCGCGCAAATTGCGCAGGAGGTGAAGGCGCTGTTCAAATCCTCGGACATACCCGTAGCCTTCACCTGGCTCACCGGGCCGCGAGAGCAAATACAGGCGTTAAAGAAACAATCCGTGCCCGTCTTCGGCGATTACTCGCGGGCGATTCGGGGACTGGAATCCCTCTTGTCACTCAAACACGCGAGAGAAGCGGCCTCGTCTCAGCACCTCTCGAAAAACCGCGCACGGAAAGAAGCGGCCCGGCGAAGCATCAAGCGGAGCCGCGCATCCGCCGATGGCTTTCTCCCGCCCGAGACTTGCGCCGAAATCCTGGACCTCTACGGAATCCCGAGGCCACGGGAAATTCTCGTCGATACGGCGGAAGAAGCACGCAAGATATGGGAGGAGTATCAAACCCCCGTCGCGCTTAAAACTGTGTCGGAAAGCCTCGCGCACAAGACGGAAGCAGGCGGCGTGCTCCTTCATCTCGATACGCCGGAGCAGGTTCTGGCCGGGGCCGAAAGGCTCCTCTCCCTTGGCGGTGACGCCCGCCTTCTCGTTCAGGAGATGATCGGAGGCGGCATAGAACTTCTGGTCGGCATATCGCGTGATGCGACGTTCGGCCCGTGCATCACGGCGGGATTGGGCGGGGTGTACGTGGAAGCCTTGGACGACGTGGCCCGCCTGCTGCCGCCCTTCGGCGCCGACCAGGCCCAAAGAGCGCTCTTACGCCTTCGCTCGCGCGTTATCTTCGATGGATTCCGGGGCGGGCCTGCCGTTCAAATTCCGCGCATATCCGATATAATGATCAAAATCTCGAGACTGGCGCTTGAATTGAGACACGATATCGCCGAGATGGATTTGAACCCGCTCATCGCCACGGCGAGCGGCTGCCATGCCGTGGACGTTCGGATAAAAAAGAACTCCTGACGAGAGGACGCGCATGAGCCAAAGAATCACGCCCGAAATACGCTCCCTGGTGGGGCAAAGACACGGCCCCTACCGCGTCCGGGTCGAGCAGGGGGCGATTGAGAAATTCGCCGACGCGGTCGGCGACCCGAACCCGGCCTACCGGGGGCGGGAGGCGATCGCGCCGCCCACGTTTCCCACCACCTTCAGAGCAAAAGACGCCTATCCCGACTTGCCGCCTAATTTCGGCGACGTGGGCCTTCACGCCTCACAAGTCTATGAGGTGGAGCGGCCCATCCGCGCGGGCGATGAACTCGACGTTTCCTTCACCATCGTGAACATCAAGGAAAAATCGGGCCGCTCGGGCGACCTCGTGTTCGTCGAGCGCGAATACGAGTTCCTGGACGCGCGCGACGGCTCCCGCGTGGGCGGGGGCAAGTGGATATCGCTCAGGCGATTCAAGAACTGAAGGAGAGGCGATGAACTACGAAAAGGGCGACGCGCTCCCCGAACTCGTGAAAGACCCCGTCTCGCGGACGCAACTCGTGAAATACGCGGGCGCCAGCGGGGATTTCAACCCGATCCACTATGACGACGAGGCGGCGCGCGCGGGCGGTCTCGAGGGCGTCATCGCCCACGGGATGCTCTCGATGGGGTTTCTGGGGCATTTCGTCGAAAACGCCTTCGGCGCAGGAAGCTACAAGAGGCTCGAAGTCCGCTTTCAGGGCATGGTGAAATTGGGCGAGGTCATCACCTGCCGGGGCGTCGTCACCGAGGTCACGCAAGAGAAAAACCGGCTTCTGGCCGTCTGTGAGATCGAGGCGGTAGACTCCGGCGGCCGCGTCGTCACGAAAGGCACGGCCCAGGCCTGGCTGGACTGAATCCATAGAATAGAAAGAGAGGAATTCCATGAGACTGGAAAACAAGAACGCCATCGTCACGGGAGCAGCGCAGGGCATCGGTCGTTCGGTCTGTATGCGCTTCGCCGAAGAGGGCGCAAAGGTGCTCGTCGTCGACATGAACGAGGAAGGCGGCGAGGAGACGGCGCGGCTCATCCGGGAGGCCGGGGGCGAGGCCATATTCCATAAGGCCGACGTGAGCAGTCTGGAAGAAGTGGAGGGCGCGCTCGACGTTTCAGAATCCGCGCACGGCCCCATAAACGTCATGGTGAACAATGCAGGCATCGTCCGCGCGGCCATGCTGCACAAGATGACCGAAGAGCAATGGGACTCCGTGATCGCCGTGCACCTAAAGGGCACGTGGGCGGGAATCCACGCGGCGGCCAAGCGCATGATCCCCCGAAAGGAAGGCCGCATCATCAACGTCACTTCGGGCGCGGGGCTTCGCGGCACCATCGGCCAGATCAACTACTCCTCCGCCAAGATGGGCATCGTCGGCGCGACGCAAAGCGCCGCGCGCGAACTGGGACGCCACAACATCACCGTGAACTGCGTCTCGCCCGCGGCCATCACCCCGATGACGGAGACGATTCGCACCGATGAGCGCTTTGAATCCAAATACCTGGAGCGCATCTGCCTCGGCCGGTGGGGAGAACCCGAGGAGATGGCGGCGGGGTTCGTCTTTTTGGCATCGGACGAGGCGAGCTACGTGACCGGCATCGTGCTCAGAATCGACGGCGGGTTGGGGATGTAGGCGGGGGGAAGCACTCCCGTAGGGGCGGACCGGTGTGTCCGCCCGGAGCAGAAAACATGAACGTGAAACAAAATAGGCGAAAATCGAATCGGTTGGAAGGATACGATTATTCGCAGGCCGGATGTTATTTCGTGACGGTTTGCGCGCAGGACAGGCAATGTCTGTTCGGTGAAGTCGTAGAGGACGGAGTAGTTTTGAACGAGATGGGGAGGATGGCCGCCCGTTGGTGGAGCGAAACAACGAATAAATTTTCGCATGTCGAATTGGATGAATACGTCGTGATGCCGAATCACATCCACGGCATCATTGTAATCGTAGGGTCAGACATATATGTCTGCCACCTATGTGTCCGCCCGCAAGGCGAAGATCGCAAATCAAACGAACATCAACCAGCAGAACACCAGCGACAAGAAAAAGATCGACAGAGCGAACACCAAAGCCAGGGCGGACACGCAGGTCCGCCCCTACGGGAAATCATTCAATGGTTCAAGACGATGACCACGAATGAATACATCAACGAGGTGAAATACGGACGTTTCCCGCCGTTCGAGAAACGCATATGGCAACGATCATTCTACGATCACGTCATTCGTTGCGATGACGATCTCAATCGGGTTCGAGAATACATCCAGAACAATCCGTTAAAATGGGCGCTTGATGAGGAAAACCCCGCCAATCAGGTGGAATTGTAGGGGCGGACCTGCGTGTCCGCCCGCAAGGCGAAGATCGCAAATCAAACGAACATCAACCGGCAGAACACCAGCGACAAGAAAAAGATCGACAGAGCGAACACCAAAGCCAGGGCGGACACGCAGGTGGCGGGCATATATGCCCGCCCCTACGAGACAACCATCGCCCCCAAATTACTCACCCCCATCTGGCGTCGCCACCACGGGACTGCTAGAATCGCCTCCGATGCGCTCCTAAGACCAGTAAAACGGAGGAAACCGCCCATGAAGGCCATGATTCTCAAACAATTCGGCCGGCCCCTCGCCTACGAGGAAGCGCCCGAACCCAAAATCGGCCCCCGCCAGGTTCTGGTGGAATCGAAGGCGAACGGCCTGTGCGCGACGGACTTGAAAATCGTGGACGGTAACGTCAAATCATCGCCCACGCCCCTGATGCTCGGCCATGAGAATTCCGGCGTCGTGCTGGAAGTGGGCGCCGAGGTGGATTCCGTCTCACCGGGCGACCGCGTGGTCGTCGTAAGCAAGCAGACCTGCGGGCGCTGCCGCATGTGCCGCCTGGGTCATGAAGAGATGTGCCAGAACTCGCCGGGGCGCTTGGGAATAGAGATAGACGGCGGCTTCGGCCAGCTCGTCGCGGTATCAGAAAGAAACCTCGTCAAAATCGCCGATAACGTATCGCTCGCGGCCGCCTCCCTCATCGGCGGGACGCTCGGCTCCCCGCTCCACGCCATCCGCATGGCGCGGCCCGAACTCGGCGAGTGCGCCGTCATCTTCGGCGTCGGGGGCCTGGGACTGCACGCTTTGCAGATCCTCCGCCACCTGGGGACGAACGTCATCGCCGTGGACGTGAAGGACGAGAAGCTGGCGAAGGCGCGCGAACTCGGCGCGTTCGAGACGGTGAACGCGGTGCAGACCGACCCGGTAAAGGCGGTGATGGACATCACGAACGGCTTCGGGGCGGACATCGCGCTCGAGATCGTGGGCGGGGCCGCCGTGCCGCCCGTGCTCCAGCAGTGCATCGACCTGCTCCGGCCCGGCGGACGCCTCGTCGTCCTGGGCTACGTCTTCGGCCAGAAAATGGAAATCGAACCTGCGCAACTCATCACCAAATGGATCCAGATCATCGCGTCGCACAACCACACGGTGCGCGACGTGGCCGACGCCGCGAGCCTGGTGAACGATGGCCGCGTGCGCGCCGTCATCACCGAGGAGGCGCCGATGCCCGACGCCAACGACGCGCTGGCCGCCCTGCGCGCGGGCGACCCGGTGGGCCGCATCGTGCTCACCTGGTGACTTAGAGGCCGCGCTACAAGAGCCGCCGTCACGAGACGCCGACCGGCCTGCCCGATGAGACCATAAAACCGACAAACCTGTACAACGCATCCGCAGGAGGCGACATGGCGTATCGAATCGAAACGGACAGCATGGGCGAGATCGAGGTGCCCGAAGATAAATACTACGGCGCGCAGACGGCGCGCTCGCTCGTTCACTTCAAAATCGGCGGCGACCGCTTCCCGCGCGAGATCATCCGCGCGCTGGGGATATTGAAGAAAGCCGCCGCCATGACGAACGAGGAACTGGGCATCCTGGGCGCTGAAAAGGCCGCGCTCATCATCCGGGCGGCGGATGAGGTGATCGCGGGCGATCTGGACGAACATTTCCCCCTGGTCGTCTGGCAGACCGGCAGCGGAACGCAGACGAACATGAACGCGAACGAGGTCATCGCCAACCGCGCCATCGAAATCGCGGGCGGGCGGATGGGCTCCAAAGACCCTATCCACCCGAACGACGACGTGAACAAGGCCCAGTCCTCGAACGACACCTTCCCCACGGCGATGCACATCGCGGCGGGCGAGCAGATGACGAAGAAACTCATCCCCGCCGTGGAGACGTTAAGAGATACGCTCGCGGCGAAGGCGGAGGCTTTCGAGACGATCATCAAGATCGGCCGCACGCACCTGATGGACGCCGTTCCCTTAACATTGGGACAGGAGTTCTCGGGCTACGCCCAACAATTAGAAAACGGCATCGCGCGCGTCAAGATGTCGCTGGACGGCATTTATGAGCTGGCGCTTGGCGGTACGGCGGTGGGCACGGGTCTCAACACGCATCCCGACTTCGCGGATAAAGCGGCCGCCAGAATCGCCGATATGACGGGGCTTCCCTTCCGCAGCGCACCGAATAAATTCGAGGCCTTGGCCGCGCACGATGCGGTCGTATTCGCGAGCGGGGCGGTGAAGACCCTGGCGGCGTCTTTGATGAAGATAGCCAACGATATCCGTATGCTGGCCTCGGGCCCCCGGTGCGGCGTGGGCGAGTTGCTCATCCCCGAGAACGAGCCCGGAAGCTCCATCATGCCCGGCAAGGTGAACCCCACCCAGAGCGAGGCGATGACGATGGTGTGCGCCCAGGTGATGGGCAACGACGTGGCGGTGAACGTAGGAGGTGCTACGGGTCATTTCGAGTTGAACGTCTTCAAGCCCGTGATGATCTTCAACCTCCTGAACTCGGTGCGCCTGCTGGCCGATGCGTGCGATTCGTTCAACACCCATTGCGCGGTGGGGGTCGAACCCAACCGGCCCGCGATAGACGCCTACTTACAGAACTCGCTCATGCTGGTGACGGCGCTCAATCCCGTCATCGGGTATGACAACGCGGCCAGGGTGGCGAAAAAGGCCTTCTCGGATGGCGGCACCCTGCGCGATGCGGCCATTGCGCTGGACCTCCTCACCGGAGAGGAATTCGACGCGGCGGTGAAGCCCGAGAACATGATTGGGCCCACGGGGTGAGGGGGCACATCCCAATTATTTAATCCGTAGCAGACAACCCGAAAGGGTTGTCTGACCCCTCGTGGTTGTTTCTTGTAAGGTGGATACGATCAGGACAGGCACGGGGGCCTGTCCCTACGGTTTTTCCGATTATCCGGGTTGTATTCATCAAGCGCCCATTTCAACGGATTGTTCCGGATGTATTCACGGACGCGGCCCAGGTCGTCATCGTCGCGAATGACGTGATCGTAGAATGATCGTTGCCATATGCGTTTCTCGAAAGGCGGAAAACGCCCGGATTTCACCTCGTTGATATATTCATTCGTGGTCATCATTTTGACCCATTGAATGATTTCCTGTAGGGGCGGACCTGTGTGTCCGCCCTCGCTTTGGTCTTCGCCCTGTTGAATTTCTTTTTGCCGTTGGCGTTTTGCCTGTCGATGTTCGTTCGATTTGCGATCTTCGCGTTCCGGGCGGACACATAGGTGGCAGACATATATGTCTGACCCTACGATTACAACGATGCCGTGAAGGTGATTCGGCATAAGGACATATTCATCCAATTCGACATGCGGAAATTTGTTCTCTGTTTCGTCCCACCAACGGGCCACCATCTTCCCCGCCTCGTTCAAAACCATCTCACCTTCTATGATTTCACCGAAAAGACATTTCCTGTCCTGTACGCAAACCGTCACGAAATAACATCCCGCCTGTGAATAATCGTATTCCCGCAACCTGTTCGCCTTCCTGTCTTTCATCTCCAAAAACTCCCGATTTTCACCTCTCGCCGATTGCCTTTGTAGTCGGACAACCCTTTTGGATTGTCCGACCCCCTGTGGTTGTCCCTTGTCAGGATGGATATGACCTGGACAGGCACAGGGGTCTGTGGGGCAGTCCCGATGAGAGACTGCCACTACACAAAGGCGGCCGGCCCCGAAGCAATCCAAACCCTCCCTCCTCGGTCGGCAAACCCTCCTTCTTCAGTCGGCAGCCCCTCCCCCTTCGGTCAGCAGCCCCTCCTTCTTCAGTCGGCAAACCCTCCCTCCTCGGTCGGGTTTGACCCTACACCCGCTCCGCGTAGCCCGTGAACGCCGCCGGAATCGTCTGGATGTCCTCTATCAAATCGGGCGGCAGGTCCTTATCCGCCGTGGGCAGCATCCCTGCATAGAGGGTATCGACGCCGCCGCCGAAGTGCGCCTCTATCGCCTTTTTCACCTCCCCGTGTACGCCCACCGCGGCGAAAAGACGCACGAGGTCGTCGGGAATCTCATCCGCGAGCGCGTCCCATTTACCCTCGCGCGTCATCTGTCTGAGCTTACGGCCCAGATCGCCGTAGCCGTGCATCTCGAGCACCGGCCAGTAATCGGGCGTGGAGCCGTAAAAGCCCAGGCGCACCTTGACCTCATTCATCCCGCGGCGCAGGGCTTCCTCATCCGCTCCGGTGACGATGTAGCCCCCGCCCGTTATCTCGAAGTTCTCGCGCGAAATCTCGTTCTCCCCAAACCCTTCCTCCAGCTTCGGCAGGCAGAACTCCTCGAAATACCTGCTCGTGCAGAAAGGATGCAGCCTTACGCCGTCACAAGAGCGTCCCGCAACCTTGAGCATCCCAGGCCCCACCGCCGCGATGGTGACGGGCGCCATGGGCTGTCCTCCCGAGGGAGGCGTGAAGGCGGGCGTCATGAGGCTGAACTGGTAGTGTTCGCCCTGGTAATCGAGTTTTTCCCCGTTTCTCCAAGATCGCCATATCGCGCGCAGTGATTCCACGTATTCCCGCATGCGGGCTGCGGGCGCGCTCCAGGGCACGCTGAACCGCCGCACGTTGTGCGGCCTTATCTGCGGGCCCAAGCCCAACACGAACCTCCCGTCCGAGGCGACTTGTAAATCCCAGCCTGCGTTCGCGCACACCATGGGACTCCTCGGAAAGGCGATGGCCACGGCGGTCAAAAGCTCCACGCGTTTCGTCGCCACCGCCGCGACCGCCAAGGGCAGAAACGGGTGGTGCGCGTTTTCCATGGTCATCACGCCGTCAAAGCCCGCAGCTTCGAGGGCCAGGGCCGCCGGACCCGCTTTTTTCAAATCATCCATAGGAAGGGTGGTAACAATCCGCATGTCGTAGCTCCTGAAAGTGGAAAAAGAAGACGCCGCCCGGGAGGCTGCGCGGCGCATGATACATGATCCCAAGCCGCGGCACATCGTGATATGATGGGCGCATCGAACACACGCTCAAGCGCGCATCCAGCCGAGGAGCCTCCATGGCCCAACCATGCCGTCTGGAATACCGGGGCTTTCATCAACTGGAACTCGTGCGCCACGGAGACGAGAAAATCCGTATCGGCGGGCGGCTGCGAACCCTGCAAGAACCTCCGCCCAAGGTGACCTCGCGGCCTCCCGTCGATACGGTGCAATACGTCTACGCGACGTGGGATGAGCGCAGAGAGCGCGTGAAGCTCATCGCCTCGACGGCAGGGCATGAAACCTTCGAGGACGAGGAAGTGATGCGCGGCGATTCGTCCGCCCTCCTCGTCGGCATGGGAAGGCCCTATGAGAGCAGGCCCAAACACTACCACTGGGCGGACAGGCCCGAGCACAAAAAGCTCATCCTGAGCCGTCACAACCGAAAGCGGGTTGAGTGGAGGCAAAGATTGCGCTCGGATGCGACGATTCCACCGGGCGCGTGGCGGGAGGTATCGAAAGATTTAAGCGTTTCTTTTCTCGCATGGGGAGAGGAGGCGGCCCATCTCGAAATCGAGGGCGAAGTGAGAAGCGAAGATGCCGCCTCGCCGCTCCTGCTGGGCTTAGGCCTCGACGGCGCGCCGCCTCACTCGCCAAGCGTCGAAATCACGCCGCAGTCGCAGCGCTTTCAACTCAAAATCGAGAGACGCTTTCCCCGCGATGAGGAGGGTTTTCACACTCTCTCCCTGTACGGAAAAACGGAAAATGGCTCTTACACCGTCCTCAAAAACGTGAGCGAACTCGGATTCTCCACCCCAGGCTAAGGAGTAAGGCGATTAACGAATCCGCTGAAAACCCCAAATTCCTGAATGACTTAAAAATCCGCCGCGTCATCAGCGCGCGCACCCGCCAGACCCGCCTTGGCGGCGCGAAACTGAGGGCCGAAGTTTGGACCGCCATGCAGGAGGCGAACGCCGCCCAGGTGGAAATGACCGAACTGCACGCAAAAGCGGGCGCGCGCATCGCCGAGATGACGCAAAACGAGGCGGCCTACGTCACGAGCGGCTCCGCCGCCGGCCTCGTGCTGAGCGCCGCGGCCTGCATCACGGGCGCGAATCCGGCCCTCATGGACAAGCTCCCGTTCACCGACGGGCTCAAGAACGAAATCGTGATCCACCGCTTTCAGAGAAACCACTACGACATCAACATCCGCCAGGCGGGGGCGCGGCTCGTGGAGATCGGCTCTCATCGCCAGACCCACCCCTGGGAACTCGAAGAGGCCATCGGCGAGAAGACGGCGGCCGTCTTCTATTTCCCGGGCCAGTATGCGGGCGGAAACATCCTCAAGCTCGAGACCATCATCGAGATCGCGCACGAAAGGAACGTGCCCGTGGTCGTGGACGCCGCGGCGCAGCTTCCCCCGTCCGGCAATCTCTGGCGTTTTACCAGGGAGATGGGAGCCGACGCCGCCATCTTCAGCGGGGGAAAGAGCATCGGCGGGCCGCAGAACACCGGCATCATCCTGGGCAAAAAAGAGATCATCGAGGCCTGCGCCATGATGGGGAGCCCCAGGTACGCCATCGGCCGGCCCATGAAGGCGGGACGCGACGACGTCGTGGGCCTGCTCGCGGCGCTTGCGCATTATCTGGACGGCGGCGAGGCCGCCCAGTACGCCCACAACGATAAGTGGTGTGAATTTTTCATGGAGCGCCTCGGCGGGATGAGGGGACTCTCGCCCCGCCTCAGACGCCCCAACGCCCTGGGGCAGGATTTGCCGGAAGTCGTGATTGAAATCGACCAAGAATCACTCGGGAAATCGCGCGATCAGGTCGCCGATGCGCTATGGGAGTGCGAGGTGCGGATCCAGATCGGCGCATCCAATGAGTCGGAACTCTACATCTCCCCCGATCCGCTCACCGATGCGGACGCGGAATACCTCTGGGCGCGGCTCAAAGAGGTCGTTTCATAAGGGGACGATTCAGACCTCGAATCGGATGGAACCGTAGCAGGGCAACCCTCTTGGGTTGCCATATCCCCCGTGGTTGTCCTTCATCAGGACAGGCACAGGGGCCTGTCCCTACGAAACCGCCGAAGCCTTTCGTAGGGGCGGCCAACCCCAAAGGGTTTTCCGACTAAGGAAAGAAGCAATTTCTATTTATCGTCAGCCTACTTGCATAGAATGGGCGAGGGGTGAGATTCGGAGCTTTTGGAGATGAAAAATAGGAAGGCGAACAGGTTGCGGGAATACGATTATTCACAGGCGGGATGTTATTTCGTGACGGTTTGCGTACAGGACAGGAAATGTCTTTTCGGTGAAATCATCGACGACGGGATGGTTTTGAACGAGGCGGGAAAGATGGTTGCCCGTTGGTGGAGCGAAACAAAGAACAAATTTCCGTATGTCGAATTGGATGAATATGTCCTGATGCCAAATCATATGCACGGCATCGTTGTAATCGTAGGGTCAGACATATATGTCTGCCACCTGCGTGTCCGCCCGGAACCCGAAGATCGCGAATCGGAGAATCATCAACAGGTAGAAACCCAACGACAAGAAGAAAATCAACAGGGCGAAGACCAAAGCGAGGGCGGACACACAGGTCCGCCCCTACAGGAAATCATTCAATGGGTCAAAACGATGACCACGAATGAATATATCAACGAGGTGAAATACGGGCGTTTTCCGCCTTTCGAGAAACGCATATGGCAACGATCATTCTACGACCACGTCATCCGCGATGATGAGGACATGAACCGCGTCCGCGAATACATCCGGAGCAACCCGCTTCAATGGGCGCTTGATGAAGAGAACCCTGCCAACCACGCAGGGCCGTAGGGACAGGTCGCGACGTGTCCTATCGTATCCACTCTTAAACGGGACAGGCACAGGGGCCTGTCCCTACGAAACAAACGAAGCAGTTCGTAGGGGCGGACACCCCAAGGGTTGTCCGGCTACCCTTAGTTTTGCCCGCTCTTGAGGAGCTGTCGCAACACGTACTGCAGGATGCCGCCGTGCTGGTAGTAGGACAGCTCGTTGGGGGTGTCGATGCGCACGACGGCGTCGAAGACAATCGCGGCACCGCCGCCCTCCGGCGCGGCGCTCACCCGCACCTCCTTGGCCTCGCCCTGATCCACACCCTCGACGTCGAAGGTCTCCCGGCCCGTGAGGCCCAGGCTCTCCGCCGTATCGCCCGGCTTGAACTGAAGCGGCAGCACGCCCATGCCGACCAGGTTCGAGCGGTGGATGCGCTCGAAGCTCTCGGCGATGACGGCCCGGATGCCGAGCAGGATCGACCCCTTGGCGGCCCAGTCGCGCGAGGAACCCGTGCCGTATTCCTTGCCCCCCAGAACGACGAGGGGAATCCCCGCCTCCTGGTATTCCATCGCCGCGTCGTAGATGGGCATGACCTCGTTTTTCGGGAAATAGGTGGTGAAGCCGCCCTCGGTGCCCGGAGCCGTCCTGTTCCTCAAGCGCACGTTCGAGAAGGTGCCCCGCATCATCACCTCGTGGTTCCCGCGCCTGGAACCATAGCTGTTGAAGTCGGCGGGCAGGACGTCGTTCATTACGAGAAACTGCCCGCCCGGGCTGTCGCGCTTGATGGAGCCAGCCGGCGAGATGTGGTCCGTCGTCACCGAATCGCCCAGAAGCGCAAGGCAGCGCGCTCCCCGGATGTCCTCGACGGGCTCGGGGTCGGGCTTCATGCCCTCGAAATAGGGCGCGCGTCTTATGTAGGTGGACATGTCGTCCCACGCAAACAAGCCGCCCTCCGGCGTCGGGATGCCCTGCCAGCGCAGATCGCCCCTGAATACGTCGCCGTAGCTTCTCTGGAACATATCGGCCTTCACGTGGTTCATCACCACGTCCTGAAGCTCGCTCTGCGTGGGCCAGATGTCCTTGAGATAGACCGGAGCGCCCTCTTTATCCTCACCCAGCGGGTCTTTCGTGATGTCCAGGTCCATCCGCCCGGCGATGGCGTAGGCCACCACCAGGGGCGGTGAGGCCAGAAAGTTCATGCGCACCTCGGCGTGCACGCGGCCCTCGAAGTTCCTGTTGCCCGAGAGCACCGAGCAGGCGACGAGGTCGCCCTCGGCCACCGCTTTCGAGATGTGCGCGGGCAGAGGGCCTGAGTTACCGATGCAGGTGGTGCAGCCGTAGCCCACGTTGTGGAAACCCAATTCTTCCAGGTAAGGCGTGAGGCCCGCGCTCTTCAGATATTCCGTCACCACCATCGAGCCGGGCGCGAGTGAGGTCTTGACCCAGGGCTTCACTTTCAGTCCGCGCTCGGCGGCTTTTTTCGCCACCAGGCCCGCGCCCAGCATGACGTATGGGTTCGAGGTGTTGGTGCAGCTCGTAATCGCCGCGATGACGACCGCGCCGTGCGTTATCTGATAAGTCTTTGCGCCGTCTTTCACGGTAACGGCAGCGGGAGCCACGGCCGTGCCGCCGCCTTCTCCGCCGAGTTCGATCAGCATCTTGTCGAGTTCGCGCTCGAAGGTGGCGCTCGCATCCGTGAGCACGATGCGATCCTGCGGCCGCTTGGGACCGGAGATGCTCGGGACGACGTCGCCGAGGTCCAGTTCCAGCGTGTCGGTGTAAACCGCCTCGGGAGAATCCGTCTCGCGGAACATGCCCTGCGCCCTGGCGTAGGCCTCCACGAGGGCTATCTGCTCCGCCGGACGGCTCGTGAGCTCCATGTATTTGAGCGTCTCGCGGTCGATGGGGAAGATGCCGCAGGTCGCGCCGTACTCCGGCGCCATGTTGGCGAGCGTCGCGCGATCGGCGAGCGGCAGGTTGTCCAGGCCCGGTCCGTAGAACTCCACGAACTTGCCCACCACGCCCTTTTCCCTGAGCATCTGCACGACCACGAGGACGAGATCCGTCGCCGTGGAGCCTTCTCTCAGATCGCCTGCGAGCCTGAAGCCCACCACGTCGGGAATGAGCATCGAGTAGGGCTGGCCCAGCATGGCGGCTTCCGCCTCGATGCCGCCCACGCCCCAGCCCAGGACGCCGATGCCGTTTATCATCGTGGTGTGCGAATCCGTGCCCACGACCGTGTCGGGAAAGGCGCGCGTGACGCCCTCTTTCTCGTCCGTGCCCACCACCGGGGCCAGAAATTCCAGGTTCACCTGATGAACGATGCCGGTATCGGGCGGCACGGCCCGGAAGTTGTCGAACGCGCTCTGCGCCCAGCGCAAAAAGGCGTAGCGCTCGGTGTTCCTGTCGTACTCGAGTTGCGCGTTGTTCTCCAAGGCCGTCTTCGTGCCGAACTCGTCCACCTGCACGGAATGGTCGATCACCAGATCGACGGGTTGCAAGGGGTTGATGAGGTCGGGGTCGCCGCCCAAATCCTTCATGGCGTCGCGCATGGCGGCCAGGTCGACCACGACGGGAACGCCCGTGTAATCCTGCAACAAAACGCGGCTCGGCATGAAGCCTATCTCGGTAGCCTCGCCCTTCTTCGCGTCCCAGGAGGCGAGCGCCTCGATGTCGGCGGCGCGCACGGAGCGTCCATCCTCGTTTCGAAGCAAATTCTCCAGCAAGACCTTCATGGCGAAGGGGAGCCGGGCGACGTCGCCCTTGTCCCCCAGCGCGCCTATCCGGTAAATCTCATAGGTTGTCCCGCCTACTTCGAGTTCCGAGCGGGCATCGAAACTATTGCTCATCGTTCACCTCTTTCGGGCGGTAGCGCCGCTTCCCAAAAAAGCCACCGGGAAAGCGGACTCCGCCGCATCAAGCGCTCTTCGCGTCCAAAACCGGCCCCCGGTTAAGGGTGATTTCAGGCAAAAAGCCGTTATCCATGGAGTCATACGGAATGACGAAAAAACGAGTTTCCCACGCGCCGGATGATACCACACATGGAAGGACAGGACGAGGGAGGTTCGCCACCCGCCTTGAAAAGCGTTTTTTACGCCTCTTTCACCACCATGTAGGTGGCCGAGGCGAAACAGACGAGTTTTTCCGCATCATCGAGAATACGCATTTCCCACACCGAGGTTTTTCGGCCCAGATGCAGGGCCTTCGCCTCGCCGGTGAGGGTTCCCTCCTTCACCGGACGCACGAAGTTTATCTTCATCTCCACCGTCACCACTTCCGTACCGACCGGATAGCTCACGTAGCTGCCTACGCCGCCGACGGTATCGGCAAGCGCCGCCAGCGCGCCGCCATGGATAATCCCGAAGGGCTGAAAGAGCCGGGGCTCCACCGGCAGCGCGACGCGGGCGAAGCCCTTCTCGGCTTCTAAGACCTCGAAACCCAGGAGGTCGTTGAAATTCCCCCGCCAGCGGGCCTGGAATGCCCGCTCGATATCCTCCCTGCTCCAGGACTGCTCCATGACCCATCCTTTCGGGCGCATATCGGCCCCACGGGAGGGATATGCGCGTGAAATGTATTCAAGAATTCATCGGAAAGTCGACAAAATGAAATTATCTCACGAAGATTCGAGAGCCTTCACGAAACGCCGTAACTCCCATTTATCTTTGAAGCAGGACCGCCAGGCCCTCGTTTGATTTATCCAAGCGATCGAGCGTTTTATCCAAACTTTCCATTGTTTTCCACAATGCCTTTCTGGATTCCCGGCCCTGGGCGATGATCTCATCGAGCGCCTTCTCTCTTTGCCTGATATCGGCGCGCATGGTGTAGAGGCCATGCCAGATTACTGCGCATTGCGCGATGCCTATCAGGTCTCCCGTATTGACCGGCTGTAAATCCACCATCTTTCCACGCGCTCTCTTTACGGGTCCTCCTTAAGGCATACTCGTGAATATTAGAACCAAAACCCAGGAAGAGCGCAAACGCTCGCGTCTTCTCTATGAAACCACGGGGCCGGATAATCGAAACAACGCAAGCTTCGGCTCGATCCCCACAGCCGCGCGATTGGCGGCCACACCCGTAAAACAGATGAGGATAATGACCCCGAAGGCCCTATCAGCCGAAGATTTGCGTCGGCACGCGCCCCCAGGCGGAGGGGTCGGTGAGGATGTCACCGCCATCGTCCTCGTAGGAGAAAAAGAGGATTTCCGTTTCGGTCTTGCTGCCCTTTTTCTCCATGCGGCGCACGGTGATGGTCGGCACGTGGACGCCGAGTTCAAAGTTTTTCGCATGGCTCACCGAGACGCTCGCCCCGAACTTGGCGGCGCAGCTCTCGAGTTGTTCCCTCGTCGTCTTCACCCGGCCGTCCGCGAGGATCTCCCCGCCGAAATTCTCCGTGAGATCGACTACAAAAATATTCGGCTCCAGCATGATGGCGCATTCTCCCTTGAAACGTGATGAACGAAACCCGGAAACGCTCTTTCCGGGGTGTGCGAAAGCGCGGAGTCTAGCAAAAGGAAGGGAAATTGACAAAAAGCGCGACACGATTCTTTCGTCGCCGTTTATCGGGTTGCCGAGAGAGTCCCGCTTCTATGAACCGCTCCCGGTTTTCTCCCGAAGCCTCATAGTCGCCACATAGCTTTGGAGTGGTTGCGGGTTGTTTACGCTCGCGCCCCTCCGGTGCGTTCGATGAGCGCACGGAGCGACACCATATTTTCTTCGTGATTCGCCATATTTTCTTCGTGCCTGACTCTGTTCTCTTTACTGCGTTCACGAAGCGCCAGCATGTTTGCTTCGTGATTCGCCATGTTTGCTTCGTGATTCGCCATGTATGCTTCGTGATTCGCCATGTGTTCATCGTGATTGGATCGGGTGCGTTCGATGAGTTCATCGAGCGCCCTATCCCGCAGAATCGCCGCGCGGCGCATGTATAAAAGGCCTATCCCGATGAGCAGGCACTGCGCGAAGCCCACCGCGCCGGCAACCCATACGCCCGCGTATTGCGCCGCCAATGATGCAACTTCGTACTGTGTCATCTCCGTTCCCTTTCGGCTATCCAGGGAGTCGCGCCTTATATCCTACCAAATGCCCATATACCCGACAAATTCGTCCGTGCGCTGCTTTGACGTGCAGAAGGGGGATTTTTGGCGGTTTTGGGCGGGCGGCGACCCGTGTCGGTTCAGAGAATGGGCCTTAGAACTGCTTTGGTTGGAAGTATAGACAGACTGTTGCGTCTTCAGCCGCAACAGAACGGTGAAAAACCTCCCGCTCCCCGAAAACCCTACCAGTCCCAGAAGAGCGTATACGCCCTGCCGGTGACGGGCCGGTTTTCTTTCCACTCGAGGCGGGTCTGGCCGGTCTCGTTCAGCACGCGGGGATAGACGCGGCGCTTGTTGAAGCTGTTCGAGGCGCCCTGGGATTCTTCCCTGCGCGCGCCCACTATATGGCGCCCGGCGGGAACGAGCACTTCGAGCCAGAACTCTTCGGTGGGATATTCGACGAGGAGGGTGACCCATTCGTTTCGCGTGGTGAACGCACCCCGCAGGCTCAACTGCTGGCGAAGCTCGAAAACCGCTCCCGCCCGAATCGTTTCCGCCAGAGGAAGGCGGGCCGAGAAATCCGCTCCCGCGCCTTCTTCGATGTGATATTCCAGGGGCGTCCAGCCGGACTCGCCGGCTTGCCCCTCATCCACGAGCCGGTAGGAATACGTCACGTCCCGCTCGCCGCTGCCCGTGTGGTAGCGCGTTCTGAGCTGGGACAGGTCCCGCAGGGCCAGGCAGCGTCGCACGCTCTCCATGCGCGCGTTTTTGCCCTCGACGTCCTCAATCGTATATGTCCGGGAGTTCAGGAGCACGCGGTAGTCGTAGTCGTCCTCCTTGTCCCTCTCGATGGAGGGGGCGGCGTGGCCTCCTTCTTCGATATGACGGACCCGCGCTTCGAGCGCGTCCATCTTCTCTGCGAGTTCCTCCTGTCGCCTGAGAACCGAAGAAATGCCGCTTGCGAGTTCATCGAGTGCGTTTTCGAGTTCAGGGTCGTTTTCCGCCATGCTTTGAGTCCTCGGGGATTTGCCGCTCCCCCGGTGCGCATGCGCCCGCATTGGCCGTGCTTTCCGCTTATCGGAACAAGGTATACCAACATACCGGGGGGATGGGCAAGAAAGCTCGTCGCGCACCTCGTTTTTCAGGGAAAATATGTAAAAAATAGCGAAAAAAGGGGGAAATATCTGAAAATAAGTGAAAATTTAAGTATTTGATTTATATGGGATTAAGCTGCGTCAGGCGGCTTCGGGACGCAACGCGGCTCTCGTCGGCCAACTGGCCGCACGCCGCGAGGATATCGCCCCCCTTGCTGATGCGCGTGGTGGCCACCAGGCCTGCGGCCAGGAGTATCCGGCGGAATTCCTCGATTCGCCCATCGCCGGGCCGCTCATAGGGGGTTCCCGGAAACGGATTCCACGGAATCAGATTCACCTTACACTTGAGGCCACGCAACAGCCTGGAGAGCTCCCCAGCGTCTTGTTTCGAGTCATTTACCCCCAGGAGCATGACGTATTCAAAAGTGATGCGACGCCGCTCGCCGATGGGCAATTCCCGGCATTCATCGATCAGCGCCCTCAAATGCCACTTGCGGTTGACCGGCACCAGTTCTCCTCTCGTCTCGTCATCCGCCGCATGGAGCGACACCGCCAAGCCCACCCCCGGAACGGCGGACACGAAACCCCGGAGTCTCGAGACGACACCCACCGTCGATACGGTGAGCCGCCTGGGGCTGACGCCATTCGCCCGGGGGTGCGTGAGAATCCTCACGGCGCTTACCGTGGCGTCGAAATTGTCGAGCGGCTCTCCCATTCCCATGAAAACGACGTTGTGAAAACGCTCTCCTTCGGCGAGACGACTCCTTGCGGCGAGAAATTGGCCGACAATTTCACCGGGCGTCAACTGCCTGACGAAACCCATCCTGGCCGTCAGACAAAACGTGCAACCCATCGCGCATCCTACCTGCGTGGATATGCAAAGCGCCCACCGCATGACGCCATTGACGTTCCTCATCGGTATTCGGACGCTCTCGATCCGCGCGCCATCGCGCAGGCGCCACACATGTTTTTCCGTTCCATCCGCACTCTTGCTCTCCCGGTCGAGTTCGAGCGTTTCGATGCGGGCCGTTTTTTCGAGTTTCGCTCTCAGGTCTTTGGGTATATTCGCCATTTGAGAGAATTCACGCACGCCGTGGGCATACAGCCAAGAGAATATTTGCCGGCCCCTATAAGAGGTTTCCCCCATCCGCTCGCACAGCGAAACGAGTTCTTCCTCACCCATGCCGACAAGCTCGATAGAGCCAGAGGGCGGCAATCGACCCACGCGATCTTTTTGAATTTCAGATTTCATATCCTGTTTCATCCATCAACTCATGGTGTTATGGTTTGCCCGTTTCGTTGCTCGTTCGCATCATATCACGGTTACTCATGCCTGGATGGAGAGTGTTCATATGACCATACGCGCGCTTCTTTTAGACCATGACGGCACGCTTGTCGACAGCTATGAGGGCATCGCAAAGTGCATGCGCCTCATGTGCCGAGACCTCGGCGTGCCCGAAATGACGGATGAAGAGATTCTCGCATCCATTGGTCCCACGCTCGAGGAAAGATTCACCGAACTGTGGGGAGAAGATACGGCCAACGAGGCGGTGCTCATCTATCGCTCTCATTACAAGGTTCATAACATCGCGGGCACCCATATTATCCCTGGGGCGAAAAAAACACTCGAAACCCTTTCCCATCGGGGCTTTCAGATGGCTTGCGTGTCGAACAAAACATGGTTTTTCTGCAAGGAACAATTAGAGCATGTCGGGCTTCTCCCCTATATTCGAACGGTGTTCGGACACCGCCAGGGATATGCGCCGAAGCCGGACCCGGAAATGCTGTTCGCCGCCATTAAATCGCTTGAAGTGAAACCAGAGGAAGTCGTCATGGTTGGGGATACGACGACAGACATACAGGCCGCCAGAAACGCATCTATCCCCGTATGGATCATCAAGGGAAAATATTCACGGGCTGATGAGATAAAAAAACTAAATCCAGATCGATATTTAGAAAAGTTAGAAGATATTCTGGACTTACTATAATTTCCCACTTTCTCGCTTGCGGAGATCATGATGGTTGCCTATCTTTTAGTCGTCGAGAACAAAGGCGGAGTGCTTTTGCGCCAACCAGGCATCCTGCCTGGATTACGTATGTTTTGAGCAGATATGCATTCAGTCCTTTGTCACGCGGCTTTATTATTCAATCTATAAGGGAAACCGTTCGGCCTATACTCACTCAAATACTTTCCTTGGAATTAATTTCATGAACCTCATCGTTGGCGCACTGATTGCAATTTATCTCTTATTTTTAGTGCTCGAACTAACGGACCTGCGTCGTGGCAGAACCAGATACATATGGGCGCTTTACAGAGTCCCGCTAGCTGGAATCGCTCTCGCCGGTGTCTTGGTGCTCTATGCACAACCTTTTTCGTCCATCTCGGAATTGATAGAGCGAAAAACGATTCCGTTTCCTACCAAAAAAATTCACCTTGATGAGGATATGGGGACAACCACAAGCGAAAGTTTCGGGAGTGGAAAACCTGGAATCTTTTGGTACATACATAATTTTTCCAGGCTTTACGGGGTAGATCCCCTGTTGGTGCGCGCTGTCATCGAGGTCGAAAGTAAATTCAATCCAAAAGCCGTTTCTCATACAGGCGCCAGAGGGCTCATGCAAATCAATCCGATTACAGCGAAACACTTAGGACTCAACAACGTTTTCGACATCCGCGAGAACATCGAGGGTGGTGTACGCTACCTAAGATATCTGCTTGAGTTATATGGCTGGAATTTACATATGACGTTGGCCTCATACAATGCGGGTCCCGCCACTATTCGACGCTATAACGGGATTCCACCCTTTCAAGAAACACGCCGGTACGTTTCAAAGGTCATCCGAGTATATGAGCGCCTTAAAAGAACGAAGGAGGTGTTCAACAGCGAATCTCGACTTTCCTCCCTGCTCCGTCAGTTGCCCAGCACTCAAACAAAACCGGACAGGGCAACTGAGTAGAAATCTGTATTCTCGTGGACATAAATCACAAAGGTTTGCTGCAGTTCAGTGAAACGCAAGTTTTTGCAGTTTGTGGCAATGATGTATCATTTTGAAACCACATTGCCGAGCCACACGTGATTTCTATATTTCAAGAACCCAGCGGAATCCGTTCGGCCACGATTCACTAAAATCCATATAGCACCAGGGAATGGAATGCCGACCAGAACTGCCTCGCCAACCACTCGAAAACGAAAAATCCTGACACTCGCGGATAGATTATTATCTCGTTTCGGGAGGCCAAAGCGCATCAAACGAGGCAATCTTTTAGATGCCCTGGTCGAAACCCTCCTTTCACAAAGCACGACCGACCATAACCGCGACCTGGCATTTAATTGCTTGAAAAAAACTTTTACCAACTGGGATGAAATCGCCGACGCCCCTCAAACGGATCTTGCTCGGGCAATTCGTTCTGCTGGTTTGGGCAATCAAAAAGCCGGGCGAATTCGAGACTTCCTCAGATGGCTTCGCAAGGACCGAGAGCATCTCTCTTTGGAATTTTTACATCAAAAATCAGATGATTTCACCGTGCAATATCTTACTCAGCACAAAGGCATCGGCGTCAAAACCGCTTATGTCACCTTGATGTTGGCCTCAAATCGTGATTTGTTCCCTATCGATGTTCACATTCACCGGATCATGATTCGCCTGGGCATAATCGACGAGAAAACCACGCCCGAGAAATCTCACGCAGAACTCGCACCACTCATTCCCAAAGGGCGTGCCCATGAATTACACATGAATATGCTGAGTTTCGGGCGGACCATTTGCACCGCTCGAAATCCGAAATGCACTGACTGTGATTTGAGGCGAATGTGTCACTACTACAAAGACAAGAACCCAAGGAAATCTAGAGGTGGAGAAATTAATCTTTCCCAAAAGCAAATCAGCCCATGAAATGGATCCAACTCATCGGGCCGGGAGAGTTGCTGGCAATCGCATCTTCCATCACATTCTCCGTGGCGCAAACTTTTCTCAGACAAGGAATGAGAAGCGTATCTCCACTCGCCACCGCCCTAGTAGTGAATGGAATCGTAAGCCTGGGCGGCCTCATCATATCCCTCTTAAAAGGCACACTTCTTACTTCTAAACCAGAAGCAATCTTTTGGTATGCCGCAGTGGGAGTAACGGGTCCGACCATTGGAAGATATTGTTATTTGGTGGGCGTCTCCCGCATGGGGCTCAGCCGCACCGTGCCCATATCCTCCGCAGCTCCAATTTGGGGAACCCTGCTTGCAATCCTAATTTTGGGTGAAGCACCAACAACCATGGTCATACTCGGCACTCTCGGCATCGTCGTCGGCGTATCTATTCTCGGCATACAAGATGACAAGTCGCAATCTTTCAAAAGCTGGTTTCAAGGAGCGCTGATATTCCCTCTCGCCGCGTCACTGGCCTATGCGGCGGCACCCATCTTCGCCAAACTCGCTTATGCACATCAACTGACGCCCAGCGTCGGCATGGCCGTATCCTTTGCTACGGCCAATTGCACTCTTCTTCTCACCAAGCCAATTCTGCCAGGGCAAAGAGATATTAAAGGTGACAAAAGAGGTTTCATATGGGTAGGAGGCGCGGGGCTCATCGGCATTTGTAGTTCCTACATGCTATGGACAGCCTTTACCTTGGCGAACGTATCCACCGCTCTGCCCTTGAGCCGGATCGCACCGATTTGGGTATTGATTCTGAGCTATTTTTTCTTAGGAAAACTCGAAACAATAAATCGTAAGACAGTTTTGGCCACAATTTGCGTTGTCGCAGGTGGAGTACTAATCACCGCTTTCAGGAACTAACTCTCATGAGGTGAGCGAAACCCCAAACTTCTCCTTTGTGGCGAATCTCCACCCCCCCCCAAAACCCTACCTGCCCGCAGCGGCCTCGGCCACACGCGGGGAGTAGACGAGATCGTCCACCTGCGGAGGATCTTCAAGGAAACCTGCCGCTTTAAGCGTCAGCACATCGTTCGTGCCGTCCGAATGTAGAAAACTCAAGGCATCACGCATGAGTTTCTCAATGGGGTTTTTCCGCATATACCCCGCCGCTCCCCATAGCTCCATAGCCGCTTGACAGACCTTTACGGCGGACTCGGATGCGAATACCTTACTCAGCATAGCATTTTTCCTGTCCATTTCATCAAGTTGTGTGGACCACGCCGTACGCCACAAATAAGAACGAGACGCTTCTATCTTCATCGCCATACGCGCGAGCCTCACTTGCTGAAGCTGGTGTTCAAGCAAAGGCACGCTTCCTTGAATTCTGGCATGCGCATACTGCAAAGAGAGATCATACGCACGTTGCGCAACACCCAAGACGGTGGCACCCGCCTGAATGTTACTTCCGTGCCTTATGAACAAATTGGCGAGTGCTGGCAAAGCCTGGCCCACTTCCCCGATTTGATCCTCTTCCGGAACTTCCACATCGTGAAACTCCAATGTGCCATTCTGAACACACCTTTGGCCGAGTTTGTCCCACACTTCCGTGACTTCAAAACCCTTGGCGTCAGAGGGAACCAAAAAGGCCGTGAGGCTATTCATCATGGGATTATTCTTATCCGTGCGGGCGGCAATTTGATAAACTTTGGCGAGGCCCCCATTCGAGATGTAACGTTTGGAGCCGTTCAGCACCCACCGGTCTCCTTTTTTTTCAGCATACGTCTGTATTCCAGCACCAGGATTTTGATTGGGCCATACATTGTCACTACCCGCCATAGGCTCCGTCCAGGCTGTCCCCAGAATACATTCATCATCATCCATTATTTTGGGAAGCCAGCGTTTTTGCTGTTCTTCATTCGCCATGTTGGCAATCGATGTCATGATCTTCCATGTCTGGTCAAAGGCAACAGCAAGCCCCAAGTCACCATACGCCAGGGTTTCACCCACAATAGCGCAGGAAAGTACATCAGCGCCTTCACCTCCAAATTCTTTCGGGACGGTAAGCGTTCTGAGACCTCTCCTTGAACCTTCTCTGATGACTTCCCAGTTAAAAGATTTTTCAGGGTCCTCTATGCGGTCCGCGACCTCCGCGGCGGGAATCATCACTTCGGTAGCGAATCTTTTCGCAATATCTCTGAGTTCAGTCTGCCGGGGTGTAAGTTGGAAATCGACCATCGGTTTCATCCTCCCAAGAGAACACATGTCATGGCTATTTCATCGCGATGAAATTGTTGTGAATCATTATGCCAAGGAGAACCCGTGTTTGAGTTCCCGTGTTTGCTAATGCGCAGAATGGGAGAGCATTTTACTGATCCAATGGATTCTCGCATAACTCGATGCGAATGTTTCCGGGTCCTCTAACGTAGGCGATCATGCGCCCTCCAATACCACGGCGCACGGGCTCTACCATAATCTCCGCTCCTTTGTTTCTTAGCCATTCGACTGATGCTTTCACATCCGGGACTCCAAACCCAAAATGGTCCAAACCCTGAACCAACTCCGGCCCCACGGAATCTGGCGTTTCTTCAGGTCTGATGCCGCGCGCGAATATCACCAAGCGACCGATCTGAATCGCCGCGTTGGGCGAGCCCTTGAAGTCCTCATCGTAGCGAATAATTTCAGCGTCAAATATCTTTTGAAAATACTCCGCAAACGCCTTCACGTCCGCACAGACATAATGAATGTGATCAAAACCAAATTCCATCAAATTCCTCAAATATGAGATTACGGCATGATAATGACAGGAGAATCTTCCGAATCTGCACTTTCTAAAACGTCGCTATTCTCAGCACCCTCTTCTCCCATTTCCCCCTTCTCGTCCTGAGATGTCTGAACTTGACGGATAATTCTCTCAAGCATCACATTGATAGAGTATTGAACCATTTCGACAAGTAGGGACGTGGGTTCATCCGTATCCGCTCGCACCTCATCCGCTAGCGTCACACATTCACGTGCCATTGCTTCATCACCCGCTTGATGGAAAATATATCCATTGTCTTCCAACTGGCCCGCAATACACTCTCGCAATGCCATGTCCTGAAAAATTTCTTTCGCGCCTTTTTCCACTATCTGTTGAAGGCGTTCTTTTTTCTGCCTTTCATCCATCGCCACCTGACTTTCCATCGACTGCAAAAATTCCTGAAAATACGGCGCCACGCGCTCCTCATCCATCACCCAACTCCAAAAAGGTCGATGGGCGAATATCGCGCGTACTTCCATCCTCTTCTCGTCTTCTGCAAGAGAATTCACCATTCCGCGTATAGGGTGTAGCCCTTCCAAGGGAAACATATTAGTCTCTGCCAAGGGATCGAGCATGAGCTTCGCGTGTGTAAAGCCACGGGGAAGCGGCGTTTCTCCCGCCTCATTTTCGCGCTGACTGCGCTCAAGAAGCCAAATGGCATAACCAGCAGGCACTTCTTGTGATGCCAAGGTGGGAATTTCTGAAATTCGGCGGAAAACATTTCTCAACTCTTTAGCGCTCATTTCCGCATCCGTGAATTCAACAATTCCCCGTCCCCGATGCAACCGCGCCTGGACAAGATACCTTCCACGGGGAACACGAGAACGGGCAAGCCACAAAAGCATCTGCCCACGGCCGTCTACGGCACTCACCACAGCATGAACATAATCCGGATAATTGGTTCGGTGGGCAGTGCGCATTCCCGTATCGGAGAATTTTTCAATTTCTATGCCCTTGTTTTTCAATCGGAATATCGCTTTGCGAATTCGGGACAACGTATCTTTGTCTTTGGTGGATTCCAAGAGCTTATGAAGCGCAGTTGCAGCATCACGCGTACCCATTTGTGCTAGGATTTCAATGAAATGTGCAGGTGGCAGTGTTCCTTCCTGGGCCATCGTTTCAGCCAGCCCGAGCGCGCGTGTTTCTGAAACACCACCCATGTTTTCAAAATTGTCACGCAATGCCACTTCCTGTAAAAAAGAAGGCATGTTTTTCAATGACGATACGACAGATTTTGCGGAATCAACCGTCAGAGACTCATTTTTCCTTAATTGTTCGGAAATCTCCCGGGCCTCACTTAAACTTTCTGCATCGAAGCCATTCGGCAATTCCGCTTTCGCACCCAACGCTCTGAGAGTATCGAGGAGCGCGGTGAGTCCGGGTATCGACCAACGCATCGTCTGAATGAGAGAAATGAGTTTTGGGACGACGGACACATCTCCCAACTCGCGTAGAGCGAGAAGCGTGGGGATACGCCCCTCTGGAGTGGTGGAAGACAGATGGTTCAATACACCGGCGATCCCAGCCTCTCCCATTTCCTTGATTTCATCCAAAAGGGGTGCGGGCGCCATGGCGCCCGGTGGAGCAGGTACCGTAAACGACGCTTCAAGGCCAGCTGCCACGGCGGCAGCCCGAACTAGATCTTCTTTTAAAAAAGTTTTTTTCGAGGCTTTCATCCTCGATTTCTTTGCCAAAATCGTTTCTCCCGTAACATTCAGCTTAAAATTTACATCATCGGGGGGTATGGCGCGTACTGTCAAGACGATGTCGAGCAGCGCCTTTCCCTTTTTCGCTTTTGCCAACCACAACTCACACATGACACAATTATCGATATATAGGTTTTTGGAGATAACGTGAAATTTCGATTTGCCCATTGCGGTGATTTCCATCTCGGTTATGACTTCGACTACCTCCCACCTCGTAAAGCCGCCGCGCGGCAAGCCGATCTTCGAGTGGCGTTTTTTCGTTCTGTTCGCGAAACACTCAAATGGGGCGCGCAGGTATTCCTCATCTCGGGTGACCTGTTCGACACCTCTCATCCAAGCGAGCGTGACGTTGAAATCGTTTCGAAGAATCTTGCACATTTATCCAAAAAAGGTGTGCGCTGTTTCGCCATCCCCGGCAATCATGACCCGATACAACCCAAATCCGTGTGGAACCTGCCCCAAATTGCGAAAAACATTCATCTTTTCCACAGTGATCCTTCCTCGGAATTGGATCAGGAAAGTATTACTGAACTCAACCTCACGGTCGCTGGAATCCCCTGGGACATCAAAGATGCTTTCAAATCTCCTTTGCAGGAAATCCTCAAACAGAAACTTCGTTTGAACGATAGATCCATCTTGCTTTTGCATGGCTCAGAAGCCGCCCTCGCTTCGGAACACCCCGCATTCAAGGAACATCCGTTCCAAGCAGAAGATCTGAAGCGTCTGCCCTTTGGGTATGTGGCGATAGGCCATTACCATAAACCCTTGGATGTCGCCCGGTGGAGTGGCGGCGGCGCATGCTACAGCGGTTCGCCTGAAGGGTTGCGCTTTAGCGAGCATAATCTAGGTGCCCGCTCCATGGTCTTAGGAGAAATGGATGATAGGGGTTCTCTTGTGCAGGTGAAGCGAAAATCCCTCAATGCGCGCACTATGAGAACGCTCTCTTATTCATCTGGCGATGGGACTACGGCAGACGACTGGTTTCGGGCCATTGATGATATGAGAAATCCGGATACCCTTTTGCGGGTGCGCGTGCCCAAACAACAAGGCTACCAACAAAGGAGGGCGGAAGTCCTCTTATCCTCCCTATGTAGTGATTTTTTCTATCTGGACATCGTATGGGAATCGCCCTCTTGAGCAAAAACATTTGGTGTGATGTCGCCTTTGCTCACCCGGAAATTCCTGTTCGACTTCAAGATGCGTATCATGCACGTGGGGAAAACACACAAAATATAGTATGTGTCGTGATAGACATATTAAGGGCCACTTCGAATATCGCCGTTATTTTGGAGAATGGATGTCCTGCCATATATCCTTGCGCATCTCCTGAAAAAGCGCTTGAATTGGCCGAAAAGCTACGGCTCCGACATGGTTCTGAAAAAATACTCCTGGGCGGGGAGCAAGACGGCAAACCCATTGAGGGATTTGACGGAGGAAATTCTCCTCTTGAATACACACGCCGGAGAATCAGCGGAAAAACTTTGATCCTCTCCACGAGCAACGGAACCAAAACACTCTCTGCCGTAAAGAGTTGCGGAGAAATTTTCACTGCCGCTTTCGTGAATATCACCGCAATTGCCCGACGCGTAACGTCCATCCTGCATGATAATCCGGGCCAATCTCTTTTGATCGCCTGCTCAGGTCGCGAAGGAGGCTATTGCGAAGAAGATACCGTGGGGGCGGGAATCTTCTTGCATCTCTTGTCTGAAAATTTAGATACCCTGGAGTTCTCCGATACCGCTCGAGCAGCCCTCCAAGTCGCCAAAAGTGCTGAAAAAAACCTAGAAAAAATGCTTTTTGATAGCCGCTGGGGGAAACACTTGTTCGCCTTAGGACTCGAAAATGACATATCCTTCTGTGCGCAGAAGGACATAACGAGCATCGTTCCCAGACTAGATGACGGGGTGATAAGGATCGCTTAAGTTTCAATTCCCTTTGGAAATATACCTTCGACCAAAGTTTCTACTTTCGGGGAATTCGCCCCAGGCTTCAGATGGAGAAAAAACTCGCGGTTTCCTTTTGCACCCATAATCACACTCAAGGCGATTCCTTGAGGAGCTAATTTCATTCGGAGACTTTCATCCCAAATGCGAATGAGTACTTCACGGTGCAGTTCGGGGTCGCGGACTATTCCTCCCTTCCCGACACGGCCTTTACCCACTTCGAACTGTGGTTTGATGAGAACGACTATCTCTCCACCTTCCCCTAACAACTCATGAATCGGCCCGAGCACCTTCGTGACGGAGATGAATGAAACATCCATGACGCATAAGCTTGGTCTTTCTTCTCCCGCCAGCATTCGAAAAGTCTCAAGTGTCAAATGCCTGGCGTTCACACCCTCCAAAAGGGTGACTCTAGGATCATTTCTCAATTTCCAGTCAATCAAGCCCTTTCCAACATCCACAGACGTGACGCGGCGGGCGCCACGAGCGAGCAGCACATCGGTGAATCCGCCCGTCGATGCGCCGATATCCACACAATATCTTCCTTCCGGATGAATAGAAAAAACATCCAGCGCAGCCGCGAGTTTTATCCCACCACGGCTCACATAGGGGCAAGTATCTTCTTTGAGGGTGATTGATGCGTCTTGCGAAAATGCAGAACCCGCCTTTGTGGCGGGTTTGCCGTCAACGCTCACAAGACCTGCCAAAATCAGACTGCGCGCACGTTCCCGGCTTGGGGCCAGCGCACGTTGAACGACTAGCCTATCAAGCCTCTGTTTTCTTGCCATGGGCCGCCAGGTCGGCAGAATCAGGCTCGACTTTCATCAAATCACGAGCTGCTTGCGTAATTTCGCCTGACGTGAGCCCACAATTCTCGCGCTGGAATTGAGGCGCCCCGTGCTCAATAAAACGGTCGGGAATACCCAAAACCGTCACGGAAACATCTCGCATGCCATGCGCCGCCAAAAGTTCCAAAACACCGGCACCCATCCCGCCTATGCGCGTCCCTTCCTCGATCGTTACGACGCGCTTACATTGCCTTACGAGTTCTAAAACCTTCTCCTCATCCATCGGCTTGACAAAGCGAAGGTTCAAAACCGATGCCTGTATTCCGAGTTCCTCTAATTGCGCAGCGGACTCCATTGAGAGGCCCACCATGGGGCCCAAGGCAATGAGCGCCACATCATCGCCATCACGGAGCAGTTCCGCTTCTCCGATAGGAATGGTCTCGATATTTTCATCCATCAGCACCCCCTCGCCAGCACCACGCGCAAAGCGCAACGCAGCCGGCCCGGGATATTCGATGGCTGTCAGAACCATTTTCTGAAGCTCATTTTCGTCTTTAGGCGACATAATTACCATGTTCGGCAAACACCGAAGATAGGCCAAGTCATAAGCACCCTGGTGAGTGGGACCATCATCACCCACAAGACCGGCTCGGTCCAGCGCAAAGGTGACGGGCACATTCGTGAGGCAGACATCATGGATGATTTGATCGTAGGCACGCTGTAAAAATGTACTGTAAATGGCGGCGACCGGCTTCATCCCCTCAAGCGCCAGTCCTGCGGCAAAAGTTACTGCATGTTGTTCACACATCCCTACGTCAAAGCAGCGATCTGGCAATACTTTTTGATAGTTCACCAGAGCCGTGCCCTCGAGCATGGCTGCTGAAATGGCCACTATCTTTTCATCTTTTTGGCTGAGTTTGATCATCGTATCGGTAAAAACTTTAGAATAGCCGGGAGGCCCGGGCGCTTTTTTGTGGAATTTACCGGATTCGGGGTCGAATTTCGTTACGCCATGATAAGTGATGGGTTCTGCTTCACTGTAGGGATACCCATGGCCTTTGCGGGTAACGACGTGAACCAGATTGGGGCCATCTAAATTTTTCACATTTCTCAAAGTGGGAATCAGCAAATCCAGCCTGTGGCCATCGACCGGTCCGATATACCGAAAACCCAACTCCTCAAACAAAATGCCCGGCACGATGATATTTTTCAGAGACTCCTCGATCCTGTCCATCAGGGTGACCGCATGGCCACCCACCAAGGGAAGGTGACTGACTATCTTCTGAACTTCACCCCGCACCTTACGCGCCCGGTTGGCCCATTCACCCGTCATGATTCGCGCGAGATATGAGCACATGGCACCCACGTTATGCGAAATTCCCATTTTATTGTCATTCAGAATAACGGTGAGGTTTCTCTTCGCATCGCCGGCATTGTTGAGCCCTTCCATCGCCATACCGGCCGTTAAACTGCCATCCCCGATGACCGCAACAACCTGAAAGTCCTCTCCCGAGAGATCTCGCGCCGTCGCCATGCCCAGCGCAGCCGATATGGATGTGCCTCCATGCGCCACATTCAGATGGTCATATTCGCTCTCACGCCTGTCCGGGAAACCAGCGATTCCTTCCCATTGTCTCAGCGTATGGAACTGATCCCGGCGCCCTGTGAGAATCTTATGTGTATATGCTTGATGGCCAACATCCCAAATCAACTTGTCTTTTGGCGTATCGTAGAGATAGTGAAGCGCTACAACCAGTTCCGCAGCTCCCAAGGAGGCGCCAAGGTGCCCACCCGTATTGGATGTCACCTGAATGATCATGTCGCGAAGTTCATCCACGACTTGGGGAAGCTCGTCTTCCGGCAGTCGCCTCAAATCCGCCGGGCTATCAACGCGCTCGAGCAGTTCGCCCATATCATCTCCCCCAGGGAAGTGATTTCAAAACTTATTTTGCGCCATTACTCAAATATCTCTGATTCTGACATTCCACCTCTTTCAAAGGCTAGCCAAGCACTATAGTCAATCATCAAAACCTACGCAAGACAATAAAACGCGCCAAGGATTCCAGCTCAAGGGCTTGATTAGGGAAAATTTCAAGCGCTTGCAACGCTTCCTCGCAAGTGGAGCGCGCCAGTTTTTTCGATGTTTCTATGCCGTACAAGGCGGGATAAGTCGCTTTGTTCAATCCCTCATCCGAACCCGTGGGCTTTCCCATGAGCGCTTCATCGCCTTCCACATCCAAAACGTCATCCACAATTTGGAACGCCAGCCCGATCTTCTCCCCATAAACACGCAGCGCCTCCATCTGCGCTTCATCGCCGCCACCGAGGAGGCCCCCCAAACAAACGGAAACTCTCAAAAGCGCACCCGTCTTTCTCCTGTGGATCTCCTCTAGATGCCCCACATCACTTACCAGGCCATTCGCCCGGATGTCCAAAAGCTGTCCTCCCACCATGCCCGTTGCGCCTGCCGCCTCCGCGAGCATCCGAGTCGCCTTCACATGACGTTCAGGGGAAATTTTTTCACCCATATCCTCATTCGCCACCAACTCGAAGGCCAGGGTCTGCAATCCATCACCCGCAAGAATCGCTGCCGCCTCACCATAAACCTTGTGATTCGTAGGCATCCCCCGCCTGAGGTCATCGTCATCCATGGCGGGCAAATCATCATGGATCAAAGAGTAGGAATGAATACATTCGAGAGCGCACGCAGCGGGCAGAATCCATTCAGGACTCCCACCTACGGCTTCACATCCGGCCACACAAAGCACGGGGCGCAAGCGCTTACCCCCTGCGAAAAGGCTATAGCGCATAATCTCGAAAATCTCAGGAGGCTCAGACGATTTCGGCACAAGACGATCGAGTTCTTCTTCCACACGTTTCGCCCAACCGTTCAGGTAAACCGCCGCATCGATGCCACCTGGAACCCCGGTTTCATTCATCATCTTCATCATCTTCAAATGGTTGCAACAAAAATGTTTCTTCCGACTCTCCCACGAGTTCCTCCACCCTCTTTTGCGCCGCGTTCAATTGCTCTCGGCTATAGCGGAAAAGCTTCACGCCCTCTTCATATAGCGAAACGGCTTCTTCTAAGGAGGGCTCACCCCCTTCGAGTTTATCCACGATGACTTCCAAACGCTCTAGCGCAGCCTCAAAACTCTTTGGTTCCGCATCGGGATTCGCGGATTCATTTCCAGTACTCATGGGCCCTCTCCTTCCGGGAAGACTTCTTCTACTCGGCACAACAAGCCGCCCTCCGATAAACGAATCCGCACGGATTCTTTCTCTTTCACATCACCGGCTTTTTTAACCAGTGCACCATCGGGCTCTTTACGCACCAAGCTATACCCCCGCGCCAAAACGGCGAGCGGCGATACCAATTCAAGGCGTCCAGCGGCAGTTTCGAGCGCATCCGTCCTGCGTCTCACAAACAATGCGCGCGCCGCACGCAAACGCTTTGCATGGCCTTCCAGCCTCGATAGGGAAACCCCGATTTTCTCTTTGGGCGATATCGCCCGCAGCCTCGGAACTATCCCGGCTAAATACGTCCACCGCATTTGTTGCCGATGCCTCGCTTCTCTACCCATGCGTTCATAGAGGGCATCCACGCGTTGGGCCAATACCTCAAGCGGGGCTTCCGGTCTTCTGAAAGCGGGCTCCCTGAGCAAACGAGAAAATCTGGCATCGAGCGAGGCTATTTGCTCCCCTATTGCTCGGCGCATATCATCAAACAAATCGTTTATGTCTCGGGCAACACCCTGCCAGCCTCTGGCCACGCGCTCCGCCGCTGCCGTAGGCGTAAGCGCCGACTCATCGGCCGCCAGATCACTAAGCGACGTATCGACCTCATGGCCTACCGCTGAAATGAGCGGCGTCCTGCATCCGGCGATCGCCCGAACCACTTCCTCTTCGTTGAACGCCCACAAATCCTCCCGGTTTCCCCCGCCGCGGCCCATGATGATGAGATCTACGGGACATCTCATATTTGCGAGGCCTTGGTCCGCTTTTTGAATCGCCCCTGCGATAGAAGATGCGGCGTTTTCTCCTTGCACCGGCGTGTGAACGATGACGAGTTCTACAATCGGCGCGCGCTCTTTGAAAACCCGCAACATATCCTGGAGGGCGGCGCCCTCTCTGCTCGTCACCAATGCCACACGATGGGGGCGTTCAGGAATCTCTTTTTTTCGTTCAGGTGCGAAGAAACCCTCTTTTTCCAATCGTTCATGTAACTGGCGAAAAGCAACCTCGAGCGCGCCTTCTCCCAGGGGCTCCATAGAAAGCGTCGACACCTGGAAACGCCCGTCTTTCTCATACAGCGTCACCCGGCAACGGATCATCACGCGCATACCTACTTCCGGCTCAAAGCGCAAAAACCGCCTGCGGCCCGAAAATATTACTGCGCTCACCTTGGACGTGGTGTCTTTTAAGTCAAAATAGGAATGCCCCGATGGATAAGTGCGCCAGGAGAAAATTTCCCCCTCAACGAGAACCTCACCAAATTCCCCTTCCAATAATTCTCTCACGCGCGCGTTGAGTTGTGAGACGGTGAGCACCGCAGGGGTTGCGTGAGGCGTATTGTCACCGAGAAGGTCCACACTCATCCGAAAATCCTCATCAGTTCGGTGTCTTCTCTCCTTGCAATTCAAGAGAATACGCGCGAACCGTGTTCATCATCAGCATGGCGACCGTCATTGGCCCCACCCCGCCCGGCACGGGAGTGATGGCGGAAGCTTTTTCACGTAAAGGTTCGAAATCACAATCGCCGACCAATTCTCCGTCCACCCGGCTGATACCAACGTCAACCACGGTCGCACCTTGCCGTACCATATCCGCCGTCAAGAATTTCGGCCTCCCCAAGGCAGCCACGACGATATCGGCTTCTCGCGTGATCGAAGGGATGTCTCGGGTTCGGGAGTGGCACACCGTCACCGTCGCATTTTCATGCAACATCAAAATGGACAAGGGAAGCCCCACAATCTTGCTGCGCCCGATGATGACGGCTTTTTTTCCTTCCAGGCCAATATCGTAGAATTTCAAAATTTCAAGCACCCCGGCAGGCGTGCAGGGCTTGAGCGTACCTTGCTTGAGCGCCAGCTTTCCAAAATTTTCCGGATGAAACACATCGGCATCTTTTTCTGGGGACACCGTCCGCAAAACTTCTTCTTCATTCAAATGCCCGGGAAGCGGCAACTGGACCAATATCCCATCCACTTTTTCATCCTGGTTCAACTCTTCGATAAGCGAGACGATTTCCTCTTGGCTCGTATCCTCGGCCAAGCGATGATCAAAAGTCTCGATACCGAGTTTCTTGGCCGAACGGCCTTTGATGCGGACATATACCTGAGAGGCCGGATCCTCGCCCACGAGAACGACGGCCAGACCGGGTGGTCTGCCCTTCCGGGGAATCAGGGCATCAATGGAGGCTTTAAGCTCCTCCATGACCTTTTCCGCCACAGGTTTACCTTCGAGGAGTAAGGCTTGTGCCATCTTCATCCTTTATCATCGGGCGCACCGGAGGCGGATTTTATCGCACTTGGCGACTAGACCAGAATTTTTCCATCCTGAATGATCAACCGATCATCCGCCCACACTGTGGGATTGTCAAAAATCATGTCAATGTGGAGCGGGGCGTCGATATTGCCTCCGATACTCCCACTATCGCCCACCGCCATGTGACAAGTACCCCACGTTTTTTTCGCCTCCCGCATCGTCTCCCGAGGCCGGCAAGCCGGATTCGTGCCAATCGCGAATTCAGCCACGTTCTTCGCCAAATCCCCGTTTTCATCCAGTAACTTCCAGAACCGCTCCGCGGCGGCGCTTCCCGTGATGGATGCAACTTTGCCGTCCTTAATCTCAAGACGCATGGGCTCGGTGACAAAGCCCAAATCTTTTCGCTCGATGGAAAAAGGATTCACCATCACTCCGTTGGATGTACCCTCCAAGGGACTCATGGCCGCTTCTCCATCGGGACATGCCGCAAATTCTCCAGATTTTCTCGCCACGCCAATGAGAGGAAAACATGTTCTTCCCTCCAGGGAAAAGTGCATGTCGCATCCATCCGGCGTCGTGAATCGGCCCGTTTTGGCTTCGGTGTATATGTCGGAAATTGTTCGGGTGACCCGGGCGACTTCGTCGTAATCCGCCAAGGCGCCACCGGCGACCATCATATCCTCACGCCATCCCCACATGTCCAGAACGCGCGCGCCCTGCCTGAGCGCGTTCCTCGCCGTCTCGGTATGAATCGTGGCGAAGCTGGTCTGGAGAATCACCACATCAGAGGCCGCCATTGCCGCCCCCACATGCGGCAGCGGGTCGATCCCTCCATTCAAGTGCGGGGGCATGTGCATGATGGATAGCTTGGCACCCGCGGCGCTCAAAGCATGCGCAAGTGCTTCCGTGACTGAGGCTGGACGATCCGAATCCGTTACGAGAAGCACCAGTTCGCCCTCTTTCACGTCAAGAACCTGCTCTACGATTCGTCTGGCGGTAGGCGCCATATTAAACTTTATCATTTGATCACCCCTGCGTATTGGAAGCTAAGAATTGACGATGCCTCGATTGGAAATAAATCGATTTCCGACGAAAATTCCCTAGATTCATCGCATTATATGGGCCTATGAAACATAGTCGCAAGGGCGCGACTTGATGTGCGAAAATCAGTTGCAATTGATCGATTTCACTTCACAATAAAGCGAGCAAAAAGATGCAGACCCCCAGAAACCCTTATCTTACGGTGGACATCATCATCGAGTTCAAGAGCGAGATGGGCGAGGAGGGCGTTGTAATGATCCAGCGTAAAAATCCTCCTCATTGCTGGGTGCTGCCGGACGGATTCGTCGATTACGGAGAAACACTCGAAGCAGCCGCAGTTCGAGAAGCAAAGGAGGAAACCTCACTAGACGTGAAACTGATTCGTCAGTTTCATGCTTATAGCGACCCCAAGCGCGATGAGAGGCAGCACAACGTCACGGTGGTGTTCATCGCAAGGCCCCTTGGCGGTACGCTCCAAGCGCGAGACGATGCGAGGCGCGCAGTCGTTTTCAGTAAAAATTCCCTGCCCTCCAAAATTGCATTTGATCACGAAGAAATACTAAGCGATTATTTTTCAAAGATGTATTGGTATGAATCGCCAGGGCGAAAGGCATATCGAAACACACTATGCTATCATGAGTGAATAATGCGGGGAAACACATGTGTTTCCCCGATTTTTCTTTGACATAGGATTTACAAGACATGGGCGGACTCCTCGGAAGTTTCGGGCGCGGATTCGAATGGATTCAAAAGGACATCGCAGCCGTCATGGAGCGCGACCCCGCCTGCCGAACGAAAACGGAAGTGATTCTCTGCTATCCGGGATTTCACGCCGTCTGCCTGCACCGGATGGCACACTTTTTCTGGAAACGGGGATTTCTGCTGATTGCGCGTTGGCTGAGCCACTGGAACCGGTTCATAACGGGTATCGAAATTCATCCAGGCGCTCAGATTGGCGAAGGTCTTTTCATCGACCATGGAATGGGCGTCGTCATCGGAGAAACGACGCAAATCGGAAAAAATTGCACCATCTATCAAGGGGTGACGCTCGGCGGCGTAAGCCTCAAGAAAGAAAAAAGACACCCCTCGTTAGAGGATAACGTCGTCGTCGGCGTTGGCGCCCAGGTGTTGGGTCCGCACGTTATCGGCGCCGGCAGCCGCATCGGTGCAAGTTCGGTCGTCATTTCAGACGTTCCGCCCGGCTGCACGGTTGTCGGCGTGCCCGCACGCATTGTCTACCGAGAGGGGCAAGGCAGAACGGATGATCTGCTCCCCGTTTCTTTTGAGCACCACGAATTGCCGGATCCGGTAGAAGCAGCCATTCAAGCCCTGAACCAGCGCATTGCGGCTCTTGAAAAAGAACTGTCCCAGGTGCGAGAGCCGACACAGGAAAAATAAGAGGCCTCATGAAAACCATCTACATGGACCACAATGCAACCACCCCGATGCGTCCTGAGGTTTTGGCCGCGATTCAGCCGTATCTCGGTGAGAAGTTTGGAAATCCGAACAGTATTCACCGATATGGCCGGGAAACAAGAGTAGCGATTGAAAACGCCCGCGACCATGCGGCGGCCCTCATCGGCGCTGCGGATAGTGATGAAATTTTCTTCACCTCCGGTGGGACGGAAAGCGACAATTGGGCGCTTCGGGGCGTCATCTCCGCCGCTCAAGGAACATGCCATGTCATCACCACGGCAATCGAGCACGAGGCCGTACTCACGACATGCCAGATGCTGGAAGCGGAAGGGGTGGAAGTCACCTATGTGAAACCGAATCGGAAAGGACGCGTTTCGCCTGATGATGTGGCCTCGGCGATTCGACCGAACACGAAAATCGTGTCCGTTATGTGGGGCAACAACGAAGTCGGCACCATCCAACCGATTCATGAAATCGGCGCTATCTGTCGGGAGCGTGGAATCGTGTTTCACACGGACGCCGTGCAGGCCCTGGGCAAGGATTCCATCGACGTAGAACAAGCCGGGGTGTCTCTGCTTTCAGCCAGTGGGCACAAAATCAACGGTTCCAAGGGCACGGGCTTTCTGTATGTAAAAAAAGGGACAGAGATCGACCCCTTTATCACCGGCGGCGGGCAGGAACAAAAACTGCGCTCGGGCACGGAAAACGTGGCCGGTATCGTGGCGATGGGAGAAGCCTGTCGTTTTGCGAAAGACGAAGGCCCGCTATTCGCAAAGAACATTTCCGCCCTAAGGGATCGGCTCGAAAACGAAATTTGCGAACACGTTCCCGACGTACTGGTCAACGGCGACACGGATCATCGACTTCCCGGCACATCGAACTTAGGCTTCATCGGCGCGGAAGGGGAAACGCTCCTGATTCGTCTCGATTTAGAGGGCATCGCGGTGAGCACCGGCGCGGCTTGCAGTTCAGGCTCTCCCGAGCCCAGCCACGTTTTGCTGGCGATGCACTTGCCAAAGGAAACCGTGCAAGGCTCGCTGAGATTCAGCCTCGGCTACGGAAACTCGGATGAGGATATCGATAGATTGCTCGAAGTGTTGCCGGAGGCCGTCAGTAAAGTTCGCGAAATGGCGCCTCGCCTAAAATCAACGAAAACATGAGAAGAAACCTTGGCTCCAAAAGACGATTATCACTATAACGAGATTGTGCTCGCCCATATTGCGGATCCACACAACATCGGCGCAATCGAAAATGCAGACGCCCAGGGGAGCGGAACGAACCCCGCCTGCGGCGATGAAGTAACGCTCTATCTCAAATTCGAAGGCGATACGGTCTCGGACGCCAAGATGCAGATTCTCGGTTGCGGGGCGATTACCGCTGCGATGAGTTCGTTGACGGACCTGGTGCGCGGCATGACCGTTGATGAGCTAGGACAAATCACTGCAGAGGAAATCACGAAAAGCGTCGACGGTCTCCCATCCCACAAGCGCCACTGCGCCACTCTCGCCCGGCGCGTGCTGCAAAACGCCCTGAAATCGAAAAACGCAAGCTGACCCCTCATGAGGACATCACAACCGGTTAAAATACTGGAACTCACCGGTTTCAAGGGTTGGGCGTTACGCGCCGATACACATGCGACGCCCGAGAATATCGGCCTCATGCAGGCCCGCCTGCTCAAGATATGCAGGAATCTTCCCAGAATCGGTCCCGCTTGCGGACTCGACTATGGAGAGAAGGGATACGAAGCCTGCCGGCGAGCGCTCACAGACCTGCCCAAACCCGAGGATCTGCATGAAACGAACTTTCCGGGCGGATGGCATGCGGTGGGAACGCACATCGGGGGATACGACACGCTCGCAGTCACATTGGGGGAGATGCTCGAACTATGGCTGCCGCACAGCGGATTCAAGAGAAGAGAGGGACCGTTGGTGTACCGGTACATCGCCGACCCCCGCGAAACGATAGAGACCGACATCAGAACCGAAATCTGCGTGCCCGTTCAACCCGACCCGATTGAGTGAGCGCCTGAAACAACCGTATTTCCCCTATTTTCAGCCCATCATGCCTTGCTGATTCGGCATAACAAACTCTTCATATTCGTTTGATCCGACACCGGATCGCGTTGCGCGATATCGGTCAGAAAATTCACCGACCGCCAGGGATGGTATGGCTGGCGCTCCCCCCAGCCGATGGGAACGTAAACAGAGTCCTCCCTTATCCCTGAATTCACCCAAGCCATCGCCTCGATGGCGCCGTGCGCGGTCTCCACCCGGACTTTCTCTCCATCTTCAATTCCCAATTCTTGCGCTTTTTGGGGATGTATCTGGCAATAGAGGTCGGGCCACATCTCTTGCGCCTGCCAGAAATAATGGGTCCAGCTATGAAAATGCGGCGCAGGCGGCCGCCCAGTTATCAAAATCGTTTCAAAGCCTTTTCGGCGAAGCGTATCACCAGGGTTATCCTCTTCCGGCTGAACAATTCTGGCGGTGCGAGAACCCGTCGGCGCCTTGTTGAACGGAGAGATAATTTCCAGATCATCATCTTCGTGACCATATTCGAGATAGGGCATCTGCAGCAGATTTTCCTTCTCGCTATAAAACTCCGGCAGCGCGGATAATCCCACTTGCGAAAATTTTTCCTCCAACTCCTCCGTCCAGAACTCGAGCCGTCCGCTCGGCGTGGGAAAGCGCTTACCCTCGGGTTGCCCCGTGGCGGTCGTTCCTTCCAGATAAAGGGTTTCCTGCTCGGGAGCATCCTCGCTTGCGACGGGAAAGCGCACCCATCGGTAGGGAAGCGAGTGGAGTCTTTTTTGTGTTACTCCCCGCAAAAAATCATTGTCGATACACATCTCGTCCCAAAATTTCCCCGGATCCTTGTATTCTTCTTTCATGACGTCGCCGAACCCCAGGCGTTTCCCGAGTTCTATCCATATCCATCCATCGGGCTTCGCCTCCCCCGGCGGGTCGATCATCTTATCTATCCACACAAGCCTTCTGTCGTCATTCGTGCGGCCAAGCTCTCCCTTTTCAATGCCGCCCGCCGCAGGCAGCACATAATCCGCAAATGCGGAGGTTTCGTTTTGGAACAACTCGATATGGACGATGAGGTCGAGCGCCTTGAAGGCCGCGCGCGCTTCATCCTGGCCCGGCCATTGCGCCAGCGGATTGTTGCACGTGATGAGGCCTTTGATGGGGTATGGCTTTCCTTCCCGCATGGCGCTCAACCAACCGGCCGGGCTTCTGCGAACCATCGGTTTTTGAATTTCCGCCCTCCTGTCTTCCGGCGCATTGGCGGCTATGGGCGGACCCGCCGTCATGTTCACGTAGGCTCCGCCCTTTCGTCCCCAATTCCCCGTTATGGCGGCCACGAACATCATCGCCCGGTTGGTTTGCACGGAATTGGTATGCTGATTTATCCCCCGGCTCCCAAAGATGACACAGCCATCCGCCCTGGCCACATCCTCAGCAAGCGCGCGAATCTCCTCTGCGGATATACCCGTGACGGCCTCCGCCCAATCGGGGGAATATCCTTTGGAGAATATAAAATCGCGCCAGTGCTCCCAGCCCAGCACCCATTCATCGCAAAAACGCTGGTCGTGCATATTTTCAGAAAGAATGTGGTGCGCCATGGCGAGGCCAAGGGCCATGTCGGTGCCCGGGCGAATGCCCAGCCATTTGTCCGCCTTGCTCGCCGTTGCAGTGTACCTCGGGTCCACCACCACCATCTTGGTTTTGTTTTTGATGCGCCAGTCATTCACCTTGCCGAAGTAGACTGGCCGTGTCTCGGCCTGGTTGTCCCCGACATAGAGATACATCTGGGCGCTGCCGATATCTTCGGGCGTATAGCTGTTCCCGTTTCCATTGATCCCGTGCGTCACCTCGTAGGCGACCACCTTGCCCGCCGCGCAAAACGGGTCCGTCCCCTGGAGATTGGGGGTCCCCCACATCTGGCTGAACAACCGCACATACCCTTTTTGTGTAATCAAACCCGTGCGGGTCCCCACGAAAAGCGCCAACGCCTCCGGGCCCCATTGTTCTTTAAGAAGTCTAAGTTTCGCGGCGATCTCATCGAGCGCCTGGTTCCAACTGATGCGCTCAAACTCGCCTTCACCCCGGGCACCGACCCGTTTGAGAGGATATTGCAGGCGATGCTCATTGTGATGCATCTGAAGCGTAAACTGCGCTTTCGGACAAAGTTTTCCGTTCAGGACGGGGTCCTCGTCGTTTCCCGTCACGTTGATGAGTCGGTCCCCTTGAAAATGAAACTTGGCGCTACAGCAGTTGAAACAAAAATTGCACCCCCCGGGCACGACGCGGTCCGCCTTTAGCGTCTTTTTGTCGTGCAGGTAGGGAAAGTCGGGCCCTTTTTGCTCAAATACGTCATTCGCTCCGGGTGAATCCACAAAACGAGGCCGACTCGGACTTTCGTATAAACGTGAGACACCTTCTTGCTTCGCGCGGCCATTTTCTCTTTCGATTTTTTCAAGATAAACCGTTTGCGGTTTCAGGAGGAAATGATCGTGATCGCGAGGATGGCGACCCTCTTCGTTCGCTTTTTCAAGAAGCGTCTCCCTTTCCCCAAAAGAGATAGCGAAGCCCGGGCAAATTTCAGCACACGCAGGCTCCAATCCCTTTTCCCGCCTGTCGGGGCACAAGTCGCATTTCACCGAATGATGCCCTTTGGCGTCATAGCCCATCGCGCTATAAGGACACGCCATGACGCATTCCCCGCAACCCGTGCAAAGCGCTTCATCCACTTCCACTACGCCGGTATCGGGGTCTTTCGTTATCGCCTTGGGATGAACCGGACAGGCCCTCAGACAAGCGGGGCGCTCACAGTGCTGGCAAGTCAGCGTGAGGAAATCGGGCGCTCCCGTGGAAGCATCTCCCAGCCAGACCACCTTGTTTCGGTATTCACCGGGACCCAGCCTGTGCTCCTGCTTACAAGCCGCCTCACAGCTTTTACAGCCAAAGCATCGCTCCAAATCTATCATCAAGGCTAGCTGACCCAAGACGCGCTCCTTGAACACATGCGGACTACCACTTCGTCAGATGCCACCAGTATATATCTCCCCCGCCAGAGACATAACCCGCGAAAAAAGTGACGGTGACGATATGCCCCAGCATACCGAGGATAAAGACAAACGCCAAAACGACGTGAATCAACCGCCAATATGCCTGCGCGGGGGATACGCCGGCGCGCATTCCCATCAATTTATTTTCACGGCCAATCAGCCGGGCATAAGCGAGCGTTAGGCCAGGCCTGGAGAACCAATGCTTGAGTCTGGGAGAAAAAGTGCCCTCGTTCGCTCCCGGTTCGAGCCTGGATAAAAGGGATTCTTTCTCCTCGATGAGACGGGCCATGCGCTCTCGGTTATCCGAGCTCAACGGAGAGAAGGATTCATCTCTTGTAGCGAACGTGGCCGACATTCGTCTCGAGAGACGAAAACGCGCCCACACACCCAGAATCACCAGGGCAAAAAGCGCGACGAGCAGCAACGCCGGCGCATAGCGAAGAAACCCGGCCGAGTGAATGGTCACCAACACGCCGCCGAGGGTGGCCGTGACCACATGGGCCGAAAACCACCCAAGGGGAGAGCCGCCCACGCCTGTTCGTTTCGTAATCACGAAAACCACGGAGACGCACAAGAGAACGGCCCCCGCAACGCCGAACAAATACAGCGTCGGGGAGCCCGGCAGGTGCCATTCGCGCGATAATTTGTGCTGAAACACGAAGAAGGTGACCAGAGCTACCGCCGCCACGAAGAGGAGATACGCAAGCAGCTTGTCGCCGATATCGAATCGTCTCATGAAAATCAGGGAAATTCTATTTTTGCGACATCCACGATTTCAAAATTTCTCACGCCACCGGGTAACTGAACCGCCACTTCATCGCCCGGTTCTTTTTGCATGAGCCCGCGCGAAAGCGGCGCGCTGAAGGAGATAATTCCATTGGGGAGGTCACTTTCCTCCTCGCCCAATATCTTATAGGTAATCTCTTCATCCTTATCCAAGTCAAAAAGAGTGACCTGTGTGCCGATGGTGACCTTATCGCCGGAGATGGGGAGTTCTTCTATCACGCTCGCCTCACGAATCTTGTCCATAATCCGGCTCACCTCGTTCTTCAGGTTGCCCTGCAACTCAATGGCCGCCTCCCACTCGGCATTTTCGCTCAAATCACCCAAACTCGCCGCCTTGCCGATTTCTTTCGACACCTCATGCTTCAGGCGGTGCTGAATTTCCTCGACCTTATGCCTCAATCGCTCGAGCCTCGCTTTGGTGATGTAATACGGCATCTCTTCCTCATCTACATGTGAAATAATCTAAGAATACGCCTCAGGCGTCTTTAGCTGTTTTTTCTTTCAGTTGTTCTCGAAAATCATACCCGGTATCTTCCACAAACGCTTCGATCAGGCGTTTCGTGACGGGCCCCGGAACCGGGACGCTCGGCTTGAAGCTGTCAATTTCACGCACCGGCATGGCGCAAATAGCGCTCGATGTGATGAAGTACTCTTCCGCCTGCGCCAAATCGTATGTCGTGATGTCTCTCTCTTCGACTGGAATTCCCAAACGTGCGGCCAGTTCGAACACCGCCAGGCGGGTCACGCCCTGTAATATATTCCTCTCATGCGGCGTCCAGAGCGCGCCGTCTTTCACCATGAAGAAATTGGCGGTCGAGTTTTCCGCCACGTTCCCGCGAACGTCGAGCATCAAGGACAAAGAACCCGATGCGGCGGCGTCGAGTTCCGCCAGAATCTGATTCATTTTGCTCGTCACCTTGGCTCTCGTCTCGATGCATTCGGGCGGATTGCGCCTCGTGGGCGATATCGCCAGGCGCACGCCGTTCAAATACCGCTCCGCAAAGGACGCGACGTTCACGGGCCGCCAGAATATGAAGACGGAGGCGGGCCCCGCCGCGTGCGCCGCCATGGAGGGATCATCGATACCACGGCTCACCCAATGGCCGACGCGATACATGGCCCCCTCTTCGAGACGGCGCAAATTCGACTCCAGAGTCGCCAGCGTCGCCTGTTTCATTTCCTCTTTGCTTAGCCCTAAGTCGATGCGAACATACTTGAGCGAGCGATAGAGGCGGTCGAGATGATCATCGAGCCGATAGAGCTTTCCCGCAAAACAAGGGGTGACCTCATATACCCCGTCGCCCCAGAGAAAGCCGCGATCGAAAGGCGATATCCTGGCGCTCTGCTCTTCTACGATCTCTCCATTGAGATAAACGAATCGCTCACCCGGCATCGGACATTTCTCCCTTCCGCATCAACAAAGAAAGGCCGGCCCGTTAAAAGGGGCACAGCCACAAGTAATATGAAATATCATCCTACATACAACCATCTTACAAAGAAAACGGCGAAGGGCAAACTCGCTCCGGGAAATTCCGCCATCCGCTATAACCGGCTTCGGGTTTTACCATTCATGCTTAAGGGAGTTGTTGAAAAACCCAGCCCTGGAAGCGGACGCATTTGACGCTCCCTCCTCGCTCGCGTCAAGTCCTCGTCTTGCCCTGACGCTATATTGACCTCACCCTGAGTAGCCGCCGAAGGCGGCGTATCGAAGGGCGCTCCCTCAATACGGCGCGCAAGCGCGCCTACTCGGGATGAGGGAGGGGTGAATACCGACCTAAGATGATTTTTCAACAGCCCCTTATGGATCGGGCTCAGAGTTAAAAATTTCCTGAAGAGGAAAGATGCGTTCAATCCTTCTTTCCCCAGCCCCCACCGCCTGGCGTTTCAAGACGTACCTTGTCTCCAGGCTTCGCTGAAAACCGGGCCTTGCCGGAGAATTGCCTATTCTCACCTTCCCTGATGAGCGAATTCCTGCCTTTCATTCCCGGCTCCCCTCCTTGCAGGGGCCAAGGCGCTATTTCCCGCCTCTCCGTCATGAATGAGACGGTGGCGTCGCCCAGGAGTTCGATCTCGCGGATGATGCCGTCTCCGCCGCGATGTTTTCCCCCGCCCCCACTGCCCCTCCGAACGGTGTAGCGGCTCACACGGAACGGATAGGCGTGTTCGAGCGCTTCTATCGGGGTGTTCAGGGTGTTGGTCAAATGGGTATGGATCGCATCCTCCCCGTCGCCCCACGGCCCCCCGCCCATGCCGCCGCCCGTGGTCTCGTAATAAGCGTATGGACGGCCCTGCCTGGGTCCGGGGCGATGGTCTATTCCTCCTACCGTGAGGTTGTTCATCGTGCCGCAGGAAGCGGCGGGGATTTTATCGGGACAGGCTTTCGCGAGAGCACCGAGTATCACGTCCACCATTCTCTGGCTCGTCTCCACGTTCCCCCCCGCCACGGCGGCGGGAAATTCGGCGTTCACCACCGTGCCCGAGGGCGCTATGACCTCGATGGGAGTCATACAGCCTGAATTGTTCGGGATGTCGTACGGCACCAGACAACGCAGGGCGTAGTAGGCCGCCGTGCGGGCGATGGACTCCACGGCATTCACGCTGCCTTGCGTCTGCGGCGCGGAGCCGGTGTAATCCACGCGCATCCTGGAGCCGCGTATGGTGATCTCCACCCGTATCGGAACAGCGCCGCTGCCGAAACCATCGTCATCCATGAAATCCTCGAAACGATACCGCCCATCGGGTATGTCGCGTATCACCGCTTTGGTCAGCCGCTCGGAATACCTTTGCAGCTCCACCGTGTAGCGCAGCGTTTGGGCCAGGCCGTGACGCTCGATGATCTCCAGGATTCTCCGCTCACCCACGCGGTTCGCCGCGATTTGCGCTGCGATGTCTCCCCTGCGTTCCTCGGCCGTGCGCACGTTCGAGAGTATGAGGGCCAAAACATCTTCCTGCATCTCTCCCCGGCGTACGAGTTTTACCGGCGGAATCACCACGCCATCCTGGAATATCTCCGTCGTAATGCTCATCGAACCAGGCGCGATGCCGCCCACATCCGCATGATGCGCCCGATTGGCCACGTAATAAATCAGTTTGTCTTTTCTTCTCTCCTTGACGTATACGGGCGAAATCATGGTGATGTCCGGCAGATGGTTCCCCCCGTGGAAAGGGTCGTTCAATACGACTACGTCGCCTGGCTCAAGCACCATCCGCTCGATGACGTATTCCACGGACATCGGCATGGAACCCAAATGAGCGGGAAGATGCGCCGCCTGAGCCGCCATCCGGCCTTTTACGTCAAATATGGCGCATGAGTAATCTTTTCTTTCTTTGATATTCGGGGAAAAAGAAGAGCGGCACAGCGCCACGCCCATCTCTTCTGAGGCCGCAAACAACAGATTGCGAAAAACTTCCAGGAGTATCGGATCGTATTTATCAGCCATCGCGCCCACTCAGCTTACGTTCTTCAAAACAAGATTGCCCCAATCATCCACCCGGCATTCCCAGCCCGGAGAAACGACCGTCGTGGCGCTGAACTCGCACACCAGCGCCGGGCCCTTGAAGCGATTGCCACGAGAAAACATATTCCGCGCATATACCGAACCCTTGACTTCTCTTCCCGCAAAAATCATTTTTCGCTTTCCCATGAGCGCATGAGAAACGCTTTTGGGAGCTTTGGGAAGCCGCCTCATGGGCGGACGCTCCACCTCGCCGACGACCCGCACCCGGAGCGTCACGATCTCGATGGCGCTCTCGGGGCTCGAAGTGCCGAAGCGTTCATCGTGCAACCTGTCAAACGCCGCTCTGAGGCTCTTGCGAAGATCCACGCCCGTATCGGGTCGATAGGGAAGCGTTAATTCGTATGATTGCCCGAGATAGCGCATATCGATGAAGAACGAAAAGGCGGGTTTCGGGAAACCCTCGAATTTCAAGTCGTCCCGCCCCTTTTTCAGCAGAGGGGAAAAATGACTTGCTAGAGATTTCTTGCTCAACCCCTCGAGCGGCAGCAGCACCGTTCTGGCATAGTCTTTCACCACGTCCGCGGTCAGCATCCCGCGCGCGGAGAGAATCCCCGGGTCATTGGGAACGATGACGTTCGGAATCCCGAGGATCTCCGCCAAAGAGCAGGCGTGCATCGCTCCCGCACCACCAAAGGAGATCAGGGCGAATTCACGCGGATCGTGGCCTCGCTCCACGCTAATCAAGCGAATCGCGCGCGCCATGTGCTGGTTGGCTACGCGAATGACGCCCTCGGCCGCTTGGCGAGCGTCGAGGCGCAAGGACTTCGCCAGACACGCGATGCCGACCTTCACAGGCTTCATGTCCAGGCCCATCCTGCCACCCAGGAATTGTTCCGGATCAAGATGGCCGAGAAACAGGTTCGCATCCGTGACGGTGACCTCGCTTCCCTTCCCGTAGCATATCGGACCCGGGTCGGCGCCCGCACTCTGCGGACCAACGGCCAGAGCCCCACCCGGATCGACCCGGGCGATGGAGCCGCCTCCCGCGCCTACCGTGTGGATGTCGATGAGAGGAACCCGTATAGGGCAACCGGCCACTTCGGTCTCCGCCGTGAAGCCGATGCCGCCATGCAGCAAGGACACGTCCGTACTCGTTCCACCCATATCAAACGCGATCGAATTTTCGAACCCCGCTCTTCTCGCCACCTCATAGGCGCCCACAACACCGCCGGCAGGGCCGGACAAAATCGTTCGAATGGCCTCCTCGCCCGCCATCGTGCTCGAAATGACGCCTCCGTTGCTCTGCATGATGCGCAAACGTCCGGAATCAAGGCGCGATTCCAAATCCTTCAAATATCTATTCATCATGGGAGATACATAGGCATTCACACACGTTGTGCTCATACGCTCGTATTCCCTGAATTCTGGAAGCACCTGGCTGGACATCGATACGTGTATACCGCTTCGCCGTACCGCGTCAGCCACTTTCTCTTCATGAGAAGGATTCGCATAAGAGTGCAGCAGGCAGATGGCGACGGACTCGACACCCGCTTTCTGGAGTTTTTGTTTCAGCTCCCTGATGGATGAATCCTTCAGGCGGAGTATCGCGCCGCCCTTTTCGTCCAGGCGCTCCGCCACGCTCATTCTGAGATTTCTGGGTACCAGCGCCGGGGGTCTGCGATACGCCAGATTGTAGAGTTCTTTTCGGTTCTGGCGGCCGATTTCGATCAGGTCCTCAAAGCCGGCCGTCGTCACGAGAGCGGTTTTCGCGCCACGGCGCGTGAGCAGGGCATTCGTCGCCACGGTGGAGCCATGGGTGATATCCAGGGTGACGCCGCGACCCTCTAAAAGTTCACCCAACCCCTGGAGGATGGCGCGCTCAGGCGCATCGGGCGTGGAGGGCACTTTGTGAACTTGTACGCGAGCACCATCGAACGAGATGAAATCGGTAAAAGTTCCCCCTGTGTCGACGCCGATTCTAAGCGTTTTTTTTTCACGCCCGGACATCACCGCCTCCTGTGGGGCCAGGCTTCCGGATTCAACAAATCTGGAGGGCGCTTGCCGAGCAAATAAGCCTTCACGTTTCTCTCCACCCGCTCTGAAACCGCATTTCGGCCCAGATCCGTGTTCGTCCCCAGATGCGGCATCATGACCACGTTCTTCATCCGCAGGAGCCTTGGTTGCGGCCTGGGCTCTTGTTCGAATACATCCAGCCCCGCTCCGCCGAGGTGGCCCGAGCGCAGCGCTTCGACCAGAGCCTTTTCATCCAGAATGGCCCCCCGGGCCGTATTGATGACCACGGCCCCTTTTTTCATGAGAGCGAATTCCTCTGGCCCGATGAAATGGTGCGTGGCGTCGTTTAAGGCCAGATGCACGCTCAGAAAATCAGACTCCATGAGAAGTCTCCGGAAAGAGCGGTACGAGGCTCCGACCTCCTTTTCCATCTCGGGGCTTTTTCTGTTTCGACTCCAGTACCGGACCCTCATGCCGAACGCATTCGCCATGCGCGCCACGGCGCAGCCTATGCGCCCCAGACCGATGACCCCTAAGACTCGACCGTTCAGGCCCCGACCCTCCAACAACGTGGGCGTCCAGCCCTTCCATTTTCCCGTCCGAATGTAGGAATCCGCCTCCACCACGCGCCTGCTTGCCGAGAGCAGAAGCGACATGGCGCATTCCGCCGTAGGCTCCGTAACGACGCCGGGCGTATTGGTAGCCAGGACCCCGCGCTTCGTGACTTCTTCCATATCGATATTGTTAAAGCCGACTCCGCAATTGGCGACCAGTTTGAGGCGAGGCGCCGCATCCAGAAAATCAGCGTCTATCTCATCTCCCACCATCGAGATGAGAATATCCGCATGGCGCACGGCGCGCCTGTAGCTGCCGGGGCTCGGCTTCACGTCTTTTGCGTGCATGATGAATTCAGTGGATTTTTTCAATTCCGCGAAATGAGGCGGAGGAAACCTTCTGGAGAGAAATACGCGCGGAAGAGCGTCCGGGGATGCTTTATCATTCATTTTCACAACCGCTTTACGGCATCCGCGATGCGATCGACCGCCCGTTCCAGATTCTCCACGCTGTTGGCGAAGCACATCCTCAGGTGATTGTCCGCATGAACGCCGAAAGCGGAGCCGGGCAAAGTCGCCACTCCTACTTCATCGAGAAGATAATCCGCAAAATCATCCGCGCTCATGGGAACCTGACTTACATTTGGGAACGCATAAAAAGCACCGTCAGGGTATTGGCAAGATATTCCTTCCACCTCATTGAGGCCTGCAATAAAGATATCGCGCCTGCGCTTGAAATCATCCATCATGGCGCGGCTCTCGGACTGATCCTCCAAAAGCCCCTTCGCACCCGCCAACTGAATAAAAGGGGGCACGCAACTCACCGAGTTCGTGATGAGCTGGGCCAGCGGTTCGGCAAGCGCGGCGGGAGCGGCGATGAAGCCGAGGCGCCAGCCGGTCATGGCATATGTCTTCGAGAACGTCTCGAGCATGATTGTGCGCTCTCTCATGCCCGGCAGCGTGCCCAAGGAGATGTGTTCTCCCTCGAAAAGCATGTGGGCATACACCTCGTCCGATAAAACGATGATGTCGTTCTCCACGACGATGTCCACGATGGCGTCGAGTTCATTCCTCGTCAAAGTCCCGCCGGTCGGGTTGTGCGGGTAGTTCAGGATGAGGAGGCGGGTTTTGTCGGTAACCCGCGCGCGCAGATCATCCGCCGTAAAGCGAAAATCGTTTTCCTCCAAAATCGGCAGCGGCACGGGCTTCGCGCCCGCATAGAGCGCCACGGACTCATAGACGGGAAATCCCGGATCCGGATAAATCACCTCATCGCCCGGCCCCGCCGTGGCCATGATGGTGTAGTACAAAAATGGCTTTCCCCCCGGGCCGACCACGATTTCATTCGGCGAATAATCCCCGCGCCCATCGCGGCTGAGCCATTCGCAAGCGGCTTCTCGAAGCTCCAACACACCGGCGGATGGACAATAGTGCGTCTGGCCCGCTTTCAACTGCGCATACGCTTCTTCGACGATGCTCGAGGGCGTGTCGAAATCGGTATCACCGATCTCCAAATGGATGATGTCCCGACCCTGGCGTTCCATTTCACTCGCCTTGGCGAGAACCACGAAAGCGCTTTCCGTTTTGAGCAGTTTCATCCGATCAGCCAAACGCATATTTAATCCCCGTATCTTATAGCGCCGAGCGAAGCGGCGCGTCCGTCACAACACCACACCTCATGAACATATTCAACACTTCCGCAACGGGCAGACCCACGACGTTGGTGTAACTTCCCTCCACCCTGTCCACGAGGCTGCCGCCCATCCCCTGAATGGCGTATGCGCCCGCCTTGTCCATGGGTTCGCCACTTTCCACGTAACGCCCGATGGTTTTCTCGTCAATTTCCCGGAAGGACACCTTCGTAGCGACCGCCTCCCCATGCCGGGAACCCGCTCCGAGGAGAGTGAACGCGGTTATCACCTCGTGTGTTCGTCCCGAAAGCATCCGCAGCATACGCGAGGCGTCATCCGTGCCCGATGGTTTTCCTAAAATTTTCCCCTCCAGCACGACTACGGTATCGGCTCCGAGAACGAACACACCAGAATGCATCTTCGCCACACAGCACGCCTTGGCCAATGCGCGACACCCGGCCTCGGCTTCGGCTCCAAGCCCTGGCGCAATGCCCTCCTCCACGTCCGGGGGCGCCTGTACGACATCAAAAGCTAGACCCGCATCTTCTAAAAGCCGTTTTCTGCGCGGAGAGCCCGAAGCCAGGATAAAATGCTGAATCTGTCGCAAGAACCAGACCTGCGGAAGGCTAATTGTCTCGATCGACAATATAGTCGGCGATGTCGCGCAATACGTCGACATGGGAGGAGTCGGGCAAGACGGAAAGAGCCGCTTTCCCAGCCTCTACATATCCCCGAGCCCTATCAAGGGTGTAGTCCACCGTCCCGTATTTGTTCATCAACCCGAGAACGTCATCCATGTCCTCCGTGCGGATCTCCTCCGCGTGAACCACGAGGTGATTGAGCCTCTCGAACTCCGCACCCGTGGCCCGGGCGCAAACCCTGAGCAAAGGCAGCGTCACATTCCCCTCGCGCAGATCCTCGCCCACGGATTTCCCCGTTCTCTCGACATCTCCCATGTAATCGAGGGCGTCATCCACCAGTTGAAAGGCATATCCGATCTGAACGCCGAATTGGTGGATCGCTTCCGCGAACGTGGGCGGACTGTCAGGGATCAAGGCGCCGACGCGGCAACTCGCGGCAATGAGGGCCGCCGTCTTGCGGTAGATGACGTCGAGATATTCCTCTTCGGTGAGCTTGAGGTTGTACATGTTCACCAACTGGAGCACTTCTCCTTCGGAGAGCAGGGTGCAGGCCTCGCTCATGGTTTTGATGATTCGCAAATCGGCGTCTGCGGCCATGAGGGAGAAACTCTTGGCGAAGAGGAAATCACCCACCAGGACACTCGTCTCATTGCTCCATTTGGCATTGGCGGACGGGTTGCCCCGCCTCATCTGCGCGTCATCCACCACGTCGTCATGAAGGAGCGTGGCCGTATGGATGTATTCCACCACACAACCCATCGTCGTGGCGCGAGGACCCTCATAGCCGCACGCCTTGGCGACGAGCACCAAGAGCATCGGGCGGATTCTCTTGCCGCCGGAACCAATGAGATAATCACTCACATCGGGAATCAAGACGACGTCCGAATGAAAATTCGCGTGAATCGCTTCTTCCACTTCCTGCATCTCGGAAGCGATTGAATCCGCAATCTCAGAAAATTTCATCCCACCTCCGACCCGCAAGATAAACCCTGATGCGGGGTTTTCCTTCTCTCGACCATTTTCCCCGATAGCCGAACACAAGAGCAAATCAATCTATTGAGGAGGCCCATGGGTGTCAAGGCGCTGGAACGCCCCTTTTCCTCTGAGCGAAGCTCGGCTATGTTGCCAGAAACAGGGCGATTGTCCAACCATGGAGGGGAGTTCCGGTTATGAGCAGAAAAATTCGAATTGCCGCAGGCAATGTGAGTATGGAGGCGGAACTGACGGAGAGCGAAACCGCGAACGCCTTGTGGGAGGCCTTGCCGATCACCGGCGTGGCGAACGTCTGGGGCGAGGAAATCTATTTTCAGGTTCCCGTAGACGCGCCTTTGGAGGATTCCGCGCGCGAGGAGATGGAAGTCGGGGAAATCGCCTATTGGCCGCCCGGCAGCGCATTTTGCATTTTCTTTGGGCGCACCCCGGCGAGCGTGGACGACAAACCCCGCGCGGCCAGCCCCGTGAACCCGCTCGGGAGAGTGGATGGCGACGCGAAAGATTTCCTCAACGTCCGCTCAGGAGAAGAAGTTCGCCTGGAGAAAACATCGTGAACTCCGAGGGACCGAAAGACGGCTACATCCTCATTCATTACAACGAGATTGGGCTCAAGGGGAAAAATCGCCCGATTTTCATCGATCGCCTCGCCAAGAGGGTCGAGCGTGCGGCTTCTTTGTTTTGTGAAGCGAAAGTCAAAAAACGCACGGGAAGACTTATTCTGGAAACTACCGGCCTTAAAGATTCGGACGCCCTGATCAAATCGCTCGGCAAAGTATTCGGACTGGCCTATTTCGCCCGGGCGCAAAAAACTCTGCTCGACCTCGAGGCGGCGACAAAAACTGCGCTCGAGATGATAGCTCCCCTAAAAATCAAAAGTTTTCGGGTGCGAACCCGAAAATCGTTCCCTTCCACGCCCGTCAGCACGAGGGAGTGGGACAGGACCATCGGCTCCAGGATTCAGGCCAGAAGACACCTTCCGGTCGATTTGGAGCATCCCGGACTGACGATCCACGTCGAAGTCATTCCAAGAGAAGCCTGGATGTATGTGGAGAAAATACCGGGTCCGGGCGGTCTGCCCATCAACTCGCTCGGAAGGGTGGCGGCGCTCCTCTCGGGCGGCATCGACTCTCCGCTGGCCGCCTGGCGCATCATGAAGCGCGGCTGCGAAGTAGTGTTCATCCATTTTCATGGCGCACCCTATCTCAGCCGCGCATCCGCCGATAAAGCGGAGGATTTGGCCCAGGTGCTGAACAGCTACCAGTTGGGCAGCAGGCTGTATATGGTGCCGTTCGGAAACCTGCAAAAGGAGATCGTTCTCGCCACGCAGCCCGAATACCGCGTCGTCCTTTACCGCCGGTTCATGACGCGCATCGGCGAGCGGATAGCCGAACTCGAGAATGCCCGCGCCCTGGTCACCGGAGAGAGCCTGGGCCAGGTGGCGAGCCAGACGCTTCCGAATCTGGCCGCGATTGAAGATGCGGTGCAAATCCCGATTCTCAGACCCCTGATCGGCATGGATAAAGAGGAGATCATCGAAGGGGCGAAGGGAATCGATACGTTCGATATTTCCATCGAACCCGACCAGGATTGCTGCTCGTTGTTCGTACCCAAACACCCGGCCATCCGCTCTCACGCGGGCCACCTGCGCGGGCTCGAATCACGCCTGGCCGTCAATGAAATGATCGAAAAAACACTCCATGAAACCGAAATCATCGATCTCGACGCGCAAGGACGGACGAGGAATTTTTCTTTCGCCCAAATTCATCCCGCTGCCGAGGAGGCGGTCATCACGCCGAAGGCATAGGTGCGCATCCTTTACCCTGCTTTTTCTTTCTCCATGTCCGCCGCCAGATCCCTTTGATCCACGAAATGCGTATCCTGGTGCAGATAGCCCGCGAAATTATCCTGACGTATCGGTCCGCAAGCCTCGAAGGCCACCGTGTCTTCCAGATAGTCCGCCTGATGCTCGGTATGCGGCGGCACGTACCAGACATCGCCTGGTTTCAAGACCGCCACCGGATCGTCTCCGGCCTGCACGCGGGCGGAGCCGCTGATGAGACAGAAAATCTGCTCCGCCTCATGGTGGTGTCTCCGCGTGGACTTCCCGCCTTTCGCGTGGATATAGCTGATCATGCAGTGCTTTCCGCTCACGAGGCCCACTTCCACCCCCGGGAACGGTACTTTCACCGGCAGTTCGTCCCAATTCGTCACTGGCATTTTTGTCTCCTTGATACACGCGAACCCGTCCCCCCGATGAGGGGCGACGAGCTATCGCGGGCATGGAAAGATCGCGGCCTTTCTGCCGCCTCGCGCCTAGGTCTCTTGCATTCTCCTGACGGCCTCGGCGGGCAGGGATTCGCCGCAGGCGGCGTTTTGCGCAGACTGCTCAGGCGTTCTGATGCCTGGAATCACGCAGCTGACGTTTTCGTTGGAAACGCAGAACCGAATGGCCGCCTGGGCCGCCGAAATGCCGAGATTCCCCGCCACCTCGCGAGTACGGCCCAGCTGGGTCTGGAATTTCCGGATGTTCTCGGGCGAGAGGATGCCCTTTCTCCGGTCCCCTTCCGCGAACTCGAACGCCTCGTCGATGCGCCCTGAGAGAAAACCCCGCTTCAGCGGTACGCGGGATATCACGCCCACGTCCGCCGCCTTCGCCCGGACGAAGGCGGGCGCCGCCTCCTGGCTGATGACGTTGTACTCCATCTGCATGGTGGCGGGCTTGTCCTGCTCCACGGCCAGATTGCATTCCTCCACGGTGTTCACCGAAACGCCCCAGTGCTTGATCTTCCCGTCGGCCTTGGCGCCCTCGAGCAGCGCATAGCTGTCCTCGGCCGCCATGTTGTCGACCTTGGGGTTGTGTAGCTGGTAGTAGTCGATGGCATCGACTCCCAGGCGCTTCAAGCTCCCCTCCAGACAACCGGCGATGTAATCGGGCGTGAAGTTTCGCGTGCCCGTCGACATGTCGTTTCCGCCCTTGGTGAAAATCAGGATATCGCCGCGGTCGGAACGCTCGGTGAGAAACTTGCCGATGACGGTCTCGCTATGGCCCACGCCATAGGCGTCTGAGGTGTCGATGAAATTCATGCCGGCGTCGATGGCGACGTGGAGCGCACGGTTGCTCTCGTCATCATCCACCGGGCCGAACGCGCCTCCGATGGTCATGGCGCCGAACCCGATAACCGTGACTTCCAAACCCGTCCGTCCGAGTGTTCTTCTCTCCATGCTCTATCTCCATATAAGAATGAGGAAATTTTGAAAATCCCATAGGGAAGTCCCAAGACTCCCAGGACGCTCATCTAAAGACTAGCGATGGGATGAATGTCCGCAAAGATGGCCGCATCATATCTTTCTTTCGCCGCCATCCGCAATCAAACCTGCTCATATACGAAACCCATCGCCTGGGCTATACTCTCTCCACCCAACCATCGCCATCTGCGCCACCATGTGGAGAAAAACATGGACGACCTCAGACAAAAAGCCGTCGATTATCTCGACGCCCAAGCGGGCGAGACACGGGAAATCGCCCAAGAAATCTGGAACTTTGCGGAAATCGCTCTCGAGGAATTCAAATCCGCGGAATTGCTCGAAGACGTTTTGGAGCAAAACGGTTTCGAGGTGCAGCGCGGCGTGGGCGACCTGCCCACCGCATTCATCGCGAGATGGGGCGATAGCGGCCCCGCCGTTGGAATTTTAGGAGAATACGACGCGCTCCCCCACTGCGGGGATTCACACGAAAAACAAGGCCACGGCTGCGGGCACAACCTCTTCGGCACGGCCAGCGCCTATGCAGCGATTGCGGCGGCGCGCGCGCTGCGCGAATCGGGGGCGAAGGGCCGTGTCGTCTGCTTCGGCTGTCCGGCGGAAGAAACCCTGGAGGGCAAGGTGTACATGGCGCGCGATGGCGCGTTCGACGACATCGACGCCGCCGTCACCTGGCACCCCGGGGAGAAGAGCTTCACCCGGGGGGGCAGCACCAACGCCATGGATTCCATCGTCTTTGAGTTTTATGGCGAAACCGCCCACTCGGCCCGAGACCCGTGGAACGGCAGAAGCGCGCTCGACGGCGTGGAAATCATGAACTATGGCGTCAACATGATGCGCGAGCACGTCATCGAGCCGGTCAAGATTCACTACGTGATCACGGACGGAGGGGTGGCTCCCAACGTCGTACCCTCCTATTCGCGCGTATGGTACTACGTGCGGGCGCCCAAAAGAGCGATGGTCAACGAATTGAGCGAGCGCGTGCGAAACTGCGCGAAAGCGGGCGCGCTGGCGTCGGGTACGCGGATGAAGGAAACACTGCTCACCGCCGTGTACGAGAATCTCCCCAACAACGCCTTGGCCCATTGCGTGCAAAGGAACCTGGAATTCGTGGGCGCGCACACTTATTCGGACGAGGCGAAGGAATTCGCCCGAAAACTGGGGTATGAGGAACCTCTCTCGGAAGAGGTGTCCCCCCTCGACCCGGCGGACATCCGCCCGAGCAACGAGCGCGGCAACGTGAGCTGGCTCACGCCCCTGGGCAACCTGATGACTACCTGCCATGCACCGGGAACGCCCGGGCATTCCTGGCTCGCCACGCAGCAATACGGCATGGAAATCGGAGAAAAGGGCATGATGACCTCCGCCAAAACCATGGCGGCCGCCACGCTGGAACTCATCAGCGACGAGAACCTGTTGAAACAGGTGAGAGAAGAGTTCCAGGAGAGAACGAGAGGTTTTACCTACGACCCCCTCATCCCCGAGGGACAAAAACCGAACCCCCTGGGCATGAGGTAGAAATTATCCAGAGACGATGCACAGCATAGCACGCACTAGAGGAGCAGATCATGAAATTCGGCGTCGCGATTTTCCCGACAGATTATTCCATCGCCCCGCACCGGGTCGCCAAAGAGGCGGAAGACAGAGGTTTCGAGTCCATCTTCTTCCCGGAGCACACCCATATTCCGGCGAGTAGAAAAACCCCCTGGCCCGGCGGTGCGGAACTCCCGCTTGAATACTCGCACTCGCTCGATCTTTTCGTGGGTCTCGGGGCCGCGGCGGGGGCTACGAAAAAAATCATGCTGGGCACGGGCATATGCCTCGTCATCGAGCGCGACCCGATCACCCTCGCCAACGAAGTGGCCACGCTCGATCACATCTCGAACGGCCGCGTGCTCTTCGGGGTGGGCGGCGGCTGGAACCGCGAGGAGATGGAAAACCACGGAACGAGTTTCGAGAAACGCTGGTTCGTCCTGCGCGAGCGCATCGAGGCCATGAAAGCCATCTGGACGGAGGACGAGGCGAGTTATCATGGAGATTTCGTGGATTTCGAGCGCATCTGGTCCTGGCCCAAACCGATCCAGAAGCCGCACCCGCCGATATTCGTGGGTGGAAACGGGGCGAGAACGCTCGATCGCGTGGTACGCTACGGGGATGAGTGGATGCCGCTGCCCCGGGGGGATATGGACTTGACGCCGCGAATACGGGAGCTTCAGGAACTGGCGGCCAAAGCGGGGCGTGCGCCCATCCCCGTCAGCATTTTCTTCGCACCTCCTGACGTCGCTAAGCTTCGCGCTCTCGAGAGCAATGGGGTGGGGAGGAGCATCTTCATCCTGCCCTCCGCGGAAGCCGACGTCGTCTTGCCGAAACTAGACGAGCTGGCCGGCGTCGTGGCGCAATACGGCTAAGCAAAGAGAAACCAAAAGAAAAGGCCCCCGGCGGGATTCAAACCGCCTGGGGCCTTTGTCGTTCGAATGCGGCTAGTGGCAGATGATTCCGTTTTTCTCGGCATACTGCTGGTGATAGTCCTCGCCCATCCAGAATTTCGACGCCTTTGTAATCTCCGTCACTATCGGGGCCCAATGACGCCCCGATTCCTCCTGCTCCTGCTTGGAGGCTAGCGCATCGGCCTCCTGCTCGGGCGAGAAGAAATAAATCGCCGAGCGATACTGGGTGCCCACATCGGGACCCTGGCGGTTCAGCGTGCAGGGATCGTGAATCCGCCAGAGCATATCCAACAGTTCCCGATAAGAGACTTTCTCCGGCTCGAACTCCAGATAGACGACCTCCGCATGTCCCGTGCGGCCCGTGCATACCTCTCCGTAGGTGGGATCGTCCTTCGCGCCGCCTGCGTATCCCACAGCGGTGTAGGCCACGCCTTCCACCTTGCGAAACGCCGCCTCCACTCCCCAGAAACAACCTGCGCCGAACATGGCCTTTTCCATAAGCGCTCCTTAGTGAAAAACAAAAATTACGGCTCTATCTCCACGCTCCCCGGTGGGCCTTCGACCACCTCGCCGAACGCGGCGGCGGGAGCGACGCCCGCCCCGTGCAGTTCGTCCAAAAGCGCCTCCGCCTTGTCCGCATCCACCGCGATGATGAGTCCTCCCGATGTCTGCGCATCGTTGAGCAAGGCGACCATCTCCTCATCGACGCCCGGTTTCGGCTCGACGAACGGCTTCGTCCACAGGCGGTTGCGCTCGCCCCCTCCCGCCGTGCCCGCGATGGCGTGGGGAAGCAAGCCCTCAAACCTGGGCACACCGGAGAAAACGACGCGCGCGCGCGCGCCGCTTGCCTCCATCACATTATGAAGATGGCCCAGAAGACCAAACCCGGTCACGTCCGTACAAGCATTTACGCCAACGCGCATCATGCATTCGCTCGCTTTGTTGTTGAGCGCCTGCATCGAGGCCACCGCCTCTTCGAATACGCCGTCGCGGAGCTTTCCGTTTTTCCCAAAAATGCCGCGAGCGGCCTTTACTACCGGGTTCACCTGTTTCGTCACGTTGGTGACGACGCCGGTGCCTATTTTTTTCGTCAGAATGAGCGTATCGCCGGGTTTCGCCCCCTGGTTCGTCACCATCTTCCGGGGGTCGACCGTTCCGGTGACGGCGATGCCGTATTTGGGCTCCACGTCATCCACGCTGTGGCCGCCCACGATGACGCCGCCCGCCTCGCGCATCTTGTCCGCGCCGCCGGCCAGGATTCTCCCCAACACGTCCAGACCGATGCGGCAGGGAAACCCCACCAGATTCAACCCGGTGATCGGCTGCGCGCCCATGGTGAAGCAATCGCTCAGCGCATTGGCCGCTGCTATCTGGCCATAGGCGTAAGCGTCATCCACGATGGGCGTGAAGAAATCCACCGTCTGGACGATGGCCAAATCCTCTCTGAGACGATACACGCCCGTGTCGTCCCCGGCGTTCGTTCCGTAGAGAAGATTCGGGTCCGAAAACGGCTCGAACTGGCTCAATGCCTCTCTCAGGTCCTCCGGACCCAGCTTAGAGCCTCACCCGCCCGCCTTGACCATCCGGGTAAGCTGTACTTTTCTCTCAGACGCCGTTGCCATTCTCTCTCCCGAAAATTCCGACGCGGCTTGGGAAAATCCCTAATCGGGGGGATAATAGTACATCTTCAGATGATAGACAAAAAACATATATCTTTCCCTCGTTTCCAATGAATGCCTCCAGAAAGGACACTTGAATGAAAGTCGTGATTTCAGATGATTACCAAGACTGCATCCGCCACCTCGCGTGTTTTTCGAAAATGGCGGCGCACGACGTCACCATCCACAACGACACGCTCGATGACCTGGACGCACTCGCAGAGCGGTTTGAGGAAGCGCAGGCCATCGTCCTGATCAGGGAGCGCACCCACATCACCGATGCGCTGCTCGCCAGACTCCCGAATCTCAAAATCGTGAGCCAAACCGGCGCCGGTTTCGGCTCGCACGTCGACCTGGAAGCCTGCACTCGCCACAAGGTGGCCGTGGCCGCAGGCGGCACGGGCACACACTCCACATGTGAGATCACATGGGGCCTGATCCACTGCGCCATGCGCTCCATTCCCCAGGAAATCCGGAACCTGGCGGGCGGCGGCTGGCAGACCACGCTGGGCGAAGATATTTATGGAAAAACGCTCGGCGTGTATTCCTACGGCAACATCGGGGGTCAGATGGCCGCCGTGGGAAAAGCCTTCGGCATGAACGTCATCACATACGGGAGAGCAGGCTCCGAGGAGCGCGCCCGGACGGACGGCGTCCCCATGGCGTCCAGCAAAGAGGCGCTCTTCGCGGAAGCCGACATCGTGAGCCTCCATATTCGTCTGACTCCTCAAACCAGGGGCATCGTGGCGGCGAAGGATTTAGGCGTCATGAAGCCGAGCGCCCTTTTGGTGAACACCAGCCGCGCCGGACTGATAGAAGAAGGCGCTCTTGAAGCCGCGCTCAAGGCGGGAAGACCCGGCTTCGCCGCCGTAGACGTGTATGAAAAAGAGCCTGTTCGGGGAGCCGGGCATCCGCTCTTGCGCATGGAGAACGCGATTTGTACGCCGCATCTGGGCTACGTCACGCGAGGCACGTTCGAGAGATATTTTGGGATAGCCTTCAATCAAATCAACGCTTTCGCGGATGGAAACCCGATAAACATCCATAACCCCGAAGTTCTGGATTGAAGCGTGGTTTCGCGCTCACTTCGCCGTATGGCTTGATTTTTCGTGTTGGGCGGTGTTCAATCGCTTCCCGAGTCAAGAAATCCACTTAACATTTGAGGTTCATTGGTTTGGATTTTGCTTTCAACGAGCGCCAGGAACTCATGCGCCGCACGCTCCATGAGCTTCTCGAGCGTGTCTGCCCGCCTGAATACGCAATGGCTTGCGACAAGAAGGGCGAAGCTCCCATCGAGGCCTACAAGGCTTTGGCCGACGATGGGTGGATAGGCGTATCCACGCCCGAGGAATATGGCGGCATGGGAGGCGATGCGCTCGATCTGGCCCTGGTTCTCGAAACCACGGGCATGCATTACCTCGACCTTGCCACCATGATCTTCAGAAACGTCTGCTACGGCGTGGACGCCCTTCTGGTCAGCGGAACGGATGCGCAGAAAAAAGAATTCATTCCCGCCACCATCCAGGGGAAGAAGTATTTCGCGTTCAGCCTCACCGAGCCGGACGCGGGCTCTGACGCCGCGGCCATCATAACGCGCGCGGATCGCGAGCAAGACCGCTTCCGGCTCACGGGCACGAAAAACTTCACCTCCGGCATGCCGACGGCCACGCACATACTCGTCGCCGCGCGAACGGACAACTCGGGCCAAAAGCACGAGGGCATCACGAATTTTATCCTTCCCGCCGATGCCGAGGGCGTCAGCTGGTCGAAGCTCGATCTGCTCGGCCACCGGGCGATGGGCACCTGCGTGGTGCACTATGACGCCGTGGAGGCGAGCACATGCGATGTTTTGGGAAACGTGGGAGACGGCTGGAAGGGCCTGATGGCGTACATCACCACCGAGCGCCTGTGCCTGTCCGCAGCGCGCACTGGCGCGGCGGCGGCGGCGCTCGACCTGGCTCTCAATCACGCGAAAGAAAGGAAACAGTTCGGCCGCCCCATCGGCAAGTTCCAGGCCGTCAGCCACATGCTCACCGAAATGCACACGCTCGTCGATACGGCGAGGCTCCAGGTCTACCGGTTCGCGTGGCTGGTCTCTCAGGGAAAGGCGGGACGCATCGAGGCGGCGACGCTCAAGCTCTACGCCGGAGAGGCTTACAAGCGGGTGGCCGACCTGGGCGTTCAGGTGATGGGCGGATACGGCTACAGCGGAGAATACGCCATGGAGCGCCACTACCGCGACGCGCGGCTGGCCACCATCGGCGCCGGCACGAGCGAGGTGCAAAGAAACATCATCGCCAAGGCGCTGGGACTTTAAGAATCTCGCCGAAGATGCTTGATGATTTCGCCGAAAGAGCCGAAACTTAATATTCCCCGAGCGATGAAGCGATATTCATGAGGAACCGATTTCATGCCGTTAGATAAAAGCGTACTGGAAAGGACGTTCCCCGAGTTCGAATTCCGGGTCGAGCGCGGAAAAATCAGGGAATACGCCTTGGCCTTAGGGCTGGCCGACCCGGTGCACACGGACTTAGAAGCCGCCAGAGCCGCGGGCTTTGACGATCTGCTCGCTCCGCCCACGTTCGTGCGCCAGTTCTGGCATGAAAACCCCGGGAACGACCCCATGCCGCATCTGGGCTACGACCCCAAGCGCCGCCTCCACGGAGAGCAGGAATTCGAATACCACAAGCCCCTGGTCGCCGGCATGAACCTGAAGGGCCGAAACGCCATCGTCTCCACCCGTGAAAAAGAAGGCCGCAGAGGCGGGATGATGACTTTCGTCGTCATCGAAACCAGTTTCGTGGATGCAGGGGGCGAACTGGTTCAGGTGGCGAGGCGCACCCTCATCGAAACCGCGGCCCCTCCCAAAGAGGGTTGATGGAGCTTTCACATGACGACGACCATGGAATACGCGAAATGGGAAGAACTCACCGAGGGCGCGGAGTGTGAGTTGACGGCAGGCCCCATCACCCGGACGGACCTGGTTCGCTATGCGGGCGCCAGCGGGGATTTCAACCCCAACCACCACGATGAGATTTACGCCATCCGGGCGGGGTTCGACAAACCTTTCGCGCACGGGATGCTCCAGGGCGGATATCTCGCCCGTCTGCTCAGCGAGTGGCTCGGTCCCGATTCCTTCAAAAACCTCAAAATCCGCTTCAGCGCGCAGGCATGGCCCGGAGACATGGTGATTTGCAAGGCCAGGGTCGTGCGTCAATACCAGGAGGCGGGGAAGAATCTGGTGGAAATCGAGGCGAGCGCCTCGAACCAGCGCGGCGACGTCCTCATCAAAGCCACTGCAACCGCCGCTCCCAGGGCTTAATTTCAGGATTCCCAAAATGCTCGAAGGCTACCGCATTCTCGATCTCGGACAAGTCATCGCCGGAACCATCGGCGGCATGATTCTCGCCGACATGGGCGCCGAGGTCATCAAAGTCGAATCCCCCCAGGGCGACATCGGGCGCAACCCCGCCATCGCGGGCATCGGCCCCGTTTCGAGCATCTTCCTCACGTTCAACCGGGGCAAGAAGGGCCTCGTCATCGACCTGAAGAAGCCCGAAGGCAAAGAGGTGTTTCTCTCCCTGGTGGAAAAATCAGACGCCGTGATGGTGAACTTCCGGCCGGGTACGATGGAGCGGCTGGGCCTCGGGTTCGACGTGATGAAAGAGAGAAACCCCGACATCGTATTCGTGGATTCGAGTGGATACGGAGAACAAGGCCCCTGGCGCGATAAACCCGCTTTCGATCTGGTGGAGCAGGCCGTGAGCGGCCACATGTCCATCACGGGAGAGCCGAACCGCCCGCCCGCCAGAAACGGCTCGCCCACGGCGGATATCTCCACCGCGCTCTATACCGCCATCGCCTGCATGGCGGGCCTGTTGGCCAAGGCGAAAGGAAGAAGCGGGGCGCACCTGGAAGTACCCATGTTCGACGTCCAACTCGCCATGCTCGGATATATCGCCACCATGTATCTCAACAACGGCGACGTGCCCGATCCGCCCGGAAACGCCCATGAGTACATGGTGCCCTACCAGGCGTTCCCGACGGCCACGATTTACATCGTGCTCTCACCGCGCGAGGAGCGCTTCTGGAAAAAGATGTGCGAGGTCATGGGAATGGACGACCTGGCGGACGACCCGCGCTTTCGCACGAACGACCTGCGCTCCGTGAACAGGGACGTCCTCCTCCCCATCATGGAAGAAATCCTGATGAAGCGATCCGGAGAGGAATGGATCGCGCTCTTCGAGGCGGCGGGCGTGCCCTCAGCCCCCGTGAACCCGCTAAATCGCGCTCTGGATAACGAGCAGGTCGAAGCGAGGCGTCTGATTCGAGAATACGAATACCCGGGGTTCGGAAATGTCAAAGTGGTGGGAAATCCCATCTTAAACCGCACGGAAAACGGAAACCCCGACCCGGGCCCCGCTCCCCTGCTGGGAGGCGACACCGAGGGTATACTCCGCGATATTCTTCATTTGAGCGATGAGCAAATTCATTCGCTCGTCTCATCCAAAGTCGTCTTCGCCACTGGATCCAAAGTGTCCGAAAAATAGGCCGCACCCGCCATACACCTGGACGCTCATCGAACCTCGACTCGTCCTCGCCCGCATTCGCCCCTCGACACCGAGCCCCCGCAAACTGCCGGAAATCATTAACTCCTCTTCGCGCCGACGCCTTTTTTCTCCCCCAAATACTCACGGCGTTCAGAGAAAGCCCAAGTAAAATTATATTATTTATATTTATAAACGCAGAAATTTGTGAAATAGGGGTTGATTTCGTTTTATATTCGTTATAAATTTCGCTTTATATTTGCTACTTCACGAGACAACCTGGAGAGAAGCCATGCTGGCCAAGACGCAAGCAGCAGCCGTCCTGGGTGTGGACGCCTATCCCGTTGAAGTAGAGGTCGACCTCGCATCGGGGCTCCCGTATTACTCCACCGTCGGCCTGCCGGACGCCGCCGTCAAGGAGAGCAAGGACAGGATTCGCGCCGCCATCGTCAACACGGGCTTCATCTATCCGATGGGGCGCATCACCGTGAGCCTCTCGCCGGCGGACGTTCGCAAGGAGGGCAGCGCCTTCGACTTGCCCATCGCGCTCTCGTTGCTGCGCGCGAACGGGGCGTTTCACGCCCGCTCTCAAACGGAGGATTCCCTGTTGTTCCTGGGCGAACTGGCGCTGGATGGTTCCTTGCGGCCCATCCGGGGGGCGCTGAACATCGCCGTTCTCGCCAAGAAGATGGGTAAGCGCGGAATCGTCCTCCCGGCGGAGAACGCGCCCGAAGCGGCCGTCGTCGAGAAGCTCGAAGTCTATCCCGTGCATACGCTTCCCCAAGTGGTGGGATTCATCAGAGAGGAAATCGAGATTCCCGCGGCGTGTTGCCAAAGAAACGGTATCGAGAAAAAAGAAACCGGAAAAATCGATTTTCTGGACATCAGAGGACAACACCAGGCCAAGCGCTCCGTGGAGGTCGCGGCATCGGGCTCACACAATCTTTTGATGATAGGCCCGCCCGGCAGCGGAAAAAGCATGTTGGCGAAAAGATTCCCCACCATACTGCCCCCACTCTCCCTGGATGAGGCCATCGAGACCAGCCAGGTCTGGAGCGTGCTGGGCAAACTCACGCAGAACGATTCCCTGATTCAGGAAAGACCCTTCCGCGCTCCGCACCACACCATCAGCGACGCCGGCCTGGTGGGCGGAGGGGCGCTGCCGCTGCCCGGCGAGGCCTCGCTCGCACACAACGGCGTGTTGTTCCTGGACGAGTTGCCCGAGTTTCGAAAAAACGTGCTCGAATCCCTCCGTGGTCCGCTCGAAGACGGGAAGATCACCATCAGCAGGGCGCAGGCGAGTCTCTCGTTTCCGGCCCGCTTCATGCTCACCGCGGCGATGAACCCATGCAACTGCGGGTTGCGGGGAGACAGTGCATGCACCTGTACGCCCAAGCAGGTCGCCCGGTATCGCTCCCGCATCTCGGGGCCGATTCTCGACCGCATCGACATCCACATCCAGGTGCCGAGGGTGCCGTGGAAAGAACTCGCCGAAGACCCCGAGGGTGAAAGCTCGGCGACGATTAGAAGCCGCGTTCTCGCGGCGCAGAAAACCCAGAAAGCGCGCTTCCAAGAACACCCCGGCATATACGCCAACGCCCACATGGGGCCCGCCCTCATCAACGAACACTGCAAGCTCGACATGGAGGGCATGCGATTGCTCAAGCTGGCTGTGGAAAAACTGGGTCTGTCGGCGCGCGCCTATCATCGCGTACTCAAAGTAGCGCGAACCATCAGCGATCTGGCCGGAGAAAGAGACATCGCCCCCCAGCACGTGGCGGAGGCGGTTCAGTACCGGCAGTTGGATAGACAGATCCCCGTCTAATCCTCGCGCCAGAAGGCGATTTTTCCGGTTTGTCTTTTCGCCTTTCAGGCATGGGGCGCATCAACGGCATCCCCAAAAGGCTGCTTCTCATCACCGCCGCCTTGAGATTGACGCGCATCCGCCTTGTTTGTATTTTCAGAATCGGGTGGGACGAATACACATCGGGCGATTTTGGATTATACTATGCCCCATCTCTCACTATAGAGGTTCTTGAATATGGGGACAGAATACGCCTGGTTTCTCCCGTCGACCAGGGCGGGTGACGGCCACAAGATCAACACCAAGGTGCCTGAGCGAAAACCCACCATCGAGTATCTCTCCCAAGTGGCGAGCGCCGCGGAGAGGGCCGGCTTCGTGAACCTTCTGGTGCCCACCGGCACCCACTGCATGGACGCCTGGCTCGTGGCGGCGGGCGTGGCGCAACATACCGAAAGAATCAAATTCTGCGTGGCGTTTCGCCCGGGCCTCACCAGCCCCGTATTCGCCGCCCAGACGGCGAGCACGCTCGACGCGCTCACCGGCGGACGCTTGACGCTCAACGTCGTCACCGGTTCGAGCCACGTGGAGCAGATGCGCTACGGCGACCACCTCGAACACGATGAGCGCTACGACAGGACAAATGAGTTTCTGGAGATCGTCACACGAATATGGAGCGCCGACGCTCCCATCACCTACAAGGGGAAGTATTTCGACATACGCAAAGCCGCCTTTTTCCCGATCCACGTCTCCAAACCCTGGCCGCCCATCTATCTCGGCGGAAGCTCGGAGCCAGGCCGACGGGTGGGGGCGAAATTCTCCGACGTGCACATGATGTACGCCGTCGACGTCGAGACCATCGCCAAGGACGCGCTCGACATGAGGCGGCGCGCGGCGGAGTTCGGGCGTGAGGATGAGATACAATTCGGCGTGCGGATGCACATCCTCTGCCGGGAGACCAAGGCGGAGGCGAAAAAAGCCGCGCAGGCGCTTATCGAGGGAAGCGACATCTCGAACGTGCAGGTCTGGGCCGACATGAAGACCAAAACGGAGAGCACCGGCCAGACGCGCGTCAACGAACTGGCGAGGGGCGAATCGCTCTGGATCACCGACACCTTGTGGATGGGAGTGAACACCGTTCGCGGGGGCGCCGGCGCTTCCCTGGTGGGCACCCCCGACATGATCGCCAAAGCGCTCAAGGAATACGTGGACGTGGGCGTTCATACGTTCATCCTCTCCGGCTGGCCGCACGTCGAGGAAGTGAACATATTCGGACGCGAGATAATGCCCCTGCTCGAGGAAACGGAGCCCATCACCCTGGAGCCGCCCTTGCCCGCACTCGCAGAATACGATTGATAAGAGAACGCAACGGAAAGAGGAAGCCTTTGATGAACAGTTCCACCGGTGCGCTTTGCGCCGAATCGCAAAAGTGGGTCGACATCGCCGAATCCCTGGGTCAGGAGAAATTTGCGCCGCGCGCGAAAATGATCGACGAGGAATCGCGCTTTCCGGCAGAGAACTACCAGGACCTGGCCGACGCCGGTCTTCTCTCCCTCATGGTGCCCAAAGAATTCGGCGGCATCGGCGCGGATTCGCTCACCTACGTCACGGTGCTCTCTAAAATTGCGAAAGGCTGCGCCTCCACCGGCCTCACGTTCAACATGCACAGCGCCGTCGTGGATTTTCTGGGACAAATCGCCTCCAAAGAGCAGATGGCGCGCTACTTCTCCGAAGTCGTGAACGAGGGCGCCATTTTCGCCTCCATCACGAGCGAGCCGGGCAGTTCCTTCCGCGACAAGCTGGCGGTTCGCACCTCCATTCGCGAGGAGAGCGGCGGCTACCGCATTCACGGGAAGAAACATTTCTGCTCCCTTTCCACCGGGGCGACCTATTACTTCACCTGGAGTTATCTCGACGGCGCGGAAAGCCTGCAAGACGGACTGCTGAACGTGATGATTCCCGCCAAGAGAGAAGACATCGAGATCCTCGACGATTGGCACACCATCGGCATGCGCGGAACGGCGTCCAATTCCCTGATGTTTCACGACGTCGCCGTGAAGGCCGATGAAATCATCGGGGAGCCGGGCAGCATTCTGGGCAAGGACATGAGCATGTGGTCTCTGGGATACACCGCCGTCTACATCGGCATCGCGGAGGCGGCCTATCAATTCACGGTGGATTACGTGAAGAAAACGAAATCGGGCATGGGGGTTCCTCTGGGCGAACTGGACCGCACGCAGCGCCAGATCGGCGAGATGGCGATGCTTTTAGAAAACGCGCGCCGCGCCGCCGAGAAGCTGGGCGAGTTGAGAGGAAACCTGGGGAAAATGGAGTTGACCTTCATCCTCAACCAGGCGAAATACCTCGCGACCGAAGCCGCCAAAGAACTCGCCGAGCAGGGAATCCGCCTGTGCGGCGGACGCGGGCTTCACCGCTCCTTGCCGCTCGAGCGTCACTTGAGAGACGCGGTGGCCGGCATCGTCATGCCTCCCGCCAACGACAGGTGCCTCGAAACCATCGGACAGATCGCCCTGGGCCGCGAGGCGAAGACGCTCGATTTTCAGTAGCGAATCGTCTCACGCGCCCTCATTCGGGTGGCAGGGAAACGGACGAAGGTTTCGCAGGTGGCGGCCCGACCGCAGAGGGGTTTACCTCTCCGTTTGTCTTGCCATCAAAAAGGTTCTTATCACTCCCCCCTCCGGAGGGGGTAGATTCTCGTCTGTAGGGGACGGAACCCCTCCTCGGGGCCGTCCCACGCATATATGCGGCCCGGCCGATAAGAGGGGAATGCTGCTCTATGCGGGTCGCATATATGCGGCCCCTACAAAAACGAAAGGCGACAAGGCAGGCGGCCACGGGGGGCCGCCCCTACGCGATATTTCATTCGCAAGGCATCTCTGCATTCCGCATAAAAGCATTGCGGGACGACGATCAAAAACAAAAGGCGGGTCGCATATATCAGGGGACAACCCGCCCCCTGATCCTTACGCAATCCCCCCGCGCGCATCCAGAAAACATGATTGTGAAAAACAGCCAGCCAAACAGGGAGGATTTTTCGCCTATTCCCTCGTGCCCGCCCTTCCCGCGCGGCGCGGATCGCCAAAGGCGGTGAGGCGATTGCCATCCCCCACTTCCACGGCGTGCACGCCGCCGAAGAAATGGTGCGGATACGCGCGGGGTGAAACCTTGAAACCGTTTTCCTGCGCGCACTCCAAAACCGCGTCTTCCACTGCATCCTCCACATGGAGGGAACCGACGTCCAGGTGCATGCGGGGGGCCTTCACCGCCTCTGCAAGCGGCATCTCCCGGTACAACAGATTCAGGAGGACCTGCGCCACCGCCGTGGGAATGCGGTAGGAACCGGGACTGCCGACAGCCAGTCGCAATTTCTCCCCCTCGAAGACGAGGGTGGGGGCATAGCCCGCCATGGGGCGCCTGCCCGCGCCCAGGGAGTTTCCGCGCCCCGGACGGGGGTCCATCCAGTTCGTATGGTTGTTCAAAACGACCCCCGTGCCCTGAGGCACGACGGCCGAGCCCCACGCCATGCCCAAAGTCTGCGTATGGCAAACCACGTTGCCTTTGTCGTCCACTATCGTGAAATGGGTGGTGGAACCAGGCTCCGCGTCGTGGATGTGAACGCCGGGCGCTCGCTCCTCCGCTACCACGGCGGCGGCGTATTCCTTGCTCAAAAGACGCTCCACCGGCATGTCGTAATGGTAGGGGTCGCCATAGACCGAGAACCTGTCGCGAAACGCAGCGCGCATGGCGCGTGCGAAGGCCAGGCCGCGCGCGCTCTCATCCGCCGCATCCCATTCGGGCAGCAGGACTTCGAGGAAATTCAGTATCTGAATCAGGATAAGGCCCGAAGAAGGAGGCGGCGCCGTGAAGAAAAGATGGCCCCGATAACGCGAGGCGAGCGGCTCCATCCACCGCACCCGGTAGTCTTTCATATCAGAAGCACCCAGATAACCACCGCCGCTTCTCACCTCTTCGGCGATGGCCTTTGAGAGCGCGCCTTCATAAAAAACGCCAACGCCTTTTTCTGATATCTCTTGAAGCGTTTTCGCCAAATCCGGCTGGCGCAAGCGCGCGCCCTCTGCAAGCGACGCGCCGTTTTCTGAGTGAATGCCCGCGAACTCCGGGTATTCTCCACAAAGACTCTTGAAGCGCGGCTCCCCCTGCCGGCGGCAATAGAACCAGCCGACGGGAAAGCCCGCATCCGCCAGACGAATCGCGCTCTCGAACAAATCGCCCCAGGGCAGCCGCCCGTATTCGCCATGAATGGCTTCCAGCCCGCGCAACAATCCGGGAATCAGGATGGAGCGATGGCCCCGGCTGTGCGCATCGCCGGTGTGTTTTCCGTTTTCATCGCACTCGAAAATACCCGGTTCCATGCCGACGGGGCACTCGTTTCCGAAATCGATGAACCTCGCTTTTTTCTTACTCTCCCGCCAGAGGAGCGCCACGCCGCCGCCGCCCAGACCGGAATAGAAAGGCTCCGCCACGCCGAGGGCCAGGGACACGGCCACCGCCGCATCGCAGGCGTCTCCTCCTTCTTCCATGACGCGCAAACCCGCTTCCACCGCTTTTTCATGGGCCGCCGCTACGGCGAACATATGGCCTCCTCCCGTGTCTTCTCCATCATCAACTCCTGAGAATCATAAGCACACCAAAGCCCCGAGACGCACTCCCCACTCGGGAACACCAAAAAGACATCCTCGTCCCGAAAGGATTGTCCCGCCCGATTACCGAAAACCATGAGCGAAAAGGAAGAAAAAACATGTCTTTCGGGGGGCCTGAAAGACCCGACTGCCCTGCGCCCCGATAGCGAAACGTGAACGCCAGGCGCCGCTCTCAGTGAACGCAACATATTACATCATCGTGCTTTTCGGCCACTCACGATGGCGAACCTGCATTATTTGCTGTAATTTAAGCAGGTTCTCTTCGTAAATCGCAGATTTTGATGCGTCGCCACTTTCCTCGAATTCTGGACCGCACCGATGACAGACAAACCGCCAGATGGGGAAAATCCCGCCCTCACCGGGCCTGCCGAAAGGGAAAAAAAACCACTGCCCCCCCCCAATCGGCGTCCCCGGAAACGGCGCTTCACATTCTCTTTCGTAAAGAAATTCCTTCTTTTCCTGATCCTCGCCGTGGGCCTGTTCGCCGCCGCCGAGGGGGGATACTTCTGGTGGCAGCACTGGGAGCGATACGTCTCGACGGACAACGCCTATGTCAAGAGCACGTTGACGCCCGTGAGCGTCGAAATTCCGGGCGTGGTCAGAAAACTCATGGTCAAGGACAACCAGGCGGTCAGAAAAGGGGACCTCCTTCTCGTCCTCGACAAGCGGCGTCTCGAAGTGGCTCTCCAAAAAGCCAAGGCCGCCGTGGCCGTCGCCCGCGCGAGATATGAGGCGAGCAAGGTGTCCGTCACCCACTCCATGGGCCGCGCGAGCGGTCTTCAGCAGGAGGCAAGCGCCCGCCTGGAGACATTGAGGCGCACCCTCCGCTCTGCCCGCTCTCTGCTCGTTCAAAGAAAAAACGAAACGCGCGCCCAAGCGGCCACGGTGAACCAGGCGCGCGAGGACTGGAACAGAAAACAGCGTCTGCACGAGCAAAAAATCATCTCCGACGAAAACCTGGCGCTCGCTCGTGCTTCTTATGACGTCGGCAAGGCGAATTACGACGCCTCCCGGGCCGCGCTCAACGTGGAGGAAAACAAGGTTTCGGCGATCGTGAACCAGATCGAAGAAGCGCAGGCCGCCGTGGCGCTGGCCAAAAACGAAGACCGCTCCCGGCGCATGAAGAGCCATGACGCCGATTCCCTCAAGGCGGAACTCGAAGAAGCCCTGGCCACTTACAGGGAAAAAGAGCTTCTCCTCTCCTACACCGAGATTCGCGCGCCCGTGTCCGGCTACGTGGAGAAATCCGTCGACCCGGGAACCTACGTGCAGCCCGGGCGTCCTTTGTTGCTTATCGTTCAACTCGACAAGGCATACATACGGGCGAATTTCAAAGAAATAAAACTCGAAGGCATCCACGTGGGCCAGCCCGTGGAAATCGTTCTCGACGCCTACCCGAACAAATCGTTCAAGGGCCACGTCGAGAGTCTCTACTCGGGCACGGGAGAGACCTTCTCCCTCCTGCCGCCCGAGAACGCCACCGGCAACTGGGTGAAGGTCACCCGCCGCATTCCCGTGAAGATATTACTGGACGAAACGCCTCCCTCGAACTTCCCGCTTCTGGTCGGCATGTCCGCCTACGTGACCGTGGATACCAAAATACGGCGCGGCCCCCGCCTGCTGGCATACCCGATGAACAAAAAACCCAAAAACCAGAAACCTTGAACGAACAAACGACTCCATCCGCTCCCCGAAGCGGGAGGGAAGCCACCTCGGATACGAGTTACCCGACCCCTTTCAACCGCGCGATGATAACGCTCGCCGTCGTATCGGCCGCGTTCATCTCCATAATGGACGTCAGCGTCGTCAACGTGGTGATGCCGCACATGCGCGGTTCTTTCAACGTCGACCTGTCCACCATCACCTGGGTAGCGACCATCTACACCATCGCCCAGATCATCACGATCACCATGTCGGCCTGGTGGAGCACCTTTTTGGGGCGCAAGCGGTATTTCCTCATCTCCTTCGTCATCTTCACCCTGGCGTCGATCATGGTCGGCACCTCGCAAACCTTCGCGCAGATGCTCACCTACCGCATCTTGCAAGGGCTGGGCGGCGGCGGGCTCATACCCGTGGCGCAGGCGATATTGCGCGAAACCTATCCGCCGGACAAACAAGGCTGGGCGATGGCCATGTTCGCGGCAGGCGTCGTAATCGCGCCCGCGATGGGGCCGGTGGTGGGCGGGTGGCTGACGGAGACGCTCAGCTGGCCCTGGGTTTTCTACATCAACGTGCCCGTCGCCGCCGTGGGAATCACCCTCGTCTCCGTCTACGTGTTCGACCCGCCCCACATGAAGCGCGGGATCAACAAGGTGGACTGGATGGGCATCATCCTGATCGGGGTCAGCCTCACCGCGCTCCAGGTCGTCCTCGAACGGGGACAGGACGAGGACTGGTTCGAGTCGAACTTCATCATTTTGATGACGATAGTCACCATCATCACCTTGACGGCGCTGGTCCTCTGGGAGCTCAGGACGGAAGAGCCCATCGTCGATTTCAGGGTTCTCAAAAACCTGAACCTCGGTTCATCGTGCTTCGTGGTCCTCATCTTCGGAATCGTGATGTTCGGAACCACCTTCATCCTGCCGCAATTTCTGCAAAACCTGCTCGACCACAGTCCGTATGAAACCGGCCTCGTCATGCTGCCAAGGGGTATCGCACTCTTTTGCATGATGCCCATCGTGGGGCACCTGTATAACCTGGTGGACTACAGGATATTGATGTGCGGCGGCGTCGCGCTGGCCATGACGTCGTTGTTTCTGATGTCGGGGCTCTCGTTGCAGACCGACTACTGGGACATGGTGTCGCGCCTCGTCATCCTGGGGTTCGGCATGCCCTTCGTCTTCGTCACCCTGACGACCGTCGCATTCAGCACCACGGCGGTGACCGACATCAACTCCGCCACGAGCCTCTACAACCTGGCGCGCCGCCTGGGGGGCAACCTGGGGTTCGCCGTAATGGCGATACTACTCGAGCGGCGCACCGCTCTTCACCGCACGAACATGGTGGGACACATTACCGAGTCGAACGCCACCTTTCTTCACTACAAGGAGACGCTCTCGGAAATGCTCGTCCGCAAGCAAATCGACCCGCACACCGCGCAAACCAAGGCGATGGCCCTCATCGAGCAGACCATCGACAAACAATCCGCCATGCTCGCCTACAACGACATCTACTGGGTCATGGGGTGGTCTTTCGTATTCGTCGTCCCGTTTATTCTGGTGCTGAAAGTCAAGAAGGCGTGAGTTCCAGACGGTTTCCCGGTAAGCGATGCGGACGAAACGGCACTACCCCCAGAGAGAAGGTAATGTGCAAGCTCCGGGGAAGAAACGCCGTAAGGGAAAAAGGAGGGCTATCTCTTGGGGTAAATCCCGAAAGGATCCTTCAGAACTACCTTCCACACGACAATGAGTACGACCACGGCCACTACGATGAACGCAAGCGTTTGCATATGGAACCGACTCTCCCATGAATGCGCGAAAACTGGTGGGCCGCCGGGGAATCGAACCCCGAACCCACGGATTAAGAGTCCGTTGCTCTGCCTAGTTGAGCTAGCGACCCGATATCTGAATTATTGCCGATCGGTTATCTTCAAACCCGAAGTTAGCACAGCGATCCTCATAACAAAACCGGCGCGGCCCATCAACTCTTGAACAACCTTGAGTGAACCCCGCTTTGCAGCCCTCCACGCGGCAACCTCCTCAGGGAGCATGAAACCGCAAATCCCGGGTTCGCGCGCGCACGGCCTGCGGCTTTCGTGCTTTTGGCGAACGACAGCCTATTTTTCCGGAATGAGGCCGCGCGGACTGAAGCGCAGAACCAGCAACAGGAGCACTCCCATGGTCATCAACCGCATGTGTGCCGCGCTTTCGAGCAGATGGCGTCTTAAAGCGTTGTCTTCCGCCAAGCCGGAAGTGATCAGATCCATCAGCCACAGACCGATGGGTTCGGCCTCGACCCAGAAGAACCAGATCACGAAGCCACCCAGAACGGCGCCCCAGTTATTGCCCGACCCGCCGACGATGACCATCACCCAGATGGTGAAGGTGAAACGAAGCGGCTGGTAGGAGGCGGGCGTGAACTGCCCGTCCAGGGTGGTGAGCATGGCCCCGGCGACACCGACCACCGCCGAGCCCAGGACGAACACCTGGAGATGGCGGCTCGTGACGTCTTTTCCCATGGCGGAGGCGGTGAGTTCGTTGTCCCTGATGGCCCGCATCATCCTACCCCACGGCGAATGCAACGCCCGCTCGGAGAGCCACAACACCACGAGGAGAACGATGGCGAACAGCCCCGCGTAGCACAATTTGACGAAGATCGAGGAAAACTCCACCGGCGAAACGCCCAGGCCGGCGGCCAGGTCCTGAAACCACAGAGCCTGCTGAAGGTCGACCTCATACGGCACGGGGCGGGGCAGACCGCTCACGTTTTTCACGCCACGGGTCAGCCAGTCCTCGTTCTTGAGGACGGCGATGATGATCTCGGCAATACCCAGCGTGGCGATGGCCAGATAGTCGGCCCTCAATCCTAAAGTAATTTTTCCGAGCACCCAGGCGACGGCGGCGGCGAACAGGCCGCCTGCTATCCAGGATAAGAGGATGGGCAACCCGAGGCCGCCCAGGAAACCGGCTTTTATGGGGTCCACGGCCTCGATGGCTTCTACCGCAGGATAAAAAACCGCGCGCGCGAGAAAATAGCCGAAGATGATGATGCAGGCGAGGACGAGCTTTCGCGGCGCTCCGGCAGGCGTGCGTCTGGCGGCGAAAATGGCGGCCAGAATCGTCGCCAAAGAGATGCCCAGGGCGACGATAATGCCGACGCCGCCTGCTTCCCAGGCCGTCGGGACGGGCGTCACGGAGATGAGAACCGCCGTCACCCCGCCCAGCGCCGCGAACCCCATCACCCCGATGTTGAAGAGTCCGGCATAGCCCCACTGTATGTTGACGCCCAGAGACATCACGGCCGATATCAGGCAGAGATTCAGGATCGCCAGCGCCAAGGGCCAGCTTTGGACCAGGCCGACCACGGCCAAAGCCGTGAACATGGCGGCGAACATGAAGATGGCGCGCGTACGGTCTGTGGGGTTCATGGCGCTCTCCGCCCGAAAATGCCGGTGGGACGGAGCAGCAGCACCAGTACCAGTATGACGAAGGAAACCGCGAACTTGTAATCCGTGGACAACAATTGCACCAACCCTTGCGGCGCCCAATCGCCGGGCAGGGAATAGGCGAGGAATTTCTTGTAGGCGTAGGTGAGCGTGACTTCGGAGAAGGCGATGGTGAAGCCTCCTGCGATCGCGCCCAGCGGGTTGCCCAGTCCACCGATGATGGCGGCGGCGAAGATGGGCAGCAGGAGATGGAAATAGGTGAACGGCTTGAAGCTCTTGTCCAGGCCATACAGGACACCTGCGATGGTGGCGAGCGCCGCGGCTATTATCCAGGTGGTACGAACGACCCGTTCCGGATCGATCCCCGAGAGCAGGGCCAGGTCTTCGTTGTCCGAATATGCGCGCATGGATTTGCCGGTGCGCGTGCGGTTCAGAAACCAGAACAGCGCCGCCACCACGAGCACCGCCGTCAGGATGGTCAAACCCTGCGTAGTCTTGAAGGCGACGCCCTCGCTGAAACCGCTCAGGCGCTTGAAGGCTGGGGCCGTGATGATGAAACGCTCCCCGTCGACGAACCACCGATCGCCTGGCCCGATGATGAAGCGCACCACGCTGTTGTAGACGAACATCACCCCGACCGAGACGATCATCAACACCTCGGGTTTCGCCTTCACCCGACGGTAGAAACGATACACCCATCGATCGAACAACAGGCAAAGAGCTATCGTGCAGAGGACACCGAACGGCAGGGCCAGCAACGCTGTCGGCAACGGCGCGATCGAAACGCCCCAAGATTGCAGCAACCAAGTCAGCAGGATGGTCGCCATGGCCCCAAAGGCCATGGTGTCGCCCTGGGCGAAGTCCGAAAAGCGCAAGATGGCGTATATCAAGGTGACGGCCAGAGCTCCGAGCGCCAACTGACTGCCATACGCCATGCTGGGAACGATGACGAAATTCGACAACAGGATCAGCGCGTTCAGGATGCCGTCCATCGCCTCAGCCGCCCAGGAACGCCCGGCGGACTTCCGTGTTCATCATCAGGGCCGGGCCGGTGTCGGTATAGCGGTTTCGCCCCTGCACCAGCACGTATCCCCTGTCGGCGATGCTCAGCGCCTGGCGGGCGTTCTGCTCCACCATCAGAACGGCGATGCCGCTTCCGGCGATGTCGAGAATGCGCACGAACAATTCGGTCATCACGATGGGCGAGACCCCCGCCGTGGGTTCATCGAGCATCAACACCTTCGGACGGGTCATGAGCGCGCGGCCCACCGCCACCTGCTGGCGCTGGCCGCCGGATAGTTCGCCCGCGAGCTGGCGGCGCTTCTCCTTGAGGACGGGAAAGAGGTCGAACACCTCCCCCATGGTGTCCGCAATGTCTTCGCAGCGAATGAAGGCCCCCATCTCCAGGTTTTCCTCCACCGTCATGGAGGTGAAGACGTTGCCGGTTTGCGGCACCAGACTCATGCCGCTGACGACGCGATCCTGCGGCGTCAGCCCGGTGATGTCCTCCCCGCCCAGGCGAACCGAACCCTCGCGCATCTCCAGCATGCCGAAGAGCGCCTTCATCGCCGTGGATTTGCCCGAGCCGTTGGGGCCGACGACGACCGTGATTTCTCCGCATCGGGCGCCGATGGTGCACCCGTGCAGAATGTCCGGTCCGCCGTAGCCGCCGGTCATGTTCTCGCCGAGGAGATAATCTTCCGAATCATTCATCGTCATCGGTTCGGTTCGGCTTGTCTTTGCGGCGCCCGCCCAGATAGGCCGTGATGACCTGCTCGTCGGCCTTCACCTCCTCGACGCCGCCCTGTGCGAGAATCGCGCCCTCGGCCATGACGATCACGGGATCGCAAAGGCGCGAGATGAAATCCATGTCGTGCTCTATCATGCAGAACGTATAGCCGCGCTCGCGCTGCAATCGCAGAATCGCATCGCCCAGCGTTTTGAGCAGGGTGCGGTTCACGCCGGCGCCCACCTCGTCGAGAAGAACGATCTTCGCGTCGGCCATCATGGCGCGGCCCAGTTCCAGGAGTTTCTTCTGGCCGCCGGAGAGGTTCCCTGCCAGTTCGTCGGCTACCTGCGTGATTTGAAGAAACTCGATGACTTCCTCGGCCTTGGCCCGAACGCGCTCTTCTTCGGAGCGCACCAACTCGGGCTTCAGCCAGGCTCCGAGCAGGTTTTCTCCCGCCTGGCCCGAGGGCACCATCATGAGGTTTTCGCGCACCGTCAGGGTGGAGAATTCCTGCGCGATCTGAAAGGTGCGCAGCATGCCCATGGCGCACAATTCATGAGGCTTGAGACCGGTGACGTTCTCCCCATCGAGATAGACGCTGCCCGACGTGGGGCGGTAAACCCCGGCGATGACGTTGAACAGCGTGGTCTTGCCCGCGCCGTTGGGGCCGATGAGACCGGTGATGCGGCCGCCGTCGATAGTGAGGGAAACGCCATCGACGGCGCGAATGCCGCCAAAGTGCATGTGTAGATCAACGACCGAGATCATAAAATCCGCAAGGAACGCCTGACCTAGTGGTACCGCACGGTGGTGATCTTCCCACCCTTCACCAGTATCTCGCGGTAGTTGCCCGCGCTCTCACCAGCCCCGATCAGTTCGACCGCCGATGCGCCCACGTAATCGACGTCGCCACCCTTGGCGAGAATCTTGAGCGCTTTGGCCAGTTCACCGGGATAAATCTTCTCGCCCGGCGCATTGGCGACCATCATCACCTTGTCCTTGAGTTTCATGCTCTTGCTGGAGCCGGCCGCCTGCATGGCCAGGAGGATCAAGGCCGCGGCGTCATAGGATTCGGCCACGAACGGGGTGCCTCCCTTGAAGCCGGCCTTCTTGGCCAGCGCCCCGAGCTTCGCCGCACCCGGGCTGTCCGTGCCGGGCACGGTGCCGTAAGAACCATCGAGCGCCTTGCCGATCGCCTTCGGCAGGCTTTCGCCGATCATCCCGTCGGGCAGCACGAAGGTTTCGAACGCGCCGGTATCGACCGCCGCCCGGATGATGCCCTTGCCGCCCTGGTCCAGGTAACCGGCGACAATCAGAACATCGCCGCCTGCGGCTGCGAGTGCGCCGACTTCCGCCGTGTAGTCCGCCTTGCCGTCTTCATGCGCCGCGGAAATCGTAATCTTGCCGCCGGCCTTCTCGAAGTTGGTCTTGATGCTATCAGCCAGGCCCTTGCCATAATCGTTATTGGTGTAAGTCAAGGCCGCCGACTTGACGCCTCTTTCCTTCAAAACGGCGTTGAGAACCTGCCCCTGCCGGGCGTCGGAGGGAGCGGTGCGGAAGAACAGCCCATTGTCCTTGATGGTGGAAAGAGCAGGTGAAGTCGCCGAGGGGGAAATCATCACGACCCCGTTGGGCATAGCCACGTTTTGCAGCATGGCGATGGTGACGCCGGAACAATCCCCCCCGACGATGGCGTTCACCTTATCGGACGTGACCAGACGCTCGGTCGCCGCCCTGGCGGCCGCTGAATCCGTACAAGTGCTATCGCCGCGCACCGAAACCACCTTGGCGCCGCCCAACAGGGCGCCGCTGTCGCTGACTTCCTTCATCGCCAATTCAGCGCCCTTGGCCATAGGCGGGGTGAGGGATTCAATGGGGCCCGTATAGCCGAAAATGACGCCCAATTTCACGGTTTCCGCACTGGCCGTCGCACCTGCAACTAAAACCAAAGCCATCGCAACCAGCAGTTTTTTCATTGCTATATCTCCTTCAGGGTCATTGTTGAACAATAAGGTAGATAGTTAGGTCCTCCGCGTAGATGAAGCCGAATTATACACGAATAAGATGTTGAAAATCGATGAAATTCTTATTCATACACCCGGCGTATCAGGCAGGGGACTTGCCCGGCCTGCTCTTGCCAGGAACGCGAAGGGCGGGATGACACGCAAGGCCATCATACTGATTACATGAATCATTTTGCAAAAGGTAAGGCGGGAGAGCGCCTCACGGAACTTATTGTGGGTGTTGTGCGAAGCACCAAAATCTTTGGGTGTGTGTTTCAGCGCCTGTTCGTCATGGGTACGCACAGTGGCGAGGACAGGCACAGGAGACTCCATGTGAAATCTCAGATCGCTTGCACCTTATCGACTCTATGATGTTTCCTTGATTTTCAGGTGGCACGCCCGGTAGGACTCGAACCTACAACGTTCGGATTCCCAATCGGTAGGTTGCGGCTTTCAATTTCTACATATCTAAACGTAAAAGAATAGCAAGTTCATAAAGGACACGCGACCTGGTACGCACTCTACAATTTTTGTTGGGGGATTTGTTACGCTTGTGGCAGTGACGATAACGCGTGCCGCCAGTCTGAGCGTGATCAACATCGAAAGGGCATTCCCGCTCCTTCACGACACGTTGCCGACGCATAACAAGGACGGAAACGATATGGAATGATTGACTCTTTTGGTGGTGTTGCCGTAAACTGATAAAGATTTAGCTAAGGAGTTCGCTCCAATGATACGCAGATACTTCTTACTTTTCGTTTTTTCCCTGCTTTTTCTTTTTATCCCTAACTCTTCCCTGGCAAAGTACAAGGTCGCGCCCACCGCAGGCGGCGGAACCATCGCCGGCCGGGTGAGCTTCGAGGGGGATACTCCCGCCCCCGTCAAATACATCATTACCAAGGACCATCACGCCTGTGGCAAAGGCCAGGTCACCCGCCAGGAGGTGGACGTGAAGGACGGCGCTCTCCGGGGCGTGATTGTCTATCTCCACAAGGTCAAGAAGGGCAAAGCCTTTTCCAAAAAAATCCAGAGCGTCGTGGTGGACCAGAAGAAGTGCGCCTATGTTCCCTACCTGCAAGTAGTCGCCGAAGGGGGCAAAGTCACCATCCTGAACAGTGACTCTGCCCATCACAACATTCACACCTACGAGATCATAGGCCGCTCCAAACGGTCCATGTGGAACATCTCTCAACCCAAATTCCGGAAAAAAGTCGTTCGCAAGGCCAAGGTTCGGCGAAGCCCCATCGTCCGGATCGAGTGTGACGTACACAACTGGATGAAGGGATTCCTCTTCGTGGCCAGGAACCCCTATTACGCGATCGTGAGCGGGGATGGGGCCTTTCAGATCAAGAATATACCCCCGGGGAAATACTCCCTGCGGGCGTGGCATCCGGCTCTGGGGATCAAGAAGAAAAAGATCACCATTTCCGCCGGTGGAAAGGAGACTGCCGCCTTCACGTTCTCTTCGAAATAAGGCCGGATTTCCGGCCCAGAGGAGACGGATGTCCTATAGGGTATAGAACAGCTAGCTTTGGGAGGTAGGAAGAATGGATTTAGTTCGCGCTGTCGGGTGTCGGGTGCTGAGCGGAATCCTGCTGACTGCCTGGATTTTTCTTCCTGCCGCGGGCTGGGGTGCTTCTTTCTCGCCTCTTCCGGCGCCCAAGGCCCAGAAGCCCGCCCGGACCGAGTTGGGCCGGCATCTGTTCTTTGAACCCCGGTTGTCGGGGGACGGAGGGATCAGTTGCGCCACCTGCCATCAACCCGCCAAGGGATGGGGCGATGGACAGAGCCTGTCCACGGGCTATCCCGGGAGCAAGTATTTCCGAAACGCGCAGACCCTCCTGAACGCCACCTACCATAAACGAGTCTTCTGGGACGGTCGTCTGAGCGGGGCCGACCTGCCTACGCTCGTTCGGGATCACCTGACCGAGGCCCACTTCATGCTGGTTGACGGCCGGTTGTTTCCCGAGCGGCTCAAGCAGATTCCCCTTTATGTGAAGAAATTCAAAGAGGCCTACGGAGGGGAGCCTTCCTTCGGGGGCGCGCTGAAAGCCATCGCGGCGTTCCTCCATACCATCACCTCCCGGGACGTTCCTTTTGATGAGTATCTCAAGGGCGAGAAAAAAGCCCTTTCCTCCCAGGCCAAACAGGGCCTCGCCCTGTTCCAGGAGAAGGCCGGATGCGTCCAGTGCCATAACGGAGCTCTTTTGAGCGACGGAGACTTCCATGCGCTCGGCGTTCCTGAAAACGAGCAGATATTCAAAGATCCGCTGCGCCACATCACTTTCCGCCGGTTCAACAAGGTCATCGGCGTTCCGAATTTCATGAACCTCAGGGCCGACCCGGGTCTCTACGTCGTGACGAAAGAAGAGAGCGACCGGGGCAAGTTCCGCACGCCGACTTTGCGGGAAGTCGCTCGAACGGCCCCCTACATGCACAACGGCGCATTCGCCACGCTTGAGGACGTCGTCGCCTTTTATGACAAGGGCGGCGGCCGCGGCCCCAACAAGAGTCCACGCTTGAAACCCCTGGGCCTCAAGGCGGATGAGCGTAAAGCCCTGGTGGAATTCCTGAAAAGTCTCTCCGGCGATCCGGTTTCCATGAAGGCGCCGAAGCTTCCCGAATATGAAGTCCGCAAGCTGGGTGATAATTGAGGAGACGGCCATGAAAAGACGAATGAAAAATTGGTTCGTGGGTTCAACGATGGCCGTTTGCTTCATCGCCGTCCTTCTGACGGGAGGAGCCGGCTCGGCCCAGGAGGGGAAATTCCCTCCCCTGGGACCCCTTCCGCCGGTTCCGGTTCCGGCGGACAATCCCACCTCTCCGGCCAAGGTGGAGTTGGGCAAGCTCCTCTTTTTCGACGCCCGGTTGTCGGGGGACGCCAGCACGTCCTGCGCCTCTTGCCACAGCCCGGAGAGCGGCTGGGGAGACGGGGGGGATCTGAGCCGGGGTTATCCGGGCACGCAGCACTGGAGGAACTCCCAGACAATCCTGAATTCAGCCTATTACGCAAAATTGTTCTGGGCCGGCGAGGTTCCGAGTCTGGAAGCGCAAGCCAAGAGCGCCGCCACCGGCAACGTGGCCGGGAACGGCGACACCATGATGATGGAGGAGCGTCTGCGCCAGGTGCCGGAGTACGTCAAACGCTTTCGCGAGGTATTCGGAGCCGCCTGGCCGACCATCGACGACGCCTGGCGGGCCATTTCTGCCTTCGAGCGCACACTGGTCTCCAGGGCGAAGGACGTGCCGTTCGACCGCCACATGAAAGGGGACCGCAAGGCGCTTTCAGAAAGCGCGAAGCGGGGGTTGGCTCTTTTTCGCGGAAAGGCCCGGTGTGTCCAGTGCCATAACGGACCCCTGTTGTCAGACGATGACTATCACAACATCGGCGTTCCCCAAAATCCCGCATTCGAGGAAGACCCCCTGCGGCAGATTACCTTGCGTTTTCAGCACGTGATTCGGGGAGTACCGGAATCCGTGTACCGAAAGGCGGACCGGGATTTGGGGCTCTACTACACCACCAAGCGCAAGGCCGACCGGGGGAAGTTCCGTACCCCCAGCCTCCGGGAGCTGAAATACACGGCGCCCTATATGCATAACGGCGCATTTTTCGAGTTGGAAGAGGTCATTGATTTTTATGACGAAGGAGGGGGAGAGGACCCGAACAAAAGTCCCCTTCTCAAGAAATTGGGGCTTTCAGACGAGGAGAAGGAGGATCTGCTGGCCTTTCTGCTGTCGATATCGAGCGATAAGCCTTTGCTCGTTCAGCCACCTGAACTGCCGCCGTACGCGGCCATGCCGTAAGGAGGAATCCATGAGCCACGAAGCCAAGGAAACCCGGCCTTGCATGTCCCGGCGGGCCTTTCTCCTGACCGGCGGAACCGCCGTGAGCGTGGTGCTGGTTACGGGCATCCCCGGTCTGGCCGGGGCGGCCCTGCAGAAGGCTGCTTATCCCCGCAAGAGAATCGGCAAGCTCGGCAGTCTCAAGGTCGATGCGCCGCAATACTTCCAATACCCGTGGAAAGACGTCTTCTCGGGATGCATGCTGCTCAAGTTGGGTGTCGAGGCCGGCGGCGGCGTCGGTTCCAAGAGAGACGTCGTGGCGTTCAGCACCATTTGCACCCACATGGGCGGTCCCCTTCAGGGCACCTACAACGGGAAGTACAAGGCCATTGGCCCGTGCCCCTTTCATTTGACGACCTTCGACCTGATGAAGCACGGCATGGTCGCGGCGGGACAGGCCACGGAAAGCCTTCCCCAGGTCGTTCTGGAGACCCGTGGAGACGACATCTACGCGATCGGGATGATGGGCCTCATATACGGTTATCACTCAAACCTTGCGCCGCTACAGCGCTGAGGAGGACGCACCATGGCAAGAAGTGTGACCAACTACTACCTTGCGGAAGACAGTGTACCCCTCCCGCCGCCGGACGCGGAGGTTTTCACCACGGCGTGTGACTATTGCATCGTGGGCTGCGGGTACAAGGTGTACCGGTGGCCGGTCGGACGCGAGGGCGGACCCAAGGGCGTGGAGAACGCCTTGGGCGTCGATTTCCCAACCGGCATGATGAGCGGCGCCTGGATCAGCCCGAACATGCACAACATTATCCTGGTAAACGGTCGCCCCCACCACGTTATCGTCATGCCCGATAAGGATTCGAAGGTCGTGAACGTAGGGGGGAACCACTCCATCCGGGGCGGCGTCCTGGCCAAGAAGCTTTTTAATCCCAACGAACCCTCGCAGGATCGCCTGCGTCAACCGATGATGCGGGTTCGCGGAACCCTCCAGGAGGTTTCGTGGGAAACGGCCCTGGGCGTCATGGCGGGAATCTCGAAACACGTCCTCGATAAGTACGGCGAGCATGCCTGGGCCATGAAGACGTATTCCTATCAGTATTTCGAAAATACATACGCCATCTCCAAGCTCGCTTTCCGCGCCATCGGGACGCCGGCCTACGCCCCGCACGACAAGCCGGGCCCCGGCCCGGACACGCCCGGGATCGATTTTTCGGGGATCAACCCCTTCAGCGCTTCTTATGACGACTGGGGAGAGGCCGAGGTGATCTTCTTCTCCGGCGTCGATCCATGGGAAACCAAGTCGGTCTTGTTCACCTCCTGGATCATGGGAGGGAAAACGCCCGGCAAGAAGCTCGTCTTCGCCCTTCCCCGGAAGACCACGGGCGTGGCCTACGGTGAGAAACAGGGCGGTCTTTTCCTTCCGGTCATCCCGGGAACGGATACGGTGCTTCACCTGGCCATCATTCGCCTGATCCTGGAAAACGGCTGGGAGGATAGGGAGTGGATTGCGCGAAAGTTGGCGAACAAGTGGGAGATAAACTCCGGCATGGGGCGCGGAACCCGCAACACGCCGTGGCAGTGGGTCACGACCTGGGGCAAGTACGGGACCGACTTCGACGGCTACAAGAAGTGGATTCTAAGCTACCCCTACGCCGAGTTGGACCAAGCCGCCAAGATTACGGGCGTGTCCGCGGCATCCATTCGGAAGACCGCTGAAATACTGGCCAAGCCCAAACCCGACGGGACGCGCAAGAAAACCTCGTTCATGCTCGAGAAGGGAAATTACTGGTGCAACAGTTTCGGGAACACGGCTTCCTTCGCGGCCCTCGGGCTGGTTTGCGGCGCCGGGTCGCGGCCAGGCCGTGTGATTTCCCGCGGAGGGGGGCATCAACGGGGCTGGATGGGCGCAGCCGGTTACCCGAGGAGCCTGTCTCCGGAGAAGGCGCCGGGACGCCGCAAGAAGGAAATCGATCTGGACCGGTGGGTCGTGGACGGCCACGTCCGCTTTGCATGGGTCATCGGAACCACCTGGTGTCAAGCCATGGCGGCTTCTCAGGAACTGATGGACGTCTTCCAGCGATTGACTCGCCACAATCCCCATCAGATCGATAGCTTCGACGTTGATGCGGCGGTGAACGCGCTCAAGCGACGTGCGGACGCCGGCGGCATGGTTGTGGCCCACCAGGACATTTACCCTGTTTCTCCGATCGGAACCGAGTATGCGGATCTGGTGCTTCCGGCCGCCACCTGGGGCGAGGAAGACTTTACCCGGTGCAACGGCGAGCGTCGCCTCAGGCTGTACAGCAAGTTCGCCGATCCCCCCGGAGAGGCCAGGCCCGATTGGTGGATCATCGCAGCGTTCGCCAGGAAGATGGGATTCAAGGGTTTCGACTGGAAAGACAGCAACCAAATCTTCGAGGAGGCGGCCCGCTTCGGACGCAAGGGGGTACTCAACTACCATCCGCTCGTGGTGAAGGCCAAGCGCGAGGGGAAACGGGGCCACGAATTGCTCCGCGAATACGGGACCGGCGGCATTCAAACCCCCATACGCATGGTCAAGGGAGAACTCGTCGGGACGAAGCGGCTCCATGATGAAACCCTTGAATTGGGAACCCCGGAAGGCCCCACGATGCACAGGAAATGGCTCACCTCCTTCGGGACCCAGAGCGGCAAGGCGGTTTTGCTGAAAAGCTACTGGGAGGACTTCAAGGATTTCTACGATCGGGTTACTCCGCAAGGAGACGAGCTGTGGGTGACGAACGGCCGGATCAACGAGCTGTGGCAATCCGGCTACGACGACAAGCGGCGGCCCTATATCATGCAGCGCTGGCCTCAGCAGTTCCTGGAAATTCACCCGCAAGACGCCCGCGCCCGCGGCATCGAATCCGGAGACCTCGTGGCTATCGAGAACGACGACCTGCTCGTGCAGACGGGAGGATACATCGGCGTCGACGGCAAGGAGCAGACGTTTACCGAGCTGATGAAGGCCGGACGAATCAAGAAAAGCAAGGGGAGCTTCACCGCGGTGGCCATCGTCACGGATGCGGTTCGGGCGGGCGTCACCTTCGCCTATTTCGGCTTTCCCGAAAACCCGGCCAATTCGGTGGTTCACCGGGTGCCGGACCCCCTGACCAACCGCTATCGCTATAAGCTGGGCAAGGGGAAGTTGAAGAAGATTGGAGAATCTCCGCACAAGCATTCCCTGACGAGTCTTAGTTTCGTTCCCCGGACGCTTTGATGGAGATGGATGCTTACAAACCCGTAGAACCGTGAGGGAGGTTGAAAACGAATGACTCGATCGAGAAGCTTTTTCATCTGCGCCATCGGCGTACTCGGAATGGCGATCTTTTTCTGGTCCTCTAATGACGGCGTCGCTCAGCAAAAAGGCGACGCTGCGGCCGGCAAGGTCAAATACCAGCAGCTTTGCGCCTCCTGCCACGGGGCGAAGGGCAAGGGCGACGGTCCCGCTGCCGGTGCGCTCAACCCGAAACCCAGAAATCACACGGACGCCAAATATATGAAGACCATATCGGATGAGTATATCGCCAAGATCACCAAGCTAGGCGGCGTCGCGGTAGGGAAATCGCCGTTGATGCCCCCCTGGGGCGGAGTTCTTTCGGACCCGGACGTCCGAAACGTAGTCGCATTCATTCGCTCCCTGGCGAAATAGGAGCATGGGGATGGATTCAGGGAATCGGGATACTCTCCCCCCCGAGCGCTCCTTTCGGGTCGAGTTGCCCGGCCACGACCACTGGCGGAAAACGATTTCTTGCCAGGCGGCCTGTCCCGTCCATACGGACGCGCGGGGTTACGTGACCGCAATCTCCGAGGAGGACTTTGAGCGTGCATATATCATCGCCCGGGGACCAAACCCCTTTGCGTCCGTTTGCGGACGCATCTGTGCGGCGCCGTGCGAAGCGGCCTGCCGCCGCGGCAACATCGACGCGCCGGTGGCTATCCGGGCGCTCAAGCGATTCGTAACGGAGCGCTACGGGGTAGAGGCCGATTTGTCGTCCGGAAAGAGAGAAACCCCCTTCTCGCACCGGAGCCTCGGGAGTCTGCGCGATCTCCGTTTTCAGCCCTCCACACGCACCATCAACGATTTCTCGGTGCTGGAGGCGGCCCGCCGGAAACCCGAACAGGGAAAGACGGCGGGGAAAAAAGTGGCCGTCGTCGGATCGGGTGTAGCGGGGTTGACTTGCGCCCACGATCTCGCCTTGCTCGGCTATGACGTGAGCGTTTTCGAAAAGCAGGGAGTCCCCGGAGGCATGCTGATGCTCGGGGTTCCTGAGTACCGGCTTCCGCGCGATCTCGTTCAGGCCGAGATCCAGGCCATACTCAGCCTGGGTGTGGAGCTACGACTGAACAAAGCCATCGGGCGAGACTTCGACCTTTCCGCTCTTCGCGAGGAAGGCTTTGAAGCGGTGTTCATCGCCATCGGCGCTCATGTAAGCCGCAGCCTTCCCGTGGAGGGGCGGGACGCAGACGGTGTTTTCCGGGCCGTTGAATTTCTGCTGAACGTGAATCTGAATTTCCGCGTCGAATTGGGTGAGCGCGTCGTCGTGATCGGCGGGGGAAACGTGGCCATGGACGCCGCCCGGGTCGCCGCCCGGGTCGCCGGTCAGGCGGATGTTCCCTCGAGCGTGAGCGATCAAACGGAGGACGCCGTCCACATGCGGGAAATGATGGACGTGGCCCGGCAGGCGATGCGCGTAGGAGCGAGGAGCGTCCATGTCGTCTGCCTGGAATCCCGCGATGAGATGCCGGCGTCGGATTTCGAGATTGAAGAAGCGCTGGGTGAAGGGATCGAGATCGAGCCTCGGGTGGCACCCATTCGTATTGTAGAGAACGGGGGCCGGGTGGCCGGGCTGGAAGTCCACACATGCACCCGTGTCCGTGACGAAGAGGGCCGCTTCAGTCCGGAATTCGAACCCGGCACCAATCGCGTGATTCCGTGCGATTCGGTAATCGTAGCCGTCGGCCAGTCCTCCGACCTGTCCTGGATCGGCGAGGAGGACGGCATCGAGACGACGCCGCGAGGGACAATCCGTATAGATCCCCAAACCCTGGCCACAACCGCACCGGGCGTGTATGCGGGAGGAGACGTTGCCCAGGGCCCCCGGATCTTCATTGAAGGGGTGGAAAACGGCCACCGGGCCGCTCGCTCCATCCACACCTATCTTTCAGGCGGCCAGGTCAACGTCCAGACCCATTTTCAGTGGGCCCCCATCGAACCCTTGCGGCAAGCGCTGCTTCAGGAGCCGGGAGATGGATTTTCGCTCCCCATCGTCAATCCCGGCTACCAGAAAACTTCCCGGCGAAACCCCGACGCGCTGCCCATCGAGCGCCGAATCGGCGTCGCCGAGGTGGAACTGGGCTATTCGCCCGGGGAAGCGGTCGATCAGGGAGTCCGGTGCCTGCGCTGCAGCGCGAATCCGATCTTCGACGGCGCCAAGTGCATCCTGTGCGGCGGTTGTGTGGACGTCTGCCCGTCACGCTGCCTTCGAATGGTTCCTCTGGAAGCCCTTCAGGGAGGAGAGGATCTGGCGGCTTTGATCCGCACTCGCTACGGGACGTCCGCCGGGGGCGCCGGAGAGGTGGGAAGAGGCGCGGCCATGATCATGGATCCGGACGCGTGTATCCGTTGTTCGCTCTGTGTGCAGCGTTGTCCCACGGGCGCCGTCACCATCGAGAATTTTTCTTTCCAGGAAGAATGGGTGGAGCTTGGATGACATGACTGCGAGCCTGGATGAATCGACCCCCCGGCGGCGGATGCTTTTGGGTCTCGGCTGGGTTTCCTTCCTGGTCTCCCTGCTGGGTCCGGTTCTCGCCAACGTCCGGTTTTTGTTCCCCAACGTCGTTTATGAAGGCGAGGCAGTTCTGAAACTCGATTCCCTGAAGAAGTACCCCGTGGGTTCCATCACGTTTTTTGCAGAAAAAAAAGTGGTTCTTTTCCGTGAAAAGGACGGATTTAGGGCCTGTACGGCCGTCTGTCCCCATCTTCGTTGTGTGATTGGTCCCTTCGTCGGGGCGCCCGGGGCGTCTCCTGATATTTTAAGGGCCCGGTGCCCGTGCCACGGCAGCACTTTCGACGGCCGGGGACAGGTGCTCGGGGGGCCTGCGCCTCGAGGACTCGATTTTTTCCTCGTAACGAAATCGCCGGATGGCCGCGTCGTGGTCGATACGCGCAAAGTCGTCGGTCCCTCCGAGCATTTCAGACTCTGAGTCGACATCGTGGCTATTGAACCCCCACCGAAATCAGGGCGCAGAAAAGCCGCATCCTGGATTAGGGACAACCGCGTAGTCCGCTCGATCTTCCGCCGCGGCTACCCGGACAACGATCTGGACCGCTCGGCGGTCATGTTCTCTAATTTCTTCCTTCACGTCCTTCCCGCGCGAACACACGTCAACAGCCTGAAGCCCACCTACACCTGGGGGCTCGGCATCATCTCTTTTTTCCTCTTTCTCATTCTTACGGGCACCGGCTTTTTGCTCATGTTCTTCTACGTCCCTTCGACCGAACGCGCCTATAACGACATGAAAGACCTGCAATTCGTCGTCTCCTACGGCATTGTCTTGCGAAACCTCCATCGCTGGGCTGCCCATGCGATGGTCGCCATCGTCTTTTTGCACATGTGCCGGGTGTTCTACACGAGCAGCTATAAAGCGCCCCGTGAGTTCAACTGGGTTATCGGGGTGCTCCTCTGGGGGGCGACCCTGATGATGAGCTTCACGGGCTATCTGCTCCCCTGGGATCAACTCGCCTATTGGGCCATCACCGTCGGGTCGAGCATCGCCAGCTATCCGCCCCTGGTTGGAGAATACATTCGCACCCTGATGCTCGGAGGCGACACGGTGGGGCAAAACGCCTTGATCCGGTTTTACGTCATGCATGTCGTGGTCCTGCCGGGCATTATGCTCATACTCATGGGCGTCCATTTCTGGCGGATTCGCAAAGACGGGGGCCTCTCTCGTCCACCCACGGAGCCCCTGAAGGCCGCTGTAGGCAAGTCGGCGGCTTTTTCGCCGCACAAGACATACATGCTCGTGGAACTGGCGGAAGGCAAAACGCCCATGGTGGATGCCCAGGCCCCGGAGGAAGAGGTCATGAGTTGGCCTCACACGGTTTTCAGAATGCTGGTCGTCTTCGTGGGAGTCGTGGCGGTTCTCTCCGCCGTCGCCTATTTTTTCGATGCTCCTCTGGAGGAGTTGGCCAACCCCGAGCATCCGCCCAACCCCGCCAAAGCCCCCTGGTACTTCCTTGGACTTCAGGAAATCGTGAGCTATTCCGCTCTGGCGGGAGGCGTCATCGTTCCCGCCGCTGCGATTATCGGCCTCATGAGCATTCCCTACATAGACCGCAACCCGGAGGGCCAGGGAAATTGGTTCACCTCACACCAGGGTCGGCGGATTACGCTTGGGTCGGTCCTGGCGATTATTCCGGTCGTCCTCATCCTGACCTATCTGAACGAGCACTACGCCGTGCGGAAGCTGGTTCCGGGCGCTCCGCAAATCTGGGTCGACCTCTTGAATCCGGGGACCATACTGATCGCTCTGTTCGCCGTCGGGTCGCTTTACACCTGGCGGCGGACGGGGTCGAGCCGGATGGGGGCCTTGGCCTTGTATTCTTATTTTCTGACGTCTTATGTGATTTACACGATCATCGGGCTTTATTTTCGTGGAGCCAACTGGGCCTGGATATGGCCGTGGCAGGCCATGGGCCTGCACTGAGGCCGATAACGAATGACGAATTCAACGCAGAATAATTCCTATGTACCGTTCGGGTGGGTGGTCGCATTCGCCGTGCTGAGCGTGTGCGCGGCCTTATTCTTTCTGCTGTCCGTCTGGAAGGATTACGACCGCGAATGGAGGGGCTATCAACGGACGTTCCGTGAAATGCTCGTCGCAAGAACAGAAAGCGAAGAGGAGCGTAAAACCGTTCTGGCGAGCGGAGATCAATTCGAGCAGATCATCGTGGACCGAGGCGAGCGCGTAGACAGGTGCGTCATGTGCCATCGGGGAATCGAGCACCCGGCGTTTCAGGGCGCCGCTCAACCCTTCGCCAGCCATCCCTCCATCCCGCTGCATCCCTTCGAGCAATTCGGTTGCACCGTGTGCCACCAGGGCCAGGGCAGGGCGACGACCCTTCAGGATGCCCACGGAGAAGTCCGGTTCTGGGAGGAGCCGCTCCTCCGGGGAGGGTTCATTCAAGCCAGTTGCGGTCCGTGTCACGCAGGCGTTTTGAAAGAGGCCCCTCTCATTCAGAAGGGAAAGCTGCTTTATCTGATGAACGGCTGCATCGCCTGCCACAAAATCAGGGGAGCCGGCGGGGTTGTCGGGCCCGACCTGACGTTTGCGGGGGAGCGCCGGAAAGACCCGAAATGGCACATCGAACATTTCAAGGCCCCGCAAAGGGTTTCTCCCGGATCCGCCATGCCCGCCTACACCCACTTGTCGCCGGCGGACCTCGAAGCGCTGACGGTTTACATGTTGAGCCTCCGCAGGGCCCCTTCCGCCTTGGCGCTGGCTGCACCCAGAAAAAAATAGAAATAGTATCGCTCTTCCGCGGTCGCGCTAGTTGAGCAGCACCCTCGGTAGCCACATGGCGATGCCGGGAAAGGCCATGACCAGCCCCAGCCCGATGAGTTGGAGAATCACGAAGGGGATGATCCCGCGATATATCTGCGAGAGGCGCACCTGGGGCGGCGCTACCCCCTTCATGTAGAACAGCGCGAAGCCGAAAGGCGGGGTCAGGAACGATGTCTGTAGGTTGACCGCCATCAGAATCGAGAACCAGTAGATGACCTCGCTCTTGGGCAGGTGGTCGCCGAAGTCCAGCCCGGCGAGGATCGGCGCAAACACCGGGAGCACGATGAGCGTGATCTCGATCCAGTCGAAGAAGAACCCGAGGAAGAACGTCACCGCCATCAGGATCCCCAGGATTCCCCAGGGGTTGACCCCCACGGAGTAGATCACGTCCTTGATGAAGTCGTCGCCGCCGAGCGAGCGGAAGACGTAGGAGAAGGCGGTCGCCCCGACGAATATGAAGAACAGCATCGCGTTGGTGAGCGCGGTGCGCTCGACCACGTCCTTCAGGACCGAGAAGTTCAGCTTGCGGTTGAAGATGGCGAGCAGAGTCGCTCCGGCCGCGCCGACCCCTGCCGCTTCGGTGGGCGTCGCCCAGCCGAGGATGATCGACCCCAGGACCAGGACGATCAGAAACACCGCCGGCACCAAGCCTTTGAGCAACATCAGGATCAGTTCGTTTGGCGTCTGTGGACCCATCTCCTTGGGCAGGCGCGGCGCCAGGGAGGGATTCACGGCGCACCGCGTGAAGATGTAGACGAAATAGAGCCCGGAGAGGATCAGGCCGGGGAAGATGGCCGCGACGAACAGGGTTCCCACCGAACGCCCGAGAAGATCGGCCATGATGACCAGCATGATGCTGGGCGGTATCAGTATCCCGAGCGTGCCCGAGGCGGCGATGGTGCCGGTCGAGAGCTCCATGTTGTATTTGCGCTCGACCATGACCGGCAGCGCCATCAGGCTGATCATCACGACCGAAGCGCCGATGATGCCGGTCGTCGCCGCGAGGATCGTCCCCATGACCGTGACCGCGAGCGCCAGCCCGCCCGGGGTGCGGCGCAGCACCACCTGGAGGCAGTACAGGAGGTTGGCGGCGACGCCGGAGCGTTCCAGCATCGTCCCCATGAAGATGAACATGGGGATCGCAACGAGAACCAGGTTGTCGGCGAAACCCCAGATCCGGAGCACGAGGTTGAAGAACTCGATTTGGGAGAAGACATCGAAATACATGCCGATAAAGCCGAAGGCGAGCCCCACGCCGCCCAGTACGAATCCGACCGGGAAGCCCGAGAACAAGAGAGTCGCCAGGGTGAGGAACATGAAGGCCGGCAGGTAGTCCTCGACATAGAACATGCGCAGGCGCCCCTAGCTCGGCCCGATCTGGTCGATCTGTTCGGTCGCGTGCTCTTCCTTTTTGGGGAGGAGTTGGCGAAGGTCCGGTGGGCCGAACAGCTCGATGATCTTGCGCAGCAGGACGGTGATCCCCGACAGGAGCAGGACGAACAGCCCGATAGGCAGGCACGCCTTGATCGCCCAGCGATAGGGAAGGCCGGTCGCGGAGTCTGAGGCCTCGCCGACGGCCCATGATCTCTCGACGAAGTCTTCGGCGAAATAGACGACAATCAGGCAGTAGGGGATCACGAACACGATGCAGCCCACGAACTCGACCCAATCCCTGGCGCGCGAACTCAACCGCTCACGGATCAGGTCGATTCGCACGTGGGCGTCGTTGAGATAAGCGAAGCCTATACACAGCAGGAACAATAGCGCGTGCAGGTGCCACTCGCCTTCCTGCAGCTTGGTCGATCCCAGCACCAGGAAACGCCGGGTCACGACGTCGAAAATGATGACGACCATCAGCGGAATCGAGAACCACGCGCTGACTTTACCGACGCCGATCACGATCCGGGCCAGAAACTCTTGCAATTGAAACAGATGCCGCATCAATGGGCTTCCTGGCGCAACATACGCGAAAAAGGCGCCGGAACCGTGACCGTTACGGTTCCGGCGCCTGTACTGTGGTCAAGCGGAACGGCGGAGCGCCGTCACATCGGTCTTACTTGAGGTAGCCGAGGTCCTTCCAGACCGCGTATTCCTTACGGAAGGCGCTGTAGGATTCCCAGACCTTCTTGAAGGTCGCGTCGCGCTTGGCGTCGGCGGCCGCGACTTCGGCCCACTTCTCCTCGAGCGTGTCCAGGATTGACTGGGGCCAGCGATGGATTGTCACGCCCTTCTTTTTGAGTTCGACCAAAGCCTTGCCCTGAATGGCCTCGCCCTCGGCGAGCCCGTCTCGGAACGCGTCGCCGCACGACACCTCAATCTGCGCCCGCTGGGTGTCGTTGAGCGCATCCCATTTCTTTCTGTTCAGCAGCAATTCAAATACCGTCGACTGCTGGTGCCAGCCGGGGAAGTAGTAGTGCTTCGCCACCTGGTAGAAGCCGAGATTGAGGTCGATAGCGGGCATCGAGTATTCGGTCGCGTCGATCGAGCCGCGCTCGAGCGCGGGGAAGATATCGCCGCCGGCGATGAGTTGGGTGGATACGCCCACTTTTTCCATCACCTTGGCGCCGAGTCCAAAGAAGCGCATCTTCAGGCCCTTCAGGTCGTCGATGCTCTTGATTTCCTTGCGGAACCAGCCCGACGCTTCGGGCGCGATGACGCCGCAGGGTATCGATTTCAACCCGTGTTTCTTGTAAATCGCATCCCAGAGCTCATAGCCGCCGCCGTAGAAAATCCAGCCCATATACTCTCCGGCTCTGGGTCCGAAGGGGACGGCCGCGAACATCGCGAGCGCCGGCTCCTTGCCGTACCAGTAACCGGGCGTCGACCAGCACGCATCGACCGAACCCGCCGCAACGGCGTCGAAGCACTCCTTGGCCGGGATCAGCGCGTTGGGCTCGAAGAACTTGATTCTGATATTGCCGCCGGAAACCCGTTCCAGACGGTCGACCATGGCTTTGCCCATCGAGCCGAGCTGGGTCAGGTTGCTCGGGAACCAACTCGCCATTTTCCAGCGTATGCGCTTCGCGGCGTCCGCATCGCCGACACCCGACGCCATCAGCGTGACGCTCAACGCACAGATCATAAATCCGATCGTCGTAAGTTTCCTGATCGCCATCTGCAGTTCCCTCCCTTCGAGTTAGACGCGTTTCAAAAAGGGGCGACTCATCTCAACTACGGATAAGCCGCCCAATAAAGCTCCCACGCCATGCGTTACGCCAACAAATATATTCCATTTACTAAAATATATTCTATCTCTCATTCGGCCGCTGTCAAGGGGGTAGAAATCCGGGTATCCATTATTTTTTCCGAAGCTCTGACAGGCTGTCTATGGGCAGTACAAAGGGGAGGTACCCTTGTTGCGGGCTGGAGACGTGGACTAACCGCAGGCGAATTTCCGATCTTTGTCGTAGATATACCATAGGCGTCGGGCGGTACTCGGCATCCCGGGCCGTCCCCCGTGAAGCCGGGTAGGGCCGCGGGGCGCCGAGCACGCGGCCGGGATCGGAAACGACTGCGGCGATATCCGCCACGCGGAGTGAGGAGGTGGTCGTGGCGAGCACGGCTTCATGAGGGGCGTACGCATCCAGTTCCCTGAATATCTCCTAACCGAGGGAAGACAAGCGTGACCGTCTTGTCCCAAAATTGAGATATCCCTGCTTGAGGAGAACAAGAGAGCGGAGACTCCGCATCGATAACACAGTGTGTCCTACGTGCAAAGCCAAGGAGCACATCGAAAATTAGGCAGAAACCTCCCCGGCAATTCACCGAAGAGCGAATCGATAAGGAGTAAATCGAGTGTCTGTTTTGGTGGACGTTTTTGTGCCTGTTACATGGACATTTCAGGATACATAGAGATGCAAAGAGAACCAATCTAAAATCTATAGATTTTTTCTATCTATTCGATTTTGTTTAGTATTTCCTTGTTTTTCCATGGCACGCCCGGTAGGACTCGAACCTACAACCTTCGGATCCGAAGTCCGACGCTCTATCCAATTGAGCTACGGGCGCGTGATATCCGCCGGCCTTGTTCGGAAGCCAGGTTCCGCTCAAGAATATGTAATCGCTTTGGGGTGAGTGAGGGGATTTGAACCCCCGACCTCCGGGGCCACAACCCGGCGCTCTAACCACTGAGCTACACCCACCATGCCTCCACCCGTCTCGTCTGTGCGTGTGGCCTCACATTCGGCGAGAGGAGCAACTCGGATTTCCAAAAAAATGGTACGCCCGGCAGGATTCGAACCTGCGACCTACGGATTAGAAGTCCGTTGCTCTATCCAACTGAGCTACGGGCGCCCGCCTCGGCGACTGTTCCGTGGCAACCCATTCGCAGGTGCTGCTTTCCGCTCAAAAGGCAAGAGAAAATATCACAAATCGAGATCGTCAACAACGCCTTGGTGAGGGAGGCGCATCTTGCGCGAGAGGTATCACGGGAAAATAACGAACATGGCGCTCGGGCGGGTACGGGGAGATGCGTCGGAGACGATTACGCGAACATACCAACCCGTAAAACGCACACGGGGCCTTCCGGCCCCGCCCCACGAGCACCCCCCATTCTCCCCAAATTTTTTAGATGTCTCCTTAATACAGTAAAACCGCCGGAAATGTCCACCGGCGTTGGGGAATTCCCCGAAAACACGCATCAAGGGCGATTGCCGGCGAAGCAGGAAACCTACTCCCCCTCGAATGGCTTTCTGCGCACCCTGCCCTCGCCCACCAGGGCCGCCTTCATGAGGAGAACCAAGGTGTTGGTTCTGGGGATGAGGTGGATGAAGCGATCGAGCTTTTGATCGATCACGTCGATTTCGCCCTCGGAAAGTCCCAGCGCCGCCGCCCGCTCCCTGCTCAGATCGACGGCGAAGGGAAACTCCTGGGCCGCGGCAGCCGCAGCGCCTTGCGCCTGGGTGACGGTAATCCTGTACCCCGCCTTCGCCATCTCTTCTTTGAGAAACGGCCACACCCGCTCCAGGAAGGCGGGATGATGCCCGAGGGCGCGCCAGACGCTGCCCAGCCCCCCGGTCGCCTCGCGAATCTCCTGGTACAGAGCGCCCAGCGCATCATCGGCGGCGGCCGGGTCCACCAGAGCCTCCGCGCGCATCGAGGGGGGTGGCCCCTTGGGCAGCGCATCGGTGTCCGCGTCCGATCCGGGCCGGACGCCGCCTATCTTCATGCCGTTCAGCGCGCCCTTCAAGGCTGCCGCGAGAATGAGGTTCTTGGGATTCGCATGGTTGTATATGTCCAGGACGCCATCGACCGCGTCGATGTCCTCAGGCGTGTAATCGAAATCATCTTCTAATTCTTCTCCCACGTCGGGCACGTCGGGCGGCATGGGCGGGGCCATCCGCATCCTGAGGTTATCCGCGCAGCGCTCGAAATAGGCTATCGAGGCGTTGGGTCTGAGCGCATCCCAGGCCGCGGAAAAGTATTGTTCATGAACGGCCAGGGTGCGATAGATGAGGTTCACCTGCGTGCTGCGGAGCACCCGACGCATGTCTTCATAGATCGCCGCAACCTTCCCGGTGGCGCGATCTTCGGTGATTTCATCCAGGGCGATGGGTTTCATCATTTCCCCCTTCAAGGCCCGTAAGGCAAAAGCTGAAACAGCGGCTCGGCGAGGCGCCGCGCGAATCGCCCAGAGTATAGGGGTGGTCAGTGGATGGAACAAGCCGGGAGCAGGCTCTCGAGCCGGTTTGGCTCCAAAACGCATTTTTTTCAAAAAAACAAAAAAATCCCTTGACACGAAAGTTGAATGGCAATATATTTGATTTAGTCAAATATTGATGCGCCGCATATTTGACAAAGATTAAAAAAGAACCATCAGACGAAATGCCCGGGAAACATCGAGGCTGCGCCTCAAAAACCCGGGCCACGAAATCCGGGAATGATTATATCGAGGAGTCATGAATAGAATGGACATCACTCCGCAAGCCTGTTGCGAGGGAACAGCCCTGGAGACCCACGGCCTCGGCGCGCGCCTTCACGTGGCGCTCGACAATCTCTTTCATCAGAAAAAACCCGCCGACAGGGAGGCGGTGTGCCGCCACGACATCACCAACAACCAGTGGACGCTCCTTCACATGCTCGCCCATGCGGAAACGGGCCCCCTGCCCATGGGGGTGATAGCCAGGCGAATGCGCCTCACCCCGAGCGGCGTGACGCGCTGCGCGGACCCCCTGGTCGAGCGCGGTCTCATCGAGCGCTGCATGAAGGAAGGAGACCGCCGCGTGTGCTGCCTGGGATTGAGCGAGGCGGGCGCCGCGCTCCACGGGACCATATCGGAAGGCTGCGCACTCGAGGACGGCGCGCTTCTGGGCGCTTTCTCCCCCGAGGAGCAGGAAGAGATCGTCCGCGCGATAGAAAAACTCGCGCGCGCCGCCAAGGAGTCCTCGTCATGATCACCGAAGCGAAAACAGTCCAGGCGGTCGATGGCCCCGCACCGCCCGCAGATGAGGCCTCCTGCTACGCGCCCGAGCCAAAATCCAGATGGACCTCCCCCTACCTGTGGGGCTTCATCTCGGGGGCTGCGCTCTTGGCGCTCATCCTCTGGACGCAGGCTGGACGAGAGATTCCAGCCGGCCTCATCACCGCCGAGGTCAAGCGAAACGCCCTGTTCATGCTGGGGAGTTTCTGGAGCATCGCGCCCTTTTTCCTGTTGAGCGTGGCGGTTTCGGCCTGGGTCACCGTAGCCGGATATGCCGAGAAGATAAAAGCGGTGTTCAACAAACGCCAGGGCATGGCCATCGCAGGTGCGGCATCGGTGGGAGCGGTCGTGCCGTTTTGCTCCTGCGGCGTCATTCCCCTGATCGCCGCTATGCTTTCGAGCGGCGTGCCGCTGGGACCCGTAATGGCCTTCTGGATAAGTTCGCCCCTGATGAGCCCCGAGAAATTCGTGCTGACCGCAGGCGTTTTGGGCACGGATTACGCCATCGCGCGGCTCGTCACCGCCATCGTCTTAGGCGCCGGAGCGGGCTACGCCACATACCTCATCGGGCGAGGCGGCAGGCTCGACGGTGAACTGAGGACCATCGTCGCGCCGGGCGCGCAGGAAACCCAAGGCAAAACCCGGATGAAGGGGCCGTCCTTGAGCGGCTTCACCGCCCAGGCGATGAGCGTGGGCGGTTATCTCGCCAAGTGGCTGGCCGTGGCGTTTTTCCTGGAAGCGCTGATCGTCCACTACGTCGACCCCGCGTGGATAGGCGCGGTACTCGGCGAGGAAAACCCCTGGTCGATTCCCCTGGCGAGCGCGGTGGGAATCCCGCTCTACACCTCGGGCGTCGCCGCCATTCCCATCACCAAGGGACTCCTCGCCGCAGGCATGGGCGCGGGCGCCGCCATGGCCTTTCTCATCGCCGGTCCCGCCACGTGCATTCCCGCCATGGCCGGCGTGTGGGCGCTGGTGAAGCGCAAAATCTTCGCCATCTATCTCGCCACGGGCATCCTGGGGTCACTGGTTGCGGGATACGCGTTTCAGCTTCTCATCCGGCCATAGGGTTTGAGGCCGCTCATCGGTGATATCCTGCCCGGCGTCTGGTTTTCCACCTCAGGCGCCGGGCTTTTTTGAGCCCTGAACCAGGAGTTCACGAGGCGGTATCCGCCTCGGCATACGTCGCCCCTTAAAAGACGCCCTGCCCTCTCGACAAGATGCGCGCGCAGTCGTAACCTCCCGTAAAATTTTGCAAATACCCTCATCCTGTAAACACACTGGAGACATATAAAAATGCCGATATCCCCTCACGCCGCCGAATACGCAGAACCCAGCCGCATGCGCGTGGGCTACGTCATCACCACGCCCGAAGTGCGCTCGCCCCTGATGCCGGGCGTGCGCGGGGATTTCGGCGAGAATCTGGGCGTCCTCAAGGATTTGGGCTACGACACGCTCGAAGTCGCCATGCGCGACCCCGGCGACCCCGACGCCCAGGGGGTGGAGGCGGAAATCGCCCGCTCGGGCCTTTCGGTGACGATGATTGGCTCGGCACCCAGCGAGCTTCAGGACGGGGTGATGATGTGCCACCCAGACGCCGAGGTTCGCGAGGCGGGCGCCGCCCGGCTGCGCGCCTTGATCGATGCGGGCGAGAAACTGGGCGCCCTGGGCGTGAACATCGGCCGGTTTCGCGGCACGCGCATCCCCGGCGATATGTGGGAGACCTCGAACGCCTGGATGCGCGACGCCATGCGCGCGGGTGCGGACTACGCCGCTGCGCGGGGGATGAAAATCTACATCGAACCCTACAACCGTTACGAGACGAACTTCATCAACACCGTGCGCCAGGGTATGGAATACGTGAAGGCCGAGAACCACGCAGGCCTCGCCCTGATGATAGACAGCTGCTGGATGAACTCCGAAGACGCCTCGATACCCGGAGCCATCTTCGCCGCGCGCGAGTGGATAGAATACGTGCACGCCGCCGATTCCACGCGCGGCTATCCGGGGTCGGGCCATATCCACTTCGGCGACTTCATCCGCGCGCTCAGGGAGATCGGCTACGAGGGCGTGCTCTCGGTGCAGATCGACCAGAAACCCGCCTTCCGCATAGCGGCGGAGCGAAGCATCCGGCTGCTGAGGTGTTATCTGTAGGGGTGAGGGGTTGGGGTGCAGACTCGAGAGCTCTGATCAGACGGAGGTGTCACTGCTGCTTCAAGCAATCGGTATCATCTTGAAATGAGCCTCGACGGTCTGAATGATTTCCTTAGCCAGCGGAAGATTTGTCTTCTCGGCCTGCCAATGCTGATGAAACAGGGCCACGGTTTCATGGGCTGTATCAAGAACCAGCTTCTCGGGCAACAGTGCCTTGGCCGCAAGATGAACTAACTCGTCTGCAGAGAATTCACTGAAACTCTTGGTTCGACTGAAATTCAGCGCAGCCTTCTCATCCGGGACATAGGGTATAGTCGACACGAAATCATAGGCGGGGGCAAGCGCCGCACGTCGCCGGTCGGGATAAATCAACGACCAGTTTTTCAAATGCATATCGGCATTACCGATCAACGTGTTGAACGTCAGCCTGCGAATGAACTCGGCGATATCCGCATCGCCGCCTTCCAAGGCAATGACTTTGGCAATGCTGCGGTAATTGGCTTTCTCGTATTTTTTATCTGGATAAACACCGAAGACCTGCGCGAAGTCCTCAATGTGGACGGGGACGCCATCCGCCAGTCGGTCAAAACGCTGAATGGCGAGCGCTTTTCCTTCCAGCTTGCCGATGCCTTCAGGCAGATTCCCGATCGCATCGACGTCAACCAGTTCGAGGGCCGGCACGTCAATACCTATAAGACGGGCCAGGGTCATCATCGCATATTCGTTCTCGGGCACACCTGCGAATTCACGCGAAGGCAGCTTGATGATCCACGAGCCGCCGACGCCCTTGGCGGGAATCGTCAAACCACCGCTGGCCTCAGCAATCGCCGAAAACTTGAGTTGTACGCCGGCGAGTGAAAAGCGCAGCGTAGTTTCATGCGGGCCCCCATCATCTTGATCGACATGAACGTCGGGCGGCCACGCTTCACCATCGGCGGGCTGGATCGTGATCGCCCCCGGAAGATCCCTACCGAGCGCCCAGAGCAGAAAAAACTCCCGTGCGGGACTCACGCCGGCGCGGCCAGCGAGATAAGTGCGTAGATGTCCTTCCGGCAACAGATTTGAGAAGAACGGCAGCACGCTTGCCCGGGTCGGGCGAAAGTCGGTGATCAATTCACCAAACTCGTCCTTGAAGCTCAGCCCGAGCACGGGCCGGTTCTCATCGGCGATATACTCGTCGTTGAACGCAAAGAGTATGCGATCTCCGCCGACGCGCGTCAGCGTACCGATCGGAACATCATAAAGGAGGACGTCAAGGACGGCGACATCAGCCATGATCGTCCTCTTCCAGACTATGGGCCGGGCGTACGGGTTCTCTCGTCTCCCTATCGGACAGCCCATGGGCGAGCATATTGCGGAGATTGCGAAGCTGCAAAAGGGAGGAGCGAATAGCGTCCAGACTCTCCGGGTTATCCCCAAAGGCCTTCACAGCCTCCTCGGCGCTGCGGATCGTTTCAATGTCGTGACGGGGAATCAAAAAATGCTGGAGTTCTCGCACATGGCGCTGAAGCTCGGCCAGTTCAGGTGCCTTAGGGTGTAATTGTATTAGAGCGGCGATATGGCGCTGAAGGCGCCGGAGTACCCGAAGCGTCCGACGCACGCGCCCGCGGGCGAAGAGGTTGCTTTCGACACTGTCTCGTACAATCGACTGAACGGCGGGGACGGCCTTGCGCGGCGCGAGCACAACTTCCAGTTCCAAGACACGGGCCAGCTTTACAAGGTTGGAAACCCGGAGATCGACTGCATTGTTCTCGATCTTCGAGATATGTCCCTGCGGCACGCCGGTCTGCTCGCTCAGCGCGCGCTGGCTCAGCCCCTTGCCCTCGCGGGCGCTTTTCAGCATATCGGCTATATGTTCGGTCGAATACATCATTTTAATTCCTTTGATATATTAAAATATACAAACAATATAATTTAATATATCAAAAAAAGATTAGATTCAAGGCTTGATAGATAAAAAAGAGAAATGACGGCGTCAAAACTTCCTAGATTGTAGGAAGCATTCCCAAAATTCAGTATCGATCATATCGCTTCCGGCAACCCGGCCCGAGGCGGGAGACCCTCCTTCGTGGGCAGACGGCGGATATCATCGCCCGATTGCCCCTCGGCGCAGGCTAGTTCGAAATGCGCTTGCAGATTGAGCCAGAACTCGGGCTCGACGCCGAACCAGTGGCCCAAGCGCAGGGCCGTATCGCCGGTGATCGAGCGCTTGGCGTTGATAATCTGGCTCACCCGGTTGGGCGGTACGCCGATCTGGCGCGCGAATTCCGTGGGCGTGACGCCGAGTTCCGCCAATTCGTTCTTCAATATCTTGCCGGGATGGACGGCTCGCTTCAACACCTCATCTTCCCTCTCATGAATAATAACCCACTATCTCGACCCCCTACTTCTCGCACTCCCCTTTCGCGAGTTTGGTGGCGATGTGGGCCGGAAAGGCGGGGAAAATCTCGATGATTCTCTTGTCTTTCACCTCGCGCACGACGACGGTGTGGGAATATCTTCTCGAGAGGAAAAACCCGGTGAGGCGAAAGCGGCCGAAAGACTGCCAGGTGAGGATGAAGGGATAGGTGACGGATTTCGTTTTGTTGAAAGGCCGCGAGATGAGAAGCTCCCCCTCGCCACCGATGGGGTAGGCCAGCTTCTTGAACTCGCCCTTTTTCCGCTCCACCAGCCAGACGGCCAAGTCGCGCTCTTTGGTCGGCAGCGTGATGCGCACTTTCTGCTCCACCTTGTAGCCATTGAGAATCGTGTAGCTCACTTCGCAGTTCAGCACTCCTCCTACGTTCGTCTCGGCACTTGCGCCGAGACACGAGGCGAGCAGCACGAAAACACAGATGATGCGCTTCATCCGAAACCCCCGGAAGTTTGAGAGGTAGCATACGACGGCGAACGTATTATGGATGATTTGAGCGGATGATTTCCACCGGGGGCGTCAGAAGGAGTGAGGCTGAAACCCGTACTACGACATGCGAAAGACCCCCCCACAAAAAAACGCCCCGGAGCCGATGCCCCGGGGCGATTCTTTCGGTGAGGTAATTCAGCCGTTCTTGTTCGGGTTCTGGGCGTCGGGTTCGGGGTACTCGTTCGGCCAGTGGTCCACCATCGTCTTGTAGTAGGTCTTGACCTTCCCGCCGTCGAGATGGAGAGATTTCTTGATTTTGTCGACCTCGCGCTGCTCCTCGAGCGGGATGCCGAGCGAATCCATGAAGCGGTTGAAGAGGTTGAACAGCCCGCTCACCATCGTGAGCTCGACGATCTCGGCTTCCGAGAAATGTTTCCTCACCTCCTCGAACACGTCGTCTGTCGAACGCGCGGTGTTGAGCGTCACGTGCTCCGCCCACAGGATGGCCGCCTTCTCGCGCGGGGTGAACAGATCCGATGCCATGTAGCCGTCCGTGCCGATGACTTCCACCTGCTCGGGGGTGATGCCGGCCGCTTGACCAAGCGACGTGTTGTGCGCGTATCAGTAGGCGCACCCGTTGAGATGGCTCGTCTTGATGACCACCATCTCCTTGATCTTCGTCTTGAGCAGGCTGCCCCCGCCCTCGCGCTGGAGCGTCGCTATGAAGGGCAGCATGGCCTTGGCGACGTGGGGGGTCTTGGCCAGCACCCGCATCGAATGCGGGACACGGCCCAGCATGGCGGTGGTGGCCTCATAGAAGCGGGCCACGTCGGCATCCGCCTCCTCTGGCTGAATCATCTCTATTCTGGACATACATGTTGTCTCCTGGCTGCGCGCATCATGAGAACATGGGCGCCGTGTTTATCTCGGCCCCAGCCGCCGGGCGGCGGCGAACAGCCGAATCCTGATAAATTTCTCCCATTATGACCCATCCGCCGCCTCCCGGGCCAGCCACGCGCGGAATTCCGCGAGCGCGAGCCCCCGGTGGCTGACGCGGTTCTTGACCGCAAGCGGAAGCTCCGAGACGGCGCAGCCGTGCGCGGGCAGATACATGAGCGGGTCGTAACCGAAACCGCCCGCACCTTGCGGCGTACGCAATATCCGCCCGTTAAGCACACCCTCGAAAAAACCGAACCAACCGCCCGGCTTCACATAGGCCAGCACGCATACGTAGCGTGCTCCGCGCTCCGCTTCGGCCACGTCGCGCATTTTTTCGAGCAAGAGCGCGTTCCGGCCGGAATCATCCAGCCCGTCGCCGCCGAAGCGCGCGGAGCGGACGCCCAGCTCTCCGGGCAGCGCATCCACCTCCACGCCCGAGTCATCGGCGAGCGCGGGCAGGCCGCTCGCATCGCACGCGGCCCGCGCCTTGATGAGCGCGTTTTCCGCATAGGTGGAACCGGTTTCTTCGACGTCGAAACGGAACCCCGCCTCGGCGGGGAGCAACAGTTCTACGTCCATGCCCAAGAGGGCTGCGCGCACCTCGCGCGCCTTTCCGGGATTTCCGCTCGCAAGAACGATCTTCACTTCGCGCCGACGTGTGCGGCCTGAACTTCCAGAAGCTCCCCGATGCCCTTTTCCGCCAGGGCGATCAAGCGGTTCAGATCGCTTTTGCGAAAAGGAGTCTGCTCCGCCGTTCCCTGAAGCTCCACGAAACGGCCCCCGCCGGTCATCACGACGTTCATGTCCACCTCGGCGTTCGAGTCCTCCGAATAATTCAGATCCAGCATGGGGACGCCCCCGACCACGCCTACGCTCACGGCGGCCACCGCTTCGCGAATGGGAGATTCGGCGATGCGCCCATCTGCGAGCATGGCGTTCACCGCGCGCGCCAGGGCCACGTAGCCTCCCGTGATGGCGGCGCACCGCGTGCCGCCGTCCGCCTGAACCACGTCGCAGTCGATGTAAATCGTCAGCCCACCCATTTTCGAGAGGTCGACTATCGAGCGCATCGAGCGTCCGATCAAACGCTGTATCTCCTGGCTGCGGCCCGCGCGCGCGCGTTTTCTGTCCACGCGCCAGGGCGAGCTTCCGGGCAGCATGGCGTATTCCGCCGTCACCCACCCCTCGCCCGAATCGCGCTTGTGGGGCGGCACGCGCTCTTCCACCGAGGCGGTGCACAAGACCCGCGTGTCGCCCACGGAGATGAGGCAGCTTCCCGCGCACGTTTCCACGTAATCGGCCTCGACGCGTACTTTTCTGTTCTCATCGGAAAGCCTTCCGTCCGCGCGCACTCTCCCGCCCACTCCCTTTCCGGCCATGCTCTCTCCTATTGAAAATGAACCTCGTTTACAAACGCAGAGGATACTACGGGGGTTTCATGGGGAAATCCAGAGAGATGGGATGAAACCGGCAGCCCTGCCTATGCGGCGGGTGCGGTGTATTTCGTCTCGCGCAAGCCCACGGCGCGCCTCAAGGAGCGGACCACGTTCTGGGCCGCGAGGTAGATACAGGGCACGAGAAAAAGCGTGAACAAGGTGGAAAGCGAGAGCCCGCTCAACACGACGAGTCCCAAGGGTTTGAGCATCTCAGAACCCTTCCCCCAGCCGCTCGCCAGGGGCGTCAGCGCGATGATGGTGGTGAGCGTGGTCATCAGAATCGGGCGCAGCCTCGTCGACGCCCCCTCGATGATGGCTTCTCGGATGTCCATGCCGCGTTCTCTCAAGCGCTCGACGTAGTCGATCATCACGATGGAGTTGTTCACCACGATGCCCACGAGGAGGATGACGCCGATGAGCACCGTCGAGCCGAAGGGCGTGCCGGTGAGATAAAGACCCAGAAGCGCGCCCGTGAGCGCGGGCGGCACGGCGAAGATGATGACGAAAGGGTTCACGAGCGAGTCGTACTGAACGGCCAGCACCGTGTAGACCAGGAACATCGCGAGCAGGGCCAGGATGAGCAGTTCGCGGTTCGATTTCTTGAGGTTTTCCTCATCCTCGCCCGGCAGGATGAAGTAGCCCCTCGGCACGTCGACGTCTTTCAGGCGCGCGCGCACGTCCGAGCTCACGTCGCCCAGGGAGCGGCCCTGTATGTCGCCCGTTATCTGGACGATGCGGTTCTGATCCGTGCGGACGATGACCGAACTGCCCTGCCCGTAGCGAATGCCCGCCACGTGATGGAGGCGCGTGGAGCGTCCGTCCCGGGGAAACAGGGGCAGGTGCGCCAAATCCTGCTCGCTCGTAATCTCGGTGTCGGAGAACTTCACGCGCACGGGCACGCGCGTATCCACCCTGTTGATGAACGTGGCTATCGACCCGTCTACCGCCGTGGCCACGGTATCGCCCACGTCCTCGACGGAGAGGCCGAGTTCCGCCGCGCGCTCCCTGTTCACCTGGATGCGGAACTCAGGCCGGGGCCTGTCCTCGTTCATCTGCACGTTGTGAAGCCCCGCCACGCCCTGGAGCCTCTCGACGGCTTCTTCCGCGATGCGGTTGAGCGTGGGCAAATCCTCGCCCCGAACGCCCAGGGAGAAGCTCTTGTTGTGCCGGGTGTTGGAGGTGCGCAGGCCGCGCACCCTGCTTTTGAAGGCGTAAATCCGCGCGTCGGGATACGTCATCCGCGCGATCCGGGGCCTCAGTTTCTTCAGGTAGTCGAACACGCTCACGTCTTCTTTGAGCGTCACGTCGATTCTCCCCCGGGAGGCGGAGGGCGAAAAATTCCGGCCGAAGAGACGCCCCCCCGCCGTGGCGAACACCTTATCCACGACGGGGTCGCGCACGAGCATGTCGTGAATCTCGCGCGTCACCCGTTTGGTGTATTCGAGGGTGCCGCCAGGGGAGAAGCGGATGTCCACCGAGATGCGCCCATCATCCACCTGGGGCAGGAGTTCGTTCCCCAGTCTGCCGATGAGCGTGTAGCTGCTCGCGCAGACGGCCAGGGCGAGGATGATGACCACCCAGCGGAGCGTGAGCACGGGTCCCAGGATATAGCGGTAGACCCGGTTGGCGAGATCGACGAACCAGAGAAACAGGCGGAAGAGCGGAAAGCGGCTTAAACCGCTGCTCATCGGTATCTGCAGGAGCCGGGCGGAGAGCATGGCCACGACAGTGAGGCCGACCAGGAGGCTGCAGATGAACGCCAGCGTGATGGTGAGTATCAACTCGCGGAACAGGAGCGCCACGTAGCCCGAGATGAGCAGAAACGGCATCACGGCGGCCACGTTCGTGAGCGTGGAGGCCACCATGGCGCTTTCCACTTCGGCGGAACCGCTCTCCGCCGCCTCGACGGGGTCGCCTCCTCCCGCCTGATGGCGCGAGATGTTCTCGAGCATGACGATGGCGTTGTCCACGAGCATCCCGACGCCGAGCGCCACCCCGCCCAGGCTGAATATGTTGAAGGTGAAGCCCAGCATCCACATCAGGAAAAACGTGAAGACCGAAGCGACCGGGATCGCCAGGCCGATGATGAGCGTGCGCCTCAAGCTGCCCAGGAAGCAAAGCACCACCAGTATCGCCAGCGAGCCGCCCACCAGGGCGGAGGAGAGGACGTTCTTGATCGAGGCGCGGATGAAGAAACTCTGGTCTGAAATCGGAACGAGGCTGATGTCGGGCGGCACGATGCCGTAGCGCTTCAGGAAATCGAGCCTCTCCCTCAGGCCGTCCACGACGGAGACCGTGTTCGCGTCGGGCTGCTTCAAAGCCACCACCTTGACGCTCTCATCACCGTTCAGCCACACGAATATGCGCCGCTCCTTGCCGGCGTCCCGAATTTTCGCGAAATCGCGCAGGTACACCCGGCGGCCGTCTTTCGTGGGGAAGATCAGGCGCGAGAGTTCGCCCGCGTTTTTGAGCTTGCCCGCCGTCCGGCTCGAATACTCGCGCTGGGCGGTCTTCACCCGTCCGGCGGCGAGGTCCATGTTCTCGGCGCGCATCCTTCTCAGGACCGCCGGCAGGTCGAGGCCCAGACCCTGCATCCTCGGCAAGTCGACGAGCACCTGCACCTCTTCGTCTTGGCCGCCGAACGCCTCCACCGAGGCGATGCCGGGTACGATCATCAACTGGGGGATGAGCACCTTTCGCGCCCAGGTCTGAAGCTGCGGTCCTTTCAGGGTTTTGGAAGAGAGAGCGTATTCGATGATGGGCACCTGCGCCGGGTCGGACTTGAATATCCGGGTGTTCTGAAGCTGATCCTGTATCTCCTGCGGCAAGTTTCTTCTGGCGACGTTGAATTTGGTGATGGCGTCCTGAAGCGCCAGATCGATGTCGCGCTTGAAATCGAAGAACATCCACAGGCGCGCGGCGCCCTCGCGGCTGATCGAGAAAATGCGCACCACCCCTTGGGTGGTCGCGAGTTCACGTTCCACCACCTTGGTGACCTGCTCCTCGACCACTTTGGGGTCGGCCCCCTCGAAATCGATGCCGATGAATATCCGGGGATAGATGATTCTGGGCAGAAAATCGACCGGCAGCCGCGTGAGCGCGAAAAAACCCAGCACCAGCGCGCACACCACGCCCATGATGGTGCCCACGGGCCTTCTGATGCAGCTTCGGCTCAGCATGAGGCCGCCCCCTTCAGGGCTGCACGATCCGGATGGGCCGCTTGTCCCGCAACTGGGTGGTGGCGCTCACCACCACCCGCTCGCCCACCCGCAAGCCCTGGAGAATCTCGATTCGCCCGTCGATCATCTCGCCCAAGCGCACCTCGCGGCGCACCGCCATGAAGCGCGGGCCGCCTCCCCCCCGGGGGCCGCGCCTTGCTCCTGCGCGCGCGTTCGCCTCGGCTACGCCCCCGCGCGCGCCGCCCCTCCTCCCGGGGCCGCCTCGTCCGCCGCCGCTTCTCCCTCCTGCTCCCCGCAACCTTTCCACGACGAAGACGACGCCCGCCTTCGTGCGCAAATCCCCGTCCCAGACCACGGCATGAATCGGCAGGTTGATGGCGCGCCTGCCCAGAAGGGGGTCGAACTTCACGCGGGCCAGAAGACCCGGCCTCAGCGAGAACCCGGGGTTTTGAACGTCCACCTCCACGATGAGCTGCCGCGAACTCGGGTCGACGCTCGGGAAAATCCGGGTCAGCTTCCCCGAAAACGCGCGTCCCCGGTAGGCGTCGAGTTCCACGTGCGCTCCTTGGCCTTTTTTGATCAGCGGCAAATCCAGCTCGCTCACCCGCACCCGGGCGCGCAGCGTGTCCGTCTGGGCGATGGTGAACAGATGCGCCCTGTTCACCGCGAGGTCGCCGGGTTCGATTCTTCTCCCGGTGACGACGCCCGCGATCGGCGAGCGGACGGTGAAGTATTCCACCTCCACCTTGAGGCGTTTCACCCGCTGGATACGCTGGCTCACCTGCGCCTGCGCCATCGCGAGTTCCTCCGCCCGCGCGCCGATTTTCACCAGCTTGAGCTTCTCCTGCGCGACACGCACGCGGGCCGCGTCCTCGGCTAGGCGCGCCCGTCGCTCGGCCACGTCCGCACGCGCGCGATTCGCCTCCGTCGTCACCTTGCGCCACTCTTGCGCGCTGATGACGCCTTTTTTGTGCAAGGCGCCCAAAGAGCGCGCGTTGGCCTCCGCCTCCTCTGCTCTGGCGAGAGCGGAGGTGAGTTCCGCCTCGGCCCGCTCGCGCGTCGCCTCCGCCTGTGCGACGGCGGCCGCAGAGGCCGCGATTTCCTCCGGGCGGCTTCCGGCTCTGAGTTTTTGGAGATTCGCCCGCGAGGCGGCGAGTTCGCTCTGCGCCAGACCCAAGTCTATGCGTTTGATGGTGGAATCGAGGCGCGAGAGAATCTGGCCCTTTTTCACGCGCGCGCCCTCGCGCACCAGAACCTCGCGCACCTGCCCTTCGGCGCGGGACATGAGCTTCGCCTCGCTTCGGGCCAGAAGGGTTCCCGTGGCCGCTACCCGCCTGCCCAGGCGGCCCACCGCGACCTTTTGCACCTGAACCGATACGACGCGGTTTCGCCGTCCCCTCGGGCGGCCCGCCTCTGCGATGGGGCTCTCGCCTGCGACGATGAGGATGATGATAAGCAGTGCGGTTATTCTTACAGACATCTTTCCCGCGGCTCCCGAAAGAGAAACCCGGCGACGAACCATGCGTGCGGCGGATGCCGTGCGACGACGCACACGATCTTATCACAAAACCAGGGGTGTTCCTTTTTGGACGCGCTCGGGTTCCTGGGAGGAGGGTGATGTGTGGAGCGGCAAGACGGAGACGGGAAAAGCTATTGTTCCTCAAGCGGAGGACAGCCGCGCATCTCCGGGCATGATGCGCCGCATGAATTCATCGAACATGGGCACGGTGAAAGCCGTGTCGCCGTGACTGGGACTCCAAATCATGCCCTTGTTGATCAGTTGACTGCGAATGGGCGCCAGAGAGGTTACCGGGCGGTTCAGTTTTTTGGCGATATCCCCAGAACGATGCGGCCCGGCACCGAGTTGGGCCATCGCTCTGAGATACTTTTTCTCCATCGGGGCCAGCCTGTCGAACCTGACCAAAAAGAAACTCTGATCCAGATCGGCTACGACCTGCCGGGTGGCGATTTCTACATCAGAAACCCTGATGGGAGAACACTCGGCCACGTCCCATACGTGCTTGCCCCATTCCTGAAGAAAATAGGGATAGCACCGAGTCTTGGAGACGATCTCATCAAGAGCGCGAGGCTCTATCTCCACGCCTTCGTCTCTGGCGGGTTTGTCGAGCGCGAGCCTGGCATCTTCCGGCGACAATGGCCCAATTTCGGAAAAATCGAAAATTCTTTCGGCGTAGGATTTCGCCCTTCCCATGCGACCTCGCACCTGGGGGAGGCCCGCCCCCAACATGACCACGGGAAGTCGCCGCTGGGATATTCGATGCAGTGCGGTGATCAAGGCCGTGAGTTGATCTCCCGGAACATATTGAAGTTCATCGACAAAAAACGCCACACAGGCCGCATCCGCTTTGGCTGCAGCCCCGACGACTTCGAATAATTCCTGTAAATCGCTTTGCAGTTCTCCGTTGTCCGCCAGCCCGGGTTCGGGATCGGCATCCAAACCGACTTCTATATCCCGGTATTTCACTTTCAAAGCGCTTACGAATCCCGCGAGCCCTCTCAAGGCCCTTTGCGCCAGTTCTTTCGCCGCACGCCTACGCGAGAGCTTCAACAAAACCGTATGCAGCCGAGGCGCCAAAATGGAGGGTAACGATTGGTTTTCGGGCGCTTCTATCGACAGCGCATAGATGCCGCTTGCTTCGGCTTCTTCCCGTATGAGGTTCAATAGCACCGTTTTGCCGACCCCACGCAACCCAAGCATCATGGCACTCTTGGCCGGGCGTCCTATTCTGGTCCGCTCCAGTGCAATCCGCGCGGATTCGCGAATCGCATCCCGACCGGCCAACTCGGGCGGCTGCGTACCCGCTCCAGGCGCATATGGGTTGCGTATCGGATCCATAACAAGAGCAGTTTATATCAAAATTAGCTAGTTTACAATTTTTTTATAAAGTAACTAATTTCGCTATAAATCAAGAAAAAGGCTACCGAGTTGGTTGATGTTCTTGGTCGAGTACTCTGTTTTGACCACTCCGGCTGGATGAGTCGCGCATCGGTTCATCGAAGGAATTTATAGCGAAATTAGAGAGTTTATGGTTTTCTTATAATATAGCTAATATCGCTATAATCGGGCAATATCGATGAACCGGGTCTTCATCCCACCGTTCGAAGCGTGAAACAAAGGTGAAAATCCAATTTTTAGGGGCTTTTATGGAAACGCCAAAGCACCGCTCATATACCTCAAGAAGCGCCCATCGGTGTTCAAGAAGCGGTGAAACCTCAGTCCAGCGTGCGGAGCCAATCGGCGATTGCCCGGCCGATCTCATCCGGAGAATCCTCCTGGATGAAGTGAATCCCCGGCACGCTCACTTCGGTCTGGTTCGGCCAGGTGCGGCAGAATTCGCGCTGCTCGCCTATCAGGATGGCGCCCGGCTCGGCGTTCACGAACAGCTTGGGAACGGGCGACTCGCTGAGCCACGCAGCGTAATCGGCGACTATCCCGGCCACGTCCGCAGGCTCGCCCTCGATGGGGATCTCGCGCGGCCACGTCAAGGTCGGGCGGCGGCCCTCTCCGGGTACTGCGAAGGGACGCCGGTATTCGGCCATCTCCTCCTCGGTAAGCTCCCGCTTGATCGAGCCCGGCAGCACACGCTCGACGAACACGTTCTTCTCCAAAACCATGGACTCGCCGCTCTCCGAGCGAAACCCCTGAAAGACCCGTTGCGCCGCCTCGGGCCATTGCGCCCACGTCAACGGCTGCACGATGGCCTCCATGTAGGCCAGTCCACGGACGGCCTCCCGATGCCGGTTGGCCCAGTCGAAGCCCAGGGCCGAGCCCCAGTCGTGCATGATGAAGGTGACGCGCTCGCCGAGGCCCAAAGCCTCTAAAAGCGCGTCGAGATGGCGGCGGTGTTCCACAAAGCGGTAGCTGCCCGGGCCGCCGGCGTCCAGCTTGTCCGAATCTCCCATGCCGATCAGGTCGGGCGCGATGCAGCGGCCAAGCGAGGAGAGATGAGGGATGACGCGGCGCCACAGGTAGGATGAGGTCGGGTTTCCGTGCAGCAAGACGATGGGGTCGCCCTCGCCGGTCTCGACATAGGCCATCGTGCGGCCGAGCACCTGCGTGCGTTTCTTTTCAATCCACGGCACTGCGGATCTCCTTTTGGGGCTTGGCGTTCAGGCTCTTGAACGACGTACTGGCGCACGACGCGGGAACGTCCGTTTCATCGTCTAAATGGTTGATTCAGAAAGTGATGCGGAAATCTAGCCGCCGATGGAGCTCATCGTGCGCTCGGGCTGGATGAACTCTTCCTGTCCGATGAGGTGACCCGGCGTCTTGGTGAGAACCACCTCGCCGAGCCAGGCCTTTATTTCATCATCGGTAGCGCCGCCCCTGAGCAGCTTTTTGACGTCGTGCTCGACCATGGAGAAAAGGCAGGTCCGCACCATGCCGTCCGCCGTCAAGCGGATGCGGTTGCAATCCTGACAGAAAGGCCGCGTGACCGAGGCGATGACGCCCACCTCGCCCTTGCCGTCCTTGTAGCGGTAGCGCGTCGCGGGGTCCGAGGGGTGTCCGCTCACGAGTTCGAGTTCTCCCTCTACGGAGAGGCCTTCGAGTATCTCCTCTGCCGTCAGCACCTTCTCGTGCGCCCAGGTGCGGTCCGCATCGAGCGGCATGTATTCGATGAAGCGCACGATGTGGCCCGTCTCGCGCGACCACCTGGCGAAGCGCGGCAGTTCCTCCTCGCTCAGTCCCTTGACCGCCACCGCGTTTATCTTGATGGGAGAGAACCCCGCCGCCGCCGCCGCCTCGATGCCCTCCATCACCTGGCCGAAAACGTCGCGGCGCGTCATGAACAGGAATTTACCCGCGTCCATGGAATCGAGACTGATGTTCACGCGCCGAAGGCCCGCCGCGTAGAGATCCTTCGCCATTTTGGGGAGAAAGACGCCGTTGGTCGTAAGGGCGAGGTCCATCCCGGGTTGTATTTCCATCATCTGCTCGACCAGGCGGTGTAAGTCCTTGCGCAGGAGCGGCTCGCCGCCGGTCAAGTGATAGCTCGTGAACCCCAGCTCGGTAGTGATGCGCACCACGCGGGCGATTTCCTCGTAATCGAGAACCTCCGCGTGCGGCAGCCACGTCATGCCTTCTTCGGGCATGCAGTAGAAACACCGGAAGTTGCACCTGTCCGTCACCGAGATTCTCAAATCATCGTGCCCGCGTCCGTAGCGATCGAATAACGCCATTTCTCAAACCTTCCCTTCAGGGTGCGGCCATCACCTGGCCGGTCAACCCCGTATTATACCCTCCTAAAGCCTCCACGGCATCCTGAAAAGCCGCATCGCGCAAAATATCCACCACCTTCCGGATCGGGGGCGTCTCCCAATGGGCCTCGGGCACGATGAAATCAAAGCGCTCCCGCTCCAGGGGGATGAAATCGAGGTTCAGCATCCTGGCAGCCGCGAAAATCCCCAGACCGCAATCCGCGCGTCCCGCCGCCACCGCCATGGCCACCGCCATGTGCGTGGTCTCCACCCGCTCGTAGCCCCGGACCTCCTCGGGCGAAAGGCCGGCGCGCTCCATCAGGTGATCGAGCAGCACCCGCGTGCCCGCCCCGCTCTGGCGGTTCACGATTGCCACGTCCTGACGGCTCAAGTCGGCTATCCCCCCTATGTTCTTGGGATTCCCTTTTGGCGTCAGGATGCCCTGTTCGCGCTGGACGAAATTCACCACCACGACCGCGCGGCCCTTGAGATAGCGTTCGATGTAGCGCCAGTTGTACTCCCCCGTCTCGGGGTCCAGGAGATGGCTGCCCGCGATGTGCGCCTCGCCGTCGCGCACGGCGATGAGGCCCGCCAGCGAACCCACCGCCGAGGCGGAAAGACGCGCGTCGTGGTGCCGCGCTCTCAACTCATCCGCCAGCAGGTCGAGCGCGTTGTCGTGGCTGCCCGCCATGAGCAAGTTCCCCCGGATATCGGCCAAGGGCCTTAAAAGCTCGACCGTGACCTCCTCACCCGTCTCGATTCCCTCCGAGTGGGCGGGCACGCGCACCACGCCGTCCGCCTCCACGAGCGAACTGATGACGCCGGCCCCGCGCTTGGCGGGCAGGCAAACCATCCGCTCGCCCACCCGGCCGAGCTTGACGCGCAAAAACTCCTCCATCCCCAGCCTCGATGCGCTCTTCCGGCTCATAAAGGCCCTAATCCGCTCCTCCTCGCCCGGGGCCGCACCCGCCATGCGCGCCATCAAGGGACGCACGAACTCCTGAAGCGCAAGCACCGCCGAGACCGGATAGCCCGGAATCCCGAGCACGGGCTTTTTCTCGCCCGATTCCGACTTGCAAACGCCCAGTATGGTGGGTTTGCCGGGGAAGATGGCCACGCCGTGCACGAGAAGCTCGCCCAGTTTTTCCACGACGGCGGCGGTGTGATCCTCCCGCCCGGCGGATGAACCCGCGTTCACCAGAACGACGTCCGCACTCTCGAGCGCGCCTCGAACCGCTTCCTCGATGGCTGAAAACCTGTCTTCCAGAATCGGGCCGGGGAGCGCCACTCCCCCCCATTCGGTGATGAAGGCGGACAAGACTCTCGAGTTGAATTCCACCAGATCGCCCGGCTTCAGATCGGCGCCTGCTTCCACGAGTTCGTCTCCGGTAGGGATGATGGCGACGCGCGGACGCCGCCGCACGCTCACCCGCGTGATGCCCGCCGCCAGAAGCGCGCCCAGATCGTAGGGCCTTAAAACATGCCCCGCCGTGAGGATGAGCTGGCCCTCGACGATGTCCTCTCCCGCCACGCGCACGTTCTGCCAGGGGGAGAGCGCCGCCTCTATCCGAATCGCGCCGGGAGTCGCCTCGTGCACGTGCTCGATCATGACGACGCAATCCGCCCCCTCGGGCAGCGGATCGCCCGTGTCGAGAGGGTGTGCCTCCCCGCCCAACATGAATTCCTTGGGCGCAACGGGCGTGGCGCCCGAGGTCTCCGCCGAGGCGAGGGCGTATCCGTCCATGGCGGCGGCGTGAAAATGCGGGCTGGAAACCCGCGCGTAGGCCGCGCGCGCCGTCACGCGCCCGAGCGCCTCCGCCGTAGCGATTTCCTCCTCCCCGAGGCGGAACGCGCCCAGTTTCTCCAGAAGGCGCGAGAGCGCTTCTTCGCGGGGAATGTTTTCCAGATAAATTTTCCGGCCGCCCTGGGCCAGGGATGAATCGCTCATTCGCTCACACCCGATTCGAGGAGAAAATACCGCTTACGCCGCGCGCCCCGCTCAATAGAGATGCACGCGCACCTCGGCTCCCTCGCGCAGCCCCTCTGCTTCTAACGGAACCGTGATGTAGCCGTCCGCCTTCGTCATGGTCGATATCATCGCGGAATTGCCCATCAGGGGATGGGCGACGCGCCCGCCCTCGCCCTTTGCGAGTGCGACGCGAATCATGTCCTCGCGTCCGGGGGCGGAGGCCACGTTCCTCGCAAGGGTGGCCGCAAGACCCTCCGTCGCCGCTTCCGTGCGGGCGACCTCGCCGCTCAACTGCCTGATGATGGGCCGAACGAAGGCGTGAAAGATCATGAGGGCGGAAACCGGATGCCCCGGAATGCCGATGACCGCCTTATCCTCACCGCCCCGCTGAATCCGCCCGATGATGGTCGGCTTGCCGGGCTTGATGGATATGCCGTGCACCAGAACGCCCGGCTCTCCCAGAGAGTCGATGGCTTCTACCGTGTAATCGCGAAGGCCCATAGAGCTTCCGCCCGAGATGAGCACGACGTCCGCACTGCTTACCGCTTGCTGCAGGCGCTCTTTGATGACGGCGAGATCATCGGGGAGAATCTCGTCCGTCTCGGGCGCGCCTCCCGCCTCGATCACCCCCGCTGCGAGGGAGAAGCGGTTGATGTCGCGCACCTGGCCCGCGCGGGGCGTCTCGCGCGGGTCGATGAGTTCATCGCCCGTGGGCAGTATCGCCACCCGGGGGCGGCGGTGGATTTCGACCGAGGTGACCCCCACGCCCGCGAGCGCGCCTACGTCCTGACTCCGCAAGCGAGCGCCCGCTCTCAGGATCAACTCGCCTTTTTTGAGATCATCGCCTACCCCGAGGACGTTCTCGCCCACGGCGGCGGGACGCCTGGCTTCCAGGGTTTCCGCGTCGGGCGCCGAGGTGAACTCCTCCATCACCACCGCGTCCGCACCTTCTGGAACCATGCCGCCCGTCAGGATGCGCGCCGCCTCGCCCCGGCCCACGGAGAACTCCGGCGCCGCCCCCATCGGCACCTGGCCGACGATATCGAGATAGGCGGGTATGGACTCGCTCGCGCCGAAAGAATCCGCCGCCCTGAGCGCGTAGCCATCCATCGTGGCGCGCGGGAAATCGGGCAGGTCGACGGGGGAGCGGACATCCTCGGCCAGAACGCGGCCCACCGCGTCGAAAGAGGAGAGACTCTCCGCCCCCAGCGCGCGGAAGCCCTCGAGTGCTCGTTTCGCTTCTTCTGGCGATACGACCTTGAAGAACTCCACCGGACCTCTCCGTCTTCAAAATGAAAAACCAACCGCTGCGCGCGCAGGGCTGGTCGCAAAATGTAACAGGCGTTCACGGGGCTTTGTCCGGCGCCCTCTTGAAAGGATAAGGCCGCGCTGCGCCCTACGAGGCTATCCCCGGCCCGTCTCCCGCAACTCCCGGTAGGCGCGGCGCGTCATCGCCCTCTATGAGAAATAACCCGCCGCCGCGAGGAGCACCAAGCCCAGGAACCCACGCGCGGTGGACTCAGAGCGAACCGGCGCTTCAGCCCTTATCGCCCTCTCCGGCGGCGGACGCCTCTTTCTTATCGGGCAATTCCGGGTCGTCGCTAATCCCCTTCTTGAAGCTCTTGATTCCGCGAGCGAGGCCCGAACCGATCTCGGGCAGGCGCTTCGCGCCGAAGACCAGCACGCATATCGCGAGGATGACCAGAAGCTCGGGAATGCCCATATTCATCGGGAACATCGGCAAGACTCCTTTGGATGAATGATCAGGAAGCGGCGTCCGCAAACACCTGCGAAGCGGCTCCGACACCATCTCCAGCCTTTGTAATATACCCTAATCTGGAGAAAATCACCTCCAGCGCCGAGAGAAGGTAGACCACGTTCGCCTGGGTGGCCCCGTGGCCCATCATTCCGACCCGCCATATCTTGCCGGCCACTGCGCCCAGGCCGCCGCCGATCTCGATGTTGAAGTCATTGAGCAGGCTCTTGCGAACGGCGGCGTCATCCATGCCCTCTTTCAAAGTAATGGTGTTGAGCGTGGGCGTGCGCGCGCCTTCTTGCGCGAACATGGACATCCCGAGCGCCTCCACACCCGCTTGAAGCGCCTTGCTCGTCAGGGCGTGTCTCTGAAAGCGCGCCTCCAAACCCTCATCGAAGATGATGCGCAGCGCTTCTCTGATCGCATAGTTCATCGTAATGGGGCCGGTGTGGTGATAGACGCGCTCGTTGCCCCAGTATTTCTCGACCATGCTCACGTCGAAATACCAGCTCGTGACCTTGGATTTTCGCTCGCGCACCTTGCCGAGCGCGCGTTCGCTGAAGGTGATGGGCGCAACCCCAGGTGGGCAGGCCAGGCATTTCTGCGTGCCGCTGTAGGCGATCTCCACCCCCCATTTGTCGAGTTCCACGGGCACGCCGCCCAGGGAGGTGACGCAGTCGAGCAGCAAGAGCGCGCCGTGCTCGCGGCACATCGCGCCGATTTCCTCCATCGGCTGGAGCACGCCCGTGCTCGTTTCCGCGTGGACGACCCCGACCATCACGGCGTCGGGGTTCGCATCGAGGGCCGCCTTCACGTCCCGGGGGTCGATGGGCTTGCCCCACGGGGCCTCCACGGTGACGACCTCCGCCCCGTAGCGCGCGGCCACATCGCTCATCCGCCCGCCGAACACGCCGTTCACGCAGATGATGGCCTTGTCCCCAGGTTCGATGATGTTGCAGACCGAAGCCTCCATCGCGGCACTGCCCGTGCCCGATACGGGGAACGTCACCTGGTTCTCGGTGTTGAAAAGCTCGCGCAGCATCCCCTGGCAATCGTCCATCACCGCGAGGAAATCGGGGTCCAGATGCCCCACCACGTGGGTGCTCATGGCTTTCAGGATTCTCGGGTGAACCGGGCTCGGCCCCGGCCCCAGCAACAAACGCAAATGCGGATTCAACTCTCCAGACAAGACTTTTCCCTCGCTCGAATCAAGTTTTTGGAATGGATGAGAAGCCTCTGACCCTCTCACTCGGCCTCTCGTTCCGAAATACGACCGCGAGATACTACCATACGGCCCAACCACCGCAAAGGGGGGTGGGGGGTGGATGGGAGCGCTTCGTTATTTCGTGGAAATGAGAAGACATGCGAGAGACCGTTCCTGGAAAAAGAGTTTGACAAACATTCTTGTGAAAACCTAATGTGGGGAACTGGCATACAACCTGGAAGAAAAGAGAACTTTTTAAGGAACGGAAAAATGACCGAATTCGAGATAGCGACCCTGGCCGTACAAAAATCCATGCTGGCATTGCAGAAATCGGCGCTGGTATTACAGGAATCTGCGCTCATGGCGCAATACGCAGGCGTATGGGTTGCCGGTGCGGTGGGATTCGCGCAATGCGCGCTTATCGGCGCCGGCCTTTTGTTCATGCGTCGCGCGGCGGATACGCGGGACAAGGCGCTGGACATACTCATCAAACAAACGGAGGACAATGGCCTGGCGCTGCGAACCCTTATCGCGCGAACGGCGAAGTAGAACCGGCATCAGCGTCATCTGGACAAGAATTCCGCTAAACCACCTAATTTCTCGCCTCACCTGCCAGCGGCGTTTCGGGCTACCGGGATGCCGGCGTACTCATGCTCGGCGCGCCCGCCCCTACTCCCCGTCCAGCGCGATGTTGTCGTAGTCGGGTATGGCGCCCATGCCCTTCTTGGCGGCCATGGATTTACGCTCGTATTCCATCACCAGTTCCCCGCGCTGGTTATAGGCGCGCGTCTTGATGGTGACGATTCCGCAATCGGGCCTGCTCTTCGATTCGCGCTTGTCCAGAATCTCCGATTCCGAATAAAGCGTATCGCCCGCGAAGACGGGCGCGGGCATCTTGATGTAGGTCCACTCCAGGTTCGCCACCGAGCGGTAGGAGGTGTCGGTGACCGTCATGCCGGCCACGACGGCGAGAGTCAGCGCCGAGTTGACGAGCGGTTTCCCGAACTGGGTCTTGGACGCATAGTGGGCGTCGAAATGAATCGGGTGGGTGTTGTTCGTCAGCAGGGTGAACCAGGTGTTGTCCGATTCGAGTATGGTGCGGCCCGGCCTGTGCTTGATGACCTCGCCCACCACGAAATCCTCATACCAGCGTCCCATCTGAAAATCAGGCATCTTCCTTCTCCTCGTTACGCGCCCACCTACCCCCAGGCGCGGGACGGCGGTTCGCCCTTTCGGCGACTAACGTCTCTTTTCTCTCCAACAACCCCCCGTCTAGGCGGGGTATCGCTCCAGAAGCCTCTTGGCGATGATGAGGCGCTGAATCTCGTTCGATCCCTCGCCCACCACCAGGAGTTTCGAGTCCCGGAAATAACGCTCCACCGGCAACTCCTGGATGTAGCCCATGCCGCCGTGCACCTGAATGGCCTCGCTCGCGCAGAACTCCGCCGTCTCGGACGCAAAGAACTTGGCCATGCCAGCTTCCAGGTCGCATCGCTTGCCCTGGGCCTTCAGGTTCGCCGCGTGGTAGGTCATGAGCTTCGCCGCGTGGATGCGCGTTCCCATCTCGGCGAGTTTCGCCTGGATCAGCTGATGGCCCGCCAGCGGCTTGCCGAAGGTCTCGCGCTGCTGGGAATAGCGCATCGAATCCTCAAACGCCGCCCGCGCGAGCCCCACGCTGCGCGCCGCCACGTTGACGCGGCCGCCCTCCAAAGCGCTCATGATCATCGGAAAACCCTCGTTCTCTTGGCCCAAGAGGTTTTCGAGCGGCACGCGCGCGTCCTCGAACACCAGTTCGCTCGTGCGGATGCCCCGGTAGCCCATCTTCTTGAGATGCCGGCTCACCTGAAAGCCGGGCGTTCCCTTGTGAACGAGGATACAGGAGATGCCCTTCGTCTTGGGTTTCTCGGGATCGGTGCGCGCGAACACGCTGAACATCGTGCCGTGCTCGGCGTTCGAGATGAACATCTTCGATCCGTTCATCACCCACTGGTCGTCCTGGCGCACCGCGCGTGTCTTGAGAGCGGCGGCGTCAGAACCCGAACCCGGCTCGGTGAGCGCCATGCCCGAGTGCCACTCGCCGGTGGCCATTTTCGGCAGGTAGGTCTTTTTCTGCTCATCCGTTCCGTAGTTCAGAAGCATCCAGGCGGTCATCATGTGCGTGCCCAGGATGCCCGCCACGCTCATCCACCCCACGGACAGCTCCTCCATGGCGATGGCGTAGCAAACCTCGTCCATGCCGCTTCCGCCGTATTCCTCGGGTATCGTGAAGCCGAAAAAGCCGAGTTCCTGCATCTTCTCCACGGCGGGCGTGGGGTATTTATCGGCGAGTTCGTATTCCATGGCGATGGGCATGACCTCGCGATCCACGAAATCCTTCATCATCCGCTGAACGCTCATCTGTAATTCGGTGAACTGGAAATCCAAGGGATGTTTCCTCCTGAAATGGAATGGCCGGAATTTCCGCCGGGTATTAAATCACTCCGCCGCGGCGCAAGGCCGCCGTCTCTTCAGAAGAATAGCCGAGAGCCTCGAGCACTTCTTCGGTATGCGCGCTCAGCCCCGGCGGGTGTTCGAGCTTGGGCGTCATCTCGCTGAATTTCACCGGAAAACGGCACATCTTCAAACTCCCGTATTCGCCTTCCACCTCGGAGAAAATCTCTCGGTGCGCCGTCTGGGGATGATCGCACACCTCGCCCAAATCGTTCACCGCCCCGCAGGGAACGCCCGCCTCCAAAAAAATCCGCCGCCACTCCTCGCGCTCTTTCGTGGCGAGAATCGGCAGTACCTGCGCAAGCAGCGCGTCCTTGTTCTCGTGCCTGTCCGCGTTGGTCGCGAAACGCGGGTCGTCCACCCATTCGGGGTGTCCGAGCACACCTGCGAACAGCCGCCAGGTGTTTTCGTTTCCGCACGCGACGCCGATGAGCTTTCCCCCCTTGGCGGGGTAGGCCCCGTAGGGCGCGAGAAAATGATGCCCCACTCCTACGCGGCTCGGCTTCTTGCCGTGCAAGTGATAGAGAAAATGGAAATAGCCCTGCATGCTCACCATGCAGTCGAACATCGAGACGTCCAACTCCTGGCCCTCGCCCGTGCGGTCGCGCTGCCTGAGGGCCATCATCGCGCCCAGGGCCACGAAAAGCCCCGTAACCCCGTCGCAGATGGAATGGGCCATCTTGGCGGGCGATTCGGGCGGCCCCGTCATCTCCATGATGCCCGCTTCCGCCTGGATGAGGCCGTCGAACGCCTTCATGTCGCGGTAGGGGCCGTCCTGCCCGTACCCGGAAGTGTGGATATAGATGATGTCGGGCTTTATCTTCTTCACTTCCTCATAAGCGAACCCGAGCCTGTCGATAGCGCCGGGACTGAAGTTTTCGAGAAAAACGTCCGCACCCTCGAGCATTTCCCCTAATATCTTCTTGCCGCGTTCGTCTTTCAGGTTGAGCGTCACGCTCTTCTTGTTGGGGTTCACCCAGAAATGCACCGCTCCCTCGCCGAAGACTTCCTTGTCCCAGAGGCGGACCATATCGCCCGTGCCGGGGACCTCGACCTTCAGGACCTCCGCGCCGAAATCGGCCAGATGGCGCAACCCCACCGGGCCGCTGATGGATACCCCCAGCGAAACGATTCGAACGCCATCGAGCGGAAGCGCCATTTTACGGCTCCCCGAAAAAGTGAGTTCCCTAAAGCGAGGCGGGGGACATGGCTACGTCCTGCGCTGGCCCCGGGCCCTCGCGGTTCAAGCGGTTTCTGGAAAATGTGTCCCTACGAAACCACGACAGGAGACATGACAATACACCATCGATTTCATGGATGACAAGGTGTGGTGGGTCAAACCCGACCGGGGAGGGAGGGTTTGTCGCGATTGAAGAATGAGCGATTGCCGAACGAGGAGCGAGGGTTTGCGAGGGGGGTGTGGTTTTTAACGTCATTCCGGCGCATTCCGGAATCCAGGGAATTTGTTTCTTGTGTTTTACCGTCCTTCCTGGCGAATGATAGAGAAATGGAATGCCACAATCTATCACCTGATCGGTTCTGGTCAACCTATCGGTTGCCACCAACATGCGCCGGAATGACGATAAAAGGCAACGGCGAGGTCTTCGAAATCACTCCCCCGCCTCGTCGAGATAAGCCTGAAAATCACCCGAGATCTGCGAGATGAAGGCCACCGCGCGATCGAGCGCGATGAATTCCATGTCCCCGGGGTCGTCGGCGACCTCCTCCTTCAGTTCCGTGAGCACGTCGAGATACTCTTGGGCTCCCGGGCCTGCGGCGGTGTCTTTTTTCTCGCTCGGTTCAACTTCGGCCTCCACGAAATCCGCGAACGGCCCCACCTCGTAGGAGATGAAGCAAAACGCATGATACAGCGCCTTTTCCTCGATGCCGCCCTCGCCCTGCGCGTCTTTTCTGAGTTCGTTCAACTTCGCCAAAACGGGTTCGTGCTTCAACGGCCTCTCCTTCATCCTGCTCGCCCAAGCGGCGTTTAATATGTGTTTCAGACAATAAAGGCTACCGAGGGCTTGTTAAAACAGCCTCCCGCCACTGACAGGGCGGGGTCCCCATACATCACGTGAACACAGGCTTCCGCGCAGGCCATATCCCCCCCCACATATTTCATAGGGGGCCACTACCTCAGGCCGTATCAAAGCGCGCGGGCCTCCACGCCCGCCATGCGCTCGAGCACCTTGATGATGGCGATGTGGTCGAGTTCCCCCTCCCCGTTCGCCACGAGGGAGTTGAATATCTGCGCCACGAGCGATGCGCCCGGCAGCGCGACTTCGCGCTCACGCGCCTGTTCCAGCGCGTAGCGCAAATCCTTCACGTGGCTCGTTATCTTGCCGCCGGGGGAAAAATCGCCCGAGAGAATCTTGGGCGCTTTCACCTCGAGCCCCCCGCAGCGCGCGAGGCCCGCTCCCATGACGTCCACAAGCGCTGCGGGGTCGAGACCGGCCTTGGCCCCGAACACGAGCGCCTCGCCCACGCCCAGGAACGTCACGGCCACCAGAATCTGGTTCGCGAGCTTGGCGATGCACCCCGAACCCGCCGCCTCGCCCACGTGCACCACCTTCGCCCCCAGAGCGTCGAGCAGGGGTTTGCAGCGCGCAAATGTAGACGCTGGCCCCCCTACCATGATGGCGAGCGTCCCTCCCGCCGCACCCTCGGGCGCACCCGACACCGGCGCGTCGAGCATGCCCACGCCCCTCTCCGAGAGAGCCTCTGCAACGCGTGCCGCACAGGCCGGGTCGTTGCTCGTGCAGTCCACCAGAACGCTTCCGGGCCGCATGGCGCCCAAGAGTCCATTATCCCCGAACACCACGTCCTCGACGTGGGGCGCGTCGGGCAGCATGGTGAAGACTACTTCCGCATTCGCCGCCGCCTCGGCGGGCGAATCGCAGGCCCTTGCGCCCTCGCTCGCGATTTCATCCACGGGCGGGCGGCTGCGGCTCGATACCGCAAGCGGATGCCCCGCCGCCAGAAACCGCCGCGCCATCGGCTTTCCCATCAAACCCAGTCCCACGAACCCAACCGCAACCTTGGACATCTCCTCCTCCCGGTGATGCGTAAGCGATCTTTTCGGGATGATAGGGCAACCGGCCGGGTGAAACAAATGAAGGAGCATGGTTCTATCGGGGCCATTCGCGAATGTGGGCGGACACACAGGTCCGCCCCTACAAAATCAATCTCCCCACCTTCAAAATCTACCACTTCGTCATTCCCGCGAAAGCCGGAATCCAGGCGGACGAGAAACGCATCTGTTCTGGTCAACCTCGCGGTTGCCACCGGCATGCGCCGGAATGACGGTGTAAAATCCCGCCTTGGCCGGAACGACGGCGTTTTATATCCCCCCTACGGATGGTCGGGAGAGAGGGAGGCGTAAAGGCGGGTCGCATATATGCGTGGCAGACATATATGTCCGCCCCTACAAAATCAATCCCTACCGGGGAGGGAGGCATTGCGGAATAACGAACGAAACGAGGTAGCTAGAACTGCCGCACGAAGCGGAGTTCGGCGCGGGTGCGCTTGTAGTCGTAAAGCTGCGCGTTGGACTCGCGCTGCTCGTTCACCACGACGAGCTGCGGACTGAAGCCGAAGGTCGTGAAGGCGCGGCTGAAGATGGAGGCGCTGTATATGAGCACCTCGTCCTCGCGCGATGAGCCGTCGCGGACGTAGGGAAACCAGCGGCCCTGGTAGTCCGTCGTGCGAAGCTCCGCGCTCCCGCCCAGGGTGAGGCCGAAGGGCAGGGCCACCGAGGCGCCCAGGCGTCCCCACTGGGTCCTGTGGCGCCAGACGACCGATTTCGTGTCTACTTCTCCGTAGCCGAGCGCGCCCCGGGCCACCAGGGTCGGCTTGAGCACCCAGGAACCCGCCAGCGCGAGGGAGAGTTGCGGCCCGTCGAGCAGGGTGTCGCGCTCATACATGTGCTCGTGCCAGGAGGCGTACCCGGTCAGGAGGACCCGGCGCGTGAGGCGGTGTTTGACTTCGAGGTTCGCGCCGAGTTCGTGGCTGTAGACGCGGCCGCCGGTCCTGCGCTGGCGCGCGCTGGCGAGCAGGCTCGTCTCCGTTTTGGGCGATATCCACCAGCGCGGCCCGGCGTGGAGAGAAACCGTCATCTGGTCGAACTCGTCGTTCTTGTATTCGCGGGTGGAGAAATCCGCCCCCAGGCGAAGGCGCACGCGCTTGCCCAGGGGGTGCTGGTACTCCCCTCCGCCCCAGAAGATGAAGCCCACGCCCGAGCTTTCGCCCGTGAAATTGTTGCGGCGGAAGGGCAGGTCGTAGATGTAGATGATCTCCGAATCAGACGCAGCGGAGATGTTCGTGTCCGGCGCGAGGGAAAAACCGAAGTGCGCCTGCCAGCGCCTGCGCGCCCGCATGAGCCTTATAAAGCGATTGATGTTCGCCACCATCGCCTTGGGCGGCTTGCCGGCGAGGACGCGCTCGAAGTGCCCGCGCGCGAGGTCGTCCTCTCTCTTGTAGAAGAACGCGCGCGCGAGTTCGAGCCTGACGCGCACCAGACCGGGCCTCGCGATGAGGATACTCCTGAGCGCGGCGATAGCCTCATCGAGCAGGGCGAGTTTTTCCTTCTCCCCGGCAGGGGGCAGGCGCCTCGACGCCTCGATGGCCGAAAGGCCCAGGAGGAAGAGAACGTCCGTCCTGTCGGCGCGCTCCGCAGACGCCTTCGCGATGGGGCGCAGGATTTTAAGCGCCTCGGTGTAGCGGCGCTGTTTCACCAGCCCGCGCGCGGCCTTGACCTTGGGGTCTTTCGAGAGGTGCGAGCGCGCAGCGAAGGCCTCCTGGGCCGTGAGGTGCGCGAGCATAATAAGCGTGATGAAGAAGATGAGCGATAAGGATTTTTTCATGGCTTACGACGCGGGATGAGCGCACTCCCCTCCGGAGTTCCCGCCTGTGTCTCCCCTCGTGTGGAGAACCTCGAGTCTATTTCCTGCGTCTCCCCTCGTGTGGAGAGCTTGAGTCAAATCTTTTGTTTCCGGAATCAGGAGCAGGTGAAGTGCAGCCACTTGCAAAACACGGGGAAGGCGACCCGGAGGCCGCCTTCCTGTACCTGCCCGTTATTCTATCCCCGAATTGCGGGGGTGTTTCTCTTGCTGCTTGCTGCTTCTACTGCTTCGTCGCGCCGAACGCGCCGATGAGGCTCATGGCGGCGTCATCCTTGCCACCGCTCACGCCGAATGTTCCGGCAGCGGAGGTCGGCATGACGGGATCATTCGCATCATCACCATCTCCTCCTACCGTCGACGGACCGTAGAAACTGCCGCCCCACATGCCCGTGTACATATACGTGTTGGTTCCATCGTCGTTATGCACGACCGCACCTGCTCTGGTGTTACCACTAAAGGCGCCACCAGATGCGATCTCGGAATCTTCGCCGAGGTGCACCGTCATGTCGCCGATGTCGACCATTCCGCTGACAGTTCCCGGCGCGGTGTCGTCAGCACCATCCTCACCCGCCATACCGAAGTTGGCCATCAGGGTGGCGGTGCCGTCCACATGACTCACTTCACCGCCCATCGACTTCACGCCCACGGCGGGACCTTCATACGTCGCCGAGCCCGTGAGTGCATTGGCTAATGTGTAAGCCAGATTACCAGACGAAAATGATCCAACCTCGACACCAGTATTGTCGCCACCCGTCGTATCCGGAGCGCTCAGCCATACTCCGAAAGTGAGGTAGTCAGGGTCGGGTACGGCGGCGACCGCGTCTATGTTTCGGGTGCCCTCATCTCTCACTCCAGATACGGTCCAACCACTTCCCAATTGCGTCACTTCATTGTCCGCGAATGTGACTGCACAATTGGTACCGGTACAGGAGAAAGAAGCATTCGCGATGGGGTCCTCGCCGTCATCGTCATGGTCGTAATTCGCCGTGAAAGTGCTCGTGCCAGCTGTTGTTGCAACTGTAGCATCAACAGCCAACGTGATACGGGACAGCGAACCCACCGACTGAGCACTCAACACAACTCGGTCGAACATGACTGCGCTTGCCGGCGTCCCCGCCTTTTCTTGCGTGATGTCGGTGTAGATATGGACATAGACGTTGTTACCCGTCTCTGGCTCCCTGGCCAACTCGACACCCACGAAATCACCCAAGGCCGTCAAAGACTTGCTGGTGGCTGTGGGAGGGTCTGCCGTGAGATTGTCAGGCGTAAAGGCTTCGCCATTAGCGCGAATCGTGAATCCGCGCATACCGGTGCTGGACTCGTCGTCATCCGGCGTATCGGGGTTATCAGCGACATCGGCAGGCCATGCCACACTGATGCCGGCAACAGCAGTGGCGTCTGTGGAATGCTGGCTACCGCCAGTGGGCGCCGCCATAGCCGCCTCTTCCAAGGCAGTCTCTACGGCCGCCACGCGATCAGCGTTTTCATTCGGCACCATGCTCTCATCGACGTCTTCCGTATCGGGATTATCCTCGGTGCCTTCCGCAGGCGTCTTGGGATCATCCACAGGATTCGCCGCCATGAGCAAGCCGAGGACGTGCACACCCACCGCAGCTTCGGCGTCTTTTCTCGCATCATCCGCAGCTATCACACCACTGTTGAATCCGATTCCCATTCCATTGGCGATAGCGTTGATATTCCTCGTGTAGCCTTCCGCTCTTTCTGCAAACATTGCCGCGTCGTCACGGGCCGTCTCCGCGTCGTCGCGCGTCGTCGCGCTCATTGCGGTATCGTAGGCGGTCTGCGCATCGGCCGCCGCCTGGCGAATGATGACGATCGCGGCATTCGCACGGTCCCTAATCGCTTCCGCCGCTTTCGCATGCTCGTCCGCCGTTGCGTAATCCGTCCTTGCGGCCATGGCGTTGTTCGCGGCGTTCCTTGCTGCGGTAGCATCTAATGCGATAGCAATCACTCTTGCCTCCGCCACCTCAAGCTCTGACTGCGCCAGCGTATTCGAGTTTTTCGCCTCATCCTGCGCTTCTTTGATATCCCGTTTTTCGAATTCCGCCGCAATCTGGTCCGCTACGGACGGTTCCTCTTCTCCCGGATCCGGCGTCGGCGTCGCGCCTGGATCCGTCGGTGGACCAGTATCCGTCGGCGTCGGCGTAACCGTTGTCGTAGTCGCAGCCTTCTTGCCGCCGCCGCCGCAGCCGGCGAGCGTCACCGTGAGCAGGAGCGCCAGCCCGAAAACATAAAATTTGTCTAGAGACGTGTTTACACGGAAATACATAGAGTGAGTCCTCCTCATCCTCGTGATAAGGCCTCCATGAGAAGGCCCCCATATGAGGCCTTCCTGGCAGAAGGCCCCGCGTGAGACTAGAAAATCAAATTATCATCCTTTTGATCATAGAGTCAAAATCTATGGTCGGCCCCGATGGCCATGGTGCCCGACTTACCCCCGCCCGCCCGATGCGCGCGGGACGCTGCCTGAAAAAACGATGCGTCTTGTTTTGCACTACCATAACCCTTTCCGATATTCAACCTCCTTTCTTGCGTTTCCGGCTTTCCGAATGCTCAGACTCCCATGATCATAATGCCCGGACTGCATTCCGCACACCTGTTTCGCGCGGAAGTTTTGCTGCGAACAGAATAATGAAGTCTCTTTTAGTTTACCATATACGCCCCTCGCGTTCAAGCCTTTTTCGGCTACTCTCCCCTTCGATAACATGGTTTCGCCGCCTCCATGTTACGCGCCGATATGAAAACCCGGGGCTATCCGCTTCGTTCGCTGATGGGCGTGTCTGGCAGTGTGCAACATCTTCGCCATAAGTTCAACCCCCTTTTTTCCTATGGGGGGAGTGATTAGAAACTCAAGGCAGGGCGCATGTAAATCCGTCGGGCGGCATATATGGCAGACATATATGTCTGACCCTACAAAACCAATCGCTTCTCTCCCGGTTCGGGCGTATTTTTATCTGTTCTTCATAAAACCGGCAGTCATAAAAACCTTTTTAGTGATAAGATAATCCCACACGCGGCACAAAGCGATGGAGACCCGGATGGACAATTCCGAATACGACGCCAGGCTCAACGAATACCTACGGCTCGCCTCGTTTCCCGTGGCGGTCAAGTTCCTGGAATCCTGGGAGGAGGTTCCCCCGAGGACGAAGCGGCCCGCCGAACACCTGGGGAACAAGTTCACCACCTGCCAGGCGGTTTCCATGGCGCGGCGCTACGGGTGGGCGCTCGCCTTGGGGCGCGAGGACAGCAGCTGCGTGCTGGGCGCGATGGCGCTGGGGCTCGAAAAGCGCCTGCCGCATTACACCGAGGGCAACCTGTGCATCGACCTCTATACGGAGAATCTGGAGGCGGGCCGCCTGAGCGAAGAAAGCGTGCCGAGGCTGCCCGAGGGGAAATACGTGGGCGTACTCGTGGCGCCGCTCCACCGCGCCGCCTTCGAGCCCGACTCCATCGTCATCTACGGCAACGGGGCGCAAATCATGCGGCTGGGCCAGGCGTGGCTCTGGAAGCGGGGCGGCACGCTCGACAGCGCGTTCCGGGGCAGAATCGACTGCGCGGATCTGGCCATCGCTCCGCACACGGAAGGCAAGCCGCAGATGGTCGTCCCCTGCACGGGAGACAGGATTTTCGGGCAGGTGCAGGACAGCGAGGTGGCGTTTTCGTTTCCCTACGCCGTGATGGAGGAGATACTGGAGGGCCTGGAGGCCACACACAAGGCGGGGGCCGCGCGCTACCCGGTGACGAACTGGCTGAATTATTCGGGAGGGTTTCCTCCTTCTTATGAGAAATACGAGGAGATGCTCGGGGAGGTCAATCCCGACCGAGAAGGGAGGGATTGCTAAGGAGGGGGAGGTGTAAAGGCGGGTCGCATATATGCGACCCCTACGGAGGGAGGTGGATTTTGATCGTCATTCCGGTGCATGCCGGAATCCAGAACCGATAAGGTGGATATGTTGCGGCATTTCATTTTCTCCATCATTCGCCGTGTATGACGGTAAAAAAAAAAAGCAAATTCCCTAGATTCCGGCATGCGCCGGAATGATGGCGAAGGCAAAGCCTTCTGCGACAAACCCTCCCGCATCGGTCGGCAAACCCTCTCTTCTCGGTCGGGTTTGACCCTCAAGGGGGGAGTGATAAAAGATGCGAGCGGTGGAGCGATTTGAAACCGGGAGGGTGATTCCAAAATCAAAAGGCGAGTAACGACGAACACCAGGTTCACCGGAGAATAAAAATGAATAAAGAGGACTCCAGAAACGAGGCGGCGCAAGTCAGCCGCCTGCACCGCGCGGCGCTGGTGAGCGCGACCCCCGTCGTCGTGGAGGCGCTGCTCATCGAGGGGGCGGACGCGAACGAGAGAGACGACAAGGGACGCACGGCCCTGCACATCGCGGCGGCGTTCAACGAAACCCCGGGCATCGTGGACGCCCTGGTAAAGGCGGGAGCGGACGTGAACGCGCCCGACAGCGTGGAAACGACGCCCCTGCACGCAGCGGCTCGCTATGCCCCGGCGATCGAGATCGTGAACGAACTGCTCGCCGCCGGAGCGAAGCCGGAAGCCACCGACAAATACGGACGCACTCCCTTGCACCTCGCGGCGCAAGGCGAAAGACCCATCGTGGTGGAGGTGCTCCTCTCCGGCGGGGCGGAGGTCGATGCGCGCGACGAAAACGGCCGCACGCCGCTCCACTTCGCCGCCGGGACCGGATACGCCCTCCCCGCACCTCCGGAAATGAACCTGAACGTCATCGAAGTCCTGTTGAAAGCGGGAGCGAACGTGAACGCGCAGGACGACGACGGAGGCTCCGCCCTGCACGCGGCGGTGCGAAACGCCCCGACGCCCGGGAGGATGGAGGCGCTGCTCGCCGCAGGCGCAACGCCCAAGGCCAGCGATAAATACGGACGCACGGCGTTACACTTCGCGGCGCAAGGCGATTCCATAGCCGTCGTGAGCGCACTGCTCGCCGCGGGTGCGGAGTTGCACGCGCGCGATGCGCGAGGCGGTTGGACGCCCCTCCATCTGGCGGCGTGGGTCGGCCAGACGCCGGCCGTCGCCGCCACCATGCTCGACGCCGGAGCGAACCCCAAAATACGGGATGAGGACGGCAAGACGCCTCGGGATTTCGCCGAAAAGAACGTTTTTCTCAGAGACGACGAGGTCTACCGCCGATTGTAGCAGATCAATCCCGACCGAGGAGGTAGGCATTGTGGTTCATGCCCGGAATGATGCTAGAATCGGACGGCAAAACAAAGACCACGAGCAGACACAACACCATCCCGCAGGAGGAGAACACGGGGATGTTTCCACGCATCAAACCGCATCCCGCGGCGCTCCGGCTCGCGCTCGCCGCATGGATGATACCGGCGCTCGCGGGCGCGGCCTCCGTTTCGTGCGAGAACTGGAACACGCTCTCCTTTTTCATGCGCGCCGACGCCGCAGACGTTTCCCGCTGCCTCGAGACGAAAGACGCGAACGCGCGCGACGCGACCGGTCTCACCCCCATGCACCGCGCGGCGGGGTTCGGAAGGACGCCCGCCCTGGTGAAAGCCCTCACGAAGGCGGGCGCTCTGCCGAACGCGCGCGACGCGAACGGCATGACGCCGCTCCATCTGGCGGTGAACTTCAACAGGAATCCCGCCGTCGTGGCCGCGCTCATCGCCGCAGGGGCCAAAATCGAAGCGAGAGAGCAGCGCGGGTGGACGCCGCTCCACCTCGCGGCGGCCTTCGGCAAGGCGCCCGGCGTGGTGCGCGCGCTCGCGAAGGGGGGCGCGAAGATGGCCTCGAAAACGGGCATCGGACGCACGGCGCTCCATCTCGCCGCGCAGGGAGGCTCTTCCGCCACCGTGGCCGCGCTCGTGAAAGCGGGAGCGAAGGTGAACGCGCGGGACAACTACGGACGCACGCCGCTGCATCTGGCCGCCCAGGGCGATGTCCCCGACGTGGTGCGCGCGCTCGCCGAGGCAAGGGCGAAAATAAACGCGCGCGATAAGCGCGGCGCGTGGACGCCGCTTCATCTCGCGGCGTGGTTCGGCAAAACGCCCGCCGTCATAAAGGCCCTCATCCAGGCCGGCGCCGACCGGCGCGCGAAAGACAAATCCGGCAGGACGCCGCTCGATTACGCAAAACGAAACAAAGCCTTCAAGGGGAGCATCTCCCTGTTCAGGAAGAAATGATTCCGCACCCTCGGGAAAGCGCAGCCTCTCCTTCTTCAGTCGCAGCCTCTCCTTCATCGGTCGCAGCCTCTCCTTCTTCAGTCGCAGCCTCTCCTTCTTCAGTCGCAGCCTCTCCTTCTTCAGTCGCAGCCTCTCCCTCATCGGTCGAGGCTGACCCTCCATCATCGGCCGGGATTCAATCGCGAAAATAAGTGAAAAATGGGGAAAAAAGGGGAAAATAGGCGAAAATATCTGAAAATTTAAATGATTGTTAATAAAGGACTTGTGCGGATTCAGGGGTGCCCGGAGGGCTACAGGGCGCTCGCTCTTTTCTTGATATCGGCCATCACCTTCGATATGCCTCGCTTGGCGATCACCTTAAGGCCCCTCGCCGAGACCAGCAGCTTCACCCAGCGCTTCTCCTCGGGCAGATAGAAGCGCTTCACGTGGAGGTTCGCCTCGAAGCGCCGCCTCGTTTTCTTGTGCGAGTGGGAGACGTTGTTCCCGTACATCACGCTCTTGCCGGTGATGGCGCATCGCTTGCGCGCCACGGGATTCTTGTGGGTTTTCATCTATTTGGTCTCCCGAAACGGCTGGTGGCTGCGGCAGAATTTACAGTACTTTCTGAATTCGAGCCGATCCGGCGTACTGCGCTTGTTCTTGGTGCTGGTGTAGCGCATCTTCTTGCAAGTCGTGCATTCAAGCTGAATGTTCTCACGCATCTCGAAACCTCAACGAAAATCAACGCCTTGGGAAGCGTTCGCCCATCCGGGGCCCAAAAAAGAAGCGCAACCATAGCCAAGCTCGAGAAAAAAGGCAAGTCGCGCGCAAAGTATTTTGTTTATCGTTTACGCGCTAGAATCCCCGTGTTCAAATTCAACAACGAAGCGGATGGCGCGCAAAATGTTTTCCGAGGCGACGCGCCCATCCGAAAAATCAAACATCGAAGGAGAGAGCGCCGTGTCGAAAATCGTAGCGTATCTGGGGCTCGGCACCATGGGTGGAGCCATGACCAACAATCTACTCAAGGCAGGCTTCGTGGTGCATGGTTTCGACCCGGCGCCGGAGGCCCGCGCCCGAGCGGAAGAGGCGGGAGCGAAAACCTTCGACTCCCCGGCCGAGGCGGCCTCGGAGGCTGACGTCATCTGCTCGTCCGTGCCTGAAACCAAGGATGTTCACGAGACCTATCTGGGAGAAAAAGGCGCGCTCCTCACCGCCCGGGAAGGCGTTGTCTGCTTCGACTTCTCCACCATCGCCCCCAGCGGCAGCCAAGCCGTCGCGGAACAAGCCGCGGAAAAAGGCGCGATATTCCTCGATACGCCCGTAAGCGGGAGCGCTCCCAGCGCCATCAGCGCGGAACTCAACGTGATGGTCGGCGGTGATGAGGCGGCGATGAATCGACACCGCGACGTTCTCGAGGCCGTTTCCGAGTCCATCCACCACTTCGGGCCGAACGGCGCGGGCCTGCACATGAAACTCGTGGCCAACCAAATCGTCTCCGTATTTCTTTCCGTGGTATCGGAAGGGCTTACCCTCGGGGAACGCTCGGGCCTCGATCCCGTAGAGATGATGGAATATCTGAAAAGCGCCTCGATCCCCAAGATTCTGAGCATCAAGGGTCCCGCTCTGGCGAGGAGGGACTACACACCGTCTTTCAGAATCGACTTGATGAGAAAAGACCTGCGCCTCATCTCCGAGATGGCCGAGACGGCGACGACGCCGACGCCGTTCGCCGCGCTGGCGAGGCAGGTCTTCATCGCCACATCGGCCATGGGCTTCGGCGAGGTGGACCAAAACGCCGTGCGCGAGTTTTTCGATAAAACCGCCGGACTCGGCACTTAATTCACCGCCCGAAAGTTTATCGCTCAAGTCGCCTTTTTGAAAAAACCCGCCACGGGGAGTTCTGCGCCCACTCCCCGGGCCTTGGCGCGCCGATACAGTTCCGCGCCAAGGGCCACGTCTTCTATCGCAACCCCCTGACTCAAGAAGAGGTTGACCTCATCATCTGACGCGCGCCCGGGCATGGCGCCCGTCGCTATCAACCCGACCTCCGAGACCTGGCCCCACTGGATGACGTTCGCGCGTATGGCGCCTACCAAATCTCCACTCTCGAATTCGGCGCCCTCCAAGTTATCCGTCACGATTCTTCCCCTCGCCGCGCGACGGAAAGTTTCGTCGTCTATCTCGCGGTTCGTGATGCGGTTCGAACCCGCCGCGATGACCGTCGCGCCCGGCTCCAGATCGTTTCCATCAAAGACGGGTTCGCGCGCCGTGGTGATGGTGCACACGATTTGCGAGCCTTTCACCGCCTCACCCGCAGATTCGACCGGAACGAGTTCCGCGCTTACCCTATCCTGCATCGCGCGAACGAATTTTTCTCTCTTCTCGGGACGGCGGCTGTGCACTTTCACCACCTTGAGTTCACGCGCGCAGCAGAGGGCTTCAAGCTGGGTCCTCGCCTGCCAACCCGTACCGATCAAGCCGGCTTCGGTCGCATCTTCTCTGGCCATATATTTTGCGGCGACGCCGCTCGCCGCCCCGGTGCGCATCTGCCCCTGTATGTTGGCTTCCATGAGCGAGAGCATTTCCGAGGTGTTCGCATCCCAGAGCAAGAAAATGAATCGCACGCCGATGCCCGGAAACGTGGTATAGGCCTTCAGGCCCAAATACCCTTCATTTTCATCGACCATGCCGCCGAACATGACGTGCATCGTTCCCTTGGGAACAAAAACCCGCCTCCTCGGCTGGTTCGGCGCCCGCCCTTCTCCTTGGGCCTTGAAGCATTTCTCCACCACATCCATGACATCGGACATGCCCACCAGTTTCTTGACATCGGACTCACTCAAATAAAGCAACGGTTGTTTCTCCTCTGTGATTCAAAATTCCCAGGACCAAAAATACTTCAAGCCAAAGCGGCACTACAGAAAGTGACCGTTCCGTTCGGGTCCGGCCATTGCGTGTAACGAAGGGCCTCCCCCTCGCATTCACCCAAAACGCGCAGCATGGTGTAAATGGGCGCGAGACCACACACGTTTCTCGCGTTTCCATCCTCCGCCACACTCCAGTAAAACGCCTCTGCATCTGCGCGACACACCGCATCCAGGGATTTCCCGTCCGCTTCCGCAAGCTCTTCCAGCCGGTTTTCATCTACAGGGTTTTCATCGCCGAATTGGGGGCCGACATGGGCAAAATCCACACTCGCTATCAGGCAGACCTTTCCTCCGTTTTGCCGGCGCACCTCAATCGCACCCTTCAACGCGTCGACGAAAGTTTCCACCTCATCATCACCTTTGGGGGATTTTCCCTTCTCGACGAGATTGCCGAACGAACCCACCAGAACGGGAACGAACTCGATGGGCCGAACACCCTCAAAGAGATATTGCAGAAAAACCGCCTGAAATTCGATAGCATGCTCGGCGCGATGCGCAAACTCATCCTGAAAGGAATTCACCTTCAGCCTGCCCGAGAGTTCGTCCACGAATTCCGAGTTCGTCTCCAAGACTCCAAACGGCGTCTCAAAAGACTTGTCCGTGAGGTTATACATGTTTTTCGTCGGTGCGTGCGCCGTTCCCAGAACGACGAACAAATCGGCATCGGCTCGTTCCGCGATTGATTTGTAGGCCCATGCGAAGGTAGCGCCTCCGCGATAAAAATCGATATGCGGAGCAACCACCCCGCGCAGCGGTCTGGCCGGCGCGAGGGAATTTCCCTCCGGCATCCCGGGACCATCAACTTCCGTGAAAAAACCATCGATTTGCGCGCGCAAACGCGCCGGGTCCGCATCGTAGCTTCTGCCCGCCAGAAAACTCGGACGCACCGGAGCGCGCAAGAAGGCATCCTTGAGCGATGCGCTCCAGGAGGCGAAATCATCTCCTTCGAGGAAATGCGCCTCTTCGAGCCGGGATACCATCGCCCGGTAGCTTTCTTCCGAGATATCCATCCCGTGAAGGGATTTGCATTGTTCCCTGATATTTTCAAAAGTGTGGCGTCCATCGAGCAGGCTCAGCACGGGAACCAACGCCATGGGAGCAAAAAGAACCGCCTCGCTGAGACGAAGCGGATCTCTGAGCCTCAACATCCTTTGGCCCCGATGTTCCGCAGGGGTGGCCTCCACGGGTCTCAGCTTCAACCGTTCCGACGTCATATCCAAATCACCTTATCCTCTGCCCTGATCGGCATATCTTCCGAAAAACGGAGCGCAAGATATCCCGATGATCGACACAATCGCCAACGTATAAAAACCCGGACCGAACGACCCGGCCCAATCTCTCATCGCGCCAATCGCCCAGGGTCCGACAAAACCACCCAGATATCCCATGCCGATGATCAAGCCGCCCGCCCGGCCCACCTGGCTTTTCTCCACGTATTGCGCGGGATACGCCAGGCAGAACAAAAACCAGCAATTCGTGGTCAAGCCCAAAACGGCGGTTCCCATCGCCGCAACCCATGCGTTTCCCGCCGGCATGAGGGCGAGCGCCGCGGCCGTGAGCAACCCGCATAAAACCATCATGACCCGCTCGCCGCCGAGGGCCAACGCCATTTTATGTGCGCTCAGGGAAATAAAAATTCCGAGCAAAGGCAAACTCGACACGATAAGCGCAGCGCTCGCCTGCGGCCAGCCTTTCGTCATCAAAATCGTGGCCAGCCAACCCAGACTAGTATAAAAAACAACGTTGTTGACGAACAAGGAACCGGCGACCCCCCAGACGGCGACCAGCCGATACACCACGCCGCTTTTTTCTGGAGATGATTCTGAATCGACGTCCACCGTTACCGCCCCGGAATTTTTTCGCCAGACGATGAAAGCCAAAACCAAAACGAGCGCCCAGCCCAGATAGCCGCCGCGCCAAACGCTCCCTCCCCAAGCGGCGGGCAAAATTCCCGCGGCCGGCGTCATATAATGCGAGGCTGCGACGCCCAAACCCGCTCCGGCGATGATGGAAGCCGTGTAGACGGCGGAGCCGAACTCGTTGCGCTCAGCGGGAACAATCGTCCCCACCACCTTCGGCATGACGGGAAACACCAGACCCGTGCCGGCGCCCACGAGCGCGATTCCCGAAGCGAGCGACCAGAAATCTCCGCTGCAGAGGCGGATGGCTCCTCCCAGTAAAGTGAAGAAAACACCGCCCAAAACAATCTTCCTCACACCCAACCGATCGACCAGCCGACCTCCGGCAATCGCGAAAAACGCTATCAACGGAAACGGCGCAGACAACAAAAAACCGCCCGCGCCGTAGGATAGGTTCAAATCATCCCGGATGAAGCCGATGAGTCCACTCGTCGATACCAGTGAGCCGAAAACGGCGAAAATAATGAAACAAGCAGATCCTAGTATGGAGCGCCAATTCGGGTTTCCTTCCATCATCCATCCAGCCCCAGCAGGCGCGCCGCGTTCCCTCCCAGCCATTTTTCCATGACGGCCGGCTTCAGGGGGAGATTCCTCGCTTCTTCGAGAATTTCCCCGAGGGAAATCGGCAGAAGAGGCCAATCGGTTCCGAACAGAATTTTGTCCTGTATCGTGGAATTCCCAAAATGAAGGAGCATCTCCCAGCCGGAGTGGGGTGTAGAGAAATACTTCCACCGATGACCGGAAGGGTCGATATACAGATTCGGGTGCCGCCAGGCGGCGGCTACCATCTCCGGCACCCAGGGCCAACCGCCATGACCGGCGATTACCTTCAAATCGGGCATCTCGCCACAGAGGCGATCCAGAGCGAGGGGTCTCCCGAGTTCCATCGGATGAGCGGGCGCCCAGTTCACGGACGTATGAATCCATACCGGGACATCCAACTCGACGCACTTTTCGTAGATCGGCCGATAGGCGGGGGCGTCGGCAGGTAGAAGGTGAAGAAAAGGGACGAGAAACGCGCCATGCAGACCAAGTTCACGCACACCTTTTTCCAGCGTAACCGCCGCATCTTCTTTGTTGGGGTCCACGCCTTGAAAGGCCAGAATCCGCTCCGGGTATGAATCCACCGCACCGGCGAGAACATGCGGGTCGAGCGGCGAGACACCAGTCGTGCTCTCCTGGTCTATGCTGAAAACAACCGCCTTGTCATACCCGGCCGCATCTAAAGTCGCTATAAACTCTTCGAGGGGTCGCCCAAGCCTCGTCGATATTTCATCGATAAAGGTATGGATTTCTTCTCGCGTCGCTCCCACCGCCCTGCGGCGAAACTCCTCTTCCCCCAAGCCGCAAAAAGCACTCAACCCTTTCGCGAACATCTTGAAATAACCAGGAATCGAGGCCCAACCCAGCAAGCGTGCACGATAAGATTCCGCTACGGACAAGAAGCTGCAAATGTCGATTATCAACGCGACCGACCCTGCGCTTGATGAGGGGAAGCGCCCGACGGGAAAAGAGAGAAATCACTTTGGCCCAAAGTCAATCGCGCCGAGTTCACGGAAACCGCCAGGATGAAAAAAAGAAAGATGGCCAGTGAGCCGGCCATTCGCACGCTCCCGCCTCGCCTGAGCGCGCCGAGCAACAACTCGAACAACAACACGACGCAGACGGCGCTGCCTACGAGGAGCACCACGAAAAGCGGCCCGCCAGAGGACAGCATCTCTCTCGCAAAGCGGGAACCCTGGAACAAGAGCCAGCCTCCCACGACTCCGGCCTGAAACAAAAGAAAACACAAGGAGAACCTGGCGCCGAGCCGAACCCACCGCGCGCCATTCGAGACCGGCATGGTACTCTCCCAGCGAAAGGCCTTTCCCCCGAAAAACATGAGGACGAGGCCGCCAACGAAAAACGCCGACAGATAAAAATGGGCTGCTACCCACCAAAAAACAGGACGCGCTAAAAAACGCCAGTACCCTCCCCCCTCACCACCGAAGAGGGTTGGACTCAGATTGGAAAGCGCAAACAGGCAAACCAATCCTACGCATAACCCCATCAAGATGCCCGGTGGAATCATCATCAGGTGCGCGGGTCCGAATTTCAAGCCCCATCTCTTGCTCTTCGAATGCGCAAAAACGAGAACCACGAAAACAATCAGCAAAAACCACATTACGCCCAAAGGCCGAATCAGCGCGACCACGGAGGTAAAAAAAGCGGCCGGCTGCGTAGTAGACGCAAGCAAGGAGAGCGCCGCCCCGATGAATAATACCGGAACGAGAGAAGCCAGACACAGGCCCGAGAGGCGGCGCGCGAATTCGATGTCGTCATGGTTATTCTCTCGCCAGCCCCAGAACGCGAGATGCGCGGAAAACCACGGCAGCGAAGCGCTCACGCCCCCGCACAGCCACAACGCGGAGCCGAGCAGGGCGATGAGCCACCCGCTCCATTCGGTGATCATGATATTCATGGCGAATTTTTCTCTTCTGGTTTTTGCGCGTCTTCCAAGTCGTTCGGTGGACTGGAAGGTGCGGTGACGCCGCTCCCCTCTTTTTCCGATACTTTGGCGTCCTGCGAACTTTTGACGTCTTGTCCATCATCCGGCGGGCTGGAAGGAATGATGGAGACGCCCCCCTCCTCTTCCGCTTTTTTCGCGCTCTGCGCGGCTTCAGGCAGAGAGGGAGAAGCGCTCGATCCGCTCTCATCCTCCCCCATTCCCGGCACACTCGACTTTGAATTTTCAGTGTGTTTTTCCCGTTCCTGGGGAGAGGTCCCCGAAATTACATCGGGGCGCTTGTCCGGTTTCTGCTCCACGGTCCGCGGCGGCTCGGGGCGCGACGCGAGAGCGCGGCCTGACTTCGTGATCAACGCCTCGAGATACGCCGCCAGGGCGCGGCGCTCTTCGGGCGTACCCGCAAAAAGGGGATACCCGGGGTGTCGTGAGCGTATTTCTTCGAGAAACCGCAACGCATCTCTCTTGAACCTGAATCCAGGGATGCGGGACGGGTCCTCGGATTCCACCCAATCCTCATGACAGGCCATACACTGCGCGCGAAAGCCGAACCTGCCCAGCTCCTCTTTCGTGGGCAGGGGTCTTCCGGGGTTCGCAATCCTCCACAAGCCCGATTGGCGAAAAGACTCCGCTTCTTCGATGATAATTCCATTGCGATACATATATCGATGAATCTGGAAATTTCCCTTCGCCTCGGCATAAACCCACCCAAACGCCGCCACCAAAAGAACGACCAGAACCGAGGCGCCGCCCGCATGTAATCTTTGACGCCTTTCGGGGTCACGAACACCCCACCTGTACGCCATACCTCCCAGGGCCGCCTGCGCCGCCACCGCGACCGCTATCAGCCAGAACACCCATTTCTGATTCACCCCTCCCGGGAGGCGAATTCCCCACCATATCCATCCGAGAAGGCCGACGATAGCGGCTCCCACCATCCACTTGCCCAATTCATGCACCAGGGCGACCCGCCATGCGCTATCTTTTTGCATCACGGCGTAGTGCAAGCCGAAAGCGCCAAAAATCGATGTCGAAATGGCCGCCCACGTCACGAAGGCGGCGGGGAAGGTGGGATTCCAAAAAGCATTCGAAAGGCCGGGTTCCGCTATCCATGCGCCCGTATGCGCCGAAAAAGCGCAGATCGAAACCAGAATCGCCGCCGCACACCAAAAGCCGATCGCGGATAAAAGGCCCCACGAAGAATGAAGTCGGCTTTCGTGACGGCCTCTACACCAGGAGGCGATGTATCGATGCAGAAAACACAGAGCCAGGAAAAAAAACGATAATCCCAGCAGAGCGGGCGCGATGAAAATCGAGTGGAGTTGCTCCATCATGCGGGGCTGCTGGGCCATCATGATGACCCAAAGGGTAAAACCCAAGGGACACGCCGCCCATGCAGCCAGGGCGCGGGTCAACCGCGCGCACCGCAGGGCGAGGTCGTTCCATCTCGGGTCCATGCTTTCCGAGCCATGAAACTTCACGACCAGGGTGAAAACCGAACCACTGGCGACGCATGAGGCCGAGGCGGCGAAAAACAAAGAAACGCCCGCGGCCAGGAGACGCTCGGCCAGTGAGAGTGATTCCTGAAATGGGAACGGCACAGGAATTCCCTAACCGGATGTTAAAAATGTCTCAAAATCGAAACCGGGGAAGCCGATTCCGCCGATATTCACACCTTCACCACCTGGTGCGCCAGATACTTCTCCATCTTATCTTCATCCAGTACGACGCCCAACCCGGGCTCGCCGGAAATCGCATACCGCCCCGCGCCCATGTCGACCGGAGAATCCACAACGTCGTCCAGCATCTTCTCGGGACCGACGGACTCTATCGCCGTCAAGAAAGCGTTCGAAGTCGCCGCCACATGAATCTCTCCCAGCGTGTAGGGCGACAGCCCGAACCCATGGCCGATGACCAGCTTCATGCCGGCGGCCTCCGCCGTGCCGACCATGTCCCGAACGCGAAGGGGGCCGCCTTGCTTCATGATCTTGACCTTGACGATATCGGCGGCCTCCGCCCGGATGATTTCGAGCAGACTCTCGGGCCCGAACACGCACTCATCCGCCATGACGGGGATGCCGATGGAGCGGCGCACCCGGGCGAGTCCTTCGATGTCGTGCCTGGGAACGGGCTGCTCGAAATGCTGGATGTCAGCTCCTTCCACCTCCCGCGCGAGGGCAACGGCGTCCTCCACGCTCCCGTAGGATTCATTCGCGTCGATTCGTATCTCGAAATCATCCCCCGTCGATTCCCGCACGGCCAACACCCGCGCCGCATCCGACGCCACGTCTCCCCCCGCCTTTACCTTACAAGCCCTCCAGCCGCGCTCATAAAAACCCCTCGCCTCGCGCGCCGCCTCTTCGGGCGTCTTTATGCCGATCCAGGCGTTAAAGCGCACCTCGCCTTTTACGGCGCCGCCCAAAAGCTCATACAAGGGGACACCCAGGTATTTCGCGTGGAGGTCCGCCAGGGCGAGCGACAAGGCCCCCTTTCCTCCATCGAAGCCGTCGCAAGCCTCATCCATCTTCTGCGTGAGTACACGCGCCGCCCGGGGATTCGCGCCGATCAAGGCGGGCGCCAGCTTCGCCTCCATCACGTCTGCGATCTCATCGCGCCCCAAGCCGGAATACCCCGCCACGGGTTCGACGTCGCCTATCCCTGAGAAACCGTTATCCGCAGTCACCCGAACGACGACCGCCGGCTGGACGTTGTGGTTATGGTTCGCGTTCTTGAAAAAGTCCCGCATCGGCATATCGACGCGAAATATCTCGATGGATTCGATTTTCAAAGCAATCCCCCCTCCATTCATTCAGAACAGGTTGAAGCCTTGTGGATACCCTCTCTATTCCGCCTGCGCCACGGCCTCGCGTACGCGCTGTCTTAACACATCATCGACGGGGCGGGAAACATCGACACCCGGACGCAAAAAAGAAAACACCAACTCATGGACTTCGAGACCCGTCGCCGCCTCCAGCCCCATGACGTAGGCGCCTCCCTGGTTCGCATAAAAACAGGCCCTCTGGTCCGCTTCGTCCCCTGCGACCTTATCGGTCTTGAAATCCACGAGCGTCAGTTTCCCTTCTTCTTCAAACACCAGATCGATGAATCCCCGAATCAGCCTTCCGTCCAACTCGAACATGAACGGCAACTCACGCCAACGCCTGGGTGCGGCGGCCGCGCGCGCCAGCACGCCCGTATCCATCGAGTTTCGAATAAGCTTCATGGCGCGTTCCACATCTTCACCGCCCAAACCCAGTGCGTGGGCGCGCGCGATGCTTTCTTCGCGCAAACTCTCCAAGCGGGCCTTATCCGGCGGCTCCAGCCGCGCGAGAATCGAATGGGCCAACCGCCCGAAGGCCACGCCGCCTGCATGAAATTCAGGCTTTTGAGGCGCATCCTCATCGAAAAGCATCCATGAAGCCACAGGCTCCGGCTGCTCCCTGTCGAGTCCTTTGGCGAGGCTGCTGGGAGCCAAGGGCTTCAGTACTTCGGCCGGTTTTTTTAGCCGCTTCAATTTCTCATCGAGGGCGCCGCGCCCGGAGAGGCTCCCCGAACCCCCGTTCATCGGACGGAAGACATCGTCCCGAAGGCGGAGGATGGACTCCGGAGCTTTTGGTTCCTCGGGTGAAACTTCGAGGAGAGAAACGGACGCCGCCTGAATCATCTCGTCTATTTTTCCCTCTCCCAGGCCTGCGCCTTTCATGAACGAGTAAAAACTGGATATCGGCCAGAGCAGGTAATCCTTCGCCCGCGTCGCGCCTACGTACCAAAGACGCTTTATTTCCGCTTCCCGGAATTGTTTTTCCCGCTCTAGCGCACCTGCATACCCGAGCGAATTCAGCCACCGGGTCTTTGAACCCAGATGCAAATCGACTGCTCCTTTTCGGCGCTCCGCGAGCCGGGTCTCCGAGGGTTGTGAGACTCGCCCCTCCAAATCGGCCAGGGCGACCACGGGGAATTCCAGCCCCTTGGCCTGGTGGATGCTCATGAGCCGAACCGCGCCGGCCTCATGGGCGTCCAGAAACGCCTCTGGCTCCCTGGCGTCGCGCCCCAGTTCGTATTCCGCCTCCATGCGCGAGGCGAACGCATCCGCCCCCCGTCTATCGCCCCCGGTGAACTCATGCGCCATATCGAGTAGTTTCAATAAATTGGCGACGCGCTGCTCTCCGTCCGAAGAGGCCAGGAACAACTCGAACGCCTGCGTGCGGCGGTATATCTCCTCCAAAAGCGCGCGCGCGCTTACATCTTTTATCCCCTCGTGGAGCAGATACATTTCCCGAACCGCTTCCTCCAACTCCTCCGGCGGTTCGTGTGTTTTCAGGAAGTAGCGGGTGATATCCTCATCCGAAAAACCATACAAGGGAGAGCGCAAGGCGGCGGCCAGCGCCAGCGGATCACCGGGCCGCGTTACGGCGGATAAGACCGAGATGACCGCGCCGACCTCGAACTTGTCATAAAACCTGTGCCCGCCATCGGACGCGAAAGGGACACCTGCGCCGCGAAACGCATCCTCGAACTGGGGATAGCCCGTGCGGGCGCTGAACAACACGGCGACGTCGCCATAGCGAATCTCCCGGCGCTCGCCTCCCTCCACAATCTCTACTCTTCTCTCCTCCACCAACTCGCGAATCGCGGCGGCGAGGCAGGCGGCCTCAAACTCGCGCCTCTGCGTCTCGTTCATCCTGACGCCATCCTGGGGTTCATCCCCATCTTTTTGCTTCTCGATCAGGAAAACGCCGGCGCCCGAGGATTCGCGGTGCGCCATCAGTTCGACATATTCGGGCTGAACGCCCGCCTTGGGAACGATGACGCGCGAAAACGCCTCGTTCACGAAATCGACCACGCCGGGAGTGCTGCGGAAGTTTTCTTTGATATGCAGCAGGCGGCCATTTGCGAGAGCTTGAATCTTCTCCCTCACTTCGTGATAAATGGCGATGTCCGCCCGGCGGAAGCGGTAGATGGATTGTTTGGGGTCGCCCACCAGAAAGAGGTTCGCGTTCTCTATCCGCGCCTCGCGCCAATCGGCGGCGTTCCCCTCTCCCGCAAGCAGGAATATCAACTGAACTTGCAAGGGGTCGGTATCCTGAAACTCATCGACCAGAAAATGCCTGATGTTCTCTCGAATTCTCTCCCGCGCGGCGGGGTTATCCCGGACGAGCTTCGCCGCCAGGAAGAGAATATCCTGGTACGACAAAATGCCCGCTTCGCGAATTTCCGCCTCGAAGGACTCGGCGAAACCCCGGACGACCGGAATGAGGCCCGCGAGCACCTCGTGCGCTATTATCGCGGCGCTAGCTTGTAAAAAACGGTCGTACCCCCCGCGAAAGAGTTTGAGGTTTTCTCTCCCCTCATTCGTAGAATCGCCCCACTTTTTCGGCGAACCCACTTGTTTGTTCAATCTGACGCTTGGACGCCAGAATTCACGCAGCAATTCCGTTTGCGACGACCAGGGCAGACCCTCCAGCCAGTTCCCGGCTTTCCCCAGTTCTTGAAACGCTTTATCCGCATCGTCGCTGCAATGGCGCTCCGCAAAGCCCGCCCAGGCGTGGAACGCCTCCGTGATGGATGCGCGTATTTCATCGGCGGAAACGCCCCCCGAACGGGGGAAATGTTCTCTCAATTCCGGCAGTTCGAGCAGGGCGTCGCGGATTTTCTCCAAATCGGCCACCGAGAAACCCAGTTCCAAAAAATCGCGCAATCCTCCTTCATCGCCGCCCAGTTCCCGAACCAACCAATCGCGCCACGCCGCATCGCGCCTCGCCTCGTACTCGATCCCGTCCACGTCCCCGACCTCGGGCCGAAGCCCCGCATCAAAGGAAAATTGCCGCAAGATTCCCAGGGCGAAGCTGTGGATCGTGGAGATGCGCGCGGATTCCAGGTCGCCCAGCGCTTCTTCCAGGCGCGCTTTCGCCCCGGCGTCTTCTTCTTTCCGGGCAGATTCGACAAGGCGGGTGCGAATCCGCTCCTTGAGCTCCAAGGTCGCCTTTCTCGTGAAGGTGATGGCGGCTATCTCACCCAAGCGGACGCCTTCGCTCCGAATCAGATGCAGCATTCTCTCCACGAGCAGTGTGGTCTTGCCCGTGCCCGCGCCGGCTTCGACCAGAACGGGGCCTGCAACCCAGGTCTTCGCCAAATCTCTTTCTTTTTGATCGCGGGGCTGCGCATTCATGGGGTTTCATCCCTCAACGCTTGAAGCCGAATCATCCCCGGCGTTTGTGCCTTTCGCGCCGCGCGCTCGGCTCTGTCGGGCCCGCAAAGGGCCTTGTAATCGCAATACCTGCAACCATCTGAAGGCGTCGGGAAGAAGCTCCCCTCTTTGACCGAGGCGAGGAAATGATTCAAAAGCGCATCCACGCCCTCCATGTGCTCCGCCATCACCTCGTGTGAGCGGACGCGCTCCGTGGCGCCTTCTTCTTCGGTGATGTAGGCGTAGGCGCCGCTCACCCGGGCGTCATCCGGCAAGGCGCCGTCCCCTCGCCCCGCGCGCAGGTGCCGCGCGTACAGATGAAGCTGAAGACTCGCGCCGCCGCCGAGAACCGTTGTCCGGCTCGGGACCAAATCCATCCTTCCCACGGTCTTGAAATCGACGACCCGGTATTCCCCCTCCCCGTTTCGCTCAAGCAAATCCATCCGTCCGCTCAGGGAGATATCTCCATTCTCCAGCGATATCCGCAAAGGCTCCGAACCCCTGCCTCCGAATCTCTCCTCAAGCATCACCGGGAGCCAGCCCGTGTCACCCGCGCGCTTTTGCTCCACATACCCCCACAAACGCCGATAGAGCGCGCCCTCGAGAGTCCCCCAGGGCAGCGCGAGCAGCGGCGGTGTCTCCATATTCTTTACCTTCTCCGCCTCCTCGCGCATCGCCTCTTGAATCGCAGCGCGGAGCGCATCCCGCGCGATTGACGCATCGAGCGAACGCAGCGGCTGGTTCATCGCCTGAAGCCGGCGGTGGAATTCCTCGAGAATCCGGTGCGTCAATTCACCCCGGAGCATGCCATCCATGGCGAAGAGAGGCGCAGGTTCTCTGCGCTTTTCCATGCGAGGATGCAGGCGATCGTTGATGAAGCGATAAGGACACCCGAAGAAGACCTCCACCCTGGTGGTTCCGACAGGACGCGCGGGCGAATGAATCCTCTCCCGAATCAACTCCCGCAAATCGGGGGCTGTAAACATCCCGTCGTATTCGGTCAGAACCTCCCGCCGCCATCGTTCGCTCAAGGCGCTGCGTCTGCGGGCGAACCCTGAAAAATCGTCCATATAGGAGAGACTGCCCGGAGCGGGTCGATGAATTTGCTTCAGAATGTTCGCGAGGTCGTATTCGCGCAGATGAACGCGGGTCTCCGAAATGGCCCCGGCGTCCAACGCCGCGGCGGCGGTGCGGCTGCGCGAGCGCGCGAAAAGACCCCATGCGCCGTCTTTCGCCTCCCCCAGCGCGTCCGACAGATAGTGGAGAAACATGCTGGGGAAAGACGCCGCTTCATCCCCCCGGCCATCTTCCGCGCTCGTCGCCGAGAGGATGAGACGATTGCGCACGGACTGGAGAATCGTCCAGAACTGAAACCGCGCTTCGCCCTCCCGGGATTTTTTGAGCGGAATATCCACCCCCTCATCGGGTAAGTTCGCCTCGGCGGCGCGATTCAACTCCTCGCGCACCGAATCGGGCAGAAGCGGGTCCTCCGCTCCCGTGGGCGGAAACAGGCCCTCGCCCAGGCCCGAGAGCACGACGGCATCGAAGGAAAGTCCGCGCGCGCTCTGGATGGAAGAGAGGCTCGCCAGATGCCCTCCGCCGCTCTCTCCCGGCTCGCTCTTCGCCCTTGCTGTTTTATCCAGAAAACGCTCGCAAAGCCCATGGAACGCATCGCGCGTCAACTCTCCGGCAACCGCGTCCATACCCGCCAGGGTCGAGACGATATTCTCCACCTCGTCTTGATGGGCCAAACCACTCGTCGTCTCCGAGAAAACCTCCAGAGCCGATTTCACAAAAGATGAAGGCAACCCCTGCTCGGGAATTTTCTCCAGATGTTCAAAAAAATCAGACATCGCCATCGCGAGGGAATACGCGGCGGGATATTCCTCATCCTCTTCGCCCATTTCCTCCAGAGCGGAATCGAGAGCCGCGAGCCATGGGTCGACACCTCTCAGGTAGGGCAGACTTCTCGAGAAAAACTCCCACTCGGATGCAAGAGGGAGGCCGTCGATTCTCTCTTCTATTTCATATTTGCGGGTCAGCTCCAGAAACGCCCCCGAGCCGGTGAAGCCGCCCTCATCCAGAAAGCGAATCACCTCGGCGCGCGGGTAATCGCGCATGGGCAACCCGAGCATCAAGAGAAACAAGCGGGCGGCAGGCGCTGTGGATAAAGGGGTCTTTTCTTCCGTGCGGCAGGGAATCTCGAGGGCACGGAAAGTTTCTTCGAACAAATCCTGATAGCCGCTTCGCTCGCTCATCAAGACGCATATTTCATCATCGCCCTCAAAATCCTCCCTGGCCCGCAGCATTTCCCTGCATCCTTCCCACGCTTCCCGGCCTCTCGAGGACGCCGCCACGATTCGCAAGGCGTCTTTTGCCAAAGACCCCGCCGCATCACCCGAGAAGAGCGCCCCCGCCAAGCGCGAGAGCGGCCTCGGCGCAGGCGGCCCGGCATCTTCTCTGCGAAAACCCGCCTCCTCGAACCAGCGGACCAGGGGTTCCGCATGCCTACACGCGGGCGCGCCGATTTGCGCAGGCACCAGGGCCTGGGACTGCGCCTCGCGGCAGGCGGCCGCCGCCAGCCTGCGCTGAAGCGCGTTCATCTCGGCGAAGCCATAGAAGACAGTAGGGACCCGCGGAGACTCCGCTTCCATTTTTTCGCACGCCATCTGCAGAAGAGAGGAGCCGTCGTAGAATCCGAGGCTTTGCATCTCACGCCGGAAACCCTCGGCCAAAACCCCCAAGTCCCGGCATCGCGCCGCATCCGGGCCCGAGATTTTCCGGATCAATTTCCTTAAAATCCCGGGCGAGAGATTCGCCTCGGCGAGGTCGGTCAGCGTGGCGTAGAGGCTCTCTCCGTATCCCTTTGAAGAAGAGCGAAAAAAGGCGAGTTCTCTCTGCGCGCCCTCGAATACCTTCTCCACCAACACCTCGGCGAGGGCCGGATGAATCCGCCGGAGCCCCCCCGAAACGCCCTCGGGCCCGGTGACTTCGCGCGCCAGATCGATCATGCTCAGAACCGACACCCCGGCGAAGCCACCCGCGCGCGCAAGCACCTGCTCGACGTGATCGCGCAGCCGGTTCGAGATGACGACGACCCGCCGATGCGCAAGGGGTCTCCCCCGCCAAGGCGGCGCACGCGTGAGGCGAGGGATGATTCCAGGTGATGAAAGGGAGCGGCGATCAGAATTTTAGAAACCGGCGCCATGGGGATTTCCATATCAGCGATGACAGGGCGATTCCGATGTGTGAAACGAAACCCGGGAGAATTATATGCCCGGACACACGCGCGGGACGACGCTCATCAAGCGCGCCCTCGCCGAACCCGAACCGGCGATTATGTGTCCAGCACGCTCTCGCCGAATAAATCCTCCAAGCCGAGCAGCATCGGCGTAAGGCCCTGGCCGTGGGCGTAGGAGAGGAGTTTTTCGAGCGACGTACGGTTCGCCTCCACGCCGTAGGGCCAGAAATCATCCCCGAAAATCTCCCGCGTCTCATCCATGACCGCCGGCAGAAACGGAATCATGGCGGAGAGCGCGCCGTTGTCGTTCAGCGATTCGAGCGTATTCTCCCGCGCCTCGCACATGGCCTGGTAAATGGACCCGAGCGCCCAGGGGGTTCGATCGTGAACGTCCTTTCGCAGCACGACGCAGTGCATCATGGGGTGAACCCCCGTTCTTTGGTAATACTCCGTCTCGGCGGCCTTGTAGTCCGGGAACAGGCGCTTGACGCGCGGCGAGCCGTTTGCGAAACACGCGGGAACCTGATGGATAAGCGCGCCGTCCACCTCACCGGATTCGAGCATGTTCGATATCGTCTGGCCGGGCTTCATGTAGCGGATGCGCGCGCCGGGGGGCATGGGTATCGGCACGCGCGGCTCGAGCGCGGCGACCCAATCCACCGAACCCACGTCGAGACCGTATTCTTCGGCGAGAATGCCCACGATCCATATGACCGCCGTCATCCCCCATTCGCGAATCGCGATCCGCTTGCCGTTCAGATCCGCCACCTTATCGACGCCCGAATCCACGTTGGCGTAGACCATCGAATGCCGGAAAACCCGACTCGGAAAGGCGGGCATCCCCACGAAGGGGCTCTCTCCTCCCCCGAGCAGGAACATGTGCGCGCCCATCGACATTTCGGACAGGTCGAACTCCTGGTATCTGCACATGCGTAAAAATATCTCGGTGGGCGGCAGGGAGAGCACACGCAGATTCACCCCCTGCGGGCGAACGGAGCCCATTTTGAGAATGTTGGTCCTGTCATAATCGCCAAACGCCGCCGTAAGCTCCAAATCCGGCATACTCCCTCCCCCTGCGCATCATCCTGAAAGCGCCTATGATAGTTGAAAGGCCAACAGATTTCTCATAGTTTTCTCCGTGAGGCAACGAGACGAGCCCTCAGGCGCGTAAAAGCCCCGAGTTGACCACCCGCCGTTCGCCGTGGCATGAAGAGGCGTCGGATTCTCAAGGTCCCTGATTATAACCAAAAAGGATGACGCTTGCCTGAGAAAATTAGAGTGATCGTATGCGGATTCGGCCGCGTAGGACGCGAATTCGCGAGACTCATCACGGAGAAAACAGATTTCATGCGCACGGCCTACGGCTTGGAGCCGGCCATCGTCGGCGTGGGCGAGTTGGCAGGCAGCCTGCACCACCCCGGCGGACTCGACGCCATTGAGGCGGCGGATGCCTTCGAGCGCGAGGGAGGTTTTACAAGCCATCCGCATCTGAAAGCCGCCTGGCAGGGTCTGGACCTGATTCGCGCAGCACGCGCCGACGCCCTCATCGAGACGACGCCCACGGACATCCAGACCGGCGAGCCCGCCATGAGCCACATCCGCGAGGCGCTTTCCAGGGGAATCCACGTCGTGAGCGCCAACAAGGGCCCCTTTATCCGCGCTTATCGCGAACTGACCCGGCTCGCCCGGGAAAAAAACGTGGAGCTCAAAATTTCCGCCGCTGCGGCGGCAGCCCTCCCTACCATCGACGTCGCCGAGACGTGCCTCGCGGGTGCCGAGATTCTCGCGATCGAGGGCGTGTTGAACGGGACGACGAATTTCATACTCTCGCGCATGAGAACAAATGGGCAAAGTTACGAGGAAGCACTCGCAGAAGCGCAGACCCTCGGAATCGCCGAGACGGACCCCACGCTGGACGTGGAGGGCTTCGACACGACGAACAAGCTCGCGCTCATCACCAACGTCTGCATGGACACGGATCTGAGGCCCGAGGATATACCGCGCGCGGGCATCGCCGGGGTATCCCTGGCCGAGGTGCGAAGCGCGGGTGCTGCGGGAAAAATCATGCGCCTGGTGGGCGTCTCGAAACGAGACGAAAGCGGGCGCGTCTCGGCCCGCGTCGCGCCCGTGCTGCTCTCTCCCGATCATCCCCTCGCGGGCGTGGGGGGTGCGGAGAAGGGAATCACCTACACGAGCGATACGATGGATCGCGTCACCGTGGTGGGCGGCAAGAGCGACCCTCGGGGCGCGGCGGCCGCGCTCCTTAAAGACCTTATCAACATTTATCGTCATTCATCATCCTGAACCCGGAGATTTTCCATGAACAACGCGGACCTGATCGTCAAAACCATGAAGGAAGCGGGCGTCACGCACTGCTTCGGCATCCCGAGCGGAAACGTCCTGCCCATGCTCGAGGCCATGCGCAAGGGGGGGCTGGAATTCGTCCTCACCGCGCATGAAGGCTCCGCGAGCTTCGCCGCCGACGTGATGGGCCGCCTGACGGGCGCGCCGGGCTTTTGCATCGCCACCCTGGGACCGGGAGCCACGAACCTCTCGACCGGCGTGGGCAACGCCTATCTGGACCGCTCCCCGCTCATCGCCCTCACCTGCAACCTGCATACGCACCAGCTCGGACGCCGCATCCAGATGTATATCGACCACCACACCCTCTACCGGCCCATAGCCAAGGCGAGCCTTCCGCTCAGGAAAGGCCGCGTCGCCTCCGTGCTGGAAGAAGCAATGGGCCTGGCGATGAGCGAGCCGCACGGCCCCGTTCATCTGGATCTCCCCGAGGACGTATCGCTCGCGCCCGCCACCGAGGAACTGCCTCCGCTTCCTCAGGGAAAGCGCTACCGGGCGGCGCCTGAGAGCGCATTCAAAAAACTCGAATCCCTTCTGCAAAACGCCAGACGGCCCGTCGCCGTCCTGGGTTCGACGAGCATGCGGATGGAAAATCCGGCGCTTCTGCGCGCCTTCATCGACAGGCACCAACTCCCCTTCGCCACGACCACCATGGCGAAAGGGATGATAGATGAGGATCATCCGCTATCCATAGGCTGCATCGAACGCGGAAAGCGCCAGGTGCAGCGCGAGTTCCTGAGAAGCGCCGACCTGATCCTCGGCATCGGCTACGACGTGATCGAGGTGGAATACGAACAATGGATAAAGGACGCGCCCCTCGCAAGCGTGGACATCGACCCGGTGGACGCGGATTCTTCGGTCGACATCGCGCACGAGGTGGTCGGCGACCTGGATGCGTCTTTAAGACGCATGAACGATTTCACGCCCGGCGCCTACGAGTGGCCTTCTGACGCCGCCTTGCGGCACAAGGAGAAATTCCAGAAGGCCCTGCGCCCCGAGGTCCCGCATTTCGCGGCCCATGAGGCCATCGACGTGGTGCGCGAGGTGACGCCCAAAGAGGGGATACTCTCCTTCGACGTGGGCGCGCACACGCACCAGATAGCCAGCCAGTGGAGCGTGCACGAGCCGCGCACCTTCCTGATCACGAACGGGTGGTCCTCGATGGGCTTCGGCCTGCCGGGGGCCATCGCCGCGAAACTCGCGCATCCCGAAAAACCCGTCGTCGCTCTCATAGGGGACGGTTGTTTCCAGATGACGTGCGGCGAGGTGGCCGTCGCCAAGAGAATGGGGCTCGCCATCCCCATCGTCGTCCTGGACGACCGCTGGCTCTCGCTCATCCAGGTCAAACAGGACAGGCGGGAGTATGGCCGCTACGGCACCGAACTCCAGGCCGAGGAATACCAGGCGCCGCCCGCTCATTATTTCGGCGTCCCGGCCGTGGGCGCGCGAACGCCCGAGGAGCTCAGGCGCGCGCTCACGGAGGCCTTCAACGCCGACGGGCCCACGATCATCGAGGCGGTGGTGGATTCCGCGCACTACGACGATACGGTGTTCGACTAGAAAACCGGAAACTCCAGCTTCACAGGAATCACATTCGCGTAATAAGGATTTGCGATGACGCCGGAGGATTCTCCCCCGGCGAATCGCCCCACCGGCGAATCCAACTATTATCCTTGTATATTTAAAGTTAGACTTTTAATTTACTAGGATAATACGTCCATTTCCCGCCAGACAGCACCGGACGCGCTCGACTGCGAACAGAGTCGGAGCCTTGCTTTCACAGTGCCTCATTGGCAAATTTCCTTGTATATTTAAACTTAAACTTTCAATCTAAAAGGAATAAATATAATTATCCTTGCAAATTTAAAGTTTATATTTTAATTTACAAGGATGATACACCGACGCTCATATCAAAACGTACTGAACGCGCTGGACCGCCAGGCCGCCGTCGCCCTCCTCGGTGCGCGCCAGGTCGGCAAGACGACTCTGGCGCTCGACATCGCCGAAAGCGCGGGCGCGATCTATCTCGACCTCGAAGCCCGCGCGGACCGGGGCAAGCTCGCCGAGCCTGCGCTTTATCTCGGCGAATATGAGGATCGCCTCGTCGTCCTCGATGAGATTCACCGCGTCCCGGAGTTGTTTCAGGAGTTGCGCGGCCTGATCGATCAGGGCAGGCAGCGGGGAAAGCGAACGGGCCGCTATCTGGTGCTGGGCTCGGCGTCGCTGGACCTGCTCCGGCAATCGGGAGAAAGCCTCGCCGGGCGAATCGAATATATTGAACTGAACCCGCTCGACGTGGGAGAAGTCGCGCCCGACGCTCGGACCATGACGGCGCTATGGGTGCGCGGCGGTTTTCCGGACAGCTTTCTGGCCCCAAACGACCCCGACAGCATGACCTTCCGGCAAAATTTCATCCGCTCCTATCTGGAGCGCGACGTGGCGCAATTCGGCCGACGAATCCCGGCGGAAACGCTGGAGCGGTTCTGGACCATGCTGGCGCATGGACAGAGCGGGCCGCTCAACGCATCGAAACTGGCCGGGGGCCTTTCGGTAAGCGTCCCCACGGTGAGCAGCTATATCGACCTGCTGGTCGGCCTGCTTCTCGTGCGTCGCCTGCGCCCGTTCCACGCGAACGTCAAAAAACGCCTTGTGAAATCTCCCAAAATCTACGTGCGCGACAGCGGCATCGTCCACGCCCTGCTCGGAATCGAGAATCACGACGCGCTCGCCGGCCACCCGGTCGTCGGCGCAAGCTGGGAGGGTTTCGTCATCGAGAACCTCCTCGCCGTCGCCCCGCCCCGGACCATGGCGAGCTTCTATCGCACCCTGGCGGGCGCGGAAATTGACCTCGTACTCGAACTTCCCGGGAAGCGGGGTCCGTGGGCGGTCGAGATCAAACGCGGACTCTCCACCAAGCCCGGCAAGGGCTTCCACCACGCATGTCAGGACGTAAGGCCCGAGCGCGCCTTCGTCGTCCATTCCGGCGAGGAGCGCTACCCCGTCACGAAGGACGTCGAGGCCATCGGCCTGCGGGAGATGGCGTCTCTTTTGGAGCGTGGGGGGGAATAATCAGGCTTGGGCGCGGCGAGCGTCCTCAAAGAAACTGCGCGCCCTCGATTATCGCCTCATCGAAGTTCACGCCCTCGATGTCGGCGCCGATCAATTCCGCGTCCCGGAAGTTGGCCCCTGCGACGTCGGCGTCAGAAAGATTCGCGTCCCGGAGTATGGCGCCGTCCAGATCCGCGTTTCGCAAATCCGCCTCGCGCATGTCCGCGCCCGACAAATCAGCGCCTGCGAGGTTCGCGCGCACCAGACTCGCCCCTCGCAGATTGGCGTCCGCGAGATCACGTCCGCTCAGGTTCGCCCAGGAGAGGTCTTCTCCTTCCATCGAGAGGGCCTCGCCGGTCCGGGCGGCTTGCTCGATGATCTTCTCCAGTTCCTCGCGCCGCATGTTCACCATGTAGAAAATCATAAATCAGATCGGCAAACTTGCAAGGCCGGATTGACAAGAATCCGGCGCGAAGCCTACAAATAGACCCGCATACGGAAACTTTGGAGATGAGCGAGCGCCCCTCTTCGAAGAATTTTCATACTGAAAATGCGTGCTGCAAGCAGCCAGAATCCGGGCGGGGAGAATGCGCTTCGCTCATGAAACTCGACAGGAGAATTCCATGAAGGTTCAAAAGGTGGGCGTCGTCGGTTTGGGAACGATGGGGTCGAACATCGCCATCGTCTGCGCCCGGGGCGGCAAGGAAACGGCCGTGTTCGAGGCGGGCGCGGCGGCCATGGAAGCCGGTATGGGCCGGGTACGCTCGTTCGTCGACGCCGGAGTGCAGAAAGGAAAAACCTCTCCCGAGGAGAGAGACGCGATGATGGGCCGGATTCAGGAGGCCGGGTCGCTCTCCGGGATGGAGGACTGCGATCTGGTGATCGAGGCCATCACGGAAGACCGCGAGGAGAAAAACAACCTGCTCAGGAACCTGAACGCCGTCCTGGGTGGAGACGCCATCATCGCGTCCAACACGAGCACGCTTTCCATCTCCCACATGGGAGCGGCGTCGGGGCGGCCGTCCAAAACCATCGGAACCCATTTCTGCCTGCCCGCAGCGCTCAACAAACTCGTGGAAGTCGTCCCCGGCCTCCTCACGAGCGATGAGACCCTGAGCGCGACGACCGCCTTTCTGGAAGAAGTCGGCCAGACGCCCGTCGAAGTCAAGGACGCGCCCGGCTTCGTGCTCAACTATTTTCTCGTGGCTTTCCAGAACGACTGCATTCGCCTCATAGAGTCGGGCTACACGAACCCGGCGGACCTGGACGCGGGCGTCCGGCTCGGCCTGGGCTACAGGATGGGGCCGATGCGCCTGCTCGACATCGAGGGACTCGACATCCACCGGACGGTCTCTCTTTCGATGTACGAACAATTAAAGGACCCGAGGTACATCCCCCCGCCGCTGGTCGACCGCATGATCCACGCGGGGCACCTGGGCGCCAAGACGGGTAAAGGGTTTTACACCTACAAATCCGCGGGCGTGTTCGGCGTCGCCGAGCCCGAAGAAGACTTGAGCCAAGAGCGCGACCTCTCCCGGGGCCGGCCTCTCGCGGATGCGGTGAAAAAAGTGGGCGTCATCGGAGTCGGCGCCATGGGCTCGGGCATCGCGCAGGTCTGCATCACCGCAGGTCTCGAAGTCACCGCCATAGAGGTGAGCCCCGAGTTCCTGGAGTCAGGCCTCACCCGGATTCGCAGAAATCTAGAAGGCGCCGTGAAGCGCGGGAAGATGGATGAGAACCAAAAAGAGGAAACGCTCGCGCGCCTCGGCGGCTCGACCGATCTGGGCGCGCTTGCGGATTGCGACCTCATCATCGAGGTGATCGTCGAGAATCTGGACGCCAAGCTCGAACTGTTCGAAAAGCTGGGAGAAATCGCGAAACAAGGCGCCATCATCGCGTCGAACACCTCGTGTTTGTCGGTAACCGCCATGGCGGCCAAGACGAAAACCCCCGAGCGCGTGCTCGGACTCCACTTCTTCAACCCCCCCTACGCCATGCGGCTCGTCGAGGTGGTCGAGGCTATCCAGACGGCGCCCGAGATCACCGAGTTCGGGGTCGCGTTCTCCGAGCGAATCGGCAAGACCCCGATTCCCGTCAAGGACAGGCCGGGATTTCTGGTGAACCGCCTCGTCGTGCCCTATCTCAACCACGCCGCCCAGGCGTTCGACGAGGGGCTGGCGGACAGAGAAAGCATGGACAAGGCCATCAGCATGGGACTCGGACACCCCATGGGCCCGCTCACGCTCATCGACCTCGTGGGCGTGGACGTGCAGACCTTCGTCGCCGATTCGATGGCCGAAGAGCTGGGCGAGGCCAGGTTCTACGCGCCGCCCATCCTGCGCCGGATGACCTCGGCGGGGTGGCTGGGCAGAAAAACGGGCAAGGGTTTTTATGATTACGCCTAAGCGCACTTCTCATTAGCCGCCCCGGATTTCACGATGCGCATCGCCACTACCGCACCCACCGTATCGGGAGAGAGGCAGTGAGCCGCGCGTTCCCGGAACCCATCATCGTGGTGAGCAAGTGTCTCGAGTTCGACGCATGCCGCTACAACGGCGAGCGAATCGCGTTTCACTTCATCGAACGCTTAAAGCCCCACGTCCGCTTCCGGCCGGTTTGTCCGGAGGTGGAGATAGGCCTGGGCACGCCGAGGGACCCGATACGAATCTACCTACAAGGCGAGAAGAAAAGCCTCTACCAGCCCCGCACGCAGAGGTATCTCACGCGGGAGATGAACGCTTTTTCCAGACGGTTTCTGGAGGGACTCAAAGAAGTCGACGGTTTTATCCTGAAGGCGAAATCCCCCTCGTGCGCGATCACGGACGCGAAGATATTTCCTGCCGCCACGTCAGAGCGGCCAGCCGGCGAGGGGACGGGCCTGTTCGCGGAAAAAGCGCTCAAAAAGTTCGCCGCGCGCGCGTTCGTGGACGAGGAGCGGCTGAACGACGCGGACGGTCGCGCGGGTTTTCTCACCAAAATTTTCACGCTCGCCGGGTTCCGCGAAATCAAACAAGAAGGCCGCACCGCTGGCCTCGTCCGCTACCACGCGGAGAACAAACTACTCTTCCTGGCCTATCATCAAGAGACCATGCGCGAGATGGGGCGGATAGTGGCGAATCACGAAAAGCGCACGTTCGACGAGGTCGTCTCCACCTACGAAAGCGCGCTCATGAGACTCCTCGCCCGTCCGCCTGCGCGCGACTCATGGGTGAACGCCCTCGCCCATGCGATGGGGCATTTTTCCGAAAAAACCGGCGCGCTTGAGAAGACGCGTTTCCTTGATGCGCTGGACGAATACCGCGAGGGAAAAATTCCGCTGAGCGAACCTCTCGAAACCCTGCAGGAGTGGAGCGCTCGCTTCGGCTCCGAGTATCTGGAAGCGCAAACCCTCTTCGAACCATACCCGCGCGCGTTGTGTGATGAGGGGTGAATAATCAAGAAGCCCTATCTGCATGAGCATGCGCTCTCCGGCTTGAAAAACGGTGCCCTGATCGATGTCCAATTACAGAAAACCTTCACGGTGAAATAACGGGGAGAGGCGTAGGGGCGGTTCGCGAACCGCCCCTACCGGAAAACCAACACTTCTGGATTTACCCGCATCCATCCCAGGCGTGAAATTTCGGGCTACCGGAATGCCGCACGCTCCTCACATGCCGTCGGGTTCACCCGTGGCAGGGTCGACCGTCGACGGCTCGTAGAAATTGAAATCCTCGGCGTCGAGGTTCGCCACGTCGAAGTTTTCCAAGGTGATCGAGCCCCCGCCGTCCCCCCTCCACACACTCGTTGCCACAACGCGAGCGGCGGTGCTATTTTCACCCGTGGTGGATCGCTGTCATCAGCGGAGGCCCACCCACCTTCCATATCACCATCATTCGTTTTCAGGAGGAATCACCCTTATGAAAGTGCTCATCAAGAGTCCCTGGGGTTCGGACGAGTCTACGAAAGGGTCTTTCGCCTTTTTGCACGCGAACGCCTTTGCGGAGGCGGGCCACGAGGTGCGGCTGTTTCTTCTCGGCGAAGCGGTGAACCTGATGAAAGACGAGGTGATGAACGCGGTGACGCCCGTCGGCTGGCCGCCTCTGAGAGAGACGTTTGCCCAGACGGTAAAGTTTGAGATTCCCGTCCATATATGAACGGCGTGCGCGCGGGCCCGTGCGGTCCATGAGGATGACCTGGAAGGCAAGAACGCGCGCTTCGTGACGCCCAAGGACCTGGTGGCGCTCGTGGAATGGGCCGACAAGGTCCTGAGCGAGTAATCAACCCCGACCGGGGGGGTCAATTCCGAGCGAGGAGCGAGGAATTGCAGGCTGTTGTTTTTCTCATCCGCAGCAGCCCCTCCTTCCTCAGTCGTGGGAATTCCTCCTTCTTCAGTCGGAATTCACCCCCCACCGCATCAGCCTTCGCACACAAAACGCTCGGCTTCTGCGTCGGTCTTCCCGAGGAGGAAAGACCGACCCTCAAGGGGGAGTGGATTCGAGGATTACCCCCATCCGCAAGCGCAGAAGTGATGAAGGGCGGGGAGCCTTTGAAGCCGGACAAAAATCCACGTGGATTCCCGCCCCCGGCGCGCAGACGCTCGGCGTCATCGAAAAATTCGGGAGCAGGGGAAGCGAAGTTGTGCTACCATCGTACCGGCATCCCGGCGCGAGCCCCGGGAGATCCGCCCCGGCGTCAGGGTCGCCTTCATCAAAGGGCCGGAGAACATCGGCGTCGAACCCGCCCAAAGGAACACCCAAGAGCGAGAAACCGCGGGCGCGCCGCGAGAAGGAGCGCGCTCGCCTCCTTGGATCGTTTCATCATCAGGCATGGAGCGCGGAAATGGACATTGAAAAGAGGCTGGAAGAGCTCGATATCGAGCTTCCCGAAGTCCCGACCGCCGTGGCGAACTACATCCCCGGCGTGGCGGTGGGCGAGGTGCTTTTCCTCGCCGGCACCATCGGCCAATACAACGGAGAGATACCCATTCAGGGGAAGCTCGGCGGCGGGGTCACCGTCGAGGAGGGCTATCAGTCGGCGCGCCTGTGTGGTCTCAACCACTTCGCCATGGCGAAAACGTGCCTGGGGGGCGACCTGGATCGCATCGTCCGGGCCGTGCGCCTCATCGGCTACGTGAACAGCGCGCCCGGCTTCCAGGAGGCGCCCTGGGTGGTGAACGGGGAGAGCGACCTTCTGGTCGAGGTGCTCGGCGAGGAGAGGGGAAAGCACGCGCGCGCGGCCCTGAACATCAACGAGCTCACCTACGACGCGCCGGTGGAGACCGTTCTCACCTTACAGATTCGTCCCTAGCCGTCCCGGTGCGGTTTTCCCGTCGGGGTCGCGCCGGTGTTCCGCTTCGGCGATTCTCGACCGGGCGCTTCAAGCGGAATGCGTCGACTGCGGGCTCATCCCTTCGATGATTTCACTCACCCTGGCCCTGAGCCAGGATTCATCGATCGGATCCGCTCCCGAGCGACTCTCCTCCACGGCTCTCATCGCCTCGAATCGTACGTGCTGCCGTATGGCGGCGGGGATACCCTCCGTGACCCGGTTGAGGGCCACCTGCAACTCATCCGGCCAAAGCCGCTCGAACGCCTCCCGGCCGGCCCCGAACGAAAACGGACCCGCCGGCGACCCATCGTCATTCTCGGCGCAAAGCTGCCGCCGGCGCTTGCCGGAGAACCCGGCCCCTTCCGACAAAACTTGCAAGTCCTTCCATCCCGGTTGGCCACCACCCGCGCCGCGCGCGCCTCACATGCCTTCGGTTCCGCCGTCGTCCACCGGCGCTTCGTAAAACGTGAAATCCTCCGCGTCGAGATCCGCGACGTCGACGTTCTCCAGCGTAATCGTACCGCCCTGGTGCGCGCTCAGGTCGATGACGGCGGCGCCGCCGTCGGCGGAGATGCTCAGATCCCCGAAACCGGTAATCCCGGTGATCGCGCTCAGATCGATGGTGTCCTCTCCGTCGGTGAAGTCGGTGATCGTGTCGTTTCCATGTCCGGCGCTGTATACGAAGGTGTCCGCGCCTTCGCCGCCCGTCATCGTGTCGTCACCCGCGCCACCCGATATGGTGTCGTCGCCCTCGTCGCCATGGAGCGTGTCGTCGCCTGCGCCGCCATAGATCGTATCGTCGCCCGCGCCGCCGGCGATCCAGTCTTCGCCTTCACCGCCCACGATCGTGTCGTCGACCGCGTCGGGGTCGTTTCCAGACTCCGACGCGCCGGTGGACTCTTCCTGGGGCTGGTTGAAAATGAAGTCGCTCGCGTCGAAGTCCTCCAGGGAGACCCCCGATAGGTACAGCCGCCCCCCTCCATGATCGGCGAGGTCGATGATCACCCCGGAACCATCCGCCGCCTCTTGGATGTCCAGTTGGTCGAAACTCGTGATGCCCGGACGGTTCCTGCTGAAATCTATCTTGTCCTCTCCGTCCGTGAAGTTGGCGAGCTCGATGTCCATGGCCGCGACGCCGATGTGGTAGATTTCCGCTCCCTCCATCCCCGTCAACGTGTGCTCTACGGGTATGTCATTCCACCAGGCGTCGCCTACATTTTCATTATCCGCCATGTCGTCTCTCCTTTATTTCAGGCCGCAAAAGTAATTTTGTTCGCAAGAGCGCAGCGCCGCTCTCGCCCATATCACCGCAGGCGCGCCGCCAAAAAGATCGTCGTCGCCGGCCTCGTCGGAGTCCAGATTGTCGCCCACCAGCGTATCGTCGCCCGCGCCGCCAAAGAGCCAGTCGTCGCCCGAGCCCCCGTGGAGCACGTCGTCTCCGGCATCGCCCGAGAGCAAGTCGTCGCCCGAGCCGCCGTAGATGACGTCGTCGCCGATCCCGCCGCTGATACGGTCGTGACCGCCGAGACCGTCGATGCGGTTGTCGATGTTCCCTCCCTGCAGGTGGTCGTCGTCTTCGGCGCCGGTAATCCTGCCTTCCTCGGGAGTGTTTTCCTCGGTCATGATCGCCTTTCCCTATTCAGGAACTGGCCGGATTTCCAGGCCGCCATGGTAGTCCTCAGTGACCCGGCCGTGAGGGGCGCCCTCTCGCCCGAAACGGATGACGAGTCAAAACCCGACAACTCACCGACAAGGTCTTTTCAAAATTTACTACTACGGCGAAACGCGCGTCAAGATGAAATTTTTGGGGGCGTCGGTGTGTGGGTCGGTGCGAGAGGATGAGAACCTTGTAGACGCCGACCCGGCCCGTCGACTCCTCCACCAGGGCGATGTCCGTAAAGGTGCCTCCGACGTCCACGCCGACCCGCCAGCCGCTCAATGGCGCCTCCCTCTTACGTCATGGCCGGGAACCCCCGAATTCGGGCCGCCCGTTCGGCCTTCCCGGACAATCCCGATCCCCTGCCGGATCAGTGGGCGGGTAATCCTGGCACTCCTGTCTTCAGGATTACGCGCGCGTTCAAACGCTGAATCCCGCCGGATGACGCGGCAGTATATGCCATACCCGGCCCGGCAGATATGGAAAAATTCGTCGTGAAAACTCTGCGTCTCGCCCTTCTCATAAGCCGCCCCCCCCCAACTGCGGGCGAAGCGTGCCGGGCGGACGCGCATCTCGTTCCAGGAGAGGCGCACGTCTAGCCTACGCCCAAGCCGGGCTGCGTGGCGGTTCGGGGGGTATGCTGAAGTGGCTTTTTTCTCGTGGCTTTCATGGGATGAGAATATCGCACATTTTGGGGCGCAATTCCTCCCTCCCCGCAGACAATCCCTCCTCCCGTAGGTCGGACACACGGGTCCGCCCTTACAACAAAACATCCCCCCGTCGACAAGATAAGGGCGTAGGCCCGTAGGGACAGGCCCCCGTGCCTGTCCTGGCCAGAGACAACCATAGTGGCCGGACAACCACGGGGGGTTGTCCCTACAACACCTCGGGGTCGTCCTGTTCGGCTCGTTTCATGTTTTGGGCGGGCACAGGGGTCTGTGGGGCGGCCCCCAAGAGGGTCCGCCCCTGAGCAATCCCTCCTCCCGTAGGGGTTGCATACATGCGACCCGTGTCCTACGGGCGAAAGGCCGGGACGCATATATGCGTCCCCTACGGGTAATCCCCTGCCGTGGGGCGGACATACGGGCTTGCGGGCGGGGGCGCTTTCAAGAGAGCATGAGAGGGGACGCGAGCGGGCGCCGTGAGGGGAATTGCGGGCGAAATCCGCGCGCTAAAAGGCTCTCGATAATATGTGAAAAGTGGTGAAAAAAGGAGAAAAATCCTGAAAAACAGTGAAAATATCTGAAAATTTAAACTATTGATAATAAAGGCGTTATTTGAAAAAAGAGAGGGTTTTGGACTTAACGGGGGACAGACTCCTGGTTCCGGGCGCAGTCGTGGGTACGCTGAACGCGGAGCGGGCGCGGCCGGGGCCTACGGATTGGGCTCTATTCTCGAGGGCAGGCCCCCCATCTCGCGCAGCACCTCGTAGAAGGCGACGGTGTCTTCTTCCGCATAACCCCGCTCATAGGCCATCTGCACCACCTGGGACCAGAGGTTCGTCATCAGCATGGGCGAGCCGTGGAGCCGGCCTTGCTCGAGCATGAGGCGAGAATCCTTGAGGGATGTCTTCACCTGACCCTGTTTCGAGTAATCCGCGTGAATCATCTTGGGGCCTTTGTCTATCATCGTCTTGGAGGAGCAAGCCCCGTCCTGGAGCACCTCCAGGAGGGTGTCCATCTCGAGACCGACCTTCGATCCGAGCAGCAGCCCCTCGGCCAGGGCGAGCCGGTTGCCCGCCAGGATCATGTTGATGACCAGCTTCGTCCGCGCGCCCGAGCCCACCGGCCCCATATAGTAGGCCGCCCGGCTGAAACCGGCGAAAACAGTGCGGCAGGCGTCGAAATCCTCCGCCTCACCGCCTGCGATGACCACCAGATCCTTCACGACCGCCATCGTGCTCGTCCCGCTCACGGCGGAATCGAGAAAACGGATTCCCCGCTCATTCAAATCCCCGGCGAGACGAACCGAATCCTCAGGACGCGAGGTCGTCGTATCGAGATGGTAGAGGCCCTCTTTCGCGCCCTCGGCGACCCCGCCGGGGCCTAAAGTCGCCTCGCGCGCGACGTCGCTGGTGGGCAAAGAGGTGATGACGAAGTTCACGCCTCTGGCGGCGGCGGCGGGCGTTTCGGCGGGATGGCCGCCTTTTTCGCGCAGATCGTCCATGCGCGCGGGGTCCACGTCGAAGCCCTGCACCTCGAAGCCCGTCTCGCGCATGTTCTTGATGAACGCCTGGCCCATCAGCCCCATGCCCACGATACCCACACGTTGCGACATACCCTTTTCTCCTTTCACGGCGATGAATTTCGTTTGGTTTTAAGACGTTCCCGCCCCGAGAACAAGCAGCACAGGCCTCGCCGAGCGTTCTCGCGCCGCACAAAACCCCCGGACCACGCTTTCAGAACCATCCCAAGCCGTTGTATCCTTCTCCCGGGAGCGCATCGGTGCTGGTGTGCCGCCTGGACTTCAAATCCAGTGGACGGGGCTAATCACTTCGTCGGTGGGTTCGACTCCCACGCGTTCCCGCCAGTTTTTGGCCTCAAAAACATCACACAATCGTCAAACCACCGTCGAGCACCAGAACCTGGCCCGTCATGTAGGATGAGCGGGGCGTCACCAGATACTCCATCGCGTCCAGCACTTCATCGACCCGCCCGAACCTGCCCATGGGGGATTTGCGGTAGCGCTCCGCCATGTTGTCGGGGTCGCCGTCTCCCTGCCCTTCTCTGAGCTTCGTCAGCACGGGACCCGCCGCTATGGCGTTCACGCGGATATTCGAATCCGCCAGTTCGACGGCCAGCGCGCGCGTGAGGCCCTCCACTCCGCCCTTCACTCCGACGTACACCACACGCTCCTTGGCCGGCGTGTGCGCGTAGAAACTCGACATGTTGACAATGGCACCGCCGCCCCGTTTTTTCATCTCAACGGCCGCACGCTTCGCGCACAGGATGTTGCCCTTGAGCCCCACGGCCAGCGCCAGGTCAATCGTGGCCTCCTCGACTTCCTCCAGAGGGCCGTTCCCCCGAATCACGGCGCAATTGATCAGAATATCCACGCCGCCGAATTTCCCTACCGCCGCGTCGAAAGCGCTTTCAACACCCTGCGCATTGGAGATATCCGCCTGCACGCCGAGAATGGAACCGGCTGCTTCCTCCTCGAGTCGCCGTAGTCCATCTTCTTGCATGTCCACGGCCGCCACATGCGCGCCTAGACTCAAGAACCGGCGCGCGGCTTCCGCACCGATTCCCCGGGCAGCACCCGTGATGACGAAAATTTTCCCGTTCAGTTCCATAGTGGTCTTTCCACTCACCGGCCAACGAGAGGCGCAAGGTTCCCGCTCACAACGAGAGCACCCCCTCGCCTCGTGCAATTTCCAGCCGTGTTCCCAGCTTCGCAGAGAGCGATTCGAGGTTGGTGAGGATTTCCGCCGATTTGGGCTCCTCCTCGGCGAGAATACGCGGGCTGCCGTCCTCTTCGATCAAAACGGGCGCAAAAGCCACCCGGCTGAGCGCTCCTCCCCTAAGGGTTATTTTCAGGCAAATCGACTCGCGCGCGGTGGGCATGAACATCGGGTGGTCATGATCGAGAACGAAATTGCCCAAAGCATAAAAAACAGGCCGGCCGCGATAGACCTCGATTCCTTGCAGAATGTGGGGATGATGACCGACGACGACGTCCACCCCCGATTCGACGGCCGCATGCGCAGCGGCTTGCTGGGAAAGCGTGAGCGTACGGCTCTGGCTCGCGCCCCAGTGGAACGAGGCTAAAAGAAAATCGACTCTCGGACGCGCACGTTCGATATCGGCGGCCATCGCCTCCATGTCCTCTTCATTCACGTAAGGGGGGCCATAGAGCGCATCCTGCCGGATGGGCGCGACGCCCGGCTTCGTGGGGCCTGCCCCCCAGCCCAACGGCAGTTCGAGAACGTAGGATAAAAACCCGTATCGTACGCCTTTTCGCTCCATAACGGCGGGCGTTCGCGCTTCCTGGATATTTCGGCCCGCTCCCGAATATGCGATTCCGTTTCGCTCGAGCAATTCCATCGTCTCGACGAACGGTTCGACCCCGTAGTCCATGCAGTGGTTGCTGGCGAACGCCAATACGTCGAAGCCTCCTTCGAGATATCCCCGAATCATGTCCGGGCTGTGGCGCATCACGATTTTCCTGCTCGCGGGTTCCCCCAGATGAGACATCGACGCCTCGAGTCCACCGAAGCGCAGATCGGCCGCATCCAGAAAAGAGGCGACCTTCGAGAAAGTATTTTTCGGCTCGGAGCGATCGATTTCCATGTCGCCCACTACGATGAGCGTAGATTCGCCATCCGCTAAATCTTGTGCTTCACCCGGCAACGGCCACCCCCATTCTTGATGTATCGCGCATTCCACCTCTGATCAATTCAGAACGGACGCAACAGTTTCCTCTCACTCGCGGGCGCGTCCCATCTATCAGATGAGAAAGCCCGGGTGAATTCTTCTATTTTTTGTTCTCTCGATCGAGGTACGACAAATAAACCGCCGCGCTGTCCAACTCTCCATGGCCTGCGCGCGCGCCTTCTCTGAAAAGCGGCGCGCATGCGTTGCCTACCGGCGTCACGGCACTGTGTCTCCTAGCCAGTCTGAGACCAAGCCCGATGTCCTTCAAGATGACGTTCAAAGTGCTCCGGGGACGGCGAAACCGACCCCGCACCATGTAGCCGCCGTGGCCATGGAACATACTTGAGTCGCCCGCGCGGCTTCTCTTGAGCGTGTCGAACAAAAAATCTTTCCCGAATCCGCTGCGTATGCCCAGCCGGAGGCCTTCGGCGATGACGCAACGCCCCATGGAGGTCATGTAGTTCACGACCACTTTCATCGCGGCCCCGGAGCCGGAAGGTCCGCAGTATTTCTGGTCGGATAGCATCGTCTCCAAAAGTGGTGACACCTTCTCGTAGGCTTTCCTGTTCCCGCCCACGAGAAACAAGCCTTCCCGCGCGGCCACGTAGTCGCTGTTGCCGCTTACGCACGCATCCAGGTAGGGAATTCCCTTTCCCCGGCACAGTTCTGCGTGTTTTTTCGAGTCCTCCGGATCCGACGTCGTCGTGTCGAGCACGACTTCGGGCGCGAATTCGGGCTCGCAGGCCAGATAACCGTTTTTCCCCCGCGCGGTCTTGAGGGATATTTTCGAATTGGGAACGGAGATGAACACCACCTCGGCGGCTTCGGCCACGGCGCGCGGCGTTTCGAGGGCGCTTCCTCCCAGTCGCCTGAATTTCCGCATCGCTCCCGACTGCACGTCCGTTCCCACGAGGCGATGCCCGTCTGCGATGAGGTTTTTTGAAAACGCCTGGCCCATGAGGCCCAGGCCGATGAAGCCGATGGTTTTTTTCGGGTTCTTTTTATTGGACATCTTGCCCTCCCTTCGAGCGGAAAAATGAAGAAGCGGGCAGCGGGAGATGCGAGGCTCTATTGGCTCACGAGTTCCACGCTGTATCGATGCTGATCTCCGCGATAATAGATTTGGGAGAATTCGACAGGCTCGCCGCTTTTGCTGTAGACGAAGGTTTCCACGTATAAAACCGGCGCCAGAACGCCGATGGAAAGATGGCCTGCGACGTCACTCTCGGCGACGCGTGCTTCGAACGTCTGTTGTATCTTGCCCAGCGGTATACGCAGTCGACTTTTGATGATGTGGAGCATACTGCGGGTGCGAATATCCTCATGCGGGATATTTTTGGCGAGTTTTTGGGGCAAATAATTCATCACATAACAAAGGGGCGTTTTCTCCGTCATCCTCAGGCGCTGAACCCTGGTCAACATTTCTCCGTGGCCCAGGCCGAAGAATTTCTCCAATCGGGACGAAGCGTCCACATCCTGAATCGAGATAACGCGCATGTTCTCACCGCCGGCGGCCTCTTCCCAGATGGCCCCGGTGAGTTGAATCATTTTCGATTTCACGCCCGCGCTGTTGACGAACGTGCCTTTTCGACGTTCGCGCGTCACGAGCCCTTCTTTCTCCAGTATGGAAAGCGCTTGTCGAAGGGTGACCCGGCTGACGCCGAAATGTTTGGAAAGGTCCAGTTCTTTCGGGAGCTTCATGCCCGAAATCAACTCCCCATTTTCGATTTTTCCGCGCAAAAGATTGGCGATCTGATAGTAGTAGGGGATGAATTCGTTCGAGAACGGTTTTTCCGCAATCAATTCCCGCATTTTTTTCTCGCCTTCAAAATCTACAAGAATCGTTGAATCCTGATGAAATTCAGAACACTACTAGACTCGAGTCTCACATATTGCAACTTCGTTGAAAACGGCCCTCTTCAGCAAAATAAAACTTGCGATTCCTAATGGTATTAAATATAATACCATTATTCAAGGATTAATTTGAGCGATTCTTCCGCATCGAGATTTTAAAAAGCGGAAACTATTTTCGTTGATTTTGAGGATTCATACTTTTTCGTTCACTTTTGGGGTGAGTTCTGAATGAAGCTCGAAGGACGCGCCGCGCTCGTCACCGGAGCCACGCGAGGCATCGGCAAAGCCATCGCCTTCGCATTGGCGCGCGCAGGGGCCACCGTCGCCGTGCATTACCACGCGGGCGAAGCGGCGGCGCAAGGGATAGTGGAAGACATTCGCAATGAAGGCGGCAGGGCCTTGAGCGTCCAGGCCGACGTGAGCCGGCGCGACGAGGTGGAGCGCATGTTCGGGGAATGTGAAAAGGAGATGGGAGGCGTCGATATCCTCGTCAACAACGCGCGGCAACTGGTGAAGGGCAGAGCCTTCCTGGAGATGAACTGGGAGGAGGATTACGACCCGCAGATTCAGGTGATGCTCAAAGGCGCTTTCCATTGTTGTCAGGCAGTGCTGCCGGGCATGCGCGATAGAGGCCGGGGCCGCATCGTCAACGTTTTGTCCACCGTCCTGGGCGAGAAGCGCCCGCGCACGAATTCCTACGGGGCGGTCAAATCCGCCCTATTGTATTTCTCGCAAAACCTGGCCGCGGAGATGGGCCCCTACGGCGTCACGGTCAACATGGTCTCCCCCGGCCTCACCGAAACGGAGCGGCCCATCCTCCATTCGGATGATTATCAAAGAGAATATATCGACACCATTCCGATGAAGCGCCTGGGGCGCTCGGAAGACGTCGCTGGCGCCGTGGTGTTTTTTTGCAGTGATGAGGCCGCCTATGTCACCGGCGTCAACATGGCCGTCTCGGGCGGTAAGGTGATCTTTTAACGACCCGCAACCCGGAGGAAACGAAAGTTGGGACTATCGACCAAAGAGCGTGATCGTCGCCATGCGAATCTAAGAGAGGAGATGGGGCGCGAGGGGCTGGATGTCCTCGTCGTCTACGGAAACAGCGGCCGCCAGGGACCGCGCACGGGCAATCTGGCCTACGTCAGCAATTTTATTTCATTCTCCGGCCAGCAGATCCTGGTTTTTCCGCGCGAGGGAGAACCCGTCTTGTTCGTGGGAGTGGAGAACCAACGAATCGAATCCCTGCGAAACGGATGGATATCCGACACCCGCTGCGAGGCCATGACGCCCGTTCCGCAGCAGGCGTGCAACTATTTGAACCAAATCGCCCCCTCGGGTGCGAGAATCGGAATTTCCTCGCTCGCCATCATCCCCGTGGCCTGGCACCAGCAGCTTCAGGATCAGGTGAACGCGAGCGAATGGGTGGAGGCGGGCGACCTCGTCTGGAAACTGCGTCTGGTGCAAAGCGATGAGGAAGTCGCCATGTCGCGCCATGCGGCCGAGCTCGGCGACAGGGTGTGGAATCACCTCCGCGATTTCATCCGCGAAGGAGTGACGGAACTCGACATGCGCGCCGAGATGGACCGGGTGATCATCCCCGAGGGCGGGACGGAGAACTTCAACATGATGGGCCTGGCGAGCATGGCGGATGGAGGCGAAGCGCCCTGGGGCTACGTCATCCCCCAAACCGATCGACCCATCAAACAGGGCGATGCCGTTTTGCTGGAGATTTCTCCTCGCGTTCAGGGGTACTGGAACCAAATCGTACGGGTTCTGGCGCTGGGCGAGGCGGAAAAATGGCTGGTCGACGCCCACCAGGTGGTGCGCGAGGCGCGAGACGCCTCTTTGGAGCATCTCGGGCCGGGGCGGCCGATGGTCGGCATGGTCACGGCGATGAACGAGGTTTTTGAAAAACACGGCTACGAGGTATGGCCCTACGGCCTGGTGCATCTCACGGGCCTGGACCTCACGGATTATATGATCACCCCGGTATCCGAAGGAGATTTGGAACCCGGAATGGTGGTGACGACGCACCCCATGTTCAACCTGGGAACCAACCGCCAGATTTTCTGGGGCGAAACCTATCTGGTAACATCTGATGGCTATGAACCGCTGAACACGAGTACGGATGAATTGGCGTGTCTATGATGGCTTGTTTGATTCTTACCCAATAAGGAGGAATACGAGATGAGGAGGCTTTGGCTTTGGATGGTTGTTTTGGCGTTGTTGGTGCTCCCCGTAGGAGCGAAGGCGGCGCCCAAGGGCAAGGTGGTACTGGGCATGGCCGGCGCGCTTACGACGTTTGATCCGCACACCTTCAGTTCCCTGCCGATTTCGATGCACCACCCGAACGTTTTCGAGACGCTGCTCGCCCGCGCGCCAGACGGCTCCATGACGAACCAGCTCGCCGAGAGCTACAAGATGGTGAGCCCCAAGGTGTGGGAGTTCAAGCTCCGCAAGGGCGTGAAATTCAGCAACGGGGATCCCGTGAACGCGGCGGCCGTGAAGTTCAGCTTCGAGCGGATTCTCGACCCCAAGATGAAATCGAGGCAATACCGCTACTTCAAGAGCATGGCGAAATTAGAGGTGGTCGATGAACACACGGTCCGGATTCACACGAAAAAACCCGACCCCATGCTCCCGCCGTTTCTGGCGATCTACGGCTTCATCGTGCCGCCCAAGTATTACAAGAAACACGACAAGAAATACCTCACCCGCAATCCCGTGGGCAGCGGCCCGTTCGTGATGAAGAAATGGCGCAAGGGTCAGGAAGTCGTATATGAGGCCAACCCCAACGCCTGGAGAAAGCCCAGGGTGAAGACGGCCGTCGTGAAGTTCATTCCTGAGTCCACCACGCGCGTCTCCGCGCTGATCTCGGGCGATGTGGACGTCATCGACAACCTGCCGCCCGGGCTGAGCGGCCGGGTCAGGGCGGGCGGCAAAACGAACGTCATCGCCAAGCAATCGCCGCGCACCAACTACATCCTGATGGTGATTAAAGAGGGTGCGCCCTGGATGGACGTGCGCGTCCGCAGGGCCATGAACCTTGCTATCAACCGCGAGGCCATCACCAAGAACGTGATGATGGGCTTCGCCAAATCGGTGGCGATCATCCAGGGTCCCGCGAGCTTCGGCTTCAACCCCGAACTCAAGCCCTATCCCTACGATCCCGCCCAGGCGAAGAAACTGCTCGCCGAAGCCGGATTCGCGAAAGGGTTTTCCTTCGACGTGTACATTCCCCGCGGACGCTTCATGATGGGCAAGGAAGCGCTCGAGGGCATCGCCGGCCAGTGGGCGAAGGTCGGCCTCAAGGCGAACGTTCGCGTGATGGAATGGGGCGCGATGAAGAAGATAATCTTCAGCAAGTACAAGAAAAACGTAAAACCCTTCTTGTACTATCTCGCGCGAATGAACACGGCCTTCAGCGCGGAGCACATGTTCGCAGGCGCCATCAGCAGCCGTTCGGCCTACGGCGGATTCCGCGACAAGGCCGTGGACAAGATGATCAACGACGCGCGCTCCACGCTGGACGACAAGGCGCGGGAGAAGAAGTACCAGAACATCGCCCGCGTTCTGCGTCATGAGAAGGTGCCGATCGTTCCGCTGTATCAGACCTTCCGCATCTTCGGCGCGAACAAGAAGATAGACTGGAAACCGCGCGCCGACGGAAAACTGATAGCCGCCGAGGTCGGCCTCAAGTAGGGTTCGATTTTTCAGATAGAGGCAAAGCTCCGGCCAGGGACGCGTGAACATCTCTCTGGCCGGAGCCGTTCTCTAAACCGGGGCGCTTCCCCGCCAATGCGTGGCTTGAATAGAGCGCGCTCCCTTGGTGAGGCGAGCGTCGTCGCCCTCGAAACAAGATGTATTCCTGCTGCTGGGTGGCTCTATGGCCGGATATGTTGTCAAGCGCTTGATTCAGGCAGTAGTCCTCCTCAAGTGCGTCATGATCATCGTGTTTCTCCTGCTTCACATGACGGGCGACCCCGTCCTGGTGATGCTCGATACGGATGCGACCCACGAAGACATCGAGCATTTGAGAAAACTCATGGGGTTCGACCAGCCGCTGCACGTGCAGTACGGGCGTTTTTTCTCGAACGCCCTGCAGGGGAATTTCGGGGAATCCACCGAACACGGCGAATCGGCCATGGGCCTCGTTCTGGAGTATTTCCCGGCGACGATAGAGATGGCGGTCGGGGCCTTCGTTTTCGCCGCCCTCATCGGGATTCCCTTCGGCTGTCTGGCGGCTTTCAGAGAAGGCTCGATTTACGACAAAGGCTGTGTGGGCATCACGGTGCTGATGCAGGCGATTCCCGATTTCTGGCTGGCGATCATGTTCATCATGTTCTTCTCCGTGACGCTGGGGCTCTTGCCCTCCTTCGGGCGAGGGGGTTGGGAGCATTTCATCATGCCGGCCTTCGCCGCATCCACGTATCATCTCGCCCGGCTCGCGCGGCTCATGCGCTCCCAGATGCTCGAGGTGCTGCGCCAGGACTACATTACGACGGCGCGGGCGAAGGGGCTGAGCGAAAAAATCGTGCTCATGGTGCATGCCCTCAAGAACTCCTCGATTCCCATCGTCACCGTCATGGGGCTGGATTTGGGGATTCTCCTGGGTGGAACCGTGATCATCGAGGTCGTATTCGCCTGGCCCGGAGTCGGGCGCCTGGTGGTCGAGGCGATCGCGAATCGCGACTTTCCGATCGTCCAGGCCGCCGTGTTCATCCTGGCGTCGGGGTTCGTGCTCATCAATCTGGCGGTGGACCTCGTCTACGCCTATCTCGATCCGCGGATTTCATACGAATGAGAGAACGCACGCTGGCATTTCAGGAGCAGATGGAGATAGAAGAACTCCCCGAGCGCGCGAAGATATGGGCGTCCTTGTGGCGGGACAAATCCGCTCTCTTGGGCTGCATTATCCTATTCTGCGTAGTGACGATGGCGGTCTTCGCTCCGCTGCTCGCGCCGATGGACCCCCATGCCCAACTCCTGGACAGAAACTTAAAACCACCCATGTGGTCGGATGGCGAGAATATCTTCCTGCTCGGCACGGACCACCTGGGGCGGGATTTCCTGAGCAGGCTCATCTTTGGCGCGCGCATCTCACTCATGGTGGGTTTCTTCGCCGTATTGCTCACGGGGTGTTTTGGGCTTTTCGTGGGTCTGGTGGCGGGCTATTTCGGCGGAAAGGTGGATTTTCTGCTCATGCGGTTCGTGGATCTGGTCCTCTCCTTTCCCTTCATACTGCTGGCCCTGGCGACCATCGCCATCGTGGGGCCGAGCCTGGTCGTGCTCATACTCGTAATGTCGATGCGCATCTGGGTCATCTACGCCCGCGTCGTGCGCGGCGAGGTGCTCACGCTGCGCGAGCAGGAATTCGTCCAGGCGGCGCGGAGCATCGGCGGCAGCCATTTTCGCATCATCGTCCGCCATATTCTCCCGAACGTCCTGGCGCCCGTCATCATCATCGCTTCCCTCTATCTGGGGCGGATGATCATCATCGAGGCGGGCCTGAGTTTTCTGGGTCTGGGGGTGCCGCCGCCCACGCCCACCTGGGGCGGTCTGCTCAGCGACGGGAAGGTGTATCTCTACACCTCCTGGTGGGTCGTCACCCTGCCCGGCCTGGCGATTACGGTGACGGTTCTGGGAGCGAACCTGGTGGGCGATTGGCTGAGAAACGTGTTGGACCCGCGTTTGAAATCGTTGTGAGTTCGTTTCGGAATGAGGAGAAAAACCAGATGAGCGATCCATTGAGGGTGGCCGTGGTCGGGCTGGGCCGCTGGGGCAACACCCTGGCGTCCTATATCGAAAGAACGCCCGGGATGAAAATCACCACGTGCTTCACGAGAACGCCCGAAAAACGCCGGGCGTTCACCGAAAAATTCTCATGCGGCGAGGAGGAGAGCTACGAGGCGGTGGTAAACCACCCCGAGGTGGACGCCGTGGTCATCGCGGCTCCCAACAACAAGCACGCGGAACTCGCCATGGCGGCCGCCGAGCAGGGAAAGCACGTGTTCGTCGACAAGCCGATCGCCGCCTCCATCCCCGATGCCAAGAAAATGATACGCGCTTGCGAGGAAGCCGGCGTCACCCTGGCGGTGGGCGCGAGTTCGAGGTGGCTCCGGGGCCATCGCCTCTTCAAGAAACTGCTCGATGAGGGAACCATCGGCACCCTGGCGATGGCAGAGACCAACTACTCGAACGACCGGGGGCTTCACTATACGCCGGACAACTGGCAATGGTATGCGGAAGGCTCCCCCGGCGGCCCTCTGCTCCAGGTGGCCATCCACCAGGTGGACAACCTCTTGTATCTCTACGGGCCGATAAAACGGGCCTCGGCGGCGTTCAGCAAGATAAAGACGAAATCGGAAATTCCCGACGTGAGCGTCGTGTGGTTCGAGTTCGAATCCGGTCTGCTCGGCACCCTGGGGACGAGCTTCATCAGCCCGCGCACCCCGAACGGACGGTACACCTATTTCATGAACGCCTACGGGGATGAGGCGAACCTCTACCACGACAGGTGGGAGGGCATCAAAATCCTGCGAAAAGACGGGGAGAAGCGTGAAGAGATTCCTTATGAGGAATATCCCAGGCAGGATTATCTGATTGAAGAATTCAAAGACTTCGCCGGCGCCGTTCGGGATAACCGCCCGCCCGAGGTGGGCGGACCCGAAGGACTCCACGTTCTGGGCGCCGTATGGGCGGCCATGCGCTCCTGGGAGCGGGGCGAGCCCGTGGAAGTGGCCGAGGTACTGGAGGAAGACGACTAGATACGAATGGCTACGGCGGGGTAGACCCGCCCATCACCTGGAAGGAAGGAGACCCATGTTCGACTACCGAATGACGGATGAGCAAAAAGAGTATCAAAGAATCGCGCATGAATTCGCGCGGGACGAAATCCGGCCCATCAGCCTGGAGCTGGACCACCAGCAAGACCCGCTCAAGTGCGCCTACATGCCCCATCTTCTCGAAAAACTCGACAAGACCGGCCTCCGGACGATGAGCATCCCCAAGGAATACGGCGGAGGCGGCGTGAACGATCTGCTCACCCACTGCATCGTGGGCGAGGAGATATCCTGGGGAGACAGGGGCGCCACGGGGTTCATGCTCTCCTCCACGAAGATCTCCCACATCCTCGCGAGCGAGCTTCTGGGAGACCCGGAACTGGCGGACTACTGGATGCGCGAGTACGTGAACGACCCCACGTTCCTCATCGGCACGGCGACGACCGAACCCGCCTCGGGATCCGAGAACCAGCTCCCCTACAACGGAGCGGACGGCGGATACCAGACCACCGCCGTGCTCGACGGCGACAACTACATCGTGAACGGAAAAAAACACTTCATCTCCAACGTCGGCTGGGCGCGGCTCATGTTCACCTTCGTCCGCACGAACCCCGACGTGGGCGTCGAGCAGGGCGCTTCCCTGCTGATGGTGCCCACGGACGCGCCAGGCGTCCGCATGGGCAAGGTGCACAACAAGATGGGCTACCGCCTGAACCAGAACGCGGAGATCATCTTCGAGGACGCGGTGGTCCCCGCGAAATACCGCCTGGGACCCGAGAACTGCGGCGTCTCCTACATCAGGCGCCACCTGCGCGGCGACGCCCTCATCAACGCGGCGGGCCAGATTGGCGTGGCGCGGGCCGCGTATGAGAAATCGCTCGAATTCGCGCAAAACCGCATTCAGAGCGGACGCCCCATCGCGCACCACCAATCCGTCGGTATCAAGCTCGTCGACATGTACACGAAAATCCAGGCGGCGCGCGCCTACGTGCACTACGCGGCTTGGCGACAGGACATGCGCCACGAGATTCCCATCGACCCGCCCATGACGCTCACCGCCAGCGCGTTCGCGCACGAAATCTCCTGCGACGTCACCAAGATGGCGATGGAGATACACGCGGGCGTGGGCGTTCAGCGCGAGAACTTTCTCGAAAAATGGTTCCGCGACACGCACAACATGCTCTTCTCGAGCGACGGCGGAAACAACATGAAGAAGGTGCGGGCGATGTACGCCATCACCGGCGAGTGGGGCGCGCGAAGCGAGGAGGAGAACCCCGTGCCCGGCGGCGCATACGTCTCCGCCGGAGACGGCCTCTAGGCCCATCAAGAACAAGGGAGGAAAAAGGGTGGCCTCACGAACGCATCATGTGCACCACGTCGCCAAGGACCCGCAGGCGGCGGCGGAATTCTACATCAACCACTTCGGCGGCGAGTTGTTCACGCCCGAGATCGAATACCGGGGTTCCCCCTACATCAGCGTGATGCTCGGGGAGGTGGAAATCCGCATCCGCGGCTTGAGAGCCGATGAGGACGATACGATGGCGAAGGTCGGCCGCGGCCTCCACCATTTCGGAATTCAGGTGGAAGAACTCGATGAAGTCGCCGAACGCCTGGAGAAAGCGGGCGTCGTCTTCACGAAAAAACCCGGAGACGGCGTTCTGGGTTCGAGGACGGCCTTCATCATAGCGCCCGATAACGTCGTAATCGAACTGGTGGAAGAACCTTAAAGTCAAAAACGATACATTTTTCATGTGAGACATTCTGGGCGCCGCGAGGGCGTCCCCACTTGAGGAGATGAACCTGATGCCGGGATTCGCACGGGGCCAATTCAACGTCGACTACGAGGAGCGCGTCGACGTGAGTGCGCTTCGCCAGAAGCGCGTGGACAAGGCGCAAAAAGCGATGGCCGAGGCGGGGATCGACGCCCTCTTCCTCTGGAAGGTGGAAAACGTGCGCTACCTCACGAGCATGCGGTCTTCTTTTCTGGCCCACCGCGAGGGAACGAGGAACGCCGTCATCCTCCCGCGAGAGGGAAGAGCGCACATCATGACCAACGGCGGGGAGATACCCCGCGTCTCGCGCGACATGCCCTGGATAGAAAAATTCCATCACCTCGCGAAGATGGAAGAACAACCCCTCGTGGACAAGATGATCCGCGAGACGCTGCGCCCCCTGTTCGAGGAAATGGGCCTCATCGGCAAGAGGGTGGGCCTCGACCTCATGACGTTCATCCAGTTCAGCGCCTACCAGAAGCATCTGGACGACGTGGAGTTCGTGAACGGCGATTCGTTCATGCACAAGGTGCGCCGCCACAAGATGCCCGAGGAGATCTATATGATTCGCGAGGCCTGCGCCATTGCCGACGCCGTGAACGAAGAGGCCATGGACAGCGTGCGGGCGGGCAAACGCGAGTGCGACGTGGCCGCGGACGCTATGAAGGTGCTCCACCACTACGGGGGCGAGATGGCGCATCTGGTCTCCCCTTTCGTCGCCTCGGGCGAGCACATGTCCCCGCCCTACCGCTTCGCGAGCGACAAGATTATCCGAAGCGGCGACATGGTGTTCATCGACATCGGCGCGCAGTGGAACGGATATTTCGGCGACGTGGCCCGGACGATGATCTGCGGAAAACCCTCAAAACGGCAAAAGGAAATCTACACGGCCGTGCATGAATCCCTGCAGTTGGGGCTCGATCGCACGCGGCCCGGATTCACGAACAAACAGGTGGCCGAGCGGATTTGGGAGACGGGTGAGAAATACGGTTTGAGAAAAAACTGGTTCTCACTCAGCATCGGCCACGCAGTGGGCACCTCGCCAAACGAACCTCCCTACATCGGGGAGCCGGACCCGGACTCGGAAGAAGTCAACCTGGAACCGGGCATGGTATTCGCCATAGAGCCGCTCATCTGGGTGCCGGACGTACCCGGAGGCGGCGGCGTGCGCATCGAGGAGACCGTGCTCATCACCGAAGAGGGCCACGAGGTATTGACGCGCTCGCGCATGGACGACCGCCTGCTTCTTTGAGGCGCGCATCGTCTGGTGACGGCAACCCCTAAGAATCATCAAAACCATCGAGGAAACGAAACCGCGCCCTGCGCGGAAAAAACGGGACGCCGCCGCGAATGTCGGTTCGACGGGTCCGCGATCTCGATTGAAGGCGAGGTATTCGAGGCGTAGAATACCCGCACGCCCTCCCCATACAAAACAAATCAGGAGGTTCATGTTGGAGCTTTTCGATAGAACCGAACTAGGCGTCGCCGTCGTGGGCGCCGGACGCATCGGCACGCACCGCTCCCGCCTCGCCGCGCAGCATCCCGCCGTCCGCTTTCTCGCCATCTCGGACGCAGACCCCGAACGGGCGAAGGCCCTCGGCGCGCGCGTGGGCGCGCAGGTCACCTCAGGAAGCAACGAGGAGGTCATCTCTCACCCCGACGTCGGCGCCGTCATCGTCTCCACCTCTGAATTCGCTCACGTGGAGCCGGTGCTTCAGGCCATCGAACTCGGCAAGCCCGTGCTGGTGGAAAAACCCATTGCGATGACTTTGGAGGACGCCGACCGCCTGCTCGCCGCAGCGGAGAAAAACGAGACCGACCTCCGGGTGGGTTACATCATGCGCTACAAACGGCGCTATTTCCTGGGGAAAGAACAGATACAGCAAGGCCGGCTGGGAAGGTTGATAGGTGCTACGGGCCGCGTGTTCAACACCAGGGCGCAGGCGTTCGAGATATTAAAGCGCTCGGCAGACGCCACGCCCGTTCTCGACGTGCTCACCTACTGGGTCGACATGATGTGCTGGTTCATGGAGGGAAATCCGCCGGTGGAGGTCATCTGCCGGGGAGGAGGCTTCGTATTCAAGGAGGCGGGCTATCCCAAAGTGGACGACGTGAGCTGGTCGATCATCACCTTCCAAGACGGCGCGACCGTGAACCTGGGCATCTGCTACGCGCTGCCCGCGAAATACCCCACCGCGGGGCAGAGCATCCGCCTCGAAGTCATCGGCGCCGAGGGAGTGATGCTCTTCGATGAGGATCACAAGGAGAACATCCTCTACACCGAAAAAGGCTATCCGCACGCCTATGTTCCCGACCACCACCTGCCGATGGTCTTTCTAGGCAGCACTTCGTCGGGCGACTGGGCGCTCGACACCATGTACGGCCCCATCGGCGATGAAACCAGGAGCTGGCTGGATTCTCTCTCCACGGGGCGGCCCTGCCATCTCGCCACGGCGGAGGACGCGCGCCAGACCCTGGAGGTGACCATCGCCATGGAGGAATCGGCGCGCACAGGGGATGCGGTGAAACTCCCCCTGGGCGAGGGACACTAGGCCATGAAGCGCCGGGGAGCCGTCGGCTCAGAAAAACACAGGCCCGGACTTGAACATATAGGCGTCCCGTGCATATATTTTCGAAAAACGCGTCGGCGACGAAACCGGGACCACGCCCGATGAAATGCGAAACGAAAGCATTGAAAACCTCTAAAATGAATGTAGCCTGAAAATGCCCCCAACGAACCCGTTTCACGCCAGAAAGAGCGGCATTTTGCTTCACCCCACTTCGCTGCCGGGCGAGGCGGGTTTCGGCGACCTGGGTTCCAGGGCGTTCGAATTTGTCGATAGCCTCGCATCCTCCGGCCAGAGCTGGTGGCAGATGCTGCCCGTATGCCCTGCGGACGAGAAGGGCTCTCCTTACGTGTCCTCATCCACTTTCGCGGGCAATCCCTTGCTGATATCGCTCAACCGGCTGGCCGAAGAGGGCCTCCTCTCTCCGAGTGATTTCGAGAACCATCGCCTTCCCGCCGAGGGGGAAATCGAGCCGGCTCAGGCGCTACAAGCCCATGAATCGCTGCTTGAGGGGGCGTTCGAGGAGTTCTTGAACGGCGGCGGGGCGCGCGACGCGGCATTTACGGAGTTTTGTGAGGCGCATTCGGGCTGGCTCGCCGATTACGTGAGGTTCCGGGCGCTCAAGCGCGTTTCCGGCGGCTCTCCCTGGTGGGAGTGGCCCGAGGACGCGGGGAGTAATGACCCCGATGACCCTGAGTTTGAAAAAAACATCCACTACGCGCATTTCGAGCAATTCGTCTTTCACCGCCAATGGCGCGCGCTCAAGGATTACGCCGCCGGGAAAGGTGTCGGCTTAATCGGCGACATCCCCATCTACGTCGCTCATGATTCGGCGGACGTATGGGCGAAGACGCATCTGTTCGAACTCGATGAATCGCGCAGGCCGAGCGCCTACGCGGGCGCGCCGCCGGATTACTTCAACCACGAAGGCCAGCACTGGGGGAATCCCCTGTATGACTGGGCGGCGCACCGCGAGGAGAATTTCGCCTGGTGGAAGATGCGCCTCGCCGTGAACGTCGCCCGGTTCAACGCCTTGCGCCTCGATCATTTCATCGGCTTCGCGCGCTACTGGGCGATTCCGGCCGATGCGGAATCGCCCAAGGACGGCGCCTGGCGCGAGGGGCCGGGAGAGGCCTTCTTCAGCGCCATGGAAGAGGAATTGGGCGCGCTTCCGCTCATCGCCGAGGATCTGGGCGCCGTGGGCGACGACGTCCACGCCCTGCGGGATCGCTTCGGTCTGCCGAGTATGCGCGTGTTGCAGTTCGCCTTCGACGGCAGCCCGGACAACCCCCATCTCCCCCACAACATTCCCGAGAACGCGGTGGTCTACACCGGCACGCACGACAACGACACGGCTCTCGGCTGGTTCCACGGCGCGGACCCGATTCTCCGCAACGAATCGCCCGCCGGTTTCGCCATCTCGCGCGCCACGGCGCTCAGAACCTTCGGGGGCGAACCCGAGGACATCCACTGGTCGATGATCCGCGCGGCGATGAAATCACGAGCCGCGCTCGCCATCATTCCCGCACAGGACGTCCTGGGTCTCGGCAACGAGGCCCGCATGAACCGCCCCGGCGTCTCGCTGGGCAACTGGGTCTGGCGGATGAAGGAGGGCGCATGGAACGGGGATATTCAGGCGAGACTCTTGGGTCTAACGCAGCGCAGCGGCCGAGCGCCGGAATGAGATCGGTCCAGTGTGCTATTTGATTTCAAAGACAGAGGCAAGGGAGTTTAGGTTTGGTAAAAAAACGAGTGCGCATCATTCATGACCCCGATAAAGCACTTCTTAACTTAGCAACGAACTCAACAGCCTCCCGAGCCTCGCCCGGACTGATGTGAGGCTTTAACTCGACGATTTTTGCCGCTATATCGCCATCATCAACTTCTTCGTGATTTTTAGAAACGTAATACGCCGTGGCGTATCTCTCCAAAGCCGTTACACCCATATCGGCGAATTCATCCGCAATTTTTTGAACCCTATCGATATATCGTTCAATTGGTTTTGGATACGTTTCCTTCAAGAGCTCCGCATTTTCGCCGGGTATCAGCTTCGGACCATACGGTCGTTGTTGTGGTTGCAACTTCAAAAGGTCTTTCGCCCGCATCCAGGATATTTCATCGCTTAAGTCAAAGGAAAAAGGGCCGTGCTTGTAAAGAATAAAATCGAATTCCAGCGGAACTTCCAATAAATCCTGCAAAAAATAGGTGCCTTTTTGAACGTGCGTTTCCCCGCACCAACTATCACCGTCTCTGAGTCTCTCAATCAAAGACAACATGATAGCGGCTCTCTCGAATCGCTCCATCTCTCTTAGCCCCCTCCGGCGGAAGAAAGGATTGCCTCTCGATTATTCAGCAACCAAATGTTGGCTTCGTTTTTCATCTCAGGCGAAATAAAAACATGCTCATAAACTGACGTAACGTCTTCAAATGTTTCTTTCTCACTTGCTGCCTGTGCAATTCTTGTCCCTTGTACAAGAACTGGAAAATCACTTACGCTTCTGGTTTGAGTTTTCTCAACATGCTTCACATTTTTTTTACCAAATTTCTCGGATGCTGCTTCATATATTTTCTTTCCTGGTTCTAAGAGTTTTCTGTCTTCCGCAGTAGATCTGTAAATACTTCTGAAATGCCGGCGATTAACTATTCGATCTGCATGTATATGGGCGGGATGCGACTTATTTTGGGCTATGGATAACATAGCGGATATTACTTCATTATCCGTATGTTTCAAATGCCCTTTGCAATCCGTTGGAAATTTCCCTCCTTCCAGCCAGGATTTCAAAAAATCCAATAAATGCTCATCATAAATGAGGCGGACAGGGTGAAAATAGATTTGAGAGAACATGAAGTATCGCGCAAGTAACAACGCCTCGGCGGATTCCAAACCGCCTTCCTCGACACCTAAAACCGGTTCCTGAGAACCGCCAGTTTCCTGTTTTGGCAATATCCTCATCGTGTCAATAAGGCGGTAATGATCAAATTTCCCGTAGGCAACCCCTGCGTGATATGAATCCCGCAACAGATAATCCATCCTGTCCGCCCCAAAAACATCCCCTGTGATAATTTCCGATAGAATATTCTCCCATTCATTAAGTTCAACTTTCAGATAGGCTTTCGATTTTTTGGGCCCAATCACTAATTTCGCTACATCTTCTGGCTGTACATGAATTTGTCTCAAAATATCTGCTAACTCCCCGCCCAAAATTATTTCCATCGTCATACGCTCATGATCCCAATCTTCCGGTAACAATTCTTCTGAAACATGGGAAAATGGAAGATGTCCGAGATCATGACATAACGCCGCTAGTCTTAATGTTCTTCTCCAGCGGAGGTGATCAAATTGCCTATATATTGGGATAATATCTCTAACAGATGCATACTGCTGATAAATATTTTCCGGATCCGTAACGACATCATATATCCTGCTCGCAAGCTCCATTACGCCAAGTGAATGTTCGAATCTCTTATGTGTTGCGCCTGGGTAGACGAGATAGGTCAACGCCAATTGATGGATATGACGCAATCGTTGAAAGGGGGGCGAATCAAGAACTTTCCTTTCATCAGAATCCAGTCTGATGAAAACATGGATAGGATCTCGTATTTCGTGTGTTCTTTTATTCACCATACTATAGCTGTATCATACTTTCGTATTTTTGTCGCCATCTTAGCTTTAAGTTTCGTACTCGGCAAGTCGAGAAAGCAAAGGCGAAGACAACTTAAGGGTGGGCAGAATCATCATAATATATGTTCATGACAGAAAATTAATCCTCCCCCTCACGTCACGGGCGGTATCTCGAAGGCGTTGAGCGTCAAGGAGATGGCCGAGTAAAAGCCCACGAGGGCGGTGAGGTCGACCACGCCCTTCTCTCCGAGCATAGAAAAAGCCTCCTGATAGGCGGCGTCCGACACTTTTCGGGTCTTGAGCAATTCCGTGCAATACCGGTGAACGCAGAGCTCGAGAGCGGTGCCCTCGGTAGGCGTCTCGCCCGCCATCACGGCGGCCACGAGCCCAGGCGTCAGCCCGCCGGCAAGGGCCTGCGCCTCGTGCGCGGCGTAGGCGTAGGTCGCTCCCCAGTGGCGCGTGGTGATGAGGATGGTGAGTTCGCGGATGTCTTCGGTGATGACGCTTTCCTCATAATAAAACTTCATGAGGCCGCGCAGGGCGGTGACGAGGCCCGGGCTGCGCACCCAGACGCCGAAAGGCCCGCGCACGCCGCCGCGCTGGTGGGCGATGAGTTCCTCATACGCATCTCTTTGACGGGGCGGCATACTGTCGGGTTCAAGCGGTGCGAGACGGCTCATACGCGATTCTCCTTTCAGCGTCGTTTGTCCAGAAATTTTGCTATAGTGGCGAAAACATCCGTTTCTTTCATTCCTAGCGAGGTATCTCATGAACTTCGAAGATGCAAGACCGTTTATGGAGAAAAACCACAAGGGCATGGTCACGACCTTAAGGCCGGACGGCTCGGCGCAATCGAGCATCATCGTATGCGGGGCGCATGAGGATTGCGCCGCGTTCGTCATCGTGCGCGGTCATTCGGTGAAGCTCAAGAACCTGCGCGCGAACCCCCAATGCACGGTGCTCTACGTCACCCCCGACTGGCGCACATGGGTGAGCGTGGAGGGCACTGCCAGATTGTTCGACTATGCGAACACCGAAAAAGAGCAGATGCGCGTGATGTTCCGCGAGGTGTTTCGCGCCTGCGGGGATTCGGACCATCCCGACTGGGAGGAATACGACCGGGCGATGGTGGACCAGGGCGCGGTCGCCGTGTTCGTCGATCCCCAGCGCGTCTACGGGCGTCTGCCGGCTTAAAGATTCAGGGATTCCACGAAGGCGGCGACGCCCGCATCGAGAGTATATCGGGGCCGCCAGCCGGTTTTTCGCTCAAACGCGCGCGCGTCCAGACCGATTCTGAACACCTCGCCCGCACGCAGGGGCTCGCGCTTTACGTCCACGGGTTTTTCGCCCATATGGCGGCAGAGGACTTCCAGCAGCGTTTCCACGTCGGTGACGACGCCGGTGCCGATGTTGTAGGCCCCGCCGTCCGCACCGCCCTTCGCCGCCGCCATGAACGCCTCGACCACGTCTTTCACGTAGACGTAATCGCGCCCCGCGCGTCCGTGCCCATAGAGAGTAAGGGACTCAGCCTTCGCTAGCTTTTCCACAAAGATCGATATTACGCCCGCGTCCAGGTCCGCGCGCTGCCCCGGCCCGTAGACGTTGGCGAGGCGAAGCGATACGACACGCAGCCCGAAGTACTCCCCGTAGAAAACGAGATACCGCTCGCCCGTCACCTTGCTCATCCCGTAGTGGGAAGCGGGGGCGAGCGGGCAGCCCTCGTCCACCATCTCGTCTTCGGGGTCGCCGTAGCACGCCCCGCCCGTGGCGGCGTAGACGACTCTCGGCGGCGTATCCATGCTCCTGGCCGCCTCCAAGACGCCGAGCGTACCCATGACGTTCACGCGCGCGTCTCGTAAGGGTTCGGCCAGGCTGCGCGTCACGCTCGCCTGGGCCGCCAGATGGTGGATGACGGCGGGACGCATCTCTTCCACCAGACGGCGCATGAACTCCGCATCCGCCACGTCGCCCTCTTGAAATACGACTCCCGAGGGGAGGTTCTTCGCTGAGCCTGACGCGAGATTATCCACCACCCACACGGAATCGCCTGCTTCCAAGCAGGCCTCCGCCACATGGCTGCCGATGAAACCGGCGCCTCCCGTCACCAACACGTTCGCCATCTGAAATCCCAACCCATGTCATATCAAAATGCGGCAATTGATCGATAAGCCAACCATTGCGGATCACGGCGTGAATTTCAACCACAAACCCCGCTTTGCCGGAGAAGACTTGAAGACGCCCAGATACGCGCGGTTGCGCTGGTCGTTTTGCCTGAACCCACCCGTCTTGATAGCCTAGCGTCGGTTCAGGCGCAAATGATTTTTAAGGGGAGGGAATCCGGATTGGCCAAATATCTCGTCACGGGCGCTGCGGGTTTCATCGCGTCCAGGGTGTGTGAACTGCTGATGGATGCGGGCCACGGCGTCATCGGCCTGGACGATATGAACGACGCCTACGACACCCGGCTGAAACACTACCGCCTCGCGCGCTTAAAGGCGCAGCCGGGCTTCTTTTTTCATGAAATGGACGTCACCCGGCTCGACCTCCTGCGTGAATTGTTTGCAGAAAACGCCGCAAGCGGCGCGCCGCCTTTCGACGCCGTCCTGAACCTGGCCGCGCGCGCAGGCGTGCGGCAATCCATCGAGAATCCCTGGGCGTATTTCGAGACCAACGTCACCGGGACGCTGAACCTGCTGGAATTGTGCAAGGATTTCGGCGTCGTGAAGTTCGTGCTCGCCTCGACTTCGAGCGCCTACGGGGCGGAGGCGCCCATGCCGTTTCGAGAAGACGCCGCAACCGACAAGCCGCTGTCTCCCTATGCGGCTTCCAAGAAAGCGGCCGAGACGCTCTGCCACACCTACCACCATCTGTTCGGAATCGACACGACGGTGCTGCGCTATTTCACCGTCTACGGCCCGGCCGGGCGGCCCGACATGAGCCTTTTCCGCTTCACGCAGTGGATAGCCGAGGGAAAGCCCGTTCTCGTCTATGGGGACGGGACGCAGGAGCGCGATTTCACCTACGTGGACGACGTCGCCCGGGGCACGGTTGCGGCCTTGAAGCCGGTTTCCTATGAAATCATCAACTTGGGATCCGATGAACCCGTCGTCCTGAACGAGGCAATCGCCCGCATCGAGGCGCTGGTGGAGAAAAAAGCCCGAATCCGCCACGAGGAGAGAAACCCCGCCGACGTCAAGGCCACGTGGGCGAACATCGACAAGGCGGAGAGGCTCCTGGGCTGGCGGCCCCGGGTGAGGCTCGCGGAGGGCCTCGCGCATCTGGTGGAATGGTACGCCGCCAACCGCGAATGGGCGAAAGACATCAGAACCGACGAGTGAAACCCCTTCGTCCCGATGCACCGCGCGATGCGCGCAAATTTCTGAGCTTCGGTGATTTTCCGCCGCGCGTTACCCCTCCAGGGCGTGATGCTCTACACTAGCCGAAAAACTTCACCCACTACCGGCAGGAGACGACATGAAGGCGATGGTATTGTCGGAACCGGGCGCACCGTTCGTCCTGGAGGAGAGGCCCATCCCCGTAGCGGGACCGGGCGAGGCCGTGGCGCGCGTGCTGGCCTGCGGTGCGGGACTTACCATTGAACACACGCGCGCGGGCCGCATGGGCGGGAATTTCCCGCTCGTGATAGGCCACGAAATCACGGGCGAGATCACGCAAGTGGGCGCGGGCGTGGATGGACTCCGGGAAGGCGCGCCCGTGACGGCGTATTACTATTTCACCTGCGGGCGCTGCCGCTGGTGCCGCGTGAACCGCGAGACCTTGTGCGAGAATCTCGCCGGTCAGGTAGGCCGCCAGATGGACGGGGGCTACGCCGAGTACATCAAGCTGCCCGCCCGGAATTTCATACCCCTGCCCGAGGGACTGGACTACAAGGCGCACCCCGCCGAGGTCGGCGTCATCTCGGACGCCATAGCCACGCCGTACAAGGTGCTCGGCCACGCGGGAATCCGCCCGATGGAGAACGTGGCCGTGGTGGGCGCGGGCGGCGGCGTGGGAATCCACATGGTGATGATGGCGCGCTGGGCGGGCGCGCGCGTCATCGCCGTCGATATCGCGGCGGATAAGCTGGGCAAATGCCGCGACATGGGCGCGCACGATACGGTGGATGCGTCCAAAGAGAGCTTAGGCGAGGCGCTGCGCGATTTGACCGGGGGCGCGGGTGTGGACGTCGTCGTCGATTTCGTCTGCACCGCCGAAGGGGTGGAAGGCGGCCTGCGCGGCCTGGGCAAGGGGGGACGCTTCCTCGCCATGGGAGCCAACCAGATAGAGCGGTTTCCCTTCTCCCCCCGGGAACTGCTTCGCGAGGAGCAGCAGATCATGGGCAGCCGCTACGCCACCAGGCAGGAGGTGATCGACTCGCTCGAACTCGTGGCGCGCGGCGAGGCCTGGCCGCTGGTGAGCGAGACCTACCCGCTCGAAGAGGCCAACCTCGTGCACGAACGACTGAAAGAGGGCCGCGTCACCGGGCGCGCCGCTCTCGTGATGTCTCCCGCATAGGAGGCGCTTTATTCAAGGGATGGCGGGATGGATTGCCGTGCCGACCGAGGAGGTCGATTCTTCCTTCCCCAGGAAGAATCGTGCTTAGCCGGAGATGGATATTCCTTTGTAGGGGCCGCATATATGCGGCCCTATATTCGTGCTCGTAGGGGGTGTTCGTAAACGTGGGGCGTTCACGAACGCCCCACTACGGATGCCCCGTCGGCGCAGGAGGTCCGCCTCCTGCAAGGGACGCATATATGCGTCCCCTACAAGGGCATCTTCCCTGCCTGCGCACGGAGCCGCAAGGTCGGTCAATCCGCATTCAGCGCCTCCCTCCCGAAACGCTCGATTACCTCCAGCGTCTCGCGCACGTCGTCCCAGGTCGTATTATGATTGATGATGCAGAACCTGAGCGCGAACTTCCCCTTGAGAAGCGTCGATGAGAAGAACGCCTTGTCGTCCCAGAAGATGCGCGCGAGAACCGTCCTGTTGACCTCCTCCAACGTTCTCTCTTCGAGGCCCGCATCCCCCGGATTGACCCGGAAGCACACGATTCCCAGCGAGACGGGCGTCAGCATCTCCAGATGCGGGCTCTCGCGAACGTACTCCTCGGCTTGTACGGCCAGTTCCATGCCCTTCGAGACGGCTCGGCGGAACGCGACCATCCCGAAGGTCTGAACCGACATCCAGACTTTCAAGGCCCGGAAGGAGCGGCTCAGTTGCAGGCCGCGATCCGAGAAGTTCGGGTGGTTCGCGCCCCATATCGTGTCCTGGAGAATGTCGTGCCGCACCGCGAAGGCGCGCTCAAGCGTGCTCACGTCCTTCACGAGCAAGGCGCCCGCCTCGTAGGGCTGAAAAAACCACTTGTGCGCGTCCATTCCGATGGAATCGGCGCGCTCCATGCCGCGCATGAGTTCCTTGCCCCGCTCGGTCACGACCGCGAAGCCGCCGTAGGCGGCGTCGACGTGCAGCCAGATGTCTTCCGCCTCGCAGAAATCCGCCATCCCTTCGAGCGGGTCGACCGCTCCCGTGCTGACCGCTCCGGCGTTGGCGCACACCGCGATGGGGTGAAGCCCCGCCGCGCGATCTTCGGCCACGGCGCGAGCGAGCGCCTCCAAATCCAGGCGGAAATCTCCGTCGCTCGGGAGCAACCTGATGCGCTCGGGCCGAATGCCGATGATCCGCGCCGCGCGGATGTGCGCGCTGTGGCTCTGGTCGCTCATGTACACGCTCGCTCGCTCGGGATCACCCGCCGCTTCGCGCGCCGCGACGAAGGCGTCCAGGCTGGCCGCCGAACCCCCGCTCGTGAAAAGCCCGCCCGCGCCCTCTGGATAGCCGACCCAGCGACGCAGCCAGTCGATGACGACCAGTTCAACCTGGCTCGGGCCGCTCGCGATGAGCCAGGTGGCCGAGTTGACGTTGAAGCCCGCGGCCAGGAAGTCGGCCAGCACCCCAGGCCAAGTAGGCGCAGAGGAGACGAACCCGAAGGAACGGGGGTGGTCCAACCGAAGCGCGAGCGGGAGAATATCGCGCGCGGCACGCTCCATCACCTCTATCGCCGGCTTCCCGTCCTCGGGCGGAGCCTCCAACAGTTGCTTTTCGAGCTCCTGCTGGAAATCTCCGTCCCACGCGCCTCCTTCGCCCAGATTCTCGGCTCGCTCCACCAGAATTTCCGCCGCCCTGCGCGCGAGAGCCAGCATCTCCTGGGGCGCCATCTGGAGACCATGGTCTCCCGGGCCAGACGCTTCTCTTCTTGAGTCTTCCATCGAGCCTCTCCAATCGTCCCAGAATAATTTGGAACACATAACGGGTCCGATGGCACAAAAAGAAAATGGAGCCCTCGTTGCTCCATTCCCACCTTGGTTCGGAACCCGATCACATGAATATAAGACATTCTTTCCGATTGTATGTCCCGAAACTATGATTGATTCAGATCATCGGGTCAAGCTAACGCCCGGGATTCCCTTTCCCGCCGGGCGCTCGAAAGGATATGGAACCGGAAACACACCATGAGTTGCGAAATCCGGCGATATTTTATACACTTGTGCGGCGAATTCCATGGGGGGTGGTTCTTGCATGAGGCTACCGTCCGCCTGAGAATTGGCGGACCGGTATTGTGTTCATGCACCATGAGGTATTACGCTTGACGCACCAACTAAAACGCATCAAGCGCCCTCGGGGTTATTGGATCACTTATCGAAGAACTCTCAAGCTGGTAGGAGGCGAGATCGAGCATGGAAATCAAGACTGAGCAGGAAAATGGAATCTTGGTTGTGCAGGTTGATGGCCGTATTGACGGCGCTACCGCCCCTGAATTCGAGGATACGATAAAGAACGTGATCACGGACGATGAGCGCGCCGTGATCGTAAATTTCGAGGGCGTATCCTATATCAGCAGCGCCGGCCTACGCGCCGTCCTGCTGGTCGCCAAGCAGCTTAGTCAAAGCAATACGAAGTTCGCGCTGTACTCGCTCGGGGATTTGACCCGCGAAGTTTTCGAGATATCCGGATTCGACCGCATCATCCAAATCCATGGCTCGAAGGACGAAGCGCTCACCGCGACAGGAAGCTGACGACCTCAAAGCAGGAACCGGGAAACACTTCTCCCGACGTCTCGCTCGATAGATTGGCGCGTCGCGGCTTTCGCCGCGATGGCAATCCCTATCCTGATTCGGAATTTCCTCAAACCTTGCTGAACGGGAATTGGAAGGAGATTACCGGGGCAACTCGATGATCATTTCCGTAAATTCATCGGGCTCGGTTTCGACTCGTATGTTTCCCCCGTGCTGACGAATGATGTCGCTGGAAAGTGAAAGGCCGAGGCCCGTGCCCCTGTCCGTCGGCTTGGTCGTGAAGAAGGGGTTGAATATCTTCTCGGCGACCTCGGGCGGCATTCCGCTTCCGTTGTCGCGAATGCGGATTTCGATGCGATCCGGCATGCACCGGGTAACGAGGCGCAGGGTGGGATCGTAGCGCGGCGCATCTTCGCCGGCGGAAGCGGCGACCGTTTGTCGTTTCTGGTCGGTGGCGTAGCAGGCGTTGCTCACCATGTTCAGGAAGACACGTCCCAAATCCTGGGAAACCGCTTCGTACTCCACCATATTCTCGTCAAAATCCTCCTCCAGCGTGAGGTTGAAATTCGGGTCGACGGCACGGGCGCTGTGGTAGGCAAGCCGCGCGTGCTCGTTCAGCAGGTTGTTTATATTGGTCGGCTGGGCCTCGCCCGAGCCCCTGCCCATCTGGAGCATGCTCTGCACGATACTGTTCGCCCGCTCTCCATGTTCGCGGATGCGCTTGAGGTTGCCGGTGAGGTCTTCCCCGATTTCGTTGATGAGCTCGACCGGATCCTCCTCGCCCTGCTTTTTCTCCTCCTCCGCTTCCTGTCCATTTTTCTGCCCGTTACCGCCCGACGCCAATACTTTCTCCAACTCTTCGAGCAACTCTTCCATCAGTTCTTCGGAAACTTCCGAGAAATTCTTGATGAAGTTCAACGGATTTCTGATCTCGTGGGCGACGCCCGCCGTCAGTTCGCCGAGCGCCGCCAGTTTTTCGCGCATGACGATCTGATCCTGCGCTTTCTCCAGATCGCCCAGCGCGCTTTCGAGCTCTTCGTTCTTGCCCTTGATCTCCTCGGCCAGCTTCTCCACCAGGTTCAGGCGCTGCACCTCCAAAGCGTGGCGGCGGAAGATTTCGAGCGCCGCTGCCATTTCCGCCACTTCGTCCTGCCCGCCGATATCGACTTTCTCCTCCAGGTCGCCGTCGGCCATGCGGCGCATGCGGTCCGAGAGCCGTCCGATCCGGCGCGACAGCACGCGGCCGATGAACAGCCAGCCGATCAGCACGGCGCCGATAAAGCTGATGGCGCTCAGCGCGAGCAGGATGTTGCTGCCGGTGCTGACGGCCTGGGCGGAGTCCCGGGTGGCCTGCCGCGCGCTCTTGCGGGCCGTGCTCACCAGCGTTTCGGCGGCGGCCAGGATTTTCGCCTCCAAAGATTCGTGAAACGCGAGAAGCTCTCCCTGTTTCCTCTCGAGCGCCAGTTCACGCGCGCGCAGGTTGAAGCCCCCCTCCTCCCCGATGCTCAACTCGACCATCTGCTCGAAGAGCGGCTTGAGAGCGGCGCGCACCGGAACCTTTCCGAGCGCGTCCAGACGCCGCCTGACGCCGCGCGCCGTGGCCTCGAACCGCTCGCTCAGCGGCTCGAGCAGGGCGGCGTCCGACACGCTGAAGGCGGTGGCGAGAAGCTGCGTGGCGATGGTGGCGTCCGACCTCAAACCGGCGATGTAGCGGTAGAGGTTGATTCCCTCTTCCGAGAAATGCCCGGCGCGGGGGACGGGCGCCTCCCCGATTTTGCTGTAGCCCGTCATCGCGTAGAACAACTGATCGTCAATGGCGGGAACCATGACGTTGTTCAGCTCCTTGCGCACCCATGTGAGTTGCAATTGCAGCGTATCGCGCAGATCGGTGAGGTCGAAGCGCTGCAACACCAATTGTTTGATGGCTGCAAGGTTCTCGATCAGCACGTCGCCGAGCTTCTTGATGCGCAGGGAGATTTCCTCGTTCCCTCCCTGGCGTATCAGCGCCGCCAGAGCGGTCTCGAACGCCTCCTGGTCCTTGGCGACCTCGGTGGCTATCTGGTCCAGATTGTCGGGATTCACGATAGCGGCCAGGCGCGGCGCGGCGGCCACCAGGCCGCTGCTTTTCTGGGCGGTTTCGAAGGCGCTCGCCAGGAATGGAACGGTGCCCTCGTTCACGCGGTTCTGCACCTGCGCCACGAAACCGAACGAGACCCATGCGACCACGCTCGCGATGACGGTGAGAGAAGCGGCGGTGCCGATGCTGAGGTAGAGTTGCGTCGATATCTTATAACGCTTGTCCAGGAGGTTTTTCAGCGCGCCTTTCATCACTTTTCCGGCCGCCGGATATTTTTGGTCGGAATGTAGCGGCCGCCCTTTCCGATGACGGTGAGGAAAACGGCGTCCGAACCCTGGTTGTCGCCTTTGCCGTAGCGGAGCCTGAATCCGCCGAGGTCGATGTTGGCCGCGCGGCGCAGACCCTGGAGAAGACAGGCTCGGTCGGGCTTACGCCCGCACAGCTCGAGGGCGCGGATGGTCAGCCTGCCGGCCATGTAGCCCTCGAAGGAGACGAAGCTGGGAACCGCGCCGGGCTTGTGGGCTTCCAGATCCCGCCGGTAGTCCGACGCGATCTTGAGGTTCTCCGTCGTCGGGAACGGAACCACCTGGGTGACGTATATACCGATGCCGGCGGGACCGAGTTCATGCACGAGCGCATTGCTGCCCACGAAGGAGATCGTCACGAAAATCGGCTCGAAACCCGTATGGCGCGCCCAGGCGATGAAGGCGGCGACCGGCTTGTAGGCTCCCACGAGGACCACCGCTCCGGGGTTCGCGCGCCTGATGTCGAGCAGGGCCGTTTTTACAGCCGTCGTATTTCGTGTATAGACTCCGGTGACCGCCGGTTTGAGCTTGCGCCGCTCGAGGGCGCGGCGAACGCCCCGGTAGCCCGCCAAACCGAAAGAATCGTCCTGATAGAGCACGGCGATCTTCTTGATCCCTAAGTCCTTGATCAGCCGGTTCACCATCTCCTCGGTCTCCTGGAAGTAGGAGGCGCGCAGGTTGATCACGTTCTTCCATTTGGGATCGCGCAGGAAGGCGGCACCGGTGAAGGGCGCGATATAAGGGACGTTCGCTTTTGCGGCGACCGGAGTGGCGGAACGCGAAGTGGGCGTGCCGACGGCCCCGATGAGCGCGAAGACCTTGCTCTGCTCTATCAATCGGCGGGTGTTCAGGATGGCGGCTTCGGGTTCATACGCATCGTCGAGGGAGGTGAGTTCGAGCCGGCGCCCGTGAACGCCGCCGCGCACGTTCGCCGCGCGAAAGGCGGCTTCGATGCCGAGGCGCATCTCCTCGCCCAGAGCCCTCGCGGGGCCGGTGAAGGCGGCGGACTGGCCGAAAAGAATCCGCTGGGGGGAAATCCCGGGCACGGCTGCCTGTGCTCCCACCGCCGAGCAGAGGAGCGCTCCGGCGAGGAGCGAAAACACCCGGCGGATTCGGAACCAGAGCCTCATTCACTCCTCCGCTTGACAAGGATCATATGGTTCCTGTTCTCCTCCCGTCGATAGGACACCTCGTCCATCATCGTCCGCACCAGATGGATGCCGAGTCCGCCCACGGCGCGATCTTCGATGCCCGATTCGGTGTCCGGAACGGGTGCATCGGTCAGCGGGTCGAACGGCTTGCCGTCGTCTATGATCTCGATGGTCACCGCCTCCGCGTCCGAGACGAGTTCGATTTCGATTTCACCTGCGCCGCCGCCGCTCCCGTGGTTCACGACGTTGAGCACCAACTCTTCGAGCACGAGGTCGACCTGGAATTCGACGTCGGGCGGCCACTCCTGCTCCCGCCCGAATTCCCCGATAGCGGCCTGGACGCGCGGGAGGTCGTCGGCTTCAAACCCCATGCGCAAGGAGAGTTTCGCGCTCATCCGCTCGCTCCGATTCGATAAAGCGTCAGGCAGGTGATGTCGTCGAACTGGGGCGCTCTGCCCGCGAAATCCTTCACCGCCTGAAAGATCGCATCGTTGATCTCCTTCGCGTTCTTCGGCGGCGAATTCGTGCAAATCTCGCGCAGCCGTTCGAGTCCGAACTGCTCTTGCCGGTTGTTCTCCGCCTCCGTCACGCCGTCGGTGTAGAGGATGATCGCATCGCCGGGCGAGAGGGTCGTGGTGTATCTTTTGTACTCGAACTCGGGCGCCACCCCGAGGGCGACCCCCGGATCCTGGGTGAGCAGGCTCGAGGAGCCGTCGGCGTGGACGATGAGCGGAGGATTGTGCCCGCCGTTGGCGTAAACGAACTCCCCGGTCGCCGAGTCGAAAACCGCGAAAAAGACGGTGACGAACATCGCGGCGTCGTTGTTCTCCTGGAGCATGCGATTGACCTCGCTCAGCACGTCGCCGGGCTGGAGCAGACGGTTGACCTCGCCGAGCACGTCGCCGGGATTGGCGCGGGCGACGGCGACGCTGTTGAGCAGCGTGCGGCTCGACATCATGAAAAGGGCGGCGGGCACGCCCTTGCCCGAGACGTCGGCGACCGTGATGCCGACGCGGCCTTCGGGCAAGTCTATCACGTCGAAGAAATCACCCCCCACGTCACGGGCCGGCTCCATGTTCGCAAACACCTCGAAATCGGGAGATTCGGGAAATTGGGTCGGCAGGATCGACTGCTGCATCTTGCTGGCCAGGGCGAGATCGCTTCTCAGCGCGACCAGCTTGTCGCGCGCCTCGAGGGCCTCGCGCAGCATGGCCAGGTGCTCCAGCGTCCGTTCTATGGTGATCCGCAAATCCTCGAAGTCGATCGGCTTGGTGACGAAGTCGAAGGCGCCCCTGTTCATCGCCGTGCGGATGTTCTTCATGTCGCCATACGCCGAGACGACCACGGAGCGGACGTTGGGGTCGACCGAGGGGATTTGCTTGAGCAGCGTGAGGCCGTCCATCTCCGGCATGTTGATGTCCGTGAGCACCATGTCGATCTGCTCGCCATCGTCATTGAGGCGCTCGAGCGCCTCGACCCCGTTGCGGGCGAAGACGAACGTATAACGGCCTCTCCGAATCTCGCGCCGCATGCGCTGCAGCACGAGTTGCTCGAGGTCGGGCTCATCGTCGACCACGAGAATCTTGTGCGGTTCTTCCATCATGGCCCCCCTTCCGCCAACATCTTGTCGCGCGCCTCGAAGGCCTCCCGCATCGACTTGAGATGCTCCAAAGACCTCTCGATGGTAAGCCGCAGGTCCTCGAAATCGATCGGCTTGTTGAGGAAATCGAATGCGCCCCTGTTCATCGCCGTGCGGATGTTCTTCATGTCCCCATAGGCAGAGACGATCACGCAGCGGAGCTTGGGGTCGAAAGCCGGGATTTGCTCGAGCAGCGTGAGGCCGTCCATCTCCGGCATGTTGATGTCCGTGATGACGATGTCGATTCCATCGTCCCCGTTCAAGCGCTCGAGCGCTTCGACCCCGTTGCGGGCGAAGACGAACGAATAGCGGCCGCTGCGAATCTCGCGCCGCATGCGCTGCTTCACGAGGTCTTCAAGGTCGGGTTCGTCGTCGACCACGAGTATCCTGTGCGAATCCATCGTCCCGGTCCCCCTATTGCCAGACTCCGCCCGACCAACGCTCAAGCATTTTCGAATTCCAGCTAAATGTATATAAGACTCACGCGGCGCGCAACTCATTTCGCAAGCCCGCCTCGTGATCCGGGCAAGGCGGCGCGGCGCCTCCTATCCCCTGAAACCCGGGCTTCACCGGCGCGCGCTCCCGGCTCGATACCGCCCCGCCGCCGGATTTTGCGCCTCTCGATTTTCCGCCCGGGAGCATCTCGACCTCCCGATCCCATGAGTCGATTCTGCGCCGAATGGGGTAAAACCTCGAAAATTTCATCCGCCGCCCGGTTGTCCCCGCCCTTGCGTTTGCGTATTTTAGGGTGACGCCCGCCAGGGCGCCTACCCGCCAGGGTGGTCATGCGCCGCCGATTGCCGATTTCAAGAGGAAGACCCCCCTTGTCCCGCAAATCCAAAAGAAAAAACAAAGGCTCAGGCGCCGCAGGGCGCAACTCCTCGCGTCCGGCGAGAGCCGGAGGTTCCAAGAACAACGGCACGGCCTTGCTCGTCTGGGTGAGCGCCATCGTCGCGGTCGTCTTCGGCATCTATTACTTATCGGGCGCATCCGCGAACAAGGCGCGCGACGCGCCCTCCCTCGGCAACCGCCACATCCGCGTCGGGGCGAGCCACACCATCACCTACAACACGGACCCCCCCACTTCGGGGCCGCATTATCCGACCATCGTCCGCTGGGGCGTGCACCAAAGACCCATCGACAAGGGCTTCCAGGTGCACAACCTGGAGGACGGCGGCGTGCTCGTGCAGTATAACTGCAGCGATTGCCCCGAACTCGTGAAAAAACTAAAGTCCATCGTGCGCGGCTACCCCAAGTTCGTCATCCTCGCCCCCTACCCGGCCATGAAGCACAGGATCGCGCTCACCGCATGGGGCAAGATCGACACGTTCGAGACGTTCGACGAAAAGCGCATCACGGGCTTCATCAAGGCCTTTCGCGGCATCGACCACCACCCGCGGGGGAGAAGATAGGGTTTTCGGGGGAGCGGACGCCCTCCCCGCACAATATGCGCACAGATGCCGATGGACGGGTACGGTAAGGACTCCGCGCGTCTTAATTCCCGCCGCCGCTCGCCGCCGCCGGGGTTTCCACGCGGAGGGTCACGATATCCGTGTCATGGTATTGCTGGTGGCGAACCGAGGACGCGAGGTGGCGCAGAAGCCGGAGCGACACTTCCCGCTCGATGGGCGCGCCGACGGTATGCTCGCCGAGCAGAGCGATTCTGTCCTGGAGGTTCTCCTCGCCGCTTGCGGCGATGAACTCGATCACCGCCCCGCCGTCTTCCTTGTGCGCGACCAGGAGCAGGCGCCGCCGCTCGCGGCCCTCGCCTGCTTCATCCTGGCGGAGGAGCGTCAGCAGAGTCTCCTCGCCCGCGGCGTCGATGCGGTTCGCCATCGCCGCATCCCAGCCGCTCGCCGAGGCGAACGCGCCGAGAAACTCCCTGATCTTCGGCAGGGCCGAGACGTCGAAGGCCACCTCGACCCGGCTGCGGCGGGGTTCGGTGAGTTCCACGAACAGGGTCATGAGAATGGCCACGAGGCCGCCGGCCGTCATCCCGTTGTTCAGAAGGCCGCCCGCGAACGTGGAGAAATACTCAGGAAATATCACGCCGTTTTGGAAGCCGACGCCGGCCCAGAACGCGACCCCCGCGACCAGGCCCTTGCGGTAGTCGATTCCGTCCTGAACGATCATCTTCATGCCGCTCACGAAGAGCATCGCCATCAAGACGGTGAGATAGGCCGCGGCGACCGGACCCGGTATCGCCAGCACCACGGTGATCGCCTTGGGAAGAAACGTCAGCGCGATGAACACCACGCCTGCGGCGATTCCCACGTTGCGGGCCGCGACCCCGGTGAGTTCGGTCACGGCTACGCTCGTCGAAGCGGCCGTGTTCGGCACCGTTCCCGCGAAGCCGCATAGCAGGTTGCCGATTCCGGTTGCGGCCACCGCGCCCTGCACCGCCCGGAAATCCACCGCCCGGGGCCGACGCCAGGATACGCGCTGAATGGCGACGGAATTGCTGAGCACCTGGATGGTGTCGATCAGGGTCACGAACACGAACCCGGGAAGCAGCGTCCAGAAAACCGGCCCGAAGCTAAGGTCCAGGCCCGGCCATTCGCCTTCGGGAAGACCGATCCACAAAGCCCCCGCGACGCGGCCCGTGTCGTAGAGACCGAAAAAACCGGCGACGAGCGAGCCTGCGACCACGCCGACCACGGGCGCCCACAGGCGAAGCGCGCCCGTCGCCTTGAGCGCGATTCCGACGATGACGGCCATGGTCGCCAAGGCGCTCAGCGGCGCGGCGAGCGCAGGAGCGCCCTTCGGCGCGTCTTTCAGCATGTCGAAGACGATGGGCATCACCGTCACCGCTATCAGCATGACTACGGTTCCCGTGACGGTCGGCGTCAGTACCCGTCTGAACAGCGAGAGCCGCGCCGAAAGCGCGAACCGGAAGAGCGATGAGATGAGAACCAGGGTGGCGAGCATCGCCGGGCCGCCCTCGGTGAGCGCCGTGATGCAGACCGCGATGAAGGCCGGGGAAGAGCCCATGAGGAGCACGTAGCCCGCGCCGATCCGGCCGACCCGGACCGCCTGTAACACCGTGGTCACGCCGCTGATCGCGACCGCGGCGAACACGGCCCACGACAGGTAGGCTTCGGTTCCGCCGCCGGCCCGGACCACGGTCGTTGGGATAAATATCGAGAAGGCTATAATCACAACAACGAGCTGTAAGCCGAGCCCGAAGGCGAGCGCGGGAGGGGGCTTTTCGTCGGCCTCGTAGCGAACGTCCGTATTCGCGGGCTGGTCGGGATTTCGGGTGCTCATGTCGTATCCTTCCTGGCCGGGAAGCGGGTCTTCGAGAGAGCGGAAACAAGTATTCCATGCCGCACAGGGACGGAGTTTCTCACAACCCCTGCGGCCTCTCAAGAAAGAGAGGGGGATTGGCGGGGGGCTTGATAAGGCAATCCTGAATAGTGTATAAAAAGCGAAAATCAACATACTCAAGCCTAGCGTGGTGGAATCAACCGACAAGGACACCTTGCTGGGGATTCATTCAAGATCACGTGAAAGATGGGGGGACGGTGTACATGGATGAGCATCCTTCTTGCCAAGGCATTCAGGGATTCGGCCATGAATCCGTGAAACACAGCGTTGGTGAGTAAATGAAGGATCAAGCTCATATGAACGACGCATACTACAGTAAGGGCATAAAACATTTTTGGGGAAATGTGGTAGAATTTGTTGGATTCCACAATCCCCGCCCGTTGGACACTCAAAATCTAATGCGTCAGATTGCGAATGACCTATCCGGTCAAAGGCTACGCTACAAGGATTTGGTGGCGTAGTGCGAGAACAAATGGCTCTAGACATCCATTTGCCGGAAGAATCCTCGCTGACCGGAAAGAAAGCTACTTTCCTTGAATTGTTACGTAGTTCAGGCAAGATGAAGTACCGTCGCTACCTTGCATCGCCCTTGCGCTATGCAGGGGGGAAGAGTCTGGCCGTCGGCATGGTTGTTGAGCTTTTACCGGACGATATTGACCATATCGTATCGCCGTTTATGGGTGGTGGCTCTATTGAAATTGCCTGCGCCAATGAACTTGGTCTCAATGTCGTGGCCTACGATATCTTCGATATACTTTGTACATATTGGCAAGTTCAAATATCGGTGCCGGATGAATTGGCGAATCGAATGCGAGCATTTACCCCGAACCGCAAAACCTTTGCCACTGTAAAGCGACGCTTGGAGCAACATTGGAAGGCTGGAAAATCTTTAGATGCTTACGATCTGGCCGCACACTATTATTTCAACTCAAACACATCATACGGGCCGCACTTTCTAGGCTGGCCATCGGACATTTACCTCAACAAAACCCGCTACGAAAAGATGGTAGAGAAATCAGCAGCGTTTCGTGCGCCAACATTGATGGTTGAATGTGGTTCGTTCGAGGAAACTATTCCACGGCATACTAAGGATTTCCTTTATTGCGACCCTCCCTATTATCTCGAAGAAGGAAAAACTTTTGTTGGCATGTATCCGCACCGAAATTTCCCGATCCACCACAATGGGTTTCGTCATGACATATTGCGTGATCTCCTCTTGAAACATAAAGGCGGATTTATTCTTTCCTACAATAATTGCGAGACTATTCGAGACTGGTATTCCGACTGCGAGATGATTGAACCTGAATGGCAGTATACCTTCGGGCAAGGTGATACACGAATCGGAAAGAATCGACTCGAATTAAATGGTGGTTCGTATATTAAAAAGTCACACGAACTTCTAATCTGGCGGCATTCATGATTTCCCCTGGAAGGCGTGGAGGTTCATCGGAACAGGCTCGCGCCTATCGACAAGCAGGGCACGACGACGCGACAATTTTTGCTCTACTTCTTGGCCTTGCTGATGGATACCGCCGTGATCCTAAAGCCAAAAAAGATGTTATTGACCCAGCTGGTGATGCTCACTCACTTAAATCAGGAAAAAAGAAGTGGCAAGTGTTCCTGTATAGACGAAGCCGATTTCTGGAAGACGACGGATTTCAGGCGTTGAATGGCATCGGAACATTACTTGCTCACTGTATTGATGCTTTCCCGCCGCGCTATGAGGATTATCGGGGCAATGAAGCTGCGGCTAAAATCCGTTTACAGGCACCGATGCGAGAACTAAAAGACAGGTTTCAGCGCAAGGCTCTACTCCGTGCTTTTCTCAAGAAAGCAATATTCAACGGCGGTGAAGTGAACTACCTGACAATCTGCCACGAAGATCGCTATCATGTGTATTGGAATGATGATGTCGTAAAAATAATGGCGAATGGGTTTAGTGTTGAAAATTCAAAGGCGCGTCCAGGAAGAAGGAATGAATTTGACGATCAAAAGGTGCTATTCAAATATAAAGGGCTGAATGTTGGTGAACTAGAGATGCGTAACGATAGCGCAAAGCATTACGGCCAAGTTCGGTTCAATATGATAAAGGATAGGTGCTTCGAGCTATTGCAAGACGCGATGCTTGAATCATCGGAATGGTCTCCCGAAATCATCGTTTATGGTTATGCAGTGCGAACATTTGGAAAATGGAATTCATAAAGACATTCTCATGAAAAATCGAACCCTCACGCTCAAGTCCACAGACTACCAGCCGAGCAAGGCTGAACTGGAGAAAAAGGTGCGCATAAAAACCACACCAGAGAACCTTGCCAAAGCGATGGTTCAGGACGTGAAAATCAAGCACTCACCCGACGCCAAGCAGGCTGAATGCTACGCTGGCAAATAATTCCTTAAATTTTGATGAGAAAATAACGGGCGCATGCGGGACGCTTTTCATCAAGGCGTAAGGCCCAACCGGCGCATCATCTTCCGCTTCGAGGGTGAGGATGCGCACGACGTTGAACTCATCGACTATCACTGAATAAAGGAGGACCCCCATGCCCATGAAGAGTCCGCCGCATCCCGGCAAGGTCGTGCGCGTCTCCTGTCTGGAGCCGCTGGGCCTGAGCGTGACCGAAGGCGCCAAAGCGCTGGGCGTCAGCCGCCAGGCCCTCTCGAACCTGGTGAACGGGCGCGCGCGGATGTCGTCCGAGATGGCGATTCGCCTCGCCAAGGCCTTCGGCTCCACGACCGAGACCTGGATACGCCTTCAGACGGCTTACGACATCGCCCTGGCGCATGAGCGCGAGGATGAAATCGAGATCGAGCGCTGCGAGCCGCAACCGGCGTGAGACGAACCGACTCTAAGCGAACTGCGCGGGCCAACCTCGACCGGAGAAGGGGACCCCCTGAGTCGCCTGCGAAATCGCACCCTCTCCCGCCACCAGCACGACGTGATTTAGCCGGACGCGCTCGCGGAAGCGCTCAGGAGTGGAATCCCGGACGAAGGCGTCCACGCGAAACGGGGGGTTGTTCTCCTCAAACGCTTCTTTCAGATCATAGACGAAGGCGGCTTTGGGCGGGTTCTGCGAACACCGCCATGTCGAGATCGGATTCGGGGCGCGACGCGCCCTTCGCGCGGGAGCCGTATACCCAGGCGGCGGCCTGGGAAAAGGCGCTCATCATCGCAGGCGGAATGGATTCGTCAATAAATCGGGACGCGCATTTGCCCGCATTTGCGGTGTGCGCGGGCGAGCGGCTTCGGGTAAATTTCCCGCGGCGCTTACTCCGGGCCGCACCGGTAACATCGAATTCGAATATCTGAAAATATCTGAAAAATGGTGAAAATATCTGAAAATAAGTGAAAATTCATCCTATTGATAAATATAGAGTTATACGCGATTCCCCCTTTTCCAGGGGGGTGGGGGGGGCTATCCCGCGCGAAGGGGAAGGAATTTCGCTGCGAAAAATCAAACAGCGTTTTTTTCGGCTAAAAACTTAGTTTTTCCCCTTTTTTTCGCTAAAAGGCCCTAAAGCGCGCCCGCGAAAGCCTCTCCCGCCAGCAGACGGCCGAGTTTCAAGCGCGTGGTGTCGTTCAAGCCGTCGATGTGATAGCACATCATCGCGTCGCGCAGGTGCCGCTCGGCCGGATGGGTGTCCATGTAGCCGTTGCCGCCGAAGATGTTCATCGCCTTGATGCAGACCTGGGGCGCCATCTCGGAGGCGAACAGGGCGCAGCGCATGCCCTCCTTGTGGTCGTACTCGCCATCAGCCGCCGTATCCGCGTGCCAGGCCGCGCGCCAGATGGCGTCCCGCGCGACGGAGATGCTCACGTACATGTCGGCCAGAATCTCGCGAATCCGCGCGTGCTCGATGATGGGCTTTCCGCCCTGGACGCGCTCCCTCGCGTAGGTCATGGCGTCCTCATAGGCGGCGCGCGCGATGCCGACGGCGAAAGTCGCCGTGGTGGGTGAGTGGCGCGAGAAGACGCGGGCCATATAGGGCAGGCCGCCGTCCACCTCGCTGAGACGCCATTTCTCGGGTACCTCTGCGTTCTCGTAGATGAGCTCTGCGTTCATCAAGAGGCGCGCGCCGAGCTTTCCGTGGATGGTTCCGCGCCTAAAGCCGGGGATCTCGTCCGTCATGATGAACGCGGTGACTCCCTCGTTGACGGGAACGTTCGGGTTGGTTCTCGCGAGCACGAAATTGATGTTGCTCATCGCCGCGCAGGCGATGAAGTGCTTCTTGCCGTTCAAAATCCAGTTATCGCCCTGTTTTACGGCGGAGAGCCGCGCGCCGCCGTCGATGTTCGTGGCGGGCATGATGTTGTCCGTACCCGCCTGGGGCTCCGTCAGGCCAATGGCCATGGTGGAGGTGTCCACGTCCATGTAGCGGGGCAGAAATTCCGCCAACTGCTCCTCGGTGGTGAAGTGGCAGAGCATCTTGGCGATCTTCCAGTTCTGGTGGATGACGGAGGCGAAGCCCGCCTCGCCCTGAAAAAGCTCCTCCAGCAAGACCACGTGCGCGAATATGCCCAACCCCTCCCCGCCCATTTCCTTGGGCGTCGTGAGCGTTCGGATGCCCGCCGCGGAGGCCTTCTTCAATGCTTCCACGGGAAAGGGGTGCGCCGGGTCGACGCCGTTTCGCCGATCCCACTCGGCGGCATAGGGCCTCAACTCGTTTTTGGAGAATTCAGCGATTTTTTCCTGCCAGCCTTTCAGTTCGTCGTCCAGAATATAATCAACCATGTCGACTCCCTCGCATGAAGGTTTACGAACCCGATATTCTCCCGGTTTCCTATTCCAAGGCTTTATTTTTTCGATACAAACGAATCAATTCCGCATCCCGCGCCCGCGCCGCTTCCCGGGCCGATTCCTCCGTCCATTTATAAAACCCCTCGCCGCTCTTGAGACCAAGCAGATTCTTCTCCACCATCTCGTCCATCAAAGGCGAGGGTTCGGGGCGGTGATCGAGGGAGGGCTGGATATTCCGATGCACGTCGCGCAGCACGTCCATCCCGGAGAAATCGTTGAGCATGCAAAGCCCCAGCGCGGGAAAAAGCGGGGCGAGAGAGCACCATACGGCATCGACGTCCTCAGGGCGTGCATAGCCTTTTTCCACGATATTAAATGCCTCACGCCTGAGAGCCGTCGTGAGCCTCACCCCGATGTGCCCGGGCACTTCGCGGCATACGATGGGCTCCTTGCCCGATTTGTTTAATAACTCGCACGTGATTCGCGTCGTATCCGAACCGGTTCGGCGACCGGGGGAAACCTCCACGACGGGGATCAGATGCGGCGGGGTGTAATTATGCGTGACGATGCAGCGCTCGGGATTCTTCGTTCGCGCGGAAATATCCGTCATCCCCAGGCCCGAGGTCTCGCTCGCCAATATCACGTCGGGCGGGGATATTTCGTCCATCTTCTCGAAAATTTCCTGCTTGAGCGATAAAATTTCACTCACCGCCTCGACGACGAAGTCACCGCCTCGCACGGCTTCTTGGAAGTCCTGTGTCAGTGTGATGCGCTCCAAAATATCGCGCGCCTCCCCTGCACCCAACGCATCCGCGTCAATGAGTATATCGAGGCTTTTTTCTATTTCAGCGCGTGCGCGAGCCGCGCTCCCGGAGCTTCGGTTGAACATTTGAACGCGAAAATTCGCCTGGGCGAACTGCAGCGCCACGCCCCGGCCCACGTATCCACCCCCGATGACCGCGACGTTTCGAATATCGCTTGTCTCGCGCATAATGGCTCCTGGTATAGAATGGACTTGAGGTATGAAAAAAATATATCACAGGCGGGTTCCCGAGGCCACGAGGTCATCTGGAGGCCCAAACAGTTCAATCCCAAGGGAGTATTGATGGGGAAACGAACGATAGTATGTTTTTTGCTCGGTATCGCCTTGGCCGCCTGTGGCGGTGAGGGGGATTTCTCCTCCACGGGAAACATGAATACCCCCCGGCACGGACATACGGCCACAAAACTCGAGTCAGGCGAAATACTCATCGCCGGCGGACTCACCAAAACTTCTCCGCTCGATGATTTCGAGATATACGATCCGGCCCAGGGAATCTTCAAACCCTACAAGATTCAAGGCTTGTGGGCCCGTGGCTGGCACAAGGCGATCCGCCTGAAAAGCGGGGTGCTGGTTTCCGGGGGCTGGACGAATGGCAGCGAGGCGCTCAGAGACTCATATCTCATACAACCTAATGGGGGGCTCCGCTCACGCGCTATGATGAAGTATGGCCGCTATGACCACACGATGACGAAGTTGCCCACGGGAGACATACTCCTCGCCGGCGGAAACGACGGGAAACGCGCCATTCGACATCTGGAAATATATGCGGCCGACAAGAAGCGCTTCATGCCTGCGCGAAGGCCCATGCTCATTACGCGCCAGCAACACAGCGCCACCCAGTTGCCCGGAGGCGCCGTCCTCATCCTCGGCGGTGCGGAAGGAAAAGGGGCGCGATACGCGGAGCTTTACCTGTCTTCCCAAGGGAGAACGCGCCTGGTCCGAAGCCTTACGGCGCAAAGGAGCCGCCACAGCGCCACGCGACTGAAGGACGGGAGAGTGCTCATCACAGGCGGCCTGGGTAAAGACAAAACGCTCGGTAGCGCGGAAATCTTCGATCCGGCGACAGAAAAATTCACGCCGCTAAAAAACAAACTGCGCGTCAAGCGCCAGCAGCATACCGCCACATTGCTCCCTGACGGCAGAGTCGTGTTGATCGGCGGATGGGGCGGCGAGGGGCGTACCCTTGCCAGCGCGGAAGTGTTCGAACCCGACAAAGGATGTTTCTGGATGGTGGGTGAGATGAAGTTCCCCAGGCGCCTCCATACGGCCACTTCGCTGGGAGGACAGCAAGTTCTCATCGCGGGGGGCGCATCCGATAACGAAGTGCTCAAATCAGCGGAAATTCTCACAATCACCCGCGAAAGAAAAAGCGGATGCTGATATTTCAAGACCTCACCACAAACATAGGCAACAATAATACCTGACCAGACGAGGATACTCCCATGCCGTTGAAACATGTTATATAAAAACAGACAAAAGTGCGAACGTCTTCGATATAATACCTATAAGATATATATTTCAATACTTTAAAAAGATTCTTGTCCTATGTTTCACCGAAATTCGTACGTTTGCGCGCCCTGTTGCCTGGGCATCAACGATGCGCCGGGTGTGAGGAGCCGGCGCCATGATGGTGGGAACGGCCGCAGGATTCGCCTCTTCCCGCAGATCGCCGTTTTCAGACGGTGGGGGATTTCCATCAGCTATGAAATCCCGTTATCCCGTTGATACTTTTGGGGAACATGCATTGTTCCCAATCTCGTTCGGAATCCGTCTTCTGCAATATGTAATCAAACCGAAAGCGGATTCATTATAAATTCTGCGCATCCATGCGAGCGCCTGTCGTGTAAGTGTGTTCGTTCGAGCCGTGACGAAGTGGGCTTTACCGCCGACCGAATCCAGCTTAACGCCGACCTCTATAAGATGAAGATCGATATTGGAATACTGTCCATGTACCGCAAATGCCCGGAGAGCCTGCAGACTTCGATTGTGGCGAAAGCATTTAGACGGACCAATTACGTTGGGACAGTACCTCAAACTGCTGCTATCTAGGTGCTGTCATCTCGGTCCGGATGAGCGGTTACGACAAAAACTCGCTGGGATACGCGGAATTTATAATGAATCCGCTTTCGTTTTGATTATAGATTGCGGAGGCAGATTCCAGGCAGGATTGAAAAATTATATATTAGAAATAAAATCAATATGATAAACGGATTTTAAGACCAATGAAAATCTCCCAATTTATCTAAGAAGATCTTCGCTCTTCCAGGTACCTCAAGGCGAAAGAAGCGGCTTCGCCCTGATGTTCCAAGCCGACATCGTCGGGGTCTCCACGTCCATCGATCGATGAAGTGCGTCCGCCTACAGGTCGGGTAAGGACGCAACCAATGAAACACAACGCACTGAAGTCATTCAATTCATTACGGGCCGGACCCTTAGGCAATTCTTCGTTGAAGAATCGTGAGCCACGGCGTCGTTGGTCGCCTGCTGGACTTCGGCGTCGGTCGCATCCGAGCTGCCACGGCGGATGTGCTCAAGGGAACGGCCGTCGAGATGTTTGTGTCTGATCTCGAAGTCGTGTAGATTACCCTCACCTAGTATCCTTAGCGTGGGCTGTTCATACGATTTTGTGGGTCTTGCAGTTAATGCCGGGGGCCGACAATCCAAGCTAGCGGGAATGCCCAATCTACAGAGGAGATTGGAGCAATGTCCTCACGCAGAGCCCTGATCGATGTTGCCCTTGGCAATGAACCGGCGGATCTCGCGATAACGAACGGCCGTCTCGTCAATGTACTGACCCGTGAAATCTACAGCGCCGGGGTCGCGATCAAGGCCGACCGGATCGCGGCGGTCGGCGACATCGATTATGCGATCGATGAGAACACGGAAGTGATCGACGCGGAGAATCGCTATGTGACACCCGGCCTGATCGACGGCCACCTCCATATGTATCACTCCTACCTGGGCGTTAACGAGTTCGTCGAGGGGATGCTGCGCCATGGCGTCACCGCCTACGCAGACGGCTTCTATGGCCAGGGGATCGTCGGCGGTCGGGACGCGATCCGATTTTTCAAGGGTGCGCTCGAGGCCACCCCTCTCAGGCTTATATTCTTGGTCCCCACTCTCGCGCACCTGCAGAACCGAGAACTCGGCCTCGAGCCCACACCAGGCATCAGCGTCGAAGAGATGAACGAGATGCTCGACTGGGAAGGCTGTGTGGGCCTGGAGGAGCCGCCGTTCTTGCCGATCTGCGAGAAGTGGGACGATTATTTGGACCTCTTCGACCGGTGCTTGGAGCAACGCAAAACGATTACGGGGCATGGCGCCGGCGCCAATTGGCGCCAGATGCAAGCATATGCCGCGGTCGGAACCAGTACCGACCACGAGGCCATTGCGGCCGACGAGGCGGTCGACAAGGCCCGGGCCGGCTTTCGCCTGCTCATGCGCCTCGGGTCAGGCGCGATTGACGTGCCGGAGCTCGTCAAGGCGTATGTTGAGCACAAGATCGATCCGAGAACGCTTGCCATGTGCGCTGATCTTGCATCGCCTGAGAAACTGCTGCGCGAGGGCGGGGTCGACGCAAATATCCGCTTGGCCATTCGAAATGGCGTGTCACCCGATCTCGCGGTTCAGATGGCGACCATCAATGTTGCCGAGGCCTTCTATTTGCAGAGGGAAATGGGGGCGGTTGCACCTGGCCGCTACGCTGACATCCTGTTCGTCGACGACCTGTCCACGTTTGATATCACCCGCGTATTCGTCGGCGGGGAGACCGTAGTCCTGGACGGCGAGTTTCTGGCGGATCTGACCCCCATCGAGTATCCAAGCGACTTCCGTGGGACGGTCAAGATCGAGCGTGAGATCACCGCAGGCTATCTCGAACCACGGACCGATGCCAAGGGCCCAGTGACCGTTCGAGTGATCGGCGTGACGGACGGCAGCCTCGTAACCGATGACGGAAGAGCGGTCCTCAACGTCGAAGACGGCGTGATACAACCGGATATCGTCAACGACGTCCTGCCGCTGACGATGGCCGATCGGTTCGGCAAGGGAGGGGGGCGCATCGGTAACGGCTTCGTCCGCGGCTTCGGACTAAAGCGCGGGGCGATTGCTTCGACTGTCAACGCCGTCTGCGAGAATCTGGTTGCGGTCGGCGCGAGCACATCCGATATGGCATTCGCCATGAACAAGCTCGCCGAGATCGGTGGCGGGAAGATCGTCGTTGCCGATGGTGAGATCCTCGCGCTGGTGGAGTTGCCCCTTCTCGGGCTTTTGTCCGAAGAACCGACGGGAACGGTTGCGGCGAAGTTCGATAAGGTTTTCGACGCCATACGCGAACTCGGGTGCGATCTTGCGAGCCCGTTCTCACAGCTTGAGTTCAGCTTCGCCTGCGGCGAAATCGGCGACCTACGACTTTCTGACGAAGGATTGTTGCGGGTCGACCCACCGGAGATGGTGTCGTTGGTCGTAACATGACGCAAACCGGAAATACGAGGGCGAGATCATGAGTAATGGAAAGCTGGCGGGCCGAGTCGCAATCGTGACCGGTGGATCGCGGGGGCTTGGACAGGCGATTGCGTGGGAATTCGCGAATGAGGGTGCTGACGTGGCAGTGGTCGGCCGAGACGAAGGCGCCCTTGCTGAAACGGTTGAGGGCATCGAGCAGCGTGGCGGAAAGGCCGTCGCTATCGCGGCGGAACTCCGTGAAGTCGCCTCGATTCCAGGGGTCTTCGACAAAGCCGAGAAGGAACTCGGCGAGTCGACGATCCTTGTCAATAGTGCGGGCTTACAGGGGGATCGTCCTGCGCTCGATGTCACTGAGGACCAGTATGACGAGGTAGCCGATACCAACATGAAGGCGCTGTTCTTCTGCTGCCAGGAGGTCGGCAAGCGGTGGATCGATCGCAAGAGTGGAGGGCGCATCATCAACCTCGGTTCTATTTTCGCCGTCGTCGGGATGCCCAATTTCTCGGTCTATTGTTCAACAAAAGGCGGCGTGCTGCTGCTTTCCAAAGCTCTCGCGATCGAGTGGGGGAAACACGGAATTAACGTCAACCTGATCGGCCCCTGCGCCACGATGACAGACATGGTAAGGCCGCTGTTCGACGACCCCGCATTCAAGGCAGCGTACATGCCGAGGGTGCCCGCTGGCGCCCTGCCTGATCCCTTGGATATCGGCAGAGCAGCCGTCTTCTTAGCCTCGGACGACGCACGGATGATTCATGGACACCATCTACTCGTCGACTCCGGCTATACGACCAACTAATCGAGGTTCGGGGGGCTGTGACCCTGGTGACTGACCAGAGCGAAACACCAGGTGGTCCTGCAACAGGCGACCATTTCGGGAACGATCCCCAACCGGAAACGACTTGGGCCGTCGGCGCTTTGGAACGAACGCGTGGTCTTCTGCGTCACGAGGTGCAGTTGCTACTCGCCCTCGTCCTCCTCTACCTCGGGTTTTCGATCGTAGAACCCGACATCTTTATTTCCGTTAGGACCATTGAGAATCTCGCCAGACAGGCGGGGGTGCTGCTGGTCGCCAGCGTTGGGCAGATGCTGGTGCTTGTCGTGGGTGGTTTCGACATCTCGGTCGGCGCGACTGCGGGATTCGCCTCCACAGCGCTCGCGCTGCTCGTTGACGATTTCGGTTTGTACGGGGCCGTCACGGCGGCGTTGGCGCTTGGAGCCGTTGTTGGATCCGTCAACGGTCTTGTTATCGCGTATCTGGGGGTCAATCCCTTCGTGGCTACTTTGGCGATGCTGACGTTCCTGACCGGATTGTCAAACGAACTGAGCAGCGGTGCTTCGGTTCCGATTACCGACCGGGGAATGAGTGCGTTCGGGGCGGACGAGTGGGGGCCGCTGCCGGGTACAATGGGCGTCGGACTGGTTGTCGTATTCATTGCGTACCTGCTTCTCAACCACGTCAGGGCGGGTCTCTACATCTATGCGATCGGGGGGGCTCGTGAGACGGCGCGTCTGTCGGGAATTTCGGTCGCCCGTTACGAGGTTCTCGCCTATGCGATGTGTGGCCTTTTTGCGGCCGTCGCCGGGGTCATGCTCGCATCCAGGGTCACGCTTGGACAGGCAAGCCTCGGGGCTGGTCTGGAACTTGAATCTATCGCCGCGGCGGTGATTGGGGGCGCCGCGATCGGCGGCGGAGTCGGTCGGCTGCTTGGCGCTGCGATGGGGGTGGGGATCCTGACGGTACTCACCAGCGGTCTCGAGATCGTCGGTGTTTCGGAGTTCGCGCGTCAGATGGTTACCGGCGTCGTGCTGGTCGTAGCGGTCGCCTTCAACCAACGAGGACGGCTGGGTGAATGGGCGATCTTCAAGCGAGCTATATTACTGCTTCGCGGCCGCGGCGCAAGGTCCAGCGGTCCTTGACGCAACATATCGTTTCCACTGCCAAAGGAGAACGCCATGCGTATGAAATCTTTGATTGCCATGCTGAGTCTCGTCACGTTTATGCTTATGTTCTGGGGAGGGAACGAGGTTAGCGCCCAAGCCATCAAAATCAGTCCCAACGATAAAGCCTATGCGAAGTATCAGGCGCTTTCGACGGCGAAGAAGTTGCATTCGAATCTTCCCTGCACGGTTTCTCCTACCCCAGAGGAAGCCGCGGCGTACCGCGCGCCAAAGGCGAAGCGCAGATACACAATCGGCTTTATGGAGCCCACGTTGGCGGGACACTATTACCAGGCAGGTTCCAGCGGCGCGGTTAAGGCTGCTGCCGAAGCGGGCGTGAAGCTTGAGTTCGTTTCGGCGGGTACCGGATACGCGTCGCCCGAGCAGCAGTTCAAACAGGCCGAGCGGCTCCTGCTGAAAAGTGTAGACGCAGTCGCAGTCATCCCGACCGATATTCAGGGTGGCGTCGCAATCACCAATCTTTTCCTCCGCGAGAAAATTCCGGTTGTGATCGTGGCCACTGAGTCCAGCTCGCCGGATGCATACATGGTTATGCAGGACGACTACCAGATGGGTCGTGATTCGGCTGACCTCCTGGTGAAAGAGACCGGCCCAAATGCCGGTAAGGGCATCGTGATCGCCGGGCCGGCCAACGCCACCTGGTCGGCCAAACGGGCAGCCGGTTTCGCGGATCGGGTTAAAGAACGATACCCGGGTGTCAAGATCGCCGTCTCGGCGACGCAGAATGTCGATCCTGCCCAAGGGCTGAAATCATTCGAGAACGCGGTTCAGGCCCATCCTGATATCAAATGGGTGTATTCGGTCTTTAACCTGCTGCTTGATCCCGACTCGCTGCCGGCGCGGTACAAGAACGTGGCTTTCATCACGAACGGTCTGGACCCTGCCTCCATTCAGGATTTGAAAGAGGGTCAATACTCGACGATCATAGGCATTACACCGACTCCGATGGGGTATCAGGGGGTCGGTCACGCCGTGTCGATCCTGAATGGCGATCAAAACGTGCCCGCCTTGGTGTGCATCCCGCTGACGCGGTACACCGCAAAAGACATGCCGCCCGACAAAACTGCGGTGACGTTGGAGCTTGTCCAGAAAGGGTTTGAGGTCTCGGCTAAATAATGACCAACCAGCAGCGCTACTCTTGCAAGCTTGGTGGTCACAGAGGATGGAATTGCTGAATTTACCGGTCGCAGAACGCCGTGTCCCTGCCATCAGGATGCAGAACGTCACCAAAACGTTCCCCGGCGTAAAGGCCCTGGATCGCGTCAGTTTTGATGTCGACCACGGTGAGATACACGCGCTGGTCGGAGAGAATGGGTCGGGAAAGTCCACACTTCTGAAGTTGATGGTGGGCGCTTTCCCGATGAACTCCGGGCTGATCCACATCAATGGGGATGAGGTTCGGCTGCGCTCACCGCGTGAAGCCAGGAAGCGATACGGTATCAAGATGATGCCGCAGGATGTCGAGTTGTGCGGACAACTGATTACCGGTCGCAACATCATGCTGGGCCTCGAGGGAGCGCTTGTCGACCGAAATAGACTGTCGCGCCGCGAGCGAGCAATAACGACGGAAGTGCTCCGCCTGATCGGTGCTCACGTGGATCCCCAGATCAGAGCGGAGGATTTAAGTACACCGGAGGCTCGATTTATCCAGATCGCTCACGCGCTCTTGCCTCCGGTGAGCATGGTCCTTTGCGACGAGCCGACGGCGGTACTCTCCGCAGTGGATACCGAGGCGCTTCTGGCCACCTTGACCAGGATTCGGAGCGAGGCAGGTACGGCCATTGTATATGTCAGCCACCGGATCGGTGAGGTCCTTCAGATAGCTGACCGCATCACGATCCTGCGCGACGGCCGCAGCGTCGGTACGTTTCGACGCGACGAGATCAACCGACAACAAATGATTGAACTGATGACCAAGTCCGCGCGCGTCGGCAAGCAAGGGGCGCCGGCTCAAGACGCTGCCCAGAGCGCAGTGAAAGGAGGAAAGCTGGCGGTTAAGGCGCTTGGGCTCGGTCGAAGCTTTTCAGACGTTTCGTTCGAAGTAGCGGCGGGACAAATTGTGGGAATCGCCGGCGCGCAAGGTGCGGGATTTGGTCCGCTGCTCGCCGCAATTGCGGGCCGTATCATATACGACGTCGGCACTGTCGAGCTGGACGAGGTCATCATTCCGCCCGGCTCGACCACGAAAGCGTACAAGCTTGGGATCGCGCTGGTTCCTGCCGATCGGCGGCAAGCGGGTATCGTCTCAACGCTCACGGTTCGGGAGAACATCGCCTTGCCCGTTACAGGATCGCTTGGACGATACGGTTTCCGGCTTCGACGGGCCGAGCGAGAGACGAGCCGAAAGTTCGCTGAGGTATTCGATATCAGGGGAGCCGGGCTTAACACCAAGGCCGGAAATCTGAGCGGCGGCAACCAACAGAAACTAGCGATCGCTCGATCCCTTCAGGGGGACCCCAAGTTTCTTCTACTCGAAGAACCCACGCAAGGCATCGATATTGGCGCCAAGACCGAGATCCGTCATCACATCAGCCAACTCGTTCGTAACGAAGGAATGGGCGTGTTGGTTGCAAGCTCCGAGTTTGAAGATCTAATCGGCTTTTCGGATGTCCTTCATGTGATGCGTCTGGGCCGGATTGTCGCAACATTAGACGGGAAGACGGCGACCTACTCGCAGATCCTTCACGCGGCGCTCCCTTAGGCGTCGGCGCTGAGGCTGCGGCGAACGGCGCAGCGTTAAACTCCGGTGATATTGCAGTTGCACTTATTGTCGGGGTACAGCAGCCCTCTCTCATCTGCGTTCAGATGGTATACCAACTGACATTGCTGAATGCTGGCGCGCAGTGGCGGCTCGACGCGAATGCCTCTCTCAACCATGCCGGCACGCGGCGCGAGCGCGAGGACGGCGAGGAGCACGAGCTCATGTTGCAGGCGATTCTGCGCTGGTAGCGGCCGAGGTTCGCATACCGCTCACGGGTTGCTTCTCCAGCCCGCGCTTGGGCTGCTTCTGGGGCACCTTGAGCCCCTCCTGCCGCCAGATGCGCTCGACCCGCTTGTGGTTCACCCGCCAGCCCTCATGCCTCAGGAGCGCTGTGACGCGCCGGTACCCATAGCGCCCGTATAGACTGGCCAGCTGGGTGATTCGATCGGTAAGCCTCCTCTCATCATCGCTCAGACACAGAGGGCGCCTTTGCGTTGAGCGGGGCTGTGCCAGCACCCGGCAGGCCCGCCGCTCAGATACCCGGAACCTCTCGCGTACATGCACCGCCGCCCGCCTTCTCTTTGGCGGGCTCAGAAGTTTCCCGAGGCGACCTCCTTGAGAATCGCCATGTCCAGGGCCTGGTCAGCTACGTGCTTCTTGAGGCAGCCGTTCTCACGCTCGAGTTCCTTGAGCCGCTTGGCCTGATCGAGCCTGAGGCCTCCGTACTCCTTCCTCCAGCGATAATAGGTCTGCTCGGATACTTCGATCTGCTTGCGGGCCTCAGGGACGGTCTGTCCCTGAGAGAGCAGAACCTCGGCTTCTCTCAACTTGCCGATAATCTGCTCAGGCGTATGACGCTTCCTGGACATGAAAAATTCCCCCGGATCGGGCGGCCCGGCCGAAAGAGTACCGAAAATCCTCTCATTCAGCATGGACCGATGTGAGGGGGGCACATCACATGAAAATTGAAGTTGTTGTTGATGAATTCGGACCGCAATTCGAAATCTGAAGGCAACAAATTGCCCACAAAAATGGATTTTCCGATGCCACCTGCGCCTTTCAGAATGGGAATGTAATCCATTTTGGTTCCAGGATTGAACATCCTCTCGATCCCGCCGAGATAGATATATCTCCCCACAGCCCGATTGTATTCGTTATCCTCCACACCGAAGCAATCGAGCAGGCATCTCTCATGATACTGATCACCAGATTGGCCCATTTCCTCATAAATGGATTTGATAAACTCAGCCACTACGTTCTTTTTATTATCCAGCGCCAAACTTTCCACGGCATCACGCATCATCACATTCGAGAATTCCGCCTCGGAAGAGTCTTTCCCACTACCAAATTTGAACTTCTCTGCTATTTCCGTGCGAAGTTGCAAAACATCGTCATCACCTAGGCGAGATGTCTCTTCATTTCTTTGAATGTAAATGGTGCCTGAAACGACATCTTTGAATAGATGGACCTTGAGTTGTTGCAGAGCATCTTTCGCGCCCATGATTTTTTTCTTCAGGACTTGATCGTTATCAATCTCTTTGTTCTCTTTGTTCGTGATTTCTTTCTGATATGTTTCCGCATCAATCCAGATTTGCCGTAGTTCTTCATCAGAAAAACACTCATACCCATCAAAATTCTCCTGGTTCAATCTGAGAAACGATGCTTTACACTGATTGAAATTCGCAGGTGGAATTTTCCCATCCAGATAGCTCATCCAAGCCTCGTTTGAGAAAGCTTCTAGTTCCGTGCGTAACTCGATTTTCTTGAAGTTTGTTTCGGGGTGTGACTTTGTTTCTGTGTTGTTCGACATGATTCTTCCTCCTTGATTTGGGTTAAAGTGCTCTGATCTCATTGCTATTGGGTTTTTTTGAGATTGGGGAGTGCGCCCACTCCCCAAAAACCCAAATCAAAGAAGCCAGAACATGGGTATTTATACGGAGACTCTGACTTTTCTTTGAGGAAAATGAAAAATAGTTATAATTTGCCTCTAGGCGTGCATATTTCGACGCTGAGAGCACATCTCTCCCATAGCCAGTCCGTTAGCATTGTTTCGTTTTTTGATTTACTTGAGCAGCGTTTCGATGAGTAGGTTCTTACCGAAGCCAAGGAGAGAAAGCGACAATCGTTTCTTCAGATCAACAATTTACACACGCTATAGATGTGCGAAATTCCATACTTCCACGAATCCCTTCAAAATAAACATATTCTATTGATTTATAAGGGGTTGTATTGTTTTCAGGAAATCAATAAATGTCAGGGAGTATCTACCCCTTGGTCGATTTTATTTTAGTAAATTGGCAGAAATGACATTTGTAACTCATTTAGTATCAATAAGTTATTATTTGATTTTCACGTTTCGCAACATTTGTTTTAGTTCTGGAATTTCCTCTGAGAACTTTTTGGTAAGTATCAAATTGGAGAGCAGTTTACCTAGATAGGAACTTACTCCGAAGCGTCAGAGAACTGCATGCTTGGAACTTACAAGAGGAGATGGAAAGCTAGGTACCAACTGCCATCGTTAAGCGAGGAGCTTTACAGGATGGGAACAGCCAGTCGTCACCTGCGCCTAATGCTGGCCTCGGGGGTGACTACCATGCGCAACCCCAGCGAGCGCAGTTGGCGCGGCGTGGTGTGCCGGGAAGCGGTTCGTTCGGGGTTCCTCGCGGGCCCCCGCCTCTGGGTGGGCGCGCGTGGCATCCGGCCCACTCATGGATGGGGACAGAACGCGTTCCCTGTGGATGGAGAGGATTCTTTGCGGCGCTTTGTGCGGGAGAACATCGAGGGAGGCGCAGATTTCATCAAGATCTACGCGAGCGGGGAGGTCTTTCAGAACACCGCAGAGACGGCCTACATGAGCCGCTTGGAGGTGCGCGCCGTGGCGGAAGAGGCACATCGGGTTGGAAAGAAGGTAGCTGCTCACTGTCATGGCGGGGAGATTCTAAATATTTGCCTCGAGGAAGGGGTGGACTGCATCGAGCACGGCGCCATGTTGACGGGAGAACACCTTGACCTCTTTAAGACTCACGGCGCTTGGCTCATCTGCACTTTCAATCCTTATCTCCATCCAAGCGCCCTTGAGGGAGAGCGGTCTTCCGCTCACGTCGAAGGCGTCCGCCGTGCACGCGCAAACATGGAAAAACGCTTCCCGACGGCCTTGCGCTCGGGCATTCGCTTCACAGTAGGTACGGACGGGCGGCATGGGAATCTGACTTTTGAGCTTGAGTGCTTGGTGCGATTTGGTCTCTCGCCCCTTGAAGCCATTCAGGCCGCCACGCGTGACGCTGCAGAAGCGTGTGAGATGGGAGACCAGGTTGGTACCCTGGAGCCTGGAAAGCTCGCTGACCTCATCGCTACCGAGGGAAACCCATTGCAGGACATTTCTGCGCTTCACCGGGTGCGGGTGGTGATGAAGGAAGGCCTCCTGTACGAGAACCTTGTCCAATCTTGGGAGTCCAGGGACTTGGAACCCGGGCCAGCATCTCAGGAGGGCACGTCACTCGGGGTCGCTACGCCTCGCCCTCCGGCCATATTGGGGGGACTCTCATAGGGAGTGGTAAAGCTATCTGGGATAGATTCAAGCCAGAGGAGTGTCCTGAGGATATCTTTCGGTGGACTTAATTGCCTTCTCCGCGAGAGACACCGCCGAGGAAGGAAAATTAGGCCGGATTTTGCTGGATTAAGAGTGTTGCCGCATAATTCTGGCAAAAAGAGAAAACGCCGCTTTGAGGCCCGTGTTTTGGCCTGAGGAGGTGCCTCACATGGCGGCTTCTGCTAAACATGGTGAACTCTTTACGAGAAAGACGGTCGAATGGCGAGCCAATGGCGCGAAACTTGAGAACGGGCGGCGGTTGCCGTATAATTTCAGAGTATATGGGAAATTTCGGTTGAAGGGACTTCGGGTGCTCGGGGATGGGGGAGGCCAAAAAGTGGCCTCGCACTTCGGTGTTGTTCCACTTCGTGGAGGAAAATAAAATGAAGAATTGGGCGATCAGGTACCTTGGCATCGTGATTTGTACGGCAGCGATAGGAACAGCTCCTGCTATTGGTTCGGAGTATCCTCCCGAACTCGTTTCCGCCGCGAAGAAGGAAGGCAAGCTCGTTATCTACTGCTCTCACCGGCGCAAGATCATGATCCCGGCGAGCAAGGAGTTTGAAAGATTGTTCGGCATCAAGGTGGATCACACGCGGAAGTCGAGCAAGGGTGTCATCCGGATAGTCGAAGCCGAGCGCATGGCGGGACGGCAAAGGGTCGATATCATTTGCATCGGCGACAGGACGGCGCTGATCCGGTGGGGGAAAGAGAAGGAAGTGATCCCTTATCAACCGAAAAACAAAAGCATGATGGACCCCATCTTGCGACCGAGGGAAAACTTCATCAACGACAAGTATGTTCTTAATATGGCCATCACCTACAACACCAAGAAGGTGGCCAAGTCGGAAGTGCCGAAAACTTGGAAAGACCTTTTGGACCCCAAATGGAAGGACCGGATCGTCATGGCAGCTCCTTCAACGGGATCGGGGCTCGCCACTTTCGGCGTCTTATTAAAGAAATACGGTTGGAATTACTACAAAAAACTCGCGAGGAACCGTCCTCTGATCGTTATGCAGAGTAAGGCCGGCGAGGTTACGATCATTCGGGGAGAGCGGGATATCGGACCTGGCGTCGTCAGCGTAGCGAATAAGCTCAGGAGGAAGGGGGAACCCATCGGGATAGCATTAATGGAAGATGTCACGCCGATGTTTCTTGGCGGCTCCGTAATCTGGAAACACGGCGGCCACCCCAACGCGGCAAAGCTGTGGATGGAATTCGAGCTCAGCAAATTCTATCAGAATCTCATAGTCCAACAAAGTTATTTTGGGGTTCGCAAAGATATGCCTTTGCCCAAAGGGGCACCGTCCCTCAGCGGGTTGAATCGGGAAACGCCGGATTATAAATGGCTGCTGGCAAACAAGACGAAACTGCTGAAAAAGTTTGATAAAATCATGGGGAAACACAAATGAGTAAAATGAATAACAGTAGATCCATCTGATATGTCGAACCACTTTGAGGAGGGTTTCAATTGACGCATGAAACTCGCGAGCAGAGGATCCGCCGTATCAAGGAGAAGTTAAGCCGGGACCGCGGCCGGCCCAACGATGGCGTTCTCTTCGGGGTGGAGGTGGACCCCGATTATTTCGAGGCGTTCTCCCAGGTGGGCTGGGGCTTCTTCAATCGGGATAAGCCCCGCCATGTGCCCGAAAAGATGCGGGCGATTCTCGCCGCGATCGTCACATGCTCGGTCCTCTGGAAGAAGGATCCAACGGAACCTGGCGCTACACTCCACTGCGAGAGGGCGCTGGAGCATGGCGCCACCATGGAGGAGATTTTGGAGGCGTTCGAGGTTGCCGGCTTCGCGGGGGGACACCCGCTTCTCCTGATGGGCCTGAGAGTTCTCAAGGAAATCGCCGGCAAAAAGGGCGGACTGAAAGAGCCCGGGAACGGGTTAGAGAGTCCACGCGCTGGAGCCTCCTCGGAGACTCGCGAGGAAAGGGTCCGCCGCATTACCGAGAAGATGGATCGGGACCGGGGCTATACCGACGAGGCCCTAGGCTTTGGCGCCCGACTGGACCCGGATTACTTCGAACCGTACTCCGAGATAGGCTGGGGCTTCTTCAATCCGGATAGACCTCGCCACCTGCCCCAGAAGAATCGGGAAATCATCGCCGTCGTCGTCGTGGCTCTCAGGGGGAGCGAGGAGGACGCCTACCACCACTGCAAAAGGGCGCTCCAGCATGGCTCCACCATGGAGGAAGTCCTGGAGGCGTTCGAGGTGAGTGGCCTCCCCGGGGGAACTCCGCACCTACTGAGGGGCCTGAGGATCCTCAAACGGATTGCCGACGAAGGGGGAGGACTGAAAGATCCAATTGGTGGGCCTGGGGGCCCTCGCGGAAAAAGAATCCGCCGTATCACCGAGAAGATGAGCCGGGACCAAGGCCGGATCGACGAGGCCCTAGGCTTTGGCGCCCGACTGGACCCGGATTACTTCGAACCGTACTCCGAGATAGGCTGGGGCTTCTTCAATCCGGACAAGCCCGGCCGCTTCTTGCCCCACAAGACGCGCGAAACAATTGCCGCGGCCCTGATGGCCTTCAGGACGGACGAGGAGGGCGTCGCCATCCACTGCAAGAGGGCGCTGGAGTACGGCGCCACCATCGAAGAAATGGTAGAGGTGTTCGAAGTGTGTCTCGTCCCCGCGGGAGCCGGGGCCCAATTATTTGGGCTGAGGGCCCTTAAGCGCATCGTTGAGAGGGCGGGTGCGTCATGTGATGGAGGTTCTTGGATGAGTGAGCTGAAAGAGGAGGTTCTTGAATGAGCGAGCTGAAAGAGCCCATCGTGGTGGTGAAGTATTCCGATTTCACCTGACCCTACTGCTATGTGGCCACCGTCGGTGGAATCCCGATTCTGGAGCAGGATCCGGACGTGGAGGTCGAGTGGGTGAGCTGGGAGGGAAGGCCGCCCGGCGCCCCGTTCAAGTCCTTCACGCCGGAGGAGCGGCAGGAAGTCTACCAGAAGGTGCACAAGCCCCTAGCGGACAAGTACGGAGTGGATATCATCGTCGTCTCAAAGAACAGCTACCGCACCACGAACGCCCACATGACCTCCTTCTACGCCCGGGACATGGGCAAGTTCGTGGGGTTCCGGGACCGGGTGTACCAGGCCCTCTGGGTGGACAACCTCGACCTGGAGAGCCCCGACGTGCTCGCCCGGCTCGGGGAGGATGTGGGCCTCGACGGGGATGAGATCCGGAAGGTGATCGAGGAGAAGCGCTACTTCGGCGCGCTCCAGAGCCAGCGCGCCCAGGGAAAGAGTCTCGGGATCTTCGGCATCCCCTGCTTCGTGGTGGAGGGCAAGATATTCTGGGGAAAAGACGTGATCGACGATCTAAAAGAGGAGGTCGCGCGGCTGAAAAAAGAGAAGCTCGCCGAGCAGGTAAAAGAGGAATGGGGCTGTCCTAGCTAAGCGGCTTGTTTAGTCTAGGATGGCGTGATGTACGAGAGGAAAAGCCGGCTCAGTGATTGGAAGCGCGGTCGTCTGATTGAGCACTTCGTTGCCGGTACGACGGCTCGGGCGGCAGCCGAACTGGTTGGCGTCCACCGGAACACGGCGGTCTCATTTTATACTCGGCTTCGCAAGGTGATTGCCGAGGCAATGGAGAAAGCCTCGCCTTTTGCCGGAGAGATCGAGGTTGATGAGAGTTATTTTGGCGGCCGCCGCAAAGGCAAGCGGGGTCGAGGCGCTGGCGGAAAAGTCCCGGTTTTCGGGCTTTTGAAGCGAGGTGGGAAGGTCTACACGGCGATGATCCCCAATGCCCGGACTGCCACGTTGATGCCGATTATGGAGCGTATGATCCGGCCTGACAGCATCGTCTATACGGACGGTTTTTCGAGCTATGATGCCCTGGACGTTTCGGACTTCCACCATGTTCGGATCAATCACTCGGAGCGGTTCGTCGATGAGCGGAGCCATATCAACGGGACCGAGAACTTCTGGAACCAGGCGAAGCGGCATTTACGGCGCTTCAATGGCGTCCCGAAACAGAGCTTTCACCTGTTCCTGAAGGAGTGCGAATGGCGGTTCAACGGAGGTGATCACCGAGAACTGCTTAACCAATTGAAGACATGGATCATTTTGAGACAGAAACGTACTTAGCTAGGACAGCCCCAAGAGGAAAGCTAAGCGCAACTTCGTGCTTAAATGGACAGAGAGATCTATTCGTTAAAGCCGCGTTAGAGCAGACACAATGAGGGGAGAAATGAGCTAGTACAAAAGCGAAATTCGAGGCGGCATGCGCATCGACTGGGACGTTCCGCTCGAAATTGACGATGACGTAGTTCTGCGTGCCGACGTCTTTCGGCCCGTCGAGGAGAGGAATATTCACAAAGACAGAGGCTTCGTCTACGATGTTTTGGGTTTCGGCGCCCAGCTCGACTCCGACTCTTTCGAAGTCTACTCCCAGATGCACTACGGCTTTTTCAAAGAAGAACCTCGCAACCTCGATCCCAAGACCCGCGAGCTGATCGAGAATCAATAGAAATTTAAGGAAATGGTATGGCGGTAGCAACGTCAAGTCGCGGTTCTCTCTGGTTGGGCCTCGTGGGGGCAGTGCGCGGCTGGCGCCATGAAGCCCTTCGCTCGCTTATTTTTCTCGCCACCGCCATTATCCTCGGATTTTTTGTCCTCTACCCTCTTGGAATTTTGTTCAAGCGAAGCCTGTACGACTACGACGTACAAGTGTGGACCCTGAACAACTACAGGACCTTTTTCTCTGATCCGGAACTTCTCGATGCTTTCTGGACCACGATCAAGCTTGCAATCGGGACATCCATATTTTCCCTCGTTGTAGCGCTTCCGATGGCGTGGGGAGTTTCCCGGACGGACATGCCTTTCCGGGGATTCATCCGCTCCATGGTGGTGCTCACCTTCGCCACCCCGAGCTTCCTGGGGGCGATTGGATGGATTGTCCTGCTCGGTCCCCGGGCGGGCATATTGAACAAGGCATTCATGTGGATTTTCTCGACCGACACACCGCTGTTCAACATCTTCAGTTTCGCCGGGATGACCTTCGTAATGGGGTTGTTCGTCTATCCTTTCCTTTTCTTCTCGGTCGTCTCGGCGCTCGACAACATGGACCCGAGCTACGAGCAGTCCGCCCGGATCCTGGGTTCCAACAACTTCCGGGTGATGCGGACCGTGACCCTTCCCATTGTCACCCCGGCTATCCTGTCAGGGCTCATACTCGTAATTTTGGAGAGTTTTGTCGTTTTCGGAGCGCCGGCCATTGTGGGAAACCCTGTCCATATCCAGACCCTATCGACCCAGGTCTATACCCTGTTTTCGAACGATCCGCCCCAATTCCACATGGCCGCGACGGCAGCGACGCCGATTGTCATCGTGACCGCAATCTTGCTGGTCCTCCAGCGCTTTTATCTGGGGCGGAAGCAATACGTCACCATCACCGGCAAATCTCCTCAGCCCCAATTGGTGGATATCGGCCAGTGGAAATATGCTCTCGGGGCATATTCGTTCGGCATCGTCTTCGTGAGCATCATTCTCCCGATGCTGGCGCTTTTCGAGTCCTCCATCCTGCGCATCTGGGGCGCTCCGCTTTCATTTTCCAATCTCACTTTCGAGAACTACATCAACCTGTTCACCACCTCGGACGTCGTGGTGCGCGCGTTCACGAACAGTTTCAAGCTCGCTGTCGGCGCCGCCTTTGTCTGTATCGGGTTTACCTTTGTCATGGCGTGGATCGTCGAGCGAACGAATGTGCCCGGAAAGGAGGGCCTCGCGCTGCTTTCGATGATCGGAATGGCGTTTCCCGGGGTCGCCCTCGGGGTGGCGCTCGTGCTCGCGTTCGCGGGCGGCCCGCTCCCGCTCTACGGCACCCTTTGGCTGTTCCTCATCGGCTACTTCGTCAAGGGAACGCCCATCGCCTTCATGTTCGCCCGGGCCTCCCTGAAGCAGATTCACGAGGAGCTTGAGCAGAGCTCGCGCGTCCTCGGGGCGCACTGGGCCAAGACGATGAAGGACATCACCCTTCCTCTCATGAAGAAGGCGTTGCTCTCCGTCGGAACGATCATTTTCTGCCTGAAATTCCGCGAAATGGCGACTTCCATCATGCTCTACACGGGCGGGCTCGAGGTGATCTCGATCCTCATCTTCGAATACATCGAAGAGGCGGAGATGGGAACCCTGGGCGCCCTGACGTTCCTCGTATTTTGCGTTAATCTGACTCTTATCGGGCTTTCCCGCAGAATCGTGGGAAAGGGCGCGTTCGAGATGTGAGGCGGGAAACCGATGCCGGATCTATCCATTAACGGCCTGACGAAGGCCTTCGGCGAGACCATCGCCGTCAATGACCTTTCGCTCGAATTCAAAGAGGGCGAATCGGTGGTGCTGCTCGGCCCGAGTGGGTGCGGAAAGACCACGCTCCTCAAGCTGATCGCGGGTTTCCTCCAGCCAGGCGCGGGCGAGATCGCCATTGGCGGCCGGGTCATCTCGACCCGCCACGAGATGCTTCCCCCGGACCACAGGAAAATGTCGATGGTGTTCCAGTCCTACGCCATCTGGCCGCACAAGTCGGTGTTCCAGAACGTGGCCTACGGGCTCGAAGTGCGGAAGATTAAAAAGGCCGAGATCGAAAGGAAAGTGATGAACGCCCTTTCCCTCGTCCAACTCGACGGCCTCGAGGGCCGCTACTCCACCGAGCTCTCGGGCGGACAGCAGCAGCGCGTGGCCCTGGCGCGAGCGATCGTGGTCGAACCCTCCCTTCTTCTGCTGGACGAGCCTCTCTCGAACCTCGACGCCAACCTCAGGGTTGAGATGCGCGGGGAGCTGGCCGACCTCCACGACCGGCTGGGCATCACGTTCATCTACGTCACCCACGATCAGGCCGAGGCGATGGTCCTGGGGGATCGGGTCGTTTTGATGAATCAGGGAGTCATGGTCCAGCAGGGCCCGCCCGAGGAGATCTACGAGACCCCAAAGACCCGTTTCGCGGCGAATTTCATAGGGACCTCGAACATTTTCACCGGGTCGGTGGCCAGCGGGGCCGGTGCCAACGGCGCGATCCGGGTGGACACGAAGTTCGGGCCGGTCGCCGTGGCGCTGGGCGCCAGGCAGGCCCCCCCCACGGGGGAGGAGGCGCACTTCTGCATCCGGTCCGAACTCGTTCAGATTCATCCGGGCGCGCCTTCTCCCGAGTCCAACCGGTATACGGCACGGATCCTCAAGCGGCAGTACTACGGCAAGCACGTTCAGTACGTCATGGATCTCGCGGGCGAGGAGCTTCAGGTGGAGTCTTTATCGGACATGAACGTCTCGGCGGGATCGGAAGTGACTATCGAATTACCTCCGGAGCATTGTGTGTTCCTGGAGGAGTAACCGGAAACCACTCGGTGCATCGGCACACATCACACAGGGGAGAACATCATGGGTAGAAAGCTGTTTGTCATCGTGGCGGCCGCGGCTTTTGCGGCGGCGGGGTTGCCGTGACCTGCCCCCGATAGTTGTACCACTCCCTATGAGAGTCCTGGAACCATGGCCGGAGGGCGAAGCGGAGCGAAGCCCGGAGGCCATGGTTCATTCGTTTCAGGTGCCGGGGGCCGATAGCCCAGTGAACTGTGCGGCCTGATTCTGTTGTACACATGCCTCCAGCGCTCCACCAATACTTTTGCTTCATATAGCGTATCGAATCTCTCCAGATTCAGAAGTTCATCCCGCATCTTCCCGTTAAAAGATTCGACATATCCATTCTCCCAGGGGCTTCCAGGCTCGATGAAGAGCGTCTTCACGCCCAGGCGGGAGAGCCACTCTCTCACGCGTTTCGACGTAAACTCAGGGCCGTTGTCCGAACGAATGTGCTCGGGGAGCCCCCGCTTTACAAACAACTCGGTCAGCCGGTCTACTACATCCTCTGACTTGAGCTTTCTGCCCACATCAATCGATAAACACTCACGCGTGAACTCATCCACCACCACGAGCATCCGAAGAGGGCGCCCATCGCGGGTTCTGTCGGCACAGAAGTCATACGCCCATACATGATTCGGGTGCTCTGGCCGCCTTCTCACGCAGGAGCCATCATTCAACCACAATCGCCCGCGCTTGGGCTGCTTCTGGGGCACCTTGAGCCCCTCCTGCCGCCAGATGCGCTCGACTCCTTTGTAGTTCACCCGCCAGCCGTCCAGCCACAACAGCCTAGTCACCCGGCGATACCCATAGCGCCCATACAGGCTCGCCAGCTCCACCACACGGGCGGTGAGCCTCTCCTCATCGTCCCTGCAACGGGGCTGGTAGCGCTGTGTCGAGCGAGCTTGCCTCACGACACGGCAGGCATGCCGCTCGGACACGCGAAAGCGCTCATATACACGCTCCACAGCCCGCCTCCTCTTGGGCGGGCTCAGAAGTTTCCCGAGGCGACCTCCTTGAGAATGGCATTGTCCAGTGCCTGGTCAGCCACGAGCTTCTTGAGGCGGCCGTTCTCGCGCTCGAGTTCCTTGAGGCGCTTGGCTTGATCGAGGCGAAGCCCCCCGTACTCTTTCCTCCAGCGGTAATACGTCTGCTCGGAAACTTCGATCTTCTTGCAGGCTTCAGGGACACTCCGCCCTTGGGAAAGCAGGATCTCAGCTTCTCTCAGCTTGCCGATAATCTGCTCTGCGGTGTGGCGCTTCTTGCTCATGTAAATCCCCCCGATACGGGCGATCATACCGAAAGAGTACCGAAAATCCTCTCATTCAGCATGGACCGGTTTGAGGGGGGCAGATCAGTATTGTATTCAGCGGTCGACCCGGTAAATCAAGATTGATTTCAGAATTTAAGACACAAGCCGTTCGGTTGTAAAGCGTATAATCCTGAGAGAAGACTGGACCGAGCGCTATCGCACCACCCCCGTGCTCATTGAGACCTTCGTCGAGACCCCGCGCTACACCGTCGCCGTCTACAGGGCATCGGGCTGGAGCCACGTCGGTACGACCCAGGGACGCGGACGCTACGACAGGCGCAAACGCTACGACAAGCCCAAGAAGGACATCTGGCTGCAGCCGCTGCGGAGAAACTGGAAGCATATCCTCAATCGCTGAAATACCTGCCATCACCCCGCGACTGAATGTTTACCCCGACAAGCGCGGACATGTCGTGCCTGGATATTGATCAAATCCGGTTGCAAAACGATTACGCTACCTGGCAAGACATAATCAGGCGGGTTGCGGTGAGCACTGATAAAGAATTGAAAAATAAATAGATAAACGATATTTGAGAGCGTGGAAATTCCCTGGAACTGCACAAGAACGACGCAGGTCGTGAAGCCGCACGTCATGAAGGCCCGCCCGCGCCCGGATGCGTTGCCAGGGATGGTCGATCTGGCGCATGTGCGTCCCCGGCTTCCTGCCGGGTATGACCCATGAATTGACCTACCACCGAAGAACGGAGAAAGAATTTTTCGATACCCTTGATCGCATTCTGATGTTCGCCCTTTGCCACGACGAATTCCCCCGCTCGATATTTTGGGTATAAATCAAGCGATCAAAATCGATAAGAACCGCTTGCGGTTTCGCGGCGGAGTTCGCAAACAAAGCTGGCGTGCGCCGTCAGCCTGGATTCGCCATCACCGCATCTTTACCTTGCCGCCCGTCAACATGGAGCGTGACCCGCAGACCGCCGTCGAGGGCAGCAAGCATCTTCATCAGCCGGTCCAGCGTAAACCGCCCCAGGTCCGCGTTGCGAATGCGCGAGAAATCGGCCGCGGCGAAGCGGGTCAGGGCGGCGGCCTTTCTCACCGAAAGCCCGCGGTCGTCCAGCACCGCGATGATCCGGGCCGCGAGAATCGCCTTGGCCTGTTTCAGGTCCGCAAGCGGATCGTCGAGGTCGCGAAACACATTACCGCTTCCCTCGATTAGTTCGAAATCGCTTTCACTCATGGCAACAACTCCCTTTTCAGTCGCCCCAGCCGGTCCCTCACCAGATCGATCTCGGCCTTCGGAGTCTTAATCCCCGTTTTCGATTTCTTCCGGAACGCGTGGATCACCCATAGCCGTCCCGCAACTTCCGTCACGTAGACGACCCGCCAAGCATCGGTCCGGTACCGCACGGCGATTTCCATGACACCCGGCCCGAGACCCTTCAGCGGTTTCACGATGTCCGCTTTGCCGCCTTCAGCCGCAATCGTCAGCGCCGTGTTGACGCGATCCCGAACGGTCACGGGGAACGTCTCGAAAACCTTTCGCGCAGCCCTGACCCAGCCGATCGGCCTCGTATTGTGGTTCATTCCGGATGTTGTCATTATTGACTACACATGTCAAGCAAGCTAGGCGAGGTGACGCGGGATAGCGGATTCCTACCCCGGACACGGCTGCCGGGCCGCGCGCAAAACCCGACGGTGCACACTTCCGGCACCGACCCTCGCGGCACGCGACACCTCATTTCCGGTACCCCGACAGGAAATCGGCTGCAATACTGTCGCCGAACCGTTCCGCCGACTCCCGCACCGAATCCTGCGCTAGGTGCGCATGCATCGCGGTCGTTTCTACCTGCGTGTGACCGAACAGCCGGCCGAGCATCATCGGATGGCTTTCGGCCTGCGCCAGCGTCCCTCGACGCGCAGCCGTGGCTTAAATTGCGTTCGCATTACCCTTTTTCATATCACAGCGGTTTCGGCGGTAGCGTCCACGTTCATCAAGGCATCGATCCTGTCGGCGATGCGCTGTGAGGGTTCGCGGAGCTGCTCCACGGTCCAGTCGGCGGCGTAGCCTTCGGTGATGTCATCATCACGGGCATGGTTGACCAGCCGTTTGGTCAGCGAGCGCGGCAGCATCAGTTCGCGCTCCGCCACCGTGATGAAGACATTGCGCAGGCCGTGGAACCAGAACCGGGTCCCGGCGGCGCGCCCGATATCGACGTAATACTGGTGAATGCCGCCGAGATGGCCCGTCGAACTCATGGAGGACGGGAACACCCAGCCGTCCGGGTCCTCTCCGTCCGCCCGGCGGCGCTCGAAGATCGCCGCCAGCTGCCGGGTCATGGGAAGCTCCAGCGGTTCCCCGGTCTTGGTCTCATCGACCCGCAGGATACGCCGCTCCAGTTCCAGGCGCTCCCATCTGAGGGAGACGATCTCGCCCAGGCGCATGCCGGTGTAGACCCCGACCAGGAAGATGTCGCGGTGCGCGGGCGGAAGCCCGACGGCATCCACACCGGCTCGCCAGCGCGGCAGCACCTCGGAAGGGGCGGAGATGCGCCGCCGCCGCTTGGGGTGGTAGCGCCCGCCCCCGGCGAGCCAGAGTTCCACCGGGTTGAGCAAGCCCTCGTGATCGACGCAGGACCGGCGGTAGATGGAACGCAGCAGTGAAATCGTCTGATTGGCGCCCGCCCAGCCGTGCTCCTCGGTGATGAGGTTGAACCGCCCCTCGATGTCCCTCCGGGTAATGGCGTCGAGCGGACGGTTGTGCCAGCCGTGGAGATTGATCCGCATGTTCTGGTGGTAGCGCTCCACCGTCCTTGCCTTGCGGTTGGGGTTGGCGGCCATGTAGTCATCGAACGCTTCTCGGAGGGTCGGCATTCTCCGCGCTTCTACGCGTTCTGAGGCGGGGTCGTCCCCTCCGGCGACGCGGCCGAGCAGTTCCTGGGCCATGCGCCGCGCCTTGTCGGGGGTTATGCGTCCGTAGCGCCCGAGGGTGACGCGCTTGTTGGGCACCTTGCGCCCGCCGTCTCCGGCGCGGTAGTTGACGACGAAGGTCCTGGTGCCCGAAGGCTGGACGCGAAGTCTTGCCGCTGCTCAAGGATGTGGAACCGGTTATTTTGGCTGATCCCCGAGAAAGCGAGTGAAAAACATTCTTTGGCATGTCATTTTCTTGTGGCGACAGAACAAGGAGAATGGGTGGGGTATGGGATGAATAGAACATTCCCGCGCGATGAGCGAACAAATGCGCAACTGCAAAATTTAATCGAGGTTCTCGTTTTCGCCGATCCCGTATCGGGCGATGAAAATCCATAAAAGGAGGTTGGAATGCCAGGCTATCCCGTAAACAGCAACTTGGAGCCCACCACCGAGCACTGGAGGATATCGCAGCATTGTTTCTCCGAGGAAATCCGCTCGCAGATGACGCTTTCAGATGAATTTCAGCTTTGCGACATCACCTTGAGAGAAGGCAGGCAGTTGCCCGGCGTGTCCCTGAGGCGAGATGAAGTCATCCGCATTGCCGATGCGCTCGTCGACGCCGGCGTGAGCATGGTGCAGATGCACCACGACGATCCCCTGGAAATGGAGGAGGTGAAAAAACGACACCCGGACCTCATCGTGGAAGCCCTCGTGCACCCCACCGCCGTCCTGAACCCCGAACTCGCCAAGGTGGAAGTCGACCTGAACGTGAACCACGGCGCGGATTACACGACCCTTTGTTTTTCCTTCTCGCCGAACCAGATGTGCCTGTTCGAATCGATGGCCGGAGACCCGGACATCACCATCGAGCAAGCCATCGAACGCGCCTGCGGCTCCGTGGCCTACGCCCGGGAGAAATCCGGCCCCGACAAGAAAGTGGGCTGCCTGATCCAGGACTGCACGCGCATCCCCATCGAACGCCTGGCCGAAGTATGCGGCAAGCTCGTGGACGCAGGCGCCGACATGATCAAGCTCGACGACATCAACGGCATGGCCATCACGCCGGTATACACGTACGTCGTCCGCGAGATGAAGCGCCTGCTGCCCGGCACGCAAATCGGCCTCCACACCCACAACGACATCGGCATGGCGTGCGCCGCCTTGTATGCGGGTCTCGAAGGCGGCGCGGATTTGATCGACGCCTGCGTGAACGGGCTGGGCGAGCGCGCGCACATCGCGCCCCTGGCCGAAGTCGCCGCCGTGATTCAGATTTATTACGGCATCGACTGCGGGATTAAACTCGATAAAATGTATGAGCTTTCCAGGCTCGTCTCCGACATCATGAAATGGCCCATGACGGACACCATGCCCTTCGTCGGCAAAATGGCGTTCTCACACCTGGTCGAGGTGCACTATTGCGTGCCCGACACGGAAGAAGGCTTTTGGGCCTATTCGTGCATGAAGCCCGGGATTTTCGGAAACGGCATGCACAATCTTTTAGGACACTATTCCGGCAACTGGGCCATACGCACCAAGGCGCGGGAGTTGGGCCTCGATCTCCCGCAAGAGAAAGAAAAAGACGTGGTCGAGCGGGTTCGCACGGAGATCCGCTGGCGCAAGCGACAATTGGAGAATGAGGAATTCGAAGCCATCGTCCGGGAAGTTTGCTGAGAAAAAGCGCTTTTTCGACGAAATACGCATAGTACCTCAGAGTTTATTCACCAAGTAAGGAGAAAGCATGAAACTCGAAGGCAAAGTCGCATTCATTACGGGCGCATCCGGCGGCATCGGCGGCGCCGTCGCGCGCACTTTCGCAAGCGAGGGGGCAAATCTCGCTCTGGCCGCCCGCTCCGTGGATAAACTCGAAGCGCTCGCCGAGGAGATAGAGGCCATGGGGCGAAGAGCCCTCGTCTGCCCGTGCGACGTCATGAAGGACGAGGACATTCTCGATTCGCTGCGCAAAACGGCCAGTGCGCTCGGCCCCATCGACATCCTGGTGAACAACGCAGGCATCGTGAGCTTCGAGGCGGTGCACGAGCTTCCCGACGCGGTATGGGAGCGCACCATGCAAATCAACGCGAAGGCGCCGTTCACGGCGATTCGTGAAGTCCTGCCCTCGATGCTGGAGCGAAAATCCAGAAAGATCATCAACGTGGCGTCGGTTTCGGGCAAAATCGGTCTGGCCTATCGGAGCGCCTACGCGGCGTCGAAACACGCCGTTTTGGGCCTCACCAAAGCGCTCTCCGCCGAAGTCGCCCCGTTCGGCATCACGGCGAACTGCATCTGCCCTACTTTCGCTCTACCGGCATGTTCGAGGAAAGCATCCAGAAGTGGGCCGACGAAACGGGCAAGACCTTTGAGGAACAGGCGGAGGAGTTGAGAAACAGGGTGCCGATGAAGCGCTTCATCGATTCGGAAGAATGCGCCCCGCTGGCGCTTCTGCTGGCGTGTGACGATTCAGGCGGCATCACCGGCCAGGCAATCAACGTGGACGGCGGTTTCGTTCAATTCTAAAACGAGAGACCAAATGCGTCTGAGGGATAAGGTAGCCATTATCACGGGAACGGGAAGCGGTTTGGGCGAGGCCACGGCCAGGCGCTTCGCGTCCGAGGGCTTCCCGACTAAACGGTGGGAGTTGGTCTGTCCAATACCGGACATTGTCGGGTCGGATACCCCGAGGCCCAAACATCAAGGCTTATCCTCAAGCGGATGAAAAACACCCGTATCCGGATTCGCCGCCCACAAATGACCGGTATCAAGATCGAACCACCATCCGTGCAAAGCAAGGTCACCTCCATCGACCCGCTGTCGGATCCAAGGATAAGAGCGAAGATTGGTCAAGGAATTTAGAATGGAACGCTGCTCGACTAATGGAGCAATCTCAGCCGCTCCGCCGATCTCCTCCTTCGAGATGCAGGATAAAACCTCACGACAAACAGTATCTGCAGTCGCCAGCCAAGGGCCGAAAAACTCGAACTCCGGCAAGTCGACACCTAGAGCCGCGTCGATCGCCGCCGCGATCCCGCCGCAATGAGCATGACCAAAAACCACTATATGCGAAACCGCAAGCGATTTTACCCCATACTCGACCGCCGCCATGATCCCTGCCCCGTGCATGGGCGCTTCGCGGGGACGATAGGGCGGCACCAGATTAGCGACGTTGCGGACAGTGAAAAGCTCGCCCGGACGGGCGCCCCAGAGCAACGCAGGATCTACGCGCGAATCACTACATCCGATTACCAGAATTTGAGGATTCTGTCCGACGGCTAACTCCGGCATGAGGGACTCGTCGCCCTCATATTCCCTCTTGCGGAAAGCCTGCGCCCCTTTAACTAGGATAGACATGCAGTTGACGTTTAAATCGTTCAACTCGCGCTTCCGTTTAAGTGTGTTTTGAGAGTAAGGATTTCACGAACTTTATATCCGATGTTCAGAAACCCATGCAAGCTGTTCAACGGGCCTACCACTCTCGCCTCTACTTTCATCTCTTTCGTTTCCATCCAGCCGAAACGCTGCGGCCTCAAAACGCTCCGCTTGCATTTTTCCGTCCTGCATGACACCCTTTTCTGCTCATGAATTACTGTTCGACCGATGTTTGAGACAGCGTATTCTCCGCCGCTTCATTCACTTTTCAGGAGATAAGCATCTGTATGTTCTCGACATGAAATCAGAAAACTGAATCCGAGATGTCACATATTGGAGAGGAAACCGCCATGAACCTGCCCTTTGATGAAGATAAGCTCAGCGTCTTGATGGAAGACGAGGGCGCGGACGTCGTTCTCGCCTCCTCGAAGGAAAACGTCCAGTACCTGCTCGGCGGCTACAAATTCTTTTTCTTCGCCCACAAGGACGCCATCGGCGTCAGCCGCTACCAGCCGTTGGTAGGCCTGCCGAAGGGCGCTTCCGATAAAGCATTCTATATCGGAAACATCATGGAAGGCTGGCAGCAGGAAGTCGAACCTCTATGGGTGCCCGAGAAGAAAAACAACCATTGGCACAGCGAACAAGCCGGCAAGGACGCGGCCGATTGCATCCGCAGGCTGGGTCATGAGAAAGGCACCGTGGCGGTGGAGAAATGCTTTCTTCCGGCGGATGCGTACGAGGCGCTTCAGGAAGAGCTGCCCGACGCCAGATTTATCGACGCCGTCTACCTGCTCGAAGAACTCAGAGCCGTGAAGCAACCCCACGAACTCACCTTGCTGAAAGAGGCGTCCGAAACCATCGTCGAATGTATGCTCGACGTCATGAAGAGCACGCCTCCGGGCACCACCATGTACGAGGTCGCCGATGAGATGAAAAAACTCGAAACCCAAAGAGGACTCGATTTCGAGTACTGCCTCACCTGCACGGGGCCGAGCTACAATCGCGCGCCTTCGAACGCCACGTGGGATGAGGGAAACATCCTCTCGCTCGATTCGGGCGGGAACAAGCAGGGATATCTGGGCGATCTGTGCCGCATGGCCGTCATGGGAGAACCCACGCCGCTCATGGAGGATTTGCTCGGTGAAATCCAGGCGGTGCAGACGGCCGCGCGCGCCGTGGTGCGCCCGGGCGTCACGGGACAGGAAATCTACGAAGCCGCCCTCGCCGAGCAGGCCAGATGCGAGCACGACGAGGAGATGGTATTCCTCGCGCACGGCATGGGCATCATCCAGCACGAGGCGCCGCACCTCACCTCCTCGGGCGTCGTGCCCTACCCCGCCACCTATGAGACCAAGGGCCTCGAACCCGGAATGGTGGTGTCCATCGAAACCGACATCAAAAACCCCGAAGTCGGCTTCGTGAAACTCGAGGACACCGTGGTCGTCACCGAAGACGGCTCGGAAGGTTACGGTGACGAAGGACGGGGCTGGAACAGAGGCGGCGCGTAGATTCCATTTCGTGAAAGGTAAGGAACAAGCAGGTGGATTTTCGTATCAACCCTGAAAATGAAGATTTGCTCGAACGCGCGAAAATCTACGCCAAGGAAATCCTGGCCCCGAGAGCCGAAAAAATCGACCAGGAGGGGATTTTTCCCCGCGAGAATTTCAACGATTTGGCGAAGGAAGGCTTTACCTCCCTGACGCTTCCGAAAGACCAGGGCGGTAGAGACCTCTATGAGGACACCGCCACCTACTCGATGGTCCTCTACGAGTTGTCCAAGGGCTGTACGAACACGGCCATGCTCTTCCACATGCACAGTTCCATCTCGCACGTGATTACCTATCTGGGAACGGATGAGCAAAAGCGCAGATACAGCGAAATCATACGGAGTGGAAAAATCATCGCGAGTTATGCGAGCGAGAACACCTCGAGCCTTCACGGCGTGTGGCGCATGGAGACGAAGGCGATCCGGGACGGCGACGTCTACAGGATCAACGGCAGGAAATACTTTTGCTCCATGGCCGGCGAGGCGGATTATTACGTGCTTTGGGTGCAGCTTGAAGACGAGGAAGACCTCACGAAAAGCCTGGGGTTGCTCATCGCGCCCTCGGACAACCCCGGCTTCAAGATAGATCAGGAGTGGAACGCCTTCGCCATGCGCGGAACGATGAGCCACTCGATGATATACGACGACGTAAAAATACCGGTGGAGGATCTGGTGGGCCGGGGCGGAGACCCGATACGCCCCGACGTTCTGCCCAAGTTCGGTTTCGGCTACTCCGCCGTCTACCTGGGCGCGGGCGGAGGCGCCTTCGATTGGGTGGTCAACTACGCGCAAACCCGAAAGCTCATGCCCGACAACGTGCCCATCGCCTCATATCCCGCCATACAGCGCCAGATAGGGGAGATGAAGATAGCGCTCGAGGGCGCGATTCTCATGCTCCAGAGAGCGGGCTGGATGATCAACGCCCACGGAGCGGACAGTGCCTACGGCTCCATCAACGAGGCGAAATACGTTTGCGCGGAAGCGTCGGCCTTCATCACGGAAAAAGCGCTCAAGGTGGCCGGCGGCCCGGGGCTGTTCCGGCATAATCCGCTCCAGCGCTTTCACCGCGAAGCGAGAGCAGGCCTCATCATGCCGCCCAACACGGAAAAATGCCTGGAACTCACCGCCAAAACCGTGTTGGAGGGCAGCGCGAACGTGCTGGGCTCATAAACAATGGAGGAACACCGCCGATGAGTGAAAGCGTACATCTTCCTCCCTATTTCCGCCCCCCGCTCGAATATCCCGATTGCGCCCTCCACGAACTGCTCAAGATGACGTGCGCGCGCCGCCCGGACGCTACAGCCCTGGTGGATGGGGATGTCCACATGAGTTTCCGGGAACTCGACGTGCTCTCGAACGCCTGTGCGCGCGCCATGCTCGCCGAGGGTATAGGAATCGGGGATCGCGTCGGCCTGTTCCTGCCCAATTCGGTCGAATTCGAAATCGCCGTCTTCGGCGCATCGAAGATAGGGGCCGTTTTCACGCCGATGAACCCCGCCTATAAAGAAAACGAAGCCGCGTATCAACTCAACGATTCGGGCGCGAAGATTCTGATCACCACGGCGGCGGGCGCCGCCCTGGTTCAAGGAGTGCGGAAAGACCTCACGACGCTCGAAACCATTATCGTGACGGACGATGGCGCACAGGGAGACATCTGCTTCGAGGATTGGATAGGCGCGCACTCGCCGGAGAGCCTCCCCGAACCGGAGATCGATTTCGCCCAGGATTTAATCGCCCTGCCCTATTCGAGCGGCACGACGGGTCTTCCAAAAGGCGTGATGCTCACCCACAAGAATCTGGTGTCGAACTACCACCAGTGCGTGGCGAATCATCAAGTTACGGACCGGGATGCGGGCCTCTTGTTCCTGCCGCTCTATCACATCTACGGAACCATGATCATGGGCGCGCTGATTCTCGCCGGCGCCACACAGGTGCTGATGAAGCGATTCACGGTGGATGACGCCCTGCGTCTCGTGCAAGAGCACGAGCTCACGCTCTTCTATGGCGTGCCGCCCGCGCTCTTGGCCATCGCGCACCATGAGAACCTGGGCGAATACGATCTCTCCTCCCTGCGGTACATCATGAGCGGGGCCGCGCCCCTTCCGCCCGAGGTGAGGCGCCTCGTGCAGGAGAGAACGGGCGTGCTCACCTTCATGGGCTACGGCCTCACCGAAGCCTCGCCCCTCACGCACATGAACCCTCCCGTGGAGGCTCTCATCAGAGAGGAATCCATAGGACCTCCCATCTCCGATCAGGAGCAAAAAATCGTCGACGTGGAAACCGGAAAAACGGAATTGCCCGTGGGCGAGGTGGGCGAGCTCATCGTGCGGGGACCCCACGTCATGAAAGGCTATTGGAACGCGCCCGAGGCCACGGCCGAAGCGTTGCGCGACGGCTGGCTCCATACGGGCGACATCGGGCGGGTGGACGAGCAGGGCTACGTCTATCTGATGGACAGGAAAAAGGAGATGATCAAGTACAAGGGCTTCGCCGTTGCGCCCGCCGAGCTCGAAGCGCGCCTGCACTTACACCCCGATGTCGCGGACGCGGCCGTCGTCCCCCGGGCGGACCCCGAGGCGGGCGAGATACCCATGGCCTTCGTTGTTCCCAGAGAAGGCGTCCAGATCGACGAAGAGGCCCTGATGGATTTCGTGAACGAAAAAATAGCGGGCTACAAGCACGTTCGCGCGGTGGCCTTCATCGACGCCATCCCGAAATCGGGCAGCGGGAAAATACTGCGCCGGTTGCTGAAAGAACAAGTGTAAACAATCATTTTCGAGCACTTCAACGAGAATTCATGGACCTTCGTCTGACTCCGAAAAACGAGGCTTTGATCGCACAGGCCGGGGAACTCGCCCGAAACGCACTGGCCGCCCACGCGGACATCTGCGACCAGGAACAGCGTTTCCCGAGAGAGAGTTTCGACGCCTTGATTCGGGAGGGGTTCATGCGCCTCACGCTGCCAGAGTCCCATGGCGGGCGGGAGCTCTGGCGCGACCCCGTCTGCTACGCCATGGTGTTTCACGAACTGGGCAAGGGCTGCGCGAACACCGCCATGACGCTGCACATGCACAGCACGATTCTATACTTTCTCCTCACACTCTCGGATGAAGAGCAAAAGCACCGCTTCGCCGAGGCGGCCCAAAACGGGGCCATCTTCGGCAGCCACGCAGGCGAAGCGGGCTCCAGCCCCCAGTGGAACCGCACCATCACCACGCGCGCGCGCAAGGAGGGCGATGAATACGTCATCAACGGCCAGAAGTATTTTTGCTCCATGGCCGGGGAGGCGGATTATTACGTGCTCTGGTGTCTGCTCGAGGGGGTCGAGGAGCTCAAGACCGGCCTCCGCTGGGCGGTGGTGGATAAAAACCTCGAGGGCATCACCATCCCGATCCGCTGGAACGCCTTCGCCATGCGGGGCACGGCCAGCCACGCGCTCGCCTATGAGGACGTGAGGGTTCCGGCGCGCAACATCGTGGGCTCGGGCGAGGACATCCTCCAACCCGACTTCGTGCCCAGGTTCGGCCTGGGCTACGCCGCCGTCTATCTGGGCGCGGGCGCCGCCGCACTGGACTGGATTGTGGACTACGCGCTGAAGCGCAAACTCCTGCCCGACAACGTACCCATCGCGAGCTACCCTGCGATTCAGCGCCAGATAGGCGAAATGAAAATCGCTCTCGAAACCGCGCTCATCACGATCCAGAAAGCCGCCTGGGTGCTGGAGACCCAGGGCGCCACCAAGGCCATTCCCTTCATCAACGAGGCGAAATACACCGCTTCCGAGGCGGCGGCTTCCATGACGGAAAAAGCCCTGAAAATCGCGGGTGGACCCGGCCTGCTGAACGACAAGCCGCTCCAGCGGTTTCATCGCGACGCCAGAGCCGCGCTGGTGATGCCGCCCAGCACGGAGAAGTGCCTGCAAATGGCGTCGAACTTCGTTTTGAGTCAGAATGAGGCAGCATCCATCTTCTAAGTCTAAAAAATTTCTCGTGAGGGAGAGCGCATGAATAGCGGAAACGGCTCGGACCTGTTTTTGGAAACACTCATCGACGAGGGTGTCGGCTGCATGTTCGGCAACCCGGGCACCACCGAACTGCCCCTCATGGACGCGCTGGTGAACGAGAGCAGGCTCGATTACATCCTCTGCCTCCAAGAGTCCGTCACCATCGGCGCAGCCGAGGGCTACGCCTACGCCACGGGCGGCGTGGGTGTGGTGAACCTCCACGTCGCGCCGGGTCTCGGCAACGCCATGGGCATGCTGTACAACATCAAGCGAGCCGGCACCCCCCTCCTCGTCACGGCGGGCAACCAGGGCCAGCGCGGGCAACTCTCGGAACCCGTGCTCTGGGACGATTTGCCGCGCATGGCGGAGCCGCTCACCAAATGGTCCCACGAAGTGCGCAGGGTGGAGGACTTGGAGCAAAGCGTCCGCCGGGCGATTAAATACGCGCTCACCCCTCCTACGGGCCCGGTTTTCCTCTCGTTGCCCGGCGACGTCATGCTCGCCGAGACGGGAGGCCCCACGGGCCGTCCCACGCGGCTTTCGAGCGCCTTTCCCGCGCCTGCCGAATCCATCGAACGCGCGGCCGAAATGCTCGCCGAAGCGGAGAACCCCTACATCGTCACCGGCTCGCGCGTCACCCGCTCGGGCGCGGTGGGCGAAGTCGCCCGGTTGGCGGAGCGCATCGGGGCGAAGGTGTTTTCCGACAACCGCCCGAATTCCCTCTCGTTCTCCCTCACCCATCCCCTGTACGCGGGAGAACTCCTGAACACGATCGCGCCGCTGCTGGATCAGATAGAGGACGCGGACGTCGTGTTCTTCATCGGTACGGAAACCTACATCTTCTCCTTCCCGCCGGAAATTCCGCTGGCGCCGCGCGGCGCGCGAATCATTCATCTGGACTTGGACCCCTGGGAAATCGGCAAGAACTTCCCCGTCGAGGTCGCCATGCTGGGAGACCCCAAGGCCACGCTTCCAGAACTCACCAAGGCGGTGGAGAAGAAACAGGGAGAATCGGGCGCTCAAAGCGCGGGGGAGCGCCGCGCGTGGGTCGAGAGAGAACTTGCGGCTTCGAGAAAAGAGATCGCCCCCAAAGCCGGTGACGATGGAGGCCCTCTGACGAAAGAGGCCTTTCAGGCCGCATTCGGGGACGCCCTCCCCCCGGGGACGGCGCTGGTGGATGAATCCCTCACCATGGGGCACGGCGGCGGCCTCAAAAGCGCGGTCGCCGGTAAGATAGATTCCATCTTCGGCATGAAGGGAGGGGGCATCGGCCTGGGCCTGCCCAGCGCGCTGGGGGTGAAAAAAGCCTTGCCCGAGTCCCCCGTGGTCTGCCTTTCGGGAGACGGCTCCGCCATGTACGCCATTCAGGCGCTCTGGAGCGCCGCGAAATACGATCTGGACGCCGTGTTCGTGATTCTGAACAACAAGAGCTACCGGATTCTCAAGGAGAGAGTCTTGAGGCTCGACGGCAAAACGCAGGAACACCGGCAATTCGTCGCCATGGATTTCAAGGAGCCGGAACTCGATTTCATCCAGATGGCGAATTCCATGGGCGTGGACGCCATCAGGGCGAAAACGCCCGCGGAACTGAAAGAGACCATGAAAAAAGGATTGTCCTGCGGCAAACCGTATCTAATCGACGCCCATATCGAATACGAGCGACTGGAGAACTAAAGGCGCTCAGGCCACGCCCATCTTCTCGCCATAGGCTTCAAGCGCCTGCTCGAAGCAGGCGAGCGGCGCGCGGACCACGCCCGCGCCGACCTGGCCGACGCCGGGTTCCTTGTGCGCGATGCCCGTGTTGATGACGGGCGCGACGCCGAGCTTCACCACCTTCGTGATGTCGACCCCCGTGGGAACCCCCTGAAAATCAAGAGCGGGAATCGTCCACTCGGGGTTCCGGCCCTGGGTGATCTCATACATGGCGCGCGAATAATTCAGCGCGTCCGCCGCACTCCCCGCCCCCACGAACCCGACGACGGCGGGGGCCGCGGCCATGGCGAATCCCCCCAACCCCATCGTCTCGATAATCGTGGAATCACCCATGTCCGGATTGGCGTCATCCTCGCTAAAGCCTGGAAAATACAACCCTTCGAGCATCTCCACAGGCGCCGTAAACCACGCATCCCCCGTTGCGCTCACCCGGATGCCGAAGTCCGTTCCATTGCGGCTCATTGCCGTGACGATGCTCGACGCCTCGATATCGCGCACCGGGTCCATCACGGCCTTTCCCGTAGCCATCGCGACGTTCAGGAAAAACTGATCGTTACCACCGATGAAGGACAACACCTCCTCCAGCGCTTCTCTCTCGCTCACGGAGCGCGCAAGGGCGGGGGCCATCTCGCGCATGAAGAGACTCGTACACGCCACGTTGCGCTGGTGCATTTCATCTCCCATCGAAAGCCCCCGCGCGATGATGCTCTTGAGCGGCACGCCCCCCATCGCCTGGAGGGCGCCTGAGAGCGCGGGCGCCAGGCAATCCGCCAGCCAGCGAAGCCGGTTCAGCACCTCCTCGTCGTTTCCGCCGAAGCGCATCACCTTCCCCAAGCCCTCGTTCAGGGTGCAGTACGCCTGGTTTCCGAATTTCCTGTTCTCCACGATCATCACCGGCATCGAACGCGTGGTGATGCCCGTCATGGGGCCGACGGCGTCGAAATGATGATTCGGGTGGAAGGCGATGCCGCCCGAGGCGGCGAGCGCTTCGCCCGAGGTCAAATCATCCGCCCAGCCTTCCAAAACGGCAGCTCCCGCGATAGCCCCGCGCAGGGGGCCGCACATGCGTTCCCATTCGATCGGCGGGCCTGCATGCAGGAGAACGCCATCTTTCAAACCCGGTATCACCTCGCCCGCCGGACGCACGTCCACCAAAACGGGTTCGGCTTGGGTGATGCGGGAGAGCGCCTCCGCGTTCGCGTCCGTGATCACGCCCATTTAGTCCACCTCCCGCCAGGTCGTCTCCGAGACGTTCTTCACGATGGGACGCCCGCCCTTCACCACGAATCTCTTCTCGGGCTGATCGATGAGGATATCGTCGAAATTGCCTGAATCGAGAACCACGAAATCGGCCGCGCAGCCCTCTCGCAGACCGTAGCCCTCCTCCACCCCCAACGCCTTAGCGCCGTTGGTCGTGAAAAGATCGGGAACCACGCCCCTTTCCGATGCACCGCTCATGTGGAGCGCGTGGGCAAGGAGAAGGCCTATTTCGAGCAAATCGCCGCGCCCCGAGGGCGTGAAGGCGTTCCTGATGTTGTTCGATGCGATGGCGACGTTGACGCCCGCGCTCAGTAAGTCCTTGACGGGGGCGAGGCTTCTGAAACGAGGCGGCTCCTCCCCCCTGCCGCCCAGGAACAAATCCGTCGCCGGCAAGGGCAGGACGGAAATGCCCGCCTCCAGGATTTTCTCGATTATCGGCGCGGCCTCATCCCGCGCCATGGCGCCCAGGGAGGTGAGATGACCCACGGCCACCCTGCCCTGCAAACCGGCGGCTATCGTGCGGGCGGCCACGGATTCGATTCTCCTCACCTCGGGGGTGTCCGCGAAATCGAGATGAAAATCCAGGCCGCAGCCACACGCCTCGGCCATCGCGAAAACGATGTCCAGATGCCGCTCGGGGTCCAGGTCGTTATACGGGATTCCGCCCACCAAATCCCCGCCCATCCGCATCGCCTCGCGCATCAACTCCTCCGTGCCCGGCTGCTGCTCGATGCCCTCTTGCGGAAAAACGACGAGTTGAAAATCCGCCAGGCCGGCGTATTTTTCCTTGAGCGCCAGGGCGACTTCCATTCCTTTCAGTCCGACGATGGGGTCGACCTCCACCTGCGCCCGAAACCAGGTGGCGCCATGCCGAATGCACATGCGCAGGGCGCGCTCGGCGCGCTCCATGATGTCGTGTTTCGTCACGCTTCTCTTCAAGGCGAGCGTGATGGATATGGCGTCCTCGAGCGTGGCGGAACGATTGGGCTCGCGCTCCTCTAAAAACGCCTTGTCCAGATGGATGTGGCTCTCCACGAACGCAGGCAAAACGACGCGAGCGCCCAAGTCGATTTCCTCGCAACCGGACTCATTCTCAAGACCCGGCGATATCCTCGAGAATCGGCCCCCGGCGACGCACAAATCAACAAGGGGACCGCTTAAGTCGATTCTAGCGTTTCTGAAAATTCTATCGTCCGTCATATCGGCGCTCATGACCATTTAACCGCAATGAAATGCCCCCTTAACAGAAACGAAACGCGCATCGCCCATAGTGGCAAAATGGAGAAACTCGACATTGCGAACTCTATCTTTCCGCGCGAATTTACGCCAGCGAAAAAGGAGGAAGCGAGAAAAACCCCGTTTCCCGTCAGCTTGACCCATATCTGGAATCGTGAACATAATGAGGGATTCAGGGTCATATTTCATCTCGGTTCTCACGTGGCTTGACGACCCGGTGACGCGAGGTGGCGTTTGATCGCGCGGCGCGCCATTCCAGGACTAAAGAGAGACTTGCATGACCACTCTGAGTTTCACGAATATCCTCGTTCTCAGCTATAACTCCCTCTCCTACGCCGCGATTCTTTTTCTCCTGGCGAGCGGACTCTCGCTCATCTTCGGCGTGATGCGCATCGTGAACCTCGCGCACGCCGCTTTTTTCCTCTTCGCCGGCTATCTCGCCCTGGAATTCTACAACATCATTTTCGGCTCCCTGAGCCTGATGCCGCGAATCATCCAGATCGTTTCGTGGGGCCTGCTATATCTCGCATGGCGGGGACTCACGGGATACGTCGCTCCCAAGCACGCCGCGCTGGCGCTGCTCCTCGCCTACGTCGTCGCCGAAGCCCTGAGCGGCCTGATTGGGGGCTTCAAATTCTTCGAACTCTTCTTCCCGCACGTGCCCGTCAAGCCTGTCGACAAGATCAACTTCGCGGCCATGATGGCCGCCATCGTTTTCGCGCTTTCCATCGCGGCGCTGTGCGGGATGTTCATCGAGCGCTTTTTTCTGCGCCGCCTCGGGCAGGACACGCTGGCGCAGGTGCTGGTGACCATCGGTTTCGCTTTCATCTTACAAGACGGCTCTCTCTACACCTGGGGCGGGGACAACTTCATGCTCAAACAACCCTGGCCCCTCAACTACAGCGCCGTGGTATGGGGCCTATCGCTGCCGCAGTACCGCGGCTTCATGATCGTCACCGCCGTCGTGGTGGCCGTGGCCCTGTTCCTGGGGATAGAGCGCACCCGTCTCGGCGCCATCATGCGCGCGGCGGTGGACGACCCCGAGATGGCGCGCGGCATCGGCATCAACACCAACGTCGTGCAAATGGCGATATTCGCCATCGGGGCGCTGCTGGCCGCCACGGGAGGCGTGGTGGGCGGCGCGTTCTTCGGCGTCTATCCGGGGCTTGATTTCGAGATACTACCCTATGCGTTCGCCGTGGTGATCATCGGGGGCCTCGGCAGTCTGGGCGGCGCCGTCCTGGGCAGCATCGTGGTCGGCTTCATCGAGAACTTCGGGACCGCGCTGTTTCCCGAACTCTCCTATTTCGCGCTCTTCGCGCCCATGGCCATCATTCTGGCGATCAAGCCGACCGGCCTGTTCGGAAAGGGTTAAGCCATGGCGGAGAACCTGGCGGAGAAAAGAAGGGTGCTCATCGTGCTGGGCGCCTTCGTCGCTCTCGGTATCATCACGCCGTTTCTGGACCTTTTCATGCAGAGTCTGGTGACGGAGATTCTCGTCTTCGGCATCCTGGCCATGAGCCTGGACCTTCTCCTGGGATTCACGGGACTGGCCTCTCTGGGACACGCCGCCTATTTCGGCGTCGCCTCCTACACCACGGCCATCATCATGACGAAAGAAGACTGGACGTGGACCTACGCCGCCTTCCAGTGGACGGACTCGCTGGGTCTGGGCCTTTTCTACATCTTCATCTTCGCGCTCGTCGTGGCCATGGCCTTCGCCGCGTTCTTCGGTTTTCTGGCCATCCGCGCCGTGGGGGTGTATTTTCTGATGATCACCCTCTCTCTCGCCATGGTCGTCTGGGGCTTGGCGTATCGCTGGAGCGCCGTGACGGAAGGAGACAACGGAATCAACGTCCTGGGCAGGCCCTCGCTGTTCGGAATATCGCTGGAATCGGAAATGCCGTTCTTCTACTTCACGCTCGCGGTGTTTCTCATCTGTCTGGGCCTGATGTACATGTTCGTGAGAAGCCCCTTCGGAAAAACGCTGGTCGGCATCAGGGAGCGCGAGGAGCGCATGGAAATGCTCGGCTACAACATCTGGCTCCACAAATACCTCGCGTTCATCATCGCAGGCGTTTTCAGCGGCGTTTCGGGCGTGATGTGGACGCTGTTCAACCTCTTCGTGAGTCCGCCGGACATCGAACTCATCACCTCGGCCGAAGCCCTTTTCATGGTGGCCCTCGGTGGTCCCGCCACGCTCGTCGGCCCGGTCATCGGTTCGGCCATCATCCGCTCGCTGCAACAATTCATCAGCATCTACGTGGAGCGATGGCCGCTGATTCTGGGCGCCATTTACATCATCACCATCATGTTGGGACGCCTCTACGGCGTCGAAGGAATTCTCGGATTGTTCGGCAAGTTCCGCAAACCCGCCGCCCCGTCTGAAACCCCCGAGGGTTGAGGACGGCGCGGCCCCGCGTCTCTTATGCGAGACGAAATGAGGGAGGAAAAACATGAAACGTAAACTCATCACCATCATCGCAGCGCTCGGCATCGCCTTTACCGCCGGACTCGGCGGCGCCCAGGCCGCCGAGGTGCGCATCGGGTTCATCGCGCCGATGACGGGCATCTTCGCCCAGATCGGCAAGGACATGAGCAACGGCTTCAAGATGTACCTGGCGCACACCAAAAACAAGATGGGTCCCCTGGACGTGAAGTTCATCCTCGAGGACTCGACCGGCAAGCCGGCCGTGAACGTGCGCAAGGCGCTCAAGCTCATCAAGCGCGACAAGGTGCACATGTTCATAGGCGGCCTGCTGGCCAGCACGGGGTATGCGCTCGCGCCGGTGTCCAACCGCTTCAAGGTACCCTACATCTCGCCCGTGCCGGCGGCGGACGACCTCACGCAGCGCAAACTCTTCAAGCATTTCCTGCGCAGCGGCTTCACGAGCAGCCAGAACAGCCACCCCCTCGGCGAGTGGGCCTACGACCAGGGCTACCGCAACGTGGTCACCATCGGCGCGGACTACGCTTTCGGCTACGAGACCGTGGGCGGCTTCCACAAGGCCTTCGAGGCGCGCGGCGGCAAGGTCGTCAAGAAGATCTGGGCGAAACTCGGCACCAAGGATTTCGGCCCCTATCTGCCGCAGATTCCCAAGGACGCCGACGCCATCTTCACGCTGATGGTCGGCCCCATGTCCCTGGCCTTCCCGAAACAGTTCCGCGCCGCGGGCTTCAAGATGCCGATGCTCGGCGGCGTGACGAGCGCGGATGAGTTCATCCTCCCCAGCATGGGCGAAGAGGCGCTCGGCTACGTGACGGCCTCGCAATACAGCGCCGCTCTCTCGACGGACAAGAACAAGGCGTTCGTCAAGGAGTATCAGCAGCGCTACGGGAAGATGGCCTCCTACTACTCGGAGTCCTGCTACACCACGGGCCAGTGGGTGGACCTCACGCTCAAGAAAATCGGCTACAAGCCGGGCAACACCGATGCGTTCCTCAAGGCGTTCAAGACCATCCGCATCAACGCCATCAGGGGACCGGTGTATCTGGACGCATACGGAAACCCGGTGCACAACAGCTACATCCGCCGGGTGACCCGCGTGAAGGGCGATCGCCTGGGCCTGGGCGTGAAGTCGAACTCGCTCTGGAACCTCGTGATTAAAACCTACCCCGCCGTGGGCCAGTTCTGGAAGTGGCCGGCGAAGGATTTCCTGAAGGACCCCGTGTACAGCAAGAAGTTCCCGCCGTGCACGCATTGTAAATAAAGGGCGAATTTCCCGCCGTCCGGACCTCCCCGGTCCGGGCGGCGGATTCGCGCCGGTGGATTTTCCGTAGGAGCAACCAGGTTTTGACGAACGGGCAGCAACCAGGGCTGGAACTGGAAAGCGTCACCAAGCATTTCGGCGGCCTACACGCCGTCGAGGACGTGAACCTGCGCCTGAACCTCGGTGAGCGGCGGGGAATCCTGGGGCCGAACGGAGCGGGAAAGACCACGCTCTTTCACCTCATAACGGGCGTGCTTCCGCTCACCTCGGGCCGCATCCGCCTTTTCGGGCAGGATGTATCGGGGTGGGCCACCCACAAGCGCGTGGCCTTGGGGATGGCGCGCACCTTTCAGATCACCAGCCTGTTTCCCAAGCTCACCGTGCTCGAGAACGTTCTGCTCGCCGTGCAGGGCTTGCGGAAGATGAAGATGGTGATGCTCAAACCTCTTTCCAAGTACAAGGACGTGTATGAAAAAGCAGAAAAGCTGCTCAGCGACGTGAACTTCTGGCATTTGAAGGATCAGGAAGTCCGCAATCTCTCCCACGGGGAGCAGCGCCAACTCGAGATCGTCCTCGCCCTGGCGAGCGACCCGAAGGTTTTGCTTCTCGACGAACCCTCCGCCGGCCTAGCCACGGGAGAATCCCACGAGATGGCCGATTTCCTGAAATCACTCGACCCCGGTATAGCCATTCTCCTCATCGAGCACGACCTGGACGTCATATTCGAAGTGGTCTCTCACATCTGCGTTCTGCACTACGGCGAAGTTCTCGCCGAGGGACCCAGCGACGACATCCGCAACGACCCCAAAGTGCAGGAAATCTACCTCGGAAAGGCAGAGTGACATGCCGGCCCTCCTGAGCGTGAACGACATCCATACCTACTACGGCGATTCATACGTGCTGCAAGGCTTGAGCATTCACGTCGACGAGGGGGAAACGCTGGGCATTTTAGGCAGAAACGGCATGGGCAAGACGACGCTGATCAACTCGATCATGGGCTTCGTTCCGCCGAGGCGGGGCGCCATCCGTTTCCAAGGAGAGGACATCACCACCACAAACAGTTTCGACATCTCCAAGATGGGAATCGGGTTGTGCCCCCAAGGCAGGCGCGTGTTCCCGACCCTCTCGGTGCGCGAAAACCTGCTGGTGGCCCAGCAGGAGCACGATACGGGCTATCGGTGGGATTTCAAGGAGGTCTACGAGCTCTTCCCCCGTCTCGGGGAGCGTGCGGGCCAGCGGGCGGGTTCGCTCTCGGGCGGCGAGCAGCAGATGCTGGCCGTGGGCCGCGCCCTGATGACCAACCCGAGTTGCCTCATCATGGATGAACCCTCCGAGGGACTGGCGCCCATGATCATCCAGGACATCGGAAACGCCATACAATCGCTCAAAGCCGAAGGACTCTCCGTCGTGCTCGTCGAGCAAAACGCCGCTTTCGCCGTCAAGACGGTGGACAGGGTTTGCGTCATCGCGAACGGGAAAGTCGTCCACGAATCCTCGCCGGGAGAATTGTGGGCGAACGAGGATGTCAGAAAAATCCATCTGGGAATCGGCTGAAAAATCCCCTCGCGCAATAGCATATATTCATAGTATTTTATGTGGTGGTGATGGAAAGTTACCCACTAAACGAAGAGGTGGCTCCAAGAGGACATTCTCTGAGCTTCATTCAAGGAAATGAGTCCGGACTCCGGCGCTCCTCTCCGCATCACCCGAAGAAAACCAGGCCGCGGCGACAGCGCCGCGCGCCCGAATTGGTGAGCCTGCCGCCGTACTCAACCGTGATGCCAAGGCGATGACTCCCGTGCAATTGGACCGCTATATCAACGCCATTCTTCGCCATCGGTGGCCGGCAGTCGCGCTCGCCACGCTGCTCTTGCTGATCACGGGAGCGGGCGTGCGCTTCATCACCTTCACGAACGACTACCGCATCATGTTCGGCGAAGATAACCCACAGCTCGCCGCTTTCAACGCGCTGGAGAACACCTTCTCCACATCCAACATGGCGCTCATCGCCGTCGCGCCCCGAGGGGGCTCGGTGTTCACCAAGAAGGCGCTCGTCGCGCTCGAGGAGTTGACAAATTCCGCGTGGAAGACGCCGCACTCGATCCGGGTCGACTCCCTCACGAACTATACCCACAGCCGGGCGGAGGGGGATGACTTGATCGTCGAGCCGCTCGTCGATGACGCAAGCGCGCTCCGTGACGCCGACGTCGCGAGAATCCGGAAAATCGCGCTCAGCGCCACAGAAATCGCCGGGCGCCTCGTCTCCCGCGACGGGCGCGTGGGCGGGCTGGCGATCACTTTCGTCCTGCCCGACAACATGGACGCCGCAGTGATCGAGATAACCGATTATCTGAACGGCCTTTTGAAGAAGGCTCGCGTGAAACACCCGGACATCGCCTACTACCTGAGCGGCGACGTGATCCTGAATCGCGCCTTCGCCGAGGCAACCTACGATGATTTCGTCACCCTGGGGCCAATCGTGTTTCTCATGATCATCGTCACCACCACCCTTCTCCTTCGCTCGCTTCTCGGCACGGTATCCATCATCGCCGTGATCGGGTTCGTCGTCATAAATACGCTGGGGTTCGCGGGCTGGCTCGGCACGGTGTTCAGCCCCGCCAACGCCGGCGTGCCGACCATCATCATGGCGACATGCGTCGCCCATTCGGTCCACATCATCACGACCACTCTGCTGGGCATGGGCCATGGGCGGAGCAAGAATGCGGCGATTGCCGAATCGCTTCGCAGCAACGCCTGGCCGGTGTTTCTGACCTCGCTCACGACCGCTATCGGATTCTTGAGTCTGAACTACTCGGATTCGCCTCCCTTTCGCATTCTGGGCAATCTCGTGGCGCTCGGCGTGCTGTGCGCCTTCGTCTACTCGATGACCCTGCTGCCGGCGCTGCTTTCGATTCTGCCGTTGCGCGTGCGCCGAATTCCCTCCGATAAATCCCTCTTCTTCGATCGCTTCGGCGCTTTTGTGGTCAAACGCCGCGCGTTTCTCCTCTGGTTCGTCGCCATCCTGACGGCTGTTCTCATCACCGGCATTCCCCGCAACGAGTTGACGCACAGATGGGCGAACTATTTCGACGAGCGCTACCAGTTCCGGCGCGATGCGGATTTCATCTTTGAAAACCTGACCAGCCTGAATTTCCTGGAATACGCGCTGAAAGCGGGGCGCGAAGGCGGCATCACCGACCCCGAATACCTGAAAAAAGTCGAGACCTTCGCCGGATGGTTCCGGGAACAACCCGAAGTGAGCCACGTCCGGGCTTTTTCGGACATCATGAAGCGTCTGAACAAGAACATGCACGGCGATAACCCGGCTTTCTACAAAGTGCCTGAGAATCCCGAGCTCGCCGCGCAATATCTGCTGCTTTACGAATTCTCGCTTCCATTCGGAAGCGACTTGAACAACCGCATCGACGTCGCCAAATCCACGACGAGGATGAGCGTCGTGGTCCGCAGCCGCTCCTCCCGGGACCAACGCGAACTCGACGAGCGCGCCCAAGCCTGGCTCCGCGCCAACATACCTGAATTCGCGGCCGAAGCGTCGGGCATCACCATGATCTTCGCCCACCTCACCCTGCGAAACATCCACGGCATGCTGCGCGGCACGATCATGGCCATGCTGCTGATCTCTTTCCTTCTGATCTGGGTTTTCAAAAGCGTTCGCCTCGGCCTCATCAGCCTCGTGCCGAACTTCATTCCCGCCGCCATGACCTTCGGACTGTGGGGCTATCTGGTCGGCCAGGTGGGTCTCGCCGGCTCGGTGATGACCGCCATCGCGTTCGGAATCATCGTGGACGATACGATTCACTTTATGAGCAGATATCTGAAAGCCCGCCGTTTGGGTCTCCCGGCACCCGATGCCGTGCGCGCCGCCTTTCGAATCGTAGGCCAGGCGCTATGGACGACGACTGCGGTCTTGTCGCTGAGCTTCCTGGTGTTCGCCTCATCGGGATTCGAGGTCAGTTGGGCGCTCGGCCTGATGGTGTCGATCACGATTATCTTCGCGCTCTTGACTGATTTTCTGCTTCTGCCGACTCTACTGATGGCCATCGATCGGAAGGACCAATGACGCATGCTCATCTAGCCGGAGCAAAGGGAAGATCACGCGTGAATCCTCGCCGGAGGAACGGAGGGCGAACGAGGAAAGCAGAAAAATCCATCCGGGGATCGGCTGAAATGCATATTGCACTGATGAACGAATTTGATAAGATGTCAAGGAAATGGGAAGAAGTCGTAAGGAGCCGTGAAACAAATATTTGCAGGTACGCATTTAAGAGGGTATCTTAACGGCTTTTCGAAAGAATGCCCGGAAAGAAGGGCTTTCGTCGCCCGAGACCGTGCGTTCGGTCTTTCGCACCATAGGTCATGCGTTATGTATGACAACCGCTGTTTTTGCCCTGGGTTTCATGGCTTTCGCCGCATGGGATTGACAAATAACAGGGCGCTCGGCCTCCTGTTCGGGATAACGATTGTTATCGCGCTCCTGGCCGATTTTCTGCTTCTGCCGACCCTGCTGATGGCCATCGACCGGAGGGAACCATGATGCGCGCTCGTCTCGCCCGCTCGATTCTCCCGCTTCTCGCGCTTTGCGCGCTTATTCTGGTCCACCTGCCCGCCCCGCCGAGCGCCGAGGGCGCGACGCCCGAGGAAAAAGGGCTCCGGATCGCGCGCGAGACCCGCGAGAAAGCGAAAGGCTTCGGGAATTTCACGGCCGAGCAGAGCATGGCGCTGCGCAACAAGCACGGGCAGGAGAGCCGGCGCCGGCTCCGCGTGAAGGTGCTCGAGACGGACGGAGGAGGCAACAAGAGCCTGTTCGTCTTCGACCGCCCGCGCGACGTCAAGGGCACCGCGCTCCTCGTCCACACCCACAAGAAGAAGAACGACGACCAATGGCTCTTCCTGCCCGCTCTCAAACGGGTCAAGCGCATCAGTTCGTCGAACCAGTCCGGCTCCTTCATGGGAAGCGAATTCGCCTATGAGGACATGGGCACCCGGGAGGTGGAGAAATACACCTACCGCTACCTGCGAGAGGAGCCTTGCGGCAAGCTGACGTGTACGGTCGTCGAACGCTTCCCGGTGAGCAAGAGGTCGGGCTACCGGCGCCAGATCGTCTGGCAGGACAAGGGCGAGCTTCGCGCCTGGAAGGTGTGGTACTACGACCGTAAGAACGCTCACCTGAAGACGCTCACGCTGGGGAAATACAAGCAGTATCTGGGCAAGTACTGGCAGGCCGGCGAAATGAAGATGGTGAACCACCTGACGGGCAAGAGCACCGTGCTGCGCTGGAAGGACTACAAGTTCCGCACCAGACTCAAAGACCGCGACTTCACACGGACCGGGCTGAAACGGGTGCGCTGATGCCGCTGCGCGCCGCCCTTCACCGCACGGTGCTCTTCGCCGTCTTGATATCGGCCGTGCTCCTTCTCACCGGGGCGAGCCACGGGGCCGAAAGCATCGAGCACGAAATTTCCGGCAGCCTGGACCTCGAGAGCCGGTGGTATCCCCAAAAAGGCGCTCATGCCGAACAGCGCGCACACGCGAGCGGTTTCGTCGCGGAGCCGAAACTCCATCTCAAAGGCGAGGGCGACTGGAGTCTCACGATCGCGCCGTTTTTTCGCTACGACGGGGCGGACTCGCGCCGCACCCACGCCGATTTGCGCGAAGCCTACTTTCTGGCGTTCGGTGAAATCGGCGACGGGGAATGGGAGCTCCGCCTGGGCGTGGACCGCGTGTTCTGGGGAGTCACCGAATCGCAACACTTGGTCGACATCATCAACCAGACCGACTTAGTCGAGCATCCGAACAAAGAAAGCAAACTGGGCCAACCCATGGCCCACCTCACCTGGTCGGCGGAGTGGGGCATCCTGGAATTCTTCACCCTGACCTATCACCGCGCGCGCATCTTCCCGGGCCGCCATGGCCGTCTGCGCTCCTCGATTCTCATAGACGACGAGCACGTTTCATACGAAAGCGCCGCCGGGGAATGGCGCATGGACCTCGCCGCCCGCTACAGCCACAGCTTCGGACCTTTCGACATTGGCCTGAGCGTATTCGACGGCACCAGCCGGGAGCCTTTTTTCATGCCGCACATGGACTCTCGCGGCGCGGTGACCTTAAGCCAGCACTACGAGCAGATCCGCCAGTTCAGCGTGGACGCACAGCTTACCGTGGAGTCCTGGTTGTTCAAACTCGAGGCCCTTCAGCGCGAAGGCGCCCGAAATCTCCTGGGCGTGAAAGAGGACTACACCGCTTTCGTCATGGGCGGCGAATACACCTTCAACTCCATCTGGGGCTCGGCCGCCGACCTCGGCCTGCTCGCCGAATGGAATTACGACGAGCGGGGACTGCGTTCGACCAATGAATTCCAGAACGACCTCTTTTTCGCCGTTCGCCTGGCGCTGAACGACACCCAGAGCACGGAAATCATCGCCGGCGTTCTCGCGGACGCGGATCATACCACGCGCACCCTGAACATCGAATTGAGACGCCGCCTCTCGGACCGGTGGTCTCTGAAGCTCGAGGCGCTCGCTCTCATGGACGTCGACGAAGAGGACACCGTCTATGAGACTCGGCGAGACAGCTTCTTGGCGCTGAACGTGACGTACAATTTCTAGAGCAGATATTTCTTGCCTCTGTGCCCTATTGAGTTGCCCCGTTTCGGTGGGCGCCTTCAGACTGTGCGCAGGAGGTGTTCAGATGCCGAAAACCCATCTCGCCTGAGGAAAAGGACTGAAACTCACGAGTGAATCCTCGCCGGGGAATTGCGGGCGAACGAGGAAGCCGGAAAACCCATCCGGGAATCGGCTGAAAAATCTCACAGAAAAAAATAGATTGATGGTATATTGAACAAACTGTAAAGAAATGATAAGGAAAACTTGAACAAACGAGTGCAGGCTCTACCTTCACGAGGGCATTCTCTGAGTTATATCTACGCTGACGAGTTCACGATCTTGACTTTTTGCAAGACGGATTCATATTTCTAAAGTATTGTAGATTCGTGAACTCATGGAGCTAACCTTCGGAGAGGGTCTGATAAGATGACGGAAGTCCCATCGGCATACGTTGAGGGTTACGAGAAGAAGGTTCTTCCCCACGATAAAGCCGCGGCCGACAACTATATCAAGCACACCATGATTGGCGACCCCGTGATGGACGAGCTCATGGAGGAACTCTCCTCGTTGCCTCCCAGGAACCTGCATCGGTTCGTCGAGGCCGGCATAGAACAACAGGATGAGACTCTGGCGGTTGCGCCAAAAATCCTGCGCGATTTCTTCAACAACTTCGAAGAACCTCCCTGGCTCGACTACAAAGCCTTCCAGCCGGGGATTCGCTCCTTTAACGTAAACGTAGACCTCATGCTCACCGCATTCGTTACGGGAGTGCTGGTGGAGGGCTTCTCGACGCTTATCGCCAAGTCTTTCTCGATTACCGGGCGAGTGGCGATGACCAAAAGACGCCTCCAGCAGAACAACCGCCACATGATGGAGATATTTTTCCCGGGCGGCATGCTGAGAAACGGCGATGGATGGAAGCTGTCCATGCGGATTCGCTTCATTCATGCCCGAATAAGGCACTTGCTGAATCAATCCGAGGATTGGGACCACGGAGCCTGGGGCGCGCCGGTGAGCTCGGCGCACCTGGGTTTCGCCATCTCCGTCTTCTCCATGCGCCTGTTGGAATACTCGATGGCGGTGGGCGCGCGCTACAACGAGGAAGAACAAGAAAGCGTTCTCGCCATTTGGCGCTACGCCGGCTATCTCATGGGGATACCCGAAACCATCCTCTATACCACCAGCGCAGAGGCGCAAAAAACATACGAGATCGGCTATATGTGCGAACCCCGGGCGGACGCCGACTCGGTAGCCGTGGCGAATACTTTGATCACGTCCATTCCGATAGTCGCGGGCGTAGCGGATCCGGATGAGCAGAAAGAGTTGACGAATCTGGCCTACCGCCTTTCGCGGTCGTTGATTGGAAAAGACCTCGCCGAACAGTTCGAATTTCCGAAGTTCTCTTTCTTTGAAAACGCGACGACCCTGTTGAGTTTCCGGCTGAAACAACGCATCCAGCGATTTCTGAAAAACAAACAGTTCGTCAGATCACAAAATTTTTCCCAGCTGATCCAAATCTCGGTGTACGACGAAGGCGGGCTGAGTTACAAGATGCCCGACCACGTATACACGGCAAAATCAAGCGACTGGTAAGCGATGCCCTTGTTGTGGCGCGCCCGTTTCCATCCGTCAAAGGAAAGCCTGGTCGCGTCGATGGCGCCGCGCGCTCGAATCGGTGAGCCCCTAGCCGCACCCTGCCCGTGATACCCAAGTGACGACTCTCGTGCCATTGGACCGCTATATAGACGCCATTCTGCGCCATCGGTGGCTGGTCGTCGCGCTCGCCACGCTGCTCATGCTGATCACGGCGGGGGGCGGGCGCTTCATCAAGACCACGAACGATTACCGCATCATGTTCGGCGAAAACAATCCGCAACTCGCCGCTTTCAACGCGCTCGAGAACACCTTCTCCACGTCCGACACGGCGCTCATCGCCATCGCGCCCCGAAAAGGATCGGTGTTCACCAAAGAGGCGCTCGGCGCCATCGAGGATCTGACCGATGCCGCGTGGAAAACGCCGCATTCCAGCCGGGTCGACTCCCTCACCAACTATTCCCACAGCCGGGCGGAGGGGGATGATCTGATCGTCGAGCCGCTCGTAGACGACGCGAGCGCGCTTACAGACGCCGACCTCGGGCGAATCGGGAAAATCGCGCTCGGCGCAAGCGAAATCGCCGGGCGCCTCGTCTCCCGCGATGGACGCGTGGGAGCTCTGGCCGTCACTTTCATCCTGCCTGACAACCTAGACGCCGCGGTGATCGAGATAAACGACTATCTGAACGCCGTTTTGAAGGTGGCGCGCGCGAAACATCCGGACATCGCCTATTACCTGACCGGCGACGTCGTCATGCACCGCGCCTTCTCCGACGCCACGAAAGACGATCTCGAAATCCTCACGCCGATCGTGTTCGTCATCATCGTAGCCACCACCATACTCCTCCTGCGATCCGTGCTCGGCACCTTGTCCATCATCATCGCGCTCGTGTTCATCGTCATGAACACCATGGGGGTCGCAGGCTGGCTCGGCACGGTGTTCAGCCCCGCCAATTCCGGCGTACCGATCATTATTATGGCGGTCTCCGTCGCCCATTCGGTCCATATCGTCACGGCCACGCTGATGGGCATGGGCAATGGTCTGGACAGGAACGCGGCGATCGCGGAATCGTTTCGAGAGAACGTCTGGCCCGTGTTCCTGACCTCGATCACGACCATGATCGGATTTTTGAGCCTGAACGCCTCGGATTCGCCGCCTTTTCACGTCCTCGGCAATTTCGTGGCGTTCGGCGTGCTGTGCGCCTTCGTCTACTCCATGACGCTTCTGCCGGCATTGCTTTCCATCCTGCCGCTGCGCGCGCCTCGCCGCCGCGCCGAGGGGTCCGGCTTTTTCGATCGCTTCGGCACTTTCGTCGTCGAGCGCCGCACGCCTCTGCTCTGGTTCGTCGCCATTCTGACGATTGTTCTCATCAGCGGCATTCCCCGCAACGAGTTGACCGACAGATGGGCGCACTATTTCGACGAGCGCTACGAGTTCCGGCGCGATACGGATTTCGTCATCAAAAACCTGACCGGCGTGGATTCGCTGGAATACGCGCTGAAAGCGGGACGCGAAGGCGGCATCACCGACCCCGCATACCTAAAAAAAGTCGACGCCTTCGCAGAATGGTACAGGAAGCAGCCCCAAGTGAGCCACGTCCGGGCCTTCCCGGACATCATGAAGCGCCTGAACAAGAACATGCACGGGGATAATCCGAAATTCTACCGGATACCGGACAACCCCAGACTCGCCGCGCAATACCTGTTGCTCTATGAATTCTCGCTTCCCTTCGGCAGCGACTTGAACAACCGCATCGACGTCGCCAAATCCACGACGAGGATGAGCGTCGTGGTCCGCAGCATATCCTCCCGGGACCACCGCGATCTCGACGCGCGCGCCCAAGCCTGGCTCCGCGCCAACATACCCGAATTCGCTACCGAAGCTTCGGGCATCAGCATGATCTTCGCCCACCTTTCCCAACGAAACATCCACAGCATGCTGCGCGGCACGATTATCGCCATGGCCCTTATTTCGTTCATTTTGATACTGGTTTTCAAAAGCGTTCGCCTGGGCCTCATCAGCCTCGTGCCCAACTTCATTCCCGCCGCCATGAGCTTCGGCCTGTGGGGTCATCTGGTCGGCCGGGTAGGTATCGCCTCCTCGGTCGTCGTCGCCATCGCCTTCGGGATCATCGTGGACGACACGATTCATTTTCTAAGCAAATATCTGAAATGCCGCCGTGAGGAGGGTCTCTCCCCGCCTGATGCAGTACGCGCCACCTTCAACACCGTAGGTCATGCGCTGTGGACTACGACCGCGGTTTTATCGTTGGGCTTTCTGGTGTTTGCTTTCTCGGGATTCGAACTCAGTTGGTCACTCGGCCTTCTGGTCGGGATCACGCTCGTCTTCGCGCTCCTGGCCGATTTTCTGCTTCTGCCGACCCTGCTGATGGCCATCGACCGGAGGGAACCATGATGCGCGCTCGTCTCGCCCGCTCGATTCTCCCGCTTCTCGCGCTTTGCGCGCTTATTCTGGTCCACCTGCCCGCCCCGCCGAGCGCCGAGGGCGCGACGCCCGAGGAAAAAGGGCTCCGGATCGCGCGCGAGACCCGCGAGAAAGCGAAAGGCTTCGGGAATTTCACGGCCGAGCAGAGCATGGCGCTGCGCAACAAGCACGGGCAGGAGAGCCGGCGCCGGCTCCGCGTGAAGGTGCTCGAGACGGACGGAGGAGGCAACAAGAGCCTGTTCGTCTTCGACCGCCCGCGCGACGTCAAGGGCACCGCGCTCCTCGTCCACACCCACAAGAAGAAGAACGACGACCAATGGCTCTTCCTGCCCGCTCTCAAACGGGTCAAGCGCATCAGTTCGTCGAACCAGTCCGGCTCCTTCATGGGAAGCGAATTCGCCTATGAGGACATGGGCACCCGGGAGGTGGAGAAATACACCTACCGCTACCTGCGAGAGGAGCCTTGCGGCAAGCTGACGTGTACGGTCGTCGAACGCTTCCCGGTGAGCAAGAGGTCGGGCTACCGGCGCCAGATCGTCTGGCAGGACAAGGGCGAGCTTCGCGCCTGGAAGGTGTGGTACTACGACCGTAAGAACGCTCACCTGAAGACGCTCACGCTGGGGAAATACAAGCAGTATCTGGGCAAGTACTGGCAGGCCGGCGAAATGAAGATGGTGAACCACCTGACGGGCAAGAGCACCGTGCTGCGCTGGAAGGACTACAAGTTCCGCACCAGACTCAAAGACCGCGACTTCACACGGACCGGGCTGAAACGGGTGCGCTGATGCCGCTGCGCGCCGCCCTTCACCGCACGATGCTCTTCGCCGCCTCGATATCGGCCGTGCTCCGTGTCAATCGGTAGTGGGGAACAAACAACAAACTCACGCAATCACGCACGCGCCTTCAAAAGCGCCATCGCGACTCTATCCGGCGTCAAGGGCAAATTATGGAACCGGACGCCCGTGGCGTCGTAAACCGCATTGGCGATGGCGGCCGCCGTGGGCACGTTCACCTGCTCGCCGACCCCTTTCGCCCCGTAAGGGCCGTTCGAATAGGAATCCTCCACGATGACGGACGCCACCCGGTCCGGCACGTCCTCCACCGTCGGAGCGAGGTAGCCGTGCATGTCGGGGTTTTGCATCAAACCCTCCCGCTGAACGACTTCCTCCATCATGCAAAAGCCGATGCCCATGTAGACGCCGCCTTCGATCTGCTGCTCCACGCCCATGGGGCTTATCGCCCGGCCCACGTCGTGCGCGGCCCAAACGCCGGTGATCTCCACTTCTCCGGTCTCTTCGTCCACCAGCACCTCGGCCACCTGGCTGCCGAACCCATAGACTTCATACGGCTCGCCCAGGCCCGTTTCTGAATCAATCTTCGCAGGCGGCGGTATGCTGTCCGCAGCGGCCAATTGCTTGAGTTCATCGGCCACATACGCCTTTGCAATTTCGGGAAGGGTGATCCGGGTTTCCTCATGTGAGCGCGATTGAACCACGCCGCCTCGCAGTTCCAGATCCTCAGGGTCCACCTCCAGCAGAATTCCGCCCAGGCGCAACAGCTCGGCCCGGGCCTCCAGCGAAGCGTTGTAGACCGCCTTTCCGCCCTGCATGGTGATTCGCGAACTCGAACTGGTGCCGCCGAACGGATCGATGGCGGTGTCCACGCTCTCCATCAAAAACTCCGAATACGGGATATCCAGCGTTTCGGAGGCGATTTGGCACAAGACCGTTTTGCTGCCCTGGCCGAAATCCACGACGCCGGCGGCCACCTGCACCTTGCCGTCCGCCCTGAGAAAAACATGCGCCTCGGCCGGAGAGTAGGCGTTGCCCGTTCCATACAGACAACTCGCCACCCCGCGCCCGCGCAAGCGGCCATCTTCGTGTCTTCGGTTTCCATTGCCCTCTCTTCCCCAGGATGAGGCCTCCTCCACCTCTCTCAGCGTATCCAGAAAACCGACGCTCTCGGGCAAATGCTGGTTCCAGGCCGTTCGGGAACCGACCCGCAGCCCGTTGATGCGCCTGATCTCGATGGGGTCGATCCCCAAAACCCTGGCGATCTCATCGATTTGCTGCTCGCCCGCGAAGTGGACCTGGGGACATCCCGGCCCGCGCATCTGGCCTCCATAGGGATGGTTCGTGTGCACGCAGTGCACGTCCACCTTCGCGTTGGGCACCTGATAGGGACCTGCGGCATGGTAGGTAGCGCGCTTGAACGCGGGCGGATTGTCCCCTCCGTTGGCCGCATACGCTCCCTTGTCCAGCCATACTTCCACCTCGACGGCCACGAGGCGTCCGTCTTTCGTCGCTCCCGTTTTGGAGCGAATGAACGTGGCGTGACGCTTCGAGGAGGCGATCATGCTTTCCTCGCGCGAATACACGAGTTTCACGGGCCTGCCGGCGGCATGGGCGAGAGCTGCGGCGCGCAGGCACACATCGAGACTCGCTTCGCTCTTTCCGCCGAAAGCCCCGCCCGTTATCGTCTGGACGAAACGAACCGAACCCTCGCCCTTGAGCCCCAGCATCCGGGCGACGTTTTGTCTCACGAGAAAAGGCTGCTGGGTCGAACCCCAGATTTGAATCCCGCCGCCGGGGTGCGGACTCGCACAAGCCGCCTCCACCTCGAGATAGAGATGATCGACGGAGGGAGTCGAATATTCACTCTCGACAATCACGTCGGCTTTCTCGAAGCCGACGCCGACGTCTCCTTTCCGTATCTTCGCCTGGTTGAGGACGTTTCCACCGGGAAAGAGTTTTTCCGCCCCTCTCTTCATCGCCTCGCGCGGATCGGAAACGACGGGCAGGGGGCGGTATTCGACCCTTATCAACCGCATCGCCTCCTCCGCCGCCTCGGGCGTCTCCGCCGCGATGAGTGCGACCACCTCGCCCATGTAGCGCACCTTGTCGTAGGCGATGACGGGCATGGCCCGCTCGTGGGGAATGATGTGGGGATGATTCGGCAAGTCATCGCCCGTGAGAACGGCGACGACGCCGGAGACCCGCAGAGCCTCGCGCGCCTCGACGAAAAGTATCTCGGCGTGCGCGTATTCGCTGCGAAGCGCCTTGCCCGTCAACATTCCCGGAAGCTGGAGATCGTCAAGGTAATCCGCAGCGCCCGTCGCCTTTTCGGGATCATCCAAAAAGGGTAGAGATTCGCCGATTACGGCGCCGCCCATGTCTTTGGCTTCCGCCATGCCATACTCCCGGATGAAAAGGTGAATTCGAACAAACCGAAAACGATGAATGAGCCGTCAATCTACATGCTCGGGCGGCTCTTGTCCACGAAATCGGGGGTTCAGCGTCCGAGGCTTTCCCCTCCGATCGTCTGAACTGGATTGGCTCTTTCCGACCGGTCGGGAATGATACATGATGGGGTAACCCTTAAATGAGGGGCGCACAATCCCTCCCTCCCCGGTCGGGAAACCGCAATCGCTCCTTCATCAGTCGCGATTGACCCCGCATTTGCCGTGGCGGGATAAGGAGAGAGCGCGGGTATGGTGGCGCGGCGAGCCGCTTCGTTCGGCGTCGGGGGAATATCTAAAAAAAAGTGAAAATAGGGGAAAAATAGGAAAAATATCTGAAAATATCCGAAAATTTAACCTTTTGATATATATATGGTTATGCGCAAATTTCCCCCTTTGGAGGCGCTATGGGGGGGCTATCCCCTGCGAAGGGAAGGCCTTTCGCCGCGAAAAGGGATTTCTGAAAGATATGAGAAAAATTCGATAATTTGACGATGTTTTCCTGAAAATTTTTTCGACCGATTCATGCCTCATCACGCGCTCGGGCAGAGGAGTCCAGACGATGGAGAAACAAGAAAATTCGGCGCGTTCGCTTTTCCCTGAATTCCCGCAAGTCGTTGAACTGTTTGCGCAAGAAACCGGCGGCCTGCCCGAGGAAATATTGGAGAGAGTCAGAGAGGAGAAGAGTTGGGGCTTGTGGTCCATTCGTGATCAGGTGAGCCACATGGCCTCCCTGCCCTATCGATGGCTGCTGATTCGCTGGGGGGACATCCTCTTCGGCGACCATCTGCCGCGTGACAAAGAATTGCTTGAGAGGTTCGATGGACGAATGATGAAAAACGAATATTATCCCCAAGTCCAAGATCTTATCGACGCCATGCGGGATTCGTTCGCCCTCGCCTGGGAGGTGCTTGGCTCGGAATCGCCCGAATCGATTCGGGATGAGCGAAAGATTTCCGAGCGCGTGCCACGGGGCATGATACGGCCCGGAACCGGTGAGGATGTCCGCAAATGGCGTGAAAACATCACTCTCAAGGCGCATCGAAACGGCGTATGGATTGACCCGGACGACACGGAGCTATTTCATTTCAACCTGGAATACACGTTTCGCCACATGCTCTGGGAGGCGTATGCACATCTAAAAACAATCCAGATGCACAAAAAAGAGGAAAACATGGAACCGCTCATCCAGGTTCCGCAAGGGGGTTACGTCTCCGTGTTGAGGTGGGACTGATACCCATATAAATCATAATTTACGAGAATAAACCATTTTCGTCCAAACCTTGGGAGACAAACAAACATGGTGGAAAGTCCAAATTACCCCTGGCATGAGAGCACCGTGCCTGGCGAGAGACCGATCGATAAACCCGAGCTTCCGAAAGACGGTTATGAAATCACCATGCTCGCAAAGACGGAGACGATGGACGATGGACAACTGAAAATCGGGCGATTCCGGCATTTTGAAGTTTTTAGCGACGAACCGCCCCGCATCGGAGGAGAGGACAGGTATCCGCAACCTCTCACATACATCGCCATGGGGGTTGGTTTCTGACTGTTGACCCAGCTTGGGCGGTACGCCCATATGACGAAAACTACTTTCGAGAAAGCCACCTGCCTCGTCGAATTCGATTATTTTCTGAAAGGCTCCGTTCTCAGGGGCGACGTAAATTCAGGGTGCAGAAGGGTGCGTACACATTTCAAGGTGGAATCGAGCGAACCAAAAGAACAAATCCTGCATATCATCCAATTGGCGAAACAAGGCTGCTACGCCGAGCAAATGGTTCAAACGGCGGTTCCGCTCACGAGCACTGTTGAACTAAACGGAAAAAATATCGAATTGAAGGGGATTACAAATTCAGACAACCGCTAACGGATAGTCCCGCCAGTTGAAGCCGGGACACTGACGCAAACTAATTTATTGACCAAGCCTATTCCTCTTGATGGTGCCACGGGACGGAATTGAACCGCCGACACGAGGATTTTCAGTCCTCTGCTCTACCGACTGAGCTACCGTGGCAGTATGTGGAACAATCCTCAAACAACCAAGGATTGTTCCTTATCGGCCCATTTCCCTGAAAGGCAAGTATTTCCATGCCTTTACCGGAAAGACAGGGATTCTAAAACGCTCTATCTCGGGCGTCAACATTGAAACGCATTGCGCTCTCGATATCCGGCTTGATGTTGCTGAATCCCCCAATTATTGTAAGAGAATGACGAATAAATCTTCATTCCCCGTGGGTAAACTTCCGCCGGACGTGCTGGACACTTTACTCAAAAACGCGAATCCTCACCCGCGCCTCATCGTTGGTCCACAGGTTGGAGAAGACGCAGCCGTTATCGATATGGGAGAGTGTTATCTCGTCGCGAAATCAGACCCTATTACGTTTGTCGAAAACGGCATAGGGCGCTATGCAGTTCACGTGAACGCAAACGATATCGCTTGTATGGGCGCTATCCCTCTATGGTTTCTGATGACTCTGCTCCTGCCGGAAGGACGCACCAACGAGGCGATAATAAACCGCATTTGGAAAGATGTGGGAGATACTTGCGCCGATTTGGGCATCACCTTATGCGGTGGACATACGGAGATTACATCGGGATTGGAATTTCCGATTCTTTCGGGCCATATGTTGGGGGAAGTATCCAAGGAGAATTTGATACGAGGCGCGGACGCTTGTACGGATGACTTGATTCTGCTTACGCGCCCCATACCTGTTGAAGGAACTGCGATCCTGGCGGATGCAAAATACGATTTTCTGAAAAGCATCATGGATATCGAGATACTGGAGAATGCAAAAAGATATCTGGTTTCTCCCGGCATCAGTATAGTGTCGCAAGCTCTGGCGGCAGCCGGAACAGGCCGCGTGCACGCGATGCACGACCCGACCGAGGGCGGTCTCGCCACAGGAATTCACGAATTGGCGGAAGCCGCAGGCTTGGGGGCAATCGTGGAGGAGAGTCAAATCCCCATCTCTTTTGAAGGGGAAAAGATTTGCGAAGCATTGGGACTCGACCCCTTGGGCGTCATTACATCGGGAGCGCTTTTGTTGGCGGTTCCGGCAGAAGGAGAAGAAATCGTGCGGGAAACGCTCATAGCGACGGGCGCGATGGGTGTTCGTATCGGCAAATTATGCCCGCCTGAATCTGGTGTGATGATTCAACGCGGCGGGAAAACCTCTCCGCTTCAACGATTTGATTCCGATGAAATTTCAAAAGCGCTGTGAGGAAGCAAATATGAAACGAGCCATGGAGGGTGTGTTGTTGGATTTTGATGGCACACTCACGAAACCCGCCTTTGACTGGCCCACGATGAAAGAGGAGATGGGATTGGTCGATGGGGACATTTCTATTCTGGATCACCTCCCCACACTCTCTCCCGAACGTGCGCATGAAATATCGAATATCCTTGAAATACATGAACTTAAAGCCGCCGACATGGCCGAAGCCAACGACGGCGCGCACGAGTTGGTTGCGTATCTGCGAACGAAAAGAATCCCCTTCGGGGTCGTGACGAACAACGCGGAGCGGCATGTTCTGAAAATGGCGGAAAAAATCAATATCTCGTTCGATGTTCTGATCACCCGGGATATGGGTTATTGGAAGCCGGACCCGAGGCCCCTGCTCGCAGGCGCCGAGGCAATCGGCGTATCGCCCGAAAAATGCATCGTCATCGGGGACGGCAAATACGATATGATGGCCGCCAAGACGGCCGGAATGTTGTCGGTTCATCTGTCGGAATATTCCTTCATTCCTAGCGATATGACCCTTCCGTCCTTACTGGAAGCGCCGGCCCTGCTCGAACAACTCCTTGATAAATAAAGACTAGGGGCACGCCCCTAAGGACATGCCCCATTTTGGAAGGAATTCGCTCAAAAACAGCGAATCATTCGGCGAGATGTCAGTGAATCAGCATCGGGGGACCCTTCAACTGACCACCGGGGAGAAAAGGCTCCTATGCTAAAGGCGCCCATGAGGGCATGAAATTCACACCCTCAAAAGCAGCACGAATCATGCCAAACCAGAGACCTTGCCGCCTCAAAATCAGCGACTCTCATAACAAAAGGCATATCAGTGAGATATAAGACGCGCTCGGAACGGAAAAGCCAGGAAGAGCGTTCTGGATTCCGGCGCACTACGTCATGCTTTGACTATTTTTCGGAAATGTATGGCGTGAATATGACAAAATGTCAATCTTAGGCCTAGGTGAATAGCTTTCACAGCTTAAAATAATGGTAATACTACAAAATCGCCTTCCGAACTCATCCGGAAGGCGAGAGTTTTTTGTGCTTTTTTTAATAATATACGCGCTTTTTTATTCTCTATATGAACCCGGCGACGGTGCCCTTCGCCGCGTCGAGGAAGCTGCCAGGGAAGATGCCCAGCAGCAGGGTCGCCACCACCAGCACCACCAGCGCGAAGAAAAGCGAAGGCGCGCTCGAAAGACTCATCACCTCCTGGCTCTCTCCCCTGTTCTCCATGAACATCACCATCATGATGCGCCCGTAGTAGTACATCGAAACCGCGCTCATGAGGAGCCCGATGGCGGCGAGCCAGTAATACTCGTTCTGCACCGCCGCGGCGAACAGGTAGAGCTTGCCGACGAAACCGGCCGTCGGCGGAATGCCGCCGAGCGAGAGCAGGAACACCACGAAGGCCATCCCCGCCCAGGGGTGCGCCTGCCCGATTCCCCTCCAGTCCTCGATGTTGTCTCCCCGGTAGCCCTCCCGGCACACGAGAACCAACATGCCGAAGGCCCCCAGGTTGGTGAACAGGTAGGCGAGAAGGTAAAAAGTCACCGCGCTGATGCCGATGGAAGTAAACGTCACCTTGCCGTCCACGACGCTCATGGTGGCCACCACGCCCATCAGCACGTAGCCCGCATGTCCGATGCTCGAGTACGCCAGCATCCTCTTGAGGCTCGTCTGGGCGATGGCCGCCACGTTTCCCCACACCAGCGTGAACGCCGTGAGCGCCCACAACAAGGTGTTCCACCTATCGGCCATGGCCGGGAACGCCACGAAGAATATCCGCATCAGGGCGGCCACGGTCGCGAATTTGACGGCCACGGACATGAAGCCCGTAATCGGGGTCGGAGCGCCCGTGTAGGCGTCGGGCAGCCACATGTGAAAAGGCGCCATCGCCAGCTTGAACCCAAAACCCGCGACCAGGAGAATCAGGCCGAAAATCATCAACGGGTTCTGCGCGATGGCCGCGCCCCCGGAACCGGAGAACGCCGCCGCTATTCCGCGAATCGAGGTCGTTCCGGTGAATCCGTACGTCAGGGCCATGCCGTAGAGGAGAACGCCGGAGGCGAAAGCGCCCATGAGGAAATACTTGAGGCCCGCCTCCCGGCTCAAGGGGTCGTGCCGCATGAACGCCACGAGCACGTAGATGCTGATGCTCATGGTCTCGAGACCCAGATAGACCGTTATCAAATCGTTGCCCGATGCCATCACGAGCATGCCGAACACCGAGAAGAGCAGCATGGCGTACAATTCGCCGAAATTGATCTTCTCCACCTTGGCGTATTGAAGCAGCAGCAGAATGGAAATGGCCGTGCAGAGAAGCACGCACACCTTGACGAACACGCTCAGATTATCGACCACGTAAAAGCCGCTGAACGTCGTTCTCGCGCCCTCGCCCCATTGCCCGAAGGCGACCAGCCCCAGAATCACGACTCCCACGAACGCCACGACGCCCACGCGCGATTTGTTCTCGATCGACACGAACAGGTCGAGGATGAGAACCGCACAGACGAGGACGGCCAGTCCTATTTCGGGAGCCGCCAGGGATAAGGCGATATCGGGAATCACCACTTGCATGAGAAAGACTCCATCAAATCAAGCGAAATCTCGTTTATTTTTTCTCGAGCTTCGTCATTTTGCCGACCACGGCCTTTTGCGGAACTGCCGCCACGTTCACCATCTTCACGACTTTCTTCACGCTCGCCTCCATCCTTCCGAGGAACGGCTTGGGATACAGGCCAATCCAGAACATCAGGATGACCAGCGGCAGAAGGTAGAGAACCTCGCGCGCGTTGCAGTCGGTGAGTTCCTCGTTCTTGGGATTATCCAGATTTCCGAAGAAAACCCGCTGGAACAGCCATAGCATGTACGCCGCACCCAGGACGATGCCCACCACGGCGAACGCGGCGTATATATAGCTCTTCTTGAACGCGCCGATGAGAATAAGAAACTCGCCCACGAACCCGTTCAGCCCCGGCAGCCCGATGCTGCTCAGCATCGTGATGGCGAAGATCACCGTGTAGACCGGCACGACTTTCGAGAGGCCGCCGTACTCCGAGATGAGACGCGTATGGCGCCTTTCGTAAACGACGCCCACCAGAAGGAACAAGGCGCCCGTGCTGATTCCGTGGTTGATCATCTGAAGCTGCCCGCCGAGCACGCCCTGCTCGTTCAGGGCGAACACGCCGAGCATCACGAAGCCCAGGTGACTCACGGAAGAATAGGCCACCAGTTTCTTGATGTCGGTCTGCGCCATGGCCACCAGCGCCCCGTAGATGATGCCGATAATGGAGAGAAGCATCATGAAGGGCACGAACACATGACTCGCCTGAGGCAGCAGGGGCAGGGCGAAGCGCACGAACCCGTAGGTTCCCATTTTCAACAGGATGCCCGCCAGTATCACGCTGCCCGCCGTGGGGGCTTCCACGTGCGCGTCCGGCAGCCAGGTGTGGAAGGGGAACATCGGAACCTTGATGGCGAAGCCGATGAAGAACGCCAAGAATATCCATACCTGGAGCGAAAGCGGTATCTTCGGCCCCACGGCGTACAACTCGACCAGATCGAACGTGAGGGTTCCGGTTCCCATTTTGAAGTTGGCGAAGTAGAACGCCAGAATTCCCAACAGCATCAACACGCTGCCGAACAGCGTATAGAGGAAGAACTTGATCGCCGCGTAGAGCTTCCTCGGCCCGCCCCACACGCCGATGAGGAAATACATCGGCACCAGGGTGATCTCGAAAAACACGTAGAAGAGGAAAATATCGAGAGCGACGAAGGTGCCCAGCATGCCGGTCGCCAGCAAAAGGAGACAGACGTAGTATTCCTTTTCACGCTCCTCGATGGCGGTGAACGAGCACAAGACCCCCACGATCATCGTCAGCGTCGTGAGCAGGACGAGCAGCACGCTGATTCCGTCGATGCCGACGAAATAGCTCACGCCGATGGTGGGTATCCAACTCACCTTCTCCACGAACTGAAATCCGGCTTCGGCCTTGTCGAAACGGAACCACAGGGGAAGTGAAATCAGGAAGTCCAAGACCGCCACCGCCGTGGCGAAACCCTTGATGGCTTTCGTCTGCTCTTTCTTCATGAAGAGCATGATAATCACCGCACCCGCCGCGGGCAGGAAGGTGATCAGCGTAAGAAGCGGCATGTTACTCATAGTTCCTCCAAAACCTCATCGCATCAGCGGAAAAGGTACGCGCTCAGCATCACGAAGATGCCCAGTAGCATCACGAAAAGATAATTCTGAACCATTCCGGACTGCAGATATTTGAATACCTGGGAAAAAAAACGGATGAAGCTCGCCGTGCCGTTCACTGCGCCGTCCACCGTCCGTAGGTCGAAAATACCCGAAAAGCGGCTCGTCACGACGGTGATGAGCGAACTGCCGTTCACCGCGCCGTCCACCACCTTCGCATCGAAGGTCCACAAGCCGCGCATGAGCTTGTAAGTCGGCTCGACGATGCAGGCTTGGTAAATCTCGTCGATATGGTATTTGCCCAGGAGCAGATAATATATGCCCGGCATGCGTCTGTATAAGCGCCTCGGCGCCTCGGTGTCCTTCACGTACATCATCCACGCCAGGGCGATGCCGCCCAGGGCGATGGCGATGGCCAGGATGATCAGGAACACCGCCGCCGGCCCGCCGTGCCCGCCGCCATCGGTCGCGGCGTTCATCAGGCGCACCCCCTGGTCCATGGCGTGGCCGCCGGCCGGCATCTTCGCCAGCGAGGGCGCCAAGAAGCGGTGTATCCAGCCGCCCTCGGGCGGGAAACCGGGTATTACGCCGCCAATCACGCTCAAGACCGCCAGGATGACGAGCGGAACCGTCATCGTGGCGGGAGATTCGTGAATATGCTCGCGGGCGTGATGATCGACGCGCATCTCGCCGTGGAACGTCATGAAGATGAGCCGGAACATGTAGAAGGCCGTCATGAAGGCCGCAACGCAGCCCATGACCCAGACCGTGTAGTGCCCCGTGAAGAATGCGTTCGCCAGAATCTCGTCCTTGCTCCAGAAACCCGCCAGCGGCGGTACGCCCGCGATGGCGATGGCGCCTATCAGGAACGTCCAGTACGTCACGGGCATCTTGTCCTTCAAGCCGCCCATGTAGCGCATGTCCTGTTGCTGTTCCTCGGGCGCATGGTGAAGCGCGTGGATGACGCTGCCGCTTCCCAAAAAGAGCAGGCCCTTGAAGAAGGCGTGGGTCATCAGATGGAAGATGGCGGCCGTGAAGGCGCCCACGCCCAGCGCCATGAACATGAAGCCGAGCTGGCTCACCGTGCTGTAGGCGAGCACGCGCTTGATGTCGTTTTGCACCAGTCCGATGCTCGCGGCGAAAAGGCCCGTGAGCGCGCCGACGATGGCGATGACGCTCATCGCGTCCGGCCCCATGACGTAGATGGGGCTCGTGCGCGCGACCATGTAGACGCCCGCCGTCACCATGGTGGCGGCGTGGATGAGAGCGCTCACCGGCGTCGGTCCTTCCATCGCGTCGGGCAGCCAGACGTAGAGCGGAATCTGCGCGCTCTTGCCGATGGCGCCGACGAACAGCAGAAGACCGACGGCCGTGGCCGCCGCCGCGCTCATCTCGGGAGCCGCCTTGAAGACTTCCGTGTAGGTGAGGCTGCCGGTCACCGTCCAGATAAGGAACATGCCGAGCAAAAAACCCGCGTCGCCGATCCGGTTGACGATGAACGCCTTCTTGCCGGCGTCGGAGGCGGACTGCTTCTCGTACCAGAAGCCGATGAGCAGATAGCTGCACAGGCCCACGCCCTCCCAGCCGACGAACATGACGAGATAGTTGTCGCCCAGCACCAGGAGGAACATCGAGAGCATGAAAAGGTTGAGATAGGCGAAAAAGCGCGGGTAGCCCGGGTCTCCGTGCATGTAGCCCACGGCGTAGACGTGCACCAGAAAGCCCACGCCCGCCACCACGAGCAGCATGACGGTGCTCAAGGGATCGATCAGGAAGCTCATCGACACGCTGAGGCTTCCCGCCTCCACCCACGTCCACAGCGAAACGGTGTGACTGCCGCCTGAGCCGAAGATCATCTCAGAGGCGATGCCCAGCACCACCAGAAACGACAAGCCCGCCATGACGGAAGCGATGGGGCCCGCCTTCTCGCCCACGCGCCTTCCGAACAACCCGTTGATCAGAACCCCGATCACCGGGAAAACGGGAATGAGCCAGGCCAGTTCGATCATGATTCCCCTACCACTTCAAAAGGTTGACTTCGTCCACGTTGACCATCGTGCGGTCGCGGTTCAGGGCGATGAGAATCGCAAGTCCCACGGCCGCCTCGCACGCCGCCACGGTGATGACGAAAATGGCGAACACCTGGCCCGTCATATCCGCCCAGTGGCGCGAGAAGCCCACGAAGGTCACGTTCACGGCGTTGAGCATCAATTCGATGGACAACAAGATGATGATGGCGTTGCGGCGCATCAGCACGCCCGCCGCGCCGATGAGGAACAAAATGGCGCCCAGAGCGAGAAAATGAGTCATCTGTATCATAACGGGTTCTTTCTCCCCTCTATCGGTCTATCGCGCGCTTCGCGAGGACGATGGCGCCGATCATCGCGGCCAGCAGGAGGATGGAGGCCACCTCGAAGGGGAACAGGAATTTCGTGTACAAGACCGCGCCCAGGGCCTCGACGTTGCCCGGCGTGGCTCCTATGGACCACCCCCACTGCCTGGGCGTCGCGAACTCCACCTCCCCCATCACGGCCCATATTTCCAGACCCAGCAAAACGGCCGCCGCGAGCACCATGATTCCCTGGCGGTGCCACTGCCGCATCCGGACGGCCACTTCCACGTTCATCAGCATGATCGAGAACAGGTACAGCACCATGATGCCGCCCGCGTAGAGCAGAATCTGCACGGCGGCCAGAAACTCCGCCCCGGCCAGCACGAAGGTGCCCGAGAGGAAGAAAAACGTCAGCACCAGCAACAAGGCCGCGTGAATCACGTTGGCGCGCGTGACCATCAGCAAGGAGGTGATGATCATCCCGCCACCGAACAAATAAAAGAAATATAGCTCCACCCTGCGTCTCTCCCGCGATTTACAAGAACAGGTACTTCAGGAATCCGGTCAGGAAAATGTTGATCATCACGAGCGGGAACATGAACTTCCAGCCCACGCGCATCAGCTGATCATAGCGGTAGCGCGGCAGCGTCGCCCGCAGCCATATGAAAACGAATATCATCGTGGCGAGCTTGAGGACATACCAGACGAATCCGGGAAGCGGAATGAAGTCCGGCCCCCCCCAACCGCCGAAGAACAGCGTGACGCCCACCGTCGAGACGACCACGATGTTGGCGTATTCCGCCAGGAAAAAGAAGGCGAACTTCATCCCGCTGTATTCGGTATGAAAGCCCGCCACGAGTTCGGTTTCCGCCTCGGGCAGGTCGAAGGGCACGCGGTTCGTCTCCGCAAGCGCCGCGATGAAGAAGACGATGAACGCGATGGGCTGATAGAACACGAACCACACGTCGCTCTGGGCGTGCACGATCCCCTGCATATTCAGCGTGCCTGCGAGCATCAGCGGCCCGATGACGGAAAATCCTAAGAAAATCTCGTAGCTCAGCATCTGCGCCGCGCTCCTGAGCGCGCCCAGAAGCGAGTATTTGCTGTTCGAGGCCCAGCCCGCCATCACGATGCCGAACACGCCGAGCGAGCTGATCGCCAGGATGAAGAACAGCCCGATGTTCACCTGCGTGATGTAGAACGTCGCGCTGAAGGGCAGCACCGAGTAGACGACGAAGGCGGGCACCAGCACCATGATGGGCGCCAGTACGAACACGACCCGGTCCGCCTTGTCGGGGATGATGTCTTCTTTCAGGAACAGCTTCAGCCCGTCCGCTATCGGCTGGAGAAGTCCGTGCCAGCCCACGCGCATCGGCCCGAGGCGCATCTGCGCGTGTGCGATCACCTTTCTCTCGGTATACGTCAGATACGCCGCCACGAGCTGAACCACGTTCAGGACGATGAATATCTTTATCGCGGCGACCGCGACTTCAAGCGCCATGTCCAACGAAACGACTCCTTACCGATCACACTCGCCCAACACGATGTCGATGCTTCCGATGATGGCCACCACGTCTGCGACCAACTGCCCGATGCACAGCTTCTTCAGCCCGCCCAGGTTGATGAATGAGGGCGGCCGGATGCGCACGCGATAGGGCGTCGTCGTCCCATCGCTCACGATGTAAAAACCGAACTCGCCCTTGGGATTTTCGATGCTGTGGTAGATCTCGCCCTCGGGCGGCTTGATGGTGCGCGGCGTCTTGCAGCTCACCGGCCCGCCGGGAAGCTGCTCCAGGCACTGCTGGATGATGCGCGTGCTCTGGCGCAACTCCTCGATGCGCACCAGATACCGATCGTAAATGTCGCCGTTCTCACCGACGGGCACGACGAAATCGAGATAGGGATACGCCGCGTAGGGCTTGGCGCGCCTCAAGTCCCAACGCACGCCGCTGCCCCGGATGATCGGACCCGTGAGGCCCAGATCCATCGCGTCTTCGGCGGAAATGACGCCCACGTCGCGCGTCCTCTGCAGCCAGATGCGATTGTTGGTGAGCAGCGTCTCGTAGTCGTCGATGCGGCTCGGGAAGATGTCGATGAACTCCTGCGTGAGGTGCAGGAACTTATCCGGCACGTCCTCGTGCAGACCCCCGAGACGGAAGGCGTTCACCGTCAGGCGGCCGCCGAACGCCGTCTCGAAGAGATCGAGCACCATCTCGCGCTCCCTGAAGCACCACAGGAACACCGTCATCGCCCCGATGTCCAGGGCGTGCGTGGCGAGCCAGAGCAGGTGGCTGGCGATGCGGGATAGTTCCCCCACCATCGAGCGGATGTATTGCGCCCGCATGGGGATCTCCCAGTCGAAGAATTTCTCCACCGCCGTGACCCAGGCTAGATTGTTCGAGGGAGCGGCGATGTAGTCGAGGCGATCCGTATACGGGATGAACATCGTGTAGGTGATGTTCTCGCCAATCTTCTCCGTGCCGCGGTGCAGGTAGCCGATGTCGCAGTCGAGATCGTTCACCGTCTCGCCGTCGAGCTTCAGGATGACCCGGAGCACCCCGTGCGTGCTCGGGTGCTGGGGACCCATGTTGATAACGAGTTCTTCGGTCCCGTGCAGGGTGCTCTGCTCGATGCGAGAGGTATTCGCTACGCCGACCATGCCTTATTCCTTCAAAAGGTACGCTGCCCTAATCGCCGATTTCCTTGCGCTTCGGCTTGGTGTAAATCCGCTCTCCCCTACCCTCCAGGGGATAGTCCTTTCTCATCGGATGGCTGCCCCAGTTGTCGGGCAGGAGTATCCGCCGCAAATCCGGATGGTCATCAAACTCGATGCCGAACAAATCGTACACCTCGCGCTCCATCCAGTCCGCGCTGCTCCATATCCCCGAAACCGTAGGTACGGACTGACCATCCTTGATCCGCACCTTCAGGCGAAGCCTGCGGTTATGCTCGATGCTATAGAGGTGATACAGCACCTCGAGGGGATTTTCGGCCTCTAGGTAGTGCGCCGCGGTCAAGTCGGTGAGGAGCTCGAAATGCGAATCTTCGTGGTCGCGCAGATGGGTGGCCACGCCGACAAGGGAATCGAGTCCTATCACGAACGTCGCCTCGTCCTCCTCGTCAAGATAGGCGCTTTGCTCCAGAACGGCGCCCGGAAACTCCGATTCCACCAACGCCTTCAAATCCTCGCCGGGCGCGGTCTTCACCTCTTCGGCGGATTCATCGGAATCCGGCGCGCCATTTGCCTGTTCGCTGTTTTCCACCACTTCGTCCGGCATCTTCTTCCCTTAGTCCGCCGTATGACTTTTACCTGCGGATATATTTTTCCTGTTCAATCTTTTTCTGAAGCTGCATGACGCCCCACATCAAGGACTCGGGCCTGGGCGGGCAACCCGGAACGTAGACGTCCACCGGGATGATTTCATCCACTCCCTGCATCACCGCATAGTTCGCATACGGGCCGCCGCAGGTGGCGCAGTTGCCCATCGCGATCACCCAGCGTGGCTCGGGCATCTGATCGTAGACCTTGCGAATCGCATCCCCCATCTTGTGGGTGACGGTGCCCGCCACGATGATCACGTCGGACTGCCTCGGCGTGGCCCGGAAGATGACGCCGAAACGATCGAAATCGTAGCGCGCCGCACCTGAGGCCATCATCTCGATGGCGCAGCACGCCAGACCGAAGGTCATCGGCCAAAGCGCGCTCTTCCTCGCCCAGGCGACCAGGCTGTCGACTTTCGACGTGATGAAATTGTCGCTGAATTTACCCTCGACTATGCCCACTCCAACGCTCCTTTTCTCCAAGCGTAGAAATAACCCACCAGCAAGATGGCGATGAACAGCATCATCTCGATGAATCCGAACAACCCGAGGGCGTCGTATCGCACCGCCCATGGGAACAGAAACAAGGCCTCTACGTCAAAAAGCAGGAACAGTATGCCCAGCAGATAAAAACGGATGGAGAAGCGCTCATGCGCCTCCATCAGGGGAGGCATGCCGCACTCGTAAGGTGAGTTCTTCTCGGGATCCGGCAAGTTGGGGCGGATAGCCAGCGCGATAATCAGAACGCTTGCGGCGAATGCGAACGCCATGAGCGTGAACAGGAATATGGGGATATAGGGATTGATGACCTCATAATCCCTGAAAAAAGCGCCTACAATCTCCATCGCATCCATGCGTGGCCCCCACAAAAACAAAAACCGCCAGGGGTGATGAAAAATCCACCGCCCTCATCGCTGCCGCGAGGCGGCCATTTCCCCCGAAAACCCCTGGAACAAAAGCCTGAAACTGAACGAATCGCCATGATTTATATCATGGTGACAAACGAAAAACCAACCCCTGGGGGTCAATTAAAAAAGACCGTGGAGCGATGCGCGAAATCGAGCACCGAGGAGGGAAAAATCCCCAGTTGCAGGGTGCTCGCGACGGCGAGCGTCAGCGCCGCAAGCGCATAGGACCAACCCGGATGCGGGCCGCGCCTCATGGCTCCGCCTTGTGGCTCGTGCATATACATCACCACGACGAGCCTCAGATAATAATATACGGCCACCACGCTGTTGAGCACCGCGATGACGGTAAGCCAGACATATCCACCCTTCAGGGCCGCACTGAACACATGGAATTTCGCCACGAAACCCCCGGTGGGCGGCAGGCCGGAGAGCGACACCATAAATATGGCCATCGCCGCCGCCAGCCCGGGCCGGAAGGAGGCCAGACCCGCGAGATTATCGAGCCTCGTGCCGCCGTCCTCGCGCATGTTCGAGATGAGGACGAGCACGCAGAAAGCGCCCATGTTCATGAATACGTAGACGAGCATGTAGTACAGGAATCCGCTCGTGGCCAACTCCGGGCTCGAGCGCGAGACCACGAGCGCGACCATCAGATAGCCCGCATGAGCGATGCTCGAATAGGCGAGCATCCGCTTCACGCAGGTTTGCCAGATGGCGATGAGGTTCGCCAGGCTCATCGTGAGAACGGCCATCACCCACAAAACCGAATCGAAACTCCCGGCGGCGTCGCCCGCCGAGAGAAAAACCCGGAAAAACGCGGCGAAAGCCGCCGCCTTCGGGCCCACGGACATGAACGCCGTCACCGCGGTGGGCGCGCCCTCGTATACGTCCGGCGTCCACATGTAAAACGGCGCGGCGGCCACCTTGAAGCCCAGGCCCACCACCATGAAGCCCAGACCCATCAGGAAGGCGGGCCCGCGCGAGGCGGGATTCTCGTGAAGCCGCGTGGCTATCTCTATCAGGTCGACCGAGCCGGTGGCGCCGTAGACGAGCGCCATGCCGTATAGCAGAAAACCCGAGGCGAACGAACCGAGCAGAAAGTATTTCAAAGACGCTTCGTTGCCCTCGGGACGTGCGCGCAGATATCCCGCCAGAACGTAGAGCGACAAGGAGAAAACCTCGAGACCCACGAAGATCATCAACAGGTTTCGCGTCGCCGCCATGAGCATCATGCCGGAGGTGGCGAAGAGAATGAGGCCGAAATACTCGCCCGCCGGGGTATCGTCCAACTCCCGCTGCGCCGCGGCGATGAGCACCGAGAAAATGCTCGCGAACAAGATGACGACGTAGAGGAACTGCGTGAACCCATCGAAGAGATACATGCCGCCGAACGATGCGGCCAGACCCGGCAGACTCCGCGCGCCGAGCGTCACGCCCAAGGCGGCGGCCAGCGTCGCCAGCGTGATGATGATGATGACGGAGCGCTCCCCTCGGGCGAGAAAAGCGTCCCACATCAACACCAGCACCGCCCCGCTCACCGGCAGAATGACCGGCAGCAGATATCCCCAATGGATCGTAGGATGAACGATATCCAAAGCTATTTCACCTCGACTCTTTGAACATATGCGATCGCGCCCTTTTGTATTTTCCGCTCAGGCGCGCCCTCCACGCGCAGCACCCTCCGGTTCACCTGCGAGAGCCAGGCCTTGGCCGAGGGCTCGATGCGGTTGAACAATGGCTTGGGATAAAGCCCGATCCAGAACATGAGGGCCACCATGGGCAGCATGACGAGCCACTCGCGCCTGTTCATGTCGGCAAGCCCCAGGTTCGCCCGCACGCTCACCTCGCCGAACAGGACGCGCTGGAGCATCCAGAGCATGTAGACCGCCGAGAGAACCACGCCGGTGGCCGCGATTACGGCGAACCAGGCGTTGCGCTCGAACGCGCCCAGCAGAATCGTGAATTCGCCCACGAACCCGTTCAGTCCCGGAAGGCCGATGCTGCTCAGCGCCGTGATGATGAAAAACGTCGAAAACACGGGCATCACCCGAATGAGGCCGCCGAATTCCTCGATAAGCCTCGTATGCCTCCTCGTATAGATGAAACCCACGATCAGGAAGAGCGCCCCGCTGCTGATGCCGTGGTTCACCATCTGCAAAACGCTTCCCGAGGCGCCCAGAAGGTTGAAGGAGAAAAGCCCCAGCATCACGAAGCCCAAGTGACTCACCGAGGAGTAGGCCACGAGTTTCTTCACGTCGGTCTGCACCATGGCCATGAGCGCGCCGTAGATGATCCCCACCAGCGCCAGGCATATGATGAGGAACGCGAACTCGCGCGCCGCCGTCGGGAACAGCGGCATCGCCAGCCTCATGAATCCGTATGTGCCCATCTTGAGGAGGACGCCGGCGAGGATGACGCTTCCTGCCGTGGGCGCTTCCACGTGGGCGTCGGGCAGCCAAGTGTGAAACGGGAAAATCGGCACCTTGATGGCGAAGGATATGGCGAACGCGGCGAACAGCCACGGCTGAAGAGCGGTATCCACCGGTTCGCGGAAATGGGCCAGGATGTCGAACGTGCCGACCCCGCTCGTGAAATACAGCCAGATGATCGCCACGAGCATCAGCACGCTTCCGGCCATGGTATAGAGGAAGAACTTCACGGCCGCGTAAATCCGGCGGCCTCCGCCCCAGACCCCGATGATGAGGTACATCGGAATCAGCATTCCTTCCCAGAAGACGTAGAACAAGAAAAAATCGAGCGCGAAGAACACGCCGAGCATCCCCGTCTCCAGAAACAGCAGGGACATATAGTAAAGCCGCGTCTTTTTCCGCACGTCCTCGAAGGAGAAGAGAATCGCGATGGGCGTCAAGATGGTGGTCAGCATCACGAGCAACAAGCTGATGCCGTCCACGCCCACTTTGTATGAAATCCCGAATCTCGGGATCCACTCGGCTTGCTCGACAAACTGCATGCCCGCGAACCCAGGCCTGAAGCCCACGTACATCACCACCGAGAGGGCGAACGTGGCCAGGGACACCGCCAACGCGAACGCACGAACGCCTCCGCTTCCCTTGCGGGCGCCCTCGCGCGCGAAGAGAAGCAGCAGACTCCCGAGCATGGGCAAAAACAAAATCGAGGTGATTATTCCAGGCACTCGCCCCTCACGCTCCTCAAAGAATCGAAAAAATCATCAGCGCGCCGTGAGATACAGCAAAATCACCAGCGCGCCGACCAGCATCGAAACGGCGTAGCTCTTCACATAGCCCGTCTGGAGATGCCTCAGGACGCCGCCCAGGGATCGCACGAAAAAGCCCGCCCCGTTCACGGCCGCGTCCACCAGGCCATCCTCGAACACTATCCAGCACCAAATCGACGCCCGCTTCACTGGTTGAACGATCAAAGCGTCGTATATCTCATCCACGTAATACTTGTTCACCAAAAGGCGGTGGATACCCGGCCAGAGCTCCACGTAGGCGCTGTCGCCGTCGTTTTTCAAGACATACAAATTGTAGGCCGCGTAAATGCTGATGAAGGCGATGGCGAGCGAGAACACCATCATCAGAATCTCGAACACCACCTCATGATGCGCCTCCACGTGGCCGCCGAAAACAGGAGCGAGGAAATCTCCGAAAACGTTCGCTCCCGCGATGAGGGGAATCCCCACCCAGCCGCCAACGATAGAGAGCGCCGCCAGCGCCTGGAGCGGAAGCGTCATGTTGGTGGGAGACTCATGGACTTTCTGCTGCTCCTCCAGGCTCAGGCTGCAAGCGCCGAAGAATACCCGGAACAAGAGCCTGAACATGTAGAACGCGGTCATCAGCGCGCCGGCCGCGCCTGCGAGCCACAATAAAACCCCGCCGCGCTCGGCCGTCATGGCCGAGTAGAGGATGGCGTCCTTGCTGAAAAAACCGGCGAAGGGGAATATGCCCGCGATCGCCAGCGCGCCGATCAAGAAGGTATTGCTCGTTCTCGGAAGCGCCGCGTGGAGTCCGCCCATCCTGCGGATGTCCTGCTCACCGCCTAAGGCGTGAATCACGCTTCCCGCGCCCAGGAACAGGAGCGCCTTGAAGAACGCATGGGTCATCAGATGGAAGATCGCCGCGGAGAACGCCCCCACGCCGCATGCCAGGAACATATAGCCCAGTTGGCTCACCGTGCTGTAGGCGAGCACTTTCTTGATGTCGGTCTGCACCAGGGCGATGGACGCCGCCATCAACAGCGTGAGCGCTCCGATGACGGCCACCACGAGCATCGCCGTGGATGAGAGTTCGAAGAGCACGTGTGTTCTCGCCACCATATAGACGCCCGCCGTCACCATCGTTGCCGCGTGTATCAGGGCGCTGACCGGGGTGGGGCCTTCCATCGCGTCGGGCAGCCAGACATAGAGGGGAATCTGCGCGCTCTTGCCCGTCGCGCCCGCGAAGAGCAACAGGCAGATGATCGTCGCCGCCGCGCTCTCGGGACCGAGCAGTTGAGGGGCCTTCGAGAACACCTCCGAGAAATCCAGCGAGCCGACGACGCTGTAGATGTAGAAAAGCGCTATCAGGAAGCAGAAATCACCCACCCGGTTCACGATGAAGGCCTTCTTGCCGGCCTCGGCCGCCGCCTTGCGCTCGTACCAGAAGCCGATGAGCAGGTAGCTGCATAGGCCCACCGCCTCCCAGCCCACGAACATGACCACGAAGTTATCGCCCAGAACGAGCGTGAGCATGGAGAGCGAGAAGAGGTTCAGATAGATGAAATAGCGCACAACGCCGCGGTCGTCGTGCATGTAGCCCATCGAGTAGAGGTGGATCAGCGCACCTACGCCGGTGACGACCAGCGCCATGACGGCGGAAACCGGGTCCAGCGAGAAGCCCGCCTTGACCTCGAAGGCGCCCACGGGAATCCACTCGAACAAGACGACGCGGATGAGCCGCCCCTTCTCGGGCATCGCCAGTAGGCGGAGCCAGCAAACAAGTGACGCCGCGAACGCGAGCGCCATCGCCAGCGTCGCGGTCCAGCCGGCGAATTTCTCCCCGCGCTTCCAGCCGAAGAGCAGATTCACGAAAACGCCGATGAGGGGGAACGCCAATATGAAAGTCAGACTATCCATGATTCCTTGCTCTTATAGCTTCAGTAGATTGATTTCGTCCAAGTCGGTGGATTCGCGGTTGCGGTAAATCAGCACCACGATGGCCAGCCCGATTGCGGCCTCCGCCGCGGCCACCGCCATCACGAAAAACACGATCATCTGGCCCGCCATCGAATCCAGGAATCGGCCATAGGCCACGAACGCCAAATTCGCCCCGTTCATCATCAACTCGATGCACAAGATGACGACGATGGCGTTTCTGCGCACCACGACGCCCACGACACCCAGGGAGAAGAGAACCGCGCTCAGAATCAGGTAATGCTCGAGCGGCGCCACGTCCCATCCCTCCTAGCGGCTTCGCCTGCGCGCCAGCACCACGGCGCCGACGATGCCCACGAACAACAAGACGCCCATGGCCTGAAACGGCAGGACGTAATCCGTCAACAATAGATTTCCGATTACCTGCGTGTTGCCCAGTTCGCTCACGCGCTCGGGCGGAAAACTCCCCTTCTTGCCCGTCATGAGGGAGGTGGAGAGGAATATCTTGAGCAGCACGCTGAAAACGGCGAGCCCCGCGATGGCGCCCAGCATCTTCTGGCCGGGCAGTCGCAACTCTCTTTTCTCCTCCCGGCCCAGGTTGATCAGCATCACCACGAACAGGAAGAGCATCATGATCGCGCTGGCGTAGATGATCACCTGAACGATGGCGATGAACTGCGCGTGAAGCGAGAGATACAAACCCGCGAGACCCAGGAAGGTCAGTATCAGGGCGAGCACGCTGTAGAGCGGGCTGGGAAACGCGACGACGGCTATCGCGCCCACCGTCGTCACCACCGCCAGGAAATAAAAAAACAGGGAACTGGCCACTACCGCCCTTCCTCCAGCGGGCGGGCGCCCGCCTGAAATCAAACCCTAGACATACGTGAGCAGGTTTTTCTCGTCATAGCGGGCATGAAGCTCCGGATAATCCTCTGTCCGCTCCACGAGTAAATCGCCCTTCTCGTAGAGGAACTTGCCGCGATCGTCCTGGCAGAATTCATACTCGTTGCCCAGCACGACCGCGCCGACCGGGCAGGCTTCTTCGCAGTATCCGCAAAAAATGCAGCGAAGCTCGTTGATCTCGTAAATGCTGGCGTAGCGCTCGCCCTTGGAGGTCGGCGCCTCGGGGTCGTTCTCTTCTGATTCCACATAAATGCAATCCACGGGACACGCCGCCGAGCAGAGCTTGCACCCCACGCAGCGCTCCAGACCGTCCTCCCAGCGCAGCAGCTTGTGGAGGCCTCGGTAGCCCACGGGCATCTCCTCTTTGATTTCGGGGTATTGCACGGTCACGCGGTTTTTGAAGGAATGCTTGAGCGTCAGCCACAATCCCCTGCAAATCTCGCCTAACATGAAACCTCCCCCCTTTCGAGCGGCCCGCTAGCCCAAGAAAACGACGGCGCCGGCCGTGAGCATCACGTTCAGGATGGAGAGGGGCAGAAGCACCTTCCATCCGAAACCCATCAGTTGGTCATAGCGCAGGCGTGGCGTGGAGGCGCGCAGCCACATGAAGAAGAACATGAACGCCAGCACCTTGATCAGGAACCACACGACGGGCGGCAGCAGCGGCCCGCGCCATCCGCCGAGGAAAAAAGTCGCTCCCACCGCCGAGAGCGTAATCATGCTGCAATACTCGGCGATGGAGTAAACCGCAAAGTGCATGCTGCTGTATTCGGTATGAAAACCGCCGGTGAGCTCGCTCTCGGCCTCGGGCAAATCGAACGGCGCCCGGTTCGTCTCCGCCAGCATGCAGATGACGAAGAGCAAAAATCCCAGGGGCTGCAAGACGATGTAGGGCATCCCGGCCTGGCCCTCGACGATCCCCTTGAGGCTCAAGGTGCCCGAGATCATGACAACGCCCAGAAGCGACATGCCGAGCGAGAGTTCGTAGCTGATCAACTGCGCAGCAGAGCGGAGTCCCCCGATGAGCGGATATTTGCTGTTAGACGCCCATGAGCCGAGCACGATGCCGTACACGCCGATGCCCCCCATGGCTAAGATGTACAGGATGCCGACGTTCACGTCGGCCAGGACCAGGTCCACCTTCTGGCCGAGCACGGTCACGGAATCGCCGAAGGGCACCACGGCGAAGGCGGCCAGCGCCGGAATGAGCGTTATGGCGGGCGCCAGAACGTAAATCACCTTGTCCGCCTGAGCGGGAATGATGGTTTCCTTGAACATGAGCTTGATCCCGTCGGCGATGGGCTGCAAAAGCCCCGACGGACCCACGCGGTTGGGGCCCACCCGCACCTGTATAAGCGCGAACACGCGCCGCTCCATCCAGGTCATGTAGGCGGCGAGCAGCAAAAGCCCGCCGAAGCCCACGAGCACTTTCCCCAGAATGATGAGCAAAGAAACCATCTATGCTCCCACCTCTTGGGGTTTCTCCGCCTTGCGCACCTGAATCTCCACGCCCTGGCGGCCCGGCGCGCCGCCTGTGTTGAGGGCCGAGCCCCCATGCGCGCGCAAATAACCCTCAGGCGCGAAGGCGACGCCCACGGGCGCGTTCTTATCGACGTGCGCAGGGAGTTGAACGGCCTCGCCGCCCACTTCGAATTCCACGAGTTCGCCGTCCTGGACGCCCAGGCTCCCCGCATCGCTCGGCGAGAGGGCGAGCGCGGCTTCGGGCATGTCGGCGAGATGATAGGCCGATGCCGCATAAGCCCCCGAGAGCCACAAGACGGGCGTCAAGAACATCCTGAGTCCCGGCTCTTGGGCCTCTTTTTCTGAAATCTGCGCGATCTGGTAGGCGCGCCGCCCCTCTCTCCTCAGATGCAGACCCTCATCGGGCATCCGTCCGAAGGCATTCGCGTAATCGCTAATCAGCGAGTGCGCCTCAATTCGAATCTTGTCCAGCGAGTTCGCCCGCATGGGCCGCTCCAACGCCTTGGCGATATCGGCGAAGGCCCGCCACGCTTCGGGGACCATCTTGTCGATCATCGGCTTGAGCGCGCGCGGGAGAGCCTGCGCCCTGCGCTCCAGGTTCGTAACGCTGCCCGTTTCCTCATAAAGCGTCGGTGCGGGGATCACGACGTCGGCGTATTCCGCGCTGGCGTTTAAATGAGAAGTCTGCAGAACGACGAAATCGGCCTTCTCAAGCGCCCCGCGCGCCCGCGCGCCGTCTGGATGCTCCGCCACCGGGTCGCAGTCCAGAATATAAAGGCCTTTCAGTTCACCGCTTACGAGTCCATCGAGTATGCCGTTCGTATCTTTGCCGACTTGCGCGCTAAGCGGCTTTCCCCAGGCTTCCTCGCAGGCGGCGCGCACATCTTCATCCGACAAATCGCCGCCGGGCAGCGTCTCCGGGTGCAGACCCATATCGATTGCGCCCTGCAAGTTCGGCGCGCTGGTGGCGAAGAGCATGTTGGCGCGGAGCAATAGTCCCAGGTTGATCGCCTCGGAAACGGCGACCTTCCCCGTCTCCCCCGGACCGGAGAGTATGCTCACGCCGCCATCGGCCACCAGGATCGCCCGGGCGGCGGCTATGAGATCATCGGGCGACACGTCCGCCTCTTCACACAGGCGGCTCAAGTCCACGGAATCGAGGAGCGCGGCGTAGTCTTCCACGTTCTCTCCTTCGGGTTTAGCGCCGCCGTCCACGAGGTATGTCGCCAGCGCGCGCAACGTCCGCGAGATGCCTCCCAGAACCGGCATCAGATGATGCACCCGGCCCTGAACGCGCAGGTCGATGCGCCTTTGGTTCACGTTGATGATGACCGCGCGCGCCCGGTGCGCCTTTCTGATCTGAAGCGCGAGAATGGGATGCTGTCTGAACGGGTCGCTCCCCACGATGATGACGGCCTTCGAGCGGCCCAGTTCTTCGATGGAGCCCGCGCCGCCCACGCCGCCGAAAGCGGCGCTTTGTAAGTCCGTTTGCACGATGTCGCGCGTGTGAATCCGGCTGTCCAGGTGATTGGTTCCCAGAACCGAGCGCATGAAGGCGCCGAACTGATACGCGGTTTCGTTCGTGGACGAAGCCCCGCCCAGACCGGCGATTGCGCCGCCGTCCGACTGTTCCATAACAGCGCCGAAGCCTCTCGCCGCCTCGCCGATGGCTTCCGCCCAGCCGACGGGCGTCAGTTCGCCGTCTTTTCTGATCATCGGCTGGGTGATCCGCCCTTCGCCGTGCGCCCCACTCCAACCGTAGCGCGCGACGTCGCAAATCCACGTGTCGTTCACTCTTTCGTTCTCCGCCGCCGTAACGCGCTTTATCTCGCCATCTTTCGTCCAGACGCCCTGGCGGCAGCCCACGCTGCACAGGGTGCAGGGACCCTGGGTTTCCTGCATCTCCCACACGCGCGCGGTAAAACGGTATTTGTTGTCCGTGAGCGCGCCGACGGGGCAGATGTCGATGACGTTGCCCGAGACGACGCTCGTCAGGGGCAGGTCCTCATAAACGCCCACCTCGGTGCGGTCGCCCCGCTGCGCCCAGCCGAACTCCGCTCCGCCGTCTATCTCCTCGGTGAAGCGGATACACCGGGTGCAGTGCACGCAGCGGTTCATCTCGGGCTTGATGAAGGCGCTGATCTCCTTGTTTTCATAAATGCGCCTGAACTCGTGCGTCCTGCTGATCGCCTTGCCGTAGGCCATGGTCTGATCCTGTAAGGGGCATTCACCGCCCTGATCGCATACCGGACAATCGAGCGGGTGGTTCTTGAGCAGGAATTCGAACACCCCCTCTTGCGCCTCGATGACGCGCGGGGTCACGGAACTAATCACCATGCCCTCGGCCGCATACGTGGCGCAGGAGGGCTGGAGTTTGGGTATCGGCCGGCCGTTGCCGGCGTCTAGCACTTCCACGAGACAGGCCCGGCACTGGCCCACGATGGAGAGGTTCTTGTGGTAGCAAAAATGCGGAACGTGCGCGCCCATGCGGAGCGCGGCCTCCAGGACGGGCAGACCCTTGTCCATCGTAATGCTCTGATCGTTGAATACGAAGGTTACCTGCTCATTCGACATCTATCGCCTCTCCCCCATCACATCGCGGCGGGATACGGGCTGCCCAGCGGACAGCGGCCCAGAGAGATGTGCGCTTCGAATTCATCGTGAAATTTCGTCAAGAAAGCGCCAAACATCATGGCGCACGCATCCGAGAGCACGCAGATGGTGTTGCCCCGCATGTTGGGGTCTATCGACGCGAGCGTCTCCAAATCGTCGGGTACTCCCGCGCCCCGCTCCATTCGGGCGAGAATCTCGGACACCCAGCCGGTCCCCTCCCGGCAGACCGAGCATTGCCCGCAGGATTCGTGCTCGAAAAAGGCGGCGAGCCTGCCAGCGGCCTGCACCATGCACGTCGTCTCGTCCATGACGATGACGCCGCCGCTGCCGCCCATGCTGCCCGCACGGGCGAGGGAGTCGAAATCCATCGTCACCTTGTCTTCATATACTTCCTTCGCGGTGAGGGCGGGCGCGCTCGCGCCGCCGGGAATCACCGCCTTGAGAGCAGCGCCGTTTCGCATGCCGCCGCAGTGTTCGTGAATCATCTCCTCGCACGTCAGGCCGAGCGGCAGTTCATAGAGGCCCGGCTTCGCCACGTGGCCCGAGACGCAGTACATGCGGGTGCCCGAGTTTTTCTCATCGATTCCGATGCCGGCGAACCACTCCGCCCCCTTGTTCACGATGTGGGGAAGATTCGCGAGGGTCTCCACGTTGTTGATGACCGTGGGCCGCGCATACAGACCGACCACCGCCGGAAACGGCGGCTTGAGGCGCGGATGCCCGCGCTTGCCCTCGAGCGATTCCAAAAGCCCGGTCTCCTCGCCGCAGATGTAGGCCCCCGCTCCCCGGTGGGTATAAATATCGCACGAAAAACCGCTGCCCATGATGTTCTGGCCGACGTAGCCCTTCTCATAGGCTTCGGCCAGAGCCTTTTCCACCGCGCGCCAGGGGGCGACGAACTCGCCGCGAATGTAAATGTAGGCCTTTTCGATACCCACGGCGTAGCAAGTGATGAGGATGCCCTCGATGAGCTGGTGCGGGTCGCGCAGCATCAGTTCGCGATCCTTGAACGTACCGGGCTCACCCTCGTCCGCGTTGACAGCCAGATATTTCGGCCCGTCCACCTGGGGCACGAAACTCCACTTGAGCCCGCACGGGAATCCCGCGCCGCCGCGCCCGCGCAGGCCCGAGGCCTTCACGAGTTCGATGACGTCTGCGGGTTCGACGCCTCCCAGGAGCTTCCGAATCGCCTCATAGCCGCCCGAGGCCTCATAGCCCGCGATATGCGGCGCATCGGGATTATCGAACCGGCCCATCACGATTTTTTCTAAAACCAACGCCATCTTCAGACCCTCAGCCTTGGCCTTCGCCGTTTGGTTCTTCGGCGCCGGCCAGTGCGGGCGACGCCACCTCGTCCGCCCCGATGGGCGAGACGGACTCGCCCTTTTCCAGCGCGCTCAGGATATCGTTCATGATCTCGGGCGTGACGCACTCGAAATAATCTTCGTTTACCTGCACGCAGGGAGCACCGCCGCAAGCGCCCAGGCATTCGACCGCCTCGATCGAGAATTTCCCGTCCGCGCGCGTGTGGCCGACGCGGCAATCCAGGCGGTTTTCAATCTCGCGCAACAGCCTGCCCGCCCCCATGAGGGCGCACGAGAGGTTATTGCACACCTGAACGTGGTACTCCCCGATGGGCTGGGTCTTGAGCATGGTGTAGAAGCTCACCACGCCCCACACCTCCATGGGGGAGACCTCGAAAATCTCGGCCACGTGCTGCATCACCGCGCTGGTGATGAAGCCCGCCTGCTTCTGGGCCAGTTGAAGCGCGGGGATGAGCGCCGAGCGCTTCACCGGATATTTGGCGATGACGCGCTCGAGTTCCGCGCGGTTCTCGGGCGAGAAATCGAAGCGTTCTTCCTGCTCGGAATGGGGAAACCGTATCAACGCCAAAACGAGGCCATCCTCTATTTCACTCTAACGATCTATCTCGCCCAACACGATATCGATGCTGCCGATGGCGGCCACGACGTCGCCCATCAGCCCGCCCCGGGTGATCTCGGAGAGCGCGTGGAGATTCGCAAAGCTCGGCGCGCGCACTTTTACCTTATAAGGACTCGGGCTGCCATCGCTGATGATGTAATAACCAAGCTCCCCCCGGGGGGATTCGATGGCCTGGTACACCTCGCCCTCGGGCACGTTGTAGCCTTCGGTGAATATCTTGAAATGATGGATCAACGCCTCCATGTCGTGGGCCAACTGCTCCTTGGGCGGCGGCACCACCTTGGCGTTGTCCGCCATGAGGGGACCCTCGGGCATTCCCTCGAGTGCCTGAATGGCGATGCGCCGCGATTGGCGCATCTCGGCGATACGCACCAGATACCTGTCCAGAATATCGCCCCGTTCTCCCACGGGAACCTCGAAGTCGAACTCCTCATATCCAGAGTAGGGCTCGTTCTTGCGTATGTCGTAGGGGACACCGCAGGCCCGGAGCAGCGGACCCGTAATGCCGAGGGCATAGGCCTGCTCGACCGTCATGGCACAAACACCCTGAGCACGCCGCCTGTAGATGGGGTTGTTCGTGAGAAGTTCCTCGTATTCGTCCACGCGATCGGAGAAGGGCTCCAGAAAATTCCGGCAATCCTCATAAAATGTCGGATAGGGTTCGCGCGCGACGCCGCCCACCCGGAAATAGCTCGTCATCATGCGGACACCTGAGACTTTCTCGAAAATCTTGAGAAGTTGCTCGCGTTCTCTAAAGCAATACAGAAAGACCGTCATCGCGCCCAGATCGAGCGCGTGGGTGCCGAGCCAGACGAGGTGGCTGTTCAGGCGCGTCATCTCCGCGAGCAGCACGCGCAGATATTTGCAGCGGCGGGGAACCTCCATATCCAGGAGCTTCTCGACGGTCAGAACGAAGCCTAAATTGTTCGACATCGGCGCCAGATAATCCATGCGGTCGGTCATGGGGAGGGCCTTGTTGTAGGTTTTCTCCTCCATGTTCTTCTCGATGCCGGTATGCAGGTAGCCGATGATGGGCTTGCACGAGAGCACCGTCTCGCCGTCTAGTTCGAGCACCACGCGCAGAACCCCGTGGGTGCTCGGGTGCTGCGGCCCCATGTTGAGCGTCATCGTCTCGGTCTGTATCGGACCGAGCATGTCGCTGTCGAGTGGGTCCGTGCGCTGCGCTTGCGTGGCCATCAATGGCTCCCGTGATCCTTATTCCGCCGCCTTGGGCTTGCCCGCGGGCGTATCCCTGAACGTAAACGCCACCGGCTCCGAAGATATATCGAAATCCTTGCGGTGGGGATGACCCTCGAACTCCTCGGGCGTGAGGATGCGCTCGAGATCGGGGTGTCCCTCAAAGGTGATTCCCAAAAGGTCGTACGCCTCGCTCTCATGGAGCCTCGCGCCCGGCCATATCCCGCAGACGCTGGGCATCGTCGGCTCGAGATCGTCCGCGCAGGGAGCTTCGATCCGCAAACGCCGCGATTTCTCGGGGTTCAGGAGCGAATAAGTCACCTTGAACCGGTAGGAAACCGGCAGTTCCAGACAATCCACCCCGCAGACGAAACTCAGGAGCTTGTAACCTCTCTCATCGAGCAAGAATCGCGCCGCATCGAGCAAGGCGTCCGGCGCGATCTGGACGGATATCTGGCCACGATGCTCGCCCGCTCCGAGAAATCCCCCCCCGATTTTCGCCTGCAGCAAAACGAGGTCGGGGTCTTTTCTCTCGATCGGCTCCTCGGTCGGCTCTTCGACCTCCCCCTGCTCCCGCTCCTCTTCACTCAACGGCTTAACCCCTCATTACACAAAGGTTTGTTTCACTTCACGAAAAAGCGCTCACCCCGCCCCTGCGTCGACTATCACAACTCACATGGCGTGGGGAGCCTTCTCACATCATCTAAAGCGAGGTGACGCCGGAATCCTCTCGGTAGAGCGTTTCATCCGCAATCTTCGCCTGCAGCTTCATGATCCCGTCGATGAGCGTTTCGGGGCGCGGCGGGCAGCCCGGCACGTAGATGTCGACGGGCACGACCTCGTCCACACCCTGCACGAGCGCGTAATTGTTGAATATCCCGCCCGTGGACGCGCACGCGCCCATGGAAATCACCCATTTCGGCTCGGGCATCTGATCGTAGATTTGCCGGAGCACGGGCGCCATCTTGCGCGATACCCTGCCCGCCACGATCATCAAATCCGCCTGGCGCGGCGATGCGCGGAACACCTCGGCGCCGAAGCGCGAAATGTCGTATTTCGCCGCCGAAGTCGACATCATCTCGATGGCGCAGCAAGCCAGTCCGAAAAGCGCCGGCCACAGGCTGTTCTTACGCGCCCATTTGATGACGTCGGTCGCGCGGCCCAGGACCACCTGGCCTTCTAATTGTTGTTCTAGTCCCATTCAAGCGCTCCCCTGCGCCACTCGTATATCAGACTGGCCACCAGCAAAGCCATGAAAGGCAGAATCGCGAGAAACCCGTATACGCCCAGGCTTTTCAGGTTCACCGCCCACGGGTACAAGAAGATAGTTTCCACGTCGAAAACGATGAACAAAATCGCCACCAGAAAGAATTTTACGCTGAAACGCCCGCGCGCGTTCGATTGGGGCACGATGCCGCACTCATAGGCAAAGTCCTTCTCCACCGTGGACTTGCGCCTTCCCAATAGGAACGTCACGCCCAGGTTCACGATCGCGAACCCGACGGCCAGTGCTATCAGAATCAAAATGGGCAAATACTCTTCCGGCATTTCCCGCCCCCACGGCGCTCGGACGCGCACTTTTCTCATGTCTCACAGGATATCTAACCGAGCGCATCTTACGGCTGGCATCCCGTGGTGTCAACAATTCGCCGCCCGGATGCGCCATAAACCGAAACCCGGCCCGGCTTCACCGGACCTATATTCCACATCGCCCCCTGCACTTGGATATTTTGGCGTTTTCTCGCCCTCGAAAATAGGGTATTTTGTATTGTCGCCATCTACCGCCCGGGAGAATGGCGCATCTGCACGAACACCCGAGGCGTCCTCCCGCGCGCGGGCATGAGGGTTTGAGCCATGAACGAACCGAATCCACTCACCAAGGCGCATCTCGACGCCTTGAGGCGCGATTTCGAGGAACTGGCCCAGCGGCAGGTGGGCTATCCCTGCAACCAGGATTACGACTACTCGGATTTGCTGCCCTTTCTGGAATACAGCCTCAACAACGTCGGCGATCCTTTTCACGACAGCAATTTCCGCAGCAACACCCATGAGATGGAGCGCGAGGTCATCGCCCGGTTCGCCTCTATGATGCGCCTGGAACAGGAGCAGGCCTGGGGCTACGTCACCTCCGGCGGAACCGAGGGCAACATGTACGGCATCTACATGGGGCGCGAACTCTTCCCGAACGGCATGGTCTATTTCTCGCAGGACACGCACTACAGCGTCCTCAAGATCCTGCGCGTGTTGAACGTGCGCAACATCATGATCAAGAGCAGCGAGAGCGGAGAAATCGACTACGAGGACCTCCACGAGACCATACGCATCCACCGCGATGCGCCGGTCATCTTCATGGCGAACATCGGCTCCACGATGAAAGGCGCCGTGGACGACGTGCAAATGGTGCGCGGCATCCTGGACGACCTGGCGGTCACGAACGCCTACATTCACGCGGACGCCGCCCTGAGCGGCATGATTCTGCCCTTCGTCGAGGAGCCGCAGCCCTATGGCTTCGACGCGGGCTTCGACAGCGTCTCCATCAGCGGGCACAAGCTCATCGGCTGCCCGCTGCCTTGCGGCGTCGTACTGACGAAGCGCGACTATGTGGCGCGCATCGCACGCTCGATAGAATACGTGGGCGTACTCGACACCACACTGCCCGGCTCACGCAGCGGGCTGACGCCGCTCATGCTGTGGTATGCCTTCGAGCGCTATGGCCTTGACGGTTTTCGAGAACTCGTGGCGGAGATGCTGGCGATTGCCGCGTACGCGGTCGAATGCTTCAACGAGCGCGGCGTTCCCGCATGGCGTCACAAGAATTCGGTAACGGTCGTTTTTCCAAGACCCCCGGGCGAGGTTTTGCGCAAGTGGCAGATCGCTCCGCTGGGGGACATCGCCCACATCATCACCATGCCGCACGTCACGCGCGAGATGATTAACGAGTTCGTCGACGACTGCGTGAAACTACAACACAGGCAAACAGCCTGAGGAGGATTTTCGATGAATCGAATCATCATCACGGTGCGGGACGAGGTCGGGGTTATCGCGGATATCAGCAAGGCGCTGGCCGATGAGTCCATCAACATAGAAGCCTTGAACACCGAGGTCGCAGGCGAGAAGGGCGTCGTCATTCTCACTACGAACGAGTCCGACCGCGCCCTGCACGTACTCAAGAACGCGGGTTTTCGGGCCGTCTCCGATGAGGCTATGATCATCAGGCTGCGCGACGAACCGGGGGCTCTCGCCAAAGTGGCCGAGAAATTCAAGATCGCCGGCGTGAACATCCAGAGCATGCACATACTGAACCGCCATGCCGGCTATGCGAACGTCGCCCTGACCGCGGATGATGAGGCGAGAGCAAAAGCGCTGCTCGAGGACGAGGACGTTCTCTGAACATCCTCGCAAGAGGAATACCCAAAGCGCGGCCTCTAAAATTACTCCCCCCTTGAGAGTCGAGCATCTCCGGGGAGGAGAATTTGCAATGGTTTTGTAGGGACAGGTCGCGACCTGTCCCTACGATTTCCGAATCCGCCATAGGCCGAACTGAAGGTTGCCGTCATTCCCTATTTGGAGCGTAGGGACCGCATACAGGACTGTTGGAAATTCCCCGTTTTAGGGGGTAGAGGGGACACCCCTCTCGACTGGAAAAGCAACCCCCCTGTCCCCCCTTGTCAGGGGGGTAAAGGCGATGCCCCCCGACGAGGAGGTGGAAGAAAAGCCCCCCTGACAAGGGGGGTCGGGGGGTTATTCCCTTGACAAAGGCTTTTTCAACAATTCCGATGAGGAAGCAATTGAAATGTCGTAAACGAGGATAACAGCAATCGGAATTCCTCCTTCTTCAGTCGGAATTCACCCCGCCAGGATCAGCAAGACGATTCCCGCCAGAATCACCATTCCCCCCAATAGGGTTTCGCGAACGCGCTCGCGCTCCTTGAAAAAGACGTAGCCGATGCCGATGGCCAGGAGAATCTCGACCTGCTTCACCGATTCCACGTAGGAGATGAGCGTGAGGCGGAAGGCCTCCGCCTGTGCGAGGCTCGCGATGAAGGCGAACAGTCCCAGGGACACGAAGCCCTTCCAGAGTTTGGGCACGCTCTTGAAGTGCTCGGCGGATTTCCACAGGGTCAGCGGCAACACGACGACCGTCGCCGCCGCATAGGTAATGAGCGTGCCGAAAGCCGCGTCTGATAGCACCGCCGCCTGCTTGAAGGTGATCACCGAGGTTGGGTACAGCAGCGAGGCGAGCACGGTGTAGCGCATCCCCTTGTCGGTGAAGATGGCGCGAACAGGCTCGAACCAGCCGATTCGCGCGCGCGAGACGTTCAGCCCGTAGACGCCCGCCAGGGTGACCAGGATGCCCACGAGCCCCCAGGCCGAGGGCGCCTCGCCCAGCGTGATGAAAGCGAGCACCACCAGCCATATGGTCGCGAGCTTCCACAGCGATGTCACCACGCCCATCGAACCGTACAAGAGCGCCTTCGAGAGCGAGAGCGTGGCCATGGTCTGCAGGAAGCCGAACAGTACGCAAAACCACCAGAAGCCGGGCTGTATCTCGGGCGCGCCCCTCAACCACACCGCCAGGGCCGCGAAGGGGAGCAGGAACGCGAACCGCCCCAGCACGTTGATGTACTCATCGAGCTTGTGGCCGATGGATTTCATCGCCGCGTTTCGCAAGACCTGCGCGAGAGCTGCGATAACGGCAAGCGTCACCCAGTCCAATTCATACTCCTTTGACCCTTTGCCACGTAAAAGCCAGCGCCTTTTCTACGCGCACTTCAGGCCTAAGTCCAACGGCGACGGGATTTCACGACTCTTGCGCCCAAAAGCCCTACTAAAGCAAACCTGAAATCCCCTCTCCCATCTGACACGGCCGCGCGCGGTATGCTAATCTGGCGATGGTTATCCGTTCCCCTGAAAGGAGCCTCGCATCATGATTCGCGACGACGTATTCGTCTTCGACAACGTGGTGCACATGTACGACTACTCGGATGAGAACCTCATTTCCGAGAAGAGCGAATACGACCGCCACTACCACGTGAGCAAGGCGCTGCGCAGAAGGCGGACCGCGCCCACCGACGTCTACGCGGGCTGGGACCCGGTGGAGGGCTTCAAGCGCCGCTGGAGCGTCGAGGATATGGGCCGCCTCGTTTTTGAGGATTCGGGCACCGATATGGCGATGGCCCAGGCCGTGCCCCTGTTCGACCTCTACAAGGACGGCTTTGCGCCCGTGAAGGCGCAGTACGCCTTCGCGCAGGCGTTTCCGGAACGCTGCCTGTTCTGCGGGGCCGTGGACCCCATGTACCCGAGCGTGGCCGCCGCGTGTGAGGAGATGGAGCGCCAGGTGAAGGAGTGGGGGGCGAAATCCATGAAAATCTACAACGCCCACGTGGACGGGAAATCCTGGGCGTGCGACGACCCCGAAATCGCCTACCCCCTGTATGAGAAAGGGCGCGAACTGGGGATCAAAGTCTTTCAGTTCCACAAGGGAAACCCCATCACGCGGGCGAAGCTGCGCGACTTGTCACCACTCGACATCGAGGGCGCGGCCCTCGATTTTCCGGATCTGCTCTTCGGCGTCCATCATCTGGCGGTGCCCTATTTCGAGGAAGTCGTCTGGATGGCGAACCGCTACGAGAACGTATTCCTCGTGCTCTCGGGCATCGGCCACACGCCCATGATCGCGCCCAGAACCTTCACCGAATGGATGGGCAGGCTCCTGCGCGACGTGGGTTCCGAGAGAGTTCTCTGGGGTTCCGAGATGGCGCTTCTGGGTAACGCGAAGCCCGTCCTCGAATGGATATGGGAGATGGAAATCCCGGAATCCATGCAGGATGACTACGGCTATCCGCAAATTACCGAAGAGGACAAGCGAAACATCCTGGGCCTGAACCAGGCGCGTATCTTCGGCGTTGACGTGGAGGCCAAGAAACGAGAGCTTTGGAACGGAGCAGCCCGATGAACGAGCACGACGCCCTTATCACCGACGTCGAGGACATCATCGAGACGCAGATTCGCCCGCTTCTCAAGATTCACGGCGGCGGCATCACGCTCGATCGCGTGAGCGAAAAAGGCGAAGTCTCGCTTCGCTTCGAGGGCGCGTGCCGAGGCTGCATGCTCAAGAGCGTCACCTACGCCCTGGGCGTGCGGCAAAAGCTCATGCAGCACCCCGGCGTTACGGACGTTTCCGTCGAGGGCGTTCGCATCTCGGATCACGCCATCAAACGGGTGGAGAAATTCTACTCCGGCTATTCGTTTTGGGTGGGGCATCCGCTCAAAGACCAATCATCGTCTTGATCGCCTCGCGCCACCAGATGAGAAAAGAACTGCGCCTGTGGTACGGGTGGGTGATCCTCCTCAGTGTCTTCATCATCCTGACGGTAGTCATCGGCATCAGAAATTCCCTCGGCGTCTTCTTCAAGGACATCGCCGGCGAGTTCGGCTGGAACCGCGCGCAGACGGCCGCCGCCTTCACCATGGGCATGCTCGGCCAGGCGATTGTGGCGCCCTTCGCGGGCTGGGTGCTCGAGCGCTTCAACATGCGCTGGGTGATCGGGGCGGGCATTTTCGTGAACGGGGCGGCGCTCATCATCGGGGCCTACATCGACGCGCTCTGGCATTTTTACGCCATGTATTTTCTGCTCTCGCTGGGCTTCGCCTTCACGGCCAACCTGCCGCAGGTGCAACTGCTCTCGAACTGGTTCGTCTTGAAGCGTGGACTCGCCATGGGCTTCTCGCACGCCGCTCAGGGCTTCGCGCCCATCCTGAACATCTTCACCCCGCTGCTCATCATGAGCCTCGGCTGGCGGGGGAGCTATCTCGCGCTGGCGGGTATTGTACTTCTTCTCGTGTTGCCCTTCGCCGTGACTCTGCTGCGCGACCACCCCAGAGAGAAGCGCACCGCTCCCGACGCGCCCTTTTTAACATCCGAGGAGTTCTCCCGCGCTCGCGCCAGAAGCGCCGTCATCGTTCCTTCGGGTAAAGAAACAGAAACCGGCTATTTCTCTTTTTTCTTCACCCGCAGGTTCATGCTTATCGGCGGGGCATTCGGCAGCATCGCCTACATCTTCACCGCCGTATTGGTGCACCTGATCCCCCATGCGACGGACCAGGGCTTCTCTCCCTCGGGGGGCGCCGCGCTCTTCGCCTTGTATGGAGCGGCTCTCGTCGTGGGGAACGGGCTGAGCGCGATATCCGATCGCATCGGGAGACTCCCAACCTACATGGTGGGCGTGGTGTGCGGCGTGGCCGCGAGTTATCTCCTGGCCGCCTTCACGCGCGCATCACCCGAGTGGCGGATATACGCGGGCGCGATGGGGTTGGGCTTTGCTCTCGGTTTTGTCCGGCCCACGGCGTCCTCTTTGCTGGCGGATCATTTCGCGGGGCCGGGCTTCGGACTGGTGAACGGATGCGCGATGATGGTCTTCTCCCTCATAGGCGCTCTCGGCCCCCTCGTGACGGGGATGCTCTTCGACGCGAGCGGAAACTACTACGCGGGCTTTCTCCTCTTGGGCGGCATGTTCATCGCGGGCTCAATTTTCGTCCTGGGTCTCTCGCGCATGCCGCGGGAAGAGCGCGGCTAGCACGTTGACTCCCATGCGAGACGAATCGCGCCTCTGGTACGGCTGGGTGGTTCTGGCCGTTGTCTACCTCGTCATGATCTCGCTCATCGCCTTTCGCGCCACCATCGGGCCCTTCTTCAAGGAAATTTCGGGCGAGTTGGGCTGGAGCCGCGGGGCGACGGCGGCGGCGTTTTCCATCGGCATGCTGGCCCAGGCCGTCATCTCGCCGCTGGCGGGTATTCTCTCCGACCGCTGGAGCATCCGTGCCACGATGTCTGCGGGCGTTCTGGTGTTCGGCCTTTCCTTGCTCATCGGAAGCTGGATCACCTCGCTATGGCAGTTTTATCTCATGTATATCGGCCTGTGCGCGGGCTTCGCTGCGGGCACGTGGGTCGCCCAGCTGCCCACGCTGTCGAACTGGTTCGTGAAAAAAAGAGGGTTCGCCTTAGGCATCGTCAACACGGCGCAGGGCGGCGCTTTCGTCTTGAACATCGCTACCCCATATCTTATCGCGGCCCTGGGCTGGCGGATGAGCTATCTGGCGCTGGCGGGGATGGTTTTGCTGATCGTGCTTCCCATCTGCATCGTGTTTCACAGAGACCACCCATCGGATATAGGCACCATCGCCGATGCCCCCTTCGTTGGGGACGCGCCGGATGAGAAACCACCGAAACCAACGCCTCCATCATCCGGCAATCCGCAGGTCCCTTTATTCAACCTGCCGTTTTTCTTATTTCTAGGCTCGTTTCTGCCCATGGCGTACGCCTTTTCGGGCATGCTCGTCCATCTGGTGCCTCACGCCACGGACCAGGGATTCTCGCTCCAGACCGCAAGCGTCTTGTTCGCCATATGGGGATTCTGCCAGATGGCGGCGAACCTCATCAGCCCGGTTTCCGACAGGCTTGGCCGAGTGCCGACGTTCATGATCGGCGTCGTCTTGGGAATCTTCTCCGCCTTCGTTCTGGCCACATACGAACAGGGCGACCCTGAAATCCGCTTCTACCTGGGGACGATAACCAACGGCGCCGCCCTGGGCCTCATGCGGCCCACCGGCTCGGCCATCCTGGCGGATTATTTCGAAGGACCGGGCTTCGGGCGCGTAAACGGGGTGGTGATGATGGGCTTCGCCCTATGGGGTTCGGCGGGGCCTTGGGCCACGGGCGCCCTGTACGATCTGCACGGCTCCTATCTGTGGGGCTTGTCGATACTCGCGCTCATGTTTTTTCTCTGCGGCGTCTTCGTATTGTTACTCGGGTGGATAAAACGAGATAAGAGAGGGGAATCTCCCGCTGAATCATAAAACCACGAATTCGAGGATAAGTATGCCGCTAGAAAAAGTCGATGGATTCTATTTTCACCCCGACTCGCGCGATCGCGTCCTGGCGCAGCGCCACGCGGACAGGGCCAAAACGCCCTGGACGCCGATGGAAAAACCGCTCGAACAATGCAAGGTCACCTTGGTCTCCACGGCCGGCATCTTCATGAAAGACGACGTTTCTTTCGATTATGAAAGAGAACACCGCGAGGGCGCCTGGGGCGACCCCACCCACCGGGAGATTCCCAAAACGGCGGGGCAGCACGACGTGTCGTATTCCCACCTGCACGTCGACACCTCGTTCATGGCCGAGGACAGAAACGTGGCCTGGCCGGTCGACATCTTTCTCGATTTCGAGAGGGAGGGGAAAATCGGCGCGCTGGCCGATACGCTGTATTCCATCATGGGCTACATCCCGAACTTCAACCCGCTGGTGAAGCGCACAGCGCCCCTGATGATCGAAAAGATGAAGGACGAGGGCGTGGACGCGGCTTTTCTCTACCCGGTCTGACCCTTGTGCAACCGGTCCGGCGGACTGCTTCAGCGAGAAATCGAAAAGGCGGGAATTCCACCGTCATCATCTCCAACGTGCCCGAGACCACCGAGCGCGTCTGCGTGCCCAGAGCGGTGTTCGTCCAATATCCCTTCGGACGTCAACTGGGCCTCGTGGGCGATTACGACGGCCAGCGCCGGATTTGCGAGGACATGGCGACGGTGCTGGAAGCAGCGCAGTCGCCCAACGCCTATCGGCACCTGCCCCATGAGTGGCCCGAGCCGCCCGAGACCACCAAATGGCGTCCGGACGTGCCGCCTCCCATCTTCGCCATCCGGCAGGCCAAAGAGGGTGGACACAATCTGATGGATGATTTCAAGGACGAAGAGCGGGCCGCGTATTCGGACACCAGTCGCTAGCCGAACGCCCGGAGCGCGCCGTCGGCCTTACCGCGCGCTCCTTTTATGACCCTCAAATTACGCTTTTTCCAGCCTGGCGAAATTAAGATAAAACCGCCCGTCCATCTCCGTGCGCGAGAGCGTTTGCGCGAAACCTTTCGATTCCACCCGGTAGACCTGCTCTTTTCCTCGCGCTCTGGGCATTTTGATGAGCGCCTCTCCATCGAGGCCCTTGGGCATCTTTTTCCCCATCAGGGAGAGTATGGTGGGGGCCAGATCGACGTTGCCCGTCGGCGCATCCACCCGCGCGCCCGTCTGAAAGACAGGGCCTTCGGCAATCAGGAAATTACATAACTCATACGGGCTGCACGAGCCGTGCGTTCCGCCGCTTCCCTTGTTGTTGACCGACGAATATCCCCAACCCGGGAGCGCGCCTGTGCGCTTCTCGCCTCGCAGGAAGCCGTCGCCCCACTGAAAACCCATGAGCAAATCGGGCGCTCGGGGGCCGCCGCAACCCACTAGCCTTAAGGACATCGTTCCCGGCGGCGCGCCCTCGGCTCCTTCTCCATCTTTTGAGAACAAAGGCCCCGCCCAGTCCTTGGTGCGCAGAAACGCGACAAGTTCCAAAAGCGTTTTTTCCGATTCGGCGTAAAAAAGGGCGGCTCCCTCGCTGTGCGCCAACTGCCAACTCTCACCGCGACCCGGGAGGTCTGCGAGTTCGGCTTCCAAATCGATCATTCCCGCCGTCTCCACCACCCCGTGATCCGAGAACAAAAGAAGATTCGTCTGCAATGAATCATCGCGCTCTTTTCTCAGCCTCTCCCAGAACGCGCCGAACAACCGATCCACGCCCGTAAGAGCCTCGCGATGTACGGCCCCGGCGGCGCCCTGGTGATGCTGGGTGCTGTCCGGCTCGCTCAGGTGAACCACGAGCACGGCAGGTTCTAATTTGGGAATCACGTAATCGAGCGCGAAATCGAGCGCCCACGCGCAGCGCGCAAGGTCGGGTTCACCGGCGGCGGGAATTTCTCCCGCTTCTTCGATTTTTCCGCGCCATTCGGCGGGATGCGTCGCCTCTGGTTGGATCAGACATGCGGGCTGGCCCGCGTTCCAAAGCCAGGCGGAGCCGCTCGACGCAGCACTGATGATGACGCCGCCGCCGAGACGCTCGAAAAAAGTGTCCCGCAAGAGCAGCCGCCCGCCCAGGGCGCGCTCCCAGGCGAGGAGGCTCTCGTAGCGGCCCGTGGTGATGGTTTCGCCCAACTCGCGCGCGAAGAGTGAATTGCCCGGCAGGCCGTGCTTTTGGGGGTAGACGCCGGTGGCGAGGCTTGAGACGCAAACCCGGGTCGAGGTGGGAAACGTGCTGCGGTGATTCTGAAGCCACATGCCTCGCTCCGCCGCCGCCAGGAGATTCGGCGTGGTCTTTTCGCTCAGAGCGTCGGCGCGCAGACCATCGAACTGAATCGCGATGACTCGTGGCGAGGTCATCCGTTCCTCATCCTACAAACGAAAAGCGGCGGGAGCTTACCCCCGCCGCCTGGAAAGCTAGAATACGCGATCAGGTGGCCTGTTCCGCCGCCTGCGTGGCTTTTTCGAGTTCCTCGGGCGTTAAGGGATCACCCACGCCGATCATCGAATCCCGCGTTACGAGTTGGAAGAGTTGCGCTTCGCTCCAGTCTTCGGTTCCCTTCGGACGCTGGGGGATGATGAGATAGCGGCAATCCGCGTTCGAGTCGATGACGATGAGTTCCACGTCATCGGGCGCCTCGAAGCCCATGTCCTTTAAGGTACCCCTCGGGTCCGTCACGGCTTTCGAGCGATAGGGGAAGCTCTTGTACCAGGTGGGGGGCTGTCCGAGGATTTGCCTCGGGTAGCACGAACACAGCGTGCACACCACCATGTAGCGGGTCGAATCGGTATTATCGAGAGCCACCACGCGGTTGATACCCGAGGTGTCGACGCCCATTTCGGAACAGGCGGCGTCCGCGTCCGCCAGGAGCCTTTCCTTGAAGCCCTCATCCACCCAGGCGCGCGCGATGATGCGCGAACCAATGGCGGGGCTTTGGCCGTAAATCTCCTCCACCGCGCGCCTCATCTCATCGGTCGTGAGAATGCCCTTCTCGCGGAGGACGTTCATCAGAGCCATCATGCGCACCTGGTAGTAGTCCAGATCGTGCTCGACCTGGGTCACGGCCCCCTCGCGGTAGGCGTCGTCGGACTGCATTCGCGCGTTGTGCGCCGAGGGGTCCTGGCTATAGGTGTGAGGATGATCGCCGTGGTGGTGAGTATGTCCGTTGTGATGATCGTGAGAGTGCGCCATGTTGTGCTCCTCGCTCACAGGGGAGCCGGTGGATTCACCCTAGGCCGGCTCCAACCAATGTTCATAAATTTCTATATAGAGTTTGTCCTGTTTTTCCCCCGCCTCGTGATCCCACAGATCGTTGATGTCGAACTCTACCCAGTAGAGTTCCCTGAGCGGCAATCCATCGCCGCCGTAGGCGAGATTCTCGGGGTTTTTGTATTTGCCGAAATAGCGGTTGACGACGCCCGTCTTTCCCTTCACGAAATATGTCGTTCGGTGATGGCCGTCGGGGTACATCTCCTTGATGCGCACCCTATCGCCCAAACGGAACCGGGTTTCCTCCATCGGAACATCCCCTTTGCAGATGAATCGACTTGAACTGAACTATTACTTGAATTTTACACCCAGAAGGCTCTTTGTCCAGTCCCTATATCGCAAGCCGGTAGACGCGCCTGGCGTTGGTCGTGAGAATCATCTCCTGCTCGGATTCTGAGAGTCGGTTCAGACCCGGAATATCCCGCGCGGGCTGGTGATAGCCCATGTCCGCCGGATAATCCGTCCCGTATAGAATCCGCTTCGCTCCCAGCGTCCTGGCCGCGAATTCGAAGGCGTCCGCGTTGTGGATGATGGTGTCATAATAAAAACGGCCGAAATACTCCTCGGGGTCTTTGGCGCCATAGACTTTTGGTTCCCTGCGCTCGCCGTAGCCGTGCTGCCAGCGGCCCCGAATCCAGGGCACGTAACCCCCCACGTGGGAGAGATAGAATTTCAGTTTCGGGAACCTGTCCATCACGCCGCCGAAGATGAGGCACGCCACCGCGATGGTGGTATCGAGCGGATTGCCGATGAAATTTCTCAAGTAGAAATCCTTGAGCCGATCTCCCCCGCCCAGCACGTTCGTGGGATGCACGAAGACGGGCATATCGAGCGCCTCGGCCTTGGCCCAGAAGACGTCCAGGTCCTGATCATCGAGATTTTTGCCCGCCACGTTCGAGGCGATCATCACGCCGAGATGGCCGTTCGCCTTCGCACGCGCAAGTTCCGCCGCAGCGGCTTCGGGCACCTGAAGGGGTGCGGTGGCCATACAGGAGAATTTATCGGGATACTCCCTGGCCAGCGCCGTCAGGCCGTCGTTCAGCGAGGCGGCCAACTCCTTGTTCGCTTCCGCCCCGAGCGTGTAGAGCGTCATGGCGGGGCCGATGGAGAGCACCTGATGCGCGACGCCCATGCGCTCCATGTCGGCGAAGCGCGGCTCCAACTCATAATAAAGAGGCGTGAGCTTGTTCTTGAGCTCCGTCTCGCGCCCGAGAACCTTTCCGCGCGTGATGAGCCACTCACCGTGCGCGTCGGCCTCTATCGACGCCGTGCGGCCGAAGCGGCCCGCGCGCACGTCCGCAATGAACATTTCGGGGTAGATATGGGTATGGGGATCGATCGCCGTCATCTTTTTCCTATCTCTGTCGGGGGGAGGCCCACTCGGGCCTCCTCACCGCATACTTGTCGAGTTGCTTTCGCTGCCGCAGGCTATTACACGTCCAGTTTGTAGAGTTTCTTCACGTTCCCGTAGAGCATTTGTTCCTGCTCTTCCGCCGAGAAGCGAGAAAGCCCCGGAATCTCCTTCGCCCCGGCCAGATAGCCCATGTCGAAGGGATAGTCCGTTCCGTAGAGAATCTTGTCCACGCCGAGTGTTTTCACGGCGAACTCGAAGGAATCCGCGTTGTGGATGATGGTGTCGTAATAAATCTTGCCGAAATACTGCTCGGGGTCTTTCGCGCCGTGCGCCTTGGGTTCTCTGCGCTCGCCGTAGCCGTGCTGCCAGCGGCCCCGGATCCAGGGCGTGAAGCCGCCCACGTGCGAGACCAGAAACTTGATGTTCGGGAAACGATCGAACACGCCGCCGAAGATGAGGCAGGCGATGGATATCGTCGTGTCGAGCGGGTTGCCGATGAAGTTTCTCAGGTAATAGTCCTTGAGCCTGTCGTTCACGCCCATGACGTCCACCGGGTGAATGAAAATCGGTACGTCATGCTCGCACGCTTTGGCCCAGACGACGTCGAGCGCCGGGTCGTCCAGGTTCGTGCCCGCGACGTTCGAGCCGATCTGACAACCCAAATGGCCGTTTTTCACCGCGCGGTCGAGTTCGGCCGCCGCCGCTTCCGCGTCCTGGAGCGGAATTTGCGCCATACAGAGAAAACGCTCGGGGTGTTCTTTCGTGAGCGCGGTGAGCGCATCGTTCAAAGATGTGGAGAGTTCCCTGTTCAGGCCCGCGTCGAGCGCATAGTGCGTCATCGGCGGAACGACGGAGAGAATCTGCATGTCCACGTTCTGGTTGTTGTCCATGTCGCTCAGGCGCATCTCGACGTCATAGGTTTCCTTCGGCAGCGGGTTCTTGTGAATCCGCTCCTCGCCGAGAACGGTGCTTTTCGTGACGAGTAGCTCCCACGGATCGCCCGCTTCGATGGTGACGGCGTCGCCGAAACGGCCTTGGCGCACGTCTTCGATGAAACTCTCGGGAGCAATATGGGCATGGGGGTCGATGATCACCGCGACTTCTCCTTATCGGTACGTGAATGAGGAAAACCTGCTCTCAGAAAAAAGATTTTTGGAAATTTCGAGGGCCGATTATGCACATTTTGCCGCCGCCACGCCAGAGCGCGGGGCCTTGCGCCGTTAAAACGCCTTGTCGATCACGATTCGCACGTCCCGCGCTCCCACCCGCACGGGACGCGCCGTACGGCCTTCCAGATCGCCTGCGCCAGCGGGACCCGCCGAACCGTCCGCGTCCAGGCGCGCTGCGAGCGAAACCATTCCCTCGAAAGGAACGCCGGGAATCATCACGTTTCTCTTTGATATCTCAAACGCCAGCGGGAACCTCGGATTCGCCACGCGCACGACCGCCAGCGGGGGACCTCCTCCGCCCTTGCGCGCGATCAAAAACAAGACGGGCTTGCCTTGGGCGTAAGCCTGCAAAGCGGAAGCAACCTCGATGGTGCCCGAAATCACTCCTTCTTTCCCTAGCGTCTGCGCGGGTTTTCGCCCAGGCGCGCCTTTCGCCTCTTGAGTCAGAACGATCTCCACATCGCGCGCGCCCACCTGAACCGGCCCGCGAGCGCCGCCGAAAATATCGCCCGCCTGCGTCCCGACCTTTCCGTCGCCATCCAGCTTGGCGATGAGGTTGACCTCACCCGCGAACGCCACCCCCTGGAGCATCACGTTTTGCTCGCTCATGGTGAATTCCAGAGGAAAGCCAGGATTCAGAATCCGCATGACCGCTAGGGGCGGGCCGGGCTGCTTACCACGCGCGATGATGAAAATAGCCGCCTTGCCCTTCGCCTTTTCAGCCAGTGCGGGGGCGACGCGAACCACGCCGCGAATCGTCTTGCCGCTCCCGGTGGGTGGCTTTGCCTGCGGAGACGGAGAGGGCCTGGGGGGAGCTTTTTTCGCCACCTTCGGCGGAGGCGCGGTACCGATTTTATCGATCACCACGTCCACGTTCGTCGCACCCACGGTAACCTGGCCTGAGGCCCTCCCCTCGAAATCACCTTTGACCATTGGCCCGGGGACGCCATCCGCATCGAGGCGGGCGCGCACGCGGACACGGCCAGCGAATTTCTGCCCGCGAATCATCACGTCGTCTTTCGTGATGACGTAGCTATAGGGAAACCGCGTCTCCACGAGACGCTGCACCGCCAGCGGCGGCCCGCCTCCCTCGCGCTCCAGTATGATGAAGAGCGTACGCGTGCGCCACGCCTTTACAGGCAGCTTCCCGCTCATCCGAATGACGCCCGAGACGGATTTTTCCGGCGGGCCGAGTTCGGGCAGCAGATCGCAACCGCCCAGAATCAATGAGAAACAAATAGACACAAGAGCGGCGCAAGAATTTTCGAATATGCGCATCATGGGCTTTTCCCTGGTGAGTTCGCCCGTAAAAAGGCCTCCACCTCGTTCAGGCGGGGAAGCGCGGCCCTTCCCCCGAGAGCGGTGCAGTTCATCGCGGCGACCGCGTTGGCGAAGCGCAACGTATCCTCAAGACCCATCTTTCGCAATACGCCGTACAAAAACCCGGCATGAAACGCATCCCCCGCCCCCGTGGTGTCCACCACATCCACGTGAAAGCCCGGCGATACATAAAACCGCGCCCCATCGTATGCGAGCGCGCCGCGCGCGCCGAGGGTGACGCCCACCACTTTGGGCCCCATCGCGTGCAGCAAGCGCAAGGCTTCGCGGTGATCGGAAACGCCGGTGAGCAGAGCGGGGAAATCCTCCGCCGCCATCAGGTAATCCGTGAGTCCGATGAGTTCTTCGATTCCCTCGGGCGCGCGTTCCGCATCCAGGAACACAGGCGCGCCCTCCCCGCGCGCCCACCGGGCGGCCAGGATTTCCGCCTCGATGTGGTGGCCGTCCAAATGCAGGGAGCGGCCTGCTCTCACAACCTCCTCGCACACATCTTCGAGAGCCAGTGAGACCTCGCGCCGCCATAGAATCGTCCGCGAGCCTTTCTCCTCCTCGTCGCCTTCTTGCTGCACGATGATCAGGGCGAACTGGCTCGCGCGTCCTTTCTGGGTGATGACGCCGTCTACGTTCACACCCTCCGCTTTCAAACTCGCAAGAGAAAACGCGCCCGTCTCATCGTCACCCACCGCGCCGATGTAGGCCGCACACAAACCCAGACGCGCCAGCGCCGCCATTGCCGTGGCCGCCTGGCCGCCGCCCTCGCGCGCCATCTCCAGAATCCCGCTCTTGGTGTTGGCCTGCGGATACTCATTCACCACGCAGAACTGATCCACCGAATTCAAGCCGATTCCCACGGCGTCGAATTTTTTCTGCGTCATGAAAGGAAGTTTCCGCTTCAGATGAATTCGCGCAGGCGAACACCTTCGGGGTCTGCGGCGTCGAGTCCGGCGCGCTCGGCGGCGGTGGGTTCCGGCGTGGTGGACACGGGTTCCAGATCGCCCAGGTCGAATCCCGTGGCCGCACGCAAGGCTTCGGGCGTCACATCCTGGTGAATCGACTTGACTCGGAGGCGGCCATCCACTTTTTTAAAAATGCACAAGGGAGTCACGACCCCCTCCACGTTGCCGGAAGCAGTCACGAAATCGCAACGCTCCGGAAAGCTCCTCGCGTCGTGCACCGTTCTCCAGAGCACGGTGCGCCCGGCCGTGGGCAGAATATGCGCGCTGCCCGCACCACCTGGCAGACGCACCTTGGGGGCCGCGGGGTCCCCGATGAAGGAGAGGTTCATGTCGCCTCGCGCGTCGATTTGCGCGCCGCCCAGAAACGCCAGGTCGAGCTTGCCACGAGCAGATAAATCAAAGATTTCCATCAAGTTGAAATAGGAAAGCGCGCCTTCCATGAGCTGCCGCGCCACCGTGGAGCCCGGAAGATAGGAAGGCCTGGGATCCACGCCGCCCGGTATGTTCAGATAGGTCAGGTTCGGCGCATGGGTTTTCCGGGCCATGACGATCGCCGCCATCGGCAGCGGGGAGGCCACGCCGTGGAACACGAGTTCCCCATCGCGAATGAATCTCGACAGAAAAACCGCCATCTTATCGGCGGTGGCGCGCACCCCCTCGGACGCGCCTTCACGCAAGTCGACGCTCATGCGACGCCCCCGGAGGCCGCCGCGCTTACCGTATAATCGCGCTCCTCCCAGGAATCCAGATGGGCGCGCAGGGATTCCGCACGAGAGGCCGAATCGAGGTACGCACTCACCGCGTCCTCGTCGATATCGTAAAACGGATGACATCCCCCGGGCCGCGCACCCCCCGGCGCGTGCACGACCGCCTGCACCATGAAGGCGGGAACCGCCGTTCTGTCGGGTTTCTCGACGAAAAACGCGGTCTCCTCGATTCGCTCCGCCGTCAGAATCACCGCCTCGGCCGCTCTGGACATCAAGACGTCCTCGAACGCGCCGCCATCTATCCGCGCGTTCCCCTCCGCGTCGGCATACGTCACGTGGAGAACCGCGAACCGGGGCCTGATTCTGGGAACCATATAGACCAACTCGCCCGTGTAGGGATCCTTGACCTGCCGAAAACCCGTATGCGCCGCCACGTCGCTGCCCTCCAGACCCGCCGTGGGCTGGCTCGGAAGACCATAGGCGGAAGCCCTGAGGCCTGCGATGACCGTGGAACAGGCGTGTTCCACCGCCTGCACGCGGCCTTCCTCCACGCTGCGGCGGTAGGAAGGCGCCAGACCGAAGAGGTTCTCGAATCCCACGTAGCCCGTCTGCGTCTGCGCCACGGCCCCCGCCGCACACAGCAAGTCGACGTCATAGGCGCCGGCCGTCTTCACGAGACGCAAACCCATCCGCCCCCGCCGAGCGAGTTCCCGGACGAAGGCGGCGGGAATCCTTGTGAGCGCGTTGCCGCCCAAAGCGAGCAAGTCTCCATCCTGCACGAAGGCCGCCGCTTGCTTGAGAGACATTATCTTGCCTGCCATCGATTCCTCCTCGTCGTGATTACCAGAGCTCCGATTATCCCTCAGAGGCGCGCGCCTCTCAAGGCGGACGAGCCGACGCACCGTGAACTTCACGCATAAGGGATTGAATTTTCTGAAAAACCCGGTTTTTTCCATTTGACAAGAACATCCATATTTCCTAGGGTGGAAGTAATTCTAGGGTAGTGGAGAGCCTTACCCGTCCACTGGCTCTAAAAATTGCCCCCAAAAGCCCCTCACGCTCCGCCCATCCGGGGTCTGCATGAATCCCCATGAAAATGGTCCAGGAACCGAAGGCCCGGCTGCGCCTTCAGAGGCATTTGATCTGGCCGACCTCCCATTGGGCCGGGACATGTCCGCAGGAAATCCCGAGAACTGGGAAATCCTGGAAACTCCTCCCGCGACCGAGGCGGATTCTCCCGTGAGCAGCGTCGCCGCTCCCGGCATTCCCGATGATTCGGAGCGATTCAACGTCAAAATCGACGTCTTCGAAGGGCCGCTCGAACTCCTGCTCCATCTGGTGCGCGAGCACAAGCTGGACATCCACGATATTCCGGTCGCCTTCATCACGGATCAATACCTGAAATACGTGGAACTGCTCAAAAAGCTGAACATCAACATGGCGTCGGAATACCTCGTCATGGCTTCCTACCTGGTCTACATCAAAAGCAGAACGCTTCTGCCCCGAACCGAAGATGACATAGAAGAGGAAGACCCCGAAGTCCTGCGCCAGGAACTCCAGCGCCAGCTCATCGAATACCAGAAATTCAAAAAAATCAGCCAAGTGTTCCGCCACGCCGAAGAGGAGCAATCCTGGCTCCATACGCGGGGCGACGACCCTCTCCTGCTGGAGGATGACGAGGAAGAAGAAGCACCCAAACTGCAAGTGACGGTGTTCGACCTCATCAGCGCAATGCAGCATCTCATCGAATCCATCGGGGAAGAGGGCGTTCACTTCGTGGACATCGATGAGCTCGAAGTCGCCGACTTGAGAACCAAACTGCTGGACACCCTGGAGAACGCAGGCGAGCAGGGCGTCTATTTCCACTCATTGTTCCAAACGAGGCGCACGCTGGAAGTGGTGGTGATATTTCTGGCGCTCTTGGAACTCATCAAGGGAAATCTCATCGTGGCGCAACAGGCGTCGAATTTCGGAGAAATTCGTATTACGAAGGCGGTGAATGATGAATAATTCTCAACCAGAAAATCAGGAAACAGCGCAGATAGAAACGGAAGCTCCCTTCGAACTCGCAGAGGATGGGGCGTCGTCTCCGGACGCAGCGGCCAAGGCTCTGGCGGAGCATCAGATGGAGGCGATGGAGGAGCTTCGCGAGGAGACGCCTTTCGAAATCGATGAGTCGCAAGATCGCCTCGAAGTGGCCGAAGACGCGCCCGATGACGAGGAAGCCGGAGAAATCGATAAGGACGCGCCGCTCGTCATGGACCTCGTTGAGACGAAAAAAATTATCGAATCCATCCTCTTCGTCGCAAGCGAGCCGCTCAGACCACGGGACCTCTCTTTTCTGTTCAAGGGCGTATCCAACGTGAACGCCAAGGTCGTCCGAAAACTCCTGGCCGAGCTGATCGAAGAATATCAGGAGAAAACCTTGCAGATCATCGAAGTGGCCGAGGGCTTCCGCCTGTGCACGCGCGCAGAGTTCTCCCCCTGGGTGAAACGGTTCTCCAAAACGGCGAAGAAAACCAAGTTGTCCCAGGCGGCGCTCGAAACCCTGGCCATCCTGGCCTACAAACAACCCATTACCAAAGCGGAGGTCGAAGAGATCAGGCGGGTGGATTGCGGCGGCGTGCTGCACACCCTGCTCGAGCGCGGACTCATCCGCATCCTCGGGCGTCGGGACGTCGTGGGCCGGCCCATCGTCTACGGCACCACGCCCTTGTTCCTGGAGCATTTCGGCTTCAAGAACCTCTCGGATATGCCGAAGCCTGAGGAGTTCGAAACGTCCGAAAGACTGGATTTAGGACCATCGGAAGGGATAGAGGAAATCATCGCGCTCGACGCCGAGGAGGAGGCGCAACCGCAAAACGACCACTCGAACGGCCATGCGAACGGGGACACGAATGGTCATGCTAACGGCCATGCGAATGGGAGCGCAGAGGGGGAGGAAACGCTCACGGAAACGGGCACTACTCCCGAAGACCCCGAAAAGAAGGCGGAGACCACCTCCTGACGAAACCCCCGACATTCTGGTACAACCATAAGGAGGAGAGCCTGGGCTTTCCTCCTTTCTTTTTTCTGCGCGTGGCACGTGCCAAGCCTACTCATAGGGATTAACAATGCGTTTCGGGATCATGGCGACGGGAGGCGTGGGCGGCTACTTCGGCGCCATGCTGGCGAGGGGCGGTAAGGACGTCGCCTTCATCGCGCGCGGCGCGCACCTAGAAGCCATGCGGATAGAGGGACTTCGCGTGGAAAGCGTCTTACCCGGTGAATTCAGCATACAAAAAGGAGTGTTCACGGATTCACCTGCTGAGGCTGGCGTGTGCGAAGTCATTCTCTATTGCGTGAAAACGACCGCCAATGACACCGCCATTCCCGCCATCGCGCCCATGGTCGGCCCGGACACCGTGATCATCAACCTGCAAAACGGCGTGGACAACGAGGAGAAACTGGCGGCCGCCTATGGAACTGAGCGGGTGATGGGCGGGGCGGCTTACATATTCACCTCCATCGCGGAGCCGGGCCTCATCCGGCAAATCGGGGGGCCGAGGCGAATGGTTTTAGGCGAGATGAGCAGCGGCGCAAGCGAGCGTAGTGATGAAATACTAAGCGAACTGAAAGAGGCGGAAATCAACGCGGAGTACTCCGAAGACATCGAAGCGGAGCTTTGGACGAAGTTCATCTTCATCTGCGCGGTCGGCGGCATGACGGCGCTCACGCGCTCCACCATCGGCGAGATCATGGCTTATGAGGGCACGAGAAACATGATGCGTGAGACGATGCGCGAGGTCTTTCTGGTGGGCCGGGCGAAGGGCGTGAACCTTCCCGGTGGCGCGGACGAGGGGCGCTACCGCTTCATCGACGAGCAAAACCCGGCCAGCAAGGGCAGCCTGTGCCATGACCTAGAAGCCGGCAAGCGTCTCGAGATCGACGCGCTGTGCGGAACGGTCTCGCGCATCGGGGCGGAGGTGGGCGTCAAGACGCCGTGCAACGATTTCATCTCGCACACCCTGAAACTCGCCGACCTTCAAATCGCGGGCGAGGTGAAGCCCACATTATGAGCGCGCCGCTCGCTTATATTTCACCATCAGCCGTGACGTGGTAATCTTTCGATAACCCCGAATTCATCCAGACAAACACACGGAGAAGCGATTTCGATGGCCCGAAAATACTGGCTCATGAAGAGCGAACCGGACGCATACTCGTTCGACGATCTGATGGCGGAGCCCGAGCGGACCGCCTGTTGGGACGGCATTAGAAACTATCAGGCCAGAAACTTCATGATGGAGATGAAGGTGGACGACTTCGTTCTCTTTTATCACTCGAACGCGAAGCCGCCCCACGTGGCGGGCACCGCGCGGGTAGCGCGGGAATCCTACCCCGACCACACCCAATACGATGAGAAATCGAAATACTACGACCCGAAAGCTCCCGCCGACGCCCCCCGCTGGCAGATGGTCGATCTGCAGGCGATGGAAAAGCTCCCCCGGCCCGTCTCACTGAACGAACTAAAGGAGAACCCCAAACTGGCCGAGATGCGCGTCACCCAGAAAGGGCAGCGCCTGAGCGTTCAGCCCGTGACCAAAAAGGAATTCGACGAAGTGCTGCGCATGGCGAAAAAATAACCATTCGCAGCGCGGAGAACCGGCGCGTCTAGCTCGCCAGGCGCTGCTTCATCGCCTCGAATTCGGCTTCGAAGAAGAATTCATCCTCCCCGAACGCCGGTTTGAGGCCAGTGAGCCAAGTGGCGTTTTCGTCATACTCAGCGAAGAAGACGCGGCCCATCCATTCGGGGTTTCTCGCCTGAAGGAACTGAAGCGCGATGATGCGTTCGCCGCGGACCTCCTCTATTCCTAAGACTTGCACCTTGCCGGGCGCTGCGCTCATTGTGGGCCCCCGCGCGGTTCGCGCAAGGCCAGGCACCTGGGAGATCGCTTTTCGGTAAATCGCATGAGCTTCCACCAGAGGCAGCTCGAAGTAGCGCTTGGCGCCCGTGTCTCTTTCCACGAACATGTAATAGGGTATCAGGCCCAGCCGCACCTGCTCTTTCCACATGCTCGCCCACATATCCGCATCGTCGTTGATATGCCTGAGAAGAGGCGCCTGCGTCCTGATGACGGCGCCCGTATCCCGCACTCTTCTGATCGCCTCGCGCGCCATTGGGGTCTCGACTTCACGCCTGTGATTGAAATGCGACATGATGGCGATGTGCTTGCCGCCCTTCACCAGCTTTTCGAAAAGGCGAAGCGCATCGTCCGCATCGGCGTCCGAGGTGAAGCGATACGGCCAGAAAGTCAGAGCCTTCGTGCCGATGCGAATGTCTCGGATGTGAGCGAAGCGCGAATCGTCGAGCAGGGGCAGCATATAGCTCTCGAGCGCCTTGGTCTTCATGATCATCGGATCCCCGCCGGTGAAGAGGACGTCCGTCACCTCTTTATGCTCGGCGAGATATCTGTGAAGGACGTCCACATCCGTGGAGATGAAGCGCAGTTCCTTATCCCCCACGAACTGCGCCCAGCGGAAGCAGAAGGTGCAGTAGGCGTGGCACGTCTGCCCCTGACCCGGGAAGAAAAGCACCGTTTCATGGTATTTGTGCTGCATACCATCCAGGTGTTCATCATCCAGGGTGGGCACGTTCAGCGCCTGCTGTCCGCCGGGGTGCGGATTCAGGCCGGCCCTGATCTCGTGAATGGCGGCGTTGAGCTGGTCCTTGGGCGCGTCTCGCCTCAGAAGGTCCGCGACACATTCAAAATCCTCTTTCGAGATCATTCCCTCCTGGGGAAAAGAGAGCTGGAACAAGGGATCCTCGGGCACATTGTCCCAATCGATGAGATTCTCCACCATGTAGCGGTTCGTGCGGAAGGGCAGCACATGCCCCACCACCTTCATGCTGAAGCGAATGTCCTCGGGCAGATTCTGCAACTCGGGAACCTTGTCTATTTGCTGGACCACAATCGGCTTGTAGCGGGGCGGCTCCAGGGAGATCAGGTTCTGGCCGTTCGGGCCGCCGTTTTGAGCTTTAGGTGTACCCGCCTCGCCATGAGCGGGATTCTCAGAAGAAGGTATGTTCATTTCCTGGCCTCCTGCGCTTGACGTTCAAGTCGATTCGTTCCTCGTCGGTTCTCTTTTCTTCCTTATTTTAATTTAGTTCTAACCTTCACAATGCGCCATGCCTACATCTGCATCATGCTAGCATGAATCGACCATATATCAAGAAATAATTGACCACGACCGGCTTACATCGCGAAAAATACGCCGCCTGAAATCAAAATTCAAAAAAACCGCAAAAACCTGCCACCCGCGGAACATCCGACGAAAAAGCAAGTCTTTCGCCTTCTTATTACTTAGTGGGGCATGTGGGCGGGGTTCCAGAACTCGCCCGTGCGAATTGTGTGGGCCTGCCGATCGCTGTCGGGGTGCCAGCTATCCTCGTTCTTGCGCGCCTGTTCTTCGAAATCATATTCGACCCGGTGAATCTCGCCTTCCCATTTCCCGTCTCCCTGGTATTCGAGAAGGACGTAGGCGGGGCGGTTGTCCCCGTCCCAACTCACGGCGGCGGAGGCTGCGCAAACGAGGGTCTGGCTCCCGACCTGGCGGATATAAGGGCCGTGCACCTGCCCGAAGGCCACGACTTCTGATTTCTCACCCGCGAGGCGTTCGATGATCTCATCGTCACTCAACCGAAGCGGGAGGGCGCCCTCGTCGTTCCCCGGCGCGCCGTGAAAGATGCGAAGGTCGTGGCCGGGTTCTGGCGTAATCGTCATTTCACGAGGCAGCCCCCGGAGCCAGTCGAGTTGATCATCCGTCAGATGCTCGCGCGTCAGGCGGGAACTCTCGTTTCGGGCGGGAAAGGCATTTTCCTGCTCATCGACGTGGTCGATGACCCAGCGGTCGAAATTCCCCAGTATGGGCAAGCAGTTTTTCCGCGAGCGCAGGCGATCGACCACCTCACCCGGCTCCGGCCCGCCCATGACGTGGTCTCCAGGCACGATCTCCCAGTGCACGTCGTCGTGCTTGTCGATTTCCGCCAGAACGACGTCCAGAGGCGTGAGTTGGGCATGAATATCGGAATAAAGCGCCAGTTTCATTCTAGTTCTCCATGATTAGATGATGTGCGAATATCAAATTTATGACGATGAGCGCGCTAGTCTAACAATCTCCTCCCCGATTCCGCCAACGCCTCCATCTTCTCCCTGAGGCGGGGATAGCGCAGATTGCCGTTTTTCTTCACGATTTTTCCGGCCACAAACACCGTGTCCACGTTTGCGAAAGACGCCTGGAAAACGACCGTCTCGAGCGGGTCGTTCACGGGATAAAGGTTCAAATCACTCTTTCTGATCAGAATGACGTCCGCCTGCTTGCCGGGTTTGAGCGTTCCCGCCTTGTATCCGAGCCCCAGGGCGTTGGCGCCGTCTATCGTCGCCCATTCCAGCGCGCGCCTCGCCGGAACCACGATTTGCGTCGGCGAGGTTTTTCCGTCGAGTATCTTCTGGTTCTCCTGCGCGCGGGCGAACTGGAGCCCCACCCGCATCATGGTGAACATGTCGCCGCTGATGTTCGATTCCACGTCGATGCCCAGCGTCGGCCTGCCGCCCAGCGCCAGAACCCGCCCGATGACGGGCTCGCCGTGGCCCATCTGCATCTCCACTTCGGGACACGAGGTTACCGAACAGCCCGAATCGACGAGGATTCTCAATTCCTCCTCGCTCAACTGGTTCGCGTGCACGGCGTTGAAATCGGGCCCCAGAAGCCCCTTGCGCGCCAATTTCCTGACGCCGTCGGGCGTCACCCGGTAGAACCCGCCGCCGATGTGCGCGCTCCACAGCAAATCGTATTCGCGGGCCAAGCAAATATCGTGCACGCACATCTCGAGCGTAGAAAGATCGGGCCCTCTCGTGGCCAGCGCCAGTTTGATGAGACCGCCGTCCGAAGCCAGCCGCCCCGCCCGCAAGCGTTTTATCTCATCCGGGGGATGCGGCCTGTGGCTGAGCGGCAACTCGCCCTCGGCAATTTTGGGCTTGGGCGTTCCATGGCCGAAAACCGCGCAGATGCCCGCCTCCTCCAGCCCGTCGAGACCCGCGTCGGTGTACTCGGGCGTGGGATTGTTGTGACACCAATCAAAAAGCGTCGTGACGCCGCCATTGAGCTGGTTCAGCGCGCCCACCAGATTCGCGAGATAAACGTCTTCCGGCTGAAATCTGGGGCCGAAGCCCTCGTGCATCTGCCGAATGTACTCCGCCAGCGACCAGTCGCCCGCGACCCCGCGTATGCCCGTCTGCCAGGTGTGTTGATGTGCGTTCACAAAACCCGGCATGACGATGAAATCGCTCGCGTCTATGCTCTCGGCCTCGGGCGCATGGACGTTTCGGCCGACTTCTCTTATCTCATCATCCTCGATGAGCAGGTCGCCGCCTTCAATATCGCCGAGTTCGGGGTCGAGCGTGAGGATGCTCCCCCCGCGCAAGAGCGTTCCTCCCATTACAGAGACCCTCCCTCTGGCGGGGCGAACTCCCTGAGCGCCTCATCGTTCCATTCCAGTCCGAGTCCGGGTTTGTTGGAGAGAATCAGGTTTCCGTCCTTAAACTCCATCGGCTCCTTGATGATGCATTCCCACCAGGGCATGTGCTCGCACCAGACGCCGTGTTCCTCTGCGCTCAAAAGATGCGCCGAAACCTCGTGGAACAGATGCGGAGTCACCGGCTTTCCAAAATCCTTCGCCAACGCCGCCGCGCGACGCCAGCCCGTGACGCCTGAGCAACGCTCCAGATCGGGCATCAGGATATCGGCCGCGCCCGCCGCGAGCAGGTGACGCATCCCCCGGGGGTTGTAGTTCGTCTCCCCGGTGCAAATGGGAATGTTGCTGGCCTTGGCGACCTCCGCGCATCCCCTGATGTCTTCGTGATCGACCGGCTCCTCCACCCAGTAGAGGTCAAAGGGTTCGAACGCTTTGCAGGCCTTTATGGCGGTTTCCACGTCCCATGCCTGGTTGGCATCCACCATGAGCGCGACATAGCTGCCTATCGCCTCGCGCACCGCGCGAACCCGCTCGACGTCCTCATCCACGCTCCCACCCACACGGAGCTTCATGGCCTTGAAACCGCGCGCCTTGAGTGCGGCGGCTTCTTCTATGAGTTCGTCTATCGTCAGATTGAGCCAAAGACCTTCGCTCGCGTAGCAGGGAATCTCCCGCCTTTCACCGCCGAGGAACTTCCAGAGCGGCTGGCCCGCCGCCTGGGCGGCCAGGTCCCAGCACGCGGTATCCAGCGCGGACATCGCCAGGGCGCTGATGCCGTCGCGCCCGACGAAGCTCACCGCCTTGCGCATCGTCTCCCAGTTCGCCTCGGCCTCGGCCGGGTCCTTGCCCAGAAGATTGGCGAACAGATCACGCACCATCGCTATCATCGCGCGGGTGCGCTCGGGACCGAAGGCGAAGCACCAGCCGTGGCCCTTCAAACCCTCTTTCGTGCGAAGGGTGACGCAGCAGGTATCCACCGCCCGCACTTCGAAAGTGGCCACCTTGAGCGACCGGACAAGCGGCACGCACACGTGCGCAGGCGTCATGCTGATGATGGTTTGAGAAGACGGCAAAACAGACCTCCTTCTGGACAAGTGAGAGACGTGGCGCAATTGTTCATATATTCAGGCGACAGGTTACCCTGTTCGGCTCCGAATGGCTATAATTTCACGGACGATATTTCCAGAACAACAACACCGGGGAGCAAAACCTTCGATGGCCACCGTCAGACTCCAGAAAATCATCTCCCAAGCGGGACTCGCCTCGCGCCGGGAGGCGGAGCGTTTGATCGCGGAGGGCCGCGTCCAGGTGAACGGAGAGCCCGTGCTCACCCTCGGCGCCAAGGCGGACCCGCTCACGGACTCCGTCAAGGTGGACGGAAAGCTCATCACGCGAAAGGAGCCTCCCGTCTATCTGGTGCTGAACAAGCCCAAGCACGTGCTCACCACCATACGGGACGAGGAGGGCAAGGACAGGCCCACGGTGGCGGATTTGCTGCCCCGTGGACTTAGGCGCGTATTCCCCGTCGGCAGGCTTGATTTCGACGTCGAGGGGGTATTGCTCCTCACCAACGATGGCGAGATAGCGCACCGCCTCGCCCATCCGAGTTACGAGATACCCCGCGTCTATGAGGCGAAGGTAAAAGGGATGCCCTCCGAGACCGCCCTCACCCGGATGTCGGATGGTTCATGGATGCGCGGACGGGGCCAAAAACCCCAGACGGCCCATGTGCGGATCATCCGCGGGAAGACGGAGAAAAACGCATGGCTCAGAATCGAACTCCGCGAGGGCAGACAGCACCAGGTCAAGAAAATGTGCGAGGCCGTGGGGCATCCCGTCATCAAGCTGCTCAGGCGCGCATACGCAGGCATTACGGTGAAGGGCCTCCCAGGCGCCCACGTGAGAACGCTCACCCACGACGAAGTCGAGAAACTCAAACAGATGACGAAAATCCAGGCCTCCCCGGTGAAGCGTCCGCCGTCCAAAGCAGGCTGGGCCAAGGCCAGGACGAACCCGAAACGCAGGGCGCGTAAACAATCCACGAATCAAAAAACGAAAGAGCCCGGAAAACCGAAATCTCTCAAGAAATTACTCCTCTTTCTGCTCGGGCTCTCCTACGCGCTCGCTCCCCAGGCGGTAAGCGCACATCAGAAAAAAGATGCGCGGATAATGATCATTGCGCATCGGGTCGAGGCTCTCGTGGGTGGTGAGAAGCCGAAAAAAACCGCGTATTCAGGAAACGCGCGTCTGATGAACAAACCGGATAAGGAAAGCATGGGGCTTCCTGTGTTATGATGAGTAAACATACACGAGGACAGTAAAAAGGCCGCTTCGACGATGAGCGCACCTGCTCCAAACAGATTAACGCTGGCGACCAAGATCACGCTGGTCCGGGTTTTCCTGATCCCCGTTTTCGTGATGTGCCTCGCCTACAAGAAACCGGGAATCGCCCTGGCCGTCTTCATCATCGCGGGCGTGGCGGACGGCGTGGACGGCTATATCGCGAGGTCGCGAGGCGAGATGACGTCACTGGGCGCCATGCTCGACCCCATCGCGGACAAGCTGCTCATGTTCACCGCATACATCATGATGGGGGTTTCAGGACAAATTCCGATCTGGCTGGCCGTCGTCGTCGTGAGCCGGGATTTGCTGCTTTGCATCGGCTGCATGGCGTTGTTCATGACGGTGGGCTTTCAGACGCCATCGCCCTCGTTTTTGGGAAAAGCCACGACGACCGCCCAGATGGTCACCGCGGGGGCCGCGCTTTTGGCGGCGGCGCTGGGAGCGGAGCAGAACATCGTGCTGTTGTCTACGTTCCTGATCACCTGTGTCCTGACGCTCGCCTCAGGGGTTCATTATCTTTTTTTCGTAGGCACTCGGATGATTTACCAGAAACCAGAGGGCGGCCAGGTGGGGAAATCCACCTCTGCAGCCCGGGACTGAGGCCAGGTCACCCAACATGGACAATCCATCCCAAATCCTCACGTGGAAGAGAATCTGGCTCATCCTCATATTCATCGCCGCCGTCTGGCTTTTGGTGAGCGCGCGGGCGGCCCTAATTCCTTTGGCGGCTTCCTTCATCCTCGCCTATTTGCTCCAGCCCCTGGTCGACAGGCTGGAAACCTGGAAAATACCACGCCCCCTCGCCGTCTTGATCCCATTGCTGGGCTTGGGCCTGATTCTATTCGTTTTGTGGGTGAGCATATCGCCCTTGGTGCAAGAGCAGATAACGGCATTCGCCCAAAAACTACCCGGTTACATCACCGACGCCCAAGCATGGCTCATCGCCACGCTCGATAGATTCGACCTTCCCCAGACCGCCGAACTGAAGAAGTACTTCACCGAAAACCTTTCTCTCCTGGGGCAGTTGCCCGTGTCGGCGCTCAAGACGGGCGGATCGTTTCTCCTGAAAACGACCAGCGGCCTCTTCTCCATCGCCATCGGCATGATCTACCTCATCCTCATTCCAGTCATGACCTTCTACATATTAAGAGACTGGAAACAGATATTGGCGGCGTTTTTCGCCTACGTTCACCACGATTACCGCAAAGAGGTGGAGAAGAGGGTTTTCCGGCTCGACGAGCTCCTCGGTTCATTCATCAAGGGCCAGTTGCTTATCGCCTTCATCCTCTCCGCCTTGTACGTCCTGGGCTTTTTCATCGTGGACATGCCGCTGTGGCTGGTGCTGGGCATCTTCACGGGGATATCCTGCATGTTCCCCTACGTGGAATGGATTATCGCCCTGCCTATCGCCTTGCTGCTCTCAGCACTCGCGCATCAGGACTGGCTCCACCCGTTGGCGACTCTGGCCGTGTTCGGGGTCATCTCGCCCGCCGCGGGCGTTTTCCTCGTGCCCCGCATACTGGGTAACCGCATCGGGCTTCACCCCGTGGTGGTGCTCTCATCCATCATGATAGGGGGTGAGTTGATGGGCTTCGCGGGAATTTTGCTGGCCGTGCCGCTCGCGGCGGCCATCAAGGTGGGACTCGAGGCCATCAGCGACTACTACCTGACATAAGTTCTTTTAGACACTCCTGGCGGGACGGCGAGACCGCGCCGCCAATCAGGCGGGTATTTCCACGCCCCGGTCCACCGCGCGCGCCATCAGGAAGAGAAGATCGGAGACGCGGTTGAGGTAAATGAGGAGTTCGGGATTGTCGATGTAGCCCTCATCGCGCAGCTTCACCGACCATCTCTCCCCCCGGCGGACGATGGTGAGCGCCATGTCCAGGGCGGCGCCGCAGGGAGAATCTCCCGAGATCACCCAGTCGGTGATTTGAATCTCTTTTTCATAGCGCGCCACCTGCGCATCGGCCCACGCGACCTGCTCTGCGCCCACGCGCTCGCTGAGCCTTCCGGTCTTGCCCCGCAGCGTCGCCAGGTCGCTGCTCACGAGGTAGAGGTCTTTCTGGATCTTGAAAATCTCAGGCTTCAGCCACTTAGGCGCCATCGAGCGAGCGAGGCCGAGAGCTGCTTTCGCCTCATCGAGAGCCCCGTAGGCATGCACCTGGGGATGATACTTGGGAACCCTGTCCGCAAACCACAAATCGGTGTTCCCATCGTCTCCTCTTCTCGTGACGATGGACATCGCATCACTCCTTTCGGCTAGAGTCTCTTGATGACGTCGGCGGCGGCGGAGCGCGTCGTCCCGCTGCCGCCCAAGTCCGCAGTTCGGTTCCCGTGGGCCAGATGCGCGCGAACCGCGCCGTCGAGCCGTTTGGCCGCACTCTCCTCGCCCAGATAATCGAGCATCAAGGAGGCGGAGAACAGCGCAGCCACAGGGTTGGCGATTCCTTTGCCCATGATATCGGGTGCCGAGCCGTGCACGGGCTCGAACAAACCGGGCGCATCGCCCCTTGGGTTCGTGTTCGCGCTCGCGGCGACCCCCAGTCCGCCGACGATGGCGGCGCCCAAATCCGTCAAGATGTCGCCGAACAGGTTCGTGGACACCACGACGTCGAAAACCTCGGGCCGTCTCACGAACTCGAGAGCGGCGGCGTCTACGAGATACTTCACCGTCTTAACTTTCTTATAGCGGGGCCTTGCGGCGATTTCTTCGAAAATCTCATCCCACATAACCAGCGTGTGGCCCTGCGCGTTTGATTTCGTGATGTTCGTCACGTGTTTTTTTCGCTTGAGCGCCGCCTCGAACGCCGCTTCGATAATGCGCTCACAACCAGCCCGCGTGAAAAGCGTTATCTGCGCGGCCAGTTCCGATGGGTGTCCCGCGTAATGTCTGCCGCCGATGGGGCTGTACTCTCCCTCGGTGTTCTCGCGAAAGAAGAGCATGTCGATGTCGCCCGGCTCATAACCGCGCAACGGCGATTCCAGCCCCTCGTATAAAACGATGGGGCGCATGTTGACGTACAAATCGAACCCCCTGCGCAGCGGCAACAGGAGCTGGTTGAGCGTGATGTGGTCGGGAATGTCGGGCCTACCTACGGCGCCCAAGAGAATCGCATCGTGTTTTTTGACGCGGTTCAGGAAATTCTCCGGGCACATCCTGCCCGTCTCGTGATAAAAATCGCTCCCCCAAGGGTATCTCGTAAAAGAAAATTCCAGGCCGGGCTCGGTTTTCGACAGCGCCCTTAAGACGCGCACCGCCTGGGTGACGACCTCGGGCCCGATTCCGTCCGCGGGGATTAAGCCAATGCTGTGCTTCGCCATCGCTTCTCCTTCATGCTCCCGTGTGCGGCAGGTACGTCGCTCGCATCCACACCGCGAAGAATTAAAGTCCTTTTTCGATGAGGTATTCCACCGGATTGTAATCATCCGTCAAAACCGGGCCGTAAAGTCGCGCACCCGGCGGGGCCACGCGCGCGTGCGCGGCGAATTTGAACCTCGGGTCGCGGCGTATCATCTCGCGGACGCGGCGGAAACGGCCCGCATCCTCATCACGAAACCCGAAGATCAGAATGTTCTGCGCCATTGCGGGGGTCGTCGGGTCCGTGCTGTAAATAAAAATCTCCGGAAACACCGATTTCATGGTCCGGTAGACGGATGCGTATATCGCCCCGCCCGCACCCGCGCGGTAGCCGATCAGATTCAGCATGAATACGCCGCCGGGCGCCAGACGCGCGCGCGCTTCTGTGAAAAACTCCTGCGTGATCAGATGCGGCGGTATGTTCCTCAAACCCCGGTAGGCGTCACCCACGATGAAGTCGTACCTCTCACCAGACGACCGGAGAAGGCGCCTGCCGTCTCCCACCAGGGTCTTGAGCTTCGGAAAATTCTTAAGCCTGAAAAACTTACGCCCCGCCTCGACGACGTCCGCATCGAGTTCGGCCACGGCGATAGACATCTCCGGCTTCATGAGATGGAGCGCCTTGGGCATCGTGAAAGCGCCGCCGCCGATGAAAATCGCGCGCTTCATGTGGGGCGCGAACAGCGGTCCCAACTCCAGAAAGCGCGTGTAATCATAAAAAAACTTCTTGTCGTCACCCACCACCATCGCCCCTTCGGGCTGATGATCCAGGTACAACTCGCGCACCCGTACGCCGTCCGCCTCGGCCCTCTCGAACACGCGAATCATGTGGTACATGTTCTCGCGCACCCACACCGTATCCTTCCCGACGCCGGGGATGACGCCCAGCCACGCAGCGCCCGTCAGCATCGAGAGAATGACGAAGGCTGCCAGAAACAGGTTTGCCCGCGCGTTTCGCTTTGAGAAGAGGGACGCGAGATCACCACTGAGGTACAGTCCCAACAGCGCCGTCAGCGCCAGAGCGCCCGCCGTCGTCAGGAATATGCCGTTTAATCCAAAAAAGGGGATGAAAACGAACCCCGTCGCGAACGTGCCGACGATACTCCCGACGGTCGACCAGGTGAAGAGGTTTCCGGTTACCGCCCCCAGGCTCCTCTCTCCCCGGGCCGCGAGTTTCACCGCGAAGGGCGTCAGCGTGGCGAGCACGCAACTCGGAGCGGCGAAGAGCAAAAGACCGGCGAACACCGGCCCCGAGCGCAGGCTGAAGCTCTTCTCCATCGTCGGTAGCAGAAACCCCCGCAGGGCCGGCACCAGAGCCACCAGACCCGCGCCGCCCAGCATGAGCATAAAAAACAGCTTGCTCGATGGCTTCTGGTCCGCGAGCCTTCCCCCGATGGAATAGCCCAGACTCAGCGCAGCGAGGATGATGCCGATCATCGAGGTCCACGTGTAGAGCGTGTTGCCGAAATGAGGCGCGAGCACGCGCCCCGCCGCGATTTCCATGACGAGAATCGAGCCGCCCGAGAGAAAAACCGCGAAATACAAATAGGCACTCGCCATGCTCTTCTCTTGGGCCTCTGTCGCTCGCCTGGGCTGTTTCGCCACCACCCGCTCCTCGAAAAAACGAAAGCCGCACTCTATGGCACTCCAAGCACGGAGGCAAGCCTGGGTTCCGCCTGGATTTTTTCGGGTCGATGCCGCATAAATGGAATGAAATTCGCGCAGAACAGCGCTACATGGGCTTTTCCTCAAAAAGAGAACGACGACTTGGCCTCCGATAAGGTATATCCATCATCCAAAGCCGCCATCGCCGATATACCCGATGGCGCCACCATTCTGCTCGGCGGGTTCGGCGGCGCGGGAATCCCGGAAAACCTCCTGGCCGCCATGGCCGATCATCCCGCGCGCGATTTGACCGTCGTCACCAATCACGCGGGCTTCGGCGAGCGCGGCCTCGCCGTTCTGCTCAGACAGGGTAAGGTGAAGAAGATCATTTGCAGCTACGCCTTCCACAGAAGCGCGTTCGTGTTCCGGGAGTTGTTTCTGGAGGGAAAAATCGAGCTCGAACAACTCCCCCAGGGGACCATGGCCGAGAGAATCCGCGCGGCGGGCGCAGGCGTTCAAGCCTTCTACACGCCCACCGGCGTCGGCACGCAAGCCGCCGAGGGCAAGGAGACCCGCACGATAAACGGACGCGAGACCGTGCTCGAATATCCCCTCCCCGGTGACGTCGCCATCATCAAGGCGTATCGGGCCGACAGTACGGGAAACCTCACCTACCGGGGCACGGCGGGTAACTTCAACCCCGTCATGGCGACGGCCGCTCCGCTCACCATCGTCGAGGTGGAGGAAATCGTGGCCCCCGGCGTCATCGCGCCCGAAAGCGTGCACACACCCTCGATATACGTGCAGAGAGTCGTGAGAGGAGAAGACCTTGGCCTTCGATCCGAGACTTAAAAGCTGCACCCTCAAGCCGGCTGACATCGCGCGGCGCGTGGCGGCGGAACTGCCAGACGGCGCGGTGGTGAACTTAGGGATAGGCGTGCCCACGCTGGTGGGGAATTACGTGGAAGCCGAGCGCGGCGTGATGTTCATGGCGGAAAACGGAATCATCGGCGCAGGCCCCAGGCCCGAGGCCGGCCAGGAGGATAAGGATTACATCAACGCATCCAGAGAACCCATCACCACGCTTCCGGGCGCCTCGGTGTTCGGACACGCCGACGCCTTCGCCATGATACGCGGCGGCCACATCGACATCGCCGTCATGGGCGCGCTGCAGGTTTCCGCGCGCGGCGATCTGGCGAACTGGACGGTTCCGGGCCTGGGCAAAGGAGGCATCGGCGGCGCGATGGATCTGGCCGCGGGCGCGCGCGAGGTTTACGCCGTCATGACCCACACCATGAAAGACGGCGGCCTGAAACTCCTGGAAGAATGCTCCTACCCCCTCACCGCTAGGGGCGTGGTCACCAGGCTGTTCACCGACATCGCGTTCATCGAGTTCACGCCCGAGGGCCCGCTTCTCAAAGAGGTGGCCGAAGGCCTCACGAAAGACGACGTGCAGGAAGTGAGCGAGCCGAGGCTCATCACAAACGGGCCGCTCGGCGTATTGACGCGCGAGGATGCGCCATGACGCGCGCGGGCAGCGGCCTCTCGTCCAATCCCGACTCTCTGGCCGCTGCGCGCGAAGCGATAGAAGAAGCCATGGCGGAGGCGCGTCTCGACGCCGCCTCTCTCGTCTTTTTATTCGTGACGCCCGGGCATCTCAATAGATGGCCCGAAATCGTCGCCGCCGTCGCCGAGGGTGCGCGCGGCGCGCGAATCGTGGGGTGCACCGGCTTCGGCGTCATGACGGCGCAGGGTGAAATCGAGCGAACGCCGGGAATCTCGATTCTGGCGGTCGGCGGCGACGCCCCGCCCGCAGCACCTTTTCTGGTCGAGGGCTTGGGGAGTGCGCCTCTTGAGTGCGGTCGCGCCATCGGCCGGGCGGCGAAAAAAGACTTAGGCGATGCGCTCTCTCACGGGAGTCCACCCCTCGTCGTCATCATGCCCGATAGTTATCACCTCCGCGCGGAAGCGCTTTTCCAGGGAATTCACGAGGAACTCGGAAGCGAGGCCATCATCGTGGGAGGAGGCGCCGCGGAGGACGGCTCGGCCGGGAGAACTTTTCAGTTCCTGGACGGACAGGTGCAGACCGACGCCGTATCGGGCGTCGTGTTCGCGGGCGCGCCGAAGCGATTCATCGGAATATCCCAGGCCTATCTGCCGACCGGCGAGCCCAAACTCATCACGCGGGCGGAGGAGAACGTGGTCTGGGAAATCTCCGGGGAGCGCGCGTTCGACGCCTTCGCCGAAGCCGCGGGCCCGGAATGGATGGAGAACATCCAGCACGCCGCCATGAACCTGTTCATCGGCATTCCGGGAGATCTGGACAAGGTCGTCCTCGATCACGGCGAGTACATCGTGCGGCCCATCGTGGGCGCGGACGAGGAGCGGGGAATCATCGCGCTGCCAACGCCGGTGCAAACCGGCCAGGCCATCACTTTCGCCAAGCGGGACGGGCGTCGCGCGCGCGACGACCTCCGCACGATGCTGGAAAAAGGGGCGCGGCGCTTCTCCACTCCCCAGGGAGAAAACGCGCGCGCGTTCGGCCTTTATTTCAATTGCGCGGGCCGGGGCAGTTCCCTCTATGGGGAGACGGATGTGGACGCGGGCGCGATTCGAGAGAAGATGGGCGGGTTGCCCGTCGCGGGTTTCTTCACCGGTTCCGAGATTGCGCCCATCGGAGAAATCGACCACCTTCACCAGTATTCCGGAGTCCTGGTGCTACTGGGAGAGGACACGGATTAAGAAAAAAAATTCCTCATCATTCACGGGAGCGGGTCTTATGGGATACAGCACGGGAAACATCATCATCACCACCCTGCATGTTCTGAGCGCCATTCTGGCGGTCGGCGGCGTGGCCTTTCTTCGTTTCGTGGTCATCCCGACGGCGGCGTCATTGCCGGAAACCGAACGGGGGCCCTTCATGGGGAAAATCCAGAAGAGATTCGTCCCGATTCTGCACGGATCGTTTCTCATTCTGATACTGACGGGGCTTCACCACGTCACCCGCCTCGTGCGGAGCGGCCTCGCCATTCCGGGATCGCTAGTCGTGAAAATCATCCTGGCGCTCGTCATCATCTTCGTGGGCGTCGCGCTCACTATCCCGAGAGGCTTCGAGGGCATGAAGGCGCAGCGCAAGACGTGGCTCCTGGTCAACTTGATCCTCGCCCTCATCGTCGTCTATCTGGGCATTTCGGTCACCCACGGCTAAGGGTTTCATAGGAGAGCGCAGGCGATGCGGGCAGGCTGGTACGAGCGCAAGGGCGGGGCACGCGAGGTCATCGAAATCGGGGAGATGGAAGCACCCGAACCCGCTCCCGGGGAAATCAGGGTGAGGCTTCACGCCTCAGGCGTGAATCCGACGGACTGTAAGCGCCGCGCCGGTCACGGGGCCGAGGATTGGGGCTATTTCGAGCATTTTCCGGATTACCCGAGAACCATCCCGAACAACGACGGCGCAGGCGTCGTCGATAAACTCGGACAAGGCGCCGCCGGACATGAGGTCGGCGCGCGGGTATGGGTCTACAACGCGCGCTACAAACGCGCGTTCGGCACATCGGCGCAATACGTATGCCTGCCCGAGGAGTTTCTGGTCCGCCTGCCGGAGGAAACCACCTTCTCAGAAGGAGCGTGCCTCGGCATTCCCGCCATGACGGCGCACCGGTGCCTGTTTGCGGACGGCCCCACCACAGGCAAAACGGTGCTGGTGACCGGCGGTGCGGGCCGCGTGGGAACCTACGCGGTGCAACTGGCGAAATGGGGAGGTGCGAGCGTCATTGCCACGGTGAGTTCAGACGCCAAGGCGGAGCGCGCGTCTTCCGCCGATCATCTCATCAACTACCGCGAAGAAGACGTCGCAAAAAAGATACTGGAGATCACCGACGGTGTGGGCGTGGACCGCGTCGTGGACGTGAACCTGGGCGTGAACTGGGAGACGAACTACAAAATCCTGAAAATCGGCAGCGTCATCGCCTCTTATTCCTCCATGGGGGATCGCATGCCCCGCTTTCCCCACTACGAACTCATGCTGAACAACATCAACATCCGCCTGGTGATGATCCACTGCTGCCCGCCCGACGCTCTGGCCCAGGCGGGGAGAGACGTCACCCGCGCGATAGACGATGGCGCACTCTCCCACCACATCGCGGAGCGTTTCCCGCTCGATGACCTGGCAGGCGCGCACGAGGCCGTGGAAGTGGGTGAGGCGGTAGGCAACGTGATAGTGGAAATCGATTAGGCGGAGAATCAGGCGACGCCCAGTTTCTTAAGTCCGGACTCCAGGGCGTCGAGCGTCTTGTCGATCTGCGCTTCGGTGTGCGTCGCCATCAAGGTGGCTCTGAGCCTGCTCGTACCCTCGGGCACCGTGGGCGGGCGAATGGCCAGCAGATAAACGCCCGCCTCCATCAGGTATTCCGCCAGCTTAAGTGTTTTTTCCGTATCCTTGATGATGATGGGGAAAATCGGAATCTCGGCCCCCGGCGGCGGATCGCTCACCCGGATACCAACGTAGCGCAATCCGGCGCGAAAGCGCGCGCACAGGGCCCCCAGATTCTCCCGGCGGCGTTCCCCCTCGGCCCCTTGCGTGATGCGAATAGCGGCGCGAGAGGCGGCGGCGACGGCGGGCGGGAGGCTCGTCGAGTAGATATAGGGCCGCGCCTTGTTGATGAGATAATCCACCACATTGGAATCCGCGCACGCGAACGCGCCATAAGAGGCGAGTGCCTTGCCCAGCGTGCCCATGGATACCGAAACTTCATCCTCCACCCCGAAATAAGCACCACTTCCCCTGCCGCCCTCTCCCAGAACCCCCGTGCCGTGGGCGTCGTCCACCACGAGCATCGCGCCGTATTTGCGCGCGAGGGAGCAGATTCCGGGCAGCGGGGCCAAATCGCCGTCCATGCTGAATACCCCGTCCGTCACGATGAGCTTTCGTCGCGCGCCGGAGGCTTTCTTCAAGGCGTCTTCCAGGTAATTGAGATTCGCGTGCGGGTAGACGTGGATCCGCGCCCTGGAGAGCCTGCAGCCGTCCACGATGCTCGCGTGGTTGAGCGCATCGCTGAAAACGGCGTCCCCCTCGCCGGCCAGAGCCGTGATGAGTCCTAAATTCGCCAGAAACCCCGAACCGAATACGAGGGCGGCGGCCTTTCGCTTGAAGGCGGCCAACGCACTCGCCAAGTCCTCGTGCGCGGCCATGTGGCCGGAAATCAGCGGGGAGGCTGCGCCGCTCGCGCCCGAGGTCCGCACGGCCTGCACGGACGCCTCTATGAGCGCAGAATAGCTGGCGAGGCCCAGATAGTTGTTGCTCGAGAGGTTGATGAGGGTTTTGCCGCCATGACGCATGGTCGGTCCCTGCATCCCCTCTATGGTGCGCAAACCCCGGCGCAGGTTGGCGCCCGAGAGTTCGCGCAACTCATCATCGAGCTGCGCCTTCCAGTGCTGTGGAGTGATTTCTTCGCGCGCTTTATCCATCTGGTCATTGTAGAAAACAAAAGCGCGCCCGAAAAGCCGAGGGCGGCGAAACTCTTGCGCCGCCGGCGCAATGGTGTCATTTTCTGAAAGATCGTGGTGGTACGGACTCATCTCGACTGAAAGGGGCTCACTTGAACTGGCTTTGGGTGGCGGGCGGCGGCGCAATCGGCAGCGCGCTGCGCTACGGACTCGCACTCTTCGTGCAAAGATCGCTGGACGCGAGCTGGCCATTCGGCACACTGATGGCCAACCTCATCGGCTCGTTCGTAATCGGGTGCATGTTCGAGTTGCTCGTCTCCAGGGAATCGCTCGGCGAGGAGGTCCGCCTGTTCGCCATGGTAGGGCTCCTGGGCGGATTCACCACGTTTTCCGCCTTCAGCCTGGAGACCCTCCTCATGTTCCAGGAAGGCGACTGGCTTCTGGCCGCGTTCTACGTCGCGCTCTCGGTCGCGGGGTGTCTCATCGCCGTCTGGGCGGGGTTTCAGTTCACTGCCGCGCTCGTGTGAATGACAAGGAACCTATGTCCACCTGAAAATCAGATGAAACGCACACGTTGTCCACATCTTATCCACGAACGTTCCACGCGCCCGGCGGAAGCAGATGTGCGCCGCATGATCCATTAGATCGAATACCACTCTCCCCCGTCGACCTGTAAGGCCGCGCCGGTGATGTAGCTCGCGCGCTCGCTAGCGAGAAAAGCCACCGCCGCCGCGAATTCTTGCGCCTCTCCCAGGCGGCCGATGGCGATGTCCTTCACCACCTCCTCGTAGACTTCTTCCTCGGTGCGGCCGCTTTCTTGGGCCATCTTCGCGATGCGCTCGGGCCAGTGGGTGGAAAACCGCCCCGGGTTCACGATGTTCACTAGAATCCCGTCGCGTACGAACTCACCCGCCAAGGACTTCGTGAAGTTGAGCAGCGCCGCCTTCGATGCGTTCGAGACCACGCGGCGGGGCCGGGGCTGGCGGCTGCTCGTGGAGCCCGTCATGATGATGCGGCCCCACTTCTGTTTTTGCATGTAGGGAATCACCAGACGGCTGAACTCGGACGCCGCATAGAGAATGCTGCCCATCGATCGCTCCCAGTCGGCGCGCTCGACATCGAGAAAATCCTTGGTCGTGCTCACCCCTGCGTTGCTCACGAGAATGTGGACGGTCCCGAAAAGGGCGACGGTCTCCTCCACCACGCGGGCAATTTCTTCAAGGACGCTCACGTCGCAGCGCATGGCGTGCACCACGCCCTCCGAGACCGCTTGAATCTCCTGTTTGGCCGCCGCCAGGCGCTCCTCGTCCCGCGCGCAGATGCAGACGTCGCAGCCTTCTTGTGCAAGTTCCTTGGCTATGGCAAGGCCCAGGCCTGCGCTCCCGCCGGTGATGATGGCGGCTTTACCTGTAAGTCCCAAATCCATTTTTTCATCCTTTTTTGAAGATATGCGAAACAAGCCCGAGAATGATTGAGAATGCGCATACGCCCCCTTATAATCCACCGATTCCACCGTTCGCCACCCGAGAGGAGAAAAAATGACGGAGCGCGCCGATTTTCGCCAGTTCTACCGCGACGCCCACAAAGTGGACCTGCTCACCGACCGCGAAAAAATCCTGATGGGCCTCGCCATCGCCATCGTGCGCAACTGCCAGCCGTGAGTGGACCGCCGCCTGGCGGACGCCGGGAAAGCGGGCCTCTCAGAGGAGACGCTCGACGCCACTTTCGATCTCACCGCCGCCGTCATGGCGGGAGTCGCCCAGAGCATGAACCAGCGCTACAAGGCGTCCCGAAACCAGAGCGACTCCTAGAGACTTCGCCATGAAGGACCGGTTCAAGAAATTCCTGGATTTCGACGACCCGAACAAGCTCATGCCCTGGAAGAACAAAAGCCCCGAACCACAGGGAGAAACGCCTGAGGATCGCCCCGAGATCGCCATCAAACCGGTCTGGTATTTCACGATGTATTTCATCATCGGCGTGGGTTTCGACACCCTGTTTCCCACGAACGCCTTCCCCGAGAACCTGCGCTTCACGCTCGGCGCGGGGCTGGTGCTCGCAGGCGCCATCCTTAATTCGTCCTCCATCGGATGCTTGAAGAGACACCATACGAACCATGAGACGAACAAGCCCGCGCGCGTCCTCATCACCGACGGCCCCTACCGCTTCTCGCGAAACCCGATCTATCTCGGCTTCATGTGCCTTTACCTGGGGCTCGGGATTTTTCTCAACAACCTCTGGATTTTCGTTCTGGGCGCGCCGTTGTTCATCACGGTCCAGGCCGTGATCGTCGCGCGCGAGGAGGATTACCTCGCGGGAAAATTCGGTGAGGAATATAGCGACTACTGCCAGAGCGTGCGCCGCTGGCTCTAGCGCGCACGAAAAAAAGAGGCCGCCCGGCGGGGCGGCCCCTGAACATTCTTCTTACGATTGATTCTCTTAAGACTACCGTACACCCTTGGGCTTGGGACGCGCCTTGCGCTTCGCAATCGCTTTTTTCATGTCGGCGCTCGATTTCCCGTTCGTCTCGATGCCGTACACCTCGCCCACGCGGGTGTGCTTGTCCATCAGGCGCATGAAGGAGATATCCGACAACTCGGCCAGCACCATCTCACACGTGCTGAAAATGGTGCATCCCTCCACCAGGTGACCGCCGAAGCACGTCGCCTCGGGCCGGCCCATCGATATGGTGACGTGGGCATGGAGGTAGGGCTCTCCAGCCTCGGTCTGCGTGATGTTGCCGCTCATCTGCAAAAGCTCGAGCGGGCCGTTGATGGGCGTGAAGATGCGGCACTCGTCGTTGATGGGAAACGGGTCGGGGAACTGCCACACGTTTCTGAGCACCGCTTTTTGCAAGCTCGCCGCCACGCTCAGGATGACGCCCGCCTTCACGCCCTTCTCCTGGCATATCTTGAGCGTCGTGCCGAACAAATCGTCTCCCGGTGCCATGCGGATGGCCAGGACACGACCGATGCCGGCTTCGGCCACATCGTAGCGGGCCTTGCGGGTCTTCCAGTTGGAATTATCGAAATTCGTCAATTTTCTCGCCATGGATACTCATTCTCCCTGAGAGGCATCTCGCCTCGCCTGTGAAAAGATGCGTTGAGTACAAAATTTTTGGGGTTATATCATGCCAGATGTCGAAACGCATTCTAAATCCGAACCCGCGAAATGAAAAACGTCTCAAACACTCGGCGCCTCGTAGCGGATTTCCCCGCCCGTGACGGTGCAGGCGACGAACGCGCCTGCCTCGAATACGTCGCCCAGGTTCAAATCACCAGAACCGTGAGGCGGACAGACGGCGCAAAAATCAGCCGCGCCGCCCGGTTTCAAGACGCCCACGTTATCGAAGCCGAGCGCCTCGGCACCTGCGCGCGTGCACATCTCGAGCAGCTCGGCGTCGCTGATCTCCGCATCCGTCTCGCGAAGGGCCCGAGCCTCATCCAGAAGCGAGAGCGTGGGGCTGCTCGCCAGGCTGTCGGTTCCCAGGCACAGGTCCAGCCCCGCCTCGCGCATGCGCGCTGCATCGGCAAAGGGATGGCCGAAAAAACGAGCCGAGCGCGGACAAAGGCAAACGCGCACCCCGTTCTTCCTGAGCAGCACCCAGTCTTCCGCGTTGGTCTGATTCGCGTGCACGGCCAGAGCGAGGCCATCGAGCGCGCCCGCCAAGTCGAGATGGGCGACGGGCCTAAGACCCGAGGGATTGAAGCCGTCCAGAGAACCGTTCAACTCCCGGTGGACTCTCGCGAGCGCGCCGCCGCCGTCTCGTAAGAATTCGACCTCACCTGCGCTCTCGCCCAAGTGCGTCGCTACGGGCCAGCCCCTCTCCCTCGCCTCATTCAACACCGCGCGGTAGAGGGCGAGCGACGCGCTATAGGGCGCATGGGGGCTCAGTCCATGCCGGACGGCATTCGGAATCGCGCCTTTGTATTCCGGGAAAAAGGCCTGATCTTTGAGTTTTTTTGCCAGAATCTCATCGGCCTGGGCCGGGTCGAGCCCCAGCACCTCGTGAAACACCACGCCGCGCATCCCCGCGCCTGAAATCGCCGTCGCGCTCTCCCCCGAGGTCGAGACGTCGCCCACACAGGTGACGCCCGCCGCCAGACTCGTGGCGACGCCGATGCGGGCCGAGGCTAGAAAAAGATGGGCGGGCCAGCCTCTCATCTTGCGCACGAGGGAGACTATCCACTCCTCCATCGGGCCGGGATTACGCTCGACGCCTGAGAGTTCCAGGTGCGTGTGCGCGTTGACGAGACCCGGAATCAGGATCGCCCGGCCGAAATCGCGCTCCTCGGCCACCGGCTCGGTGGGACGCACGAAGGCCTCCTCGCCGACCGCCAGAACCCGGCCCGAGGACGTGAGCAACGCGCCGCGCCTGATGGGTGGCCCATTCACCGGACAGACGAGGTCCGCCAGCCAAAGCTCCATCTTCTGCGCTTGGGGGATGCGGGTCGGTTCCGTCGTCACGAGAGAAAAGTTGCTAGATCAATTCGTAGAAGAAATTGCGCCGCTTGGGCGTAAAACCCGCATTTTGCGCCATGCGGTGGAGGTCGGCCTCGTTTAAGGCGTAGGTCGTGCCTGCGGCGCTCACGACGTTTTCCTCCAGCATGGTCGAACCCATGTCGTTGCAGCCGTAGTGCAGCGAAATCTCCCCGATCTTCATGCCCTGCGTCACCCAAGAGGATTGGAAGTTCAGGATGTTGTCCAGATACAACCGGCTGATGGCTAGCATCCGCAAATACTCGCTGCTGCCCACCGTCTGGGCCTTGAGCGCCGCTGCGCCGTCGTTCTGGAACGTCCAGCAGATGTAGGCCGTGAAGCCACCCGTCTCGTCCTGAAGCTCACGCAGGCGGTGAAGGTGCTCGACCCGTTCCGCATCCGTCTCCACATGACCGAACATCATCGTGGCGCTGGAGCGGATGCCGAGATTGTGGGCGACGCGCATGACCTCGAGCCAGCCCTCCGAGTTGACTTTCAGCCTCGATATCGTGTCGCGCACGCGGTCGACCAGAATCTCGCCGCCGCCTCCGGGCACCGAATCGAGACCCGCCGCGCGCAGGCGAGTGAGCACTACCTCGTAAGGCATGTCCTCGAGTCTGGCGATGTGGTGAATCTCCGGCGGACTTAAGCCGTGGAGATGGAGGTCCGGAAACTCCCCCTTCATCCAGGAGAAGAGTTCCTCATACCATTCGATTCTGAGATCGGGGTGGTGTCCCCCTTGCAGGAGAATCTGCTTACCTCCCACGGCGTAGAGTTCATCTAGTTTTTGCTTTATTCCCTCGCGCGTCCTGATATAGGCCTCGGGATGATCGCCCGGCGGGCGGTAGAACGCGCAGAACGTGCAATAGACGTCGCACACGTTCGTGTAGTTGATGTTCCTGTCCACGCAATAGGTGGCGTAGCCCTCAGGATGCAGGCGCGCGCGCACGTCATCCGCCGCGGCCCCTAGGGCGACGAGGTCGTCGCCTTCGAGCAGGGCCAGACCCTCATCAAAGGAGAGCCGCTCTCCCACCGCTGCTTTTTCAATCGCCTCGTAAAACGCCGTCGTCGCCGTGGTCATGGATTTCCTCTCACACCAGTTCAAGCCTTGGGAATAATGCGGGAGAGATACTATCAGGTCAACAGATGGAACCGGCGGAGCGAATCGCTTTCCCGCCCCAGCGCCACGTCGCGGGGATTCTCGATGGCGCGGATCGCGAGCGGCTCGGTGCGGTTTCTCACCTCGATCTGATGCCCGGGGAAGGCGGAGACGTCCACTCCTGCGCGTTCAGCCACCCGGGCCGAGATGACGAGCCGACAGCCGTATTCCTTGGTCAAATCCTGAAGGCGGCTGGCCGTGTTCACCGTATCGCCCACCGCCGTGAGATATTTGGCCACGCCCCGGCCCATCTCGCCCACCACGGTGGGGCCTGTGTGCACTCCGATGCCGACGCGGAGGGGTTCTTCGAGTTCATCGGCGAACGCCTCACTCATCTCATCGATCGCGTCCACGATGGCGCAGGCCGCTGCGAGGGCCTGTCTGCAGCCCTCTTCGGGCCCTTCCTCGACGCCGAAGAGCGCCATGACGCCGTCTCCGACGAACTGGTTGATGAGTCCGCCCTCCTTCGTGATCGCCTCGCCCATCGCCTCGAAATAGCAATTGAGGAAAAACACGACGTCATAGGGAAGTTTCTTCTCGGCGATGCGGGTGAAGCCCCTCAAATCGGCGAACAAGACGGCCACCCCGCGTTCCTGACCCGAGGCGTAGCCTTTTTGCGCAAAACCCTGCGCCGCATCCGCCCCGGCGGGCAGCATGAGCAGAACAGAGAGGTCCGTCCCCGGCCTCAACTGGCACGCCAGGCGAACGTCGGGAGCGGCCTTGATGCGCTCCAGAACGCGCCGTTCTTCTGGCTGCGCGGGTGGTAAGGCATCCGCCCCGCCCAGCAACTTCACGCGGCAGGTGGAGCAACGCCCGCGCCCCCCGCATACGGAGGCGTGCGGAACCCCGGCGGCGCGGCTCGCCTCCAGCACGGTGGAGCCCACAGGCGCCACGGCCTCGCGCCCGCCCGCATAGGCGACGCGAAACATCTTTCGCCTCCGCTCATCCGCGCAGCGCACCCCGCGCGCAACCAACACCAGGGCGACAAGACCCAGATAGCCCAACCACAGGGTGTCGCGCGCGGCGTGGAGTTCTCCCCTCTGGGCGCGGTTGGGTATCCCGGTGCGGCGCAACATCTCGCGCCGCCACTCCCCATCCGCCGACAGCCTCGCCGCCTCGCGCCCGCCCTGGCTGAAGCCCGCCAGCGAGAGAGCGGCGATGAGGACCATGACGGACAGGCACGCCGGAAACCACCTCGAGTACCAGGGCCTGAGCCTCAGCCAGTAGTGAAGCCCCACGCAGGCGTGCGTCCAGGCGATGAGCAGAAAAATCGTTTGCTTGAGGCCTACGTCCGGCGAGAGCTCCCAATAGAGGAACATGATGCGCGCATAGGAATCCACCGTGCCGAACCACTCATGGGCCAGGCGCGTGCCCACGACGTGTGAGATCATGAACAAGGGGATCGAGAGACCGAAAATGATCTGGGCCGCCTCCCAGAGTGGCATGCGGAGGCTTCGGCGATTGAACAGGCCATACATCGCCAGCACGGTATGCAGTATGAGCGAACTATAGAAAAGCACCGAACCCGGGACGCTTCGCCAGATTCCCAGAAACCATAATCTGCCCGCTTCCATCATTTCGAGCGAGGCCAGCCCGAGGGCGTGATTGAGAAGATGGGTGATGAGAAAAAGATATAGAACGCAGCCGGTCGCGAGACTCATGCGTCTGCGCCAGTGTTCGATGGAAGAGGCGGCGGCAGACGCATCGGTGGTCATGAAACCAATCTCCAAAGAGGCGGCTCAGACGGGGTTTTTCTCCAGGAATTTCTCCATCTGCGCGATGAAGGCTTCTGGCTGATCCCAAAAGACGCTGTGGCCTGCATAGGGGATGATCGAAGTGGAGCAATCGGGCACGTGCTTCGCATATACTTCGCTGAAATCCAGAGGCCCTGCGTCGTTCTCCCCGTGGCACACCCAGGTGGGGACGGGGATTTTGTGCAACTCATCCCTTAAATCCGGCATCGTGAACAGCGCGTTCGCGGTATCGGCGAACGTCTCGGGCGTGTTCTTTAAGAACCTCTCCTTGTACTCGCCGGCCAGAGGGCCCTCGCGCAGGCTTTCGGGGAGTTCGCCCCGGCGCACCTTGAATTCCAAGAGCGCCTCCATCCCTTCTGATTGCGCGACCTCCAACTGCTCGTCGAACATCTGCCGGTACGCGCCTGAGGGAGGGCCTGCGGATGAGGCGGAGAGCATGAGGCGGTTCAGGCGCTCTGGGTGCTGAATACCGAGCATGGTGCCCGTGCGCCCACCCATGCTTTGTCCGAGATAATCGGCGCGCTCGATCTCGAGAGCGTCCAGAAAACCAAGCACGTCGTCGGCGATAGTCTGGATGGTGTAGGGGCCTCTCGGCTTGTCCGAATCGCCGTGGCCGCGCAAATCAAGCGCTAACACCCGAAAACGCCCCGCCAGCCGGTCGATGATGGGCCGGAAGGTGAAATGAGAGTTCTGAAAACCGTGCACCAGAAGAAGCGGCGTTCCCTCCCCGCGCTCGATATAGTGGATGTCTATCCCGTTCACATGCGCTTTCGGCAAGGCTGTTCTCCTTCGATTCCTATTACGCCGCCCCAACAGGGGGCCGCTCGTTCCTGAGTTCGGGCGTCGCCTCTTCATAGGCATGCGCCACGCGCAACACGTCGGTTTCGCGCCAGGGGCCACTCACGATCTGAAGCGAGGTGGGCATCCCTTCTGAATTTCTACCCATCGGCGTGACGAGCGCCGGAAAGCCCGTGGCGTTGTGCGGCCCGAGAAACGGCCTGTGGATGTTCTTGTAGGGAACGTCCCTGCCGTTCATCCGGGCGATGAGCGTCGCAATCGGCGGGGCGACACAGGGCATGGCGGGCTGGATCAGCGCGTCCACACCTTCAAAGAACCCGGCGACCTTGCGCTGCATCAATACGCGCTCGCGCATCGCGCGCACGTAATCATCTTGCGCGATCTGGAACGACCACTCCAAACGCTCGAGCACGTCCTCCCCGTAGCCTCCCGGGTTTTGCTCGAAAAACGGCCTGTGAAACTCGCTGAACTCAGGCCCCGTGATGAGCGGGAACAAATCCATCAGCTTCTGATAGTGCGTGAAGGAGACCTCCTCCACCCGTGCGCCCAGGGCGCGGAACACTTCCACCGCCGCCTCGAACGCCGCCATGATCTCGGAATCCACCTCGGCGTCTCCGTGAAAATCCGGGCAGACGAGTATGCGGCTCCCGCGCACCCCGTCCTCCAAACTTGCGGTGTAATCGGGAACGGGCACGTTTTGGGACTTTGAATCCTGGGCGTCATAGCCCGCCATCGCCTGAAGCATGAGGCCGGCGTCGCGCGCCGTGCGCGTCATGGGGCCCGGGTGGTCGAAGCTCAAGGAGTTGGGGCAGATGCCCCTCAGGCTCACCCGGCCGTGGGTCGCCTTGAAGCCCACGCCCCCGCACAGGGAGGAGGGGTTGCGGATGGAGCCGCCCGTGTCCGTGCCGATGGCGCAAGGCGCAAGACCCGCCGCGCAGGCGGCGCCCGAACCGCCGCTCGAGCCGCCGACGATGCGCTCGGTATCCCAGGGGTTACGAACGGTGCCGTAATGGGGGTTGATGGTCACCGGGGCGGCGGCGAACTCGTGCGTGGTCGTCTTGCCCAGCATGACGGCGCCCGTACCCTTCAAGCGCCTGATGATTTCCGCGTCCTCGCGCGGAACGTTGTCGCGATGAAAAGAAGAACCGTTGGTGGTAAGCACCCCCGCCGTATCGACGATGTCCTTGGTGCCATAGGGAACCCCGTGCATGGGGCCTCGCCACTGGCCCTTCATGATCTCGGCTTCGGCGGCGCGGGCCGCCTCCATGGCGGCTTCCGCCGTCACCGTCTGATAGGCGAATATCTCAGGGTTCAGCGCCTCGATGCGGCGCAGGTGCGCCTCGGCCACCTCGACGGGTGAGATTTCTTTTTTGCGAATCATCTGCGCGAGGTCATGAATACTCGAAAAACAAAGGTCATCGCTCATGTCATCCTCCTTAGAAGCCGCGTCGCCCACCACCTCCACGCGGGTCTGCGCCTCATCGACGTATCTCGGCTCCCAGCCCTCGGGCGCCAGTCCGTCTTCGACGAGAAGCTCATAATAACGCCTTAAACCTTCCAGTTCCTCATCGCCCACATCGTAGCGGATGCACTCCGTGAGGTAACACCACGCCGTGTTCTTGTCGACGCCTCGGGGAAGCGCGCCGTTTACGATCTCCTCTATCTTCCCCACGCCCTCTTTTTTCGCGTTTTGCAAAAGCGCGGCGGCCTCTGCGTCCCCCGCGCCCGGCCTGAACACCCAGAGCGCGTAGACGAAGGGAAGGCCCGTAAAGTTCCGCCACTCTTCCCCTAAGTCGAGCACGTAGTGATCGCCCGGCGGTTCGCGAAGCGCGTTGTCGCCGATGAGCAAAAAGGCGTCCACCGTCTCGTCCTCGCGGGGAGGCTTGAGCGGATCGATGGGCACGAACTCGGGCTCCGCCCCCCAGCGGTGTTTGAGATAAACGCGCGCCATGTTCGTCGCGGCGAGCGACCAGCTATCGAGCCCCACGCGGCGCAGGGAGTCAGCAGGCCTTCGGCAATAGAGGCGGATGCTTTCCACCGGGCCGTGGCTTGCGATGCCCACGCCGGGCGCGAAGCGCGCGCCGCGCATCTGGAAAAGGGCGAACGAGGAGACGAGCGCGCCGTCCAGTTCGCCGCTTTCCAGCATTAGCGCCAGCTTCGAGGGGGGTTCGACGATGAGTTCGACTTGTGAATTTCCCTCGAGTGCAACCGTGAGGGGCCTTGCATTCAGGAAGGGAACGGTGCCGAGTTTCATAGTGGTGATCAGGCGTGAACTGCCCATTGATCTCCCTGGCGCGTGACTTCCCGGTAGAGCGTGTCGCGCTCGACGGGCTCGCGCCCCGCCTCTCTGATGAGGCGGCGGATGTCGTTCACGGTGAGTTCGTGCGGCGTCTTGGCGCCCGCCATGTGGTAGATCTTCTCCTGAACCACGGTGCCGTCCAGATCGTCCACGCCGAAGCGCTGAGAAATTTGCGCGATGGGCCGGCCCACCATGATCCAGTAGGCCTTGATGTGGGGGATGTTGTCGAGCAAAAGACGCCCGACGGCGTAGTTTCTGATGTCGAGCATCCCGCCCGTGGAGGGGATGTCGTCCATCTGCGTATTCTCGGGATGAAACGCCAGGGGGATGAAGGTGGTGAAACCGCCGGTTTCGTCCTGTAAATCCCTGAGCCTCAGCATGTGATCCACGCGATCCTCGTTCGATTCCACGTGGCCGTAGAGCATGGTGCACGTGCTGCGGATGCCCTTGTTGTGGGCGATGCGGTGAATTTCGAGCCAGTCCTCGCCCGAGTGCTTCCCCTTACAAATTCGGGAGCGCGTGGGTTCCGCGAAAATCTCCGCCCCGCCGCCCGTGAGCGAACCGAGCCCTGAACGCACCAGATGCTCGAGCGTCTCCTCGACGCTCATCTTGGCGACGTGATCGGCGAGCCAGCGAATCTCCGTGGCCGTGAAGACCTTCAGGTGCAACTGGGGGTGAATCTCCTTGATGCCCTGGATCATTTCGAGATAGTAGTCGAAGGGCAGATCGGGATGGAGGCCGCCCACCATGTGGAACTCGGTGCGGCCCCGGCCCAGCGTTTCCGCCATCTTGAAGATTTCCTCCAGCGAATACGCATAGGCGTCCTGCTGGCCCTCTTTTTTACCGAACGCGCAGAACTTGCACGCCTTCCACAACACGCAGACGTTCGAATAGTTGATGTGGCTGTTCACGTTGTAATAGGTGCGATTCCCGTGGAGGCACTCGCGCACGATGTTCGCCAAGAAGCCTAAGGCGTTGATGTCTTCGGCTTCATAGAGGCGCACACCCTCTTCAAAAGAGAGGCGCAGACCCGCTTCGACTTTTTCCAGGATATCGCCCAGAGGGCCTCTCTGGACGCGCGAGCGCATGAAGTCCCTGCTCATGGTTCACCTTCTGCTTTTCGTCTCTTCGGAGAATCGACCTAGCCGGTGACGCACGTGCGCATTCTGGAGGCTGAAAAGGGGGATGTCAACGCGGGGCGGGGGGGGCTCAGACCCCGTTCGCCTCTTGATACGCCAGAGTCAACGCTTCGAGGATTTCTGGCTTGATTTCTTCCTTAAGAGTATTCCCTTGCCCTATTCTGTCCGGTTGGATGGCTCGCTCCACGGATTCAAGCGCCACAGGAGCCCGCCGCTCAAACACCGTCCGCCAAACCTGGACGGATGGTTGTTGCTTTTCGTTCCAGATGGTCACCAAGCCGGCGTTGTCCGGCATGATGCGCGGCAGGAGGGTAAAGCGTTTTCCTTCGACACCCATGAAAGTGGAGAGACGCACATTCGGCAACGAGGCCAATTCTTCCGCCCATGCAATCAATTCTTCGAACGCCTTACGAGTCTCGCCGGTTGTGTCGGCAATTGAGGCTCGGAATGCGTCAGAGCCATCAGTAAGCCTTCCCCGAGGTGCGACGAACTTGGAGCCGTCAGAGGGGCTATGCGCGCTGAGGTCTGGCGAAACACGCTGAGGTAGAGCGACCTGCGCTCCATTTACCTCGTAGACCTTGAGCGTGATCAGATCGATCGTAAGCGCCTGGACGGTGATAGCATCCAAATACGCGACTACTCTTTCCAGTTCTGTCGGAACGTCATCCAACACGAGGACCAATCTGAAGTTGCCTTGTCGAAGGAAATCTTGCATTGAGGCCGTAAACGAATCGGCATCCACCGCCCCCTCCTGGTCCTCAGCCTTCACAGCCTCGAATATGGACTCATGCCCCGCATCCGCAAGAAATTTGCGAAGAGGTCCCTTCTCAAGGTCCTCTATATTGAATCCTTGGAGAAAAGCCGCATACGCGATAATCTGCGACACGATAGCCCTGCGCGCCTCGGGGTTCTGGTGCAGCTTCACCTCGATGATCGTAGGACGGCCAGAGGATTCGACTGCAAGGATGTCCGCGTATCCGGTTCCCAACTGTATTTCAGAACCCAGAACCACAAGGCGAGGAGAACCGCTCAACGGCAGGAATTGCGGGTTCTCTCTGATGAGTTCATGCAGTTTGGCCTCGTCCTCGAACGCGCGAGGCTTGCCCCATTCCCATCCTTCGCCGCTGTTCGTCCAGATTCCGGTCATAAGTCATATCCTCAACTCATGTGAGCCGCTTCTGCCATTGTCGCACTTCACGCGCCCCTGCGCCCCACCTCACTCGCCGAAGAAGTATTTCACCCCGAACATCAGGGAGAAGTGGTTCATGCCGGTGATTTCGGTGGTATTCGTAAGATCGGGAACGGGGTGGAAGTCGTAGTCGCCTTTCGCCTCCATGTCGCCCACCATGGAGTAGGTGAGCTTCACGCCCACCAGCATCTTCTCGCTCACCCGGTAGTCGAGGCCCGCGTGCAGATGCGCGGAGAAGACGGTGTCGGAGAGGTCTTCGTTCTGGCGGCCGTTGTACTGTTCGGGCATGTCGCAATCCGCCGCAGGATTCTTGCACGAATACCAGGCCTGGAAATACACGCCCGAGAGTTCGACGAAGGAAACGCCCACGCCTGCGCCCAGGTAGGGCGTGAAGCGGCTGCCCGTAAGCGGGAAGTCGTAGTAGGTGTTCAGCGAGAGGGTGCGCGTCGTCAGGTCATCGATAGTGGTGCTGGCCCTGCTCTGGTAGTTGCTCACCGGACGGCCCATGATGCGCGAGCCGTCCAGATAGGTGATGTCGGTGAATTTCTGTTCGATGTCGTTTTTCCGCTGGGCCAGCGCCAACTCCATGCGAATGGAGCCGAAGGCGCGGCCGATGGAAATCTCGAACGCGGCGCCGTCATCCGCATCGAGGTCGTAATACCACCGGTAGCCATCGGGCGCGCCGCCGTCGAGGTGGCTGCAGTCGTCTTCGGGGTAGCAGATGTTGTCGCGGTTGTGGCCCGCCTGCTCGATACCCGAAGCTTTGTTGATCCCGACACCTAAGCCCACATACCAGCCGAAGGGCTTCGCCTCCTGGGCGGCGCTCGCTCCCGATGTGCTCAAGATTGCGCACAGCGCCAGCGCGACCGTGATGACACACAGTTTCTTTGGTGATGCTCGCATTTCGTCCTCTCCCGCTCGATTTTGGATGATTCGTGCAGAACCTCGTGATGAACGACTCCATAGCCCGGCGGCCATAGCGCGTCAAGAGCCGCTCCAAGCGCGATGCGCTTTAAGCCGGGTTTTCCGTATGCCGCTCTATCTTCACCTCGGTGCCGAGCGCCGAGTCGCCGTTTCCCCGGAACACCCCCCGGCTCGGGGGCACGTCGGCATAATCGCGGCCCACCGCCACGCGGACGTGGCGCTCGCCTCCCTCGATGTCGTTGGTCGGGTCGAAGCCCGTCCACCCCACGCCCGGAAACCAGCATTCCACCCAGGCGTGGCTTTCGCCGGCCGCCTCGCCTGCGGCTTCGGGCCCGAGATAGCCGGACACGTAGCGGCACGGAACCCCCCAGCCGCGCATGATGGAGGCCATCACGTGCGCGTAGTCCTGACAAACGCCCCGCCCGGTCTCGAGAATGTCTTCGATGGGCGAGTCCACCCGGGTGTGGCCCGGAATATACTCGAAGACATCGTGGAGTTTGGCGCAAAGCGCGCGCGCGCTCACGAGGGGGTCGTCCCCCAATCCGATGTCGTGGGCCGCCATGAACTTCTCGAGCGCGGGGCTCGGCCGTACGAAGCGGCTCGGGTGCGTCATCGGCCAGAGCTCGGGGGTCTGGGCGGCGCGGCGAAGCGCCTCCGTAGCGCCGGGTTCGAGCCTTTCGGGAGCGGAGGCCAGCGGCCCCACCTCCACGCGCGAGTGCGCCCGCACCTCGAAGCCCGCATGCGGGCGGGGGCGATCCAGAAAGTGCGCGGTGTTGCCGAACGGATCGGTGAACTCGAAGAGCCGTCCTTCGGGGTCGGTGCGCACCGAGAACTCGCGCAAGATCTGGGCGCGGTCGCGGAGCGGGCACAGGTAGAGCGTCATCACCGAGCCTTGTACGGGTGATTCGTATTCGAAGCGCATCGTGTGCTCGACCGTGTAGCCAACTATCACGCCGGAATCTCCTCGGCCAGGGAGCGGTTAACGTAGGCGGCCATCGCCAGGTCGTGGAGTTCGCGGACGTCGCCCCCTATCGCGCGGAAGAACGCGCCCGCATCCACTTCGCCGGAGCCCGCCGCATCCATTTCGATGGCTGCCGTGAGTCGAAGGGCCATTCGGTGCGGCGGCGAGAGAGGATAGCGTGCGCCCAGCGGATCGACCCCGATGAGCATCTCCTCGATCCGCTGAAGCGAGAAGCGAAGCGAACGGGGAAGCTCAGGGTTTCTGGCGAGAAACCCGAGCACTTCCGCCCGTAAAACCTTCATCGAATGGCGGCGGCAATAGACTTCGTACGCACCGCACACGTGCAGCAGGTCCGTCCACGAAAGAGGAACGGCCCCCCGCTTCGCGCGTGTGAATTCGACCCACGCTTCAAGGAGCGCGGCCTGGTGCTGCGCCCGCTCGATGAACCGGCCGAGTTCCAGAAAGCGCCATGCGTCGTCGCGCGGCATCATCGCGTGCACCACGCCCGCGAACAGCCGCATGCGGTCGATGATCTCACGCGCCACCTGCGCCGGCGCCTGCGCCCACTCCCTGGCAAAATCCACCTCGCGCATCCAGAGATAGCCCTGGTTCAAGCGCGTCCATATCGAAAGCGGAAGCTGCGCCCGCACGCGCTGGGCGTTTTCGCGCCCCAATCGCCAGCACGAGAGGATGGAGTCGGGGTTCGCGCTCTCCTCCACGAGGTTGCCGGCGAGCGTGTAGGCGTCGGGAATGAGGAAGTCCTCGGCGTCGTCGGGATTCGTCGTCGCGCCGGGCGGGGCCTGGCCCAGCGCCCTGTATATCGCCCCCCACCCGACGGCCAGTTCATCGGCGGGCCGGTCGACGAGCCGGGTGAGTTGATATTCGAGAAGACGCGCCGTCTGCTCGACGCGCTCGACGTAGCGGCCCAGCCAGTAGAAATCGGCGGCGACCCGTGCCAGCATGATTCCTCTCCTTCACGATTTCTTCATTCCGTAGGGGAGGCCCCGTGGCCGCCACTTGAGCTTCGTTCGTATTACCGTAGGGGCGGACACATGGTGAGAGGCGATCTGCCCCCTACGACGAATCCCCCATCACCCAGATGTCCTTACAACCCCCACCCTGGCTGGAGTTCACCACGAGGCTGCCGCGCCTGAGCGCGACGCGGCACAGCCCGCCCGGAACCACGTGCTGCTCCTCGCGTCCTTGCAGCACGAAGGGGCGCAAGTCCACGTGGCGCGGCTCGATGCTCCCCTCGACGAAGCAAGGCGAACGCGAGAGCGCAAGCGTGGGCTGGGCGATGAAATTCGCCGGGTCGGCGCGCAGCCGCGCGGCGTATTCCTCACGCTCCTGGGTAGAGGCGTGGGGGCCGATCAGCATCCCGTAGCCGCCCGAGCCGCCCACTTCCTTCACCACCAGTTCATGGAGATGATCCAGCGTGTAGGCCAGTCCCTCGGGTTCGCGGCAAAGGTGCGTCTCGACGTTGGCGAGTATCGGCTCCTCACCCAGGAAATAGCGGATGATTCGCGGCACGTAGGCATAGATGCTCTTATCGTCCGCCACGCCGGTGCCCGGCGCGTTGGCGAGCACGAGGTTGCCCGCGCGATAGGCGTGGAAAAGCCCCGCCGTGCCTAGGAACGAGTCGCCCCGGAACGTCACCGGGTCGAGAAAATCATCGTCCACGCGGCGGTAGAGCACGTCGATGCGGCGAAGCCCCGCCGTGGTGCGCGAGTAGAGGGCCGCGTCGCGCACGATCAGATCCTGGCCCTCGACGAGGTCGACGCTCATCTCGCCTGCGAGAAAGGCGTGCTCATAATATGCGGAGTTGTAGATGCCCGGCGTGAGAACGGCCACGTTCCGCTCCCTCGACGAGTGGCCCAGCGAGACGAGCGTGGAGTAGAGATGCTCGGCGTAATCGGCCACCTCGCGCACCCGGTGCTCGCGGTATAGCCTCGGCAGCACGTCCTTGATGGCGTTTCGGCAGGCGAGCATATAGGAAACGCCCGAGGGGACGCGCAGGTTGTCCTCTAAAACGGAGAACCCCTCGTGGGTGCGAACGATATCGGTTCCGCACACGGCGACGTAGACGTCGTGCGGCACCTTGAGGCCACGCATCTCCATGCGGTATTGCGGACAGCCGAGTACGACGTCGACGGGCACGATCCCCTCGCGCAGGCACCGGCCCTCGTGGTAGACGTCTTTTAAGAACAGGTTGAGCGCGGCGAGGCGCTGCTTGAGGCCGCGTTCGACGTGGTCCCACTCCGCCGCCGACAGCAGGCGCGGCACGCAGTCTATCGGGATGATCCGCTCGGTGGCTTCCTCGGCGTCCAGGACCGTGAAGGTGATGCCCTCGTACAAAAAGCGGCGGTAGACGCCCTCCTGGAGTTTTTCCAGATCCTCTCTCGCGAGCCCTGAGAGCGCGGTATTCAGCCGTCCACACGACTCGCGCGGAGTACCCCCTGAGTCGAACATCTCGTCATAAAAGCGGGAATCCAGGTCGTATCCCGCGAAAGGCCCCTCACCCTTCACCGAGGCGGGCGGCTTGGCCTCCGTGTTCATTGGTCGGCACCCCCTATTCCACTCAGTCTCCATTCCTTCTTCTTGAGTGGGAATTGATCCTTCCTCCGTCGCAATCCCTTCCTTCCCGGCCGGCAAACCCTCCCTCTTCGGTCGGCAATCCCTCCTTCCTCAGTCGAGATTGACTCCATAAGGTATCGAGTGCGTGTGGGTTTTGAATCGTGGGTAGATTAACTTTGTTTCAAACGCCGTTCAAGTTTTAAGTGCGCGCGCATCACCTCACCCATCGACCGGTAATCCCGCTTTCCTCAGGCGCAAACCCTCTCTTTTCTTTTCGTGACGAATAATTATCGATAATGAGTAAATTTACTTCTATATTTGCAATAAATTCGCCTAACCGAAGCGAATTCACCTCGGCTGGACCAAGGGTCGGTAAGTTTGTGGTTGCGCTGGAATAGAGCTTGTCGTAGCATATTTCAGCATCGCGCAACACGTTGCCAATGGATCTGACAGGGTGGTTGGCCGCTGGTTTTCGGCCGGCTTACCGAACGCTCATGATGTGGGCATAAAACAACTCTCATAAAAAGGAGAACCGCATGAAACGTCGTGACTTTATTGCCGGTACCGCGGCCGGGACCGCCGCTGCGGTCGTTGCGGGCAACGGGTTGGCCCGGGCCCAGAAGGCGCCCGCCATGATGAAGAAGCGCCTCGAGATCGCCATCGTCACCACCTGGCCGCGCGATTTTCCCGGACTCGGCACCGGGGCGCAGCGTTTCGCCAAACGGCTCCAGGACATGAGCGACGGCCGCATCAAGGTGAGCTACTTCGCCGCCGGCGAGCGCGTCGGCGCCTTCGACTCGTTCGACGAGGTGGCTTCAGGCAACGCGCAGGCCTATCATGCGGCCGACTACTACTGGAAGGGCAAGCATCCGGGGTGGGCCTACTTCACCTCCGTGCCTTTCGGCCTCACCTACACCGAGTTGAACGCCTGGATCCGTTTCGGCGGAGGACAGCAGCTCTGGGACGAGCTGGCCGGGGAGTTCGGACTCAAGGGCCTCATGTGCGGCAACACGGGCGTGCAGATGGGCGGCTGGTTCCGCAAGGAGATCAACAACCCCGACGACCTCAAGGGCCTCAAGATGCGCATTCCTGGCCTCGGCGGCGACGTCATGGCGAAGCTCGGCGCCTCGCCGGTGTCCCTGCCGGGCGGGCAGATCTACGAGAACCTCGTTTCGGGCGCCATCGACGCCACCGAATGGGTGGGGCCGTGGAACGACGAATTCATGAAGTTCTACGAGGCGGCCAAGTACTACTACTATCCGGGCATGCACGAGCCGGGCTCGATGCTGTCGTCGGGCTTCAACAAGAAGTTCTGGGATTCGCTGTCGAAGGCCGACCAGACGCTGATCGAGGCCGCGGCCTCGATGGAGAACGACGTGATGATGGCCGAGTACAACGCCAAGAACGGCGCGGCGCTGGCGCGGCTCACGCGCGATCAGGGCGTCCAGGTGCGCAAGTTCAACGACGATATCTACGACGCGTTCGGGAAGGCGGCCGATGAAGTCTTCGCGGGGGTGGTGACCCACAGCAAACTCGCCAAGCGCATCCACGAAAGCTTTGCCAAGGCGCGTCGGGAAGTCGGCGGTTGGATGAGCATCGCCGACCAGGCGTTCGTGGCGCAGCGCAACCGTGTGCTGGGCGTTTCGAACTAGACGTCCGGCGCATAGTGTGACAGGCCACTACGGTTTCCCACAGTGACGGAGGCTCGGTTGGAGGACGCGGGCGAAATACGGCCCGGCATCGCGGACGCGCTCTATCGCGCGTTCGCGCTGTCGCTGGCCGCGACGACGTTCGTGTTCCTCTTCAACAACTATCTGGTCTTCTGGTACGGCTGGCCGGGCGTCGCGCGCATCTTCGGGGGGGCGCCGCCCGGCGGGACGGCTGCACTCCTGGCATGGCTTCAGCTCGCCGGCTACGTCCTCCCGGTCGTCGCCATCACCGTCATCGCGCTCAGGAACCGGGAGAGGCCGTTCACGTCGGACGCGGCGCTTCTCAAGTCCGTCACCACCTACATCATCGCTGTCGCCTTTTGGTCGACGTTCTTCATCGGCATCGTCGACGGGGTCATATCCTTCCTGCGCGTGGAAGGGTTGCTGCCCGCGGTGTTCGGCAAGACGCTGGCCCAGCAATTGGGCGTCTCGAGTTTCCGCGGCCTCTACGTGCATCTCCCGCTGATGCTCGCGGCGGCGGTGCTGGCCTGTTTCAAGCGGGGGCTCGACTTCATCTGGCTTTCGCTGCTCGTGGTCGTCGCCGAGTTCCAGATCGTGATCGCGCGCTTCATCTTCTCCTATGAGCAGGCATTCATGGGCGATCTGGTGCGTTTCTGGTACGCCGCGCTGTTCCTGTTCGCCAGCGCCCATACCCTGGTCGCCGAAGGCCACGTCCGCGTGGACGTGCTGTACACGCATTTCAGCGAACGTCGCAAGGCCCTGGTCAACGCGTGGGGCTCCATATTGCTGGGCGTGCCGCTGTGCTGGACCATCCTTGCCGTCGGCATGGCGGGCAAGGCGTCCGTCATCAACAGCCCGCTGCTTTATTTCGAAACCTCCCAGAGCGGGTACGGTCTCTACGTCAAGTACCTGATGGCGGGATTTCTCGCCGTGTACGCCGTCTCCATGATGACGCAGTTTCTGGCGTACTACCTTGACGCCATGGCGATTCTTCGCGGGCAGACCGCGAGCCACCCGACACCAGAGTCGTCCTGACCGTGGAGCTTTTCTTTCTCGCACTGCTGATCCTGGCCATGGCCCTGGCGCTGGCGTCGGGTTACCCGGTGGCGTTCGCGCTGCCCGGCGCGGCCATCCTGACCATCGGTCTCGCGTCGCTCACCGGCTACATCTTCGCCGGGGACGCCAGCGCCTTCTTCGCGCAGGACGGCCCCGTTCAGTGGCTAACGGCCGGCGTCACCAATTTCCGGGGCGTCTACTGGGAGGTCGAGCGCGACACCATCATCGCCGTACCGCTGTTCGTCTTTATGGGCATCATGCTACAGCGCTCGAAGATCGCCGAAGACCTGCTGGTGACCATGGCGCGCCTGTTCGGGCCGGTTCCGGGCGGTCTCGGCATCTCGGTGGTGCTGGTGGGGGCGCTGCTCGCCGCCACCACCGGCATACTCGGCGCCACCGTGGTGGCCATGGGCCTCATCTCGCTGCCGGCCATGCTGCGCAACGGCTACTCGCGCCGGCTCGCCACCGGGACCATTTGCGCGTCGGGCACGCTGGGGCAGATTATCCCGCCCTCCGTGGTGCTCATCATCCTGGCCGACCAGCTCTCGAACGCCACCGATCAGGCGGGCACGCTGCGACTGGTGGACTTCAAGGCCTCCACCGGTCAGTTCATCATGCCCACGGAGTTCGGCGTCACCTCGGCCAGCGCAGGCGACATGTTCCTGGGCGCCATCGTGCCCGGCCTCGTGCTGGTGGGCCTCTACGTCATCTACATTCTCGCGGCCGCGCTCATCCGGCCCGGCAGCGCGCCGGCCATCCCCATCGAAGGACGCCTCGACCGCCAGTTCGCCGTCCGCGTGGTGTTGGCCCTGATTCCGCCCCTGGCGCTCATCCTAGCCGTGCTCGGCTCCATCATCGTGGGCATCGCCACGGTCAATCAGGCCGGCGCCATCGGCGCCGTCGGCGCCACCATCATGGCGGGGTACCGGTTGGCCGAAGGGCAACGCGGGTGCTACACGCCGGCCATTATCGCGGCCGTTTCACTGCTCGCACTCTTCATCCTCCTGATCACTTTCGACCTCAACATACGCACAATTCACGGCGCCTACGAGGCCATCGGCGTGACGCTTGCCGCCATCGCGGTACTCGGGCTGTTGGTCTCCGTGGCCTGGAGCGGCTGGCGCGCCTACCGCACCGAGCGGATGCTCGCGGGCGTCATGGTCGAGACCGCCAAGACCACGGCCATGGTCTTCATCATCCTCCTGGGCGCGGCCATGCTTACCTCGGCCTTCCGGGGCTTCGGCGGCGAGGAGTTGGTGAAGGAGTTTCTCACCACCCTGCCCGGCGGTTTCTGGAGCCAGTTCATCGTCGTCATGGCGGTGATCTTCATCCTCGGGTTTTTCCTCGATTTCATCGAGATCGCGGTGGTGGTGGTGCCCATCGTGGCCCCCATCCTGCTCGCGGACCCCTCGGCCAACGTCACCGCGGTCTGGCTCGGGGTGATGATAGGCGTCAACATGCAGACCTCCTTCCTGACGCCCCCGTTCGGTTTCGCGCTGTTCTATCTGCGCGGCGTCGCGCCGCCCGCCGTGCTGACGACGGACATCTACCGGGGCGTGGTCCCGTTCATCGCGCTGCAACTCGTGGCCCTGGGCATCGTCGGTTTCTATCCTCCCTTGGTGAACTACCTGCCGATGCGCACGTCGCTCACCGGAGAGACCGCGCCGCCTCCCCGAAACCCGCGCCTCCAGGCCTGCCTGGAGCAGTACCTGTTCGAGCGCTACGACCAAGACGGCGAGAAGATTCGCGCGAGCATACGAACCGCCCAAAAACTCGACACCAGCTATCTGCCGGTGAAAGTCCGCAAGCAACTGACCGGCGGCATGGAGAAGGCCGCCCGGACCTTCGATCTGGTTTCCGAAGTGCGCCGCGCGAGTGCGGAGCGAAACACGTACGGGGAGACCTACAAGGACGTACATACCGTCATCCGACGGGTCAACGCGGACGAAAAGCGGATCGACCGCGAGATCCGCGAACTCCGCACCACCATCCGGCGCATGGGACGAGATGCGGACGAGGCGGCGGCGTTGCGCCACGAGATCGACGAGTTGACGAAGCGAAGGGTTCGCGTGGAGGCAAGACGTCCCGAAGGCGGGAAGGAAAAGCGCCGGCGTTACCTGTCTCTGGAAAAGAAGGAGACCGGCGCCCGCCGCGCCTACCGGCGCAATGTCGACGACGCCTACACCTCCGTGCGTTCGGTACTTGAGATGCTGGCGAAGGCGCCTGCCCTGGAGGAAGCCGGCGCAAAGCTCAAGGGGTTGCCGGAAATCCTGCAAACGCAGACGGCCCAAAAGGCGGGTTCCGCCATCCGCGACGCCGAGCGGGCGCTCCGGAGCGTTCCCGGAACCTATGATTTACGCTCCACCCTCTCCAGGGCGCGCTCAGACGCGAGGCGAGGCGCGTCCGGCCGGAAGCGCGCCGCGAAGCGCCTGAATGACGCGATCGCTCTCCTCGAGCGCGAGGTGGAGTGGCGAACTCGGGCCGCGCGGGAGCTGGACCCCGGCCTGGCCGCCTACGAGGCCGCACTGCGCGAAACCATCGGCATCCGGCAGTTGGAACGGCTGCCGACCCGGATCGCGAAACCCGTGGCGGCCTGCATGTCGCACCACCGCGACATCTCGTTGAGCTTCTAGCAGCGCCATCCGTAAGCGTCCAACCGGCAGCCCGGCAATATCGGATCAACCAGTTGCAGACATGGCCGCACCTGAAAACGTTGGTGATAAGCGCGTCAGGAAAGAATGAAAATAGGGCATCCAGTCGTATCATTGCCGGCACAATCTATTTTGATACCTGTTGTTCATCCCGTCTTCCATCGAGCGGGAATAACGGCGGGAGACGAAATGCGAAACCCTGGATTCCGCAAACCCTTCCACCCCGGTCGGGTTTGACACCGGAATGACGCCATTGTGGCTCATCCCCGAACAGGGAGGCATTGCGGAAACCGGAACCGATGAACAAGAAGATATTGCGGTATATTTCCTGCCTCTTCCGTCAAGATCGATCTATTCGCTCAAAACCTTGTCGGCCCACTCCACCAGGGTTGCGGCGTCACGAAACGCGCGTTCTTGCCTTCCAGGTCGGCTTCTACGACCGCACGGGCCCGCGCACACGCCGTTCATATGTGGACGGGAATCTCATGCTCCACCGTCTGCGCCATCGTTTCTCTCAAAGGCGGCCTGCCGACGGGCGTCACCGCGTTCATTACCGCGTCTTGCATCAGGTGCACCGTGTACCCCCCCTCACACCCCATAAAGGGGAAATTTCCGCATAACCTTATATATATCAACAGGATAAATTTTCAGATATTTTCAGAATTTTTCAGAATTTTTCGCGATTTTTCACTTATTTATCGAAATTCTCCTCGTCCCGAGCGAACCGCCGCGCTTCGCCGCCATACCCGCTCTCTCCTTTCATCCCCCCACCGCAAATGCGGGCAAATGCGGATTCATCTTGACGGGGCGGGTCCCGAAAATAGATCGGCCCGACCGATGAGGGGGCGGCCATGCCCCAACGGTTGAAGGAATCACTCCCCCCTTGAGGGGGTTGTTGAATATATGGTCACCTTCGTTTTTCGCCGTAGCAGCGGCCCCTCCCAGGCGCCGCCCCACAGACCCGTGTGTCCGCCCACAAAAGGAAACACCCACCGACGCGGCGAAGACCGGTAGGGACGGGCCCCTGCGCCTGTCCTGAGCGTATCCAGCCTGACAAGGGACAACCACGGGGGGCAAGGACAACCCGGAGGGGTTGTGGGGCGACCCCGAGGAGGGGTTGTGGGGCGACCCCGAGGAGGGGTTGTCCCTACGGCATTCCGGCAAACCCTCCTTTCCCAGTCGGCAAACCCTCCTTTCCCAGTCGGCAAACCCTCCTTTCTCAGTCGGCAAACCCTCCCTTCCCAGTCGGGTTTGACCCTCAATCCCGGAACACGTTCAACTTCACGCCCCGCAGCGCCTCGGCGGGGCCGGCGCGGGTTTCGCGCTGGATTCTCACCTCTCCCCGGTAAGCTCCGGGCGTCCAGCCGGTCTTCGAGCGCTTGCCGATAGCCCGCCAGATGCGGATGCGGTGCTTGCGGATCGATTCCTCCTTTCCGGCGAGCACTCCGCCGTCCGGTCCCAAGAGACGCAGGGAGATGAAATCGCCCGGCATGAGCCCTGCGACCTCCGCCCAGAAGATCAGCGCGGGTGATGAGGCCGGAAGCGACTTCGCGCCCAAGGCGCCTGTGCGGACCTCCTGCGTCGTGGGCAGATGATCCGCAAACCCCATGTGATAGGGAATCCCCGATAAGTAGCGCAGCTTCTCCAGAACCTCGCGACGCCAGAGCGGCGCTCGCCCTAAGTCGCACTCCCCGCCCCCCTCGACACCGACGAACGGGTCGACGACGCGGCCTTTTTTTTCGACCGAGATGTGTAGATGCGGAAATTCCGTGCGCCCCGAGAGACCGACCGCGCCGATGCGCTCGCCCGCGCGCACCGAGTCGCCCCGCCGGACCGATAAGCTCCCGCGCTTCATATGGCAATACTGGGTATGCCAGCCGCCGCCATGGTCGACCCGCACGCCGTTGCCGCACTCTTTTCCCTTTACGGCGGCGCGGCCTATGCGGCGCACGCTTATATCCCGCATTCCGTCGCGCACGCCGAGCACCCTGCCGTCGGCGGCGGCGCGCACCGGAATCCGCTCGTTCAACATCCCGGTGTGCGCGAACGCGATGTCGGTGCCCTTGTGCGCATCGTAGCTCATCCGGCCACAGGCGAAATCGGCGTATCCCGTCCCCGGGTCCGTGTCGACATAGTTGAAAACCCAGCAATCGACCCCCGGCTCGCAATCTACCGGCAGCGAAAGCGGGAGGGGCGAGCGTCCGAATTCCCGCCCGGTGAGATCATGGGCGGGGATGGCCTCGGGCGCAAGCGCGCGCCTTGCCGCCGCATGAGCGGGGGTCCGGCCCTGCGCCCCTTTCGGCTTCGCCCTTTCTCTTGAGGCCACCTGCGGCCCTTTGACGAGGAGCAGGTCGAATTCGTAAATCCCCCATAAGGCGAGGGAGGCGAGAACCAGGGTCAAGACCATATTGATGAGCAGCATGCGGACCAACGCTCAGACCTCCACCGTCCGGGGACTCTCGATGAGCGTTTCCATGACGGCGACCTCCCCGTGTAAGAGCTACCCACGAAAACGAACGGCTCAGGCTGAAAGTACGGCGCAGGCGGCAGGCTCCGAACCCCTCGCGAGGAGCGACGCGTCAGAACTGAAAATAGCACCGCCGCGCGGGTCTCGCCAATGGGGTGTGTGGACAGGAGGCCGCATTTTTTCTTAGTATCTCCCTAAAGAAAAAAAGAAAGCATGCATCGTTTACCACGAACTCAAAAAGCTGGGTCGGACGAGAGCCGAAACCCGCAAGGGAGGGGAGGATGATGCATCTTCACTGGATGAAACCGGCGGCGCTGGCGGCGCTGATCGTCATGGCCGCGTCTTGTAAGACGCTCGATGAAGGCTCCGCTCCCGGAACGACGGAACCCCCGATGGCCGCCGCGCCCGCCGAGACGGGGACCGCGAATTGCGATGCCTGGAACACGCGAGACTTCTTCGGAGCCGCGACACTCGAGAGCGTAACCAATTGCCTCAATGCGGGCGCAGACCCGAACGCGCGGAATGAATTGGGTTTTACCCCTTTGCATGTCGCGGCGGAATACAACAAGAGCCCCGCCGTCGCCGCCGCGCTGATCAAGGCGGGAGCAGACCCCGACGCGCGGAACAAATTTGGCGAGACTCCTCTCGATTGGGCCGAATTCAGCGACAACCCCGCCGTGGCCGCCTTGCTCAAAAAAGCCGCCGGAGTGGCGGATGCACAGGCGGGCAAGCCCAAGCCTGCGCCCAAGAAGGTCAGCGCCGAAAAGAGATTGACGCGCTCCGCCGAGGCTCCGGCCAAAGAAACGAAAGCCGAAGCGCGCCGCGCATCGGCGGCTTCGGGAAAAGAAAAAACCGCCGCCGCGAATTGTGGTGGCTGGAACACACCTGCCTTTTGGCAAACCGCGACACCGGAGCACGTTTTGGCTTGTCTCAAAGCCGGCGCAGACCCCAACGCGAAGGACGAAAAAGGCTATACCCCCCTGCATGAGGCGGCATGGTCGAACGAAAACTCCGCCGTCATCGCCGCATTGCTCAAGGCGGGCGCAGACCCCAACGCGAGGAACAATCTAGGCAATACCCCCCTGCGTGCAGCGGCCAACAACACAAACCCCGCCGTCCTCGCCTTGCTCAAGAAAGCCGCCGGCGAGACGGGCTTACAAGTAAGCAAACCCAAACTTGCTCCTCGGAAGGTGAGCGCTGCGAAGAGCATGGCGCTCGCAGCCAAGACTCCGACCAAAGAAACGAAGACCGGGGTGAGACGCGCATCGGCGGCTTCGGGAAAAGAAAAAACCGCCGCCGCGAATTGCGGTGACTGGAACACATGGGACTTTTTCCGGACCGCGACAGTCAATGCATTAAGTGAATGCCTGAAAGGCGGGGCAGACCCGAACGCGAGGGATGAAGACGGTATTACCCCCCTGCATTGGGCGGCTATGAGCGAAAACCCCGAGGTCATCGTCGAGTTGGTGAAAGCCGGGGCAGACCCGAACACGAAGAACAAGAACGCTGAAACCCCCCTGTATGAGGCGGCCGGGAACGAGAACATCGCCATCACCGCCGCCCTGTTGAAAGCCGGCGCCGATCCGTTAGTGCGGAGCAAATGGGGTTTTACCCCCCTGGAAAGGGCGTCCTCCAGAAAGAACCTCGCCGTCGCCGCCTTGCTGAAGAAATCGTGGTCCAAAAGGGGCAAGACCCCCCCGTCCCCCATCCACGAAAAACCTACGCCGCTTCATGTGGCGGCGAGGAAGGGCAACGCCGAGAAGATCCAGGCGCTGTTGAAGGCCGGGGCCGACGTCAACGCGAGGATGGTTTCGCTGGGAAGTTACCCCAGGCCGCTTCACATGGCGGCGGCTCATGGCCACGTCGGGGCAGTCAAGGCCCTGTTGAAGGCCGGGGCCGACATCGATGCAAAGGACAAAGAGACACGGTACGGAAATACGGCGCTTCAATGGGCGATACGGTCTAATCGTGTCGGAGTAGTCAAGGCGCTGTTGAAGGCCGGGGCCGACATCGATGCCGTTCCGCTTCCACTTCATACGGCGGTCTGGGAGGGCTCCGCCAGTTTAATCGAGGTGCTGTTGAAGGCCGGGGTCGACGTCAACAAGAAAAACCGTAATGGCTTAACGCCGCTTTACTTGGCGAAAAAATATGGCCATGTCGAGGCGATCGAGGCGTTGCGGAGGGCTGGCGCGGGCGAGAAGAGGTTGGTTGCGAGGACGCTGCACGATGCTGCCGCCTTCGGCGACGTGAAAAGAATAGAGGCGCTGTTGAAGGCCGGGGCCAAAGTCAACGCGAAGGGTTTCGACGGTCGGACGCCGCTTCATGACGCTGCGAAAAATGGCCATGTCGGAACAATCAAGATGCTGTTGAAGGCCGGGGCCGATGTCAACGCGAAGGGTTTCGGCACGCCGCTTCATGACGCTGCGGGAAATGGCCATGGCGCGGCGGTCGAGACACTCATGAAGGCCGGGGCCGATACAAATGCGAAGAACCAAAGCGGCATGACACCGCTTATAGTGGCGGCATACAAGGGCGATACCCGTGTCATCGAGACGCTCGTGAATGCCGGAGCCGACGTGAATGAGAGGTGGAAATACAACAAGAACGGACCCCTTCACATAGCGGCAGAGAAAGGCCATGCCGGAGCAATCGAAGCGCTATTGAAAGCCGGGGCCGACATCGATGCAAAGGGTCCGTACGGAAAGACGTCGCTTCACATGTCGGCGGAAGAAGGCCACGTCGAAGCGGTTAGAGCGCTGCTCGAAGCAGGCGCGGACGTCAATGCGCAAACAAGTGAGGACTCTTTTGGTAAAACACCGCTTAAGCTGGCGAAAAAGAAGGGCCGCGCCAGGGTCGTCCGCGTGCTGAGAAGCGCCGGTGGAAACGAATTGAACAAATACCAGTTGGCGCTGAAAGCCAAAAGAGAAGACCTGGCGCGCAGAAGAGCCGAATCGCGCGCGCGCTCGTCCAGGTCGTCTCCCTCCTATTCATCCAGCCCGAGCCGCTCCTACTCGCAATCGAGGAGCGGCCTGTTCGGGAGCGGGGGGTCGGGCGCTCGGGCGCTGCGGCAGTTGGACGCGACCATCGCGCGGGAGAGGGCGCAAAGGCGCAGGGAGCAGGAACGGCGCAACGCGAGAATCAAGGAAGAGAACAGACGAAGGCAGGCGGCCTACAGAAGACAGCAGGAGCGCGCCAGACGAAGGCGCGAGGAAGCGAGAAGGCGGCAGGAGGAGAACAGGAGACGGGCGCAGGAGGCCATAAGGCGACAGGCGGAGACCCTCAAACAGGCCGAATACAAACGACGGCAGAAAGAGGAGAGAAGGCAGGCGGAAGCCGGGAGACGGGCCGAAGAAGTCAGACGCAGAGAGCAGGCGCGCCTGCGGGAGGCGGCCAGACGACGGCAGAAAGAGGCGAGAAGGCGGGCGGAATACAAAAGGCGGCAAGAAGAGGCCCGCAGACAAGCCGCCCGCCGACGGCAGAAGCAACTACAAGCCCAACGCAGGCGACAAGCGCAAAATCAAATGGCAAAGCTGCGGCGGATCCAGCAGGAAGGAGCGCGACGAAGGCAGCAAAAGCAACGGCAACAGGAAGTCAAACGCCAGGCGGACATCGCGCGTATATTGAATTGGGACAAGAAAGACTGCGATAAAATCGAGGAAAAGGCGGACCGCGCCGTGGACTTCGTTTGTAATTTCGTAAAAAACAACGATCCCCGTGAGTGCGGCATCGTGCGGGAAAACCGCAGACGACTCGTCAAATGGTGCAAACATAATATCTCGAGATGTCTCGGCAGAAAGCGCGCATTCATGGAACAGGCGCTCAGGGCCGGCAACCACTCCCATGCTCTGGGCGCCGTGCGAGGATACCTGAAAGGAGTCATGGGCCAGGAATGGGAGGCGAAATGCACCCACTAGCGCGCCTGGGCGATATTTCGCCTCGCCGGGCGGGGGTGGATACGGGTGTTTCGATTAGGGGTCGGGGTTTCCTCCCACGTCGCGCGAGATTTTCATCCACTCCCCCTTGAGGGTCAATTCCGACCAATACGGGGTTGTTGAAAAACCCGGCCCTGGGAGCGAGCGCGTTCCCCTCGTCTTGCATGCCGCCGTATCGACCTCACCCTGAGTAGCCGCCGAAGGTCAAACGCGACTGAGAAAGGAGCGTTTGTATCGAAGGGCCCCGTTTGACCCTCCCTCCTCGGTAGGGTCAAACCCTCGATACGGCGCGCGAGCGCGCCTACTCGGGATGAGGGAGGTATTCGCCGCCAGGGCGGCGAATACGTCGCGGGTCAAACGCGAGTGAGGAATGAGTGTTTGACGCGAGTGATGAATGTCAAATCCGAGTGAGGAGCGAGGATTTGTTTGCCGACCGACGAGGGTGGTATTACGTGCAAGGGCGGCGAATGCGCCGCAGGCATTTTTCCCTTGAGGGGGTTTTTCAACAACCCCAATACGGGGGGATTGCGCACCCAAAACCCGCCCGTTTTTTAGCTTTTTTCACGATAATTTTATGATATCGCGGGAATGGATCGCTGATGGGTCGGGAAAGCGCAAGAGCGCATCAGCCCGCATTTGCCGTTATCGGGCTTGGCCTCTCTTGCGGCAGAATGCGCCCGCGTGTCAGGGTTCCCACGAAAGCCTGAAAAACTGAAAATTTCGATAAATAACCGAAAATAAAAAACGGGCCGAGTCGCCCAGTGCGCCTCCGCCCATCGCGCGCTCAGGGGCCGGGGTAGGCTTCGGGTGGCTTCGCGTCGTCGCGTGATTTCTTTGCTTTTATCCGGTTCCTGGCGACGATGGAATCGTCCTTGAGCCGGGCGATCTGATCTTCCTCGTCATCCGCGCGCCCGTAGGCGTTACCCTTCTCGAACGCCAGCCTGCCGAACAGGCGGTTCAGGTTATTGCGCGCGGCCTCTTCGTCTTCGGCATCCTTTCTTCGATTCTTCATGTCTCCTCTCCTCTATTTTCTCAAGCTAAGCCGACAGATTACAGGATTCGCCATCTCTCGCCTATCGCCATCATCTTCACGCGGCCGGCGTCGGCGCCCGTTTTCTCCATGTGCGCCTTAAGGACCTTGGGCGGATAGTCGATGGGCTCATCCGTCAGATCGAACGTCCCCCAGTGCATGGGAATCATCCAGCGCGCGCCCAGATCGCCAAACGCCCTTAAGCCCTCGGCGGGATTCATGTGGGAATAGCGCATCATCCACCGGGGCTCGTAGGCGCCGATGGAGAGCATCGCCGCGTCTACCGGGCCGAATTTGCGGCCATATTCCCTGAAACCCTGAAAATAGCCGCTGTCGCCACCATGAAAATACCGGCGCGCGCCGGTATCGATGAGCCAGGAGCACCAAAGCGTCGAGTCCCTGGCCATCCCGAAGCGGTTCGACCAGTGCTGCGCAGGCAGGCAGGTGAGGCGCACGCCCCCGTGCTGCGCGCTTTCCCACCAATCGAGTTCCACGGCGCGCCGGCCGAGTGATTCCACGAAAGCGCCCAGGCCCTTCGGCACGAACCATGCGACGTCCTCGGGCAGGTTCTCTATCGTCCAGGAATCGAGATGATCGTAATGGTTGTGGGATATCGTCGCCACGGCGCCCCCCGGAATCGAGGCCGCAGGCACGCCCGGCGGCTGGTGGCGTCCATGCCAAAAAGCCCGCCCGCCTAAGTGCGGGTCCGTCAGGATGACGCTCGGGCCATCCTGAATGATAAAACCGCAATGCCCGATCCAGGTGATGGAAGACTCTTCGTCCGGCCTCGATAGATACGCGCCATCGTTGGAAACGACGGGAACACCGGGCGTTTCGCCGTTTTTCATCTTTGCGAATTCATTGCGGTATAGTAATTTCCATTTCCAGAAATTGACCCGCGAACCCGGATTCGGCCACCAGGGATTAAACCACGCCCCCGGCTCGCCATGCGGCCAATACAGGGATTCCGCCTCGCGGGAAACAAGACCCTGCGTTTCAGGAGGCGGCGACGACGGCGCCTTGATTCCCAAACCCATCCGCGCGCACCCTCCCGCCAGCCCCAAGGCGCCCAGGCCCACCAGGCCTGCGCGCTTGAGAAACTTTCGTCTGCCGATTTTCGGTTTCATCACAACCTGCGTGGCGGCCATTCAAATATCCCGCGGCCTCGGGACGAAAAATCAAGCAAGCGCCTCATACCAGTCCGCAATGGCCCGGCCCATCTCATCGGGTGAGTCCTCATGGCAATAATGAAGCCCGGAAACCGTTGCCTCTTTCACGTTCGGCCAGCCACGAACCATCGTCCGGTGCTCTCCCACGAGGACGGCCCCAGGGTCTGAGTTGATGAAAAGTTTCGGAACCGGGTGCTTGCCAAGCCAGGCGTTGTTGCGCTCGATGATTTCGAGAACGTCCGCAGGCTCCCCCTCGATGGGGATCTCGCGCGGCCACGTGAGCGTGGGCCTTCTCGCTTCGCCGGGATTTTTGTAGGGCCTCCTGTACTCATCGTGAATTTCCTTAGGAACCTCGCGGATGACCATGGCGGGCAGAATTTTCTCCACGAAGAAATTTTGCTCCAAAACGAGTTCCTCGCCCTCCTCGCTGCGAAACCTCTTGAAAAGGGCCTGAACGTCCGGCGGCCAATGGCTCCACTCGAAATTACCGACGACCCCCTGGCATATCACGACGCCCTTGAGCTTATCCCGTATATCCGCCGCCCACGTGAAGCCGAGCTGCGCGCCCCAGTCGTGCGTGACGATGGTGACGTTCTCCTTCACCCCCAGGGCATCCATCAGCGCGTTGGTGAACGGCTGGTGATCGGCCAGGCGGTACATGGAGCTGGCGAGTTTCTCGGAATCGCCCTGCCCGATATTGTCTATCGCGATGCAGCGGCCCAACGCCTCGACGTGCGGCATCACGTTGCGCCACATGTAGGACGAAGTGATGTTGCCGTGAAAAAAGACGATCGGGTCCCCTTCGCCCGCTTCCACATAGGCCATCTTCTTGCCCAAAACTTCCGCGAATTTTTTCTCATACCTCATGCGAGGCTCTATCATCACTTCCTCATCCCATTCGAATCCGGATTCATTCACCCACCCCCAAAACCAGCTTCCCTCGCACGTGGCCCTCTTCTAAGAGCGTATGCGCCCCGGCGATGTTCTCCGCGTTCATGACTCCTAAGTCGGTGACCTGCGGCGGTCTGATTTGCCCTGCCTCCACCCAGTCGCGAATTTTTTCGAGCGCCTTCTTGTAGACGCCGTAGTAGGCGGGGCCGCCCCCGCGCACGGGGGCGCGCAGGAAAACGCTGTGAAACGAAGCCGACTTGCTGAACAGGGGGCCATTCTGGAACGACAAAAACTCATCCATGAGCGTTCCAGGTTCTGGCGCGATGGAGGAGATTCTCCCCCAGTAGTCCACCACCTCGCAGCAGAGTTTCTTCATCTCGCGGCCCACGAAATCAAACGTGGCGGGGAAAAGACGGCCCTCGTTCATCTCCACGGCCCGCCGGGACAACTCATCGAGCGAGAGCCCGGGATATTTCAATACGCCGTTCGGGGCGGGGCCGATTAAATTCTCTATGTATTCGGCGCTCTCATCGCTTCCCGCCGTCGCAATGATGGGAGATGCGCCGATAGACTCAAGCATCTGAAGCCCCATTGTTCCCACGCCGCCCGAACCACCCGCCACAAAGGCCGCCTCACCCGGCCGCACCCCCGCCTTCATCACCACCGCCTCATAGGCGGTCAACGAGACGAGCGGCAAGGCGGCCGCTTCCGCAAAACCGGTGTTCGTCGGCTTTTTCACGACGAAAGCGGTATGGATGCACACGAACTGCGCATATCCATCCCCGCCGCCGTCGCCAAAGCGCGGCAGATAGGCCATCACCTCATCACCGGGGGAGAATTCCGCCACGCCCTCGCCGACCGATTCGACCACCCCGGCGGTATCCCGGCCGAGAATGATGGGAACCGCGCCCTGGTTGCCGCCCCGTCTGGCCTTGAAATCGGTCGGGTTCACGGAGATCGCCTTCGCCCGTATCTTCACCTCCTCGGGGCCGGGTTCTCTCTCGGGCCAATCGGCCTCCTCGAAATTCTCCACCCCGCCGAACTCTCTCAATACGACTGCGTACATTTCCACCCTCCGCTATACCATCCAGGCCCCACCTGCGAGGACCAATCCCTGTCCCGTGACGTTTCGGCTCTCATCGCTCGCGAGATAGACCGCCATGTGACCCACGTCGTCCGTCGTCTGCTCGCGGCCCAGCGGAACCGTCGCCTCGACGTATTCATCGAACACCCTTCTCGCGGGCCTGTCCGTCTCCGCCCCGATGATGACGCCGTGTCCCTTCTCCCAGATATTCGTCCACAACAGGCCCGGGTTGATGGCGTTCACGTTCACGTTGTAGGGGGCCATCTCCCTGGCGAGGCTCATCGTGAAGTTCAGGCACGCCGCCTTGGACGCGGAATACTGCGGCACGTTCGCGTTCGCGCGTCTTGCGGCGAGCGAGGCCAGATTGATGATTTTCCCGTATCTGCGCGCGCGCATATGGGCGGCTATCGCCCGGCACATCAAGAACACGCCGGTCGAGTTGACTGCGAAAACGGCGTTCCACTCATCCAGCGTTATCTTATCGATGGGGTTTGCCACGAGCGCCGCCCCTCTTCCGTGGCAATTCACCAGAATATCGACGCGTCCCATTCGCTCGATGGCCGTCCGGACGACGCTTTCCGCGTCCGCCTCGCCCGTCACGTCCGCCACCAGGGCGAAATGCGCCCCCTCGCCCGCGTCATCGAGTCCTCTTCGGGTTACCTCGTCATCGACGTCGACAACGCAAATTTGTGCGCCCTCCCGGGAGAAAGCGCGGATGATGCCCCGGCCGATTCCGCCGCCGCCGCCGGTGACGAGCGCTTTTTTCCCTTCCAGACGCATTCTTGTTTCCATCCTCGGCTAGACCATCCAGGCGCCGCCCGCGAGGAGCAGTCCCTGTCCCGTGACGTTTTGGCTCTCATCGCTCGCGAGATAGACCGCCATGTGGCCCACGTCGTCCGGCGTTTGCTCGCGGCCCAGGGGAACCGCCGCCTCGACGAACTCATCGAACACCCTTCTCGGGGGCCTGTCCGTCTCCGCCCCGATGATGACGCCGTGTCCTTTTTCCCAAAGATTCGTCCACAACAGGCCCGGATTGATCGCGTTGACGTTCACGTTGTAAGGGGCCATCTCCTTGGCGAGACTCATGGTGAAGTTCATGCACGCCGCCTTGGAGGCGCAGTAATGCGGCACGTTCTCGTTCGCGCGCCTTGCGGCGAGCGAGGCCAGATTGATGATTTTTCCGTACTTTCGCTCACGCATATGGGCGGCTATCGCCCGGCACGTCAAGAACACGCCCGTCGTGTTGACCGCGAAAACGGCGTTCCACTCCTCGAGCGTTATATTATCGATGGGGTTTCCCATCAGCGCCGACGGCCTGCCGTGACAATTCACCAGAATATCGACGTGTCCCATGCGTTCGATGGCCGTCTGCACGATGTTTTCCGCGTCCACCTCGCTCGTCACATCCGCCGCCAGGGCGAAATGCGCCCCTTGGCCCGCGTCATCGAGTCCTTGCTTGTTTACTTCGTCATTGACGTCGACCACGCAAATTTGCGCGCCCTCTCGGGAGAAAGCGCGGATGATGCCTCTGCCGATTCCGCCGCCGCCGCCCGTGACAACTGCTTTTTTCCCTTCTAAACGCATTCGCACCCCTCCTGAAAGAAAACTTCATTGATTCATCGGATAAAAACCACTCACGCATATTTCGAGCTTGAATGTTGATTTCCATTCTCGAAGCGCTATTTGTCTCGATTCTAACAAGAATGGGGCGGAGTGAATATCTCGAACCCGAATCCTCAGGATTCACCCCTCGGGGAGTTTCCTCCCGCACGGGGAGGATGGTATTCTCACCCCCGTCTCAAAAACCTCTGGATAACAACCGCAGACATCGTGAGGATGTCCCGAAAAATGACAGGAGCATGAAATGTCTTTGATAAAAATGGCGAAAGAATCCATCGACGTCGGCATCGTGGTGAAGGATCTGGACGTCGCCGAGAAATTCTACGGCGGCGTATTGGGTCTACCGATCGTGCGCGAAGTCGAGATAACCGAAGACAAGGCCTCCCAGGCCGGTTGCGCCTCGGGAAGATTCGAGTTCAAGGCGTTTCAGGCCGGCGAGGTGCAGCTCAAAGTCGTTCAGGCGGATTCCGACCCGCCCGCCGGCGGCGGAATCGTGGACGCCTCCACCGGATTCCGCTACCTGACGTTCACCGTGGAGAGCGTACAGGAAGCCCACGACGCCCTCGCGGCGGCGGGCGTGAAGATGATGGGGGAAATCACCGAGGTCGTGCCGGGCCGGTTCATCATCTTTTTTCAGGACCCGGACGGAAACATGCTGGAGTGCGTCGGCCCCAGGTAAGTTTTATCTGCGTGCGCACTCCATGAATCCTTGAAAAACAACGCGGGCGCGCCCGGAACCAAAAGCCCTGCCGTGTAGCGGAGTATCGAGATGTTCGAGTTTCTCCAGGGATATCCGGTGGAATTCGCCTATGGCGGGGTATTTCTGTTCCTCGTGCTTTGCGGTCTGGGCCTCCCCGTTCCGGAAGACATACCCATCATCACCTCGGGCTATCTCGCACACCTGGGCGCCATGGATTTCTGGCCCGCGCTCACCGTGAACCTTATGGGCATCATGCTCGGTGACCTGATGATCTACGGCTTCGGGTACTGGATGGGCCCGAAAGCGCTCGAGCACCGCTTGCTTCGCCCCGTCATGACGCAAAACCGAATGGAGATAGTGCACGCCTTTTTCGACCGCCACGGGAGAAAGGCCATTTTCTTCGGTCGATTCGTCACGGGCTTGCGCGCTCCGCTGTTTCTCGCGGCGGGAATCACCCGGCTTCCGGTTCGCATATTCGTAGGCATGGATTTGGCCGCGGCGCTCCTGAGCGTGCCGCTGTTGCTCGCGGCGGCTTATTATTTCGGGGATCACATCGACGATTTTCGCAAGATGGTGGGAACGGGCAAAGCCCTCATCATCCTCGTGCTGGGGGCCGGAGCCGCCTGGATGGGTGGTAAATATCTGTGGCGAAAATGGAGGTCGAAAGACTCCCGCCCCGCTTCATCCTGACGCGCGGGCGACCGGCAATACGCCCGGCCTCAAAGTGGAACCCGAGTTGATCTCATGCGCGCCGCGCGGGTCGATTCTGAGCACGTGCATCTGGCACCCGACGCCGTGCGATTGGTACACCCCGCGCATCGAGTTGCCCACCTTGCCGGGGTTGTCCCGGCAAATCGCCAAAACGCAAGGCCCGGCGCCACTGATGCACACCCCCAGCGCGCCGGCCGCGTAGGCCGCCTCGAAGACCTCCTCCAAAGGGCCCATCAACTCCGCCCGGTAGGGCTGGTGCAGCCTGTCCTCCATGGCGTCGCGGAACAACTCGTCGCGCCCGGTGGCGAACGCCGCCATGAGCGCGCCGACCCGCTGCACGTTAAAAATCGCATCGCCCAGAGAAACCTGCTCGGGCAGTTTTTGTCGGGCCGCATGCGTGCTCACTTCAAAATCGGGGACAACGATCACCCAGCGGTAGTCCTCCACCACGGGCATTCGCGTATAGATGGTCTTCCCGTCCGTGGTGGTCGCCGAAATACAGAAACCCCCGATCAGCGCGGGCACCACGTTATCGGGGTGTCCCTCCATCTCCACGGCGATCTGAACGAGTTCGTCCATGCGCAGCGGGCCGCCGAGCAGGATGTTCGCTCCCACGATTCCGCCCACGATGGCGGCAGAACTGCTCCCCAGCCCCCGCGCCAGCGGTATGTGGTTGCGCTGTTTCATCCACAAACCGTTGAAAGGCCGGTTCACGCGGTCGAACACCCGCTTCACGGCCTGTACGCAAACGTTCGATTCATCTTTGGGGATGACCTCGCGGCCTTCTCCTTCGACCTCGAGCGCAACGCCCCAGGGGAGGATGTCGAGTTCTATGCGATTGTAAATCCTGAGCGCGACGCCCAGGGCGTCGAAACCCGGACCCAGATTCGTCGTACTCGCCGGAACCTGCACACGCACCAAAGCCAAAAGGGTCTCCTCGAAACCAGCCTAATCCGAACGAATATCTTCCGAGAGAACAAAAACGCAGCCCGCTGCTCTCATCTCCTCGAGCGCGTTTTCACCGTCTTTGGGGTCGACGTTCACCGCCCGGACGGCGTCTTCCACCACAACGACGTCAAACCCCTCCCGCCTCGCGTCGAGCGCCGTGGCCTTCACGCAATAATCCGTCGCCAGTCCGCAAACGAAAAGACGCCCGATTCCCTTCGCTCTCAATTCATACGCCAGCGAAGTGCCGTCAAACCCCGAATACGCCTCGGCGTCCCTGGTCGTGGCCTTGGACACCACCATCTCCACTTTCGCGGCGCGCATTTGCGGATGGAAAGCGGCGCCCGGCGTTTCGGCCACGCAGTGAACGGGCCAGATTCCGCCCTGCGCCTCAAACGACACATGATCCGCAGGGTGCCAGTCGCGCGTCGCCACCCTTATCCAGCCCGGAATATCCAGAAGCGCGTTCACCGGCGGGACGACCGCATCCCCCTCGGCGACGGCGAGCGCTCCGCCCGGACAAAAATCCACTTGCAGATCGACGATGATGAGGCCGTCTTGCGCACCTGGTGAGTATTCAGCCATCGCCCTATTTCCCCTCTCTCAGTTTCAAGCGCCATATTGTTCCGCCCGCGCCCCGGCGTATGGAAACCTCCATTCCCGACGGATGCGCCAGAAAAACACTCTCGAAAAAATCCACCGTCTGAACCTTTTTTCCTTCCGCCTCGAGTATGACGTCTCCCCGGCGAAGCCCCGCGCGCGCCGCCGGCGCGCCTTCCCGGATCTGAGACACCAGAAGTCCGCTCGCCTCTCCACCACCGAAAAAGCGCGCCAGCACGGGCGTGAGCTTCTGGAGAACGAGACCCAGCTTCTTGGGGTGCGTATATTCGCGCGGCGTCTGGAAGCCGAGCTTCATCACGGTCGGTTTCACGTATATAGGGGATTTCACCCGCAAAGCCAATGCGATGGCGTCCGACGGGCGGCTGTCGATAGAAAAATTCCTGCCCCTCGCCTTCATCTCGATAAAAGCGAAATACGTGCCGCCTTTCGGCTCCGTGATCACCACCCGAAGAATCTTCGCCTGGAGGCTCCTGAGAATGTTCCGCATCAAGTCGTGCGTCATCGGCCGGGCTGACGGGATTTTCTCGAGTTCCGTGAAAATCGCCCGCGCCTCCGCCGGGCCGATCCATATAGGCAGCAACGTGCCTCCCTTTTTTTCCTCCAGGAGCACGATGTGCTGGCCGTTTCTCTGGTCGACCATGATGTCCTTCACTTCGACCCGGCGAAGCCCGGAGGGCGCCGCCTGCGCATTCATCGAGAGCGCGAAGGTGTTGCAGACAACCGCCACGAGAAGAAAACTCGAAGACAACCAGTTACGCCGCATAGCTTCGATTCCTGATCATTTCGCCCGAGTTCGTGAAACCGACGGGTTCATCTCAGCGCGCAGGTTCTCCCGATATCCGAAATACGCATTCCGGAATCGGCATGTCCACCCGTCGCTGACCCGGTTTTTCCTCCACCTTTGTCTCATAGATTCCGTCACAGTCGACGTCGAGAAGCGTGATGTCGTATGGAAACTTGTTGTCCACGTCGATGTTGATCGCGAAAATACGGTTATTGATGGTGAGCGTTTCAAACTGGAATTTCCATTCATCGAGATATTGTTTGATCAGGGTCTCCTCGCCCGGAATGCGCATGGAGAGGTCCCGACGAACCCACCCCAGAAAACGCGAACGGCTGAGCTCGGGCGTGTCGAAGCCCTCGGGCCTTTTCTCGACGGGGCCATTTCCCTTGTCCGCGGGCGCCGCGCATACGCTCCCGGAACCAAGGAGCGCCATCGCCAAGAATATAAAAACGCATATTTGCCTGAAACGTATATTCACTGAAATCACCCTCTGCATCGACGTGAACCCCGGCGCGCCTCCAGGTTCGAGGCATTTGCGGCCCAGAAAGATTAGCATCCGCCACGCACCGGGTTCAAGAGATGTGTTTCCGCCTCCAGGCAACCCGAAAAATACGAAAAGCCCCGGCCCTCCCGATGCGCTTTGACATTTCGCAGAAGCGGATTATTCTTCGCATATCGGCGAATTTTCATCCCGACTCCGGCGGGGCGCATGAAGCGCGCCCCAGAAACGACCACCATGGAAACCCCCAAGGAGAAGCTCACATGACGACGACACAAAGAAAAGCGCGGCTCATCCGGCCCGAGGAGCGTGAATCCGAAGGCATGGCGGGTGGCGCGAGCCACAAGTCCATCGTATCGAAAGGGAACGACGGAACGGATCTCACCGTCTACTACACGCTGATACAGCCGGGACAAACGCACGACTGGCATCACCACGAGGAGGACGAAGTCATCTTCTGCGTGAGCGGGACGGGGAGATACGATCTCGATGACGGCGAGATCAACTACGGACCCGGGCAGTTCATCTTCATGCCCAAGGGCACGCGCCACTGCAACCACTGCGTGGGCGAGGAAGACGTGAGGCTGGTGGCCATCTTCCAGCCGGGCCGCGAATAAATATAACGCCCGCGCGCGGGCCGGGGAAACGGAGAGGAGCCTGGAGACGAAAATGGATCCCATGCAGAAAATCATCGCCCATTACGCGAATCTGCGCTTCCAGGATCTGCCCGCGCAGGCCGTCTGCGCGGCCAGAAACCTCATCGTCGATTCGCTCGCCTGCGCCATGGCCGGCTCGGCCGCGCCCCTGAACCCCGAGATCATCGAACGTCACATCCGCTGGGGCGGCGCGCCCGAGGCCACGGTCCTGGTCTTCGGGGGCCGGCTGCCGGCGCCGACGGCGGCATGGCTGAACGCCGCCATGATTCACTCGAATGATTTCGACGACACCGAAGACACCACCCAGAACCATATCTTCGTCACGATTCTTCCCGCTCTTCTCGCCGCGGGCGAGAGTTGCGGACGAGCGATGCCGGGCCGGGAAGTCATCGCGGCCCTGGCGGGCGCTGCGGACGTGACTTTACGGCTGAACGCCGTCGTGCATAAGAGCATTCATCCCGGCTGGCTGCCCACCACGGTGTTCGGCGCCGTCTCGGCTTCCATGGCCGCCGCCCGGATTCTGGGACTGGGTGCAGACGGCATCGCCAATGCGGCGGGCTTCGGCTATGCGCAATCACACGGCAACCGCCAGGCCCTGCTCGACGGCTCCGTCGCCAAGCGACTGCAACCCGCCTTCAGCGCGCGGGCGGGCGTGCATTCAGCCGTTTTGGCGCAAACCGGCGCCACCGGCCCCAGGCGTATCGTCGAGGGGGCGGACGGCATCATCGAGCTCTTTGGCGGCGGCCAGGGCGACCCGGGCGCGCTCACCGAAAAATTGGGCGAGAAATTCCACGTCTCCCGAATCGGCATGAAGCCCTATCCGAGTTGCCGGGTTTCCCATCCCCACATCAGCGCCGCTCTCGAAGCGCGCGAGCGGCTCGGCCATTTTGAGGCCAGCGACGTAGAAAGCGTCGAGGTATGGGCCACGCCCATCGGCCACTCGATGATCGGCCAGCCGTTCCAAATCAGGGAAAACCCACAGGTGGACGCGCAGTTCAGCGCGCAGTGGACGACGGCGTTCTCTCTCTTGAGAGGCGTTCCTCGAATTGCGCACTTCGAGCCGGACGCCGTCACCGCAGGAGCGGAGGTGATCGAACTCGCGCAGAAAACCAGGATCCGCATCTGGGAAGAGGGCAGTCTGCTGCTCGTGCCCGTGCGCATCCGCGTCAGGCTCAAAGACGGAAGAGAGGCCGACGTCACGCACGAGAAGATCAAGGGTTCTCCCGAATGGGCCATGACCGAACAAGAGAGGAAGGAGAAATTCTTCTCCTGCGCCGAGGCCGCAGCAGGGAGACTCGAACCAGAACCCGTGGAGCGCACCTTCGAGGAACTCTCGGCCCTTGAGGATTGCGCCGACGTCCGGCCGATTCTCGCCAGGCTCACCCCTGCGAAAAAACCGGCCCTCGCATAGAATTTCGACGACGACGGCTCTATAATTCCCTACCCATGAGCCGAGATAACGAACAAGCCATACATCCGGGCGCCAACATCGCCTGGGCGAGGAGGAGATACGGTCCGCGCGAGGCGGTGGTGGACGCCGAACGCCGCTTGAGTTTCTCGGACGTGTATGCCCGCGGCAAGCGGGTCGCGAACGCGCTCATCGCGAACGGCCTGGAGCCCGGCGATCGCGTCGCCAAGCTCATGCGTAACCGCGCCGAGATCATCGAGATCAATTTCGGCGTCGCGATGGCCGGCGGCGCATCCTTGAATCTCCACGGACGAAACGTCCTTAAAGAACACGTCCACATGCTGAACGATTCCGAAACCTCGTTCTTGCTCCTGGACGAACGCCACGGCGAATACGCGGAAGAGCTTGAAAACGAATGCCCGGGTCTGCGCCGCATCATCGCCGTGGGGTGGAAAGGCGGGGGCGGTATCGCATACGAGGACTGGCTGCAAAAAAGTTCGGGCAACCCCCCCAGGGTGATTCTCGAGCCGGATTCCCTGTTCCATCTTCACTACACCTCGGGCACGACCGGAATCCCTAAGGCGGTCGTCAACACGCACAGGACGCACGTCGCGTGGCTGGCGAAGTTTTTCAGAAACCTCGACTACCGGATGGGCGTGCGTGATTCCATGCTCCATGCGGGTCCCATGACGCACGCGTCGTTCAACTTCATCGAGACCACGTTTCTCCGCGGGGCGCGAAACATCATCATGCCCTCGTTCGAGCCGGAGCTGTTCCTCGAGATGACGGAAAAAGAGGGGGCCACGACCACCTACCTCGTCTCCACGATGGTGCAGCGGCTCATCGAATGCGGAAAGCTCGAAAGTGCTGACCTCTCGAGCCTGCACACGATCACCTACGGGGCCGCCCCCATCTCGGAGGAAAACCTGAGACACGCCATCGATCAGGTCGGCCCCATCTTCCGGCAAACCTACGGGCTGACCGAAGCGCGCCAGCCCATCGCGATTCTCGACCCGTGGGATCACGCCGTGGACGGAACGCCCGAAGAGCGTGCGCGCCTCGCCTCGTGCGGAAGGGTGGCGGCGGGCGTGGAACTCGAACTCCTGGGCGATGACGACCGCCCCGTCGCCACCGGCGAGATGGGGGAAATCTGCGTCCGGGGGGATTACGCCATGGCGCGCTACTGGAAAAACCCCGAAGCCACGGCGGAGACCATGCGAAACGGCTGGGTGCACACCGGAGACCTCGCCGTCGCCGATGAGGAAGGGTATCTCTACATCGTCGACCGCAAGAAGGAGATGATCATTACGGGCGGGTTCAACGTCTATCCCTCGGAAGTGGAGCGCGCCCTGTGCCGCCACCCCGCCGTCCTGGAAGCACTGGTGATAGGCGTGCCCGACGAGAGGTGGGGCGAGGCGGTCAAGGCGATGATCGTTCTCCGCCCCGGGGAATCGCCTGCGCCTTCTGACATCATCGATTTCACGCAAAATGACATCGCCGGCTTCAAGAAGCCCAAACACATCGAGTTTTTGAGCGAAATTCCCAAAAACGCGCAGGGAAAAGTCCTGAGGCGCGCGATTCGGGAAAAACACTGGGTCGGAAGAACGCGAAAGGTGAACTAGAAGCCGGCCGCTTTCATCGTCCAGACATTTAGAAGCCACTTATTTCGACAAGGAGCGACAAATGGACCTGACGCAAGAGTTCGGACTCAAAACCGTGAAATACCGCAAGGAAAACCGCATCGCCTACGTCACCCTGAACCGGCCCGACAAGCTGAATCCCTTGAGCTTCGCCACGGTGACCGAGCTTCTCCGGTGCTGGGAAGACGTGAACGACGACAAGGAGGTATGGGTGGCGATTCTCGCGGGCGAGGGGAAATCCTTTTGCTCCGGATGGGATCAGAACCTGGAAGAAGATGAACTCAAGATGGGCGCCGTCCGCCCCAAGGGAATACTCTACTGCGATCTGGACTGGATCAAGAAACCCGTCATCTGCGCGTCGCAAGGCTACGCCATCGGCGGCGGCATGAGCCTTCTTCTCGGCGCGGACGTCCGCGTGGTCTCGGAAGACGCCAAGATCGGCTATTCCCAGCCCAAGATCGGCATCATCAGCATCGGCGGGGCCATGCGCATGCCCGAGGCGATTCCAGGCCTCGCCAGATGGTACATGTTCTCGGGCGAGTTGATAGACGCGCAGGAGGCCTACCGACTCGGCCTCGTGGTGAAGATCGCCAAAAACGGAGAACTCCTGGAGACGGCGACCGCCATGGCCGAGCAGATCATCGAGTGCTCGCCGATGTCGGTGCAGCACACCAAGGAGGAGATCGCCGTGGCCGCCAACGTGTCGATGTACGAGGGCTATCGCCTGTGCCGGCCCATCATGAACCGCTTCTACCAGACCGAGGACTACCGCGAGGGCAAGAACGCGTTCATGGAAAAACGAAAACCCGTGTGGAGAAACTGCTGAGCAGGGGCGTAGGCGGAACGGGAGGAGGCGGGCGTTCACCTTCCGGGGTTGCGGGACGGCCCGGTATGAAGGATAAGCCTTAATCGGCCATCCCGATCCCAGGAGCGCGCATGGATTTCTCTACGGGCAAGGATGAGGCCGGCATTCGGCAGGGCTGGCCGATCATCCTCGCGTGTTTTCTCACCATATTCACCGCCTACACCACGGCCTTCATCCTGGGACCCATGCTCGACGTGATGGGCCGCGACCTGGGCCTCTCCCTCACGGCCATGGGACAGTTGGCGGCCATCACCTTCATCCCCTGGGGGGTGGGCGCGCCCCTGCTCGCGCCGATTTCGGATCGCTACGGGCGAAAGCCCGTCATCCTCGTCGGGGTCGTAGGCCTGTCGCTCTCCTGCATCGCCACCTCGTTCGCGGACGGGTACCTCGCGGTGGCGGTCTTGCGCTTCATCGCGGGGCTGAGCGGCGCGCTGGTGCCGCCCACGGCGGTGGCGGCTATCGGGGACAACTTCACGGGCCGCGCGCGCGGCCTCGCCATCGGGTTCGCGACGGCGGGCGTGGCCATGGGCCTGCTCGTCGGAATCCCGGGCGTGGCTTTTTTGACGGATCACCTCGGCTGGCGCAACGCTCTTTGGATTACGGGCGCGTTCGGCCTGACTCTTTCCCTGTACACGCTCCGCTCGCTGCCCAGCGGGAGACGGACCGACGCGCCGTCTTCCTATCTGGCCAGCTTCGCGTGGATGCGCCAGGGCGCCTCATGGCTCCTGATGAGCGGCAACGTCGTCGAGCGGCTCATGACTTCCGCATTCCTGACCTATGTATCCGTTTTTCTGATGCGCACCTTTGATGTTTCTCTCTCCACCGCGGGAAGCCTGGTCACGGCGATGTCCGTGGGCGCGCTCATCGGCGGCCTCCTGGGCGGCGCGCTCGCGGGCGTGAGGCGGCGCTTCCTCATCATCACCGCCCTGGTTTTGCTCCAGGGAGAACTTCTGGCGTTTCACTTCTCGGGATTGGGTTTTCTCACCCTCACGATCGCGGCGGGCTTTCTCTTCTCGTTCTTCAGCCATCTCAGCAGGCCCGCCGTGATGGATGACCTCATATCGATCGCCCCGCAGGCGCGCGGCGCCGTCATCGGCTTCTATTCGACGAGCAACCAGGCAGGACTGTTCCTGGGAGCCTCCCTGGGCGGGTTCGCCATACAGTGGGGAGGCTTCGAGGCGCTCGGCTGGCTCGTCCTGGGCGCGGCGATCCTGGGCGGGTGCTTCTACGGAGCGAGCGCGTGGGTGTTTCGGGGGAAGGGCTAGGCTTTCGGGACTAACAGCCCTTAGTCTTCCAATATATACGATATCGCGTATATATATTACTTATACTTTATTGCGTATTAAAATAAAATATACGTGTAAACGAATACTGACATATTATACGAATTAGCGTATATTAACTGCAGGAGGAATAGATGATGCGTGAGCATATTACCCGATCGGAAAAGCAGTTGGGAGCCGCCCTGCGCCGAGTCCGCAAGCAGTGTGGTCTCACACAGGCTGAACTAGGCGAAAAAATCCATATGCGCCAAGCCACCATCTCCAAGCTTGAGGGCGGCTCGTCGGCAAGCCGACTCCACACCCTCATGGCGTCTCTCGCCGCTCTGGATCTGGAACTGGTCGTGCGTCCGCGCAGCCGGAGCGCGAGCGATGAGATTGAGGTGCTGTTCTGATAGCCAGACGACGCACCTACATACCGCTGGCCGTCTATATGAACAGCCGCCTCCTCGGGCGGTTGCGCAAGGCGTCGAGCGGAGCCATCGATTTTCGCTACGATGATAGTTGGCTCGCCTGGGAGAACGGTTTTCCGGTTTCACGCTCCTTGCCGCTGCGTGAGGATCGCTATGTCGGAGAACCTGTCGTCGCCGTGTTCGACAATCTGCTCCCCGATAACCCCGACATCCGCCACAAGCTGGCCGAGCGCACCCACGCGGACGGCTCAGACGTCTTCAGTCTGCTCGGCGCTCTCGGCCGCGATTGCGTCGGCGCTATGCAGTTGCTCCCGGAAGGAGAAGAGCCCGGTCCGGCCGGTTTGGTTAGCGGATATGTCTTGAGTGACGACGAAATTGCCAAGAGACTCGCCAATCTGGGCAACAATCCGCTTGGTGTCGGCATGGACGAAGAGTTCCGCATTTCACTCGCGGGCGCACAGGAAAAGACCGCCCTCCTATACTGGAAAGGCGAGTGGCACCTCCCGCACGGTACGGCGGCGACGACCCATATTCTCAAACCGCAGATAGGGCGGCTCGGTGACGGCGTCGATCTTTCGCTCTCCGTCGAGAACGAGCATCTTTGCATGCGACTCTTCTCCATGCTCGGCCTGCCTGTGGCCAACACCCGCATGGAGACGTTCGGTGAGAAGAAAACGCTGGTAGTGGAGCGTTTCGACCGGCTCTGGACGAAAGACGGACGCCTCTTGCGCCTGCCGCAAGAAGACTGCTGCCAGGCGCTTTCGGTGCCCTCGGCTAAAAAATACGAGAGCGACGGCGGACCAGGGCTTCCCGACCTGCTCGACTTGTTCATTGGCAGCGATAAACCGGGATATGATCGTAAGATGATCTTGAAGGCGACTGTCGCCTTCTGGCTCCTCGCCGCCATCGACGGCCATGCCAAGAACTTCAGCCTGTTCCTTCATCCGCGCGGAGGGTTTTCGCTGACGCCGCTCTATGACGTGATGTCGATTCAGCCGGTCTTCGACGCGCACCAACTCCGGCAACGCGATGTGAAGATGGCCATGGCGATCGGCGAAAAACGCCATTACCACGTAAATGAGATTATGCCGCGCCATTTTCTACAAACGGCGGGAGCCTGCGGAATGGGCGAGAGCATCGTCCGGGAGATATTCGTAGAGCTTCTTGAGCGAGGAAAGGCGGCGATTTCAAGTGTAGAGAATCATTTGCCGCCTGATTTTCCCGAAACGCTTTTAGAGAACATTTCGAGAGGCTTCCTCGCACGCTTACGTTTGCTGGAGCGTTGGGTATCGGCTTCATGATGCGGCGCGCACACCGCCTCCTCATCCAAAAAAACACGCACCCCCTCTACTTCTTCACCGCGTCCTTGCGCCTTGGTTCCGGGAAGACGTCCTGATCGATGATCACGTCGACGACGGCGGGGCCTTCTTCCTTAAGCGCCTGCGCGTAGGCGTCCTCCAAATCTTCGGGGTCCTCCACGCGGTAGCCCGCCGCGCCGAAGACGCGGGCGTATTCGTCGAACCTGGGGTTGCCGATGGCGTCGGCGATGTAGCGCCCATCATAGAAATGCTTCTGGTAGGCGCGCTCGGAACCCAAATTGAAATTGTTCAGGATGACGCAGACGGTCGGAAGGTTCTCGCGCATCGCGGTTTCGAGCTCGGCCCCGTTGCACAAAAACGCGCCGTCACCGCTGATGGTGACGACTTTTTGATGCGGACGCGCCAGCTTCGCTCCCAGCCCCAGGGGATAGCCGATGCCGATGGCCGCCAGATCCTGCGGAGCCACGAAACTCCTGGCCTGATCGAACCTCTGGTATTCATAGATATAGCCCGCGGCGCTGCCCGCGTCGTTCGTGATGATGGTGTTCTCGGGCAGAACTCTTGCGAGGGCCATCTGCGCGCGCCTGGGGTCGATGGGCTTTCCGCCGTATTCCAGCGCCCGGTCGCGGTGTTTTTCCTGTGCGGCGCGCACCGCGGCGGCCTCCGCGCGCCACGCGGGGCGCTGGGTCCTCTCGCCCAGCACGCCGAGCACGGCCTTTAGCGCAGGGCCAGCCTCCGCGTTCATTCCCACCTCGGTCACAAAATTCCTGCCGATGTTATGCGGGTCCACGGCCGCGTGAATGAGCTTGGCGCCCCCGAAGAAATCGGGGCGCAGAAACGTGGTCGAATGCGCGAGCCGGGTGCCGACGGCGAACACGACGTCCGCCGTCTCGAAAAGCGCACGCGCCTCGGGCAGCGTTCCCCGGCCAATCGAACCCAGGAACAGGGAATGCCCGTTCGGAACCACGTCGTCCCTCCCCGTGGAGGTCATGATGGGCGCGTCGAGCGCTTCGGCGAGTGCGACGAGTTCATCGCTCGCCTCGTCCCAGAGCACGCCGCCGCCGCCGATGAGCAGGGGCCGCTCGGCGGTTTTCAAGAGCGACGCCGCGCGCGCGACGGCATCGGGGTCGGGAGCGAGCCGCGCCCTGCTCATGGGCGCCGAGCCATTCCCTTCCGGATAATCCGCCCTCTCGTTCAACACGTCGCGCGGCAGGTCGACGTGCACGGGGCCGGGCACGCCCGAGGTCGCCACGTGGTAGGCCTCGCGAATCACGTCGAATGCGCGCTCGGGCTTTCTCACCTGCACCGACCACTTCACCATCGGGGCGAACATGGCGATCTGGTCGAGTTCCTGGGTGGAATCGCGGAAGGTGTCCTTCATCATGGGAGCGCCGGTGATGACCAGCACCGGGCTTTGCGCCATCATCGAATGCGCAACGCCGGTGACGAGGTTCGTGGCTCCGGGGCCGTTGGTCGCCATGCAGACGCCCACCTCTCCCGTGAGCCGCGCGAAGGCGTCCGCCATCAGGGCGGCGCTTTGCTCGTGACGCACCGTGAGGAAAGAAATGTCCTCGCGGCCGTACATGCCGTCCAGTATCTCGATCATGCACGAACCCGCCATGCCGATTACGTGCTTCACCCCCAGTTTCGCCAGCGCATCCGCCACCGCGTGTCCAGCCGTCATGCTCACCATCAATCCGTTCTCCTTAAAAAACGCCGAAGCGAGCGCGAGCCCTTGCGCTCCGTTTCTGACCAAATTTTTTGTCCGTTGAGATTAGGCCCCGCGCGCGCGATTCGTCAAAGGCCTTAGGCGTTAGCCCACGTTTCCTTTCGCGTGTATGGCGTTGGCGATGAGGTTCACCGCATGATCCGCGTTCGCCTCGGGTCTGGCCGTCTCCGCGAAGCGGTAAAAACTCTTTGTCGGCTTTAATGAGTCGCCACCCAAGCCCACCAGGTCTGCGCAGAGACGCATCGCTTCCGCATCCAGCTCCGAGTCCGCCACCACGTGATTCACCATGCCGACCCGCCTGCCCTCTTCGGTGTCGATCTCACGCCCCGTGATGACCATCTCGAAACCGTGACGCCGACTCAGCTTTCTCGCCAGATGACTGATGACCACCGTGGGCGGAAAACCCTCCCTGATCTCGGGAAAGGCGATTCGCGCGGTATCGGAAGCCGGCACGATGTCCGCGCGGCTGATAAGGCCCGCCCCCGGCCCGTAGGCGCGGCCTCTCAAGGCCGCCACCGTCACGGCGGGAGAAAACTCCAGGGCGTCGTTCATCCTCACGATTGCCCGGAAACGCTCCCTTATCACGTTCACGGGCGGTAGTTGCGCGCCGCCGCGCACGCTCTCTCTCCCTGCTCAAAAAACCGCACCCTCTCCGCTCAGCAGCACGACGTCGCATTCCTCGCCCGCCTGAAGGAGGGCTTCGGTGAGTTCTCCCATCATCTCGAACGTCAGGCGATTCGCCTGAGAGGCGCGCGCGAGCGTGACGCGGCCCATAGCGTTTTCTTTCTCATAGCGAACAGACGCAATTTTCATCCCCCTGGAGCAGAAGCCTGATTCCCCGAAAAAAACCGGGAATCATCCCATTTAGATATCTCATGCCGTTTTCATCGGGCGTAAAATCCAGTTAACCTATTGATATTTCTTAAATTATCTATTATTATAAATCTCATTTGGAATCTATTTTCCGCAGTATGTAATCAAATCGAAAGCGCGCCAATTCAAACTCCCGCGCATCCCGGAGCGTCACAGTCGGACCATATGCAACCACTCTCCAAAATACGATTTGCAATAGCTCGCCAACGGCGTGCCCGGCGCCTCACGACGTTCATAAAGGAACTAACTCTCCACACTCCTTGGTGGAGCCCGGCCTGCGCCTGTTGCAGGCCGAAGCCGTGACGGCGCCGAAGGATATCCCGTATGGCCATCATGCCGGTCCTCTTCACCGAGCCCCTGCCTCCTCGCTTCGTTCGACGGAACGATGAGGCGGAGACGGGAGAGTATCGGCGCGCGCCGGAACGTGGATGCCGTTGCAGCCCGACAGCCGACCGGCCCGTGCCGGAAACCCGGCCCCGGACGGTCAAATGCTTCCGGATTTGCACTTTGACGCTTGAAATATACTCCTGATAAAATAAAGGCATGGACTGACAGTTGATGAAATATGGAAGTCTGAAATGCGCTAGTCAATCTCTAACAATAGGAGGTTCAAGATGCGCTACTCAATCTCTATCAGGCGGCGGCTTCAAATTACCGCAACAGCTGTAGTATTCGGTCTGGCAGTCTTAGTCGTTGCGCCCTTTGGCGATCGCGCCGAGGCGGCGAAAGTATTGCGGCTGGGCGTGCTCGGCCCTCTTACCGGCGATCTTGCGTTCGGTGGTGAATTCCAGCTCAAGGGGGCGCAACTGCAGGCCGATTTGCTGAACAAGATGCAGGACAAGATCAAGATCGAGATCATCGCCGAGGATGATGAATCCAAATGTGACGTCTCGGTCTCGGCTGCGCGCAAGCTGATCGCGCGTGACAAGGTTCATGCGCTCCTCGGCGCATGGCAAAGCACCTGTACGCTCGCTATCGTTCCGATCACCGCGGCGGCGAAAATTCCGCAATATACAACGAGTGTCGCGGGGCCGATCACCCAGCAGGGTTCCAAGTGGATATTCCGAGTTGCCGTTCCGACCAAGGGCCTGAATATAGCAACCATCAATTACGCGGTTAAGAAGCTTGGTCTGAAAAAGATCGCCATCCTCTCTTCCAATGAGGAGGTCGGAAAATCCTTTTCCGCCAGTACCGCCGCTGTATTGAAAACGCTTGGGCTCAAGCCCGTGGCGAAACAGGAATACGCGCGTGGCGACAAGGACTTCACGGGCCAACTCGGCCGTATCAAGGCCGCGGGCGCGGATGCGGTCATCATGGCGACGGGATTCCAGGAGCAGGCCATCATTGCCCGCCAGGTGAAAGAACTCGGCATGAAGGTTCGGCTTCTCGGCGGCGATACCATCGGCGGGAATCCGAAGTTCGTGGACCTCGGCGGCAAGCACGTAGAGGGTATGGTGTTCGCCACGACCTTCATCCCCGTAAGTTCCGACAAGCGTCTGGCGCCCTTCATGAAGGCCTACATTGCGAAATACAATGAACGTCCCGACCCTTGGGCCGGCGAGTTCTATGACGCGGTGGGCATCGTATTCGAGGCTGTCAAGGCCAACGGCTACGTCCCCGACAGCAAACAGATAGGCGCGTTTACGCGCAATCTCACCAGCGCGAAAAACAGCTACAGCGGCATCCTGGGCAACGTCTATTTTGCTAAAAACGGAGACGGCGCCTGGGAGCCGATCATCGGGGAAATTGTCGATAGCAGCAATGCCGACGGAGAGTTTTGGCGGTCTCTCGGTCGATAGCGTCTACTTGAAGCTCACGGCAGTCCGGTTGCTTGCAACCGGACTGCCGTGAGTGGTTTTCGGGCGGCGACTTGAGGGTTGATGGCCTCATCGCTCGAATATCGGCGCAAAGGCCATTAGTCACGGGTTGTGCTATGCGTTCCATTGGCCGAAGTTGCCGCCTAGCAACCTGTCCCAGAAAATCTCCGCCTTGATTGATGACCTGCGACGAAAACCCGCCCCCGCGTTGGCCGAGAAAATCTGCGGCGAGGCAAAACGACGGAAGAGGTGTCCGGAGGACGAGAAAACTGGCCGAATGGGCTTCGTAACACGGCCAGATCACCAAAATCAGACCGCCGGATGCCGGCGGTGGAGACCCCATCCCAGCGGTAGTGAAATTTAGGTATGATCACCACGGTATTGAAGGTTATCCGGGGAATGCGGGGTCAACACAAACGACGCGGAACGGTGAAATGGGGATAGATTTACATATCGTCACGCAGCAGGTTGTCGGCGGGCTGGCGGTCGGCTGCGTTTATGCCCTGATCGCTCTTGGCTTCACGATGATGTTGCGGGCCACCGAACTCGTCAACTTTGCACAGGGCGAACTGGTGATGTCCGGCGCCTTCATCGGATATACCCTCTTGGTGGCGACACCGCTGCCGTATTTAGCCGTATTCATCGTAGCGAGCATCTTGACGGGCATTCTGGGCATGCTGATCGAGCGCGTAGCCCTGCGCCCGATTCGACTGCGACAATCGCCGCTCTTGAATTTGATTATCGCAACAATCGGGATTGGGATATGCCTTCGGCTGGTCTCGCAACTGATATGGGGGGCCGCGCCGCTGCGTTACCCGGTATCCGTTGGCCAAGTAGGCCATCTTGTCGTGGCCGGGCTGCCTATGAGCATTCAGCATATTTGGATTATCGCCCTTGCCATCCTCTCAATGCTCGGCCTGCATTACTTCTTTGAGCGAACTCTTCCCGGCATCGCGTGGCGGGCGTCGGCATATGACTCATACACGGCGGAAATTCTGGGTGTAAGTTTTGATCGCGTCGTCACGATGACTTTCGGCATCAGTTCCATGTTGGCGGGCGCCGCCGGCGTCCTCGTCGCACCATTGTTTTTTGTCGCGCAGGACCTTTGGCTGCAGGGACCCCGATCATTCGCCGCTGCGGCACTGGGGCAGTTTCACATACTCGGCACGATGATTGGCGGTCCCATTCTGGGCCTCCTGGAGACTTTCGCCGCGGGTTACATTTCATCCGCTTACAAGAACGGGATCGCCTTTGGCATCACCATCATTGTGCTGATGCTCGTAGCGATTCCTCGAATGCCGCGTGGCGGGAGCTTGGTGTTCAGGTACGGGCGGCAATCGATAGCGGACTTGTTTGAGTTGAACGATAAGCAAGCCGCCCATCTCAGGTACGGCATTATCGCCGCGCTCGGTGTCCTCGCCTTTATTCTGCCGTTGCTCCTCGATACATATGAGATCTACCTCGTCACCCTCATCCTGATCTACGCCACGGCCGCCCTCGGACTGCAGCTCGTAATCGGATACGCCGGCGCCATCATCGTCGGTCATGCGGCGTTCCTGGGAATTGGCGCCTACACTTCGGCGATCTTGACCGTATACTTTGGCGTTCCATTCCTCCCCGCAATCATTGCGGCGGCGATTGTCGCCGCTGTGTTCGGGTTGCTGTTCGGACCGATATTGAGGCTGCCGACCCACTTCTGCGCCATCGCGACCCTGGGTTTTGGCGAGATCATGCATCTCGTGTTCATCAACTGGAAAGACGTAACAAACGGGATGTCGGGCATTAGCGGTATTCGAAAACCGTCCGTCGGCTCCTTTGTGTTCGAGGAAGGCGCACCCTTCTATTTCCTGACGATAGCCGTACTGGCGATCGTCTTCGCGGCGTTACAGCGCCTGATATCGTCACGTTATGGCCGTGGATTGATCGCGGCCCGCGAGAACGAGCTGGCTGCGATCTCCATGGGAGTGAATGTTGCATGGTACCGGACGCTCTCCATCTGCATCGGCGCCGGTTGCGCCGGGATCGCAGGTTCTCTGTATGCCCACTTCTTCTCCTATATCAGTCCGGATTCCTTCACGATCCTGCAGTCGATCGCATTCCTTACGATGGTCGTGCTTGGCGGTCTCGGTAGCTTTGCCGGCGCCATTATCGGGGCGTTCTTCGTCCTTGGCGTTCCGGAAATGCTGCGTAAGCTTGCGGAGTATCGAATCCTGATCTTCGGGCTGCTTCTGATCGCGTTCATGATGTTCTTGCCGGGGGGACTGGCGGACCTCGGCCACCGATTGCTATCCATATTCAGACGGAAGGAAGGAACTCCTGAAGTCTCGGTCGCCAATTCGGAGACAAACGAAATCTTGGCCGCCAATCCGGTGAAAAACAATGTCAATTCTTAAAGTGGATGATCTGACCGTGAATTATGGGGCGCTCACGGCTCTCTCGAGTGTATCGCTTGAGATTGACAATGGTGAGATACATGGTCTGATTGGTCCCAACGGATCGGGGAAGACGACTCTTTGCAACGCGATTACGGGGTTTCTGCGCCAAAAATCGGGAGAGGTCGTCTTTAACGGTCAGAATATCAGCTCGACCAGGGCATACAACATGGCCGGCCTGGGTATTTCGCGCACCTTTCAAGACCTTCAAGTGTTTTCGGAGATGACGGGGCTCGAGAACGTCATGATCGGTTATCATGGCAAGAGCCGAAGCGGCGTTATCGGCGGGGTCTTTCGCCCGCCCCGGGTCGTGCGGGAAGATTCGGAAATCAGGGACAGGGCGTATGAGGCGCTTGAATCCGTGCGGCTCGCTCATCTTGCCAACCGACCGGCAAACCGGATGTCGTTTGGACAACAACGCATGTTGGAGCTTGCGCGCGCGCTGGTTTCCGATCCGCTGCTCGTCCTGTTGGACGAGCCGGCCGCGGGTTTAAGTCCGGTGATGTACGAGCGGCTCACCGAAATCCTGGGTAACCTGCGATCTCGCGGGAAGACGAGCATATTGCTGATTGAGCATGTCATTCGTCTGGTGATGAGCATTTCCGACCGAATTACGGTTCTCGACCACGGCGAGAAGATTGCCGAAGGGACGCCCGCGGTCGTTCGCAAGGATCCGAATGTAATCGAGGCCTATCTGGGCAAGGCGATGAAATATGTTGACGCTTGAGAATATCTGGGCCTCGTATGGCCCCGTGCAGGTACTGAGCGGGGTCTCGCTCGATGTTCCCGCCGGCAAGGTCATTACCCTACTTGGCGGTAACGGCTCGGGAAAATCGACAACATTGAAAACGATCGTCGGCGCCGTTAAGGCGAGCGACGGCAGCATTCGATTCGAAGATAAGGAAATTTGCGGTATGGAACCTCGTGAAATCGTTCCAATGGGCATTTCTCTTGTGCCACAGGGTCGCCGCATCTTCGCGCCACTGACGGTTATGGAGAACCTGAGGCTCGGCGCTTTCGCGCGGCGGCGCCACAAGAAATCGAAGGATGATTTCGAGATAATCTACGAACGGTTTCCGGAGGTTCGCCAATGGCTGAGGCGCAAGGGCAATACGCTCAGTGTCGGACAACAGCAGCTCGTCGCATTTGGACGCGGTCTGATCTCGCGGCCGAAGCTTCTGTTGCTTGATGAACCTTCCTCGGGACTTGCGCCGATCCTTGTCGAGCGCCTGGGCGAAATCATCATGAAACTGAAGGAGGCCGGTATGACGATTCTTCTGGTCGAGCAAAATGTCCATCTGGCGCTCTCGGTCGCCGACTTCGGGTACATTCTGCGCGACGGCAAGATCTCCATGGCCGGGCCCACCGCCAATCTTGTCGGAGACGGTGATCTGATACGCCACTACCTCGGGGGATAAAATTTCCGGAACCGCGTGTTGCGACCGATGCGAGACGACAACGGCGCCATCCGAAGGCGAAATGCGTGTGATCCAGTGACAAGCGCTTGTCACGAGTTTCAAGATAGGAGAATCCGAGTATGCCCAGAACAATACAAGACCCGAGACTGCCTCCGCCATCAGGACCTTACTGCTACGCGTTCCGGGCGGGGAATTACATCTTTCTTGGCGGGATGCCGGGCATCACGACGGAAGCGTTGATGGTCGATGGCGTCCCGAATGGCCGAATGGCCGGAGAAACGCCCGGTCGGGCCGATATGGAAGCCCAGACGCGCCAGGCCATCGAGGCTATGAAACTCGCCGTTGAGATCGCCGGTGGTAGGTGGAGTGACGTTCTTCGGCTGAATCTGTTCCTAGACGGCTGGAGAGAGATCGGGCCATTTGTCAAAGCGTACGAGAAGTACCGTACCCCCGCCGTACCGGCCGACACGCTCGTCGGCTACGGACTCTATATGCCGTCGATGATCATGGAAATCGAAGGGCTTGCCGGCTCCGGAGAAACCAAACCACTCTTGCCTGTCGGGAAGCAGGCGCATGAGTATGCGCCCTCCGGCGCCGGCAGGAGGATGGGCGACCTTTTGTGCCTGAGTGCGCGGCTGCCGATCGACGCCAAGGGTGAGGTCGTCTCGCCGGGGAATTCGAAGGCGCAGACCGAGGCTATTCTCGAGGGTATTGGAGAAGTATTGTCGGAAAACGGCGGATCCCTCGGGGATATCATTCGCCTGCGGGTATTCGTCCGCGACATGAGAGACGTGGAGGCGGTTGAAGCGGCAATCGACGACGCATTTGCGGATCCGGGGCCGATCACGACGATCGTGACGGCGACTTTGCCGATTCTCGAAGCCGACGTAATGATAGAGCCGACCGCATACCTTGGTGAGAAGGAGTATCGGACGGGGCCCGGAAACGCCCGAGGCGTTTTGGCCGGTGAGTTGATGATCTCAAACGGAATCCTCAGCGTGGATGACGAAAGCGGCGTGCGAGATCCCGGTGACATCCAGAAGCAGACGCGAAACGTCCTTGCCAACGTGGAACTTCTTCTGAAGGAGTTCGACTTGGAGGTGGCGGACGTAACGCAATCGCAGGTGACGCTGACCGATTTCCGCGACTATGACGCCTACAACGCCCTTTACAGGAACTTCTTCGCCTTTCCGTTCCCCGCCAGGAATTCGGTCGAAGCCGCATTGGGGAAAATTTCGCATTACGGCTTAAAATACCAGATCGAGGTTACGGCGATCCGCAATGCCTCGAGAGAGGGGCTGGTCGTGACGGCCGAGGACAGTTTCTACTTCAGGCGCATCGAAATGGAAGGCGGAGCGTAAACCGCCGGCAAACTCTACCTGGCGGGAGACCTCTCCCGACCAATACGATTCGGATCAATGCCGTTGGCGATTCGGGCATGGGTGCGAGGTGTATTTCTTCAAGGTTTATCCGCTCGCCCGCCACCGACACGCGGCATCTGGAGATGAACACGGAAACGCGCTGCGCTGCGTTCATTGACCTCGATCCCGAGGCCGGGGGTGCTGAAGGAGCTTGAACCAGACCGCCGGTGACGACTACGGGTTCCGTGCAGACAGCTCGTGTTCAGAACGCCTTCGGGGTCATCCAGCGTCATTCGCGCACTATTCCCGTAGCCCGAATCTTCCGGCAATGCGATGCCGGGAAATGGAACACCGGCCTTACGGTGTTCACGAGGCAAACCGTGATATCGACGGTCTCGAAACGGATGTCTACGATGTCGTTTCGAGAGACGGGAGTCCGGCCTCTCAGGACCGTCTTTCGCTTTCGTGAAGCGGGGTCGTGTCCGTCTGAAGCGAGGAAGCGCTGTTTGTTCCGATTCGCCGGTCGAGCCAACGAACCGCGCAGTCTGTGGAAATGATGGACATCGTGGTTCTCTTGCGCCGGTCAGGGCGGTTGTTCGAATGGATTCAGGGACGCCTCGGAGCGGGGAAAACACGCCATTCGCGCCGAAGAAAAAACAGAACGCGAGCGACTTGCCTCGGCGCGAATTTCGCTGTATCTTCGAATCTTCTCATCCGAAACGGAAATACACGCGCGAGATCATTCCCCGAGCCGTCGAGGGTGGCGTTTGAGCGCCGGAACGGGGATGGCCTTTCGGTCCAAGTCGGCCCGCTCTTTTGAGCGGCCGAAGTCAGCCGCGCTGTCCGATCTGAATACCGCGGTTGGTCAAGGAGAAAGGCGATTTCATGCTTTTTCTCACCGAAGAAGACGTATCCGCCGCCCTGGACGGCCTCGATGTGTACAAGGAAGCCGTCGAGGTAATCGAAGAAATCTTCCGCCATCAAGCGAGGGGTGAGGCGACCCGTTTCAAGCGAATCACCCTGGAGCATCCCGATCGTCCCGGTCATCTCCGGCACAACATCCGGATATTGCCCGGCATGGTCCCGGGCGTCGGCGCGGCGGGCGTGCGCGTGTACTCCGGCCACCAGGGCTCGAACCGCTCGGAGATCATCTGCCTGTTCGACTGGGACGACATGGCCATGTCCGCCGTTATCTCGGACTATTACCTCCATACCATCCGCACCTCGGCCCCTTACGGCGCCGCCGTGAAGCACCTCGCCAGGCCCGACGCCGGGAAAATCGGCATCATCGGCACCGGCCGACTGGCGCGCGGCCAGATCCGGGCCGCCTGCGCGGTTCGGGACATCACTCAGGTCAAGGCCTACAGCCGAAGCGCCGAGAACCGGAGAAAGTTCTGCGAGGAGATGGAAGCGGCGCTCGGAATCGAGGCGGTGCCCGTCGAAACGGGCAGAGAAGCGGTCGAGGGGGCCGACATCATGATTACGTCAACCTCGGGGAACACCATCGTCTTCGAGGGAGATTGGCTCGAACCAGGCGTGCTGTTCATGTCCGTAGCACCGGGGGAGATCGACGAAGAGACGGTGCTGCGCTCGACGCGCGTGATTCTCGCGGCCACGGACCAGGTGTTGTACGACACGCCTCTGCGAAAGCCGTTTCCCGCGTTGTTGGAGAGCGGGAAGTTCAAGGAGGAGGAAGTGGCGGCGGAGTTCTGCGACGTGGTCGTGGGCAAGAAGCCGGGCCGCGTCCGGGACGACGACATCATTCTCTACGAGTCGCCCGGCATGGGGATTTTCGACGTGGGCGTGGCGAACTGGGTCTACGGCCTGGCGAAAGAGAAGCGCATCGGCACGGAGCTGCCCTTCGGGGAAGAGCACAAGTGAGCCATGAGCGAAAGACGGGTTTGTGCGGTTCGATGATTGAAGCACGCCCCGTTGAATCACCTGTATCCCGGTGACATCCGGGCGGAACCGGATGGACCGGACGACAGGACAACCGGAAGGGGGATCAGCCATGAAACGAAAGATGTACGCAGCGGCGCTCGTCACCACGGCGGCGGCGATGTTTCTGCTGCCGTCCGTGAGCCTGGGCGCGGGGAAATTCCGCATCGGACACACCAAGCTCATCATGGGGTCGCCGGCGGTGGTGGCCGACAGGCTGGGTTACTTCGACCGGACGCTGGGCAAGGGCAACTACGTGGTCAAGACCTTCAAGATGGGCAAACTGATGATGCAGGCGCTGCTCTCCAATTCGCTGGACGTGGGCGGGGCGGCCTCGCGGCCCTTCGTCACCTCGACGGCGAAGTCGGAGAGGATCACAGGGCTGGGAATCTCGAACTACTACTGCCGTTCCGCGCACTTGATGGTCGGGACGGATTCCAAAATCCGCTCCGTTGCGGATCTGAAGGGCAAGCGCCTGGGGATCGGCAAAGCCTCGGGAACGAATTTCATCTTCCGGAACTTCATCGCCCCGGCCCACGGGCTGAAGAAGGGCGATTGGACGGTGATCAACACCCTGGCCACGGATCGGATCGCGGCGCTGCGCTCCGGTAACGTGGCGATGATCATGGTGGCGAATCCCGCCGCCACGATCGCGCAGGAGAAGGGATACGCGCGCACCCTTGAGAATTACTGCAAATACGCCAAGGTCTTCTGGCTCATCTTGACGCGGAAAAAGGCGGTCGAGGAGCAGTCCGACCGGGTCGTCAAGTTCCTGCGCGGGTGGCTCAGGGCGGTTCGGCTTCAAAAGGAGAATCCGGCGCTCTACGCGCGCACCTATTGGCAACATCTTCAATCGAAGGGATCGAAGATCTCCCTCGAACTGGTGCGCAAGAACGTGGACGACCTGGAGTTCCCAGCACCACTGATCGATGAGAACGAGCGGAAGTGGCTGGTCGGCGTGGCGAAGGTCCTGAAGAAGGAGAAGAAGCTGCCGCGCACGCGCACCTTCCGGGACGGGGACGGCTTCGATTTGGCTCCGCTGAGAAAAGCCCTCAAGGCCGAGGGCATGATGTAGCCGCCGAGCCTTGCGGGACGGGGCCGGATTCACCTGAGCGCAAGAACGCCCTTCGCCTCGATTCGCCGGTCGGGCCGGCTGCGGTTTTCAGCCGCCGAACGCGCGGGAGGCGAGGTAGGCGCCCAGCGCAAGGAGGGAGAGGAAGAATATTTTCCGGAACAACTGCTCGGAGAGCCTCTTCCGAATTCGCTGCCCGATGACCATTCCCGCTATCGCCGGCGCGAGGGCCATGGTGGAAAGGGCGCCGTGCTCGAGCCGCAGCAGGTCGTTGGCCTGAAGCGCGAACCCCAGCGCCAGCGTGGATACCGTGAAAAGCATTCCCATCGCCTGAATCAGCGCGTCTCTCGAGAGACCGAGCGCCTGAAGGAACATCACCCCCGGCACGGCGAAGGATCCCGTCATGCCCGTCAGTACTCCGTTCACGAGTCCGACCAACGGGCCCACCCACCTTTCATGGCGCGATTCGACCCGGAATCGCAGTCCGAGCAGATTCGCGGCGGCGTAGGCCACGAGCAGCAACCCGAGAAGCGCGGTGAGCAGTGAGAAATCGACGCGCGTCAGCGCGGACGCTCCGAGCCGCACGGTGATAGCCGCTACCAGCAGAAACAGCCAGATCCGGCGCAAAAGGCCCCAGCCGTGGCCGCCGACCATCGCCTGCCAGACGTTGGTCACGAACGACGGCGCGAGGAGCAGGGCCATCGCATTCGGCAGATTGATCACCACCGCTAATACGGCGAGACTGACCGTCGGGAGGCCGAGGCCGATGACCCCTTTGACCGCGCCCGCTAACAGGAAAGTTCCGGCGATTGCGAGGATGGTGGCGGCGTCAAACATTGCGTTGCTCCGTCGGCGGCCTTCGTCGATGCGCCCGCGACGATCCGCTCTCCCCATCGGGTGATGGTTCCACCGCTTCAGTATTACACAGGCGACGCCTCGGCGCAGGGTCTCCCGTAACGCCAGGAGGCGGCGGGTTCACGTGGCCTCAGCCTTCCAGCCGGCGCACCACTACCGGGCGGCTTTCGGATATGGGTGACGCGAGGTTGCCGTGGTGTTGAAGCAGAAAAATAAGGGGGCGTTGCGCCCGGAAAAAAGAGAAATGCCTACTGCCCGGGTTTTGGCCCCCAAAGAGTGCCCCGGGGGTGTCTTTCAGCGGCTATGGTGGTCTTCCCCGCGAGAAGCATCGCCTGAAAAAGGGCAAATTGTGCGAACTTTACCAAGCGGGGTTTTTGCCGCATAATTCCAGAGATTGTAAATCTGTTTAGAATATAAGGCGCTAGGGGTTTTCGGTCGGAAAGATGTTTCTTGCCTCGATGGGTGGAACGTGAATTCCCTATGAGGATTTCCGTATTCTATAAGGGAGGGGAACGTCATGCGCAATTTGAGGAGCATGTATTTGTCGGTGGCGGCATTTGTCCTTCTTGGGGCCTTGAGCCTCGGGCCGGTAACCCCTGTCGCGGCAGTTGAGCGCATCTCTTTCGCCTCGAGCGGAGTAGGGGCCGTCTTTCACGTCATGGTAGGAGGCTTGGCCCCATATGTGAGTGAGCGCATAAAGGATCTGGAGGTGACGGCGGAGGCTACGCGGGGCTCGCTGGAGAATTTGCGCCTGGTCCAAAAACGCGAGTCGGACATGGCTTTCATCGTTGGATTCCTCCTCTACGACGCCATGCACAAGAGGGGGCGCTTCAAGAAAGCGGACTACAGGAAAGTCCGTGGCGTCACGGCCGTTTACAAGGGTCTCCACCACTGGGTGACCCTCGCGAACAGCGGGATTCGCACCATGCGGGACCTGAAAGGCAAGACGGTCGCCGTGGGCCCGCCGGGCAGCGGGGTGTCCCGCGCGTCCGAAAGGGCGCTGAAGCTGATGGGGATCCGCCCCGACGTGAAGGTCCGGAAGATGGGATGGGCGGATGCGGGCAACGCTCTAAAGGACGGGAATATCCATGCGTTCGCCGCCATGTCGGCCATCCCCGTTCCTGTAGTCGTCAACGTCGCCGCCACCCATCGTATCAACCTGCTGCCCGTGGACAAGGAGCTGATGAAGTCCATCGTGAAAGTGAATCCCACCTATTTTGAGATGAGCATTCCGGGCAAAACCTACCAAGGCGTGGCCGAGCCGGTCCCGATGCTCGCCTACGAAGCCTTCTGGGTGGCCCATGAGGAAGTGAAACCGCGGGTGGTATATGAGATGCTCAAGGTGACCTATAAGCCCAAGACGCGTAAATTCCTCAATAACGTTCACCCGGGCTGGGCTCAGCTCGCTCCCGGGGTGGGGCGTATGAAAAAACTCATCGGCTTGCGCCTGCACCCGGGCGCCGAGCGATACTGGCGGGAGAAGGGGCTGATTAAATAAGTCTTCCATGTCGTGAAAGCCGCGGCAGCCTACGGGGGGATCGGCCCATAGAAGAAAGCATGAATACCGGAAGACGGGTCTATACGGCCCGTCTCCGGGAGGGGGTGGCGGCCCTCTTTTCCCTCCTCTACATCTACCAGGCGGGATTCGGCACTTTCGACCCCGAGGTGCATCGGGGCCTGTACATCCTCTTTACCCTGCTGCTCGTCTTCCTCTTTTACCCTTTGCCACGGGGTTCCCGCCGGCGGCTCGGACTCCTGGCGGACAGCCTATGCGTGATCCTCGCCATGGCCTCCATCGGGTATTTCATTGCCGAGTACCCCCGCCTCGCCGAGGACGCCGGCCTCGACCTCGGGCCGTGGGACAAGGCAATGGGCTTGGTGGCTATTGCCATGGCGCTGGAAGCGTGCCGGAGGACTCTGGGATGGATCCTTCCGGCCCTGGCGGTCTTCTTTTTCCTCTATCTCTTCTGGGGCCCTTACTTCCCGGCCGCCATCGCTCACCGGGGGTACAGCCTGGACCGCGTAATCGGGCTCATGTACGCCAGCACCGAGGGCATATTCGGGGTGGTCACCTATGCCTTCGCCACCTATGTCTTCCCCTTCATGATCTTCGGCGCCTTCTTGCGAGAGACTGGGGCCGTGGACTTCTTTTTAGACCTCTCCAAGGCCACCGTGGGCACACTCCGGGGAGGGCCAGCGAAGGCCGCCGTGATTTCCAGCTTCATCTTGGGATCCTTGATGGGAAGCTCAACGGCCAACACGGCCATCACGGGTACGGTTACCATTCCCCTGATGAAGCGGTCCGGTTTTCGCCCTCACGCGGCCGGGGGCATCGAGGCGGCGGCCTCCATCGGCGGCCAGTTCATGCCGCCGGTGATGGGCGCCGGGGCGTTTCTCATGGTGGGCCTCACGGGCACCCCTTATCTGGAGGTCATCAAGATCTCCGCCATCCCGGCCGTCTTGTTCTTCTTCAGCGTATTTGTCTTGGTTCACTTCGAGGCCTGCAAGGAAGGTCTGGAACCCCTCTCCCGCCGAGAGATGCCCGCCCTGGGGGCAACGCTACGCAACGGCTGGCTCTTCTTGACACCTATCGGTGTCCTCATCTTTTCCTTGGTGCGAGGCGCCTCACCGTCCCGGGCGGCGTTCTATACTCTTGTGACCATGGCCCTTCCGGCCTTGGCATACGGGCGGAATCGGGCCCCGCGCCTGTTCTTTAACGCTCTGACGCGGGGGAGCCAGGACAGCCTTTTCATCGGCGCGACCGCGGCGGTGGTAGGGATCATCGTGGCGGCCATCGTGCTTCCCGGCATGGGTCTCAAGTTCTCTTACCTCGTAATGCAGCTCTCACATGGTTTTCTCCCGCTCGCCATCGTGCTGATCGCCGCCGCCTCCTACTTCCTCGGCATGGGCTTGACGGTGGTGTCTTCCTATCTGGTGCTGGTCACCCTTGCGGGGCCGGCGCTGATTGACTTGGAGGTGCCGCTGTTAACTGCTCACCTTCTGGTTTTTTGGTACAGCCAAAACGCCACCATCACTCCTCCCGTGTGCCCTTCCTCCTACGTGGCGGCGGCCTTGGCGGAAGCCGATTTGTGGAAAACAGCCTTATATTCCCTCAAGATGGGTTTGGGTCTCTACTATATCCCCATACTCTTCGTTTACACGCCCCTTCTGTTCTCCGATTCGCTTCTTCGGACCGTTTGGACGGCTGGAGCAATCACACTGGGGATCGTCGCCCTCTCGGCTACCCTCCAGGGTTTTCTCGTGCGGCGGCTTAAAATCGGAGCGCGTGTGACTCTCGGGGTGGCGGCGCTGGCCCTCTCTTGGCCGGCGCCTTGGCTGAACGTTCTGGGCGGGGGGGTGTTGGCGGCGATGGCCTTTCGGCAGCGTCTCCAAACGCGTGCCATAGTTGTTCGCTCTGATTCAAGCCGGTTCGGCTAGCCCGTCTCAGGCGCGCTGCTCTGCCGCGCGGGGCGCTGGAAATGGGGGAGGACTTCTTCCCCGAGCAGCCGAATCGAGTTGAGTATCTTACCGTGATCCAAACCGGGAAACTGAATGCGGAAGTGCATTGAGGTCGTTCCGAGTTCCTCCTGATATCGCCTGATCTGGCGAATGCAATCAGACGGCGAGCCCAGAATGAAGCGCTGACGAAGATTTTCCATAGCATCGGCGCCCCGCTTCACCGGCCTCCCCTCGTCGTCCACCAAATGCCCCCAATCAAGATACTCCTGGTAGTTATAGAGCATGGGTTCTCGCGCCTCCTCCCAGGCTCGCCCGCTCTCTTCGGCCACGTAGGCTTCGCGTCTCAGGGGGAACTCCACCTGGGATGCGTCCTTTCCCGTCTCGGCCAGGGCATCGAGATAGACTTGTTTTCTCTCCTTGAGCACCTTGAGCGGAGTGACCGGATCGGCGAACCATGCGTTTCCCATGCGTGCGGCGCGACGGATAGCGGCGGGCAGCTTGGCCGCCACCCAGATGGGAGGGCATGGCTTCTGCACCGGGCGAGGCATGAGGGTGACATCCTCCATGGGAAAGTAAGGGCCCGGGTGTGTCACGCTACGCTCCGTCATTAACCGGCGAACCAGTCCGAGAGCCTCCTCGAAACGGGTGGCCCGTTCCTCGAAAGGAACATTAAAAGCCGCGAATTCCTCCCGCCTGTAGCCGAGCCCCACCCCCAGCACGAAGCGGCCCCGGGACATGATGTCCAGGACCGTGGCGTCCTCGGCCACTGCCAGCGGGTGATAGAAGGGAAGGAGGAGGACGCAGGTGCCGATGCGCATCTTCTCCGTCCGGGTAGCGATGCCGGCGCAGGTCACCATGTTGGAGGGGAAATAGCCGTTATCCTCCACCATGTGATGTTCGCTCGTCGTCACCATGTCGAAGCCGTACTTCTCCGCCAGGGCGATCTGCTCCAGGGAATTGTGATAGGCATCCACCCAGTTTCCGGTGCGGGACTGATAGCTGTAGTGCAAGGCGAACTTCATGGCTCCATCCTCCTGAACGTTCCGATTCGCTGGCCACTCACATCGACGCTCCAGTCAAGATACATATAAGCCGAAACATCCCGGCCCTTGAAATGATTCGTTTCGGAAATGGAGAAAGGGAATAGCCCGAGCCGTGTTTTTCAGAGAACTCTTCAACATGAATTCAAGATTCGATCGTGTGTTTGGACAGGACGCCCTCGGACTTGCCGCGCGGGACGAATTGGCCGTAGCCCGGTTGTTGCATGAGCTCCCCCTCTCTGAGGACCACCTTTCCGCGCAGGAGGCTGAGCACCAGCCGGCCGCTGAGCTCCCATCCCTCGAAGAGCGAGTAGTCGGAATTCGTGTGCTGCCCCGCCGCCGTCACTCTCGAACTCCCTTCGGGGTCGATGACGACGAGGTCGGCGTCGGAGCCGACGAGAAGCGCTCCTTTCTGCGGGTAGAGACCCAGTACGCGCGCCGGATTCTCGCTCGTGAGCTGCACGAGGCGCTCGGCCGTAATCCTCCCGCGCGCGACGCCCTCGCTATAGAGAACCGGAAGGAGGGTCTCGATGCCGGGCGCCCCGTAGGGCGACTCGGTGAAGGGCGGGCCGTTCTTCAGCGCCAGGGAGTAGGGGGCGTGATCGCTCCCGATGAGGTGGATCCATCCGTCCTGGATGCCCTTCCAGAGAGCGGAGACGTCCGCCTCCTCCCGCAGCGGAGGCGCCACCTTGGCCAGGCTTCCCCGCTCCCGAACGGCCTCTCCCGTAAGGGTCAGATACTGCGGGCAGGTTTCCACGACGACGTCCTTCCCGGCCGCCATCCCGCGCCGCGCCTCATCGAGGGCCTGCGCTGAGGTGAGGTGAACGATGTAGAGCGGGCAGCCGGCCAGATCGGCCAGATGGATCGATTTCGCGACCGACTCGGCCTCAAGCTCCGGCGGGCGCGAGTACTCCAGGAAATCGGCCCCGTCCATTCCTGCGCCCAAGGCCTTGTTCTCCAGGTAGTCGATGACCATGCCGTTTTCGGCGTGGACGAGCACGGTGCCGCCGTGACGCCCCACGATATCGAGCGCGGCGTAGAAGTAGTCGTCCGGGATGCAGCGGCCCCAGCCCCGCTTCCGGTAGCCCATCATGACCTTGAAGGTCGTGACGCCGCTGTCGATGGCTTTTGGTATCTCGGCGAGGTAGTCAAAGTCCTCGAAGATCCAGGCGTGCAGCGAGAAGTCGACGACGCTCCCCGCTTCGCCCTCCTCGCGGCAACGCTGCAGCGTGGTGAGCATGGTCTCGTTCTCCTCGCCCGTGGCGAAGGCGACCATGGTCGTGACGCCTCCGTGCGCGGCGCTCCGCGCAACGTCGGACAGGGAATCGACATGGTTGGAATACGCCCTGAAGTGGACGTGGGGGTCGATGACGCCCGGAAGAACGAGCTTGCCCGTAACATCCAGGACCTCTTCTGCGGCCGGCATATTTTCCGGCGCGCCCACACAGGCGACCCTCCCGTCCCGAACGCCGAGAGCGGCCTCCTGCCGTCCGTGACCGGATACGATTACGCCGCCTTTCACAAGCAGGTCGAGCGGTTTGTGGTGGGACCTATCCGTCATGAAAACCTCCCTTGCGGACTCTCGCCGGCGCCGGAACAAACAGCCGCTTCACGCCGACTCCACCCTTTGTGAAATGACCCGGCAATGAAGCGGTAATCGAACTTTGATACTTCAACTGATTAAGACGAAGTATACCACAAAACCCGGGTGCATCGCCCGTCAATGGCGAATTGCTAATTCACCACCCAAAGGCTCCGAAAACGCCTATGAAGGGGGCCTTACGGGTCGGTGGGGGCGTGGTGTGAGGCGGGAAGGTTATCGGTCTCCCCGGATAAGGCCCCACACTGCCTGATCAGGAATTCGCCATGGACAGGTCGATTGGAGTTAAGCTCAAAAGTGGTGTATGGCCGTAGCTGAAGGGGTGGCGTTTCCTGCTGGTTTTTAACTGGAATTATATACATGACTAGCCAGCCCCTTTGGTGGATATTTAGATCGAAACTACTCAAGAGGATTTTAGATGGCGACTGAGGCAAATGAGCAAACGATAAGCAATTGGGAGTTTTACAGGCACTTTCCCGATGAGGAAGCGGCCACGGAGTGGTTTGAGAAACAACGCTGTTTGACCCGAAGGACGCCGTCCCGTATTCTGCGTGCATGGCATAAATCGAAATGACGGCTCCCTTGCCCCCAAAGAGGTCGACGGAAGAGAGACCCTTCGCCGGGACGCCCTTCCGCGGGAGAGCGTTGCATTGATAGGTGCGCCGCTTTGCTCTGAGAGCGGGCCTTGAGGTCGTGAGCGCCTAGCTGGAGGCCGAGCACAGTGAAGCGATTCCAATGGGAGACGTGGGTCGGGCTTGCCGTTCTCGCCCTCAGTCTGGCCGGACTGGCGCTGATACCCAGCCAGGTGCTGATCCGCAAGGTGGGGGAGCGGACCATCCCGTTCCCGCCCGGCGCCTTTCCCTTTCTTGCCCTCTCCGTTCTGGCGCTCATGGCCGCCCTGATGGCCGCGCGAAACTGGTTCTCCCCCTCCTCCGGGCGTGAGAGCCTTCCCGGCGGGCCGCTTCGAACCCGCGCCCTGGCGCCGGTCGCCACCTTCGCCCTCTACATCCTCCTCGTCGAGTGGTTCGGTATGCTACCCGCCACCCTCGTCGCGGTCGCCCTGTTCGCCTTTCTGCTCGGGATGCGGGAATGGCGGACCATCGCGCTGCTCGCTTTGCTCACCCCGCTCTTCATCTGGGTCTTCTTCGGCCGTTTCCTGGGCGTCGTGCTGCCGGAAGGCAGGCTTTCGGGCGGGGTCTTCTAAAATGTGGGCCCAGCTGGCGCAAGGCCTGCTCCTGTGCCTGCGCTTCGACGTGCTCGGGGTCCTGGTGCTCGGAATGTCGCTGGGGATCGTGGTGGGCGGCCTGCCCGGCCTCACGGCCGCCATGGCGGTGGCGGTTCTGCTGCCGATCTCCTTCTTCGTCGAACCCGTTCTGGGTATTCCCTTCCTCCTGGCCATCACGAAGGGAGCGATATTCGGCGGATCGATACCCGCGATTCTGATCAACACGCCGGGCACGGGCGCGGCCGCGGCCACCGTCCTGGACGGCTACCCCCTCGCCCAGCAGGGAAAGGCGAGAAAGGCCCTCGAGATGGCGCTCTATTCCTCCGTCATCGGGGACACCTTCAGCGATCTCGTCACCATCTTCATAGCGGGCGCCATCGCGGCGGTCGCCATCCTGGTGGGCCCCCCGGAATATTTCGCCATCTTCGTCTTCAGCTTCGCCATCATCAGCTGCGTCACGGGCCGCTCGGTGATTCGGGGGCTGATGTCCGCCGCCCTCGGGCTGTTTCTGAGCTCGGTCGGCCTCGACCCCCTGATCGGGGTGCGGCGCTTCACCTTCGGTTCGGTGGACCTGACCGGGGGAATCTCGTTCATCGCGATGCTGATCGGAATCTTCGCGCTCTCGGAGATCCTCCTCTACGGAGAGAAGTCCCGAGAGGAGCGAAACACCGAGGACGAGATGCGCAAGACCGCGTGGCGCGCCGAGGGCAACGAACCCCTGACCCTGGAGGAGTTCAAGAGCTGCGGCCGGACGATCTCCCGCTCGGCGGTGGTCGGCACGATCATCGGCGCGATACCGGGCCTGGGTCAGGTGGTGTCCGCGTTCGTCTCCTACGGTCTGGCGTACCGTAGGTCCAAGGAGCCCGAGCGGTTCGGGAAAGGATCGCTGGAGGGGGTGGCTGCCGCCGAGACCGGCAACAACGCGGTCAACGGTTCGAGCCTCATCCCCCTGCTCAGCTTCGGCATCCCGGGCGACATCGTGACCGCGGTGCTCTTCGCCGCCTTCCTGGTGCAGGGGCTCAGGCCGGGGCCGCGCCTCTTCGAGGATCACGGCGCGATCGTGTACAGCATCCTGATCGCCATGCTGCTCTGCAACGTCCTCATGCTGGTCCTCGGGTTCTTCAGCCTGCGCTACGTGGCCCTGATCGCGCGGTTTCCGAAGAGGGCGGTCTTCCCCGTGGTGGCGGCGTTCTGCGTGGTGGGGACATACGCCCTGAACAACAGCTTCTTCGACGTGAAGGTGATGCTGGTTTTCGGGGTGGTGGGCTATTTTCTTCGAAAATTCGATTTCCCGGTCGCCCCCCTGATCATTACCTTCATTCTCGGGCGGGCGTTCGAGTCTTCCCTCGGACAATCGCTCATTATGGGAGACGGCGACCCCTCCCTGTTCGTCCGCAGGCCTATTTCGCTCGTCTTCATTTTGCTGGCCGCAGGTGTCGTCGTCTGGGGCGCCCGCCGCCGATCCCCGCTGGCCGGCGATGAATGAGGAGGGTTTCACCATATCGGGGCGCATGATTTCAGAGAAGGCAGGAACAACACACAGGAGGAACTTCCATGAAACGACTCTCGGCAGTTTTGCTCATCGCGGCCATGGCTCTCTGGCTGGCGCCAACCCACGCGGGGGCCGCGAAGTTCCCGAACAAGCCCGTCCGGTTGGTCATCCCCTATTCGCCGGGCGGCTCGCACGACGCGCACGCGCGCGCCTTCGCGAGCGTCATGGAACCCTATCTGGGCCAACCCATGCTCGCGGTCATTCGGGCGGGCGGCGGCGGCTCCATCGGAGCGAGCTTCGTGGCCCGCGCGCGGGCGGACGGGCACACCATGATCCTGGGCGACCAGCAGAGCATCCTGGTGAAGCCTCTCCTGGAGAGCCTTCCCTATTCCTCGGCGTCCTTCGTGCCGGTGGGGCGAATCAACTACAGCCCCCTTCTTATTACCGTGAAGAAAGACGCCCCCTGGAAGAACCTCCGCGATCTGATCGAGGACGCCAAGCGCAGGCCGGGCAAGATCTCCTTCGGGGGCGTCCCCGGCCTGGGGGTGGACCAGATTCCCATGGAGCTTCTCTCGCTGAAGGCGGGCATCAAGCTGAAGTTCGTTCCGTTCCAAGGCGGCGGCCCCACCTGGCAGGCCTTCCTCGGCGGGCACATCGACATCGCCCCCGCCTTCGCCTCCACGGTGATGCCCTCTCTTTCCAAGGGAACGGTCCGCGTTCTCGCTATAACCGCGCCGGACCGGCTACCCCAGCTTCCCAACCTGCCCACCATGAAGGAGCAGGGCTACGACGTCCAATTCGCCATGTTCCGGACGGTCTTTGCGTCCAAGAAGACGCCCGCGGACATCCTGGCGAAGCTCCGGGCGGCCTTCGACAAGGGAGTGAAGGACAAATCCTTCCAATCCATGGTGAAGCGCATGGGCGAGCGGGTGATCTACATGAGCGGAAAGGACTTCGAATCCTTCATGGTGGAAGAAAACAGCAATATGAAGGCGCTCGTGGACAAGCTCGTGAAGAAGAAGAAATAGCCGCTTGGCGGAAGTTGCGCGAGGCCGACAAAGGCCCCCGGCCCCTCCCCGGCACCCGGGGCGGGCCGGGGGCTCGGAGTGAAGTCCGCTTTCCAAATCGCTGCTCTCGGGCCTCTAACCACCTAGCGGGAACGCGGCCGATCCCGGCGAAATTGCGTGTGTTCCGAACCTGCTGCGCGCGTCATATTCTCCCGGACGCCATGGCGGCGCCCTCGGCCAACGCCGCGAACTTGACGTAGACGATGTCGGGATCGACCGATCCGAAACCGGCGAACGTCCCGAACCCGCAGTCGGTTCCGGCGATGACCCGCTCCGGACCCACGAGCTCCACGAAGCGCCCGATCCGCTGCGCGACAAGCTCCGGATGCTCCACGAAGTTGCTCGTCGAGTCGATGACTCCGGGCACGAGGATCATCTCGTCGGGGATCTCGGCCCGCCGGTCGCGAAATACGGTCCATTCGTGCTCGTGCCGCGGGTTGGCGTTCTCGAACAGGACGTAGCGGGCGCGGGCCGACATCAAGGCGGAGAACACGTGATCCAGCGCGACGTCGCAAACGTGAGGCCCCTCGTAGTTTCCCCAGCAGATGTGGACCCGCACCCGCGCCGGGTCGGCGTCGCGCAGCGCGTGGTTCAGGACTTCGACGTTGGCCGCCGCGATCTCGCCGAACTCGGCGTCGGAACGATCCTCGTACAGCACGTGGCGCGCGAGCCCGAGGTCCGGGCAGTCGAGCTGCAGGTCGAAGCCCGCCGCGAGGATCGCGTCGTACTCCGGCTTCATCGCGTCGGCGAGGGCCTCGAGGTAGGCATCTCGAGAAGGGTAGTAGGCGTTCGGCATGAATTGCGCGATGACGCCGGGCGACGCCGCGTTCAGGAATCCGCGCTTAGCGCCGTGCGCGGCCATCCCGTTCTTCATATTGGCGATGTCGGCCCTGAGGTCGGCGTCGTCCTTCGGCGCTACCGGCCCGGTGCAGCGCGGGCGGGCGAGCTTCGGGGTGCCGCCTTCGCGCGCGAGGCGTTCGAGATAGCGCGGGAAGAGCTTCAGGTCCCCCGGCACGGCTCGCTCGCTGTTCCCGGAAAAGCCGGTGTAGCGGTTCTTGACGTAGGTGGTGTAGGAAATCTTGGACGTCTCGCCGTCCGAGACGATGTCGATACCGGCTTCGACCTGCCGGCGAACCGTCTCCGCGCACTCCTGCGCCATGCAGGCGGCGAAGTCGGCCGGGTCGTAGGGGTCGCCCCGGTCGCGGGCGAAGAGAAAATCGAGCGCCCGCCGGCTTCGCGGAAGCGACCCGACGTGGGTGGTGGCGATGCGAGTCATAAGGGTCTCCTCCTCGTCCGACCGGCCGGGAAAGCCTGCCGCCCGGCTAGATGAACTTCCACGGACTGTAGAGCGGCACCTTGCTCCTCTTCAAGACCTCTTTCGCCCGGCGCCCGATCCGCTCCACGATCTCCATCTCGTCTATCGATTTGACCTCGCGGTTCTCCATCACGAACTTCCCGTCGACCATGACGCTCTCACAACTGCTCCCCTGGGCCGAATAGACGAAATTCTGGAGCTCGTTGTAGAGGGGGACCCAGTCCGGCCGCTTCATGTCGAAGATGGCGACGTCGGCCTTCTTGCCCGGCTCGATGGAACCGATCTCCCTCTCCATGTTCATCGCCCTGGCGCCGTTGATGGTCGCCATCTCGATGGCCTTTTCGGCGCTTCCGGCAGCCGGGTCGTAGCGGTAGTCCTTCGGGGTCGCCGCCGCCAGATACATGAGGCGCACCATGTCGTTGAAGTTGGAGCAGTCCGAAGCGTCGGTTCCGATGGCGACGTTGACGCCCGCCTCCATCATCTCCGGGAACTTCCCGAACGCGGAGAGGCCGTAGCTGATCTTCATGGCGGTGCTCGGACAATGCAGGACGTTCGTCCCCGTCTCGGCGAGAAGCCCGATCTCCTTGCCGCTCACGTGGACCATGTGGGTGAGGGCCACGTTCTTTCCGAGGGCGCCGATGTCGTAGAGATGCTCGATGGGGCGGGCGCCGCTCATGCTCAGGCTCTCCTGGACGTTCTCGATCATGTTGGCCTGGTGCATGTGGAGGATGGTCCTGTGCCTGTCCGCCATCTCCTTGGACTTTTGGTAGAGCCGGTCCGAGCAGCGCCCCATCCCCACGACGACGACGCAGGGTTTCACGAGCCCCACCCCGCCCCGGTAGTCCTTCATGAACTTCTCGTTCTCGCTCAGGCACTTTCGGGTGCTCTCGACCAGCATGTTGTGGCCCTGGCTCACCATGTCGAAGGACCTGCGGCCCATCAAGCCCCGCATTCCAATCCGGGAGACGCCCTCGATGACGGGGCCGGGGTTGTAGGAGCCCGCCTCGAGGAAGGTCGTCACCCCCGTCTTGAGGGTTTCGACCAGAATCCCGAGACCGCCCCATATCTCGTCCTCGGCACTCACGATGGTGGCGACCCGGCGGTGGACGAAGTCGGACCACGGCATCCCGGCCAGGGTCTCGGGCGAGAGGCCCCTGTGCATGTGGTGGTAGAAGTGGATGTGCGCGTTGATCAGGCCGGGGGTGACGAGCTTCATGGTGGCGTCGTAGGTCCGTTTGGCCTCGTATTTTCTCCTGAGGGCGGAAGCCTTCCCGACGTCCTTGATCCGGTTCTTCGCAACCGCTACGGCGCCGTTGCGGATGACCCTCCGCTGCGGGTCCACGGTGACGACGGTTCCGTTCTCAATCAGGACATCCACCTTGGGCTTTGCAGCCATGGCATCCTCCCCTGCGCAGGATTCCAGAGAATCGATCTTTCCGTTTCTCCCAAAGGGACAGAATACGAAGGGAATTATATACTTGGCTAGCCAGTCCCTGTGGTGTATATTTAGATCAACACTACACAAGGGGTTTTTGGATGGCAACCGAGGCAAAAGAGCAAACGATAAGCATTTCGGGGTTTTTCCAACACTTTCCCGATGAGGAAGCCGCCACGGAGTGGTTTGAGAAACAACGCTGGCCGGGAGAGATGTATTGCTCTCATTGCGGAGTGGTCGGCAATATCGCGAAAGTCAAGAACGCCAAGCCCATGCCGTGGCGTTGCCGTGAATGCCGCAAGCACTTTTCCGTCAGAACAAAAAGCGTTCTCGCGAAATCGCCGATTCCCCTTCAAAAATGGCTTATGGCCGCATATCTAATGAGTGCCTCGCGTAAAGGCATTTCCAGCGTCCAGCTTGCCAGGCATCTGGGCGTGACCCAAAAAACGGCGTGGTTTGTAGAGCACCGCATCCGTGAAGCATACGCCGAGGTGGGCGGACTGCTCGGCTCCGGGGCCGTATTGGATGAGGTCTATATCGGCGGCAAGGAACACGACAAACACAATAGCAAGTGAAGGGATGACGGGAAGCGTGGGCCATCCGGCAAGCAAGCCGTCCTTGGCATGGTGGAGCGCGGCGGCGAAGTGCGGGATTAGGCGGGAGAAAGAATTTTAGACCTTCCGTGAGGAGGCGCATCGCAATGCGCCGAAAGGCGTGCTTCCCGCTTCGGGAAATCGCGATGATGAAATAATCGGCTCTCCCCGCTCACGAGGCCAATGGGGGATGCGAATAGGGGGTTACAATCGGCCGGAGCCATATTTGCTCTTTGTCCTGTAGTTTCAGAATGCTCGCCGCGACGGGTCCGAGGGAAGTTTCCCCCATGGCCAACCCCGGCGTGATCTTCACCCAGGCCCGCAAGGGCGCTCCCCGCGCCGGAACATACTCTACGAGCATCCCCTCTGAAAATCCTTGTTCGCTCGCCGTCTCCGAAGACATCGGGCACACTCGTCGACTGCCGCCGTAGGCGTCCTCCTCGCCCACGCGGACGGTGAGATAGACCCTTCCCTTACTAAGCCGCTCCCGCGCAGAGGAGGTCGCGGCCAACTCGAGCACTCCGTCCTTTAAGACCACGCCATAGACTTCCCGCGCATCCTCCGCTCTGATGTATCCCTGCCGGACATCGGCCAGCACCGCTTCGGGATCGCGGAGGAGAGGATCTCCCCAACCGCCTCCACCCGCGGAGCGGAGGACGACGGCATCACCTTCTCTGAGCGGAAAGGCCGTGGCCTTTCCCGGCACGTCGGAAGGCTCCACCTCCGAATCTTCCCGGGACACCGTGAATCGGTTTCCTCCGCCCGAGGTGCCGCCGTCCACCCCGTAGGGAGGAATGATCACGCGGTCCGTCAGAACGGTGAGACCCGCGCCGCCGGCCTCCAGGCGGATTTTCCGCTCCATTCCCAAACCGCCGCGCCATTCCCCGTGCCCGCAGGAGCCGATCCGAAGGCCGCTCTCCTCCACGAGGATCGGAAGCGTGGCTTCCAGGCTCTCTACCGGCTGGACGGCGTTAAAGTCCCCTTCGGTGTAGGTTCGAATGGCGTGGTCTCCGTCGCTTCCCGCGAGAGCGCCCGTGCCCCCCGCCGGATATTCATAGTAGAGGAAGGCCTCGCCCGAGTCCGGTTGGCTGCCGGCGATGTAGCAATGGTTGGCCGCCCCCTTGGTGTCACCCACCGAAAGGTCGGGCATCGCTTGAACCGCCGCTCCTAAAACGCACGATTCAATCGTGCGCCGCACGTCGGAAGCGCCGCCGAAAGGAGCGGGAAATTCCGCATTGAGAATAGACCCTATCGGGGCTTCCATCGTAAGGGGGCGGAAACAACCCGCATTCACGCTTAACGCGGGATCCAGGAGCGATTTGAGCACCATGAAGCATGATGTGGCCACCGTTGCCGGTCCCGCATTCGTAGGTCCTTTCACCTGCCTGGAAGTCCCGCTGAAATCACAGTGGATTTGATCTTCCTTAATCTGGAGGCGAAGCGAAATTCGCAGCGGCTCGGTTCCCGTTCCGCTGTTGTCGACGTAGTTCTCGTAGTGAAATACGCCGTCGGGAAGCGCGCGTATGGCCGCCCGCATCCGTTTCTCCGCCCTGTCGAGGAGATTATCGTTCACCGCCTGGAGCGTTTCCCGTCCATATCGATCCTCGATTTCGTCCAGGCGCCGCTGAGCAAGCTGGCAGGTGCCGAGCATGGCCATCAGGTCGCCATGCCTGTCCTCCCGGCCTCGCATGTTCCGGAGAATGATGTCCAGGCATTCCTGGTTCAACTCACCCCGGGAAAAGAGGCGAATGGGCGGGACGATCATTCCCTCCATGAAGATGTGGGAGGCGTCACCGGAGAGACTACCGGCCACGGAGCCGCCGACATCCCCCCAATGAGCGCGGAGCGCCGGGAACACAAGCGCGCGCCCCTCAAAAAACCGGGGGCAGAACATCGCCATGTCGTTCATGTGGGTTCCGCAAATATAGGGGTCGTTCAGGAGGAAAATGTCGCCCGGATGAATATCGCCGGCGTACCGCGTGAAAACCGCCCTGGCGGCGTAGGAGATAGGAAAGATGTGCCCGGGATGATCTTCCGACTGGGCGACCAAACCTCCCTCCGGCGAAAGAAGAGCACAGGAAAAATCGTGTCCTTCGTTGATGATCGATGAGAATGCGCTTCGCGAAAAAGTAACCCGCATCTCGCGGACCACGGAGATGAGGAGTTCTTGAATGACCGAGATGGTGACGGCGTCGGCCGAGGCGCTCTCTTGAATCGCCCGGTTATCGTCCATGGTCAGTCGAGGCCTCCGGCGCATACGGTTCTCGCCGCTTCCAGGAACTCTTCCAAGTCTGATTCGCCGTGGGCCGTGGAAAGATAGTTCTTGGCCCTGCGGCTCATGAAAACGCCTTGCGCGAACATTTTTCGGACGAATGATTCGAACCGCTTCCGGTCGGCTTGCGTCTGACCCCGATAGTCCGTGACCGGATTCGGCGTGAAAAATACCTGGAATAAGGGGCCGACCCCTTGCACCCGGGCCGGAATCGCGTGTTCGTCAAATAACGCCGCCAGCTCCCTGCGGTATCTCTCCCCCATGTCGCGTAAGCCGTCGTAGACGCCGGGTCGGGACAATTCCTGCAAGGTGGCGAGCGCCGCGGCGGCGCACATCGGATTACCCGAGAGCGTTCCGCTGAAATAGACGTACTCCGGCTCCCCCTTGCGGACGGGGTCCGCCAGCTCCATCACGTCCGCCCTTCCCGCGACCGCCGACAAGGGAAATCCGCACGCGACCGCTTTGCCGTAAGCCGCCAAATCGGGAACGACGCCAAAATACTCCTGCGCTCCTCCGTAGGCCAGCCGGAATCCGGTCACCACCTCGTCGAAAACGAGCAGCACCCCGTGCTCGGTCGTCACCTGGCGAAGCTGTTCGAGAAATCCCGGGGCCGGGGGAATGGACCGCTGAACAGGCTCGACGATTACGGCGGCAAGCTCCGCGGCGTACTCTTCCACCAACCCGCAAGCGATATCGGTATTATTGAAGGGAGCCGTCATTACAAGTTCCTGAACCGCAGAGGGAACCCCGGCCGAATCCGGGCGGGGAGAGGGATACAGGTTCGAGCGCGGAGGGGAAACACTCATCATTCCGTAATCGTTGTGGCCTATGTAGCTCCCTTCGAATTTTAGAATTTTCTCCTTGCCGGTGAAGGCGCGCGCCAGTCGCAACGCGAAGAACGTGGCCTCCCCGCCCGTTGAAGCAAAACGGACCAGTTCCGCGCAAGGAATCGCCTTCACCAGTTCCTCGGCCAACTCGATGGAGCGATCACTCAGCGTATAGTAAGTCGAACCGAGTTCCATCTGCCTTCGAACCGCTTCGAGGATGGACGGATGAGCGTGGCCCAAAATGAGCGAGCCGCCACCCATCGTGAAATCGAGGAAACCACGCCCATCCACGTCATAAAGGCGGCTTCCCTCTCCGCGAGAAGCGATCAGCATCGTGTCGTCCGGAAGCGTCAGGTCCCCGAGCCAACCGCCCGGGAGGCAATCACGGGCCCTTTCAAGGAACTCCGTCCCCTTTTTTGAAATCATCTTTGCACCTCTTTATTCATAGCAGGCCACAATTCCAGCGAATGTTTCCGAAGAGCCTCGAAATTGTTCGAAATCCTTATATTAGAATCGTTCCCCTTCACTACAACCTCCCGCCAACCATCATATGGCAAGACGGCGCCCTGGTTGTTCTACCGGCGCCGCAACAGGAGATGCCCGCTCGCGTGGACCGTGGCGCGCCACCCCGGAGGAATAACCGTCGTGGCTCCGCTCTCCTCAAATATGGCAGGACCTCCCACGGTCGCTCCAGGCCCGACCTCCGTTCGGTCAAACACGGAGGTATCGCGCCACTCCCCCTCAAACCAGACTTTCCGTACCTCAGTGGGACCCTCGCCACTCCCCTGCTTTGCTCGACAGGTTTTCGCCTGATACGTCTGGACCTCTCCCTCACCGATAATCTGGATGGAGATCACCTCCCATTCGGTCGCGGGATCCGGGTTGCGGCCGTAGCGTTCGGCATAAATCTTTTGGAAGGCGACATCGATGGCCGACATATCCACCCGGTACGGAGACGACCCCAGGGGAACGGGAATCTCATGAGCCTGCCCGAGACAGCGCATCTCCAAAAAACACGACAAAGAGATGCTTTCCTCCCGGACCCCGTCGGTCCGCAGGCGATCCTCAACCCCCTTGGCCATTCCTCCGAGCCGCCCTCGCAAGTCCGCCAAATCGAGGGAGGAGGAGCGTTCGAGATAGGTGGCGGTCGCATCCCGGCGCATCTTCGCCATCACGAGCCCCATGGCGGAAAAATTCCCCGGGTGAATCGGAACCACGACCGTTTCGATATCGAGATCATCCGCGATGGCCGTGGCGTGCATGGGCCCTGCCCCGCCAAAGGCCACGAAAGCGAATTCGCGCGGGTCGAATCCTCTCTCGAGCGAGATCTCGCGGATGAGTCGAACCGTTCGGGCCACGAGAATTTTCAACGCCCCTTCGGCCAACTCCTCGGGCGAGCGAAATTCGAGTCTTTTCTGCACCGGGGCCATAGCCTCTCGCGCCAACGAGGCGTCCACCCGTATTTTCCCGCCGAGAAGGGCGCCGTCTCCGATTCGGTTCAAGGTTACGTTCGCGTCGGTGATGGTGGGCTCCTCTCCCCCGAATCCATAACAGGCGGGACCCGGCGAGGAACCCGCGCTCCTGGGTCCTACGCAAAGCGCCCCGTCGACATCGACCCACACGATGCTCCCGGCTCCCGCGCCAACGGTTTTAATCTCGAGCTGGGCGGCGCGGATGGGTATGCCCGAGATAACGGTATCTCCGGCGTAAAGAATCCTATCTCCGAGGAGGAGGGCGACGTCTGCGCTCGTTCCGCCCATGTCGCAGGTGATGAGATTCGCAATCTCGAGTTCCTCAGAGATAAAACGCCCCGCGGTGACCCCGCCGGCCGGCCCCGAAAAGATGGTCCGTACCGGAAAGGCCTCCGCCGTGTCGATATCCATCACACCGCCGGCCGAGCCCATGATGTAAATCTTCCGGTTGTCCAGCTTCCCGATGTCGCCGTCCCGGAGTTTCGAGAGATATCGTCCCGCCGCCGGACCGACATAGGCGTTCACCACTGTTGTGGAGAACCGCTCGAACTCGCGGTACTGGGGGTTCACGGAGCTTGAGAGCGAGATGTAGACCTCCGGCCCGAGTTGGTCCCGCAACCACTGCCCGACGGCTTCCTCGTGAGCCGGATTCTCGTAGGAATGAAGGAAGCAAACCGCCACCGCCTCGACTCCTTCTCGTTTCAAATTTTCCACTACGCTCGTGAACTCTTCCGGCCGGGGCGAGGCTTCAACGTTCCCATTCGCCCGGAGACGCTCGTCCACCTCCTCTCTAAGGTTTATGGGAACCAGAGGCGGCGGACGGCGGAATTGAATATTGAACATTCCGCCCTCGACCAGCCGCCGGCATCTTCCAATTTCGATGACATCACGGAACCCGCGTGTGGTCACCATCGCCGTAACGGCTCCGCGCCGCTCCAGGAGCGCATTGGTGGCGACGGTGGTTCCATGAATCATCCGGTCCAATTCCTCACCTTCGAGCCCGAGATCCCGGAGGCACGCCAAGATGGCGCTTGCGGGTTCATCCGAAACCGAGGGGATCTTTCCCGTCCGCACCTCGCCGCGTTCGGGATCGATGGCCACAAGGTCGGTAAACGTTCCACCGATGTCGACACCTAACGTAAACAACCGTTACCTCCTCCACGGCGCATTGGCTCAGCCATATCCAGTAACTTCAAGCGGCCTCCTGATTCGCCTGCCTTTTCCCAAGAATTTGCCACAGAACCACCAACGCGAGGAGAACCGCGCCGATGAAATCGAAGAATAGTCGCGGTTCAAATAAGGCGATCGTCGCCGCTGCGAGTAAGAATCTCCGCCACATTTTCAAGGGACCCGCCAAGTAGCCGATGATGGCTCCACCAAAGCAAACCGCCGAGAGGGCCGCCGTCAAAAGCGTCCTGAAGAAAGCGACGTTCAACCCCGGATTCAGGAGGTCGCCGAAAACGAAAGCGACGGGAATAAGGTAGATGTACAGCCCGATTCGAAAGGCGAAGAAGCCTGTCCTCCAGGGGTGAGCTCCTGCAATGGCGGCAGCGGTGAAGGCGCCGCCGCAGACCGGAGGCGTCAGGTTGGAGGTCTGCGAATACCAGATGATCAAAAGGTGGGCCGCCATCGGCGTTGCGCCGAGTTCAATCAACGCCGGAGCGATCAGCACGGAAAGGAGGAGGTAGTCGGCCGTGACGGAAGAGACTCCCATCCCCAACACGAACGTCACCAAAGCGGTCAGCAAAACGGCGAAAAGGAGATATCCTCCGGATAGATCGACCACGAGAATCGAGAGTTTGGTTCCGATTCCCGTTCTGAACACAATCCCGATAATGATGCCCAGGCATCCGGCCAATCCGCCGACGGTGAGCGATCTTCGGGCGCCGACCTCGAGGATTTTGCCCCATTGGGGAATTGTCAGACGCGTGCGCCTGGAGAGGAGACTCGCCCCGCCCACTCCCAGAATAGCGACGAATACGGCGTAATCCGGACTGTAGCCCGAGCCGAGCATGTAGAAGATGAGAGCCAAAGGAACCGCAAAGGTCCAATAATTCCGGATTATTTCCCAGGGATTGCCCAACTCCTCGGGCGGCAATCCCTCGATACCCGCCTTCCTGGCATACACGTGGGCCACCACCAGCAGGGACAGCATGAACAATAGAGACGGCAGTATGGATACCTTGACTATCTCCAGATAGGGGATTCCCGTGAAATCCGCCATGAGGAATATGGCCGCGCCCATCAATGGGGGCATGGTCACCCCGATGGTCGAGGCCGTCGCCTCGAAAGCGGCCGCCACGTGCGGCGGGAATCCGGAACGCTTCATCAGTGGGATGGTGAGCGTTCCGGTACCCACGATGTTCGCCGTGGGACTCCCGGATATCATGCCGAACAGGGCGCTCGCCACGGCGCTGAGCTTCGCCGAACCTCCCCGCGTACGTCCGATGAATGCGAGCGGGAGATTGAGGAAGAGCTCCTTGCCTCCCGACATCTCCAAAATTGCGCCGAACACGATAAAGAGAAATACGAAACTCGCAAAGATCCGCGTGATGACGCCATAGATCGATTGGTTGCTGTACAGCCATGCCGCGGTATCCCAGATGCTGATTCCCTGATGCGTCAAATGACCCGGAAAGTAGGGGCCGAAAAGGGCGTATCCGATCAAGAGAAGCGAGATCAACGGGAGGGCGGGACCCAGCGTGCGGCGGCAAGCCTCCAGGGCCAATACGATGGCCATGATGCCGAAAACCACATCGTGCGGGAGCGCCTCGCCGAATCGCTCGATGTAGCGAATGGGAAAGTAGACATTGTAATGGTAGGTGACCGCGATGGTGCTCAATACCAAAATTCCATCGCATACGGTAATCCGGTCGCGTGGAGATTTTTCCGACCCGGGGAAAAGGATGAAAACCAGCACGAAGGTGAACCCCAGATATCCGGAAATGAAGCTCTCGGGTGAGAAATAACCGAACCCGGCATAGTAGATATAGAGAAGAGAAAACGTGACGGAAACCAGCGTTACAACGGTGCGAAGTCCCTTCGAGCGCAAGTCACGGGGCAGTGGAATGGCGGTGGTCCGGGTGACGAAGCGGTCGAGCCAATTATTTCGGACGTCATCGCGCACGGCAACCGTCTCCATCCCCTACATTCTGTAGGCATACCTCGTATGGCGTTAAGGGCGTCATATGCCGAGTGGGGGATTCTCAGATGACTCTCGAGGGCAGTTCAATCGCCCTTCCGGTTCGGGCGGATTCGTCGATTGCGAGGGTAATTTCCAAAGTCCGCCGCGCTTGTTTGGCGGTCGGGTGCAGGCAAGGATTCCCCGTCGCAAGGTAATCGAGCCAGGCGCGCGTCTCGTGGGCGACGGGCCCGAACATATGATCGAGCGCCCAATCACCGGCGGAGTTGGTTCCCAGGAATGCGGTATTGATGTGATGGTCGGGGACATACACGTGAGGATATCCCTTTTCCGTATAGAGAAGGTTTTCCTTTTTGTCTTCGTCAAAAAGAAGGACCCCCTCCTTTCCGATGACTTCCAGGCGAGTGCCTTGCCCCAGCGTGGGATACTTCGCGGGCAAGGCGTAACATATACCCAGGCTGAAAACGGCTCCGTCCTCGAACGTGAGAATCGCCCAAGTCGTATCGTTCACCTCGGGGTAACCGGCTTCTTCGAAAACAACCCCGTGACCGCGGGCGAAAACCTCCACGGGGCGGATACCCTCCATGAGCCAACAAATCATGTCCACGGAGTAGACCAGCACGTCGACCACCGGGGTAACCTCGTCCGTTCGTTTCAGAATCTCGAAGGCCTGCGCGCGCGAATTGTACACCCGGGCCGTTCCGCCCAGGATTCGACCCAACCGGCCCTCCTGGACCTGCTCCTTGCCGAGGAAATAGTGCCGCTGGTAGCGCTTGCTGTAGTTCACGTGCAATTCCACGCCACTTCGCGCGGAAGCATCGATAAGACGGTCCGCATCATCGAGGCTCAAGGCCAGGGGTGTCTCGACCACGACGGATTTTCCGCGCTCGATGGTCTGCAAAATCGGATCGACATGCTTGGGTTCGGGGGTGGAAACAATGACGGCGGTGACGGCGGGGTGATTTATCGCCTCTTCATTGCTCCCCGTGGTGAAATGCGCCCCCACTTGTTCGCCCAGCGCCTTGGCCCGGGCGGGGTCCAGATCCGAAATGGCCAGGAACCGGACCGCGGGGTGGTTGGCCGCCATTCGGGCGCGATGGGTCCCCATACGACCCGCGCCGATGACGGCGACTCCGAGTGTCTTTCGCTCATAACTCATCGCACACGGCTCCGCCCTCTTCGATCTCGCTGGAGATCGGGAAACCCTCAATCAAGGATATCTCCCCGATTCTTCAACCCTCTAAAAAACGACGGGAATCACCCGTTCTCGCCATCAGTTCAACGAGAAGTTTTCACTCCTGGTATTCGGTTTTCCCACCGGCGAATACCCGCCGTTTCCCTATCTTACCCAAGGCCTTCCCGGCCTTTGCGCAGCAAACACATCTTACGCATGGCCTTCGCTGGTTTCCCCACGCAGGAGGTGGAATTCGGCCCCCTCGCAAATGAACAGAAAAGGCTACCCCAACTCCACGGCTCCGGGAATATAAAAAGGAATATCACCGGCCCGGTTTACATAGAACCCTCGGCAGGCGCCATATTCTTGATCCCTTTTTCCTTCCAGTACCGGGCGGCTCCCGGATGAACCGGAATCACCAGCCCTTCGGTCGGATTGGCGCTCTTGAGGCCGGCCAGGCCGCGGTTGTTCTTGGTCAGGTAATCGACGCAGGACTTGCCCCAGATCGTCTTCGTCATTTCGTAAATCAAGTCCGGGGAGGTGTTTTTGTTCGCCACCAAAAGACCGCTCAAGCCCATGGTGGACACGTCATAGTCCACTCCCTTGTAAGTCCCTTTTGGAATAATCGTGGGTTCGAAGCCGGGAAACTCCTTCAGGAAACCGCTGAAATCCACCCCCTGATCGACGCTGATCAGCCGGACGGGCCGGGTCAGGGCCGCCTCCGTAACCGAGGGATTCGGAAGACCTCCCTGAAGGGCGTAGCCGTCGATCTTGCCGTCCTTCAGGTAGCTGACCTGCTCGCCGTGGGAGAGGTTGCTGACCTTGATCTTCTTGTACAAGCCAATGTGTTTGAGAAAAGAACCGACGGATGCGTAGCAGGTGGTGCCGATGGGGCACGGCGAAAACTTTTTCCCGCTCAAATCGGCCAGTTTCTTGATGCCGGAGCTTTTCAAGACAACGAAGTGAAAAATCGAAGAGGAAATTCCGAAACCGACCGCGCGCAATTCCCTGTGCTTCTTTCCCTTCCAGCTTCCCTTCCCGTCCCAGGCCGGAAAGGCCACGGTCTGGAAGGTGAACCCCACGTCGGCCTTGCCTTCCTGGAGCTTCCTGAAGGCTTCCATCCCGCCCGAGGTCGGGACGACAGTGACATTGATGTCACTATTTTTCCGCATACATTCGCTCATCGCGGTCAGGTAGCGGTACCAGGAACCCTTCGCACCGCCCGACATGAAGGTAAGTTGCTTGTCCGCAGCGAATACGGGGGACGAGAGAACCGCGACAACGACAAAAATCGCCAACCCCAGGAGCCCACCAATTCTCACGGTTCGGTTTTCAACGAGACGCTTCCTGTTACTTCGATGACGCCACATAGCCCAACCTCCCCTATCTCTCGGTTGCAGAAAAGGAAAACGCATCAGCGCCTTCCACGTCTTTTTTCAACTTCCTGGTCGCGCATTCCAATACGCCGGAGTAGCGACGGCGCATTGGGAAATCAAAAACTCTTCCTTGGAAAGATATTCGATGGCGGTTTCCCGCTCGTGTATTTTGTAGTTGGATTTGCAATCGTTACCGGCTCGAACGGCCGACGAAAACCACGCAAAGTTCACGTCCATCGAGAACCCCCTTTCGTGGTTAACAAATCGCAGGTGGATCAATGATGGCGAGGTGACATGAATAATTATATTAGAGTAGGAGCAATGTAACACAGAGAATAGGGCAGGGCAATTTGAAGATTAATGAGTTGATGTCGGTTACCCATATTAGTTTTTCAACTTTCGTATGACAAATGAATAATTCAGACCCATAGTTAGACTTGGCTTCAGCTTACGCCGAATTGCAATTCCTGTTATCCGCCCCCTGCGTGTCCGCCCACGCATATATGCGTCCCGCGCCCCGTCGGGCGATATCTCGCCGAAACGGCCGACTGCAACACGCTTGTCGGGCGCCTTTCCGCCGCCGCATCCTACACGGCGGTCGAGGATGAAGGACTTGGGCTCCGGCGGGATGCGCCCTGAGGTCGAATCCGGTGAAAACCCGCTCCGAGAGTCGCCTTCAGAGGGTTTTGGTGTAATAATCTCGCGATTATAATTGGCGCGTGGCTCATCGCTGCGCCGGCCTCACATGTATAGGCCGCCGGGCTACAACAACGGAGACATATCATGAAATGGACAATGCTGACGGTTGTCGCGGTGCTTTCACTCTGCGCTCACACCGCAAGCGCACAGCAACTCGAAAAGACGATCTTCGCAGGCGGCTGCTTCTGGTGCGTCGAGTCGGATTTCGACAAGGTGCCGGGCGTAGTCTCGACGATCTCCGGCTATACCGGCGGCAAGACAAAAAACCCGACCTACGATCAAGTCACCTACGGCGACACGGGGCACTACGAGGCGGTCGAGATCACCTACGATCCGGCGAAGGTCGGCTACGAGGCGCTGCTCACCGCATTCTGGCACTCGGTCGACCCGACCGATGGCGGCGGCCAGTTCTGCGACCGCGGCCATTCCTACAAGACCGCCGTCTTCGTCGCGAACAAGAAGCAGCGCGCCGCGGCCGAGGCCTCCAAAAACGCTGCGCAAAAGAATGTCGGCAAGCCGATCGTCACCCCGATCCTCGCCGCCGCGCGGTTCTACGCCGCAGAAGATTATCACCAGGACTATTATAAAAAGAGCCCGTACCGCTACCGCTACTACCGCTGGGGTTGCGGCCGCGACAAAAAGGTCAAGCAAGTCTGGGGCGAGCATGCCTACAAGGGCATCCCCGGCCACGACTGAAGCCGCGCTGCGCAAAATCCGTTCGGCGCTGCATGAGGGCTGATTTTAATGCGTCATATCGTTGTAAATACAACTATATTTCAATTCACCCGTTTCGCCATGAAATGAGACGCAAATGCCTCCTATCGACATGCGCATCGCTACCCATCTTCCCTCGGCCACACCACGATATACTAACGATTCGGTAACAACACACAATGATCCGTCAGTCGCGTCTCGGTCTGTTTCATTGCCCCTTCCAGCACCCGAATGAAAGCCTCGTAGTCCCCCTCTTTCTCAAAGATCCTCAACCGCGCGTTCGCACGGTTGAGGACGCGGGAAACCAGGCCGCCATGGTCTGCTCGTTTCGGTCGTCCCATCCGCATAACCTAGCGAATCTCGCCACCCCTTCAACAAACGGTTCCTCACGCCGCATCTTCCCCGTTCCACGCGCTCTCGTACTTCGCCCGGTGCTCGTCGGGCAGTGGAGAGGCGAAGTAGGAGATCGCGATGAAGAGCACCGCGTTCACCAGCAGCCCGAAGAAGCCCGGCGCCGGCGCGCTGCCCACGCTGATGGGCGGCGGCCCCGAGGCGAAGAAGGTGTAGTAGGTGCCGAGCGCCACCCCGACGACCCAACCCACCTCGGCCCCCAGCTTCGAGGCCCGCTTCCAGTAGAGGCCTCCGATCAGCAGGGGCAGGAACTGCATGTGGAACATCACCACCAGCTTGACCAGGGCCCAGATGTAGGGCGGCCGGGCGAGGGCGATCCACACGGCCAGAAACCCGAAGACCAACATGGCCCACTTCCCGATCAGGACGGATTGCGCCTGGGAGACGTCCTTGTTGATGAAGCCCCGGACGATGTCCTTCGATATGATGGCGTTCGCGCCCACAAGGCCGGAGTCCAGGGTGGACATGCCGCACGCCCAGACGACCACCACCAGCCAGGCCATAAGCCAGGGGGCCTGCTTCTGGATGGTCACGAGGATGGCTTGGTCCATGTTCAAGTCAGGGCCGGCGAAGACGCGGCTGATCAGCCCCAGGAAGAGGAAAATCACGACCATCACGAGCAGCATCACCGCCGTCAGAATCACGTTTCGGCGATATTCGTCCAGGCTGCGGATGGTGTACATGCGCGTCATGCGGTCTCCCATCGTAAGGGGATGGGAGGCCATAAACACGAACCAGCCGAGGAAAAGCCCGAAGGATATGGCGTCGGGCGAAAACAGGGTATGCGACTCAGGCAGCGAATCGATCAACTTGGTGTAGCCGCCCACGGCGTAAAAGAGATACGAAAGGGCCACCACACCGAAAGCCAGGGAGAGCACGCCCTGTAAGACGTCGGTATAGATGACCCCTCGCATCCCTCCGTAGATGGTGTAGCCCACTCCGATGACGAGCAGGAGGAGCACCCCCCAGACGTAAGGAATGCCTGCGAACCGCTCAAGGACGGTGCCCATGGCGACGGCGTTCGAGGCGAAATAGGGAACCAGGAAGATGACGGTCCCGACGGCCCCGCAGATCCGGAGAAGCTCACTCTGGTAGAAATCCCCGTAGAAATCCTGTGCGGTGACGTAGTTGAACTTCTTACCCACCGGCCAGAGGCGCTTGCCGATGTACCAGAGCGGGAACGCCATGAACGCGTAAGCGAACCCGTAGCCCAGGAAGCCCACGCCCTTCAGGTAGAACCAGCCCACCGTGCCCAGGTAGATCCCGCCCGACATGAGCGTGGCCACTATGCTGAACGAGTTGGGAATGTAGCCGACGTTACGGCCCGCCACGTAATAATCTTCCTCGGTCGCCTTTTCAGAGTGATAACGGTAAACGACCAAGATGGTGACGATCAGGTAGACGACGACACACCCGAAGATGAAGTACGGCGAGGACCAAATCATGACGCGTCCTCCTCTTCGTACACCACACGAATCAGCAGCCAGAGCCCGTAGAGGGCGACCAGCGGGTACCACAAGATCGTGAAGTACTTGTTGTTGATGAAGGGATTGACCGTTGTCGTCAGGACAAGAATGAGGAAAACGATGAACATCCATCCATTTGTCGTGGGCTTGCCATCCTTGAGCATAGCGTTTCCTCCCTCCTGGAGTGCGCCGGGTGTGCGGCGCCCGATGTATCTCCTCGGAGGGGGAAAGCCACTTCCCCCCTCCGAACTCTTCGGGCGGAGAGGCAGAAGCCTCTACTTTCAGCGAAATGTCTACAAGAAACTTTGATATGAAAATAATAAAAAGTCAAGAGGAAAATAAATCGCCTGGATGCGAGTTTCTGGTTCCGGGCCAGTGTGGAGAAACAAAACAAATTGCAAACGCCCCGATCCTCGCCGCCGCGCCTTTCTACGAAACCTGGTTGCGCTCCATCATGTCCAGCACGTCATCCGTTTTCGTCACCCAGCCGAATTTTGATTCGAAATTGTACAGGGTGGCCTGGCGAGTGAAGTCCGGGCCGGTGTGATCCATCGCATCCTCGATGAGAATGGGCCAGAATTCGCGGAAATAGGCCTCGCGCGCCGTGCTCTCCACGCAGACGTTCGTGGCCACGCCGGTGAAGAGAATGTGCCGGATGTCGAGGCCGTTGAGTTGGTTTTCCAGCGTCGTTCCCGCGAAGCCGCTGTAGCGGGCTTTCCTTACCACCAGGTCGTCCGGCTCGGGCTTGAGCTCGTCGATAATCTCCCACCCCCACGTTCCCTCGATGATGAGCTTTTCGCGGTCCGCCGGGCGTTCCTTGATCATCCTGATGGCCATCTGCTTGCGAATGTTGGGCGACAGCGGCCCGCCTGCGTCGCTGAGGTCGGGCTTGTACCCGAACTGGAGATAGAATACCTGCACGCCGGCCGCGCGCGCCGCAGAGAGCAGGCGCTGGTTGGCCGCGATGACGGGGTTCGTGCGGGATTCGTCAATGCCTGCTCCCAGGTCGAGCATTCCGCCCTTCTTTGCGTATGCGTTCTGCATGTCGACCACGATGAAAGCGGTTCGAGCCAAGTCGATTTCCACGTCCTGGGGCCGTGCCTTGAGGATTGCCATGCGTTCTCTCCATGAATATCAGGACAAAAATTCGTCTCCACGCACATTTTCGCCGAACAACTCCTCCACCTCCGGCCGGCGCGGGGCAAGCACCTGCCGTTCGGCATGGCGTACGAGTTTCTTTGAGCCGGAAACAGCTTTTCACCCGGCGGCATGGTAGCCATACCAGGGCAATCCGGGAACGGTTTCAGCCTGTTGGAATGGGCTACGCCCATATGACGGAGCTTGCCCGCCGCCACCTGCGCCTGCGCCTCGGAGGGGTTCAATATGGCGATGTCCACATGGCCGCCCAAAAGACCGGCCACCATCCTGGGCGGACTATCGTGAGGAATGTATTTCACTTGAATTCCGCCGGCGGCCCGTTTTCTCTGAACATATCCTTGCGCTTTTGCGCCTACTACTCCTCCTCATTCACATGTTAGACGGCACTTCTCCGTAAGGTTTGAGCGACATGCATCGTGCCGAGTATAACATGGACACTTTTGTGCCTTTTGGTCCTCAAAATTCACCCGCTTTTCGGGAGACTTTCCTCCGCCGGTTGCGCCCGCAAAAACCACTCACGGTGACGCGTGACTTGGGAAATAAAAAGAATCGTCAACAACACGAATCCCGAGCCTTGGACGGCGTATGTAGGCCAAAACATCATGAATGCTCCAAGAAGAAGTCCTCCTCTCTCCAACCAGGATGCCCTCCCGATCAAATATCCGCTCAGGCCGGCCATTCCGGCGAAAAGTCCAATTCCGGTCGTCAAGACAACCAGGATGATTTCAGCCACGCTTCCGTTTAATAAAATCGCAGGGGCATAGGCGAAAAGAAAAGGAATCACATAGAGACCCTTCGCCGCTCTAAAGGAAGTCCAGCCGGTCTTCATCGGATCCGCCTGGGCGATGGCGGCGGCGGTATAAGCAGGAATGCAAACGGGAGGCGTATAACAACTATCCAGGCTGAACCAAAAGATGATCATGTGAGCCGTTACGGCGCTCATGTTGCCCAGGTCGATGAGAGCGGGAGCCGCCATGGTCGCCAGAACGATGTAGGCGGAACTGCTCGGAAGCCCCATCCCCAGAACGAAGGAGGCCACACCGACCAGAATGATTCCCAGGAAGAGACTCCCCCCGGAAGCCGAAACGACGATGGAAGAGAACTTGAGTCCCAGCCCCGTGATCGTCGTGGCCCCGATGATGATTCCTGCGGCCGCACAGGCGGCGGCTATCGGGGCGCACTGACGAGCCCCTCGAACCAGCGCCGCGACGAGTTTGCTCAATCCGCTTCTCAAATAATCAAGAGCAAGCCCTGCGGAAAAATTGTTTTTCCGGAACCCTTCACGGAGATAGTCAATCATTCCCAGCAACGTCATGGAAACAATCGTGGCGATGATTCCGGCTACTCCTGCATACTGCACCGACCTCCCGATGACCATGAAATAAATCAAAACGGCCGGCGGTATGAGAAAAACGAACGCGCGCCCGATCGTATTGAAAACGTCGGGAAGATCCTCCCAACTCAGACCATGAATGTCGTTTTTCGCCGCCTCCAGATGCACGAACACGAATACGGACATGAAATAGAGCAATGCCGGAATGACCGATATCTTGATGATGGTGAAATAGGAAGTTCCGGTGAATTCGGCCAGCAGAAACGCCGCCGTGCCCATGATGGGGGGCATGATCTGGCCTCCGGTGGAAGCCGCGGTCTCCACCGAAGCCGCTATGTGGGGTCGATACCCCATCTTTATCATCAAGGGAATGGTGAACGTGCCCGTGGTGACGATGTTGGCGGTGGCGCTTCCCGATATGGTTCCCGAGAGTGCGCTGGCTACCACGGCGGCCTTGGCGGGCCCGCCCCGCATCCGGCCGGTCAGCAGGAACGCGAAGTCAATGTATATTTTCCCGGCGCCCGAAGCGTCGAGCACGGCCCCGAACAGGATGAAAAGGAACATGTAATTGACGAAAACGTACATCGGAGCAGACCAAAGACCCCCGTCTGTCAGATAAAAATGATCGATGATGTCCAAAAATCCGATGCCGCCGTGCCTGAACTCCCACGGCATCCAGGGACCAAAGTAGGTGTACACGAGGAAGAAAAGCGCAATCAAAGGCAAGGTCATATTGATTGCCCTGCGCGTGGCCTCCAGAACCAAAATGATGCAAAGGACCCCGAAGAAAATATCCAATGGCAGGACATCATCCAGATATCGGGTACGTTCGAGTAGCCGGTCGTACTCCCAAAGCAGCCATATTACGGAAACGACTGCGATGAGGCCGAGAAAGGCGGCAATCGCCTTGTTCCATTCCGCAGGTAAAATCTTCGTTTTCTTTGAAGAGGGGAGAAGAAAAATGATGGCGGCGGCAGCCATATAAAACATCGGCCGCTCGAAAATCGCGTCCATCCCACCGGTAACAGCAAGATAGATTTCCGTAAGAGACATGCCGATCGCAATCAGCATGACAAGATAGCCGGCGATTCCCTTAGGGGGAAAAATCTCGCTTTGACTAACCATGAAGAGCGCCTTCCGGAATTATTTAGAAACGGGCATCAGAGAAAACTGCATGAGCCCCTGGTGCCCGAGCATTCCTTTAGCATATTGAATTTGCGCCTTCTCTGGTTACATCGCACCCACTTCCTTGTAATAACGGATTGCTCCCGGGTGCATGGGAACGCCTTTCATGTTCTTCACGGAACCTTTGGGCTCCAGGAAACCGTAAAGTCTATGGGCGCCCTTCAGGTAATTCTTGTTTTCAAAAACGGTTTTGGTCACCTTGTAGATCAGGTCGGGCGACTGATCTCCTCTTGTGAAAAGAATCGTTCGAAGACCGTAGGTGTCGAGCGGTTTCTTCTGACCGGGATAAGTATTCGCGGCCACATTCGATTCCACCAAGCCGAATTTCTCCAGCCTTTGCCGCATGCCCGGAGTGACTTCAGTGAAATTGATGGAGCGGCGCAGGGCTGCTTGTTTGATCAACCCGTTTCCGGGACCGGTGTGAAACAAAACAAAATCCACATGCTTATCCTGATAGAAACGCATCATGGCTCGGCCTCCGCCGAGGCGGACCGTCACGCCGGCTTTTTTCAGCGCATCGGCCGAAGTCCCGTACGCCTTGAAAAGGTAGGTCCCGATGTTGTAGGTTCCCGTCCCTTTCTTCCCGATGGTAATCCCGGCCCTGGGCTTCTTTAGTACGAAATCCTCGAACGATTTAATCCCTTTTCCGGCCAACTCCGGCGCCGCCATGAAATGAACGGCGGACGTGTAGAGCCAGACCATTCCCCTGAGGTTCGGGTGCGCTTTTTTGTACGGCTTTTTCCCTGCGATGGCATTTCCCACGTAGTACGTGTAGCTGTAGGCAATGTCGGATTTGCCAACCCCCACCAATTGGGGATTGGACTTTCCCCCACCCAGGGTGACGTTCAGGGAGTAGCCCTTGTTTTTACGATTGAAGACATCCGCAAGGGCGCCCGCCATGACATAGAGGGTGCTGGCGACAGTGGCCGCCCCCAGTTTGACCGTTTTTTTGGCGGCTTCGGCTTGGGGGGGAGCGACTAACACAAACGCCATCAAAGCGGCGTAAACTACGATCAATGCTGAGTGCTGGCGATAAGTCCTTTTGAACATCGGTTTCCCCTCCCTCATGAGAGCAGGATGATTTACATCCTTGAATGGGACGATTTGAACCGAAGCCTCGAGCCTTATCTAAGCGCTCGGACTCATGGCGGCAATCGCTTTCTCCGTATATTCCTTGAGGTGGTTGTAGGCTCTCTCGGAAAATCTGCATACCTCGGAGCCGTAGGTGCCGGGCCCCCGCACGTGCGTTGTTCTGAGGCTCTCGAATACGGCCAATTCGGTCAGGGCCCGCCGGGTATCCTCGTCTATGTTGGCCTCCAGGAAATCATGGTCCGCGTACTCAAAGAGATACCAGGTATGGGCGACGTCATCTTCTTCGGGAATGATTCCTTTTGCGTGAAGGGCGGCATTTATCCAATTCGAACAGATGTGCATCCGGCCCCACATCACCGCCTCGAAATCATCCGTGGGGTGAAGTTTTTTCACCGATTGCGCAAACCGATCGGCTTTGGCCATATGCTCCTCGATTTTCATGGCGTATCTCCAGAATTTCCGGTTAAACCACTCTCCAGACCGCAGGCCGTACCGCATCCCCGACGATTTCCAGAAAACCGGTTTTCGCCTCCTCCAGACTTTGAAGACATTTATCGATGATCGCCCGACTAATCGGCGTATTGTCCCGACAATGCTTGGGGCGAAGCTGCTCGATAAATTTCAGAGGTTCCATCGCAGCTTGAAGATTTGCGCTGGGCTTCTCGATGTATCCGTCCAAAGTGGGACGGAAGGTATGGGCGTGGTCCATCAACTGGGTAGTGATCCCTTCCACGTGGAGAGCCGCGTTAAAATAGTGCGTGGCGGCAAGCATGCACGTCTCGATGATCATCTCGGGGTCGTCATCGGGATCTAGTTTTCGAAGAGATGCCTCGATTCTTTGCGCCTTTGCGGCGTGGTCACGAGGTTCCATTATCGATCTCCTCCGCTTTCCCTGGGCGTTGAAAAACGAAGCCATCAATCCATGACTTAAAACCAGACAGGAAATTTTGCGATTTTATTCCTCCAATCGGGCTAATCTCGCCATATGTCCTGATAGCCCTCCCACCGCGGCGAGGGAGGATTGCCCCACAACCGTCTCGTGCTGATGTCCCAAGCGAACAACAAAGACGTCAATTGTTATGGCAGTGGTCACCAAGCCGTTCTGGCCGAACACGGATACCACCACATCCTCGACTCACGCCTGCCGAGAAATCGAGCAATCAACTTCCGAGCATCTTCATGTTGTCTGTAAAGTGTCTCTCGCTCAGGAGGAGTATGTCAACTACTCGAAAAACAACCTCTCGATCACATCAACCGGACTAAATGGCCTCAAATTCCTTTTTAATGAGCGTCTGTACGGCATATTGTTTGACTTCACTTCGCATCAGACACCATATTAGGGACACTTCGCGAAACCCCAATCTCACCTATGAGTTGGAGGCCTCCCCATGAACCCAGTCGATCAAGCGAAAACCACGGACGTCATTGACGCCTCAACCGGAAAAAAGATGAACATCGTCGATTGCGACATACATCCGCGAATGCCGAAAGGGGTTCAATCTCTTAAGCCATATCTACCCGAAAAATGGCAGGCCCGGCTCGGGATGAAGGGCGCCCTGGTGAAAGACGAAGCCAATCCCCGAAATACGTTTGCAGTTCCCAGGCGCGCTTTCTTCCATCCTCATCCGGGGGGGTCCGGGCGAGTGGACGCCAGACCGCCCGATGGAGGACCCATCGGCTCCGACATCAAATTTATCACAACTCAGCTTATTGACGAGCACGACATCAACTACGCCATTATCGTCGGGCAGGACGCCACGGGCGTCTCGGGAATTCCGGATGCGGACCTAAGCGCTGCTTACGCCTCCGCCTACAACGATTTTGTTCTCGCCGAATGGGCCTCCACCGACCACCGTCTCAAGGCCTGCATCTGGGTGAGTCCGCGCGATCCGCAACTTGCAGCGGAAGAAATCGATCGATTGGCCGATCATCCGGATATCGTTTCGGTCCAGATTTGCCCGATGGATATCCCCCTGGGCAAGCGATACATGTGGCCGATATACGAAGCGGCTTCGCGTCACAATCTCCCCGTTGCGATCCACGGCGGCGCTGAAACCTCCGGCGTCAATCCACCGATGCTGGCCGTGGGGATGCCTTCTTATTTCATCGAGTTGCATAGCGGTTTGCCCCAGGTGGGATGGATGAACGTAACGAGCATGGTGTGCGAGGGGGTGTTCGAGCGCTTCCCGAACCTGAAACTGATTGTTCAGGAAATGGGTTACGCATGGGTAGTAGGTCTCATGTGGCGTCTGGACAAGGAATGGAGGTCCCTGCGGCTGGAGGTCCCCTGGGTCAAGAAGCCGCCCAGCGAAATTATTCGGGAGCACGTGCGGTTTACGAGCCAGCCCGTGGAGGAACCGCCTAAACCCGAATTCAACGAACAAATGCTGAAAATGATTTATGCGGAAGACACGCTTCAGTTTTCATCAGACTACCCGCATTGGGATTTCGACGATCCGCGCTTTGTTTTCCCCAACATCGACCCGGAACTGCGCAAGAGCATCTTTTACAAAAATGCGCTTGATACTTACCCGAAGATCAAGAAACTCGTGGTGGGGGAAAACGGGAAAACCTGATGGCAAAACATATCGTATCCAAGGTCTCGGACTTGCCTCCCGGCGAAAGAAAAATCGTCGAACTCGAAAATCGCTCCATCGGGGTATTCAACATAAAGGGGAACTATTACGCATTGAGAAACATATGTCCCCACCAGGGAGCTCCTTTATGCATCGGGCCCGTGCGTGGAACGATGGAGGCAAAAAAACCCCACCAGATTCAGTACGTGAAAGACGGCGAGATACTCGTCTGTCCCTGGCATTGCTGGGAGTTTGACATCCTCACCGGGCGTTCCGTTTTCAACCCCCACCGCACCCGCGTGAAAGCGTACAAAGTGACGGTCGAGCGACCGGACGATATAGAAGAAGACCCCTCGGTGGAAACGTTTCGGGTAACGGTGGAGGATGACCTCGTCGTCTTGCACGTTTAAGGCAAACCATCCTGACAAAGTTCTTGAACCCGATATTCATCGAGAACAATTTGGAATTTAGTCGAATTTGGGGATGGACCGGGGCTCGGTAGACACCGGATGATCGTGATTCAAACGTCATATCAAGACCTTAAATGAAGAAAGTCCGTTTTCAATCACAACTGGAGGGAAGACATGTCGTTAGAACCCGTGCGCGCAGCCTCGATGGGCCTGGGACGCTGGGCCGACGTGCTCGCCGACGCCGCGCTGCGCGGGGGCAAGGTGAGGCTCGTTTCGTGTTTCAGCCGCACGCCCGGGAAACGGCGCGATTTCATGGAGCGCTACGGCGCGCGCGAGGCGGAGAGCTTCGACGCGCTCTTAAACGACGATGAAATAGAGGCCGTCATCCTCACGACGCCGAACCACAACCACAAGGAGCACATCGAGGCCCTCGCAGCCGCGGGCAAGCACGTGTATTGCGAAAAGCCCATCGCCCACAGCATGGAGCACGCGAGAGCCATCGTCGATGCGGCCGAGGGCGCGGGCGTCAAGCTGGCGGTGGGCCACAGCGCGCGCCGCCTGGCCGTATCCAGGCGCATGAAGCAGCTGATCGAGGCGGGCGAGATCGGACAAGTCTCGATGAGCGAGAGCAACTTCTGCACCGAGCGGGGGCTGGAACTCACGCCCGAGAGATGGCGAGCGAGCCGTGAACTGAACCCCACGGGCGTCGTCATCCAGCTATCCATCCACCACGTCGACACGTTCCGCTACCTCCACGGGCCGATAAAAAGCGTCACCGCCAGGCTCAAGCGCGCCTACGCGGCCGAGGACGTGGACGACACCTCGATGATGATTCTGGAGCACGAAAGCGGCGCTCTCTCCTACGTGGGCGGCGGCTGGGCGTGTCCCTGGGCGTTTCACATGAACGTGCACGGCACGAAGGGCGTCGCGCATTTCCGCATCACCGGCCAGCAGTGGCGCGACCCCTCCAAAGCGCCCGAACCCATCCGCCTGCGCGTGGACAGGGATCCGCTGGGCGAAGACGTCGTATACGACATGCCCGAGGGCGACATGTTCCGCGACGCTTTGGAGGATTTCGCCGATTGCGTGCGCGAGGATCGCACGCCCGAAGTGGACGGCCGCGCCGCGCACGAGAACCTCGCCGTCGTCTACGCGGCGGACGCGAGCTCGCGCCTGGGCCGGACGGTGGAGGTGCGGGAGTACATATAGGTCCGAAACGGCCAGGCCCGTCTCACCCGTTTTGTTCCTTCACTTCATCGCTTCCCTGCCCACAACCCCTGCGCGATTTCCGTGAACGCGGAAAGGCGGCATTCACCGGCCCACCCTGAATTCGGCCAACCCTTTCATTCCCCATACGGAAAAAGAATAGACTTTATCCTATACACTCCGCATCGAGAGTCGCAATTTTTCCGCCCCCGCCCTTGTGATAAATTGGTGGTGTACCGATTTTTCTTGCAGCCAAAATTTTGAGAACTTTCCGAGGGGAGGTTCCGCGTTCCGGCGCGCCTATCGAGGGGGAGCTTCATGAAACGCGCGATCATACCAGAGAATTGCCCGCAGCCTCTGAAAGCGCAGTCGCAGCTTATCGAGACCGAACACTTCATCTTCCTTTCCGGGCAGCTTCCGACGGACTACGTTACCGGAATTGCGCCGGAAGCCGCGGTCGACCCGGCGCTCCCGTACGCCTCGCCGCCCGGAATGCTCCGCCAGACGCGCTACATGCTGCAGACCATGGAGAAAGCGCTGGGGAGCGCGGGGGTCGGTTTCGAGGATCTCATACGGATTGAGCAGTTCATCACCGGCCGGGAACAGGCGCCCTGGAATTCCTCGGCGCGGCAAAGCTTCATGGCGAAGGCCCATCCAACCAGCACGCGAGTCGTCTCGAAGGCGCTCGAGGTGCCCGGCGCCATGATCGCCTGCGACGGAATCGCAATAAACCCCAAGGCGGGATGGGAAAAGGTCACCCACGACCTGGAGGTCGTCCCCAAGGCGGTGACGGGATACCCCGCGGCGCAGTCGGCGGGGCCGTTCATCTTCATGCCGGGAATGATCGCCACCGACTACGCGACCGGCGTCCACCCGGACGCCCGGGTGAATCCGGCCCTGTGGCATCAGTCCGCCATCAAGCGGCAGACCGAATACATCGTCCGGACGAAGGAAAAAGTGCTCGGCGAGCTCGGCCTGTCCCTGAAAGACATCATTCAGTCGACCGTCTATCTCAAGCACATGGAAGATCTGCCGGCCTTCGACTACCTGTGGCGAAACTTCTTTCCCGAGAACCCGCCCGCCCGGGTGGTCATCCCCTGCGACGATCTGGCCATCGGCGGTTCTCGAATCGAGATCAGCTCCATCGCCCTTCGCCCGGATTCCGGCTTTGAACGTAAGACCATCGCGGCCGCAGGCGCGCCTGCGCCGATTTTTCACGAACCGCACGGGGTGAAAGCGGGGCCCTATTTATTCTTCTCGACGCAGATCGCAGCGGACGAAAGCGGACTGGCCGACGAGGCGAGCGTGAATCCTGGGCTCCCCTGGTACGCCTCGCCCATCAAGCTCCAGGTCGAATACATGCTCAAAAACGTGGACGCCGTCTGCCGGGCGGCGGGCGGATCTCTTTCGGACGTGGTGAGAAGCCAGACCGTGTTCACCGATATGGCCGACCTGCACGGGGCGTTCGAGGTCTGGGGGAGCGCCTTCCCGAAAGATCCGCCGGTGAACATGAGCGCGGAGACGGCGACCCCCATGCCCGTGCCCGGCTGCCGGGTCCTCGCCTCTTTGATGGCCTACATCCCGGACGAATAGGGAGTCGCACAGGCGCCGAGAGAATATCTGGAAGGAACCCCCCGGCAGGAGCAGCGCGCCTTCTCACCGGCCGTCACCGCGTTCATTACCTCGTCTTTCATCAGGTTCACCGCCTCTCCGAGCAGAAACAGCCGCACCTCGTGGCCCGCCTCCGCGAAGGCGTTCGCGTGAAAAAGGCGAACCCCGGAATGCTCGCGCCTGCAAAACCATTCCGCCCTCATCCGCTGCACTGCGCTCGGGTCTATCTGAACCGCCCATCGTTCAACCGCCGGTAGACATGCGTTCCCTTGAGCGGGGAATCCGCTTTTATCAAGTCCCACGGCGTTTTACCGTCTTTGTCTTTTGCCGCCGGGTCGGCCCCGGCCTCCAGCAGGACTGTCACGATTGCAGGGGTTTTGCCCTTCGCCGCCGCTCCGCGCAGGGGTGTCCATCCGAAATATATCGGTTCATCCCGAAATTTCCGGGACTATCGCCTGAAAGTTCCTGAAAAGTAAAAAAGAAAAGACTTGCAAAATTATTCGTAATTTGTTTGTATAAACAATGTATTATTTTCGTAAAACGTATGTCGCGAGGACCCGATGGCCATGAATGCCCTTACCTTCCATCAGAACGAGGCCGTGCACGAAGCGCGCGTGGAAAGCATCGCCACGGGCGGGGCAGGCGTCGCGCACCTGAGTGGCCGCGCCGTATTCATTCCCAAAACGGCCCCCGGAGACACTATCCACTTCCGAATCGTAAAGGACAAGGGGAAGTATCTGCTCGGCGAACTCGCGAAAATCATCCAGGCGGGCCCGGCCCGAACCCCGCCCCCATGCGCCCACTGGAGCGACTGCGGGGGATGCGCTCTGCAACACATGGGGACCCGAGCCCAGCTAGAGGCCAAGAAACGAATTTTTCTCGACACTCTCGCGCGCATCGGGAAAATCGAACTGGGCGTTCCCGTACAAACCGTCGCGCTTCCCGGGAACGAGAACCGCTACCGCATGCGCGCGCGATTTCAGATACGAGGTTCCGAAATCGGCTTTTTCGCCCCGGGAGAGCGGCGTCTCGTCGCGGTCGAAAACTGCCTGCTGGTCGAGTCGCCCATCGTGAACGCCCTCCACCAGATCAGACATCTGCTCCAGGCGGAGCCCAGGACGAGGAAAGTCGAAGCCGTGGAAATGACCTCCTTAAACTCGGTGGATGAGGCGTCCGTGGGCCTCTACCTTCATCCTTTGGGGCATCGCGACAGAGAAAAGCGAAAAATCGACCGCGCAGCCCTCGATGCGTGGCGGAAATTCGCGGGGGAAAACCATTTCCCCCTCGCCGCCGCCGGTGGACGAGGACCCGGGGAACCGGCTCCATGGTACGCGCAATATCGACCGGACGAGGGGCATCCGGATTTATGCCTAAGCGTATCGCCCGAGTCCTTCATTCAGCCGAACCGGGCGCTCAACCAGATTCTCGTGAAGAACCTGATCGAAGAATCAGGCTTGAACAGGGAGGCCTGCGTTTTGGACCTCTACAGCGGAGCGGGGAATTTCTCCTGCTCCCTGGCATCAAGAGCCAAATACGTTCTGGGGGTCGAGGAAAACCCCTACGCCGTCGCCGACGCCAGGCTCAACCGGGAGAAAAACCGGCTCGACAACGTGGATTTTCTGGTGCAAACCGCTCAAAGGCTCACGGAAGAAGAAGTCGTCTCGAAACTCGGTGGCGAGACGCCCGACCTGGTCGTGCTCGACCCGCCCAGAAAAGGCGCGCTCGACGCCATACCCTTGATTCTGGGACTAAAGCCGGCGCGGGTCGCCTACGTCTCCTGCAACCCGGCCACTTTCGCCCGCGACGCCCGCGAACTCGCGGTGAGCGGCTATCGCGCGCAAGCCGCGCAGGTGTTCGACATGTTCCCCCACACCGCCCATCTGGAAATACTCACGTCGTGGATTCGGGAGGATGCTCCCGACTCCATCCCATGATTCGCAAAAGGGAGGTCACGCATGTTCCTCACGCGCAGACAAAGAGAAATTTATGAGTACATCAAGGAGTTCATCGGGATAAACGGCTATGCGCCGTCCATCGTGGAGATCGGCAAACACTTTCACCTCACCTCGCCCGCCACGGTGCACAAGCACTTGCAAAACATCGCGGAAAAAGGCCTCATCAAGAGAAGCTGGAACAGAAGCCGGGCCATAGAACTCGTCCCCGGGTCGGACACCATCGGCGCGAGCGCCGAACCGGTGCGGGCGGAACTTCCCCTGCGCGGCATGATCGCGGCGGGAATGCCGCTCGAGGCGATAGAGGATACGGAAACCATACCCCTACCCTGGTCGTCGGGAGACGGCAATCTCTACGTCCTGAAAGTGAAGGGCGATTCGATGATCGAAGACCACATCCAGGACGGGGACTACGTGATCGTGGAGAGCCGGACCAGCGCGCTGAACGGCGAAACCGTGGTGGCGCTCGTAAACGGAGAGTCCGCCACTCTCAAGCGATTCTACAGAGAGGGCGCGCAAATCCGGCTCCAGCCCGCGAACGAGGCAATGGAACCCATTATGGTGCGTGAAGAGGACCTGGGCATTCAGGGCGTCGTCGTGGGTGTGCTCAGAAAGTACTGACGCCGCGCTTGCGAACAGAGGGATGCGCATGGAGCAACGCTTACGCGAAGAAACGCCGGAATCGACGCCCGAGGGCCGGCTCATCGCGCACGTGGACATGGACGCTTTTTTCGTGTCCGTGGAGCGCATGGACCGACCCGACCTCGAGGACAAGCCGGTGGTCGTGGGCGGCAGCGTGGGACGGCGCGGCGTGGTCTCCGCGGCTTCTTATGAGGCGAGAGCGTTCGGCGTTCACTCGGCCATGCCGGTGGCCCGCGCCCGCGCGCTGTGCCCCCACGCCGTCTACATACAGGCGAACCACAAGAAATACGGGGAAGCTTCGAAGCGGGTGATGAAGGTGCTCGGAGGTTTCACGCCCGCGGTGCAGGCCGTCTCCGTGGACGAGGCGTATCTCGATTTGAGCGGAACCGAACGCCTCCACGGACCCCCGCTCCGGACGGCAGCTAGAATCAGGGAAGCGGTTCTGAGTGAGACGAACTGCTCGGCCTCCATCGGGCTGGCGTCGAGCCGCCTGGTGTCTAAAATCGCGTCCGCGCTCTCGAAACCCGCCGGCATCCTGCGCGTCTACCCGGGCGGGGAGGAGGCCTTTTTGCGTCCCCTGGCGGTGAGCAAAATCCCCGGCGTGGGCAAGGTGATGGTCCAGAAACTAAAGCGCCTGGGCATCTGGAGCATCGGCGACCTCGGCGCACAATCCCTGCCATTTTTAGAGGCGCAGTTCAAGAACGCAGGTCCCGATCTCTACCGCAAGGCGAGGGGGCTCGATGATTCCGAACTCGTGCTCGATAGCCGCCCCAAGAGCATCGGCAAGGAAACCACCTTCGAAGAAGACACCGCAGAGCCCGCGAAGCTGGAAGCCATACTCACGGGCCTGGCCGAAGAAGCGAGCGCGCGCGTGCGCCGCCGTGGCTTGTGCGCGAGGCATATAACCCTCAAAATCCGCTTTTCCGATTTCACGACGCTCACGCGCTCGTTCACCCTCGAAAAACCCACCCACCTGGACAAGGAAATCATCGAACCCGCACTCGACCTGCTGCGGCGCGCGCACGGGAAAGAGGGGAAAAACCGGAAATTCCGCCTGCTGGGGGTCTACCTATCCGGGCTGGATGAGGCGCGCGCGCAGCCGCTGCTGTTCGAGGATCGGGACCGCGAGAAGGAGGAGCGCCTCGTGGAGAGTCTCGATGAGATTCGCGAGCGCTTCGGCCACGAGGCCGTCTTCGCGCGCAAGAGCGTGGAGAGAATCAAGAAACCCTAGAGTCGGCTCAGGATCAGAATCGTTCCCACGACCGTCATCACCGCGCCCAGCACGAGCCTGCCCGTGATGTTTTCACTATCCCGCAGGAACAGGTGCGAAACCATGATCACCAGAAGCGGCTGAACCGACGTGATGGAGGTGACGCCCACCGCATAGGTGCGCGCCATGGCGTTGCTGAACGAGGGCACCGCTATCGTCTGGAAGACGGCGGCGATGAGCATCCACTTCCAGCTCGCCCGGGGGATTTTTCCTTCCGTCTCCTTGTGTGCGAAGCCGACCGCCAGCACCCAGGCGAAGGCGAGCCCTATCCAGATGAGCAGCGCCGAGGCGGCCAGGGCGTTCATGTCGAGCGTGATGCTCCTCACCATGACGCCCGACACGCTCCAGTTCAGCGTGGTCAGGCCCGCCGAGATGTAGCCCTTGACGATACTCTTTCGCGTGAGGCCCATCTCGGGGTTCGCCTGCGCAGGCTCGGAGCGCACCACTATGGTGATCCCCAGGACCAGGAACAAGAGCCCCAGGATGATGGGAACCGTGAACGGCTCGCCCAGGAATATGGTGGCCAACAGCGCGGTGACGGCGGGCGTGCTCGCCGCGATGGGAATCGTGCGGCTCGGCCCGATGCGCCTGATGGCGTAATAGTAGGTGAGCCTTGAAACCGTGATCATGAAAAAGCCGGTGATCGGCAGCAGGATCCAGGTGCTCGTCGACCCTGGCTGAAAGGCTGAAGCCGGCAGGGTGAAGAAGATCAGCACGGCGACGAATACGCCGTTCAGGGTGGAGATGGCGGCGGTCGTTCTCAAGAGCGGCGCGTTCTTCATCGCCAGGCGCACGCAAAAAGACAGGCTCGTCCAGCTCAGGAGCGCCGAGGCGGCGAACAGCAGACCCACGACATGGGTGGATAGATTCATAACCGCTTTCTAGGAGTTCGTAAAATTTACTGAAAAACCAGCTATTCGGGCCGCTTCAGCGTCCAGTTATCCGTGACGGACGTCGCCGCGCTCATGAACAGATACAAGATGCACCCCGCGCGAAACTTCGCCTTCACCTCCTCGAGTTCCTCCGCAGAGCCCGTGGAGGTCACGCGGACCTCCAGATCCACGCCGGTGACGCCTCCATTTTCCGCACCCGGATCGCCGGGAGCGAAACGCTCCATCGTGAGCCGCCCCTCGATCGCGCAATCATCGATCGGCATGCCGACTTCTTTCGCGAATATCTCCACGTGCGCGGCGCCGCAGCCCGTCAGCGCGCCGAGCATGTACTCGGCGGGTGTGGGGTGCTCGAACAGGCCGCCGCGCTCCACGGGTTCGTCGCTTGCGAATTCCGGACAATCCCGCGCCCGTATCCGCGCGCGCAAATCTCCCATCCATTGCGCGTTCGCCGCCCGGACGACGGTTTTCGATTCGCTTTGCTCGCCCACCTCGGCTCCCCCTTCAAACTAAAAGGATGAAGTCCCCAGCCTACTACATCACTTCCCCGGTTCGCCATGCGGATCGGGCGGGAGGGCCAAGCCTCTCATCCGCCCTCCATCGCGCTCAGGACGGCGGATATGAACCCCAAAAAACGCGCGCCCTCACGAATCCGCGCAGGAGAGAGGATATCCCGCTCGATTCCCACGTGGCGAAAACCATCGAAGACGAAGGATGAAATCGCTTCACTTGAAGTCTCGCGCGCGCGATTCGCCAGCAAAATGCTCTCCGACGCCGGAATGAACGGATCGTCCCGCCCGTGCAGAAAAAATTTGCGTCCCCCCACCTTCGGGACGACGTCGCGCATCCCCCATTTCCGCAGGCGCTCCCGCTGCCCGGCTCCTTGCCGCGCATACAGGGCTTCGAAGCGACCCGGTGACTTGTTCTCCATCAAGGCGATGATCGCGCGCGCGTGAGGCGGCAAACCCGCCTGCAAATCGCCCGTATCCGCCGCTTCGTCTTTTCGTTTTCTCGACACGACGGCGTCGATGCGGGCCTGATGCGCATCCAGACCCAAAAGTTTCGCGTTATGGCGCAGGAAGAGCCATTTCCCGTGCCGAATGGGCAGACCCCCCGGGAAGGCGGGCCGGTTCTCCCCGCCGCTCGTGGTGAGGTGTTTGAGCACGTTTTTCAGATCGTAATAGGCGCCTACGCCGATGAAGGCGGCTAGTTTCTCCCCGACCACAGGTCTCGCCGCCGCGCGAAGGGCAGGCCCCGCCGCGAAGGAAAACGCCAGGAGGCTGCATTTTTCGAAAGAAGCCGGGCCGCCTCGCGTCATCCACGAGAATACCTTCTCGATGCGCAGAACGTCCCCATCCTCCGGGCGGAACCGCCTCATACCGGGCAAATCGGGGACGACCGCCGAAAAACCCAGCCGCGCCAGAGTTTGCGCGAAGGCGACCAGTCGATGATCCTCCTTGCCCATCGCGCTCATTCCGTGGACGAGGACGACGCACCCCCGCGCGGGCGCATCGCCCCAGGGGGGCGAGTCGAGCGGCGCATACGAATCCGCCCGGATTCCTTCGGGCGAAATTTCGACTCTTCCCGGCTTTTTCGTGAGAAGCGAGAGCAGACCGCCGCTCCGGCCCTCGAGCAGCCCCTGTACCAGCAAGAAAGAATCAACGGGGTGGCGAAGCCCCGGCGAGAACCTCGACGCGACGAGAAGAAAGACCAGGGAAAACGACATGAGGAGTGCAAGGTTTCGGAGGGTTGCGAGCCGCCTGAGGATGATCAGCCCACCTTCTCTTTCTCGAAATATTTTTTTAGGAATCCGCCCGTATGCGACCTGGGGTTCTGCGCCACCTCTTCGGGAGTCCCCTCGACGACGATGCGGCCTCCCCCCTCCCCGCCCTCGGGTCCTAAGTCTATCACCCATTCCGCGCAGCGAATCACGTCCAGATTGTGCTCGATGATCACCACCGTGTTCCCCAGTCCCACCAGGCGCGCGAGTACGTTCAACAACCGCTCCACGTCCTGAAAGTGCAGGCCCGTCGTCGGCTCGTCCATGAGGTACATCACGTCGCGGGGCGGCTTGGCGGCCAACTGGCCCGCAATCTTCAGGCGCTGGGCCTCGCCGCCGGAGAGCGTATTCACGGGCTGGCCTATTCTGAGATAATTGAGCCCTACGTCTCTTAGAATCAACAGCTTGTTCAGCACCGAGGGGACGTGGTCGAAAAAGAACATGGCTTCATCCACGGTGAGGTTCAAGACCTCGTGAATGTTTTTTCCCTTGTATTCGATTTCCATGGCCTGGGCCTTGAAGCGCCTGCCCTCGCAATCCGGACAGCGGATGAATATGTCGGCCATGAAGTGCATCTCTATCTTCCGTATCCCGCTTCCGGTGCAGGACTCGCACCGTCCCCCGGCGGTGTTGAACGAAAAATGTCCGGGGCCATAGCCCATGTTCCTCGCCAGAGGGGTATCGGCGAAGAGGCGGCGAATCGCGTCGTAGGCCTTCAGGTACGTGATGGGGTTGCTTCGGGGGCTTTTCCCGATGGGGCTCTGGTCGAGCAGCACCACGGAATCGAGCGTCTCGAATCCTTCTATCCGACCGAAGCGGCCGATGGGGCCCTTGCCGTCGTGGAGAATCCGCGCCAGTGCCGGGTAGAGCGTATCGTGCACCAGCGTGCTCTTGCCCGAGCCGGAAACGCCCGTGATCGCCACCAGACGCCCCAAGGGAATGTGGAGGTCCACGTTCTTGAGATTGTTCTCCCGCGCGCCCATCAGGGAAAGGTAGGAGCAACTCCCGTTATCTCGCCGTTTGATCTTTCGCGGGTTGATCTCGCGCTCGCCGCTTAAAAATTTCGCCGTCGTCGATAGCCCGCACTCATCGAGCTCTTCCCTGGGACCTGAAAAAACCACCTCGCCGCCGTGCTCGCCCGCACCGGGACCCAAATCCACCACGTGGTCCGCCTCGTTGATGACGTCACGGTCGTGTTCGACCACGAGGAGAGTGTTTCCCCTGTCGACCAGATTCTTGAGGATGTTCACCAGGCGCGCGTTGTCCCTCGGGTGAAGCCCGATGGTCGGCTCGTCCAGAATATACAGCGTACCCGTGAGGTGCGCGCCCAGTTGATTGGCCAGGTTGATCCTCTGGTGCTCGCCCCCGCTCAGGGTCCTGGTTTCCCTGTCCAGGGTCAGATACTCCAGGCCCACCTTTTGAAGGAAATCGAGGCGGTCCCGCACCAGTTTGAGAACGTCGCCGGCGCGCGCATCCTGGTCGGGCGTCAGCGGCGGAGCCTCGAAGTACGCTCTCAATTCGCTGACCGGCATGGCGCAAACGTCGGCGATGGTGTTAGCACCCAGTTTTATCCAAAGGGCCTCGGGACGCAGGCGCGTCCCCTTGCACGAAGCGCATTTTTGCAGGCTCTGGTAGCGCCTGATCATCACGCGAACCCAGACCTTGTATTTCCTTCTTTTGAGCCTCTCGAAAAACGGATACACCCCCAAAAGCGCCCCCGAACCCTCGAACACCATCTTCTTCTGGCCTTCGGACATCTCCTCCCAGGGAACGTGGATATCGAGACCGTCGGCCTCGGCGGCTTCCTGAAGCTGCCCGCCGAAATACCGGCGGTAGCGCGGCCTCGCCCAGGGTTCCACCGCCCCCTGGGCGAGCGTTTTCCGGGGTTCGGGCACGATGAGCGCCTCATCGAAATTCAGCGTATTCCCGAATCCCCCGCACTCCTGGCAGGCCCCGTTGGGATTGTTGAAGCTAAAGGTGTGCGGAACGGGTTCTTCGAACACATGGCCGCAGCATTCGAGCTTCTGGCTGAACCTGAGCCTCGGCCCGTCCACGAGCTGCACTTCGGCGACGCCGACGCCTTCCCGAAACGCCGTCTCGAGCGATTCTCCCAGGCGCGCGCGGTTTCTGGACGAGAGCTTCAGGCGATCCACCACCACGCGAATCGCACGATGATTCCCCGCGGCGGGCCTCTCTTCTCGAGGCTCGCTCTTGCGGGGACGGCCGCGTTTCTTCGCTTCGGGCGGCGGTTCGGCTTCTTTCCTCAATCTCTCGAAAAGCGGGGGGCCGACGTTCACGATCTCATCATCCACCATCACGCGGATGTAGCCCTGCGCCACCAGGGATTTGAGTTCTCCCTCAATATCCTCGGCTTCCATCGGGGCCATCGGGAAGAGTAAGAATCCTCTTGCATCCGCATAGGCGTTCAACAGGAGCGCCACCGTGCCGTCGACCGTGGCGGGAGTAACCTCGCTCCCGCAATCGGGGCAATGAATTTTTCCGGCCTTGGCGAAGAGCAGGCGCAGGTAGTCGTAAATCTCCGACGCCGTGCCCACCGTGGAGCGCGAATGGTTCACCGGGTTGTATTGCTCGATGGCGATGGCGGGGCTGATGCCCTCGATGTAATCCACGTCGGGCTTGTCCACTCTTTCCAAGAACTGCCGCGCGTAGGTGGAGAGGCTCTCGACGTACCTGCGGTGGCCCTCGGCGTATATGGTGTCGAACGCCAGGGAGGATTTGCCCGAACCGCTAGGCCCCGTGACGACGATGAACCGCTCCCTCGGGAGTTTGAGGGAGATGTCTTTCAGATTGTGCTCCCGCGCGCCCTCGATCCGTATGTCTTCCATAAAGGCCGGGGCGGCGGGGGCTGCATTCTGGCTGTTCATTGTTTCCTGATAGCTCTATGAACGATACGGGCGCGAACGAAATGACAACCAGACAATATGATGCGGGGAGGAGGCAAGTGTCAATGGGGTCGGGTGTGTTTGGGGTGGGAATTAGAGTGGGGAAAGTCGACAAAGTATAGTCGGAGCGCAAAAAAGCAACATAGGGCTCCAACTACAATTTGATGTTCAAATAATTCTTAAAAAATCCTCCAGGCCATTAAGAGTCCACGGACAATCGTCGTCGATATTTCAGAAGGTCCTCCATTGTCACTGCATCTGGAGACACAAGGCGATAATGCTTTTCTGAAACTATTTTCACATCATCGCCATCCTGCTCAAACTCAAAAAGCGCGATCAAGTCGTCTCGCATGAGTTGCGCTCCGATTGGCCGACATATAAGAGACGAGAATTTATCCAAACAAAACGCCATGTCTTGTTCGACCTGTATTCTGTTCAGTCGATCATTCCCACCCTTGGCTTGGACAGGAATGACGTAGTGAGCGCCTCTCTTATCTATTCCGACATAAATTTCGTCAATCTCTATCTGGCCTAGTCTTTTCACGTTTGTTCGTAAATGATTCTGCAAAGAGTAACACGCAATTCCGAGAAATATGTCAATTAACCGATTATATCGAACGCGAGCCAGCACCGCCTGTTCATCACTAAACGCATATCTTGCTATTATTCCGGGCGTCGCGTCAGGAACCTTGGTGACGGCAAGATGTTGGTTTGGTGTCAGGGGAAGATCATTGACCAAATCGAAACGGTACCTTGATTTCCCGGCTGGGCGTATAATCCAAGTCTTACCCTCTGGCGCTTCCGCCAAGATGTTAGGTGGAAGCTCCGCCCTGTATCGGAAACTATAGATTAAATCACCTACATTCTTGGGAATCGGAATGTTCTGTTCAGAGGCAGCCTCAATGATGTCTTCACGCCTGAATTCCACAGCGCGTTGTCCTGGCGTGTAGTTCTTTTGAAAAACAGCTTGAATAATCTTCGTGTATCGGCTTTTTGATGAAATACGCCATTCCCTCCGATTGATCAAATACCGGACCATTCCAACAAGACGACCTCTTCCCGTAATTCAGCGCCGGAGATAGTTGATTGCCGGGTCCGAAACAAATCAATGCCTAAAACCTTGTAGCCTAAAGATTCGGCAAGATCAGCGAGAAGCCGTCCTGTGCGAATCATAATCCTCAGGTAAGACGCTTGATCCCCGACCACGTAAGCGAGTTTCGCGCCTGGCTTGAGCACCGAACGCAAAGACGCGAGATGCCGGAACATTCCACCGAAGTACAATTGAGTGACGCGCGGATACAGGCGTTCAAAGCCGGAAGTCTTGCCCAACTCGATGCGGCGCTTCTCTATAGCTTTGGCAATCCCTTGGATTTCAATATGGTCCATGATTGCGCGATCATCCGTATCAGATTTGTATACCCCCCGTGTATTTGACCGGACGAGATTCTGTTTCAATCCCCGCAATTCTTTTTTATCGCGTATGAGTCCGAGAACAACAGATTCCAGCCTTGTAGTTCTCGTATAATCCTTCTCGTTTGGGTAGGGCGGTGAAGTGATCACTACATCTATGGATTCCGGCTCAAGAAGCCGACCAGCTTCCCTGGAGTCGGCTTGGAGAACATGAGCCGGAACATTGGCCTGATCTTTATGGATATCGAGGTCCCGCGCGATTGCGCGCATACCGTCAACCCAACCCTCTAAAACCGGAACGTCCTGTTTGATTTTACCAACTCCCACTTCGGGACCGAATTTCAAATTGCTGAAACGATTTACGAGAGCGGTAGCGAGCGCGATACGCCCATATTGTCGTTCCCGGCTATTTCCGTGCCGGTCAACGACATCCAATAACGTCAACGTCTTGTGGAGTGGGAGTGGGCTGATCGAGTTTTTTAACAACAGTTTCAACTGCTCAGACGAAAGCGAGCGCAACGAAGAAGAAGTTTTCGCCGCAACCGAGAAAAGAGGAGCATCCGCCGAATCGTCATAGCCTTGTTGCCTCAACTCTTTTCTCGCCACTGATGCAACGGTATCGGCATAATGCGAGAGTTCACCAGAATCAATGGACCATTCCGTCTTTACCATACTTGCGAAATACGCCATCGGGTTTGATTCGATTCCGATACTACGAATACCGAGCTTCTTGCACTCCACCAGCGTCGTCCCCGTTCCACAAAACGGATCGAGAACCGTATGAGATGAACCGATGTTAAACCGGGCTGCATAGTCTCGGACGAGATGTGGTGGAAATGATAGAACGAACCGATACCAATCATGAACGGATCGATCTGCTGCTCGCAACTTGTTTTGCCCATTCCTCATTCGAGATTATCCTTGGTTCGCATCGCGCAATTCGTCCAGTTGGGTGCGGTCACAACAATTCCCTTATTGACCTTGGCGCCACTCCTTGTCGGTTTGCGTTTTTCCCGCCATTACACTGAACAATGAACCCGGCCTATCCTCTGGACGATTCCCTCCATTCAAGCAAAGGAAAGAACCGAGCGATCCGCCCACGCTCGAATGGCGTAATGGTGAAACGGGTTGCCCGCCGTGAAGAACCGACCGTTTTGTCTTTTTGCCTCTATCATCATGGCGACATGATACGATAATAAAGCGAAAACATCAACTGGGTGGGCGATTTCTTTAGAAACTATCTCATAGTATACCCTTTTGCTTCAAGAATCACTCGGAGCGCATCGTCTCGCAAGAAGTAAAATGTCCGCCGAACAACCACCCGAAAGCCGCGGGTAAAAAACGCGCTTTTATTCCGCCTCGAATCCGGCGAAAATTCCCGCCACTCCACCTCAAATCGCCCTTAACCGTCCCCCGTCGACGGCGAACACGCCGCCCGAGATGTAGCTCGCCTCGGGCGAGGCCAGAAACGCCACCATCGCGCCGAATTCCTCGGGCTCACCCAGGCGGCCCAGCGGCACTTCGCGCTCCACGCGCGCCACGGATTCCTCGAAGGTGATCCCCAGACGCCTTGCGGCGGATTCGCGGCCCTGCCTCGCGCGCTCGGTGTTGATGACGCCGGGGATGACCACGTTCACCAGAATGTTCTCCCCACCCAGAGAGCGTGAGAGCGATTTGGCCAGACCGGCTACGGCGGGCCGCATGACGTTCGAGAGCAGGAGATCGTCGATGGGTTCGCGCACCGAACTGGACAGGATGAAGAGGATTCTCCCGCCCCCGCGCCCTCTCATGTGCGGAAGCGTCTCGCGCACGAGGCGCACGGCGCTCATGACGCCCAGCTCGAACGCATCGCGCCAGGCGTCGTCCTCAAAATCCTCGAACATCCCCCGGGGAGGGCCGCCCGCGTTCGAGACCAGAACGTCCACGCCGCCGAAATGAGCAGCGGCGCCTTGGATGAAATTCTGGACACCCGCCCGTGTGCTCACATCCGCCGCGCAATGCCAGGTCTCCACGCCGGCTTGCTTTGCGATATCCCTTGCGGCGGCGGCGCAGGTGGCCTCATCTCGCGAGCAAATGGCGACGCTCGCTCCGCGCATCGCCATCTTGAGCGCCGAGGCGCGCCCCAGACCCTTGCTGCCGGCTGCGACCAGGGCGATTTTTCCTTCCATATCTCTCATTCGATATCTCCTCCATCGCGCCCATCATCAGGACGGGCGCCTGAAAAAAATTCACGCGCCATCACGCGGACAGGCGGGTCCGCCCCTACACGAGCAAACACCCCGAACAGGACGACCACGAGGGATTATAGCGGCAGTCCCTCATCGGGACCGCCCCACAACCCCCTGTGGCTGCCCCCTGTCAGGACAGGCGCGGGGGCTACCCATTCAAGGTGCCCATCGGGGCGAGAATGACCTTCCCTCATCGGTCGGTCAAAGCCGCGCACGAGGACAGGACGTTCATCGTTTTCGGCCCCCAGGTGATAGTGGAAGAGAGCGGCCCCCGGATTCTGACACCCGACGCGATGGACGTGACCGCGTCGTAAAGACTTCAAAAAGAGCGAGACCTTCAAAATTACTCCCCGGTCGGGTTTGACCCGCATTCGTGGTAAGGAGATGGATGAAGATTCCGTATATGGTGGCGGAGCGGTTCGGCTTGTTCAGCCGCGTGGGAATTGCGGAACGGGCGTGAGATCGGCTGACGGCCCATCTTGAATGCCGATTCTGTCGAACCCCTTGGCGCAGGGGCAAGTCAAGGGTTTGTTGACACAATCAGGAAACATACGATAACATCAGTAATCTTATCATGACAATTCGGCATTTTACTGCGAGTTCAAACCCCGTTGAGCACGTACCCATGTATTGATTGGGGAGGAGTCTTTTATGGGGAAAACCCTGATGATTCTCGATCCCTCGGGAATACCCCCTTCGATTGATGAGGTACGGCCAGCCGCCCGGCCCGCCTCCCACGAAGGAATACGCCTCGGGCTTCTCGACAACACGAAACCCAACTCCGATAAGCTGCTCTGCCGGCTGGAAGAGCGGTTGCGCGGTAAATATCCTATCGGCTCGTTCACTCACTACCGAAAGGGAGGCAGCGCGCTCCCCCTGGAGGAGGATCTGATCGAGCGGATGGCGGGTGAGTGCGACTTCGTGGTAAACGCGGTGCCGGACTGAGGGTCTTGCACGCCGTGGAGTATCCACGACGCGATTAAGCTCGAGCAGCACGGGATACCCACTCTCACCATCATCACGGACATGTTCGAGGCCTTCGGTCGCAAGAAGGCGGGGGCATTGGGTTTTGCGGGCCTCCCCATCGTCTCGATCCCCCATCCCATCACTGGAATCCCGATCGATACGGTGCACACACACGCGGACGAGATACTGGAAAGCGTGGCGAAGTCTCTGACGGAGACGCCATCGCCGGAAGAGAAAGAATGAAACTCTCCTCCAAGTGCCACGAGGTGGCGGACTCCCCCCTGGAGTTGCTCGAATACGTGATGGAACGGGGCTGGGGGGATGGACTGCCCGTCATCCCGCCCACCGAAGAGCGGGTGGCGGCCATGGTGGAGGCATCAAAGCGACCGCCGCCTGAGTCCCACGGCCGCATCCCCCACCTCTTCGGCGACGCCACGATCGAGAAGATCGCCGTCAACGCCGCCATGGCGGGCTGTAGGCCCGAGTACATGCCTATCCTCATTACCGCCGTCGACGCCATATTCGACCCCATTTACAACCTCCCGGGAGTTCAGGGAACGACGAACTGCATCGCGCAGCTCATCGTCGTCCACGGGCCCGCCCGCCACGCGCTGGGAATCAATTGCAAGGAAAACCTCTTCGGCCAGGGTTGGCGGGCCAACGCCACCATCGGCAGGGCATTTAGGTTCATCCTGCAAAACATCGGGGGCGCCATACCGGGCGACACCGACCGCAGCACCTTCGGCCACCAGGGCAAGTTTTCAAGCTGTATCGGCGAAAACGAAGAAGCGAGCCCGTGGCCGCCGCTCCACGTCGAACGCGGCCTCGAGCGTTCGGACAGCGCCGTAACGGTTATCGCCGTCGACCCGCATATCATGGTCAACGACGCGAGCAGCACGGCGGGCGAGGGAGTGCTTCATTCCATCGCTTCGTCGATGATTCAGGCGGGGAGCAACAACGCGCTTTTCGGCGGGGAGATGGTGGTGGTTCTCGGCCCCGAACACGTGGATATGCTTGTGCGCGACGGCTGGGAACCGCCGCGAATCCGGGCCTTCCTTTATGAGAGGGGCAGGGTGCCGTCGTCTTTTTTTGCGCCGGCGAACCTCGAACGGGCGCGGGGGCGCCGAGGCGAACTCTTTGCCCGGGAAGACCTGGAGAGCGTTCCCGTCGTCGACGATGAGGAGAGCATCTGCCTGTTCGTCGCGGGAGGTCTCGGGAAGCATAGCCTCGTCATCCCGACATTCGGAACCACGCACAGCGTTACGCGAAAGATTGATTTTTCTTTCACCGACTGAACGTGAGTCGGACTCGGGAGAGGAGCGGATTCGACACTCTATCGCACCCGATAATCGGGCCCTTGCCTGATGGCGGGGGTTCCATGCCGGGGGTGATAGGACATTGCGGCACGACACCCCGCTCCATGCAGGGGTGTTGGTGTCAATCCATCATTTTGGAGGGAAGAGCAATGGAACGGAATAAGATCCGATTTGGAAGCGTCGCTATTTTCTTTGTTCTCGCGGCGGTGCTTGTCCTCGGCCAGGTTCCAGGGTCCGCATGGGCCCAGAAGCGGGGAGGCACGCTGGTTATCGGCCTGGAAGCCGACCCGGGGCATTTCAACCTGATCGTCAAACCAGGCACCACGGTCCAGGTGCCGGCCGTGAACATCTACAACAAGCTGATCACTCTCGATTTCAATCTCAGTCCGAAGCCGGAATTGGCGAAGTCCTGGGAGGTCAAAGACGGAGGAAAGACGCTCATCTTCCATCTCCGAAAGGGCGTGAAGTTCCATGACGGCAAGGAGATGACGAGCGAGGACGTCAAGTTCTCGCTGGAGAAGTGCCTGCCGTACAATCCCCGCTCGCGCGTGTTCTGGAAGCCTGTGGCGGAGAAGGTGGAAGCGCCGGACAAGTACACCATCGTCGTCCGCCTCAAGAAGCCTTTCGCTCCTTTGCTCACGGTGATGGGCGTGATCTTCGGCGGACCCGCCATCTATCCCAAGCACCTGTGGAAGGATCATGTGGGCAGCCGCAAGGCGTTCCTGAATGCTCCGTGGAGCAAGAAACCCGTTGGAACGGGGCCCTTCATGCTTAAGGAATACAAGAAGGGAAGCCACGTCAGGCTCGTGCGGAACCCGAATTACTGGAACGCGCCCAAGCCCTACGCGGATGAACTGGTCATCCGGTTCATCTCGGACGCCAACACCCGGCTCATTGCCTTGGAAAAAGGCGAACTCGACTATCTGCGCGCGGCGCTCGTCCCCTGGGATCAGGCCGCCCGTCTCAAAAAGAACCCGAAACTCGTCGTCCTCGACAAGGGGGGAGAGGCGACGGGGCAGGTCGAGTTCATGCTCTTGAACATGCGGCGGCCTATCACCGGGAACGTGAAGGTTCGCCAGGCGATCGCGTATGCGCTGGACAAGAACCAGATCAGCCAGCTGGCTACCGGGGGCACCGCGAAAGTGGCGGACGGCATCATGCATTCGGCCATGAAGTGGGCGCACAAGGGCAGCTTTGCTCAGTACAAGCAAGACGTGGCCATGGCGAACAGGCTGCTCGATGAGGCGGGCTACCCGATGAAAGGAGGCAAGCGCTTCGGCCTCACGCTAACCTGGGCCCGGGGTCGCGGCTTTGAGGGATTGGCGGCCGAGGTGATCAAGCAACAGCTCAAGAAAGTCGGCATCGACATCAAGATCGAGTCCTTCGACCGGGCGGCGACGCTGCAGAAGGTGTACATCAAGCACAATTTCGACATCATGATGCAGTTCTTCACCACCGGTCCCGACCCCAAGATCAGCGTGACCCGGGTCTACGACAGGAACAACATCGGCTCGGCGAACTTCAACAACGCGCCGTCCTACATCAACGTAGGCGTTCAGCGTCTTCTCGACGCCGAATGGCAGATCCCCGACGTAAAGAAGCGGGGCGCCGCGTGGCGTCAGATCGTCGATATGGTCGCGGCCGACGCGCCCGTGATCCCGCTGTTCGAGACGCCCTTCGTCCACACGCATTCGGCAAAATGGGCGGATGTGGTCACGCGTCCCTACTGCGCTTATTGCACTCGGGAGGACGCTTACCAGAAGTAGTCCTGTAATTCGATTCGTGTTTCAGGGGCCCCGTCTCCGGGCGGGGCCCCGCAGGTTTCTTGACGTCTCACCGAGGGGCGATCCATGGCAGGTGGTCATCCGCTTCTGCGTTACAGTGTAAGGCGTATTCTTCAGGCCGTCCCTCTCGTTTTCTGGGTCGTCATCATCAACTTCACCATCATCCATCTCGCTCCGGGAGATCCGGCCATCTATTTGGCCAGCGTCACCGAGGCCACGCCGGAGGCCTACGAGGAACTGCGCATCGAGTTCGGCCTGGACAAGCCGCTTTACGTCCAGATGGGGATTTACCTGTGGAAGCTGCTTCATCTGGACTTGGGCTACTCCACCTGGCACAACTCCCCCGTACTCGGTGTAATTCTCGATCGCTTGCCGGCCACCATGCTCCTGATGGCGACGGCCTTCTCCATAGCCAGCCTCATGGGAGTCATACTGGGCGTTATTGCATCGCGTTACTCCTATTCGGTGGGCGATCACCTGGCGACCCTGGCTTCGCTCGCCGGCTATTCGATGCCCATTTTCTGGCTGGGCCAACTTCTCATACTTTTCTTCGCTCTCTACCTGGACTGGTTGCCGAGCCAGGGCATGTATTCGATGCGCGGGGTGGAGCCCGGCTGGCCTGCGGTTCTTGACGTCTTGAAGCACTTGCTCCTTCCCGCCATTACCTACGCCACTTATCATATGACCCTCGTATTCCGAATCACACGGGGGAAGATGCAGGAAACACTCGCGCAGGACTTCATCCTGACCGCGAAATCCAAGGGGTTGAACGAACGCCGCGTGCTCTACCGGCACGCCCTGCGCAATGCGCTGCTCCCGGTGGTTACCGTGATCGGCATCAATTTCGCATACGTCATGGCGGGCTCGGTGTTCACCGAGACCGTGTTCGGGTGGCCGGGCATGGGCAGGCTGATTTTCGAATCGATTACCGCACGGGACTATCCGATGATTCTGGGAATCTTCCTCGTCGTCTCGATGATGATAGTGCTTGCAAACCTCATCACGGACATTCTCTACGCCATGATTGACCCGCGTGTGGCTTATGAATAGGAACCTGGAACCGTGACGACGACGGCTGACCCAATCGCTCATCGAAACTCGAAAAGAGGGCCGCAGTGGAGGGCCATCTGGGGAGCGTTCAGCCAGAATCCCGCGGTGCCCATCGCAGCGTCCGTGCTGTTGTTGCTGGTTTTACTGGTATTATTCGCGCCCCTCCTGGCGCCCTATGATCCTTACGCCCTGGGTTCGGGTTCGCGGCTGGGCGGGCATAGTTACCGCAACCTCATGGGCGCCGACAATCTCGGCCGCGATGTCTTGAGCCGCATCCTGTGGGGCGGGCGGGTCTCGATCTTCGTTGGTTTCTCGGCGGCCTTCGCCACGACGGTCTTAGGCCTGCTCGTGGGCACAATCTCCGGTTACCTGGGCGGGTGGGTCGACGACATTCTGATGCGGCTCACCGAGACTTTCATGGTGATTCCGCGCTTCTTCCTTGCGCTGATAATCGTCGCCTTCTTCGGGGCGAGCATCTGGAACATCATCTTCGCCATCTCCATTTTGACGTGGCCGGTGACGGCCCGCATCGTTCGCTCGGAATTCCTGACCCTGCGCACACGGCAATTCGTGGACGCCGCGCACGTGATCGGGACGAAGAGATCGACAATCATCTTTCGTGAGATTCTGCCGAACGCCATAGGGGTTGTAGTCGTAAACGCCTCGCTTTTGACTGCGCAGGCGATGCTGCTGGAAGCGGGTTTGAGCTATCTCGGCCTGGGAGACCCCAGCCTGGTGACCTGGGGGCGGATGCTTTACGAAGCGCAGCCTTTTCTGCGGCAAGCATGGTGGATGGCCGTGTATCCCGGTTTGGGCATCTTTCTTTCGGTCCTGACGCTCAATCTGCTGGGAGACGGCTTGAACGACGTGCTCAATCCCCGCTCTTCCGAGATTCACCGGACCGGACTATGAACGAGAAGGCGGAAAATCGAAACGGCCTCCTGCGGGTCTCCGATCTGAGGACCTACCTCGATGTCCCTTCCGGCGTGATCAAAGCCGTGGACGGCGTCTCGCTGGAAGTGAACCGCAAGGAGGCGGTTGCGCTGGTCGGAGAGTCGGGGTCGGGGAAATCCATGACGGCTCTCACCATCATCCGGCTCCAGCCGGTCGTAGCCCGCATCCTCTCGGGCGAAGTGCTGTTGGGCGACGTGGATCTCCTGACGCTGGATGCGGCGAGTATGCGCAACCTCCGCGGAAAGGAGATCGCCATGGTCTTTCAGGATCCCATGACTTATCTGAACCCCGTCATGCGGGCCGGGGCCCAGGTGGCGGAGGTGGTGCTGGAGCACCAGGAGGTCACGAAAGGGGAGGCTCGCTCACAGGTGCTCGACGCATTCGATCATGTCGGCATCCCTTCCCCCCAAAGGGTCTACGATAGCTACCCCCATCAGTTGAGCGGCGGCATGCGCCAACGGGTGCTCATCGCCATGGCCATTTCGTGCCGCCCGTCCCTGCTCATCGCCGATGAGCCCACCACGGCGCTGGACGTGACCATTCAGGCGCAAATCATGGACCTGCTCGCCCAACTTCGCGAGGAACTCCAGAACGCCCTGTTCCTGATCACGCACGATATCGGCCTGGTGGCGGAGCATTGCGACCGAATCTACATCATGTATGCGGGCCAGATTGTAGAGCACGCCGACACCTTTACCCTGTTCGCCGAACCGAAACATCCCTATACGGAGGGTCTCTTGCGTTCGACGCTCAGCCCCGATAAGCGCGTTGAGGTATTTGAAACCATCGAGGGGCAGGTGCCGAACCCGACAGACATGCCGTCGGGTTGCCGCTTCCATCCGCGTTGTCCCCACGTCAAAGACATCTGCCGCGAAGAATCGCCGCCTTCCTTGAGTTTGGGGAAGGGACGGATGGTGGCTTGCTGGCTTTATGATTGATCTCGCCTTCATGAATCATTCACTCTTGCAGGTGCGCAGGCTGACGAAACATTTTCCCGTCGACGGGGGATGGTTCCGGCCTCCTCGCCACGTGCACGCCGTGGACGACATCAGTTTCTCGCTCAAAGCCGGTGAATCGTTCGCCCTGGTGGGTGAAAGCGGCTGCGGGAAAACGACGACGGCCCGCTTGCTGGCGAAATTGGAAAAGCCCGACGATGGAAGCATCCTCTTCGACGAACAAGAGGTCGCGGAATTGAGAGGACCCGCTCTCAAGCAGTACAATCGCGACGTACAGATGATCTTTCAGGATCCCTTCGAATCCTTGAATCCCAGGCGTACCGTGCGGGCCATCCTGCGCCAGCCTTTCCTCAATCATGACGCGGCGGATAAAAGCGAGATTGATGAGACCGTCGTTGATCTCCTGAACCAGGTGGGCATGGAGCCGGGCGAAATCTTCATGGACCGCTACCCTCACCAGCTCAGCGGCGGCCAGCGTCAGCGTATCGGCATCGCGCGGGCTCTCACGCTCAAGCCCCGGCTGGTGATCGCCGATGAGCCGGTCTCCTCACTCGATATATCGATCCGCGCCCAAATCCTGAACCTCCTGAAGGCTCTTCAGGCGCAACATGATCTTTCCTACCTCTTCATCACGCACGACCTGGGAGTCGTGCGGTCGGTCTGTGACAGGGTGGGGGTCATGTACCTCGGTGAGATCGTGGAGCTTGCGGCGGTGGAGTCGCTCTTCACCACGCCCCTGCACCCCTACACGCAGGCGCTGCTCTCGGCCACTCCGGTGGCGGACCCGGTGAAGGCCAGGCAGCGGCGGCGCATCATCCTCAAGGGAGAGGTTCCTTCCGCCCTTGACCCGCCGACCGGATGCCGTTTCCATACCCGTTGTCCGTACAGCGAGCAGCGTTGCGTGGAAGAGAAGCCTGTGCTGAGAGAGTTCCATCCCGGCCATACGGTGGCCTGTCATTTTGCGGGGACCGTCGGCGTCGACGTCACGGCCGGTTCACTCATTTAGTCACCGGGCCTTTCTTTTCCACTAAATTCGGCCCGGTGATCTCGGGTTCGCGCGCTCGATGGAGAGGCAGAAGCATAATACGTTTCATCCAAAAAAGCAGAAGATTTTCCCGGAGGATTTTTCATGAACGATGCTCTCGAAAAGGTGATTTCACAGGCTCGGCGAATCGACGTGGTTGCCCTTCTCCAGGAACTTGTCCGAATCCCCAGCCCCACGGGAGAAGAGGGAGCGATCCAGACCCTGGTGCAAGAACGATTTGCCGGTGCCGGTCTCGAGATGGAGGCGTTCGAGGCGAACCTTGAGGTGTTGAGAGAGCATCCGGCGTTTTCGGCCCCCCGCTTTTCGCTGGAGAGGGGTTATGGGGGCCGGCCGAACGTGCTCGGCCGCATGCGGGGAGCGGGAGGCGGCAGGTCGCTCCTCCTATTTTGCCATGCCGACACGGTTCCACCCGGTCCGCGAAGCGCCTGGACCCGGGATCCATTCGGGGGCGAGGTGGAGGACAATCGCCTCTATGGACGGGGATCGGGAGACGCCAAGTCGGGGTTGGCCGTCATGATTGCGTGCGCCCGGGCCTTACAAGGCGCCGGAGTGCGTCTCAAGGGGGATCTGACTCTCCTCTCCACCGTCGAAGAAGAAGAAGGAGGCGGAGGGGGGATGCTGGCGTGCGTTCTTCGCGGCCTTAAGGCGGATGGAGCCGTTTACACCCATATGAAACCGGGAGGATTGGGCGGCGTAGATATCGGTTCGGGCGGCGATGTGAGTTTCCGGATCACCGTGCCGGGCCAGGCCGGTCACAAGGGTTCGGCGCATCTTTTCGTGAACGCCATCGAGAAAGCCGAAAAGATCCACGCTGCGCTCAGAGAGCTGGACGCGCATAGAGGAGCCACGATTCGCGAACCCCTGGTGGAAAAACGTTTTGAGATAAGCGGACTCGAACCTCGCACGGTGAACCTTGTGGTGACCGTGATCCGCGCAGGCGTGTCCATCGGTCAACTCCCGGCCGAATGCGTACTGGAGGGCGTGGCGGGGGTGGCCCCGAGAGAAAGCCTCGATGAGGTAAGAGAACTGGTGGAAAACCACCTCGCCCGGGCCGCCGGGGCCGACCCGTGGCTTCGCGAGCATCCGCCTCGGCTGGAATGGACGGAGAGACGCGCGGAGCCTTGCCTCACCGACCCCGAACACCCGTTTGTTCGAACGGCTTTGTCCGTAGCCGAACGGGTTACGGGCCGTCCTGCACAGCGTCAGGCCCTGAACGGGACGACGGACATGCGATTCCCGGTTCTCTACGGCGACACGCCCACCATCATGTTCGGAGGGAATTGCCCACGGGGTCACATCCCCGATGAATTTACCTATATCGACGAGCTTCGGCTCTCCGTCGACGGGTTGCTCCACCTGATTCTCGAGTGGTGCGGTGTGGCGTAAGCGGGCGCCCGGCGCCTTGCATATTCCTCTCTCCCGCATGGGGAGACAAGTGCCTCGCCAAGAGAACGAGGCAGCCTGCTGGTCAAAGGTGCGCCTCGCCTGATGATGTGTTTGCATGTTGTTTGAATTCCTGAGAACTTTATCACCCACCGTGGTGTGATCCATAGTGAGCGGGCGAAAAAGGGTTTCCGAACTTCTGTGACGGGAGAAAGACAGATGAGCGAAAAACAGGCGGCGGTTGCTCCGGATTTTGCGGCTATCCGAAACGAATTTCCCGTCACCCGGAATTGGACCTATCTGGACGTCGCCAACAAGGCTCCCCTTCCCAGGTGCGCCCAGGACGCCATTCCGGATTTCCTGCGAGAGATGAATGAACTCGGAGTTCGAGGGGCCTTTTCCAAGCTCCGTGTGGAAGAGATTCGCTCTTCGCTGGCTTCGCTCCTGGGCGTCTCGCCCCGGACAATCGCGTTCATCAAGAATACTTCAGAGGGTTTGAACATCGCCGTACAGGCGCTGGATATCCAGGCGGGAGACAACGTCGTCCAGACTGAATTGGACCACCCGAACCAGGTGTACGCCTGGAAGCGCCTCGAGGAAAGAGGCGTCGAACTGCGATGGGTGCGAAATCGGGACGGCCGCTTCCCGCCGGAGGCGTTCTTAGAACTGCTGGATGAGAGAACGCGCGTCGTGGCGGTCTCCTACGTGATTTTCGGTACCGGCTGCCGAATAGACTTGCCCGCCCTGAGCGCGGCCTGCCGCGAGCGCGGGATTCTTTTGATGACGGATGCGATTCAGGGAATCGGGATCCTCGCAGCATCATTGCCGACCCTCGGGGCGGATATCGTGGTCTGCGGCGGGCACAAGGGATTGCTCGGTCTGCCCGGCACGGGTTTTCTCTATTGCCGCGAAGACCTGATTCCCGGGATGAAGCCCCCTTTCTTCGCCCGCGCCAGCATGGTTCGCGAAGTGCTCGCCCGGATGGAGGTCGGGCTGGCCCCGGACGCCCACCGGTTCGAGATCGGAAATCCCAATTATCTGGGTCTGTGGGTCCTTGGCCGCTCGGTCGAGTTCCTGGCAGGGGTGGGGCTTGAGCACATCGAGGAGCGTGTAAGGCAGTTGACCACTCATTTGATGGAGCTGCTGGAGAGCCGGGGGAAGAAGATTCTGACTCCTCGTTCCTGGGAGGAGCGCGCCGCCATTGTGAGCATCGAGTCGCCCGATCCCAGGAAGACGGCGGAGTTTCTGCGTGAGAACAGAATCATCGCCAGCGCCCGCGACAGCGCCCTTCGTTTTGCGCCGCATTTTTATAATACCGAAGAAGAACTGGAGCGGGTGGTCAGTTTGCTTTGAGGAAAGTTTATCTATAGTGGCGTGCTGCGCCCTCCAAACCGGCTCCTTGACCTGACCTTGATATCGTTTCGTGCCGTATGAAAATTTTCGGTTGGAGAAAGCGACCGCAACCATCGGACGCGCGGTACGGCTGATCATGTTCAACTGCATGGGCGACCTCGAAAACCGGGGCGCCACCGGGGGGCGGGTGGGAGGCTGATCCCGGCGTCCGGGAAAGAGACCGGCGACCGCTCACCCAAGCGAGCTTCGGCTCGCGCCGGAGATGCCCGTCGAGGTCCATATCCGGATCGCGGTTCAGCTATCTCGTGAAACCGCTCTCGGATTCCTTATCGAGAAATAGCTTTTCTTAAGCGCAGGCTCTCGTTCCAGAGAAAATTTCCCTCATCCGGCGGATTCGAAGCTCCGCTCCGTCGGGCCGACCGAACTGAGGCCGCAGCGCAGGGCTTCGAGGTTGAACGTCATCCAGGGAGGCACGTTCCCGATGTTGACGTCGGGACCGAATTCGGTGATCAGGAATTTCTGCAGTTCATAGATGACGTTGTTCGTCACGCCTTCGATCCACCATCCGGGAAGTTCGAAGATGACCTTCTGCACGTCCATATGGTCGCGAACGGCATCGATAAGAGCCCTATCAATCTCTCCGCCGGGCATCAATTCAGCCGCTTCGAAAAGCACCACCGAAGAACCCGCATCCAGGCAGATATTCGCCTGGGAGATCAACTCCGCTATGTCCTGCTTGCCGGTCTTGGAGCCCACCTCACCGTGCACATCGAGGCCCGCGTCTACCGCCGAACGCACCATTCGCTCTCTCTCGTTGTCGGATAAGGAAACACAGTTGTCCGAAACCTCTATCGCCTCGACCCCGTATTCCGCCGCCGCCTCGAAATAGGGCTGAACCCCGCCCCAGCCCTGCGTGGCGAAAATGAATTCCAGAAACTGCCCGCCGATGAAGGGCTTGATATCGTGGCTTTTGAACAGTTCGAGCTTCTCGCGATAATAGTCCTCGAGATAAAGGCGCGAAGTGCCCACCGCGATTTTGCCCAGGTCGATGAACGGACCGCTCATCCGAAGCAGCCCTTTCAAATACTCGATGGTTTCTCCCTTGTCGATCATCATGGTGATCCCGCTGGTTCTGGGTTTTTCCATGCTCCGCTCTTGGGGGAGAGAAACGAAATCAAAGGCGAATCTGGCCATTTTGAACTCCTTGTCCTTCTCGTATCCTTACTCGGGGTCAGGGTTCTCAGTAAATCGCATCAATCCCGCAGTTGCAAGGATGAAATGCGAGGGGGTTTATCAGTTCCCTCCATTCGATGATCAACCGCGTTTGATTAGGCTCAAGGCGCGCGCGCAAGTATAATGCGGCCACACTCCATGCACTTGCGGGCGAAGTCAGAGCCGGAGAACCCGCCCGAACAGGGACACCCCCAAGAACCCATGAAGGAGGAAACATGCCGGATTTCTCGAAACCCGTATTCATCGTCAGCGCTCCCCGCTCGGGATCGACCCTGTTCCGGCTCATCCTGGACGCCCACCCGCGCCTGGCGGTGCCCTCCCCCGCCTGGCTGTATGAAATGGTCTACCCCTATCTCTACAGCTATGGCGACCTCGCGAGACCTGAGAACCTCACGGCGCTCGCCGAGGACATCTTCGAAAGCCCCTTCATCCAAAACATGAAACTCGACATCACGCCCCAGGACCTGATTTCCGCGTCGGAAGAGCCTACTTTCCGCGGTCTTTATGATGCTCTTCACCGCCACTACGCCGAGAGCACGGGCAAGGAGCGATGGGGCGAGAAATCTCCCAGGAATTCATTCTGGATGGAGGAGATCAAACAGGATTTCGAGGATGCGCAATTCGTCCACATCGTGCGCGATGGACGCGACATGGCGATCGACATCGCCGATTCGCCCGAGATGCTGCCCGAGAACATATATTCGGGCGCCCACGTCTGGAAGGATTTCGCAGGAGCCGCGCACGCATCGGGGAAACGCCTGGGCGAGTCGGATTACTACGTCATCCGGTATGAGGATTTGTGCGCAGAGCCTGAGAACGCGCTGAAAAAACTATGCGAATTCCTGAACGAGGACTTCGACGGACAAATGCTGAGCCACCAGGAGACGGATTCCTCCAAAAGCTGGAGCGCCCTTCCCAATCATGTGAAGAGCGGGCGGCCCATCACCACGCAATACTGCGATATGTACAAAAAGCGCCTCCCGGCGGGCGACGTATCCGCGCTGGAAGAAGTGATGGGGGATTTGCTCGTCGAGTTCGGGTATCCGGTGGGTGAAAGCGCAGAACCCATCCCTCCCAAGCTCGCGGCCCAGTTGATGGAGAGCGAGATGATTTCCGCACCCCGCGTGATCGCCTACCGCAAATGGCATGCCGAAAGGCGCCGGGAGCGACTCGGAGAAGGCGTCTGGAAGCTCGAAGAGCGAGAATCTCTCTTACGCTCCCTTTGCTGATGATGGAGAGGCGACTTACGGCTCATCGAGACTTACCCGGGCGGGTGAGGCGCGCTTGTGCCGCCTTCGTGGATTCACTATGATGATGGCCATCCATATATTATTTGAGCCATGCGCCGTTTGAGGAAAATCGGCTTGCTCATTTTCTCTTTCGCTCGCGGCGCATCTCTCGCGGCGCGCAAAACCACCAGGAAAAAGGAGCCGAGTTCACGGGCTCGAAACGAAATCTGGGAAAACCTGCTCATGGAGGAAGCCTGATGTCAAAGATCGTGAAATGCTTCATCATCTGTGGTGTTTTGGTATTGACGGGATTCCATTCTGCCCCGGCGCGGGCGGCCTATCCTGAACGCGCCATCAACTACATCGTCGCCTACAGGGTCGGGGGCGGTTCCGACAGGACGTCGCGCGCTTTCGTTCCCTTCCTGGAGAAACATTTAGGACCAGGGGCCAAGATCGCCATCATCAACAAGCCCGGCGCGGGCGGCAACATCGGATTCAACGCGATAGCGAACGCCAAGCCCGACGGCTACACCATCGGCATGACGAACTTCCCCCAAGCCATCGTCGGCCCCATCATGGGGAAGGTGAAATACACCATCAAGGACTTCGATTTTTTGGGCAACGTCAACAGGGGGCCGACGACGTTCGCCGTGCTCAAGACGAGCAAGTACAAATCCTTAAGCGACCTCATGGCTGACGCCAAGAAGAACCCCGGTAAAATCTCGATAGGCGTAGCGGCGCTCAGCAGCGTCCACAGCATCGGAACCAGCAAGTTCATGGTCAAGACGGGACTCAAACTGAACAAGGTGCCCTTCGGCGGCGGCGGCCCCGCGCGCAACGCCTTGCTGGGCGGCCACGTTCCGACCCTGGCGATATCGCTCTCGGCCATCGCCAAGTTCAAGGACAAGGTGCGCATCATCGCCCAGGCGTCGCCCAAGCGAGTGGCCATCGGCTCCTGGATTCCGACGTTCAAGGAGCTAGGCGTGGACATCACCAACTTCGTCTATCGTCCCGTGGCCGCTCCCAAGGGGGTGCCGGCGTCGATTCTGGCGAAGCTGCGCGCCGCCTTCAAAAAGGCGATTGCGGACCCGGGATTCCTGAAAGTGGCGAAGAAGCAAAAAATTGCGGTGGAATACACGAGCGGGCAGGAGATGGCGAAAGTCGCAGGCGCTTCTCACATGGCCCACGAGATGCTCTGGAAGACGAATCCCTGGATGAAGAAGAAAAAGAAGAAATAAAAACAATCCGGGTTTTCGCCTGAACGTCGACGTAGAATCACAAGCAACCTGGGGGTGGGATCTGCTATTGCGCCTCGGGCCGGGTGGAGCGTATGCCGCATATCAACGTATCGGGAGTCGACCTCCACTACGTCGACGAGGGCGAGGGAAAACCCGTGTTTTTTCTTCACGGAAATGCGGGTTCGGGCCGCGTGTGGCGTAAAATCACGCCCGGGTTCAAGAAGCGCTACCGCGCCATCGCGCACGACCACCAGGGGTTCGGCGAATCGGAAAAGAACGAAACCGGCGATTTCTCCCCGCGCGGATTCGCAGGTGAGTTGGCGCGCCTCATGGATGCGCTCGGGGTCGAGAAGGCCCACGTCTGCGGGCTTTCCATGGGAGGCATGATCGCCCAGTGCTTCGCCCTGGATTATCCCGAGCGGGTCGATGGACTGATTCTCGTGGGGACCATGCCCGACCGAACGGGGCGGAACGTCCCTGAAACGCTGGCCGAACTGGAGCGAGACGGGTGGCCCGCCGTTGCGGAGCGCCTCATTCACCATTGGTTTCGCCCGGGCAGCGATGAGGCGGACATAGCGGAAGCGTATGAAATCGCCCTGCAATCGCCGCAAAAAATGCGCGAACTCACGGTCACCGCGCTCGGGACGTTCGACATCAAGGCGGAACTCCCCGGCATCAAGGCCCCGACTCTCATCCTGAACGGCGAGGCGGACGTCACCAACGTGATGACGCACTCTGAAATCATGAACGAGGGGATCCCGGGCTCGCGCCTGCTCAGGATTCCAGACTGCGGACACCTGATCCCGATTGAAAGACCCGAGGCCTTTTGCCGACACACGCTCGGGTTCCTGGCGGAGGTGGACGCCGCGCCTTAAAAGAAACGGGGCGCTCTGTAATTTCGTCTTCGTTCAGGTCGTCCCTGGCTATGCTCGCGGGGGAAGCGCAAGTGCTCAAAAACCATGACAGAATCGCCTCGGTCATCTTCTTCGTCGTGACGACTTTTCTCTTTATCCACGCCGATAGTTTCCCCGAGGAAGCGGCCTTCTATCCGCGGATGGTCATCGGATTGATGATCGTCCTATCCGTCCTGATGTTCGTGAAGTCCTGGCTGAAATCCGGGCGGAGCCAGAAGTTCGAGCCGTTCTTCATTCACCACAAGCGGTTCGTTCTGAGCGCCCTCATGGCTCTGGGCTACATCGCCGGCGTTCAGTATCTCGGCTATTACAGCGCCTCGTTGATCTTCATTCCCGCAGCGGCGTGGGCGCTGGGCTACCGGAACAGGCTCGTCATGGCGGGCACCACGGTTTGTTATCTCCTTTTCATCTTCGTGGTTTTCGACCAGCTCTTCGATCGCCCGCTCACGCAGGAATTTTTCCTGCGTCACTAAGGAGGAGTGAGAAACATCGTGCCCGGACACCGATTTCATCCCACACGCCAAGCCCCGGGAATGAAACCTTGATCGAGCCTTTCTACAATTCCCTCTGGGTTATCCTCGAGTGGCAGAACATTCTCGCCATGGTCGTGGGGGTGATCGGCGGCATCATTTTCGGCGCCATTCCGGGCCTGACCGCGACGATGGGCATCGCTCTCTTGATCCCCCTCACCTTCGGCATGTCGCCGCTCATGGCGCTGGGGATGATGGCCGGAATCCACAACGGCGGCTCATACGGCGGCGCCATACCCGCCGTCTTGCTGCGCATTCCGGGCACGCCGGGCGCCATCGCCACCACTTTCGACGGCTACCCGATGGCCCAGCAGGGTCTCGCCGAACGGGCGCTCAAGATCGCCTGCGTCTCCTCGGCGGTGGGAGGCATGGTGAGCGCCGTATCCTTGATGACGCTCTCCCCGCCCCTCGCGGAATTCGCCTTGGCCTTCGGCCCGCCGGAAATTTTCTGGATCAGCCTGTTCGGTCTTTCCAGCATCGCCGTGCTGCTGGGCTCAGACCCCATCAAGGGCCTCATGGCGTCGTGCATCGGGCTGCTCCTAGGGATGGTGGGCCTCGACCACGTGACCGGGTATGAGCGCTTCACGTTCGATACGCTTGAGCTCTCAGGCGGCCTGCAACTCATCGTCATCATGGTCGGCGTGTATGCGCTGCCGCCTGCGTTTCAGATGGCCGAGCGCGCGATCATGACCGGCGTCAAATCCAAAGACCTCGAATTCGAGGGCAAATCGGACATGGCGAACTGGCCGTGGGCGCAAATTTTCCCCGCGTGGGTCCGCGCGAACGTCATCGGGATAATCATCGGGATTCTTCCGGGAGTCGGGGGAGTCGTCGGCGCCTTCGTCGCATATAACGAAACCAAACGCTCATCGAAAGATCCCGATAGCTTCGGGAAGGGAAACCCGGTGGGCGTCGCCGTGGCCGAATGCGCCAACAACGCGGACAACGCGGCCGCCATGATCCCCGCACTCACGCTGGGGGTCCCCGGCAGCGGGCTGGCCGCCCTCATACTGGCCGGCCTGCTCATCCACGGACTCGAACCGGGCCCGCGCCTGTTCAAGGAAGCGCCCGACGTGGTGTACGGCTATATGTGGGCGATGCTGTTCACCTCCGCGTCCTTGTTCGTGTTCGGCGGCATCATCGCGACGAAGCTGTTCGCCAACATCCTGCGGCTGGCGCAGGTGCAGTTGATGCCGCTCATCATCGCGCTGACGGTGGTGGGGGTCTATTCGTTCGAGAACAGCATCTTCAACGTGTACCTGATGCTGGGGTTCAGTCTTTTCGGCTATGCGCTCGAAAGACTGAAGTTTCCCATCGCCCCCTTGATTCTCGGCCTCATCCTGGGGCCGAAAGTCGAGTTCAACCTCAGGGTTTCGCTTCGATTGTCGCAGGACGACTGGTCGATCCTGTGGACCCGGCCGATCAGTATCGCCCTCATCGTGTTGACCGCTCTCGTCCTCGCGTATCCGATGATTTCCGCCCTTTTACGCAAGCGCAAAGACGAGCCCGAAGAGGCGTTCGCCTTAGGAGAAGAGTAATCCGGCCGCCCGGCCCTCAAAGTTCACCGAAACGATACAGGCTTGACCCGAAAAATGTTTGTTTGTATACCACCTACATAGCCTCTCATTTTCAGAGCGACTGTGTCCTTTTCAGATTTTGGGAAGGATGAACCACCAAAGGCGGGGATTTCCCCCGGCGTCTCTTAGTTCCGTGGAGGAATACGAAAGACCAGATCCATATCTTCCCAGATTGCACGAATACTTCATCACCCCACGGGAAACGATGATTCGAGGAATTGCACAAGATAGGGACTTTGAAAATTTTCGAATGCCGATAAAAGGAATGCCCGGATTCCTTTTCGGATGAAAATACGGACAATCCAGAGGCGGAGCCGATGCAGGATAAAGCCGAGGGAATAGGGTCTCAACAAAGGAATCTCTCCGGGCCTCTGGCGAAAATCGTATTCGCCTTCGGGGCGCTGAGCACCGCCTTTCACCTTTACGTTCTCATGGTCCGGCCGATTCAGCCCTGGCTGCTCCGGTCTTTTCACTTGACGGCTGCCGCCATTCTCGTTTTTATTCTCATCCCCTGGAAAGCGGAGAAGAAAAACGAAGGTCCCGGCCCCGCCGATTTTCTTCTTATTTTTCTGATCATTACGACGACCCTGTACCTGATCGTCGACTTCGACAGAATCCTCTACCGGGTCGGCGTCGACCCCAATGGCTACGACGTTCTTTTCGCCACCCTCACGTTTCTCATCATCCTGGAAATGGGACGCCGGTTGCAGGGATACGTGCTTCCCATTCTCGCCCTTATCTGCCTGGCTTACGCGCTGTGGGGGGACTATCTTCCGGGCTTGTGGGGGCACAGGGGCTATCCGTTTCCGCGCGTCGTCACGTATCTCTACAGCCTGGAAGGAATTTTCGGGCCTCCGCTGGCGGCCTCGTCCACCTTCATCATCCTCTTCATCCTCTTCGGCGCCGCCCTTCAGCGCTCGGGCGCGGGCCGGCTCTTCATCGATACGTCTTTGGCCATCGCCGGCGGCGCAAGAGGCGGGCCGGCCAAGGTGGCGGTTTTCGCCAGCAGTCTTTTCGGCACCATGTCGGGCAGTTCGGTGACGAACGTGGTGACGACAGGCACGTTCACCATCCCGTTGATGAAGAACATCGGTTATCGGCCCGCCTTCGCGGGGGCCGTCGAAACCGTCGCTTCCACCGGAGGGCAACTCATGCCCCCCGTCATGGGAGTCACGGCGTTCGTGATGGCGGAGGTGACCGGCATCCCCTATCTCAAAATCGCCGCGGCGGGCCTCATACCCGCCATTCTCTTCTACGTGGCGGTCTACTTCATGATCGGCGTCGAAGCCAGAAACTTGGGACTCAGCGGCCTGCCCAAGAGCGATCTTCCGCGTCTGGGAAACGTCCTGCGCTTAAACGGCCATCTTCTTCTGCCCATATTCGTCCTCATCTACTTCCTGGTCTACGTGCGGGTCTCGCCGATGAAGTCGGCCTTTTACGCCGTTTTTGCGGCCGTAATTGCGAGCTGGTTCCGGCAAGAGACGCGCATGGGGGCGAAAAGGGTGGCCGAGGCGCTCTACCGGACGATGGAAGGCGTCATCCACGTGGCGACTCCCAGCGCGCTGGCGGGCGTGGTCGTGGGCGTCTTGTCTCTCACGGGGCTGGGGCTCAAGGTCACGGATTTGTTGCTCTCCTACGTGGGGGACAGTAAATTTCTGGGGCTTCTCGCCGTCATGCTGGTCTCCATCGTCCTGGGTATGGGCGTGCCCACCGTCGCCGCCTACCTCGTCGCCGCGGCCGCCGCCGGCCCCGCTCTCGTGAAACTGGGGGTCCCGCTCTTAAGCGCCCACATGTTCATTTTCTACTACGCCGTGCTGGCCACGATGACGCCGCCCGTCGCGGCTTCCGCCTTCGCCGCGGGCGCGCTCGCAGGAGCCCATCCCATGCAGGTCGGCTTCATGGCGGTGCGGCTCGGAATCGCCGCCTACATCGTCCCGTTCCTGTTCGTCTATGGGGATTCCCTCTTGATGCAAGGCTCCTGGGCGGAAATCGGCGCCTCGGTGGCCACCGCCCTTTTCGGCATGTACGCCCTGGCGAGGTGCGTCATCGATCGTGGAATCCGCCTGTGGCGCAGAGGCTTGTTGGGGGCGGCGGCCCTGCTGCTGATCCTCACCGGCGGTCTGACGGATTTACTCGGCCTCATCGTGCTTGGCGTGGGCGTGAGTGGTGACCTTCTCTCCATGTACCAAAGGATTCGTGGTGGGAAGCAAAAAGAAGATTCGCTTCAAAAGAGTCCATGAACGTGGATATTTCCGTGAACATTGCAGTCTACACATCTCATCCAGAGGAGAAAGACCATGAATTTCCCCGGCAAGCAGATTAAACACATGGTTATTGCGATCATCGCCGTGTTCGTTCTCGGCGTCCTCCAATCGGCTCCCGCAGAGGGCGCCAGAAAAGACTGGCCCAAGCGCATCACCATCGGCGGCGGGCCGCTCCAGGGAACCATCCAGTTTCAGGCGTTGGGCTGGTCCAGCGTGCTGAACAAGGTCTTGAAGCTCAATTCCTCGGTGGAATCGACCGCGGGCGCAACGGTGAACGCCAGACTCATCAGCCAGGGCAGACAGGACTTCGGCTTCGGCACGAGCTCCAGCATCTCGGACGCCGCTTATTTCGGAAGAGGGTTCGCCAAGGGTGTTCGCTACAAGAACCTTCGCATCATGTCGCCGGTGGACAGTTCCGGCGTCCAGTTCTGGACCCCGGCGAAAAGCCCCATCATGAAAGCCGAGGACATCGCCGGCAGACGCCTCAACATCAGCCGTCCGGGAAGCGGCGTGGATCGCTTCGGCCGCAATCTCATGAAGGTGGTCGGCCTCAAGCCCAGCCAGGTGACCAACGTGGGCCACGGCCAGGCGAACCGGATGATGCAGGACGGCATTCTGGACGTCGCCGCCACGATAGGCGCGCCGCCTCATCCCGCCGTCGCCTCCATCACCTCCCAACTGCCTTTCCGCGTGTTCGGGCTCGGGCACGGGAAGTGGGCGGAAATGATGCTGGCGAAATACCCGTTTTACGTGAAAACCGCGATCGTCGGCGGCATGTACAAGGGAAATCCAAAGCCCGTCCAGACCATCGGGCAAACGAACTGGCTCGGGTCGGGCGCGCACGTGCCGAACGACCTCGTCTACGAGGTGGTGAAGGCGACTTTCGCCAACAAGAAGGATTTGGTTCTCGCCCACAGATCCTGGGAATCCCTGGACATCAACAAGATGACGAAGGCGAACATTCCCGTACATCCCGGCGCGGCTCGATACTACAAGGAAAAAGGCATCAAACTACCCAAGGCGGCCATGGCGAAGTAAAGGATTATTTTCGGGTGATTAACGAGCGGCCCCGTCGAACAATTTTCGGGCCGCTTGAATGAAAACCGTTGCGATGCCGAGCGCTGAATCGGGCATCCCTGGACATGGACGCAAGCGCTTGCGTCGGAAAGGCAAGGAACGTGCGCCTCCCGGATTGGACGATACAGACCTGGACGGATGAATTGGGCTTCGCCGAAGTGGAACCGAGTGCCGACGACGCGGTGGCCGGGGAACTCGGAACATGGCGAATCCGCTACAAGGTGGGCCGCTGGGGCATCGATGAGCGCGGCTCCATCAAGGTCGCCTTCCGGCAGGTCAGCAACTGGGGGGCGCCGCAATTTGGCGACCCGAAAGGAGAAAACTACACCACTGTCAGGCTCGACTCCCATTCCGAAGCGGTGCTCGCCCCCAGATTCGAAAGACGCGGGTATATCCGGCACTGGCGGCAGGCCCTGACCATCGACGTTCTGGATGGATGTCTCTGGGAGGGCGACAGCATCGAGGTCACCCTCGGCGATACGAGTGGGGGCGGCCCGGGACTGCGCGCGCAGACTTTCTGCGAGAGCAATTTCGAGTTCAAGATGTTCGTCGATCCCTTCGGCGCGGGAAATTTTCAGCCCCTGCCCGGTTCGCCGACGCTCAAGATCAAGGGGGGGCCGCCAAGTCGCCTGGTCGCGATCATGACTTCCGAGGCCGCCGTCGGCGAAAAAGGATGGCTGCTGGTCAAGGCGGAGGATAGACACGGCAACATTGCGGAGAACTGCTCCGAGGAAATTTCGCTTTCAGCCGTGGGCGCGGATTTGGGCCTTCCCGAGAGTTTGCGTTTCGATGGAGACGGGGTTGCGCTGCTGAGAACGGAAGAAATTTCTTTTGAAAACGAGGGCGTGGCCCGCGTGCGCGTCCGGGACGGGGCGGGACGCGAAGCGCTCAGCAACCCCGTCGTGGTGCGCGAGCAGATAGAGGGCCCCCGCCTCCATTGGGGGGACTTTCACGGGGGCCAGACCGCCGGCACGGTGGGCGTCAACAGTTTCGAGGAATTCTACCGGTTCGCCCGGGACGCGGGCGCGCTCGAATTCACCACCCATCAGGGAAACTGCTTCGAGGTGACGAGCCAGGACATGGAAGAGTTGAAAGAGCAGACCCGCGCCTTCCACGAGCCGGGCCGCTTCGTCCCGTTCCTCGGCTATGAGTGGTCGGGCACCACCCCGATGGGCGGGGATCACGCCATATTCTTCTTCGATGAGGACGCCGCGATTCACCGCTGCTCTCATTGGCTGCAAACCGACCTCTCAGACGCCGATACCGATCGGGATCACATCACGAAGCTCCATGCGCAACTCCGGGGCGCACAAGCGCTGAGCCTCCCCCACGTGGGCGGCCGGCCGGCCAACCTGGAATTTCACGACCCGGAACTCGAGCCCGTTATCGAGATTCACTCGAAACACGGCATGTTCGAGTGGATGCTGGAGGAATCCATCGCGCGAAACATGAAGGTGGGCTTCGTCGGGGGGAGTGATGATCACTACGGGCAGCCCGGCGCCTGTTATCCGAGCGAGGACGTCAGCCATTTCGCCGCCCGCAACGGCTTGACGGCGCTCTACGCCAACGAGCTGACGCGAGAATCCATCTGGGCCGACATCAAGGCGCGCCGCTGCTACGCCACGAGCGGCGAGCGGATTTATCTGCGCTTCACGGTGAACGACAGATGGATGGGGGAGGAAATCGATGCGACCGGAGCCCCCCGAATATCGGTCGAGGTCGTGGGCACGGGCCCGATCGAGCGAATAGAGTTGTTTCGCGGAATGACGCGCATTCATTCCGAGCAAATCGCCCCGGATCGGGCGGGGAACCGGCTTCGGGTACTGTTCTCAGGAGCCCGGGTGCGCGGACGGGGGCGATCCACCCTATGGGACGGCCGGCTGTCCTTAAGCGAAGCGCGCATCCTCGCGTCCGAACCCGTCGCGTTCGTTGAAAATCGTGATCGCTTTCTCGAAAGCACGGAATCCGGAATCTCGTGGAGCCTCTACACCGCGGGAGATTCCAGGGGGTTCAACCTCGAATTGGGCGGCGATGCAGGCGAAATGGAAATCCAGACGAAACACGCAGGCCTACATGGAAAGATCCGAGATTTTCTCGAAAAAACAGCTCTGGTGGACGCCGGAAGACTCGGCCAGCGCATAGAAGTCGGAAAAGCCCCGGCGATGGGCGGCCCCTGGGAGGCTCGCTTCGAGTATATGGACGACGATGCGCCTTCCGGGCTGAACACGTACTGGGTTCGGGTGGTTCAGGTCAATCAGGAAAAAGCCTGGAGCAGTCCCGTTTGGGTCAATCTGGAATAAAGAGGAGCTATCTCAAGATATCGCCGACCTGAAGAACGTAGGCGGTGAATCGGTCGGCATTATTTACCACTCCCATGTATTCCGTGGTTCAGGAATTCCGCGAGGAGAATAAAATGTGCACGATAGGCGCCGTTGCGACATCCGACTCAAAAGGAAACCCCGTTGCCTTTGCGCTGAAAAACTCGGACTACATGCAGGTCGGCCACTGGCATGGCTGCATTACGGGAGGATGCGGCCATGACTTCATGGGCTTCAACACGTCATCAAGACCCGGTGTGAATTCGGGCATGAACGAAAAAGGCCTGGCCGTCATCCGCTCGTTTCTGGACTACCGGGGGCCTTTCGAGGAAAAAGACGAACCCGTGAAAGAACAAAAGGACTTCCCGCTGGACGTCGACCGCCGGAGCGCCATCGCCGCAGGCCTCCTGGAAATCTACGGAACCGTCGATGAGACCCTTCCCTATCTGCATGACGTTCTCCCCAGGCACACCGGGAAAGGCACCGGGCAACGCGGCGGTAACTTCCTCTTAGCCGACGCGACGGGCAAGGTCGCCGTCCTGGAGCACTGCGAGGACAGAATCGAATCCCGGATCTACGCGGAAGGCTACTCGGCGCGCGGGAACAACGGCCGCCTCATCCTGCGGGAAGAGCAGGCCCGGCTGCCCGAGCACGTGCGCGAGGATCGGGAGACGCGCTGCGAATACATGCAGAACAGCTTACAAGTGCTCCATGAATCCGTCCCCCAGGGTATGAGCAAAGACGAGGCGCTGAATGTCCTCAAAGACACTCTCTCCTGGAAGGGGCCCGAAGGGGACGGGGGCGTAGGGTCGATTTGCGCGTTGAATCTGCGCGCGCCGGGAGCGCGAACGAACAGCGCGCAACCATGTTCGACGCGCACCGCGGTCATCTTCGACCTGATTGAGAAAACCATGCATTTCACGCGGGGAACCCCCGGCCAGACCCCTTGGGAGACGATTTGTTTCCCCGTATGAAGAATCACGGAATCCATCCGGCCGAACCACACCCCGGAAACAGCCGCCAAGGCGCCGGGGTTGCTCCAAGAGGAAACTTCTCATGACCCAGAACGCAGAACGTCCCGTATTCATCGCCAGCTCGCCCCGTTCGGGCTCGACCCTCCTCAGATTGATCCTGGACGCCCATCCGCGTCTGGCGGTGCCCCCGCCCGCGTGGCTGACGCATTTCATCTATCCCTATCTGTACAGCTATGGCGATTTATCGATCGAGAGTAATCTCACCGAAATGATCGAAGACTCCCTGGCCACTCCGACGATCCGCGAATGGCCCATTTCGCCGACCGTCGAAGAAGTACGAAATGAGATGAAGGAGAGCACATTCGCGGAGATGTACGCCGCCTTTCATCGGCTTTATGCAATATCCCAAGGCAAAGAGCGCTGGGGAGAGAAAACGCCCCGCGTTTCCTTTTACATGGAAGACTTGAAATCCATGTATCCCGGCACCCAATTCGTTCACATCATCAGAGACGGCCGGGACGTCGCCATCGACATCGCGGATTCCGTCCTCTGGCCGAACAACCTCTACGCAGCGGCAGGCTTGTGGCGCGACTTCGTTCGGGCCGTGGGCGATGCGGCGAAAAAACTGGGGCCGGAGTCCTGTTTCCTCGTCAGATATGAAGAGCTTTGCGCCGAACCGGAACCCATTTTGATGAAACTCTGTGCATTTTTAGGAGAAGATTTCTCGCCCGCCATGCTCGCGCATCATGAAACCTCATCGACGAAGCAATGGGCGAAAGCCCCGGTGCACGCCAAAACGGCTCGTCCCATCACGACCGATTTTGTCGGGATGTACAAGCATCGCCTGCCGAAGACGGACGTCGGGGTCATCGAAGGTTTGATTGGCGAGACCTTATGCGAATTCGACTACCCGCTCGAAGGGTCTCCCGACCATCTTTCCTTACGCGAGAAGCGGCAACTGATCGAAAACGACACCATTTCCAACATCGCATCCATCGAGTACAAACGCTGGCACGAAAGACGAAGAAAAGAACGACGCGAAAAGGGCGTATGGACGCAAAGCGACAGGGATTCTCTTCTGATGGGGTTTCATTAAGGTGGACGCTCGAATGCAGACAATGGGGAGACCCGTGTCCCTGGATTCATTTGCCCTGGACAGGAGGGCCGGGTTTGTCCCCTGAGGATGATTCTTCAGCTTGTCGCCCTCTGCTCGTCTCCGGGGCGGAAAGAGCGGACCTGGAAGACGAGGCCGCCGATTTGCCTCACCTTTCCCTCAACGCCCGCCAGCTATGCGATCTCGAACTGTTGCTGAACGGCGCATTCGCGCCCTTGAGTGGATATTTGAGCCGAAAAGATTACGACTGCGTTCTGGAAACCATGCGCCTTGAAAACGGGGCGTTGTGGCCCATCCCCATCGCCCTCGACGTGTCCGAAAACATCGAAAACAGGCTCGAGAAGCGCGCCCGGCTCGCACTGCAAGAGCCTCGTGGAGAGCCCCTCGCCGTTCTGGACGTGGAAGACGTCTGGCGCGCCGATCCGCAGCGGGAAGCGCAAAGCGTCTTCGGCACCCTCGATCAGACGCACCCGGGGGTTCGATATCTTTTTGAGGAAACGGGCCCCTTGTATCTCGGCGGCCGTTTACGCGGGATCCATCTGCCCCAGCATTCCGATTTCCTGGAATACCGCCATACCCCGGGAGAATTACGGGGGAAATTCCAAGAAATGGGCTGGGAGAGGATTGTCGCCTTTCAGACGCGCAACCCGATGCACAGGGCGCACGTCGAATTGACGACGCATGCCGCCTCCGAGAATAGAGCAAAAATACTCCTGCACCCGGTGGCGGGGATGACGAAGCCGGGAGACATCGACCACACTTGCCGGGTCCGCTGCTACGAGCACGTCCTCAAGCATTACGCCGAAGGTTCCGCCATGTTGGCGCTCTTGCCCCTGGCGATGCGAATGGCCGGCCCCAAGGAGGCTCTTTGGCACGCGCTGATTCGAAAAAACTACGGCTGCACGCATTTCATCGTAGGCAGAGACCACGCCGGCCCCGGCGTCGACGGCCGGGGCAAGGCTTTTTACGACCCGTACGCCGCCCAGGATCTGCTGAAAACCCACCAAACCGAATGCGGGATCGAAATGGTCCCGTTTCAGGAGATGGTTTATGCGCCGGATGAAAGACGCTACCTGCCGGTGGACCAGATACCCGAAAGCACCCGAACCCTCAGCATATCCGGCACGCGGCTTCGTGAAATGATGGAAAACGGGGAGGAAATCCCCGAGTGGTTCACCTATCCCGAAATAGCGGAAGAACTCAGGCGTTATTCTTCTTTGAAACGGCCTTGAGCCGCGCTCCGGAAGATTTCATCCCCATAATACCTCGGGAGCAACTATCCGACAGCGATGAGGCGATCCGCCCGTCTATCTCATAACGCCACCAGAGACGGCAGCGCGCTCCGCCAACCGGTTCACTTCGCGCCCTTGTCCTCGAGCAGGCGTAACCAGGGCGACGGTGCTTCCTGAATGGGCATCGTGAGACGCCGGAAGATAATCGTGTGCAAGCTGTTTCCGGTCGGACATCGGAGGGGGGGGAACAATGGCCCGACGGGGATTCGCCGGGATGCGCGGGAGTTTTAACGAATCCGCTTTCATTGTAATTACGTGTTGCAAAAGCGCGATTTTCGAACCGGATCCGCAACAATGAATATTCGAAACAATTTCAATTTGACCGCGGGATTTTATGACCGATAAAAACGGATCGATATCTAAAAATATCTGAAAAAAGGTGAAAAAACAGGGAAAATACCTGAAAATAACTGAAAATTTATATGATTGATAAATAAGGCGTTATGCGTAATTTACCCCCTCGGGGCGATGGTGATGTAGGTCGGCGCGGGACGACCCGGGATTTTCGTCTCTCCGCGCACCCACAACTGCGAACTCGAGCCGCCGTCGAGGTTCATGGCGTCCCGGATGCCGAGGCCTCCTTTTGATTCGGGCAACACCAGATACTCCTGAAGCTCACACCAGGAGATGCCGCGCGTCTCGTTCTCGCTCACCAGAACGACGAGCCTGTCATTCACGTCGAGCCCGATCACCGTTCTCCTCGTGGCGCGCAGATACTCGCGGTACCGAACCAACCCCTGGACGGGCTTGCCGTTCTTCACGAGATGAGGCCCCGGCTGAAACGCTTCCCTGATACTTGAGTCCTTGAATTTCTGGCGGGAAACGATTCTCGGCCTCCCGTTTTTCCGCCCCACCGTGAACAGGGCTCCGAAATGCAGGGCGATTTTGCGTCCCTGATACAACACGCGGCTATTGAACACTTTCCCCCCCGAGCGGAAATATCCCAAGGGTCGTCCGCTGACGTCGTAATAGCCGGCGTTGAGGATGACGGCGGCTCCCAGCTTTTCGCCGAGAACCCGCAAGTCAATAGGTAAGAACCACTCTGATTTTTCACGCCAGTGAAGCCGGATTTCAAACTCTTCATGCCGCAGGCGCACCGCCCTCATCCGCGAGGTCGCTCCATTTTCGAACCGGATTCGAACGTTTCGCGTATCCAAAGACGGGAATTGACGCCGCGTCCATCGACGGTCGCCCATGGGATGACCTTTGAGAGTACAATCGGATACGGCCATCGCAGGTTGAGCGACCAGAAAGAAGCCCCCAATCAAAATCAACACGAGCAAACGCTTCATGGCAAAAGCCCCTCAACGCCGCCAACCCTACTTCAATGTGATCACAAGGAAGAACTAAAACCCAGCCGCGCATCCATCCCTTCGATGATCGGATCCGCCCACGAATACGCCATCATCAAGCCGTACGATTCCCTGTCCTCCACCAAAACCCTCATAGCCGCCGGCGCGACGAACATCGTGTCCCCTCGATTCCAGCTCCTGGAGCACGGCCTCCGGCACGCCGCCCTCTATCGCTACTACACGCCCGCCCAACACACGGAAACGGGGCGCTTCGATGGCCTCCTGGATGTTCATGGCGAAATCCACCATATTCGAGAGCACCTGCACATGGCCTTGCGGCTGCATGTCGCCTCCCATGACACCAAAACTCATCCAGGGTTCCTCGTCTTTCATCACAAAACCGGGAATGATGGTGTGCAAGGGCCGCTTTTCGGGCGCGATGCAGTTCGGGTGGCCTTCTTCCAACACGAAGCCGCTGCCCCTGTTCTGGAGCATGATGCCCGTCTCGCCCCCGGTGATTCCTGAGCCGAAATGATGGAACAAGCTGTTGATAAACGAGCACATATTGCCCTGAGAATCCGCCACGGTGAGATAAATCGTGTCGTTCCAGGTTTCAGGAATTCCAGCTCCGGGGCTGCCGGCTTTTTTCTCATCAATGAGCTCTCTCCGCTCATCGGCATATCCTGAGGATAGCAGACCTTCCAGGGGCACATCCGCTTTATCCATATCCGCGACACAGCGATCTCTATCCGCGAAGGCGAGTTTCATCGCTTCGATCACGACATGGAGATGATCGGCAGAGCCATAACTCATCTCCGCCAGAGGATATGCGTCTATAAGATTCAGACATATCAATGCCGTGACGCCCTGTCCCGAGGGGGGTATTTCACAAAGCTCATAGCCGCGGTAATTTGCGCGAATCGGCTCAACCCATGCGCATTTCGTGGCAGCGAAATCCTCAAGTTCGAATAAACCGCCGATTTCCTTGGTGTAGCGAACAATCTCCTCGGCTATGGGGCCTTCGTAAAAAGCCTCACGACCGCCATCGGCTATCGTCCGCAACGCCCCTCCCAGCTTTGGGTTTCGGAATCTTTCTCCGATTTTTGGCGGCCGGCCGGAAGGCAGATAGATTCGGTGCGAGTATTCACATTCTTTCAGCTTCTCCGTTTGGTTTGCCCATGCCCGGCCAATGATGGGAGACAGAGGAAACCCATCTTCAGCATATTGAATCGCCGGCTGAAGAAGCTCCAACATGCTCTTCTTGCCGCTGCCGCATCGTTCGTGGGCAGCGAACCAACCATCCACTGCACCAGGGAGGGTGCAAGAATAAATTCCCGTCTCCGGCATGGATGAAAATTCCCGGTAACGCGAAAGCGTGGCTCTGGCCGGACTCTTTCCGCTGCCGTTCAAGCCCATGAGTTCTTTAGCATCGGCATCCCAATAAAGCATGAACATATCCCCGCCAATGCCCGTGGATTGTGGTTCCACCACATTCAACGCCGCAACTGTTGCGATTGCCGCGTCCATGGCGTTTCCGCCTTCTCTCAGTATTTGGAGACCTGCTTCGGCGGCCAAGGGCTGGCTGGTTGCCACCATGCCGCCGGTAGCGAATACGGGAGAACGCCCTGCGGCCAAAGATATCCTTGTGGTCGGCTCTTTCAACACCCGCTCCTTCATGAGGTGCAAGACTTTATCGATTTATGCGTCGCATATTTCCGAATGCCCTCAATGGCGGAGAAAAACCGTCTCGCACATTTCTTCTCCACCAGATGAGGCCACGGCATCAGGCCCTACGACACATCTTTTCAAAATGGAATTCCCTTCAATAATCGCACCTGGAAAGATGATGGATTCTCGCACCATGGCATTATTCCGAAGAGTAGCACTCCCCAGGATTGCAGTGAAGGGACCCGCTTTGGCATTTTTTTGAATAAAAACGTCTCTCCCAACAAAAACAGGAGGCTCGATGGTTCCCTCCCCCCATTTCATAGCGGGGCCTTCTATCAACAAAAACCCTTTTGGGGGCCAAACAAAATTCGGCGTGAATTCGCCCGATATGACATCCATACTCGCCAGCAGATACCGCGACGGGGTACCGACATCCATCCAATAGGAATCACTCAAAACCGCACCAATCCGAGCACCGCTTTTAATCAACCGGGGATAGATTTGCGTTGAAATATCCGCCGGTACTCCCACAGGGATATGTTCTAACATTTCAGGAGACATGATACTCAATCCCGTGAACATCGCTTGGCTCAATGCGCCTTGCGAACCCCCTGGAGCGCTCGCGTCTAAAAATTTCCGCAAACGCCCTGCTTCATCAAGCTCGAGCACTCCATATTTTTTGACCTCGGGTGAGCGTCTGAGAATGAGCGTAGCGAGGAAATTTCCTTTTTGATGATGGGCCAACGCCGTTTTCAAATCCGCGCCACACGGCGCATCTGCGTTGATGACGAAAAAAGGCTCGTTATTCTCGCACAGAAACGCCTCCGCATTCTTTATCCCACCGGCAGTGCCCAAAATTTCAGGTTCATGGAAATACCGAACACGGACTCCATGTGCAAAATCCCCCAAAGCGGAGCGAATCTTCTCTGCGCCATGATGTAAATTGACCGCGGCCTCTTTCACGCCGATAGCCGCCAATTTCTCCAGCGCAAAACCGATGAGTGAAACACCGCCCAAGGGCAAAAGTGGTTTGGGAATCTCCTCTCCCAACACTCCCAATCTTTTGCCATAGCCAGCCGCCATAACAAACGCCCGCATTGCGCGCATCCCTCCTGTGGCCGGAAACCATGTCCCTGATTCGCTCTAAGAATAAAACAAAACCGGGCATTGCAGTCCGCCCGGCTTCTTTGGTTTTCTTTACGACTACCCTACTTCGACGCCTTCATTATGAATTGCCATGGCAACGCTCTCCGGCGTGATGGGCAACTTGGTAAAGCGATGACCGACAGCGTCCCGTACGGCATTTGAAATCGCAGCCAAAGTTGGCACCAGAGCGCTCTCTCCCACGCCCTTGGCGCCATAGGGTCCAGTCGCATTGGCCGCTTCCACGATAATGGTAGTGAACTCGGGCGTATCCATCGAAACAGGAATCTCGTATCGCGCCAGATCTGGCGTGAGTACACGACCCTCGTGTACGTCGATTTCCTCGATCAAGGCTTGTCCAATGCCCATTTCGATGCCCCCTTCTATCTGCCCGGTCACCCCTTGGGGGTTAATGGCTCGCCCCACATCATGGGCGGCAATCATCCGCTTCACCCAAACCTCTCCCGTACTCGGGTCAACCGCTACATCCGCCACCTGTACGCCATAGCTGTATACCATGAATGGCTCGCCCTCTCCGGTTTCGGGATTAAACGTCAAAGGCCCCGTACTGAACCAGCCCTGGCCGGTAATCTGTTTCCCGACCAAAAGCGCCTGTGAGACAACCTCAGCAAATGAGAGGGAACGTTCAGGCGCGCTCTTGATAAACACTTTGCCGTTCCTGAAGGCCACATCTTCCGCCGGACCTTCGAGCATTTCCGCCGCCACGGGGGATAAGATTCCCCGAACTTCCGCGATGGCCTCGCATATCGCATTACCAGGAATCGTGGTGGAGCGTGAGCCTGCCGTAAAACCACTCTCCGGAACGGCATCTGTATCCACCTGCATGACGCGTACATCCTCAAAGCGCACGCCCATCGCTTCCGCCGCAATCTGGGCGAGGACCGTGTGCGAACCCTGCCCGAGTTCGATGATTCCGACGCCCACTTGAACTTTTCCATCATCGGTGACATGAACCTGGGCGCCGCAAGAATCCGAGGGCGATGCGGCACCCGTGGAATACCAAAATCCCGCCATGCCACGGCCATACAACAGTCCATTGCCGTTCGCGTTTTTTCGCGGATGCGGCCCGAGCGCTTTTTCCGCTTTATCGAGACAATCCATATAGCCCACACTCTGGTCCAATACCTGACGGGTTGCGGTGGAAGAACCGAGTTTATAGCCGTTCAAACGCCTCAGTTCGAAGGGGTCCATTTCGAGAGAGAGAGCCAGCTCGTCCATCTGACTTTCAATCGCGAAATGCACCTGAGGAACACCCAAACCGCGCATGGCACAGGTATTGATGTTGTTCGTGAGCACGAGGTAGCCGTCGGCCCAAACGTTGTCGCATTCATAAGCGCCGGAGGAATGGATAATCAATTTTTTAATAATGCCAGGTCCTACAGCGGCATATGGACCTTTGTTAAGATAGATGTGGATGTGCATGGCGGTGATTTTGCCATTTTTCTTGGCGCCGATTTTGTGTTGGATCACCGCGGGCACTCGTTTCGCCTTCCCGCCCAGGGATTCTTCCCTCGTGTAGTTGTAGATGGCGGGGCGACGTGTTTTGAGAGCGACCAAGCCCGCCCGCATGGCGATTTCAATGGAGGTTTCCTCTTTTCCGCCAAAACCGCCACCCGGGGGAGTGGAGATGAACTGAATCTCGTTTTGTCCCAACCCCAGCACCGGAGCGATGACGCGCCTCACCATATGCGGGCATTGGGTGGGCCCAGTGCAGGTAATGGAGCCATCGGGGTTGGGAACCACATAACCTGCATCGGGTTCGAGGTAGGCATGATCGATGAACTGGGTTTCATACGTATCCTCCAGCACGACATCCGCCTCTGCGAACCCCTTTTCAATATCGCCTTTTCGAATTTTCAAGTGAGTGAGCACATTGCCTTTCGCCACCGGATGATCCGGCTGGACAATAGGAGCATCATCTTTCAATGCGTCTTGTGTTTCAAAAACGGCCGGAAGCGTTTTGGTTTTGACTTTCACTAACCCGGCCGCGAACTCCGCCTGCTCCAGCGTGTCCGCCGCCACGATGGCCACGATATCTTGAAGTGAATAGATGCGCTTTTCCACCAAAACCGGCTGATCGGGCATCAACATCCCGTAGAGTTTCGCACCCGGAATGTCCTTTGAGGTCAGGACACAGGCGACGCCCGGCGCATTTTCGGCTACGGCCGAATCTACTCGCTCCAACGTTCCGCAAGCGATGGGGGCTGTAACTGGAACAACATAGAGCGGGTTAATCAGTTTGTGGTCCGCAGCGAATACGGGCGAACCGTCCGCTTTTGGTGGGCCATCCACCCGGGGCACATCGGTGCCGATAAGATCTCCATCATCATCAGGCCCACCGAACATCTCTTGATAAAAACGCTCTGGCATTACAATCCCCCACTCAAAAAAGATTCATGTTACTCGATATGATGGATTTGATTCGCATGATTGCAAAGAAATAGATGCAATGACTTAGTTTGACTCCGACCCACCAGGTCTTCTCCTGAACAAGCGCTCTATCTCATCAGCCACCTCTGCTCCGGGAGGCAGCTTTCCCTCTTCTTCCCCGGGTTCTCCATCGAACGCATCCTGAAAATCCACGCCTGGAATTTCATCGGGAATCTGGCCTTTTTGAATATCCTCGACATATTTGGCAATGCGAGGATCTCTGGCGATGATTTGCTCGACCTGCCCGTCAAACGTATTGATGGCGATGTCAAAATCCTCTAAGGATATTTCAAAGCCTCCCAGGGTACTCAATTTGTCCAAAAGCGCGCACGTTGCTTTTGGGTTGGAAAGAGAAGCAATGTAGTGCGGCACGTTCACCCACAAACTCACTGCTGGGAAACCTTCATCCTGCATGAGCGTATGGATGACGCCCACAATTCCCGTAGGCCCTTCATAGCGCGTTATCTCCACGCCCGAGGGTTCTACTAATGACGGATCGGTGGCAATAGCCATCAAATGGCTGGGCTGGGTATGCAATTCTCCCGCAAGTAATGCCCCCATCGTCACGATCATCCGTGCACCGTAATGGTTATTTATATCCAGCACATCGCCACTAAAATGTTTCCATCTCAAGTGGGGTTCGGTGCCGATCCCGACAATGAGATCCCGCGCAAGGTCTGGCGTACGACAATAGAAAAATTCGTTCGATGGCCATGTAATTCGCCGCTCGCCGGATTCACTGAGTTTAACGGTAGGCCTCTGATCCGCAAACTGGAAAAAATCATCCGATTGGATTTGCGCTACTCGTTTTCCCTGGAAATGCTGAACCAGATAGCGCGCCGCCGCCGTTGCGGACTCCGCCGCATCGTTCCATCCAGAGAACGCCATTATAAGTAAAGGATCGTTGGCGTCCTCCACTTCGTGGAAAAACGTAACGCCCATATTCAACACCTCCAGTCTGACATCGTATTTCTAAATTTTTCCATATTCAACCTGACGTTTTCGCCTTTCAACACCAAAAATCGATGAAACCCATGGCTCGTGAAATCTTCCTCTTAGCGGCACCCACAACCCCAAATCGCTGGTCACGGCAACACTCACCGTGGGATAGTATTTTGTTCTCACATACATGCTTCGACCAAGTTGCCCCACCTTAAGCGGCCTTTTCAACCTCCTTTTGGAAAATCGCCATCTTCTGGCGGATAAGTGAACAAATTGCTCCTGTGTCCTTCCAACCCGGGCGTTTCCCATGAGGGCGTTCCCCCTGGCGGGGGCATCTCGCCTCGTGCTGAGTCTTTCTGCAGTCTGCTCCATGCCGCTTTGAGATCCTGCGTGTGTCCTCTGTAGTGCGGCATCACGTATCGCGCGAACAACTCGAGTGAGTCTCTTATTTTTTTATCGCCTACCCATTCATGCGTCGTTAGCATAAGGCCGCCGAATCCGCCGGTTTCCTCTTGTATTTTCTCGATCACCTCAATCGCGTCATCCGGAGTGCCCACCATCCAGTATCTTTGCTCTGCGGCTGTTTTCGGCGTGATCTCGGAGCGCGGTTGATCGGGATACGCCTCATAAGCAGGCTTCAAACCGATATCCATGAAGTAATTCATATCGCGAAGAGCGAACTCTTCTACGTCGGCCCAGGCCTTCTCGCGGCTTTCGGCAAGATGCACGTACGTGGTGATTCTCCAGTTCTCGCGCGATACTCGCGTGCCGTGTCTTCGAGCGCATTCCTCCATATGGGGCCATTGCTCGGAGAGTGAGAGGTTATCCATGATTTTCTTGCCGCCGAAGGAGAGTAATATCATCTCGTACTGAGCGGCCATATCAATCGCCCCGCGGCTTCCCGCCGATGCGATGGCAAGCGGCATTCTAGGATTTTGATAGGAACGTACCTGGAGGCAAACATTTCGCAACTTCCAGAACCGGCCCTCATAGTCAAACGGCTCGGGCGATTCCAGGAGTTTGACCATGATATCCACTGATTCGCGCAGCATCGGACGCAGATCGCCCGGATGAATGTCAAACAACTTGATGTCGCTCGCCAAATTGCTCGGGCCCACTCCCAAAATGGCGCGCCCTTTGGTGAGCTGGTCCAAAAACGCCATTCGTTCCGCCAAGTGAAACGGATGATGATACGGAACGCTAAGCACAGACGTACCCAAGCGGATTCGCTTCGCTTTGGCCGCTGCCATGGCAAGGGCCATCTCGGGTGCTGGAATCGTCTCCCACCCCCCGGAATGGTGCTCTCCAATATAGAATTCATCAAAATCGAGTTCATCAACATATTCGATGAGTGAGATATCACGCTGATAGGCAAGCGATGGATTTTCAGAGGGATGATGAATCGGCATCATGAAAAAAGAAAATTTCAAGTCGAGTCCCCTCCGATAAACTGTGAACAGGAAAATGAGGAATCCATCAAGTTATGATATCCTATTTATGGATTTCCGGCATCCCGCAATCAAAATCAAAACTTTCCTTCTCTTGCCAACACTCTTTAATTCCTCCATTATCCCCGCGCTTTGGGCGCATTCCCGAATGTCTCGAAACCTGTTCGAGGGAAAAATGGCTATCACGAAACGAACCGATCTGAGAAATCTCGCCATTATCGCTCATGTCGATCACGGCAAAACCACCCTGGTGGACTCCATGCTCTGGCAAAGCGGCATCTTCCGCGAAGGGCAAGATGTGGTTGAGCGTGTCCTGGATTCGATGGATCTCGAGCGAGAAAAGGGAATCACCATCATGGCGAAAAACTGCGCCATTGATTTCAAAGGAATACGCTACAACATCGTGGACACACCGGGCCATGCGGATTTCGGCGGCGAGGTGGAGCGCGTCCTCTCCATGGTGGATGGCGTGATGCTTTTGGTCGACGCTTCGGAAGGCCCTCTGCCGCAAACGCGGTTCGTGGTCAGCAAAGCCCTGGAGCGAGAGCTCCCCTTCGTCGTGGTCATTAATAAAATAGACCGTCCGGACGCAAGACCAGAGCAAGTTCTCGACGAAATTTACGATCTGTTCATCGATCTGGACGCCGGAGAAACCCAGCTTGATTTTCCCGTGCTCTACGCCATCGCTCGAGATGGCAAGGCCGGCCCCGAGCCCGACGCTCTCTCTCCCACACTCGAACACTTGTTCCATACACTCCAGAGCACGATACCTCCCCCCTCATATGATGCAGATAAGCCACTTCAGATGCTCGTCTCCCGCCTCGAATACGACAATTACGTGGGTCGTCTCTCCATCGGGCGAATCTGGAATGGGCAACTCAATGCAAAGGCCCAAACCATTGTTTTGGGACAAAAAGGGAGCAAGGTGAAAGGAGAGATCGCTTCTTTATTCGGCTATGAAGGATTGAGCCGCTACCAAATGGAACAAGCGCGTGGCGGCGACATCGTTGCCGTAGCCGGTTTAGAGCACGTGGAAATCGGGGACACTATTGCAGATGTGGACAACCCGGTTGCGCTACCAGTCATTACCGTTGATGAACCCACCATCGCCATGAATTTCAGGATCAACGATACTCCCCTGGCGGGTCGTAGCGGGAAATACCTCACCTCGCGCCAGATTCGAGAGCGACTCCTGCGGGAGGCGAGAAATAACGTGGCCATCAGAGTCGAGGAAACCGACTCCGCGGATGCCTTGCGCGTGTCCGGCCGCGGTTCTTTGCAACTCGCCGTGCTGATCGAGCAACTCAGGCGCGAGAAATATGAAATCACCGTTGGCCGACCCGAGGTTATTACGCGCAAAGAAAACGGCAAGACCACAGAGCCCATGGAAAATGTGGTGGTGGACGCCCCGGAAGAATTCATCGGCGCCATCACACAGAGTTTGGGCGCGCGCAAAGGACAAATGACTAAAATGATCAACCATGGCAAAGGGCGCGCGCGGCTTGAGTTTTCCATTCCCAGTCGGGGTCTCATCGGCTATCGCAACGAATTCCTCACCCAAACGCGGGGAACGGGCATTCTCACCCACATTTTCGCCGGATGGGGGGAATGGGCGGGCGAACTTCCTAGCAGATCGACAGGAGCATTGATATCGGACCGCGCGGGCAAAGCCACATCATACGCGGTGGAGAACATCCAAGAGCGCGGAACTCTCTTCGTCGCTCCCGCAGAAGAAGTCTATGAGGGAATGATCATCGGTGAGAACAGCCGCGAACAAGATATGTTCGTGAACATTTCAAAGGAGAAGAAACTCACCAACATCCGGGCCGCCCATGCCGACATCTCCGCCCAACTCATACCGCCCAAACGATTCAGCCTGGAAGAAGCGCTCGAATTTTTGCGCGAGGGCGAATGCCTGGAAGTAACTCCCGAAACCTTCCGGTTACGTAAAACGGAACTAAAGGCCAGAAAACACGCTTAAGGCTCTAGTCATCCAGCGCCTTGTTCCACTCTGCAATCCTATCTTTTTGCGCTTCGAACAGCCCGGAGGCGTCACCCTCGATCTCGACTTTCTCAATCCCGTCGCCCTGCTCAATCGCATCCACCACGTCTTGACCGGAAGTGACGCGCCCGAAAACAGTATGTTTGCCATCAAGCCAGGCAGTGGGTACATGGGTGATGAAAAACTGAGAACCATTCGTGCCCGGCCCTGCATTCGCCATCGAGAGAACGCCCGGACCGTCATGGGGAAGGTCGGGGGAGCATTCATCTTCGAATTGATAGCCGGGCCCACCCGTTCCCGCGCCCAAAGGGCAGCCTCCCTGAATCATGAAATCAGAAATCACGCGGTGAAAAACAAGACCGTCGTAGAAGCCCCGCTGGGCGAGGTTCACAAAGCTCGCCACCGTCACCGGGGTCTTGTCTTCATGCAAATCAAGCCGTATCTCACCCCGGCTCGTCGTTATTACAGCGGAAAGCACCATGAATTGCTCCTTTAGTATTTTGGTGGACGCAAAGCACATCGTCGCTCATAAGTGAGCGAAAAATGAACCTCAAGGTCGACGGCGAAGAGTAACAGTGTCATCCTTTCGGGTCTAAGGCCTCACGGGTTTCCTTTCAGTTCGAAAATCTCCGCCAAAAGCTCATAGGATTTCACTCTGGCCTCAAAGCTGTGCATCACGTTCACGATAATGAGTTCCTCGACTTTGTGTTCGAAAGCCAAAGTATCGAGCTTGTTCTTGACCTGCTCCGGATCTCCAGCGATGGTTCTGCTGTCGATATCCTGAGCGAAGGCGCGTTCCATGTTCGTCCACGGGTAGGCGAGCGCCTCCTCGGGCGTGGGCACGCCGCCTCCCTCGCCACGACGGCTTCTGAGCATCACCAGAGGTCTGCTGGCTGCATGGTAGAGCGCTTCTTCTTCGCTCGGCGCGCAAATCACAAAAACTGCGAGGCTCCCCATAGGCGCTTTGCATTTGACCGACGGCCGAAAATCCCTGCGGTACATATCCATCATCTGGACGCTGCCATACGTGTTGATGAAATGCGCGAAAGAAAACGCGCAACCAAAACGAGCGGCTAGAATCACGCTTTGATCCGAAGTTCCCAAGAGCCACATTTCGGGCGCCGTCTTTCCGGTGGGCATGGCGCTTATTCGGGCGAAGGGATGATCCTCCGGCAACGACCCTTCAATCCAACCTCGAAGGTCAGAGACTTTTTGCGGGAAATCATCGTAGCGAAAACCACTCTGCTCGGGCGCCAAAGCTGCGGACGTGAGCCTGTCGGCCCCGGGGGCGCGGCCCAAACCCAAATCAATGCGGCCCGGGTAGAGAGTCTCCAGCACCCGAAACGATTCGGCCACCCTGAGCGCGCTGTAATGACTGAGCATAACCCCGCCCGATCCCACGCGAATCGTCTGCGTCGTCGCAGCGATCTGACCGATCAAAACTTCGGGCGACGTGCCCGCGAACGCCCCGTGGCTGTGATGTTCCGCCAACCAGTAGCGATGGTAGCCCAGGCGCTCGGCGGCTTGCGCCAACTGGACGGTCTCACCTATGGCGTCCGCTGCCGTTCCTCCCGAGCGGATAGGAGATTGATCCAAAACACTCAAACGAATCATCTATTCGAGGACCATTTGAAAGGAGATTTTTTGAGAAATTTTATTTTTGAACTGGCTTTACCTGAATATATTCTTCGAGATGAATAACACCTTTCGTTCCGCGAATAATCTGAAGGACCAGTTTTTTTTCGAACTCCGTTCTTGCCCGGCCGATGATATAAACCTTGTTTCGCACGGACTGCCAGCGGTAATTCACGGAATTCACGCCCTCCGTCGCCAAGAGCTGGCCCTTGAGCTTTGCTTCTATCCATACATCGCTGGCGATTCGGCTGATTTTGACGATATCGCGCTCCACGGCCGGTTTCGTCTTCGCCGCCGCGCGGTTGCGCTCCACTTCGGCTGAAGAACCGAGAACAATATGATTATAAATGGCTTTGATTCTGGGGTCTCCCCGCGCAATGCTCAAAACGGCTTCTCGCTTTCTCTCCGTATCCACCACGCCGGTCAGCAACACCCTCCCCTCCCACACGTTCGTATCCACATCCACCGGCAAACCGCTATCGAAGTACAAATATTCTTTCAGCAAATTCGCATGTATTTTCGCATCTTCAAGTTGCCGGCTCAGAGGACGGTCCTCCAGAGCGCTCTTTATACCCTTTTGGACGACCATAACCACCGCGGGCACACATCCACTTAATGCTAAAACCAAAAATGCGGTGATGAAGATGAATTTGGTGAATTTACGCACATATTCCCCTGGAGGGCGGAGTGGAACGAGTTCGCTCTTTATTTTGCCTCCAGGCTTGCGCGGAAGCAAGCGCCAAGAAATCAAATAAGAACCCCTCATGGCGCTCTCGCGTCATTGTCGACAACGTTCCGCTTTTTCAATTGCAATACTTTTTGGGAAAAAGCATCATATCTTTATTCATGAATGAATGGCTGTATCCATCAAATGCGTGCATGAACTTTGCTTGACCAGGAGAGCAAAATGCCGATTTCAGATGATGCGTTGAAAACTCGGTGCGGCGACCTCTTTGGAGATCAACTCGACGCCGAAAGGCGCGCCGTCATCATCGCCACTATGGAAAACCTTGAGAAAGGACATCCGCAATTGCTGGAGCACCTTTCGTCGCAAACAGAGCCTGCCGGACACACCGGATTCTTGCGCTCCCTCGCGAGGGAGAAATAAATTGACTAGCGACCCCACGAACCTCACCGCCTCGGAGATCGTCGAACAAATCAAAGAAAAAAGAATCAGTGCCGTTCAAGTCGCCGAGGCGCATCTGAAACGCTCGGAGAAAATCGGCGCTGCTTTGAATTCCTGGATTAAGCTGGATTCAGAGGGCGCTCTTAAGGCGGCGCAGGAAGTGGACGCCGCCATCGCCCGAGGTGACGACCCGGGGTCCATGGCCGGCGCGCCGATAGGCCTGAAAGATTTGATCGACATGCAAGGTTTGCCCACCACGGCGGGCAGCATCATCGATAAAGAGAACGTTGCGGAGGCTGATGCTCTGCTGACCCGGAAAATACGCCAAGCGGGCGGCGTGATACTCGGAAAACTCAACCTGCATGAATACGCCTTCGGCCCCACCGGGCACAATCCCCATTACGGAGACCAAAAAAACCCTTGGGATACCGAGCGGGTCACGGGCGGATCAAGCGGCGGATCAGGCAACAGTGTGGCAACGGGGCAGGTTTCCATCGCCATTGGTTCTGATACGGGTGGGTCTATTCGGATTCCCGCATCCTTGTGCGGCGTCATCGGACATAAACCCACCCATGGACTCGTCACAAAATCAAACTGCGCGCCGTTGTCATGGTCGCTCGATTCTTTCGGGCCACTGGCGAGATCCTCACGAGACTGTGCACTGATGATGTCCGCCATTGCAGGACACAACCCGGCCGATGCCTCTTCCATTGCCGGAGATCCGCCTGACTTCATGGGCACGCTGAGCAAACCCATCGAAGAATTCCGCATCGGCCACGCGCGAGAATACTATGAACAACGCTCGGAACCTCCCGTGGCGGAAGCGGTGAACAATCTGGCCAAGGCTCTTCAGGAAGCGGGCGCCGAGGTAGTCGATATTGAAATACCCGACGTCGAAACCGCGTTTCATGCGGCTGCGGTGTTGATGGTATCCGAAGCGGCTGCCGTGCATGAGAAAAACATACGAGAAAAGGCGCAAGACTTTGATCCCGCAGTCTTGGAGAGAATCAGGCCTGGGTTTTTCATTCCCGCCACATCGTATATCCAGGCGCTTCGATTCCGGGAGCAATGGACAAAGCGCATATGCAAGGAAGTTTACGGCCAAGTCGACCTCGTTCTCTCCGCCGCCACACCGATTCCCGCCGCTTTGCGTTCTCAGTCTTCCGGAACCGTGCGAGGCAAAGAAGTTGAAATTCGAACGCTCATGATCTCTTTGACGAGGCTTTGGAATTTCCTTGGCGGGCCATCTACGGCTTTTCCCGTAGGCATGAGCGAAGAGGGTCTGCCGCTTGGAGCGCAAATCATGGGCGCGCCTTTTGCTGACCACCATACGCTGGCGTTTGTTCATCAATTGGAAAAAAGAGGTGTCGTGAAAGTCGAAAAACCGCCTCACTAGCTTGAAATGCCGGCCTGCTCCGGTCTGGCTCCATCCGGACCCATCGGAAATTTCTCACAAAGCGTTCTGACGTCTGCTCTCACCGAGGCGATGCGCGCCTCATCCGCAATATCAGCCAGCACGTCGGCTATCCAGCCGCCCACGACTTTCATCTCGTCTTCTTTCATGTGGCGCGACGTCAACGCGGGCGTTCCGATGCGAATCCCGCTCGTGAACGCCGGCTTCCTGGTGTCGAAAGGAACTGCGTTCTTATTCACCGTGATTCCCGCCTGGCCCAAAGCGGCCTCCGCCTTCTTGCCGCTGAAACCGGCCGCGCGCAGATCCAGAAGAATCAAATGATTGTCCGTGCCGCCCGAGACGAGGTGGATACCCCGTTGTAGGAGCGCGTCTGCGAGCGCTTTTGCGTTTTTCACAATCTGCTCCGCATAAGACTTGAATTCCGGGGTGCTTGCTTCCTTCAACGCCACCGCCTTGGCCGCGACGACGTGCATCAAGGGTCCGCCCTGGAGACCTGGGAAAACGGCCTTATTCATTTCCCCCGCGTAATCTTCGTCGCAAAGAATCATGCCGCCGCGAGGACCCCTGAGCGTCTTGTGCGTCGTGGTGGTGACAATCTGCGCTTGGCCCGCGGGATTCGGATGTACGCCACCCGCGATGAGCCCCGCAACGTGGGCGATATCCGCCATCACCACGGCGCCCACTTCATCTGCAATCCCTCTGAAGCGAGCATAATCGATGGCTCGCGGATACGCGCTCGCCCCCACGACGATAATTTTGGGTCGGTGCTCCCTTGCCTGGCTCTCCACTTCGTCAATATCGATGACGTGGTTTTCGGGATCCACGCCATAAGCCACCACCTTGAACCAACGGCCCGAGAAGGTGACAGGATGCCCATGGGTGAGGTGGCCCCCATGAGAGAGGTTCATTCCCAAAAGCGTATCGCCCGGTTCGAGCAAACCGTAATACACCGCAGCGTTCGCCTGGGCGCCGCTGTGCGGCTGCACGGAGGCGTGAGCCATGCCGAAAAGAGACTTCGCCCGCTCGATAGCGAGAGATTCGGCCACATCCACAAACTGGCAACCACCATAATAGCGCCTTCCCGGAAACCCTTCCGCATATTTGTTCGTCATCACACCGCCCACCGCTTCCATTACCGCCTTGCTCACGTAGTTCTCCGAAGCGATGAGTTCGAGTTCATCCGCCTGGCGTTTTCTTTCATCTTCCATCGCGGCGAAAATATCAGGATCTCTCAGCGCAAGTACCGATGACATCGAGTGGGGCCTCCAGACTTTTTTCAGGCGTGGGGTATGGTACGGAATTTCTCGGGCGGGTCGAAGCTAACAAACCGACTTCGGGACGTCAATCCCGAAAAACAAATGTGCCATCATGACGCAAGGGTTATAATGATATTCCTAAACTTCCCCCTGAAAAGGATTTCATTATGCCGAATGAACCCGATGATTTGCTCGACATCACCTCAGACGGGGTTCCCAAAACATCGCTACCGCCCGAGCCGGAGGAACTCGGCGCGTTGGATTCACTGTGCGATGAAATTTTATCGAGCGAGAAAAACTGCGAGCCATCCATGGAGAAACTGCAAAGCCTCGTGGCGCGCCACCCGGACGCCTTATCCGGCTGGGTGGCCATGGGCCGAATTGCGCTCGCAAACGAAGAGACAATTAGCGCATACGCCTACTTTCGGGTCGCCTACCACAGAGGGCTGGACAAGGCCCGCGCCTCGGGCTGGCGCGGCGATGGGCGCATCCCCTGGGAAATCCCCGCCAATCAGCCTTTTTTGCGCGCCGTCCACGGCTTGGCGCAATGCGCCGACGCCATCGGAGAATCCGCCGAGGCGAAACGCTGCGGTGAATTTCTGGGAATGCTCGACCCGAATCATCCGTTTTGACACAATGATTTCAACAAAGCGGAATTAAGATTTCTCGGCAGCACCTAAAGGCAGACGCCGAAACTTATGAGAAGGGAAAGCCCATCTGTTACCAGATGACGTTGCCCGCTCACCCGCCCATGTATTGCCCCATCAGGAGGACGAGGTCGCCCTCTTTCATCTCGGAATCGAGCGTGTGGTGGATTCCCATGAGGGCATCGTTTACGGCAATTTCCAGGTGTTCGGCCAATTCGCCGGAGCCGTTGTGCCAAAGCGCTTCATCCAGGGTCCTGTAGCGTCGGCTCATCTTTTTGAGGACGTCCCGGAGCGTGGCGCCCACTGGAACCTGCTCATCGAAATTCTTGCGCTCGTTCCCGTCTCCACCCACGAAAGTCGACGCCCAGGAGATGAATTCCAGCCGGACATGAATTTCGCCGGCGCTTTTCGTCTCGTTCATGGTGTCGTCCTCTGGTCGAAGATAGGCTAGGTGCTCACGCCCCACAGGGCTTCGGCGACATCTTCGAGGCCGAGTTCACGCAATAGCTCGGGCTTGGGACGGCCCGTCTCCCTGTCGTAGCCGGCCGTCTCGTACCATATATCGAGCATTTTCTCCCATTGATCCATGATCGAAACGCCCGCGATCGGTCCATCCACCGGCGTGGAACCGTATCGCTTGGATGGTTTTTCAACCTCCGGGCCGATGCCGCAGCGCAAATTGAACGCGCGCATCAAGGCGTTGATGCGTCGGCCGGTCTGCATCGCTTCATGCATGTCCACGTCCCATCCGGTGGCTGCCTGAATGGAGCGGCACAAGACATCCATCGGCGCGCGCGTAGTGAACACGCATGCCCCCAAGGAATCCTCATACGCGCGACGCCCTCTGAGACCGCCCACATGCTTGGGCACCTCCACCGCGTCCTGGGGATGCACACGCGCGGGGAGGCCGTAATCCGTCGGGAACACCGGGGGAGCCGTATCCATCGTTCCGCCCGAACCCGTGCATGTGTCTATCATCTCCTCCCAGCGGGAGCGGTGATCGTGCCCCCTGGGGGAATTGTTGACTTCCGTATAGATGGCGCAATCCTGCGCGTCTCCGCCGAGTTTCTCCGCCGCGAGCTTGGTCCCCTCGGCCAAGAGATCGCCCATCCCCTCGCGCTTGCAGATCATCTCGAGCAATCTGTTCGCCCCGTCGATATCGCCCCACTCCAGGCGGAAGCCGAGGTCCTGGTCCGTGATAAAACCATTTTGCTGGCACTCCATCACCCAGCCGCAGAGCCAGCCGAACTCGTTCACGTCCACGCAGGCGCGATCGAGCTGGGTGTTCATCCAGGAGACCTGCTGTGGATCCGTGGCGCCAATTGTCCAGCCCGCTCCCGACCAGCCTTCGTACTCGGGCTCATCGACGACCTGCCCTTTGTAAGGGCCCGAGGAGATGACCTGCATGTGGCAATGGTGCATGCCGCACGCGCTACACTGATGGCCACGGTGGTCAAAACCCTCGCGCAGTCCGTTGGCCTCCCATTGTTTCGTTTCGACTTCCTCGGGCCACACGTTCGTCGTGTAGTTTCGAATCGGGAGCGCGCCCATTCCCTGCAGGTTTCGGACGCCGCCCAGAGTGCCGTACAGATATAACCCCTTGGTGGAGGGATCGGTCTGGAGGCTGTGGGCAATATCGTCCGCGGCGGCGAAGAGCGCTCTGGGATGGGCGGCGGCGATTCCCTTTGTTCCGCGCTCGATTGCCACCGCCTTCATTTTTTTCTTTCCCATGACGGCACCGCAGCCGTTCTTGCTCGCTACGTGGCCGTAGTCGCCCTGTATGGCGGCGAAGCGCACGAGATTCTCGCCCGCGGGACCGATGCTGTACACGCTCAAATTATGGCCGCTCAGATTCAGCGTCTTCTCAAGCGATTGCTGCGTCTCCCAAGTGTCCTTGCCCAGCAACTCGGCGGCGTCGCGAAGCTCCACCCCGTCATCACGGATGTGGAGATAGACCCAATCGGGCGATTCTCCCTGGAACACGATGGCGTCATAGCCGCAATACTTGAGATTCGCACCGAAAAAACCATTCGCCTGGGTGTTGGTCGCGCCATTGGTCATCGCGCCCCGCGTCACCACAGTAAGTCCGCCCGTTCCCCAAACCGGCAGACCCGCCAGAGGACCCGTGGCCAGAACAAGGCGATTTTCGGGATGATCCCAACCCACCTCGGACGGCACTTCCTCCCACAAAATCTTGGCGCCCAAGCCTGCGCCGCCCACCCATTTTCTGCGGTCGGCGACTTCGAATTTCTCTCCCCAAGCCTTCCCGCTCGAGAGATCGACCCGGAGGATTTCTCCTGCATATGCGTAATCAGTCAAGGTATCGACCTCCTTGTTTATGAAGAGACGGTGATTTCACTCGCCGGCGCCGATGGCCGTCCCAAAATAGTTTCCGGCAGTAAGCCGCCCGCGGCGCCCGAGGCCAAAAACGCCCGTTTGACGTCAAACGGGTTTCTGCGCAAATGCTCTTTCCACTCCGAGATGTCCACCCCCGTGTACACGAGACCCTTGAGCATCCCCACATCGTTCGTCGTCCAGATTTCCCGGGTTTTCCCCAAGATGATGGCGCCGGTCAGTCTCCCGCCATGGAACAACAGCTTCCTGTAAGCGGGACGCTCCGCCTGCGTAACTTCAAAGACCTCGGCGTCCGCATCATCCCAGGCACCGAAGCTGGCGATCTCCAAATCTAGGACATCCACGATGTTCATGAGCAGACTGCCCTTGTACGCAACCTCCTGGCCCGCCATGTTGGCCGCCGCCACGCGCCCATGCTGCATGGCGGTGGGTTCGATGGCGTGTACGACCTTCTCGCCCGTGACGGCGTCGGGACCTTCCGCGATATCACCCGCCGCGTAGATGTTCTCCACACTCGTGCGGCAACGTTCATCCACCAGAATGCCCTGATTGGTCTCGAGGCCGCTGCCCGCCACCCAATCGATGTTGGGCTTGATGCCCGTGGCCATGATGACCAGGTCGACTTCCAGATCGGGGCCTTCCTTGAACTTGAGGAGTTTGGCGTCTCCCTTGTCCTCAATAGAGGCCACTTGCGTCGAGGTTCTCACTTCCACGCCTCGATCGTTCAGCCAGTCCTGAACGATTCCGGCGCCCGTATCGTCTATCATGCGCGGCAGGATGCGCGATTCAAGTTCCACCACGGTGAGCTTGACTCCCTGATTCACCAGGGCGTTCAGAATCGTGAAGGCGATGAATCCCGCTCCGATCATCGCGACGCGAGCACCCTCGCCCACGCAGGACGCTACGGCGCGCGCTTGGGGAAACGTCCAGAAGCTGTGCACGTTCTTCCCGTCCGCTCCCGGCACGGGCGCTTTCACCGGCGAAGAACCCGTGGCAATCAGAAGATTGTCATACTCAATCTCGTCGCCCCCCTCAAGAATGAGCTTGTTGGCGGATGCGTCGATTCCCTCGGCGCGCGCGCCGAGCCTCGCATCCACATTCAACGCGGCGAGCTTGGGAGGGGAGGCGATGTAGACATGTGATTCCGCGATATCCCGCGCCAAATAGTAGGGCAACACCATCCGTGAATACGGCGTCTCATCCGCAACGAGGACAATATCGGAATCGCCTTTATCCAGTTCCCTGAGGGTGGTGATGGCGTTCCAGCCGGCGGTTCCACCCCCCACGATGACATGTCTGGCCATGATCAGAGCACCCCCGCAAGCGGCCCGGCGGGTGACTTCGCCCGTTCCGCGGCAAAGGGCCCGACCCAGTCGGTCTTATCGGCCTCTTGATAAAGAATGGCGCCGGTGGGGCACACGGACGCGCACGCGGGATTTCCCCCGCACAAGTCGCACTTGAACGCCTTGTGGGTATCCATGTCGTAGAACATCGTTCCATAGGGACAAGCGATGGTGCAGAGCTTACAACCCACGCAAATGTCATCCGCCACATCCTTCGCCCCGGCCGGTGAGATGCCGATCGCTTCGACCGGACACGCCGTCAGGCACCAGGCCTCGTCGCACTGCGGACACGTGTAGGGCGCGTAGCTCGTGTGGCCTTCGAACGAAGAGACGCGAATCACCGCTTTAGATGGTTGGAACGTCCCCGTCTGTTCGTATGAGCACGCGAGTTCGCATCGCATGCAGCCAGTGCACTTCTCGGGAATGATCTTGAGTATTTTCATCGCACCCCCACGATTTTTTGAAGGGGCTTCCCGCATCACATCTCATAGATATCGATGCGGAAAGCACATTGTTGGAAGAATGAAGACGGCGTCATTCTCGCAGAGACGGACGACCCGGGTCAAACGAAAATCCCGATGTTCAGGCGCACGCACGTAGCATCAACCACCCGACGTCACCAAAGCGGCCCCCGCCACGACGATGAGCGTGGCCACCACCAAGCGCTTCGTGATGACTTCCAGATCGCGCAGCAACACCACCGACAGCAAAATAACGAAAATCGGGGTCATGCGAACAAGCGGGGAAATCACCGTGAGCTGCCCATCGCGCAGCGAGGTCCAGAACAACACGGCGGACAAGAGCGCCAACAAGCCCGCCGGGACGCACGCCACCGCGATCTGCGCGTTCCAATTAAATTTCTGGGCGCTCGAGGCGAAGCGCGAGGAAATCAGCAAACCCATGTTGGCGATCAGCGTGGCTACGAGAATGCCCAGCCAGGGCGCATTCATGGCAGCCAGCCCGGCTTTTCGAAGATAGGGCGTGAAGCTGAAAGCCGCCATCGCGATGAAAGCGAACGTATAACGCTTCAGCGAATGTCCTCCGGTTCCCCGCTCACCGGTGAGCCAGATCATCCCGATGACGATGAGTGCGATTCCCACCCAGACGCCCGCGCCAGGGCGCTCGCCCAGAATCACAACGCCCATCACCGCCGCCCCGATGGGCGTCGCCGCCACGAGCGCGTTCGTCCTGCTCACCCCGATGTCCGCGCTCGAGCGAAGAGCGCTATAGCGCGCCACGAGATTTCCCACCGCGCCGGTGAAGAGAAAAAAGACGAGAGCGGCCACCCAATCACCCTCATAGATATCGAATAATGGAGAAAAGAGTGCAGCGAGAACCGCCATCCACCCATTCACCCAAAACGTAATCGTGAGCGCCGAGGCGCGTTCGAGAAATCTGCGGATGAGAATTTGATTGTACGCGAACAGAAAAGCGCCCAACAGTGCACGAAATTCCGGCGGCGCGTCCACGATAAAATTCACCATGTCAACGACCCCCTGAAATCCGAAAATCACTCGCATGGAAAAGACACTAATAAGGCGGCTGAATCGAATCAGCCATCAAAACAAATGAAGTGATCGACTCGGGCGATAGCACCCATCGCCTCGCCGCCTAAAGTAAAATGGCGAACCCTCGCGCAGGGCGCAAGAGGACCTACCTGCCCAGTATGACCAGCACAGCGCCCTCCACGGCGAGCAGCCCCCCGGCGATCACGCGCAAATTGATGCGTTCCAGCCTTTGATAAAAAATCCAGGAAAATATTATCAAGAATAAAATCGAGAGCCTGTTTATCGGAATCACCTCAACGAGCTTTCCATTTTTAATGGCGAGCCAAAAGGCGTATGCCGATATGATGTTGAAAATCCCTCCGATGATGACCGCCCATACGCTCTTTTTGTTCCAGGTTTTGGGGTTGAGCTCATGATTTTCAACAAACGGTATGGAGCCGAGTTGGAGAAGCGCGCCCGCGAACGCCGTGGTGGCGATGCCGAAAGCGGGCGAGGGAATCGTCTGAAACGCGAACTTGCGCAAAGGCGGAGCGAAGGAGAAAAAAAAAGCCGCCAGAAGCGGTATGAGGTAATGCCAAAATGGAGCGCGCTTGCCTCCTGTCCCCCTCTCCTGCACCAGGAGTATCGCGCCCAATACAATGGCGAAAGTACCCAGAGCAATCGGGAAGGTTATCGTCTCGCCAAGCAGAAGCACGGCCAGCAGAGCGCTCCAGATGGGATGGACTTGCAACAAAATCTGAGAACGCGCCATCCCGATGAGCGTGGCGGAGATGAAATTCAGGTTTCTCGATAAAAAATGAGAGCAAAGCCCCGCCAGCACAAACCATAAAATCCCCTCCAAGGGCCATTTTTCGAGACCCGCGCCCAGTATGTAAATGGTCGAGGCGTAGGTTACCAGCATCAAGTTACTCAAGAAGGTAAGCGCCTTGGGCCCCATCCACTGAAGGGCCCCTCGGTAGACCGTCTGAGCCGCAGCCAAAAAGACACCGGATAAAAACGACAAAAAAACCGGAGGGAGTGATTCGAGCAAAGGCCATCCAAGAGATAAAGGGATGTAATAAATCGATAGGTGCGCATTATGGCACGAGAAAGCTCCGCCTGAAATCGGCGCCTCCAAGCAAAACTGGATGTCGCATGATATATTTTGAACTCCTGATTCCATTCGAGGATAGTGAAAATGTCACAGAACTCTTCAAGACCCGCCACGGAAATTTTTCCCGAATACGCCCTGTTACCCGGAATGTACGCCCGGGAAGTGGAGGGCCTCACGCAAGAACAACTCGATCTGAAGCAACCCGGCAAAAGCTGGGGTCTGTGGTCAATACGCGAGCAGGTCAGCCATATGGGATACGTGAACTACAGATGGTTCTTGCAGGTTTGGGGGAAATCCTTGTTTAGAGAGGAACTGCCGAGGCCGAGTTCTCTATACGACACGGGTGGTGCGGATCGTCTCCTCGATCCAGAACGATTTCATGAGATCGGGGATTTGCTCACGGCTTATGAGGACGGCTGCCATTTGGCTCTGGATATTCTGAAAAACGAAACCAGAGAATCACTTCGGGAAAAAACCAAAGAAAGGGTCGTTCCTCGAAACTACGAATGGCCCTCGGGCGATAAGTATATCGACTGGCTTCAAAACGTTGTGCTCAAAATCCACCCCGATGGTTTCCAGCAAGACGAGAATAAAAACAACGTTTTTCACTACAACCTGGAATGGACCTTTCGCCATGTGCTCTGGGAGGGGTTTGCCCACCTCAAAACCATCCAGGCGCACAAACGAGCGCAGGGAATCGAGGTCAAGACAGCGCTGGATGACAGCGTGGGCTACCTCGCCGCGCTCACCTGGGAGTGAGCATCCGCTGAACCAAGTTCTCGGGCGCATCATCGACCGAGAATAGATTTAAACTTTTCTGCGAGATGAAACCCTCCTCGTGCGTATGGCGTAAAAATCGAAGCAAAGGATCGTAATAGCCACGAATGTTGAGTAAGCCGATGGGCTTTTCGTGATATCCGAGTTGAAGCCAAGTGAGCATCTCCATGGTCTCCTCCAGCGTACCGAGTCCTCCCGGCAGCGCGATGAACCCACCGGCCAATTCCGCCATCAACGCTTTTCTCTCATGCATCGTGTGTACAACGTGAAGTTGGGTGAGTCCCTCATGAGCGATTTCCATGTCCATCAATTTATCGGGAATCACTCCGGTAATCTCACCTCCGCTCTCGAGCACGGCGTCGGCCAAAACCCCCATCAGCCCGATAGCACCCGCCCCATACACCACGCCGATTCCGCGTGCACCCAAAGTTTGTCCCAGGACTCGCGCCGCCTCCCGGTACTCAGGCCGAACGCCCTTTGACGAACCGGCGAAAACACATATTCGCTTCAAGCAAATTTCCTCCCCGACAGCCGCCGAACGGGCGGCACGTCGACATTGTGTGATCCTTCTTTCTATTCCCACCCGCTGGGGTGGTTGGCGTCCGTCATGTTACTACCGATAGAATCGACTTGCCATGAAAATCCTCATCTGGAACATCATGCACGGCGGCGGACGCCGGGTGCCCGCCATCGTGGAGCGCATCCACAGAGCCAAGCCCGACCTCCTCATACTGACGGAGTTCCGGGGTACTCCGCCCAGCTGGGAGATCGCCGCCCGAATAAAGGAAATGGGACTTTCCCAACAACTAAAGACGACATCCGAAAGCCAACCGGCCAAAAACGCCTTACTCCTCGCATCACGCTGGCCACTCAAGCGCATTCACTGGAAGAGATCGCCTGAACCCCAAGAGCGCCGCCTGCTCGCCCACGTTCGCGCGCCTACGCCCATCACCATCGCCGCCGTTCATGTGCTCAACCGCGTGAGCGGAAAAAAATATCCCTTCCTGGATGCGCTTTGCGATTTGGCGCGTCGCTGGCGCGGGGGCGGCGCCATGATGGTGGGTGATTACAACACCGGGCGAATCGGCGAGGACGAGAGCGTAAAATGCTTCAACCGGCGCGAAGATGATTTTATGACCACCATGTCGAAAACGGGCTGGGTGGATGCCTACCGCAGCATCCACGGCCAAAAACACGCCTATACCTGGCGTGCGCCCGGCGGGGGAGGACGCTTCCGGCTGGATCATGCGTTCATCAATCGCCGCGCGCAAGGCAGGCTGCTCGACGCGCGCATCGATTGGCCGCCGGGAGACCCGAGGCCGCCGAGCGATCATGCCGCTTTGTGGATCACATTGAAAGATTGATTCCGGAAGTAGTAGAACAAGGCGGTTTCTTTTGAGCAGACGGAGGAAAAGTCCGTGAGTAGACCCCTTGAGGGCGTCAAGGTCTTGGACCTGACCCGCCTCGTATCGGGTGGCATGTACGGCATGCTGCTGGCCGATGCCGGCGCCGACGTAGTCAAGGTCGAAGTCCCGGGACGCGGAGATACGCTGCGCGCGTGGAACCCGTACTGGTGGAAGGTCTATGGCCGGGGAAAACGATCCATCACGGTGGACCTCGGCAAACCAAGAGGGCAAGACCTCATCCGAAAGTTGGCAGTCCGGGCGGACGTTCTCGCCGAGAATTTCTTTGTGGGCAAGCTCGAAAGCTGGGGCCTGGGCCCGGATGAATTATGGGAGGTGAACCCGAGGCTCATCATCGTCCGGATATCCGGATGGGGACAAGACGGCCCTTATCGAGACAAGCCGGGCTTCGGCACCCTGGTGGAGGCGATGTCGGGCTTCGCCGATATGAACGGATACCCCGATTCCCCTCCCCTGGCCGCGCCCCAGCCCCTGGCCGATATGACGGCGGCGCTCCAGGGCGTCGCCTCCACCATGTTCGCGCTCTATCATCGCGACGCTCTGGGAGGCGACAAGGGACAGGTTATCGACCTGGCGCTCTACGAACCGCTCTTCACGATGCTGGGTCCCCAGGCGGCCCGCTATCTCATCGACGGGCAAAAACGCCCCCGTCTGGGCAACCGCTCCGAAAACTCCGCGCCCAGAAACATCTATCCCACGAGCGACGGGAAGTGGGTGGCGATTTCCGCATCCACCCAGCCGATGTATGAGCGCCTCGCCCGCGCTCTGGGGCGTGAAGACCTCATCACCGACGAGCGATTCATGAACAACGAGGCGCGCGTCGTGAACCAGGACGAACTCGATAACATCGTGGCCGATGCGATAGGAAAGCATAGTTGTGATGAGAATATGGAGAGATTCAATGCGGGCGGCGTCACGGCGAGCCCCGTCTATGACATCGAAGACATTCTGGCAGATCCCCACTTTCAGGCGAGAAACCTGGTGCGCCATGTGCCGGACGCGGATTTCGGCTCCGTGCCCATGCAGGGCGCCTTTCCAAGGATGTCGGAAACGCCCCTCGACATCGCCTGGACGGGGCCGGCCCTGGGAGAGCATACCGAAAAAATACTCACCGAGTGGCTGGGTTTGGCGCCCCCGGAAATCGAGCGTCTTCGAAACGAGGACGTGGTGTAAAATTATCCCTTGGAAAACAGAACGACAGACCCGATGGCGAAGATGACCCCCACCCCTTTTCTCGGCGTTAATTTCTCCTTGAGGAAGATGATGGCGAGCACCCCGGTCAACACGAAACTCAACTGGGCGATGGGCGCCACGACGACCGCCTCGCCATAGGTGAACCCCACGGCGATGGCCACATAACTCGAAGAGGTGAGAACGCCGCACACGAAGGGCACCCACAGCGGCACGCCGCGCCTGGGCAGTGGATCTTTTTGCAGGAGCGCGAAGGGCACGGCCATGCAGAAGACGCCCACGCTTTGGGCGGCCGTCATCATGGCGGGTTTGGCGCCCATTCCGAGTCCCAGCTTATAGAGAAGCCCGATGACGCCGAACATGCACATGGCGCCAATGGCCAGGACGACGGAGCGCTTGTCTCCGACGGAGGCCGCCACGCCGCTGCCGCCCAAAATCACGGCGAGAGCCGCCAAGACCAGGGCGAGGCCCTTGATGAGGTTGACGCTCTCGCCCAGAAAAAAAATCGTCAGGGCGGCCGTTACCGCGAAATTCAGGCGGACGATCGGCACGAGCGCCACCGCCTCGCCACGCCGAAGGGCGAGCAAGACGAATAAAAACGCGGTGAACGCCAAAATACCGTTGATGAATCCAAAGGCGAGGCCCGGATTCCAGAGCAACTCCTCGCGATAATAGGCCAGGCCGAACGCGTTGGGCAGGTACGCCATGTTTTGCAGGAACATGAAGGGGCCGCTGCGCATCTCCCACTGCTGACCCCATTTATAGAGAAAGTCATTGACGCCGAGAAAACACAACGACATGAGCGCGAAGACGACTTCGGGCGGCATACGCGACTCCCCGGCGCGGACATCCCTGCTCGCCACGCGCACCTCTTGGCTGATGGGGGGATTAAAGCGCCCTCGATTCTGAGAAACTCCAAAGGGCAGGCTTCAAAAACGAAAAAATGATACGGCTCCCACCCCGGGGTGTCAACGGGATGAATAGCGGCGGGATGCCCCCATTTTCCGTGATCCGACCGACTCGGCGTAACCCCCGGGGCGTAAAACATGCTATCTTGGAGCCGAGATTCCCATGAGGCCGTTGCAATCCGAAAACCTAAGTGTTTTTCTTTCATCTTTCACCTGAGGAGCCGGGGGGTTGAGTCGTGAATATCCGCTTCGCCCGATTGTCGGCGTAGGGGCGATCATCCTCGATAAGGAAAACGTCCTCATCGTCCGTCGGGGGCAACCTCCTAAAATGGGCGCCTGGAGCATTCCGGGTGGCGGCGTCCATTTGGGAGAAAACCTCGAACAAACCTGTATGCGAGAGGTCAAAGAAGAGACCGGCCTGGATGTGGAGATCCTCTCCGAGGGCCGGGTTTTGAACCGCGTCACCCGGGACGAATGGGAACGCGTGCAATTTCATTACGTGCTCATTGATTTTGTGTGCCGACCCATCGGGGGGACGCTTCAGGCGGCGAGCGACATATCTGAAGCCAAGTGGGTTCCGTTAAGCGAGCTATCCAGCTTACGTCCGATGACGAGTGGAACGGCGGAATTTATACTAGAATCGGTCACCACGCTCAACCAATCATCCCACCGAAAAAGTTGGGAACCCACATGAAAGACGGCAGTGAAAAACAACCTTCGAATGAACAACTCGCCGCTTTGTTTTTGCGTCTCGCCGCACGCGAACTCCAAACTCCCGCCTCTCACCTCAAAAGTAAGTTCCTCTCCCTGGCCGAGGAATCAGACCCCTGGAAGGCGCGTGAGGAGATTCAGGATTTATCCGAGAACATCCATCGCTTGAGCCGCCTCATCGACACACTCTCCGACGCCGCCGACATCGAAACGCAGCACGTAAGTCTGGAGAACGCCGAAATAAATCTCGCGCATCTTTTCAGCGAGCGCATCGGCAAGCGGCTGTGGAATTTTCCGTCGTTTCGGTTTTTACCCGAGATGCCGTCCCGGCTCGACATTTACGGAGACAGAACGAGACTCACCTTTCTCATCGACGACTTACTGGATGCAGCCATTCACATCGCGCCTGAGGGCGGCATCATCCACGCGCTTCTCGCGAAAGAAAATGATCGGATCGTTTTGTCGACCACCAACCGCGACGCTCAAATTACTTCTTTTTATTTCGATTCGTTCATCGACTGGATGGCGAAAGACCTGGAGAATCCGGGTGCGCTTCGGGGGATCGGAATTGGCCTTTACCGAAGCTATCGAACCGCCCTTCTCCTGAACGGGCGGTTGGAACTCACAGCGACTCCCGAGGTCGGCGCATCCTTCACTGTCGAGTTTCCCTTTCATCAACCACAACGTTCCGATCTTCCATAGGAATCCATCTACATGACCGAGGAGAAGCGAATTTCCGAAGAAGCGCTCGTTCGTTTCGCCACGAAAATCATCATGGCCCTCGGAGCCAGCGAGGAGCGCGCCAAAGTGACGGCGGAAATCCTCGCGGCGGCGGATATGCGCGGAATATCGAGCCACGGCGTGGCGGGCGGCACGGGTTTGCGCGAACTCGTCGAACGCATCCGAAAAGACGCCATCGACCCGAAAGTCACGCCGAGCGTCAAGCGAAATGAAAACTGGGCCGTCGCCACCATGGATGCGCAAGCCGGCATCGGCCCGGCGGCGGCGATGGATGCGACCCGCCTCGCGGGCGATTTGGCGGAAAAATACGGCATCGGAAAAGTCTATGTGCACAACGCGAATCACTTCGGGGCGGCATGCGTGTATGTAGAGGCGCTCATCGAGCGGGGCCTGGCCGGCCGCGCCACGTGCACATCCGGCGCATGGATGAAGCCATTCGGGGGAAACAGGATTCGGCTGGGCACGAACCCCATCGCCTGGGGAGTCCCTGCGGGAGATCAGGCCATCGTCATCGACGTGGCCACCACGCAGCGCGCCGTGAGCCCCGCCATTCGCGCCAGCCGTGCGGGAGAGGCAATTCCGCCCGATTATTTTCTTTATGAAAACGGAGAGGTCATGTCCGGTCACGTGGCGTATGACGAACTGATCAAAGGCTCCGTCCTGCCCCTGGGAGGAACGCAGTTCGGCTACAAGGGTTCCGGCCTCGCCGTGCTCGTGGATTTGGACGGCGTCATCGGCGGCGGCGCGACGCAAAGCATTCCGACGCTGCGCGTTCAACCCGACGCCCGCATCACCCAGACGATAGAAGCCTGGAGGCTGGACGCGCTCTATCCCGCAGAGGATGCAAAGAAGCTGTTGGCCGAGGCGGTGAGAGACATCAAAAGCTGCGGGGGGCCGGAGATGCTGCTTCCGGGAGAACGCGAGGCGCTGAAAAAAGCGGACGCGGAGAAAAACGGCATCCCCTATGAAGCCAGCCAGTGGGACACACTCAAAATGATAGGAGGCTGGCTGGGCGTCGAGCCGCCCGAAGCCATGCAGGAGAATTGATCCGCTAAACAAGCTGCTTTCAGGGCATCAGCCCGAGAGAGAGCGCCGGAGCCGCATCCGCAAATTATCTTTTAGGCGTTTCGCTCCAGGCGAACGGTTTCTATCTGCCGCTCGTTCGCCGATTCCACGGTGAGCGTCCAGCCCTCCAGGGATATGTACTCGCCTTCATTTGGGATATGCTCGAACCGCTCCAGGAGATAGCCCGCCAAGGTCTCGTAATCCCCCTCGGGTATAGGAAGCGAAAGCGCCTCGCGCACGTCCTCGACCTCCATGCGGGCATCAACGAGGTACTGCTCCTCGCCCATCTTGTGGAACATGCGGACTTCGTCGACGTCATACTCGTCAGCGATGTCGCCCACGATCTCCTCCACCAGATCCTCCATGGTCACGATGCCGGTGCAAGCCCCGTATTCATCCACCACCACGGCCATCTTCTCTTTTCGACTCATCAACTCATCGAGAAGACTATCGGCGGGCTTCGTTTCCGGCACGAAATAAGCGCTTCGGATGAGGCCTTCTTTTTCCCTGAGACGTCCTGCGGCGTCCGCCCCCAGTCCGAGAATATCCCTCGCATGAACGACGCCCACGATGTGGTGCAGGTTTTCCCTGTAGATCAGAATCCTCGAGTGGCCATCGTCCTCGATTTTTTCGATCACCTCCCCCACCATGCTCTCCTCGTCCACCGCCGAGAGATCCACGATGGGCACCAGCACGTTTTCCATGTCCAACTCGCCGAACGTGAAGATGCGGCCTATCATCTGTCGCTCGAGAACCTGCACGTCTCCATCGCTTTGCTCTTCCATGAGCGATTCGAGTTCCTGCCGCGTGACGAAAGGCGTGCTCTCTCCATTGCGCGTTCCCAGCCGCAAAGCGGCGCCGATGAGCGTGCTGATCACCCACACCAACGGATATACCAGCAGCCTGGCGCCCCACACGACGCGCGCCAACAAAGGGGCGAGCGCATCGGCGCGAGCCTGGCAATACCCCTTGGGAACCACCTCGCCGAACACCACGAGCACCGGAATCACCAGGGCGACCGAGAGCGCCTCCCCATATGCGGGACCGACGAAATCAATGGCCGCGATGGTGGCCAGAGAAACGTTCGTCACGAAACTCGCGTTATGACAGGTGAGAATCGTGCCCATGAGCCATTCGGGTTTTTCCAGCAACGTGAGGGCGATAGACGCGCCTTTGTTCCCTTCTTCCGCCTTGGCCCGCAGACGGGCGCGATCCGCGGAAACAATGGCAATCTCCGCTCCCGAGAACAACGCTTCCGCCAGGAGCAGGATGAGGCCGATGACGATGACGGAGAAAATATCCAATTCAGGCATCCTCCCGTCTTCGCGCGCGCACCAGCAGAACGCGAGAACCGCTGGTCTCGATCACCGTGAATTCCACGCTCCCCAAGCGAACCCGCTCGTTGAGCGAGGGCACATGGCCCAGCAACGTAAAGACGGCACCGCCCAGCGTGTTCGCCTCCTCGTAGGCAGGGAGTTCCCAGCCGCTCACCGCCGAGAATTCAGCCAGAGGAACGCGGCCCTGGCACAGGTATGAGCCCTCACCTTCCTGGGCAATCCAGGTTTCCTCGGCCTCTTCGTGTTCATCCTTGATTTCGCCGAAAATCTCCTCGAGCAGATCCGTCATCGTCACCAAGCCGAGAGTGCCGCCGAATTCATCCTGAACGATGGCGACGTGGGTACGTTCATTCCGAAACCGCCGGAACAAGCGGTCGAGCTTCATGCCGCCTGGAACCACGAGGGGTGGGCGCAACATCTGTTTCGTCAGGCGCTCTTCGGGACCGAAGTTCTTTCGCCCCGCCTGGCGCAGAAAATCCTTGACATACAAAACGCCTACTATCTGATCCCGGTCTTGCCGAAAAATCGGAATGCGTGAATGCGTGGCCGTGCGGACGCGATCGATCACTTCGGCGATGGGCAGGCTAATCTCCCAACACTCCAGATCCGTACGGGGCACGGCCACATCGGCTACGGTTCTGTCGTGAAAACCGAACACGTTGTGAATAAGTTCACGCTCGCCCTCTTCGAGTTCGCCTTCGGCATGGCCCGCGTCCACGAGATGCAGGAATTCGTCTTCCATCAGGATGCTCTGCGAATCGCGCGGGGGGGCTCCCATGCAGGAGAGCACGCCGTTCGCCACCTGTAAAAAGACCCACCGCAAAGGAGAGATGATGCGCGCGAAGACGGATATGGGATACGCCAGGAATCGCGAGAACCGCTCCGGATACCGGGCCGCCAGGGATTTGGGCGTGATCTCGCCGAATACCATCAGGAGCGGCGCCATGAACACGGGCGCGAGCCACCTCTTCTCGGGTTCCAGATAAGCCACCACGACGCCCGTAAACAGCGCGGAGGAAGCGATGTTCACGATTTCGTTGCCCATCAATATGGAGGTGATCAATCGCCGGGGCCTGTCCAGAAGGTCGGATATCCGCGCTCCCATGCCGCCCTCTCGGCGCATGGCGCGCACCCTGGGACGCGGAAGGGAGAAAAGGGCCGTCTCGCTGGCCGAGAAACCGGCGGAGCAAAGCATGAGGAAAACAAAGGCGGCGAGCCGGAAGAGCAGGTCGGCATCCATCAGTCAATGCCTCCCTGCTGATCGGGATGAAAACGCATTCGCCCCGGAGGTTCGGGGTCAGGCGCAGGTTCTTCTGCTACCATGAGGCCGTCAATCTCCTTAAATAATTCCGAAATGCGGGGCCGATATCCTCGCGATTTAGAGCGAACTCGACCGTCGCCTCCAAAAAACCCAGTTTATCGCCCGCATCATAGCGCTTTCCCTCATATTCATAGGCGTAAAGCCGGGTGTGCTCCAGCAGTCCCCGCAACCCGTCGGTGAGCTGAATCTCTCCTTTCGCATCCGGTCTCAGGCGCTCAAGGACCGGGAAAATCTCGGGCGGCAACACGTAGCGCCCGATGATTGCGACATCAGAGGGCGCATCTTCGGGTTCGGGTTTTTCCACCATCCCCTTGAGCGGCGTGACGCCCGGGGCGGGCGACGGTTCGCCGGAAGGATCGATAATACCGTATTTGGAGAGGGCGTGTTTTTCGACCCGCAGTCCTGCGACCACGCCGCCGCCATACGCATTAAACACGCGCACCAACTGGCCGATGGCGGGATCTTCGCTCCTGATGACGTCATCGGACAATATGACGGCAAAAGGCTCTTCTCCCACAGCCGGCTTCGCGCACAAGACCGCATGGCCCAAACCCAAAGGACGCTTTTGGCGGATAGACGTAATTTGCGCTTTACGGGAGATTTCCTCTACCATGGCCAATTGTCTCTCCTCACCCCTGTCACGCAAATGAGATTCCACCTCGAAGGCGACATCAAAGTGGTCCACCATCGAAACCTTCCCGCGTCCGGTGATGAATACGATCTCCTCGATGCCGGCGTCCAGCGCCTCCTGCACGCCGATCTGGATTTGCGGAATGTCCACGATGGGAAGCATCTCTTTCGGGATCACCTTGGTGGCGGGCAAAAACCGCGTGCCGAGCCCTGCCACAGGAAAAACAGCCTTGCGAACCCGGCTCATGAGAAGGTTTCCATAAGAAAAAAGATGTGTCGGTGCGCGTGAATACGTGACATTTGTCCTAGATCATAAAAAAGGCACAAGCCGAGGTCAAGACCCCTTTTCCCGGGCGAGCATCTGCTCGAACGCATTTTCATCGAGAATCGCGACGCCTAGGGATTCCGCATTTTTCAGCTTCGAACCCGGTCGCTCGCCCGCGACGAGAAAACTCGTGTTCTTGCTCACAGAGGAGCTCACCCGCCCTCCGAGCGCCTCAATTGCCGCTTTCGCCTCGCTTCGCGACCTTTCCGAGAGCGTACCGGTGAGTACGAACGAAAATCCCGAGAACGCCGCTCCATGGGGGTCGCCATCCGCCATTTTCAGGGGCGATTCAGGTTCCACGCCCTTTGAGAGGAGATTATCCACCACCTGTTTGGATTTGGGGTCGGAGAAAAACCGTACGATTCTCTCCGCTACCTGAGGGCCTACTTCATGAACCGAGACGAGTGTTTCCGCATCCGCACGGGACAACGCTTCAATGCCAAGAAACCTCTCGGCCAACACTTCGGCAATGTGTTCCCCCACGTGGCGTATGCCCAGCGAATAGATGAAACGGGCCAACGTCGGTTTTTTCGCCCTATCGAGCGCCTCGATCAGATTCTCCGCCGATTTCTCCCCCATACGCTCCAGTGATGAGAGTTGCTCTTTCGATAGGGCGAAAAAATCCGAAGGTTCGCTCACCAGGCCCGAATCCACCAACTGGTTCACGAGCTTCTCTCCCAGCCCGTCGATATCCATTGCGCGTCTGGAAGCGAAATGCCTCAGACCCTCGCGCACCACGGCGGGACAAGTCGGGTTGGGGCAGCGAACCACCGCCTCCCCCTCCGGGCGTTCGGCGGGCGTCGTGCAAATCGGGCATTCCACGGGCATAGGAACGGACTCGGCATCGGGAGGTCGCTTCTCCTCGATGACCGCCACCACTTCGGGGATGACGTCGCCCGCGCGCTGAATGAGCACATGATCTCCCTTTCGCACGTCTTTTCGCCTCATCTCGTCTTCGTTGTGCAGCGTGGCGCGCGTGACTCCCACGCCGCCCACGCGCACCGGCTTCATCAGCGCCACGGGCGTAATGGCGCCCGTGCGTCCCACCTGAAAGATGATGTCTTCGACCTGCGTGATCTCCTGCTTGGGGGGAAATTTATAGGCAATCGCCCAGCGGGGCGCGCGCGAGGTGGAACCCAGTTCGTTTTGCAATTCCATGGAATCCACCTTGAGCACCACGCCATCCTGCTCATAGGGCGCATCCTCGCGCCCCCTCAGCAATTCCTCATAAAACCCCACCGCCTCGCGCAGGTTCGCGCACTTTCGCCACACCGGACTCACCGGCAACCCCCATTTCGGAAGGGACTCCAGCAGATGCGATTGGCTGTGAAACGAAAATCCCTCCACTCGTCCGACGGCGTAGAACGCCACATCCAAAGGCCGCGTGGCGGTAATCCTCGAGTCGAGCTGACGCAGCGAACCCGCCGCCGCATTGCGCGGATTGGCGAAGGGAGGCTCCTCCTTTTCGAGACGCTCCCGATTCAGTCTTTTGAACCCCTCGAGATTCATGAACACCTCCCCGCGCACGGCCAGATACGCCGGAGGCTCGGGGCCTCTCTCAGGAGCGTAGAGGCGAAGCGGGATACCCCGCACTGTTTTGAGATTTTGGGTGATGTCCTCCCCGTTGATTCCGTTTCCCCTCGTTCCGCCCGAGTGGAAGGAGCCGTTTCGGTAAATCACCTCCACCGCCAGACCATCCAGCTTTGGTTCGCAAGTCACGTCGAACTCTTCGATATTTCTGTCATAGGTCTGCAGGAGAAACCGCTTCGTGCGCTCCTCGAAGGCGAACACCTCTTCTTCCGCGATGGCGTTCTCCAGGCTTCGCATCGGCGGGTCGTGATGAAATGCGTCGAACGAATCGAGCGGAGGCGCGCCGACGCGCAGCGTGGGAGAATTCGGCGAGGCGAGCGTGGGGTATTTCTCTTCCAACGCCCGCAATTCACGCATCATCCGATCATATTCCGTATCGGAAATCACCGGGGCATCATGAACATGATAGCGAATGTTATGCTCGTGAAGCTGGCGCGCCAAGGTCTGCATGCGCTCTTCAACTTCAGGAGGAATGTTCGGCTCGTTCATTTTATGGACACACAAAACCCCCGGCGGCGCCTAGAGCGATTCGAGGCGCTTTCGGGCGGTGGTCGCCGCGCTCGAATCCGGATATTCGCCAATCACGCGGCCAAGCAACTCACGGGCGCTTGCGAGATCGCCCAAATTCAAAAACGAGAGGGCCTCCAAAAGAAGAGCCTCCGGTGCCTTGTCTGCGTTGGCATAATCGGCTGCCACTTTGACGAACTCTATAATAGCGCGTTCAAAATTCTTCTCTTCAAAATAGGACTGTCCTATCCAATACTGCGCGTCATCCGACAATTCGTGCGTTGGATATCGAGTGATAAACGCATTCAGTAGACCGCGCGCCTTCGCGAAACTCCTCTCATCGCGCAAGACACGAATGGCTTGGGCGTAGTCCTCTTCGGGATCGGGAGGCCTCGGCGCGGGAACAGGCTTCTGCGGCTGACCGACCAGTTCCGTGGGAATGACGGCGACTCGCGTGTTGCCCGTGGGCAAACCCACGATCTGGGCGTCCTGGTTTTGTGGCAAGCCTGCGGATGGAATCCGCACGCCTTCGCGAGGAGCGCCTACAGCTAGCATCCGGGATGGTTCTCCCGCCGGAGTGACGACAACCTCCTCTTTTTTTTGCGCAGCTACCAAAGGAGCCTTCGAGCGCAACTGGCTCACTTCATTTTCGAGCTTTTCGATCCGCTCTTGAAGTTTCGCGATGGCCTCCCCGGCTTTCTCCAGAGAGTTCTCGGAATCTTTCCGCGCGCGTTCGACCTCATCCGTGATTTCCTGAATCGCTTCGCGCGCCTCCTCGATACGCTGCTCCTGGTTCCGCATTCCGCGCCTGAAACCTTGCAGATTCTTTTCGATCGCCGAAACATCGACCGATGGATTCCGCGCGGCGACCTGAGCCGGCGGCGCGGGGCGAGATGCTGAACTCGTTCCAGGGACGATTCCCGGGCCGCCCCCCGGGGAATTCGCCTCGGGACAACCGAGTAAAACAAGAGACAGCGCAATCAACGAGAATGCTTGAAGACTGGATGCCTTGAAAGTTTTCATAAAGAAAAACTCCCCGGCGGCCTGTGCCGACGGGGAGTCCTTTTCTTTTGCGCAGGACTGTCGGGCGACTAGTTCATGCCCGCCGGAATACCGCCGATGACGTTGAACTTCGCTCGCCGATTCTTGGCCCATCCCGCTTCGTTGGAACGCGAGTCGGCCGGACGCTCCTCGCCATAGCTCACCGTATCGACCCGGGAAGGATTGACGCCGAGCGATCCGAGATAATCCCTGGAACTTTGTGAACGCCTGTGCCCGAGCGCGATGTTGTATTCCACCGTGCCGCGCTCGTCGCAATGCCCCTCGACCTGTACCCGAATACCCGGGAACTCTTGCAGGAAGCGGGCCTTGGCGTCCAGGATCGCGCGCATGTCGGGGCGGATATCCGATTTGTCAAAATCGAAGTACACCAAGTCGTTTTCAAACCCGGCCAACGAGCGCTTGAAGGCGGCGCGCTTTTGACGGCGATCCGCCTCCGTCATGCTCATTTCCTTTTTCATCTCGGGTTTAGGAGGTTGCTTTTTTCTCACCATGGGAGCCGGCGGTTTGGGCGGCGGTAGTTCTTCGGTTTCCACCGTCTGTTTTACGCAACCCACGGCGAATACGAGCATCGCAGCCATCAACAAGGATTGAGAAGATTTAACACGACCCGATAACAACATGCAGACATCCCCCTCGGAGTCTCTAGTTCATATATGTTCAGAGTGAGAAGCGTGATACATCACGGAGCGGAAACTCTTCCCCTCTTCATCCATCCACGGACATACATAACCAAAGTATAAAGGGCGAATGGGCGATGAGCAAGCCCGTTTCTCATTTTTTCGAGAGATATCTCCCGATTTTTAAAATTTTACCTCGACATGGGCGACCAGGCGGGTTCCTGGCCGAGTTGAAGCCGCTTGAGTTGCGTGCCGGCGGAGGTCATCACATATACATATTTTCTGCCGCTCCGATCGGAGGAGAAGGCGATGTGCCGGCCATCGGGAGACCAGGTGGGGGATTCATTGCGGCCCTGGCTGCCCGTGAGGCGGCGCAAGTCGGCGCCATCAACGTTCATCGTGGCGATGTCTATTTCCTTTCCCCGCTTGATGCGACTCGTCAGGGCGATTCTGTCCCCCCGGGGGCTCCATTCGGGTTCGGTATTGTATTTTCCCTTGAACGTGATGCGCCTCGGGCTGGAGCCGTCCACGTTCATGACGTAAATATGGGGATTTCCAGAACGACTCGACGTAAAGGCGATTTTTTTACCATCCGGCGAAAACGTGGGAGATACGTCGATACCGAAGCTCCGCGTGAGTCTTCTCTTCAAGCGGGTGCGCAAATCGTAGCGGAAAATCTCATAGTTTCGCCTCACAAGCTCGGCAAACGCGAAGTAGCGCGAATTCGAAGAAAAAGCGCCTCCGATGGCTTGCGCGCGAGAAGAACTCACCTTGAACTCGCGCGCCCCGTTCGTGGGCAGCAGAAACACGCCGGGCGGCCTGGATTTGAACGAAGAATACGCCATCCACCTTCCGTCCGGAGACCACGCGGGCGCGTTGTTGCCCATGCCGTTGCGCGTCACCCGCCTGAGTTCGGCGCCGTCCCAGTCCATGATGTAGATCTCTCCGCGCTCTTTGAGCGAACGCCTCGAGACGAATGCAATCTGGGTGTCGAACACTCCCTTCTCGCGCGTGTAGTGCTTCAGCACGTCATTGGCGAATCGGTGGGCCAGCAAACGCCAGCCGCTCCTGGGGTAGCGATACTGCTTGCCAAGCTCCTGGGCGGTGCTTGCAGTATCGTAGAGGTAGACTTCCGCGGTGATGGTTTTTCCCGAAATGGTGTAGCCGCCCTTGATGAGGGCCTCCACCTTGACCACCTTGCTCCAGTCGGAGAAGCGCTGTTCGTCCTTGCGAATCCCCGCGCGCAGGGGATTTTCCAGATAGCCCTTGCGGTTGGGGATAAAGAACAAGCCGCTGCGCTTAAGGTCGGATTCGATGACTTGCGCCATTTTGAGGCCCAGCGCGTCGCGCCGGTTGTCGAGGGGGCGAAACTCGGGAATCGCCAATCGTATCTTTCTGGCCGTGGGGGAATAGATATCGATGAACACGCGTGCGGCGTCCACCCCTTGAGGCCATGAGAAAATCATGATGATGAGAAAAATCGCTCGACGAAGCATCCGGCCCTCCCGCAGGTGTGGTCTGGTTTGAATTTTTTCTCGCATCAACGGCAAAAATCCCTGCCGCAGAATCGAAAACCAAGGAAAAGCCAGTTTTCCTTTATCGTATCAGGCGGCTTGGGCAGGGTGGGCTTGGCGGCCCGCTCCACGGCGCGCAGCGCCGCCTGGTCGTAAATATTGTTCCCGCTGTAGCGCACGATCCGCAGATTGCGATAATTTCCTTCCCTATCCACATCTATTGTGACGTCGGTCTTGAGTCGGCTCAGATCAGCGATGCCTGGGGGCACCGTCCATAAACCCCGAATTCGCTCCGCCAGAAGTCCATAATATCTCTCCTTGTCCGTTCGCGCGACGCCGCCGCTGCCGCCCGCTCGGCTGCCTCCGCCCTGGCCGTCGCCTCCCCCCTCACCGGTGTATCCCTTCAAAGGTCCCCGGTTCCTGGGCGCGAGGTCCGCTTTTGCGAGGCTATCGTCACTCATCCAGTCATCGAGGGGGCGTTTTTTCTTTTTAACCGGCGTGTTCTTTTCGTTTTCCTTGAAACGATTGCGCCAACGCCTGGCACGCTCTCTTCGTTCGCGTATCCGCCTGAGGCGCGCTTCGCGCACAGGATCGCGCTTTTTCTTTTTCCGCACGACCTTTTGGGGATTCTTTTTCGGAATACGCCGAACTTCTTTGCGGGGAGTTTTCTTCTTGACGACCTTTTTTTTCTTCTTCTTGGCGGGCGTGAGTTTTTTCTCAGGCGCCGCTATCTTCCTCGTCCCCTCGTCCGGCCCTTTTCGAGGAGTGGGCGCTTCCATGTCCTCGGGCCGGTCTCCGGATTTTCCCCGCGCCGAACCTCCCGGAATTTCATCCGCTCCCACTAGGCTGACGGCCGTTCCGCTTCCGAAAAACCGGTATTTCGGGTGAGAGGGCGCCAGGCTCACCCAGACGAAGAGAGCGGCGTGCAAAACAACGGAAGCCGCCAGTGCCCGGAGAAACCGGCGATCATGGAGCAACCCGCCCCTCTTCTCGCTCGCCCCCTGAAGGCGCGCGTCCGAGCGGGGCGAGTGAACGCCGGCGTCGTTGGAATTTTCCGAGAACCTGGGGGTTTTATTCATGAGTCACCGGCCCTTCAGCGCCTGCGCCGCCTTTTCCGAGAGGGCTCCAGGGGGTCGGTCACCATGTTGAGGCGACCTATGCCCGCCGCGCGAATGATGGCCATGACCTTCACCACTTCGCCGTAAGGAACCGCGCGATCCGCCCTTAGAAAAATTTCCTTGCGCCTCCTGTCCTTGAAGAGCACCATGAGCTTCTCCTTCATCTCGGAGGCGGCCAGCGGATTATTATTTATATACATGTCGCGGTTTTTGTCCAACGTGATGACGACGGCGTCCTCGGCCACATTCGACTTCGCCGCCTGCACCTGGGGCAAATCCACGTTCACGGCCTGATTCTGCGTCTCGAGCAGCGGCGCGGTGACCATGAAAATCACCAACAACACCAGCATCACGTCCACGAGCGGCGTGACGTTGATATCCGAGATGCTCGACCCACGGTTCAGCTTAACAGCCAAGGGAAGCTCCGCTCGTCATAAACGCATGAAATGGCGGCCAACGAGGTTGAGAAAATCCGCCGTAAAGTTTTCAATTTCATCCGCAATCACCTTCATGCGGCCTTGGTAGTGATTATAGGCGATCACGGCGGGGATGGCCGCCAGCAGCCCGAGGGCCGTGGCGATGAGCGCCTCGCTGATGCCCGGCGCGACGATGGCGAGCCCGGCGGAGCCCCTGACGCCAATCTCGCGAAACGAATTCATGATACCCCACACCGTACCGAAGAGCCCGATGAACGGGGTGGCGCTCGCCGTCGTGGCCAGAAAGGTCAGCATGCGCTCCAGCCTGCCTATCTGTTCGTTCGCAGCGCGCCTCAGCGCGCGCTCGACGCTCTCCACCCCCGTCATTTCCGAAGTGAGGACACTCGAATCCTCCTCTCCCTCCCGAGAGCGCGTTTTCAACAGTTGTTCGGCTTCCTGATAGCCCGCGGCGAACACCTCGCCCACCGGACTGCTCTCGTGCTCGCCGAGCTCCGCGTAAAGCCGGTCGAGGCGCTTGGAACGCCAAAACGCCTCGACGAACATCGCCGAGCGCCGCCTCGCCCCTCGAAGTTCCCAGAACTTCCAAATTATGATGGCCCACGAGGAGAGCGAGAAAAACACGAGCAGGAGTAAAACGAAAAACACCATGCCGCCCGACCGTGTGGCGAGGGTGATGATATCCATTTCTTGTTGAAGCGGTACTAGTGGCGAGGAATCGCCCGCCGGCAAGGCGGCCGCGGCCAAAAACGGGAGCAAGACAATCCTCCTCCTGGGCGGAGCGAGAAGTATCGCCCTTTTGCCAATCGCAGTCAATACAAATGGCTTGATGCAAATCGTTGACATCTCCTCTAAAGCCTGGTGATAATGACCTTCCCGCCCACCGCTGGAGGCATCACCCAGAGTGGATATTCAAGAGGCTAAAATCGCCATATCGAAGCACATCGACGATGAGGCGGACGCGCTGTGGGCGCTCTCTCTCACGATTCACGCCGACCCAGAATTGAGCTTGGAGGAGCACCGCGCGGCCGAGCGCCTGTGCGCCTATCTCGAGGAAAACGGATTTACCCTCACCCGGGGCCTGGCGAATCTGTCCACCGCGTTTCGCGCGGACAGACGCGCGGCGGATGAGCTAAAGCCATCCGTCTCGTTCTTATCGGAATACGATGCACTACCTGGCCTCGGGCACGCCTGCGCCCACAACATCATCGGGGTCGCCAGCGCGGCTGCGGGCGTTGCGCTCAAAGAAGCGCTCGGCCCCGAATGCGGAGGCGTCACTGTTTTCGGTACACCCGGAGAGGAGGGTGGAGGCGGCAAGATTTTGATGGCGCAAACCGGCATGTTTCAGGAGGTGGGCGCCGCCATGATGATGCACCCATCGAACGAAACCAGGGTCGAGGTAAATTTTCTCGCGCTCTCCGAACTCCGTTTTCATTTCAGGGGACGCGCCGCGCACGCCTCCGCGGCGCCCGAGCAAGGCGTCAACGCGCTCGACGCCCTCATCGCCACGTTCAACGCCGTCTCCTTGCTTCGCCAGCAGCTTCCCCAGGGAGACCGCGTGCACGGCGTCATCACCGAAGGCGGGGAAGCGCCCAACATCATCCCCGAGAAAACCTCTGCGTGGTTTTTCGTGAGAAGCGACACGCTGGAAGGACTCGCAGAGCTGTGCTCGCGGGTCGTCGCCTGCGCGGAAGGGGCGTCCCGAGCCACGGGCGCGGAACTCGAAACGGAAAAAAGCCCCATCACCTACGATCCTATGCGGCCCAACTCCCCGCTGGCGTCATTATTTCTGAAAAACCTGAACCGACTCGGCGTTCACGAACCGGACTCGCCACCGCCCCTGCGGATGGGATCGTCCGACTTGGGAAACGTCAGCCAGCAAACGCCTACCATTCATCCGCAAATCCAGATGGCTCCCCCGGGAGTTTCCGCGCACACTCAGGAGTTCGCCGAAGCATCGGCGGGAGCGGAAGGCAGGCGAGTCCTGCTCACCGGTGCCAAGGCGCTGGCGATGACGGGAGCGGACTTTCTTCTGGATGAGGGCGCGCGCAAAGAGATTGAAGCCGAATTCGCGCGCCTGGGAAATGAAAAACGAAAAACGGAAATCTAACGTGAAACCACGCCCTTACATCATCGCCATCCTCGGCATGTTTCTGCTGCCTACGCTCGCATGGCCTGCGCCAAAGGCGCGCCGCACACGCGCAACGAAGCCAATGATCGAGAACCAGGCCGCGCACTCGGCCCTGTTCGCAAAGCTCGAAAAACTCCTAGCGATGAAGCGATATGACGAACTCATCCGGACGCTGCACCGGGAAAAAACGAACCTGGGCGGCAAGCGTTCTTTTTTGCTGGGACACGCCCACTTGAAGCTCAAGCAATATCGCCCGGCCATCAAGTCATTCCAAAAAGCGCTCGAGCAGATTCCCGCGCTCGAGAACTACTCGCTTTTGTTTCTGGCGAAAGCCGCGATCGGAGCCAAGGATGACGACATCGCCCGGCGCGCGCTCGAGAGACTGGTCAAGAAAGGGAAAAAAACTCCCGAGCCTCCCTTCGTCTACGAAGAACTGATACGCATACACCGGGAGGAAAAACGGCCCCTGCGCGCGGCGAAGCTCGCAAGGCGCTACATCCTCTTGTTCCCGAAAAGCATCAAGGCACCGGATTTTCTGCTCATGCGCGCCAAGGTGCTCCGCGCCGCGCGGCGAAATCGAGAGGCCGCGCTCGCCTTTCGGGAGTTGTGGCGGCGGCATCCCGAGCACCCCGGCGCGCGAAGGGCGCTCAAACGCGCGTTGAGAATCGGCGCCGCGCTCTCTCCGCCGCTCAAAAAACCGGGACCCAAGACCTACTACGAACGCGCCCGCCTCCTCAGAAAGCGCTATCACTTCGAAAAGGCATTGAGAGGCTTTCGAGACTTGAAGCGCCTGTTTCCCAAGTCTCCCTACCATAGGGGCACCGTCTTCAACGAAGCGCTCGCGCTCTTTTCCCTGCGCAAAACGAAACAGGCGGACCCCGCCCTCAGGCACGCCATCAGACATTACCGCGTAGGCAGCTCCCAGCGGGCGGAGGCGCGGTATTATCTGGGCAGAAATCACCTGCGCAAGGGAGATCAACCCGCCTTCGAAAAACAGGCGCATCGCTTGCTCAAGGAGACGCGAAAAGGTAAATGGGCGGCGAAGACGCGCTTCCTGCTGGCCCGCGTATACGAGGACGACCGCGCTTACAAAAAATCCGCGCGCTATTTCAAAGAGGTGATCTCCAAGCACCCGCGTTCCCCGCTGGCGCCCAAGGCGCTGTTCCAACTCGCATGGCTTCGCTTCCAGTCCAATGACTTCCGCCGGGCGCACCAGGGATTCTCCAGGATGAAAACCACCTACCCCGAACATTGGCTGGTCTCATCCGCCACCTACTGGGCCGGCGTCTCGGCGGAAAAAAGGGGCGAGCGAAAGAGCGCCCTCGCCCAATACCGCGCCTGCGCCCGGGAACATCGCCACCGCTATTACGGACAGCAAGCCCTGCGCGCGATCGCCCGTCTCGCGCGGGGGGGAGAATCAGACGCACCGAAACCGCCCCCCCTGAGTGAAGCCGGCTACCGGAAGTGGATGCGCCCTCCCCCGAAAAGCGCCGCTATCCGGGAGGTGGCCCGAATGCTCTCCTCCATGGGCTTTCATGAACACGCCGCCCTGGAGTACCGCCGCCTCGGCCCATCGCCGTATTCGCGCTATTTCGCGGCGCGCGCTTTCACGGAAGCGGGACAAAGCCACCGCGCCATTCATCTGATCAACGAATCCTTTTGGGACGCGGTACGCGCGGGCGGGAGCGACTTGCCGAGGGATTTCTGGAAAACCGTCTATCCGCTCGTCGTCAAACACACCGAACCCGGCGGGGCGAACCTCTATCTGGTGAACGCCATCATCAGGGCGGAGAGCGCCTTCGACCCGCGCGCGTTCTCCCCCGCCGGCGCCCGGGGGCTGATGCAGCTCATGCCCGCGACCGGACGCAGGCTCGCGAGAAAACACAAAATCCGCATCAAATCCGTAAGCGACCTGTTCGACCCGGAGGTCAACACCCGCCTGGGCGCGAGGCACCTGGGCGCGCTCATTCGCGAGTTCGGCGGCGCGCTCGTTCCCGCGATAGCGAGCTACAACGCTGGCCGGGGCGCGGTCAAAAGATGGTGGAAAGCCGGACGCGGCAAGCCGATGGAAATCTTCATCGAGGAGATTCCCTACCAGGAAACGAAAAACTACGTCAAAAGAGTGTTGGGCTACTACCACGAATACAAAAGAATCTACGGAGAGACGAATCGCTCGAACGCGCTGAGGGCGCCTCCCTCATGAGCAACCCGCGCTCCCTTTTGGCCATCGGCCTGATGTCGGGAACCTCCGCCGACGGCGTGGACGCCGCCCTGGTCCGGATTCTCTCGGACGATAGCCCAGAAGTCGAAACGCTGGGCTTTCACGCTGCCCCCTACCCAAGGAGTCTAAGGGAGCGGATTCTGCTGGCTGCGGGCGAGGAAGGTGCGCGGACGGACGAGATATGCTCGCTGCACCGGGAGGTGGGCGAGGCCTTCGCCTCCGCCGCGCTCGAGGTGGCGTCAAGGGCGAAAATTCCAATAGAGAGAATCGATTTTCTGGGCAGCCACGGTCAAACGGTGCGGCATCTTCCGGAGGGCACGGAGGGTGAGCGCAGGCCACTGCTCCCTTCCACCTTTCAGATAGGCGACCCCGCTTTCATTGTCGCGCGCACGGGAATCACTTCCGTCTGCGATTTTCGTCCGCGAGACGTAGCCGCGGGCGGCGCGGGCGCTCCCCTGACTCCCTGGGCGCACCGGATTCTCTTCAGCCGAGAAAACGCCGCCTCCGCCTTCTTGAATCTGGGCGGTATCTCGAACATCACCTACCTCCCCCCCGTGGGCGAGGAGGGTATTTTCGGCTTCGATTGCGGACCTGCGAACATGACGCTCGACGTTCTCGCACGGCGGATCACGAACGGGGAGAAAACTCACGACACAGGCGGCAACCTCGCGGCGGCGGGCCGCGTATGTCCCGACACCTTGGCCGAACTTAAACGACATGCCTATCTGAAACGAAAACCGCCCAAAAGCACGGGCAGGGAGATGTTCGGCGAGGCGTTCACCGATGAAGCCATCGAGCGCATGGCCTCGCGCGCGAGCGACCCGAAGGACGCCATTGCCACGCTCACCGCTTTTTCCGCTTCGTGCGTCGCGGATGCGATACGAGACTTTTTCCCGAAAGACGCGCCACCCGCCGAGGTGATAATCGGTGGTGGCGGCGTCCACAACAAAACCCTCATGCGCCGCCTGCGCGACGCCCTCGGCGATCTCCCCCTCGTAAGAAGCGATGCGAGGGGCGTTTCGCCCGATGCGGTCGAGGCCGTCTGTTTCACCCTGTTGGCGTGGGGCACACTTTCCGGGCAAGCGAACAACCTGCCGAGCGTTACCGGCGCAAAAGAGGCCGTATGCCTCGGAAACATCACGCCGGGGCGGAATTTCGCCTCACTGATGCGGCGTTTTCACGACGCCGTATGAGGCGGCGCATACACAAATTACCCAAAATGTGACATCATGCTCTCTCTATTCTCGACTAACAGGAGGCGCCACTTGGACACGACCATCGAGACGCAAGCCATCTCACTCACCAAAGAATTGATCGGGATTCCCAGCGAGAATCCCACGGGGGATGAGTCCGCCATGTCGGATCGGATGGAAGCGTTTTTTCGAGAGGTCGGCCTCGAGGCGGTGCGCGAGCGCGTGGACGAGAGACGTGAAAACGTGACCGCCGAGATCACGGGCGCGGGAGGCGGCCCCGCCCTCGTCTTCCTCAACCACATGGATACCGTGCCAGCGGGCGAGGGCTGGTCGCGCAATCCATTTCTCGCGGCCGAGGCGGACGGAAAAATCTGGGGGCGGGGAAGCTGCGACATGAAGGGCGGCATCGCCGCCAGCCTCGCGGCCATCGCGGATATCAAGAAACGAATCGACGGCGGCGCGAAGGCGCAAGCCACGGTTCGCTGCTGCATGGTGGTGGATGAGGAAAGCGGCTGCATGACCGGTACGGCGGCGGCCATAGAGAGTGGGCACATCGGCGCGGAGGACATCGTGATTTCCTGCGAGCCGACCGAACTTTCCCTAGTAACGGCGCAAAAAGGCGCCATGTGGTTCGAACTCATTTTCAGAGGCAAAAGTGCCCACGCCGCGACGCCCCTCATGGGCGCGGACGCGATTCATGCCGCATCCCACATGGTGGTAGCTCTCCAAGAAGCCGTAGCACAAATACCCTACGAAGACCCGCTTCTGGGACGATGCACCATGATCACCAGCATCATCAAGGGAGGACATAAAACCAACGTGGTGTCCGAGAGATGCGAGATGCAGATAGACTCCCGCTTCGTTCCACCCCTTCAGGTAACCGACATCCAGCAGATCATTCACGAAAAAGCCGCCGAGGCGTGCGCCCGGGTGGCCGGGGTCGAACTCTCCTTACGCCCCACCATTGCGGACCGCCCCCCTGTTACGGCGGATACCGACAGCGCAGGTGCGAGACTCATTCTGGAGACTTTAAAAGAAACCCTAGGCGCTGAACCCATCCCTGCGGGTGTGAGCTATTATTCGGACGCAGGAATGGCCGCAGCGCAAACCGGAAATAGAAACTGTTTTCTCGTCGGCCCGGGAAACATCGAACAAGCCCACACGCCCAATGAATTCATCGAAGTCGATTCTCTGAAAAAAGCAGCCCGCGTCTATACCATTCTGCTCAAGAAATTCGCGCTGGGCGAAACCTCGCGATAGCCATTCCCGTCACCGTCTCTTCTACTTTTTGTTCTCCACTGCTCATGCCAAGCCGAGGCGAATGAAATTTGGGACCGGAAATCATCAGGAGCGCCCGTCCAGCGCCCGGAGCATCTCCTTGATGCTATCGAGCGATTCTGACGCACCAAGTTCCCGAAAAATACGGCCCGCCTCCGTCAAGCGCCCACGCGAAGCTTCCCACTCCCGCTCCTCGAAATCCACCCGGCCTAAATTTCCCAGCACCACCGCCTGAGCGAGGGCGTCGTCCAGTTCGCGACTAATCACCAGGGCCGTTTCATACGCTTCGCGCGCTTCCGGGAAATCTCCCCGCGCGTAGTGAATGTTCCCCATGCCACTCAAGTTCGCCGCCTCGCTTTTTCTGTTCTCAAGTCCACGATTCAGGCGCAAGGCATTTTCGTAGTACCGCAGCGCGCGCGTGAATTGCTCTTGCGCCGCAAAGCTCACCCCCATCTGGCCGAACACTAGGGCTTCACCCGCCTTGTCCCCGGTTTTTTGGCAAAGATTCAAGGCTTCCTCCAGGCTCGTTTGAGCAAGTTCGTACTCCCCCGCCTCGCTCCGAACGGAAGCCAGCGCGATGTGCGCCCGCGCCTCGCTGCGCCTATTTCCCAATCTGTGATACAAGTGCGCCGCTTCAGAAAAGTGTTCTTTGGCTTTTCCGTTATCCCCAAAACGGCGCAACAATCGACCGATCCGCATGCGCAAGGTGGAGAGTTGCGTGAGCTCTCCCTGTGGTCCGATGCAACCGAGCGCCTTTTCGTAGGATTCCGCCGCCCGCGCGTAATCACCCTTGCGCTGATAAAAATACCCCAGATTCCTGTAGATCACCGCCTGTATAGACGCATCCCGGCCCGCTTCACGGAAAGCCTCGCGACAATAGGATATCGCGGGCTCCACTTTGTCCCGCAGGCAGGAGGCCACGGCCAGCGCGTTAAGAACGGGCGCGAGCCGACTCGTGCGCCGCAGTGATTCTTTGAGGTGGTCCGTAGCCTCCTCGTTATGTCCCAGAATCATCTCGATAATAGCCAAGCGCAAGAACTCCTCAGCCGTTGGCGTCTGACGGCTATTCTCGCGCTGGTCCAGATCAATGCGAGAGGCATTCGCCACCCCCGAGGTCCAGGCGGGAAGAGTTTGATCCATGCTTTCTACCAGAAGTAAATCACCCGGGAAAATATCCTCCACGAGTTCACGTATCAATTCAGAGGGCGTGTTCGCTGGAGCCTCATGCGAAGCAGCCGGCAACGAAGCGTCGCCAGTGCGGGCGAGTTGCTCCACATCATCGTCTAGTGGAAAATCAGGCTCCTCAGCGACGAGTTCCTCTTCAGTTTCCTCATCAGGAGTGTCGCTTCCCGAAAAAGCTTCATCCTCTCTGCGCTCTCGCTGAATGAGGGAGATGAGATCATCCTCGGGAGCGAGCGCCGGAGCGACTTCCTCTTTCGGCTCTGGACGGGAAGGGATATCTTCGGACTCAAGCGCTCGCACATCGGGGGAAACCTCATAGGCTTCATCCTCATTGAGAGTCATCTCCGCATCCCGAGGCGGTAGGTTTTCTTCCTCTTGCATCTCCTCCTGGTCCCTGAACCGAGACTCCGGCAGTGATTCCCGCATGGTCTCCGGGGCCTCATCATCCACATCTTCTCCCGCCTCCTGCGCGGGTTCAGGAAGGATCTCCGCCACGCCCTCACCCTCACGCGTGAGTTGTAGAACCTCGCCTTCTTCCTCATCATGAGGCGCATCGTCGTCGGAAAGCGCAGCATTGCGGATCTCGCTCACAGCAGGAATCCGCAAGCGCTTGGGAACGTCTGCGTCTTCGCCCGATTCGTCGGCTTCAGGAGCCGCTTCCTTTTTAGCGAGAACACCTTCGCCTACGGGCAAGATTCCCGGTTTGGCCGCATTGTCCGCCGCATCCACGAAATCCCCGTATCTTTCCACCAATGAATCCTGCGGTTCTGCAGAAACATCTCCCTGCGCATCGGATGAGTCCGCCACCTCAGGTCTGAGGACCTCACGCACCGAGTCTCCCACATTAAGGAGCGGCGCATAACGCTCGGGCGAAAGTTCTTCTTGCGTTTTTTCATCCAAAATTCGCGTTTCAGGGGCGGCTCCAGCCCCTGCCCGCTCATCTCCCCCGAAAACGGTTCGTGTGTCTTCCACTGGGTGATGAGAAATATCATCCTCCGGTGATTCGCGCGTCTCATCCGAGGTGACGTCCACCAGTTGGTCCACGGCTCGGCGGTATCCCGCTTCCTGGGGTGCCGGCAAATCCTCCCACCAGGGCGCGCTTGACTCCACGGTAGGTACATCATCCACTGGAAGCTCAGCCTCCTCATCCTCTTCAAGAAGAACCTCATCTTCGGGGAGAACCTCGCGCCTCTCCTCTTCGATCACTCGTACACCTTCTTCTATGTCATCCAGCGAACCTAGTAAATTTTCATCCGCCTCGGGGACATCCTCGCGTTGCGCCGATTCTGCTTTCCCCTCCTCGACATCAGGAATAAAATCCTCGATGAACCGTGATGAAACATCCTCCCAACCGTCAGGCGCGCCACCCCCAGACCCGCCTTCCAAGAGCCCTCCCCATCTTTGCGCCGAAAGCCCGCTGCGTCTCATGGCACGGCGGCGCATCCACAAAACGACGGGGATGCTCAGCAAGGCGAGCAAACCCACCACGCCGAACGCCACTTTCCAGGTAACAGCGTCAAACATTCGCCTTCCTCCGTCGGAAAAGTTTGCGCAGTGCTCGGCCCGGGCGCGCTCCGGTATGGGTTCCCCCTTCCACGACAACCTCACCGTTCACGAGGACCATCTCGACGCCAGAAGGATACGCGATGGGACGCTCATAAGTGCACTCATCGCGTATCTCGTCCGGATCGAACAACACGAGATCGGCCTTCATCCCTATCGCTAGACGTCCCCGATCCGCTATGCCCAGCCGATCGCAGGGAGCGGAGGTCATCTTCCGTATCGCCTCGGTGAGCGGGAACAGGCCCTCGTCTCGCGCCAGCGCGCCCAAGACAAAGGGAAAAGTGCCGAAATTTCTCGGGTGAGGCCTGCCCGCGCCCAGGGGCGGCTCGTGCGTGAGCGCGCCCGCGTCCGAACCCACCATGACGTAGGGCTTGCCGAGAATGCGCCGCATGTTCTCCGCACTCATCATGAAAATGAGAATCTCGACGTTCATCCTCTCCTCGATCAGCAAATCGAGCATCGCATCCACGGGGGCCTCGCCTCGGGTCTCGCCCAGGCGCGCGAGGGTGAGGCCCTCGCAAGGCTGATTCGCCTCCGTGAACACCCGGCTGATCAGGATGTTCTCCCAATAGGAGGGCTCGGGGTGCGCTTGTATGATTTCGCCCCTTATCCTCGCCCTGGTTTCCGAGTCCGCGAGACGCTCCACCTTCTCATCAACAGCGCCGTCATGCGCCCAATCGGGCAGGAGCGCGCTCAAGTGGGTGTTCGAGGCCGTGTAGGGATAGCGATCACAGGTGACGTCCTCTCCCCTCTCTCTCGCGCGTTCGATGCGGGTGAAGGCCTCGTCGAGCTTGTCCCAATTCCGCTCGCCCGCCGTCTTCAAATGGCTGATCTGGAGCGGCAGCCCAGCCGATGCGGCCGTGCCAATCACCTCGTCCATCGCCTCTAGCAGCGCATCTCCCTCGCTGCGCATGTGGGTAGCCAGCAGTCCCCTGCCTCGCGCCGAAACCCGGCAAAGGGCCATGAGTTCACTCTTATCCGCGAAGCAAGCCGGCGCATACACCAATCCGGTGGACAAGCCAAAAGCCCCCTGCCTCATCCCCACGGCGAACATTTCCTCCATCGCGGCAAGTTCCTCCGCGCGAGCCGGGCGTGCCTCGCCGCCCATGACGCTCGCTCGAATCGTATTGTGGCCTGCCAGATGGGCGTAGTTAATCGATACACCCACCTCGTCGAGGCGATCAAGATGCTCGCCCACACTCTGAAACGAGAGGTCCAGATCGAATTGTTCCCCATACCATTTCTTACGCTCCTCGAACTCAGCCCCGTAAATCGGGGAGGCGGCGTAGCCGCAGTTGCCACCCACGTCGGTCGTCACTCCTTGGCGGACTTTCGCGTGTGCCTCGGGGTTGATGAGGATGTAGTAATCCGAATGGCCGTGAATATCGACGAACCCCGGACTTAAGGCCAGACCTCTCGCGTCGACCTCACGACGGGCGAAGCCACTCACTTCGGGGCCCACATCTGCGATGAGATTTCCGCGAACGGCAAGCGCACCCTCATAAGGGGCCTTGCCCAGACCATCAAATATCGTGGCATGGTGAAATATGACATCATACATTGCGGACTGTCCGTGGCGGATTAGACTCGAACGTCGACAGCAGCAGCAGAAACAATTATGAGCGAATCCTCATCCGCCTGCAATCGGCGCCGGGCCAGATATCCACGATCCCCCTAACATCACAGCAATCAGTTCCAGTGAATCGGAATCGAGAGCGCAAAAATCCGCTCGCCGACCCGGAGCGAGACATCCCCACACGGATTCCATGCCAAGGACACACGCAGGGTTTCGCGTGGCCGTCGTCAGGGCGCAAGCGATCTCGAGCCCGCCCCATTCCCGAAAGCGGGGAAGCATCCGCGAGAGCGTGAGCCGGCTGCCGCTCAATACGCCCTCGCGCCTTAAGGCGTCGCCCAGCATCTCGTCGCTCGTCTCCTCCGCGTCCGCTTGGGGCCTTAAACCCCCATCGGCCACGAGATCCGAAGTGAGGACCGTCCTCTCCCAGCCCCTGGCGCGAACGAAAGATGCGAGCGCTCGCGGGGCCAAGTGCACGCCGTCCGCTATAAGGCCGGCGGAGAGCCTCGAATCGTTCTGCACGAAATCCATGGGCGAGGCGCTCCTGTGCGCAGGAGTCTCCGGATGCCCGTAGCGATTGAACGCATGAACCGCGAATGCGCAGCCCGCCTCCAAAAACGCCTCCACGCAGGCGGCCTCGGCCTCCGTGTGCCCCATGGCAGGGACGACACCATTCTCCGCCAGCCAGCGGACGAAGTCCGAGGCGTCCGCCGCACCGGGGGAGAGCGTCACCATGGCCAACCCGGGCGCGCCGTCCACTCCCAACCCCCCGGCGGCCCGGGCGATCGCCTCGATCTCTTTTCTCGATGGCGCGCGGATATGCTCTCGCGGATGCGCCCCCCCCATACGCGGCTCCAGATAAGGACCCTCCAGGTGAACGCCCAGGATTCGCGCCTCGGCCCTGCCTTCTTCTTGAAGCGCCCACGCTTCCCTCACTGCGCCAGCCGCGCGAATCAACTCCTCCCGAGGGGCCGTGGTAATGGTAGGCAAAAAAGCGGTGGTTCCGCACCTCGCCAATTCCCGGGCGATTCGCCGGATACCGGCAGCGCTCGCCGTGAGCACCGCATCCGCCCCCAGACCGTTGACCTGAAGATCCAGGAAGCCGGGGCACACGAGCGCGCCTCCTAAGTCGAGTACCCGGGCCTCGGGAGGCAAAGGATGCGCGCCGCGCGGCCCCACATACGAAAAAACGCCCTCCTCGATGACGAGGAGGGCGTCCACTATTCTTTCGAGCGGCGTATAAGCCGTCACGCCCACGAGGCACAGAGCCATGATGCGGGCCTACTTCTTCTTTTCGCTTTTCTTCAGTTCCGCGCGCACCTTCTCGTTCGCGTCGATGAGCGACTCGACGTTCTCCCGCGCCACCTCGTACAGGGAGAATTGCACCCGTTCGAGTATCAGGCGGCCTGCCAGAGTGGTGACGCCCGGAATCTTGGGCGGTATCTCCTTCTTACCCGAGCCTTTCGCAATCTCCTCGATGTCCTTTAGGACCTCCCGGTCGTCGTAGAGTTCCTCCCCCTCATACTGGTAGGTGAGCTTCACGTAATCTCTTTCTTTTCTTTCCTGATCGCGCGTTTCACGGACGATGTTCTCCATGTCGGCGGAAACGGGTTTTTTCGCCGATTCGTTGCGTTTCTCGATCTGCTGGAAATACTTGGCGTGATCGTAGGATTCGGACAACTCCTCGCCCGGTATCTTCGAGCTGATCTCGAAGCGTATCGCCTTGTCCACATCCACGAATTTCGGCGGGCCGATTTCGTAGGTAATGCCCTCGACGTTGAACCGATCTCCCTTCTTGGGCTCGAACTTCTTCTGTAAGTCTTTCGTTAAGCGGTTAAGCGAAACAGAAGCGGTTTGCACAAAAAGCTGCGCTTGAAGTGAAGACATTTTTTGTATCTCCTCGGCTCGAAGGACAAATCGAAGATGGAACATGCCCCAGCGCGACGAATGCGTCAAGACCTCGGGAGGTGTTTCGGGAGCCCATCCGACAATAATGATAGCCCCCATATTCCCATCGGCATAGGAGGATATATGTGATATTGTCGCGCTATTCAAGCGCGCCCTATCTCTATATCCCAGAAAAAGGAGCGAATTCAGATGGCCGAGCCGGTCCACATCCGCATCGGGGGCTATTCCCCGCCCGATACCTCCCACAGCCGCGCGATGATTCTCTTCGGGGAGAAGATGGCCGAACGGCTGGGCGACGGCGTCAAGACGGACATCTTCTGGAACGTGATGGATTTCGGCTACGGCGCGCCCGACCTGCTCGCCATGGTGGAATGCGGGATGCTTGGCATGTGTTATTTCTCGACGAGCTATCTCGCCGACAGGGTGCCTGAACTGGAAATCGTCGACCTGCCCTTTTTGTTCGAGGATTCCGCCCACGCCTACGGCGCGCTCGACGGCGCACTCGGCGCGCATCTCACCGAGCGAATCGAAGCGCAGACGGGCTACAAGAACCTGGGCTTTTGGGACAACGGATTCCGCCATCTCTCGAACAGCGTCCGCGACGTGAGAACGCCGGACGATTGCCGGGGTCTGCGGATCCGCCTGCAGCCCAACGAGACGCACGTGAAGACCTTCGAACTCCTCGGAGCCGAGGCCATGCCGGTGGAGCTCAAGGAAGGAATCGCCATGATCGAATCGGGCGAGGTGAACGCGCAGGAAAACCCCCTTTCGAACACCGTCACCTACGGCGTCACGAACCACCAAAGGCGCATCACGATGAGCGGCCACTTCTACGGCGCGCGCGCCCTGCTCATCCACCGGGAGAGCTTCGACGCCTGGCCCGCCCAGGTCCAAGAGGCGGCGCGCGCCTGCATCCGAGAAGCCATCGACCACCAAAGAGAAGCCGCCCAGGCGGGGGAGATCGCGATTCGCCGGAGCCTCGAGGAAGAAGGCGTCTCCTTCGTGGACCTGACGGATGAGGAGCGCGCGGCGTTTGCGGACGCCACGGAACCCATTCGCGCCATAGCCAGGGAAAGGCTTGGAGACGCGCTGTTCGATTTGGCGATGAGGAAATAGGAAAAGCGCGGTGCGGCTGAGCCTCGCCCGGTCCTCCTCGCCATCGCGCTCCCACTCCGGTTAGAATCTACACCTTGCAGCGCGAAGTGAGAACAGGTTCTTCATAGAAGGCGCGGAAAACCTTGCGTGTATTCTACATCGCCGCATGTCTGGTCGGCATCATCATCCTTGGTACGGCCGGCTACATCGCAATCGAGGGGTGGTCGCTCGTCGATTCTTTTTATATGACGATAATCACCCTCACGACGGTGGGCTACGGCGAGGTGCGCGGGTTGAGTACGATAGGACGCATGTTCACTGTGGCGCTTCTGCTCGTGGGCGTGGGCGCCGTATTCTACGGCACTGCGAGCATCGCCGAAGCGAGGCTCGAAGAGCGGATACGTCAGATTTTCGGGAGGCGGAAACTGGTGAGAGAACTCAAAAAGCTCGAAGGTCATCACATCATCTGCGGGTATGGGCGCATCGGCTCCACCATCGCGGGAGAATACGCCAGAGAGTCGCTGCCCTACGTCATCATCGAGAGTGACGAGGCCACCGCCACCCACCTCGATCAGGAGGGACACCTCGTGATTCTCGGTGACGCCACACTCGATGAAACACTCATCGAGGCGAACGTGGAGAAAGCCCGAAGCCTCGTCTGCGCCCTGCCCACGGATGCGGAAAACGTGTTCGTCACCCTCACGGCGAGGGCGTTGAACCCCAACCTCTTCATCCTGAGCCGCGCTGCGATAGAAAGCTCCATCGGAAAAATGGAGACAGCCGGGGCAGACCACGTGGTCTCACCCTACATCATGGGCGGCATGCGCATGGCGCAGTCCGTTCTGAGGCCCAAGTTCGCCGGCTTCCTAGACGAAGTCACCAGCCACGCGACGGAGGACCTAGATTTCGAGGAAGTGGACGTGCCCGAAGGGTCGGACCTGGTCGGCATGGCTCTCAGGGAATCGAAGATCAGCCAGGACACCGGCGTCTACCTGCTATCCATCCGCCAGAGCAGCGGGGAGATGCGCTTCAACCCGGGGCCTGATTTTCAAATCCAAGCGGGAGACCACCTCTACGCCCTGGGCACGCCCGCGCAAGTGGAATCCCTGCGCAAGCGCGTTCACGAGAAGTAGCAAGCGCTCCTGTTAGCCAAGAGCGTTCAGTTTCAAACCCTCCGCCAGACGCAGGAGTTTGGCTGCGGCCTCGGTTCCCGGAGCTGCACGCGCCATAATCTCATCCGCCCCCGCCAGGTGGGGAATCACGCCCAGAAGCGGGGCGTCCTCCCCGCAAAGCTCGGCGATGGCCGCCGGATTTCGCTCCGACGCCGGTGTGACTTCCCCCGTCGTGTCGGATAAGATGACGCCCAGAACATCGAGACCCTGCCTCTCGGCCTCCCGTACGCTCAAAAGAGTGTGGTTGATGGTCCCGAGCCCCAGCGGGGCGACTATAACCAAAGGCAGATTCGCGCGGCACGCCAAATCGCTCATCAAGACCCCCTCGGCCAAGGGGGCGAGAAGGCCACCCGCTCCCTCGACGAGCATGGGTCTCCCTTCTTGTCGGAGCGCTTCTATCGAACCTGCGATGCGTTCTAAATCCGGCGGAGCGCCCTCGCGCTCGGCCGCGTGAGCGGGGGTCAAGGGAATTTCGTATCTGTAGGGACAAATCTCATCCACGGGCCGCGGATCGCCCGCAGCTGTCCTGAGCGCCAGAGCGTCGCGGGGAACGAGGTGTCCTCCCTCGAGCGTGCAGCCCGATTCGGCCGGCTTCATCACCCTGGGGCTTCTGCCCTGCGCCGCCCAGTGAGCCGCGATAATACAGCCCGCCACCGTCTTCCCCACGCCGGTTCCCGTTCCGGTCAAAAAAATGGCAATATCGGACATCGGGTGAACCTCAAGAGGAGCCTGAAAATGACGCGCGCCAAAACCATCGACCTCACGGGCGAAATGTGCCCCATGAACTGGGTGCGGACCAAGCTCGCGCTCGAGGCGATGGCGCCGAGCGATACGATCGAAGTATGGCTCGACGCGGGCGAGGCCGCCACCAGCGTCCCCAAAAGCGCGGCCGCCGAGGGCCACACCATTCAGAGCACGACACCGGATGAGGAAGGCCGCGTCCGCGTCGTGATAAGGAAGAGGTGAAACTTCTTACTTATGGGTAAGCCTTCGGACAGTCTTTAATATCCTGCCAAATAGCGTGTCAAATAGTACGCCAAGTAGTACGCCAAATAGTGAAAATTTAAGAGCATTCTTATCAAATATAATTTGACAAACATATTATAATCATATATTTATAATTTTATATGCGCTGCCAAATAGCGTGTCAAATAACATGTCAAATAGGAAGTAAAATTGGACTGGAAAAATTTCGAATTCGCATATGACTATAAAACCGCTGGTCTCATGAGTACCATTGTTTCCATAGAAGCGTCCAAAGAAGCAGCCATGACACTCGTCCTTCCTCCTGAGTGGAGAGAAACGCTGAACAAGCTCAACCGCATTCGCGCCATTCACGGCACTACTGCAATTGAGGGAAATCCCCTTTCAGAAGCTGAAGTCTCACAACAAATCGAGGCTCAGGAGCAATCCACCGATCATCAGGATGCAACGCAACTCAGCAAGGAGCAGATTCAGATCAGAAACGCCGGTGCTGCGCAAACGTGGGTTCAAGAGAGGTTTAAACCTCACAGCGACCCTTTCACTCTCTCTGACATTTTAAACATGCACGAAATGATCACCGAGAATGCCGACATGACGGATAACACGCCCGGAAACCTTAGAGCTTTTTCGGTTACCGTCGGAAGCCCATCTCTGGGAGGCGTTCACAGAGGAGCACCACATGAGCAATTACCAGACTTAATGAGTAAATATCTTGAGTTCTTGAGATCCCGCAAAATGGAGGCGGAACACCCCGCCATTCGAGCATTGCTGGCGCATTTTTTCCTGGTAACGATCCACCCCTTTGGTGATGGTAACGGCAGAACATCTCGCCTGGTGGAAGCGGGAATCTTGTTCCAGGAGGGGTATAACGTTCACGGATTCTACGGACTATCGAATTATTTCTATCGCCATGACGATGAATATAAAAGGCTTCTTCAAAAGTGTAGAGAAGAACAACCCTTTGATGTTACCCCGTTCATTACCTTTGGCTTACAGGGCTTTATGGAGGAATTGAAAGGAATCAACAATTTCATCAAGACGAAGCTGAATCGAATCGTCTATCGAAACATGCTGGTGCAAGCGCGCAATAAGAAGATATCCGAAAGGAGACATTTGATTAACGACAGGGAATACAATCTCCTTGATTTTTTAATCACAGAAACCGAACCCATCGATCCATTCTCCGAGCAACCCTCAAGGGTGATTGGCGCTACGGAATTGATCGGATCTCCCTATATTCTAGGAGCATACAGGAACGTAACCACGAGGACTCTCATCAGAGAATTGCTCCGACTTGAGCAATTTGGCTTTATCAAAGTCACGGATACACCACCTAATGACCTGAAAATTGAACTGGACTTTGACGCGATAGGGAAATACTAATTTGTGCCCCATTCGAGGACCTCCCCCTCACGGCAACGGCTCGTCCTTGAGCCAGCGGGCGAGGGCTTTTTCGGGGTCGGCGATCTCCTCGATCGCGGCATACCAGTAGGCCTCCCAGCCCACCTCGGGCAGGCCGGTGAAAATCATGAGGTTCAGGGGATAGCTCTCACAATCGGTCGAGCGCCTGAAATCGTCGCGGAACAAGAAGACGGGCTTTCTCCAGGCGACGGCCATGCCGAGTTCCACCATCACGCCCTCATCGGGCGGACAGCCGTTGACCACGCCGAAAAAGCCCGCCGCCTCGCGCACGTCGCGCATATCGTCCTGGCCCACGCGGTACGCCCAGCCGGGACTCGCGAGCCGCTCGGGCTGGTTGTTGCGCGTGAACGGTTCCCACACCTCGGCGCCCTCGGCTTCTAACGCCGCCACGAGCGCCTTCAAGGGCCCCTCGCGCTGCTGCAAGGAAAATCCATAAGGACTCGCCAGATACAGGGTCTTATCCGCCATGCTCACCCCCTCTCCTCTGTCATTCACCTCGCGCCGTCGATAAGGGAGCGCGCGGCATACTCCCACACGATGAGAGGGGTCGTCCAGCGCAGGCCCGGCCACTCCCGAGCCGCCGGTCCATCCTCCGCGCCACTCCTCGAGCACAAGTGGGCGTTCAGCCTCATTTCACGTTCTCGCCGAAGACGGCGAAGGCCAGCCCTGCGCACAGCGCCAGGCCAGCGGCGACGTGGAGCAGCGTCACGAACCCCCATATCGGGAGCAGCCAGCCCGCCGTGAGCGCGCCGAGCGTGGAGCCGACCCCCCAGGTGGCGGCGCTATAGAGGGATTGGGCCGTGTTCTTCGTCGCCGCGCTGCTCAGGCGGTCGACGTACTGAATCGCGCCCGCGTGGAAGACGCCGAAGGCGACGCCGTGCAGGAGCTGAATGAGGATGAGCAGAAAAGCGTCCGTCGTGAGGGCGACGAACTCCCACCTCAGGCCTGCGGCCATCATGCCGACGGCTATCATCCACTTGAGGCCGAACCTCGTCTGGATGGCCTGCGCGTAGATGAGAAAGACTATCTCGCTCACCACGCCCACCGTCCACGCCAGGGCGATCAGGTCCGCCGACATGCCCAATTCTTTAAGCCTGATGCTGAAATAAATCCCAAAGGGCCCTGCGGACATCGCGGCGAACGTGGTGGTGAGGAGGAAAACGGCGAGCGGGCTGCTTCGGAGCAAGAGACTCAGGTCGGCCCGGAAGCGCGGTCGCGCGCGGCCCGTCTCTCTCGGCAGATGAAAGATCACGAAAATGAGCAGAAGGCCCACGCACGCCACAAACGGAAAGATGGAGGCGACCCCGGTGGTCTCGACCAGACGGCCCGCGCCCATGGCCGCGACGATGAAGCCCAGCGACCCCCACAGGCGCACCCGGCCGTACTGCGCGCCCGTGGCCTCGATCTCGCGCAGGCAAAGATTCTCGGCTATCGGCACGAGGGGGGCTCTGAGCGCGGCGAAGAGCGTGATCAATGTGAGCAGGGCGAGAAATCCGTTCGCCCCCCACAGGAGGAGCGCGAGCAAAGAACTCGCGACGGCGCACGTGAAGGCCACGCTGCGGCCCAAGCGGAATTTGTCCGCGAGCGCTCCGAACAGGGGCGGAGCGAGCGCGCTCGAGAGGCGGGGCGCTGCGTTCAGCAGGCCGAGCTGGAACCCGCTCACGCCCACGGAATGATAAAAGATGTTCAGGAACGGGAGCATGACGCCCACGGCGAAAAAATGCAGGAAATAAAACGCGGGCATCCGCCAGAAGGGGACTGCGCCGGGGGCTTGCGCGCTCATGGGCGCGCACGGTGAAAACGGAGCATCGAGACCTCTTCACCCGGGCGGGAAAGCCCCATTCGACCACGATGTGAAAATGATTTCCACCCGCGCGGCGGCTTCCTAATTCGGCATGGTTTTGTTATCCTCCTCGCCCGATGGGTTATTTTGTTCCGAACCTTAAGATCAAGCGCGGGGCGGACCGAAATTCGGGGGTCGCACCAGCGAATCCAAAATCGACGAAAAGCGAGAAACCTCCATGGAGGGGGGAAATTCGCGTGACCTTTTTACCTCATCGGCAATTCTATCAGGAGCGAAATCATGAACACGAACGACCTGGCGAAAATCGCCAACCAGATGGTGGCGCCTGGCAAAGGCATCCTCGCGGCGGACGAAAGTTCGGGTACGATTCAAAAGCGCCTCGACAGCATAGGCGTCGAATCCACCGAGGAGAACCGACGCGCCTATCGTGAGCTTCTCTTCACGACGGAGGGAATTGAGGAATACATTAGCGGCGTCATCCTGTTCGATGAAACACTGCGCCAGAGCACGGCGGATGGAACGAATTTCGGCGCGCTGCTCGCTTCGCGCGGCATCCTCCCCGGCATCAAGGTGGACATGGGAGCGAAGGATCTGGCTTTCGCACCGGGTGAGAAAGTCACCGAGGGTCTCGACGGCCTGCGCGAACGGCTGGCGGAATACGTCTTCCTGGGCGCTGCGTTCACCAAATGGCGCGCCGTCATCACCATCGGCGAGAGAATCCCCTCGGCGTATTGCATCGAGGCCAACGCGCACGGTCTCGCGCGCTACGCCGCGCTCTCCCAGGAAGCGGGCCTCGTGCCCATCGTGGAGCCCGAGGTGCTCATGGACGCGGACAACACCATCGAGGTCTGCGAGGAGGTGACGAACGAAACGCTCGAGAGCGTCTTCCACGCCTTACACCAGCATCGCGTTTCGCTCGAGGGCATGATCCTGAAACCCAACATGGTGATCTCGGGCAAAAAATGCCCGACCCAGGCGGGCGTGCAGGAAGTGGCCGAGGCCACGGTGCGCGCTCTCACGAGAAACGTGCCCGCCGCCGTGCACGGCATCTGCTTCCTCTCGGGCGGGCAGAGCGACGCCGTCGCCACCGCGCACTTAAATGCGATGAACGCGATGGGCCCCCACCCCTGGGAGCTCAGCTTCTCCTACGGACGCGCGCTGCAGGCGCCGGCGCTCAAGGGCTGGGGCGGCGAGGCGGCGAACGTATCCCTCGCCCAGAGACTCTTCCTGCATCGCTGCAAGTGCAACGGCGCCGCGCGCACGGGAGCGTATGAGGACGCGATGGAAGAAGAAGCCGCCGCCGCGTAGCCGGGTAAGCGATCGCCCACCAAGGAGTTGGAGAGAGAATGCAGCAGGAAGCCATCACCATCGGCAGCACAAGCTTCAGGGGAATGACGCTCGAGCGCCACATTCGCGAGGAGGAGAGAAACCACCCGGGCGCGCGGGGTCTCTTCACCCGCCTCGTCACGCAGATCACCCTGGCCGCCAAGATCATCAACGCCGAGGTCAACAAGGCGGGCCTCGTGGACATCTTCGGGCTGACCGGCGAAGTCAACGTGCAGGGCGAGGAAGTCCAGAAACTCGATGAATACGCCAACGAGGTGATGAGAAAGGCCCTCGACCACACCGGCTCGGTGGCCGCCCTAGCGAGCGAGGAGATGGAGGACGTCTACACCGTCCCCGGCGAATACATCGAGGGTGGCGAATACGTGGTGCTCTACGACCCGCTGGACGGCTCCTCGAACATCGACGTGAACGTGAGCATCGGCTCGATTTTCTCCATCCTGCGCCGCAAGAGCGATAGCGGCCCCACGGCGCTCGACGACTTTCTCCAGCCGGGTCTATCCCAGGTTTGCGCGGGCTACGTCATCTACGGTTCATCCACCATGCTGGTCTACACCACCGGCAACGGCGTCGACGGCTTCACGCTCGACCCCTCGGTGGGCGAGTTCTTCCTCTCCCATCCCAACATCCAGATTCCCGAACGGGGGAAGATATACAGCATCAACGAGGGCAATTCCTCGAAATGGGACGAACCCACCTCCCGTTACGTCGCATACCTGAAAGAAGAAGACGCCGAATCGGGCCGCCCCTATTCGGGGCGCTACATCGGCTCGCTGGTGGCCGATTTCCACAGAAACCTCCTCAAGGGCGGCATCTTCCTCTATCCGGGCGACAAGAAAAACCCCAACGGCAAGCTGCGCCTCCTCTACGAGTGCAACCCCATGTCCTTCATCGCGGAACAAGCCGGCGGAGCAGCAAGCGACGGCCACCGCAGGGTGATGGAAATCCAGCCCGAAAAGCTGCACCAGCGCATTCCTTTCATCGTCGGAAGCAAGCGCGACGTCGCCGACGCCACCCGCTTCATTTCCAGAGGAGAGGATTAAATGCAGACCCATCGCTTCGCTTTTTTATTCCTCGTCATCTTTGTGCTCACCGGCTGCGTGGGCATCGAAGACTATGAGCGAAAAACGGATGAAGCCGCGGGCCTCAGGGGCGAAATCGCAAAGACCGAGGACCAGGTCAAGGAACTTCGCGTCAAGATCGAAGAACTCGAAGGGCAAATCAAACAAAAAGACCTGGAAAACCAGGAGCTCAGCCAGTCCCTCACCATGGCCAGGCGCCACAGCCAACAGACAGAGACGCGCGTGGCCGACCTGCGCGCGCAGATGACTTCCCAGCAATCGCAACAAACCGAGAGCGCCAAGAAAGCCATACGTTTCGAGCGCGCATACAAAGCCGGCCTCAAGCGGGTTCGCGAGCTTCAGAAAAACCTCGTCGCCATGCATAAGAAACTCCTGCGCTTCGAGGATCGGATTCGTTTCCAGATTCAGCTCGAAAAAGACATGAAAGCCCAGTTGGAAAGAGAACGCCGCCGCGGAATCGTGGAGGTGCGCCGCGCGGGCGACCGGGTCGTGATCAGCATCGCGAGCGCCATCCTCTTCAAGTCGGGAAGCGCCAAAGTCCGCTCCGAGAGCAAGGCCCTGCTCGTGAAGTTCTCAAGCCTCCTGCGCCGCTACGCGAACCGCGAGGTGCAGGTGCAGGGGCATACCGACAACGTGCAGATATCCAACAGGCTGGCGGAGCGCTGGGAGACGAACTGGGAGCTTTCCGCCGCGCGCGCCACGCGGGTGCTGCGCTACTTCGTCGAGGTGGGAAACCTCGACCCGCGCAGGGTCTCGGGGGCGGGGATGGGCGAGTACCGTCCTATCGCCGACAACGATACGCGCGATGGCCGTCGGACGAACCGACGAATCGAAATCGTCATCTTTCCTCCCGATTCCTAAGAGGCGAGCACTCTCTCGCCGCGACCCGAGAAAGGACTTTTTCTTGATCCTCGAGCGGATACCCGTCGGCCCGTTTCAGATGAACAGCTACGTCTTGGGTTGTGAAGAAACGAAAGAGGGCGCCTACATCGACCCGGGCGCGGAGGTGGAGCGCGTCATCGCGGTCGCGCGTGAGCACGGCCTCACCCTCACCAAGATCATCGGCACCCACGCGCACCTGGATCACGCCGAGGGCGTCGCCGAAGCGAAGGAAAAGCTCAGGGTTCCCTACTGGCTCCACGAGGCGGAACTGTTCAACCTGCGCAACATGCCGAACGCGGCGCGCGGCTACGGGTTCCCCGAACCGCCAGTTCCCGAGGTGGACGCGCATCTCGCGCCGGGCGAGACGATTTCGGTCGGAAACCTGGAATTCGAGATCAGGCTCACCGACGGGCACGCCCCCGGCAACGTCACCCTGTACCGGCCGGGGGACGGGACGGAGGCGGGGCACGCCATCGTGGGCGACGCGCTGTTTGCGGGATCGATCGGACGAACCGACCTCTACATGGGCGATGCGAACGTACTGTTGAATAGCATCCGCACGCAACTGCTCACCCTCCCGCCCGAGACCATGGTGCACCCGGGCCACGGGCCTGAGACCACCATCGGCCACGAGAAATCCACCAACCCCTTCTGCCGGCCCGGAGCCGAAAAATTTCTGGCTTAAGCCCGGACGCCCCCCAGGCACATCCCCATCTCGGAGGCGGGGTGAAATTCTGCGTCTCCTGCGGAAGCCCGCTCGTCTATCGCCCGTGGACGGAGGGAGACGACACCATGCAGCTTTGCTGCAGCGCGGCCTCTTGCAACCACGTCCATTTCCTGGACCCCAAGGTGGCGGCGGGCGTCGTCGCGACCATCGAGGGGCGCGCGGTGCTCGTGCGGCGCGCCCACAACCCCGGCAAGGGGCTTTGGACCTTCCCGGGCGGTTTCGTGAACAGGGGCGAGGTGGTCTCCGCCGCCGCCGCGCGCGAGGCGAAAGAAGAGGCGGGAATCGAGGTGGCGGTGGATTCTCTCCTGGGGGTGTACTCGTTCGAGGAAAATCCCACCGTGCTCATCGTCTACACGGGGGCCGTGACGGGCGGCGCACCTCGCGCCCTGGCGGAAACCATCGAGGTCAAGCTCGTCTCGCCCGATGCGATCGACTTCAGTGAACTCGCCTTCGACACTACGCGCGCCGCCATGCATGACTGGCAAACGAGGATGGGGAGGTGAATTGGGGCGCACTACCACCCAAAGCATGCCTGTCGCAACACCCAACAAATTCTCGCAAGCAGCCTCTTGGCTTTCCTTATGAAGCTCTCATATTTATGAGCGCGCCGCTGTTCCCATCACGCGGGTGATCTTATAATCACACCTTCCATTTTCGAGGATTTTTAAGTATTTTCGATCCAAGGGGGAGACAGCGAGGTACCTCTGACCCGCCTTTTTTTGTATTAGGAGATGATTGATGATTCTATCTGATGAAACGCTCGCTCGGCTCAGAGAAATAGACACGCCCACAGTGTCGAACGCCGTGGAATCCTTCGGTGTGCGGCCGAGAACCCTAGGCCACACTGACGCGAGCGTGAAGTGCATGTTCCCCGAGATGGGTGTGGCGCTGGGCTACGCCGTGACGTTCACGACCAGCGAATACGCGCCGGGCGAGGAGCGCTCGCACACCTCGCGCATAGCGCTATATGAGGCTGTGGCGGCAGCACCCAAGCCCTGCGTTCTGGTGCAGCAGGACGTCGGCCCTAAACCCCTCTCCGCGTGCCTTTGGGGGGAGATCATGTCGAACCTGTTCTCGCGCCTGGGAGCCGAGGGCGTGGTGACGAACGGGGTGGTGCGCGACTTGGAAGCCATGTGCGAGGCGGGCTTTAAGACCTGGTGCGCGGGCATGACGGTCTCGCGCGGCGACGTGCGCGTGGTGGCGGTGAACACGCCTGTATCAGTCGGCGGGATGGCCGTGGTTCCGGGCGATCTGATCCACGCGGACGGCGGCGGCGCGCTCGTGGTGCCCAAAAACGTCGCGGCAGACGTCCCTGAAACCGCAGAACGCGTGCTGGCCAAGGAAGCGGAGTTGCTCTCCGCCATCCGCGCGGATGATTTCAGCCTGGAGGATTTGGTGCGGAGGTTTTATTCGTAGGAGGGGCTTCGAATTTTTTGGGGGGGAGGGTTGGGATGAACATCCGCCTCATCTCACAATGGAATCGGTCTCCAGGCACCCCCCTGCGTCGTCTCCTTCGTCACGACGACCTCATCGGTTCATGAAATGTCGACCTTTTGGGGCGATCCCCCCTCCAGAAGGGAAAATTCCGCATAACTCCTTATTTATCAGATATATAAATTTTCAGATATTTTCCCCTTTTTTCGCTATTTTTCGCCTTTTTTCCCCTTTTTTCGGATATTCCGGTCCGTCCCGGCGCGCAGGGAGGGGCCATGATAATGCCGTGCTCGGCGGGTCCCCCGATGACGGCAAATGTGGGAAAATGCGCGGGTGAGGCTGCACGGCCTCAAACCCGACCGGAGAGGCTCAAACCCGACTGATGAGGTTTGCGCTTTGCCGACCGGGGAAGGAGGATTTGCGGGTTTCGCCTTCGATCCCCATTCCGGCAGATGGAGTTGGCGGCATTGCGGGATGACGAACGAGGGCGAAAAACGGGAGGACACAGGGACCCGGCGGGACGGCCGCGCTGCCGGGGCGCGCTGGAAGCTCGGGCCCGCCTTCGACTTGGAGCTGGAGGAGCGGGGAACGGCATGGACGGATACCCGGGAACCGGATGAGGGGTCTCGTGGCGGAGCGTCCGATTGCCGGGGCAATCCCGTGCGCCCGTTCTGGGTGACGTATCGCACCGACGAAGGCGAAGAGACCACCTACCTGCGCATCCTCAAGGTGGAGGGCGATTCCATGGCGCCGGAGATTCGCGAGGGCGACCGGATCGTCGGCAAGGTGTTGTGGGTAGTCAAGCGGGTGTGAGGAACATACGCCGCCACCGTCGTCCCGAATGATGCTCCTTGGTTCGTGTCCGCCATCCGGTCGGCGCCATGACGGTGCGAGCGGCCGGAAGTGTTCCTCCTGATGGATCGCACATCAATGCCTTTCGCCTTTCATCAGTCGTGATTGACCTCATCGGCCGGAAACCGCAATCGCTCCCTCATCGGTCGCGATTGACCCCGCATTTGCCGATGGCCAGGAAATCTTAAGATTGGGTATGGTGCGCGCGGCGCGGAAGAATTCCTCCTTCCTCAGTCGGAATTCACTTTGACACGCACGGCCCGGAATATGGTATGATTCGGCGCGTTGTAAAGGAAACGCCCGCCGGGAGCGGGCGCGGATTCAAACCACGAGAGGATGCGACGCCATGAAGGTGATGAACTACAAGGAAGCGGAACTCAAAGCGGAGAAGGCGGCCCAGGGCGCGGGCATCCGCTGGCTGCTCAGCGAGCGCGACGGCGAGACCGAAATGGCGATGCGGGTCATCGAAATCGAAGCGGGCGGGCAGACGCCCGACCATTCCCACTCCTGGGAGCATCAGGTGTTCATGCTCAAGGGCGAGGGCCGCGTGATCGTCGAGGGCGAGACGCAGCCCATCGCGCCGGGTTCGGCCATATTCGTGGCTCCGGGCGAGAATCACACCTTCCTCAACGATTCGGACGATACCATGGAGTTCGTCTGCATGATTCCCGTGAGCGCCACCAAGGCGTATGAACACTAAGACTAAGACGGGAAAACCACACGCTACAGCCTAAGAATTTCGATAAATATAGATAAATTCACGACGGTTTTCGATAAATTTCTGAACAGGCGCCATCCGGCGGCTCTTCCCAAGCGCCACAATATATTGCGCTGAACGAAAATTCCTCACACAACATACAGGCGCTCTCCGTTCACTCGTAGAGAAACCCTCTCAAAATCAATTTTTATAACTACAACTCAATAATTATCAATAACTTGCAATATATCTTGCATGGACAACTTTAAGAGCGGCAGGATATCAGTAAACTATATATTTTATAAAATAAATAAAAACAATAAGATATGAGAATTAGTAAAAAAATTACTTGATATAAATCCTAAGCCTTTGGTATATTCCACAGCGTCCCAATCCGTCCTATTGGGTGTTGGAAATGACGAATCTGGAAAGAGATCTTTTCTCCCTCATCACACTCGTCAGCAACGTCACGGAAGCCTATTCCGCCTGCTTATTCCTCGAAAACAAAAGGCGTAAGACGTACCAGCTCGCTACTTATCACAGTCTCAGCCCATACATCCTCGCGGATGCCTCGGTCGATGTGGGCCAGGGCTTCATGGGTTGGGTTCTGGAAAACAATGAACCCTTAAGCGTAAATCAGTTCGACAAAGACACTCTAGTCCTCGGTTATTACAGCAGAAACGAGGATATCAAGTCCTTCATGGCGACTCCTTTGCCCTCTTCCATCAATAAAGGGGCGCTCGCCATTGACAGCAAAAAAAGTTGGTGTTTTACATCCAGAGATCAAAAAATACTCGCGGGGTTCGCCCAGCAATTCGCCTATCTTGCAGACGGTGCCCTGACGGCAGTTCAAATGGAACGGCGCTCCATGAACGTTCTCGCCTTCAGCAGATACCTGACTTCGCTTCGCTCAAGCGAAACCGAAAGTCAATTGTTGAATGCAATATGCCAGGTACCGCGCGAATTGCTTCCCTTCGACGCCTGCTTCCTCGTCCTTGTTGACGAGGAAGCAGGCTTCCCTCGCCTTGTCCGAACTTCCGGGTTTGGGGAACTTTTCCTGGGTGAAGTCACCGTTAGTGAACGTGCAAGTCTGGCGGGATATGTACTAAATAAAAGAGAAAGTTTGAGGCTCCCGGATCTCAAGGGAAAAAAAGGAACCAGGCCCCTCTTCCATGATGATGAGCCCCGCTTCGAAGCTCGATCCGCCGCATGTCTTCCCCTTATCTCAGGAAGTGAAATTCTTGGTTGTCTAGGGTTCACAAGCAAACGCAGGGCGCAATTCGATGCCTCTTCTCTACAGCGAGGAGAAATCATCGGAGCTCTTGTGGCGGATGCCATCGCAAATCGTAAAAACGAGTCACGCTGGCAAGCACGTTTAGAAATTGACCCTATTACCGGCGAGCCGAATCTGCAATATCTCCATTCTCGCCTTAATGAAATTATCTGTGAGGCAGAAGCAAAGGGGCGTCAACTCGCGTTACTTAGTATCACTCCCGACGTTACGCCGGAATGCAAGGATACGCCCGAGGAAGAAATCATTCTTCATCTCTCAAATTCGCTTAAACAATTCGCTGCGGGAAACGACATTTTAGTTCGGCATGAGGGGCCGCGTTTTCTCTTATTATTGAAAGACTCTTCTCAAGAATATGCTGAAGCCGTAGCAGAACGAATAATGCATGTCATTAATCACACCTCCTTCCATCATGCTGGAAAAGAACTCGAAATCACAATTTCAATAGGCGCTGCATGTTTCCCTGAAAATGCGCGAAACTCAAAAGCCCTGATCAAATCATCTCTTGAAGCATTAGCTTTCGCTCAGAAGGGGGATGCAGTAAGTCAACTTTGTTTTATGGGGGGGATGGATCATGAAATTGAATTTTTTACAAAAACTTAGATCCCTGACGGGACCAAATATCGCGATGGACCTGGGGACGGCTAATACTCTAGTTTACACAAAAAATGCCGGAATCGTTCTTGATGAGCCCTCTGTCGTCGCCTTGAACACGAGAAATGGAGGAGGGGTTCTCGCAGTAGGAAAAAAAGCCAAGGAAATGTACGGCCGGACTCCAGATTCAATTCGCACGATTCGTCCTATGAAAGATGGAGTAATCGCAGATTTCGATGTCACCAAAGCAATGATACGCCATTTTGTTAGGGCAATCGTACCCAGAAGATCCTTCAGCCGACCTACGATGATGGTCTGTGTTCCCTCGGGAATTACAAGCGTCGAAATGAAAGCTGTAATTGATTCCGCCACTCAATGCGGAGCCGCCAAGGTCCATTTGATAGAAGAACCCATGGCGGCGGCCATTGGCAGCAAACTACCGATTCATGAAATCGCCGGCTCCATGATTGTAGATATTGGGGGAGGGACAACTGAAATGGCCGTAATATCCCAATATGCAGTTGCGTATTCAGAGTCTCTCCGCATGGCGGGAGATGCGATGGACGAATGTATCCAACGCCACATTAAAAGACACCACGGTTTATCTATCGGTTCATTCGAAGCCGAGCGTGTGAAAATTGAGATTGGTGCGGCAGCTCCCCTTGCAGAGCCACTTGAAATGGAAATTTCAGGCGCAGATGTTTCCACGGGTATGCCTCGCATCATTAAGCTAACTGATGAATCGGTGCGAGAGGCTCTCGACGGTCCTGTGAAAGCCATTGTTGAATCCATTAGAAAAGTTCTTTCTAAAACAAGCCCTGAGCTTGCTTCAGACATTCATCGACGAGGGATCGTGTTAGCTGGCGGCGGTTCGCTCTTAAAAGGGCTCGGGACAAGGCTTCATGATGAGACAGGTCTTCCTATTTACAGAGTAAAAGACCCACTCACCACCGTCGTTCGCGGAACTGGACATGTACTAGACCACTTAAAAGATTTTAAGCAGGTGTGCCTAAACTGATTTTCCGGAGCACCACCCCCCCAACCGGGGACCCGGCCCCATGCGCAATACCGGGTCCCCGGCCTTCCCCTTCATCGAATAGCTATAGAGAGATTCCACTGTCGACAACAATCCTTTAGAATAAAAGATGATAGTAACTTGTATTGCAAAATCTTTTACTCAAACAGGAAAATACAATGGCTTTCACACAACAAGGCGATTCGTATTCATTCGAATCGTCAGTAGAAGACATGAAACTGGTATACAGGATATTACACTGGCATATGAGAGATCACCTTGAACTTATGGATTGTGATTTTATGGATGAATTACAACTCGCTCTACAAAAAAAAGCTCAAAATGAAGGAGTGGACATCGGCCATCACGGCGCATGGGATCTATGGCTGGGCAATGATGCAGCGACACCATGTGAAGAACGCGTAAAAAAACGGAAGATATTCGATGATTAATCCTCGCCACTAAGGCGTAATTCCAGCGCTTTATGTAAAACCTCCATCACTATATCAGTAGGCATATCGACTCCTGTCCACATTTTCCAAGCAGCTGCAGCTTGATATACCAACCAACCTGTTCCGCGAACAACTTGAGCGCCGGACCGCTTGGCCGCTTTTATAAATTCCGTATCAGGCGGAATATAGACCGCATCCGAGCAAATACAATTTTCCGGTATAGCATCCTCGGGTATAGGGCTGGCAGCCATGCGCTCGGTATCTCCCCACATTCCCAAGCTTGTCGTATTCACAATGATCTCACAGCCATCAGCCGCTGAATATATATCCCCGAAGCCACCACCCTTTACTTTAGAAGAAGGAATGCTTTTCTCCACAAAACGTGCCAACTCAAAGGCTTTATCATATGTTCGATTTCTAATTTCAAGGTGAGCCGCCCCGCACTGGGTTATTTTGACCGCAATCGCTCTCGCGGCACCCCCTGCACCCAAAACTAGGCATTTCTTTCCCTTGGGGTGCTCTCCCGTTGTTTCCTCCAAAAATCGGAGCCAGCCGATACCATCCGTATTGTGGCCTATGAGGCGACCGTCTTCTTCAAAAACTATCGTGTTTACAGCGCCCATAAGCCGGGCGTCTTCGCTGACCTCATCCATCAGTTTGGTAACAGTCACCTTGTGCGGAATTGTTATTGTGAGTCCGCGAAACCCCATTGCCTGGGCTCCTCGCACAGCCTCTTCCAAATAATCCGGGTGAACCTCATAGGAAAGATAATGATAATTCACACCCAAAACCTCAGCCGCTTTGTTATGGAGTACAGGTGATAAAATATGACCTGCAGGATATCCAAGAACACCCAGTGGTATCGGATTTAGCATGAGCGTTCTCCTCCATCTCATTTTATGTGATAAATGAGCTATTTATTCGCGGAACCTGTCATTCTTTCACTAGCTACGATAGAGTAGAATTTTAGTAACCCATTCGCAATCGGGGTATTATTTTATCTCTCCAAGAGTCTTGGATCTTATAAACATGCGCATCGTAGTATGAAATACTACACGTTATTCATATGCGCCATATATTTTCGAGGTGCTCCATGGGTGAATTTAAGGTAGCTGGGAAAAGCATCCCCAGATATGATCTCCCAGACAAAGCTGCGGGCACGGCCAAGTTCGCTGCGGACGTTACCGTTGCGCAGCCCCTGGTCAGTTTAGTGCTCCGAAGTCCACACCCACATGCTCGTATTGTCTCTATAGACACACGGGAAGCAAAAAAAATACCGGGTGTACGTACTGTATTGGTAGGCGACGATTGCCCGTCACATCATTTCGGCCTTGAGATCAAGGATATCTGCTGGTTGGCTCGTGATGGCTACGTCAGACACATCGGAGATCCTATTGCAGCTCTTGCAGCGGAATCAATGGATGCCGCCCAGGCGGCACTAGACTCCATAAAGGTAAACTATGAGATCCTTGAACCTATAGTGGACCTTTTGGCCGCGCGTGAGGGCAAGGGCCCACATGTGCATGAAGACTGGGACAAAATAGGCTTAGGGCCCAATGGAGCAGGCAATGTGATTGGTCGCTACGAAAAGTCCATGGGCGATGTGGATATCGCCATGGAAAAAGCAGACCATATATTCGAACACACATTTCAAACCCCATACGCCCACTCGGGATATATTGAGCCTCATGCCTGCATGGCGGAGCCGGGAGCCGATGGAAAAATCACTATTTGGACAACAACGCAAGCACCTTTCGCTATTCGCGAGCAAGTTGCCGAAGCGTTAGGTGTTCCCCTCTCGAAAATCAAAGTCATCCCCACAGAAATCGGCGGGGGATTTGGAGGAAAGATTCATTCGTTTATCGAACATATCGTTGCATTACTTGCTCTTAAAAGCGGGCGCGCCGTGCGCCATGAAATGCCGCGCGAAGATGATCATAATGGCGTAAGTCCGAGGCAAGGCCTGAGAATACACTTAAAAACAGGCGTGACTTCCGATGGCGCAATCATGGCGCGTGAAGCGGACATCATTGTTGACCATGGCGCATATGGGCCCGGTGCCCCAAGTCAGGCAAGCTCCCGTATCCCGATGTTCACTAGTTGTTACAACATTCCCCATACTCTTGTAAAAATGACCAGCGTCTACACCAATGGCCCCACATGCGGTTCGGTCAGAGGACCGAGTGGACCCCAATGCTTCTTCGCAACAGAAGTCCATCTCGACATTATTGCTCGTGAACTAGGTATCGACCCGCTTGAAATTAGGCGAAAAAACGCGATACGGAAAGGCGACACCGGATTATTCGGTACGCAAAAAGACGACGGCATGCTCAAAGTTTTAGAAAGCACGGCCAAAGAAGGAAACTGGGGCGATACCATCAATGCAAATGCGAATTTAGAAGACCCCGGCTGGAAATTTGGTCGAGGTCTTGCGGTTAGTTTTTGGCGCGGAAATGGTGGGGCTTCCGCATGTACGGCGCGCCTAAACGCGGACGGCAGCGTTCAGCTCCTTAGTGGTTCTGTGAACCTTACGGGGGCAACAACTTCAATGTGTCAGATTGCCGCGGAAGAAATGGATATCCCCCTCGGACAAATATCTTTCGACAGCGGCGATACCGACACCGCACCCGAATCCGTCCGTGCGGCCGGCAGTATGGTAACCCGCTCAATGGGTGCCGCCGTTATTGTTGCAGTGGACAACCTGAAAGATAAAATTCGAGTTGTTGCCGCCGAGAAACTCGAAGCCGATCCGAAAGATCTGAAAATTGAAGGGGGGCACGTTTTTTCGCAATCTACACCCAATCGCTCCATGTCATTAAGTGAAGTAGCCAAAGCGGCTCCGGGGGTTTCAGGCTATATCATGGGGCAAGGGGAAACACAGGCACCGGATCCTTGCCCCATCTACACAGCACAGATAGCGGAAGTGGCCGTAAACCCGGATTTGGGTGAGGTGAAAGTATTGAGGCTCGTTTGTTCACAGGATGTGGGCTTTGCCATGAATCCAACCTCGGTCATCGGCCAGATGGAAGGCGGGATGCTTCAAGGAGTCGGTTTGGCGCTTATGGAAGAACAGCCGCGAGACAAAGCTGGGAAGATCTATGGAGGAAGTCTCCATGAATACCTTCTGCCCACCAGCCTGGATTTACCCGAACTCAAAACTATAATGATTGAGAACAAGGCGGATGATACGCCTTATGGCATGAGAGGCGCTGGCGAACCACCTATACTCGCTACTCCTGCGGCCATCATGAATGCCATCGCCGATGCGGTGGATACTCGATTTTTCGCGATTCCAGTGGGCCCACACCACATATGCGAAGCGGTCAGAAAAATCGCAATAAACAAAGGATAGCATCGGTTACTGATATAGGAACGATTGAAACACTCAAAGAAGCCAGAGGAAAGAAAACGCCATATAAAGCAAATGTTTCTTAATTTAGCAGTTGCGGATAGCCATCTTCGTTTGTGGTTTCGAAGATTTCAGTTGCCCTGAAGTGAATTCTATGTAGCTTGAGGCGCATTGGCCTGAATGGCGCGTAGAAGGTGGCCATCCAGATACCATTTCATTGCTGTAATATTCGAATCATCACTTAACACTGTGATGGCGCCACACCTTAGCCATTCGTTTCTTCTTGTCCGCCATGTCCAGATAAGCACTCCCCGACAACCATTGAGCCAAACAGAGCTGAATGTCAGTTTTTCTCCCATTTGGCCAAGCAGTTCCGTACAAGCAACAGCCACAAAATCATCACCCTCTCTCCTTTCATCGCGGACGATAAGTTCCACATCGGGCGACATTAATCCTTGCAACAATACCTTATCTCGAAAACTGAGCGCTTCCACGAAGCGCTCGAAAACTCGCTCTGTTTTTCCTCGATCCTTGGTAGATGCGAAGAAAACTTTCCTTTCCCAGTGTTTTTTAACTTGCGATCGTTTTTTATCCGCATTATCGGCAATTTTGAAAACTTCTTGAATCTTTACCCCCATTGCAGATGCCGCGACCCGATCACCATCCTCCGTACTATCCCTGAGCACGATAACAGCGCGTTGTTCGGGCGTCATGTACTGAAGGGGGAACAGAAACTCAAGCGCAACGCTTGGCCAAGTAGCACTTGCTTCTATGGATTTGGTCTCTCCATTCGTACTTGAACCTGTAGTTTGTATTAAATCGGGAAGGTCGAATTCGTTCAACTGCAAAGGTTTCTTCTCCCGCAGTCGAGAAAGCGCCACTTTTGTACATGCGGTATAGAGCCACTCAGAGTGATCTTCGATACTATCGAGAGCCGGGCCCATTTCAATAGCTCGTAACATTGTATCTTGCACGACATCGTCAGCGTCCAAAATACTTCCCGTGAGTCGATAAGCGTGTTGACGCATCAATCCCCAGTATTGATGAGTGTATTTTTCAAGATCAATCATCATCGGAACTCAAGCAGCCACAAACATCTCGCATAGGTCCGAAGCTACCTGCAAAGGGACCGCTGTTTTTTCCCGTACTTCCCTCTCGCTCACGCCCGGGGCGAGTTCGCGAAGTAAGAGTCCTTCGCTTTCCACCGTAATAACGGCCAGATCGGTAATGATAACATCCACCACACCTTTACCTGTTAATGGCAGAGTGCATGCTTCTACAATCTTTGGCACCCCTCTCCTAGAAACATGCTCCATGGTAAGAATAACTTTTCGGGCGCCTACGACAAGGTCCATCGCACCTCCCATGCCAGATATCATCTTGCCAGGTATTGCCCAATTCGCCAGATCACCATTTCCAGCGACTTCCATTGCGCCGAGTATGGTGACATCTATATGCCCGCCCCTAATCATGGAAAATGATATGGCACTATCAAAATATGAACCACCCGGCATAAGCGTCACGGTCTCTTTGCTGGCATTCAGCAAGTCCGGGTCTTCATCTCCTGGGTATGGAAATGAGCCTACACCCAACACACCGTTCTCCGAATGGATGGTGACGCCGTATTCATCAGGTATGTAATTGCTCACCAGCGTAGGTATGCCAAGTCCAAGGTTGACATAACCTCCTCTCGGCACTTCCATTGCCGCTCGTCTTGCAATGTCATGTCTACTCAAAGACAAATCAACTCTCCCCAAGGCCACTTCGAGGCCGGTTCGTCAAAATTTCGATAGGTTTCTCAGGGTCTTCACCCAAGACCACCCGCTGCACAAAAATTCCGGGCGTATGCACGTTTTCTGGCGCAATTTCACCCACAGGAACAATCTCTTCTACTTCGACGATGGTCACCTCGGCAGCAGTGGCCATGATGGGATTAAAATTCCGCGCACTCATCCTGTATATCAGATTTCCGCGCTCGTCTCCCTTCCAAGCCTTGATGAGAGCATAATCTGCTCGGATGGGCTCCTCGAAAATATGCTCTCGGCCCTCAATCATTCGGGTCTCTTTTCCTTCAGCTACGACGGTGCCTGCTCCCGTTGGGGTAAAGAAACCACCAATACCAGCCCCACCCGCTCGAATTCGCTCCGTGAAGGTTCCTTGAGGCGAGAGTTCGACTTCAATTTCCCTATTCAGGGCTTGCTCTTCATACACTTTACAGGCTGGGCCCACGCGACTGGCGATGATAGAGCGTATTTGTCGATTTTCAAACATCATTCCCACGCCCCAACCGTCCATTCCACCTGCATTCGACACCAAATGGAAATCACCGACATCCATCCGCTCACTCAATGCTTTGCACAAATTATGGGCCATCCCGCAGATGCCAAACCCACCGATAAGAATCGATGCTCCTCTGGGAATATCCAAAACAGCTTCCATGGAGCTTGATACAATTTTGGACAAAAGAAACTCCTCAATGACAAAATTTGAATTCTTCTTCTTCGAAACCCTAAGCTCTCGCATCCCGAGATTTGAATGCGATTTGGCTAGCTTTCCATCACTCGCCCCACCAAAGCTTTCACAGGCGAATAATGCTTATACACAATCACTGTTTTATCCGTGTGTTTGGCAACATTTTCTGGGATGGAGCCAAAAAGAATCTGCTTATAAAAACTCTCTCCAGCCGCGCCCATGGCAATGGCATCATATTCTTCCGACGCTCGGATAATCCCCACGGAAACAGATTTATGCGCAATGATTTGGCTCTCCACATGAACGCTGCTCTCATCGTTAATTCGGCCTACTGCCTCGCTAAGGCCTTGTTCGACGAAATGTTTGTGAGCACCCCCATCTTCGGGAGAAACAACTGTCGATACAACAAGCCTGGCATTGTAAGCGCTTGCTATCAGGGCCGTGTATCGCTCTGCCAAGCGTGCATGTATACCCCCTGTTGTAGGCAAGAGAATATTTTTCAGTTTCATTTCCCCTACAAGTTTTACCAACATAATATCTGCTCGTGCGAGATTTACGACATCGTCCACGACTTCACCCAAAATTCGATTGGCGGTAGAAGTGTAGCCTTTCCAGCCAAGCATGATCAGATCACAATGGCGCTCTCTTGCCGTCTCGAGGATGGCACGCGCCGGATTACGACCTATAATCACAAGAGAACTAATTTTGACATCATTCGCCTTCGCGCGAACATGGGCTTGCTCTAAAATTCTCCTTTCGCGTTCGACATATGAAGTTTCGCGACTCGTTGGTGACTGCTCAGGCAAAGACACGACCCGCACGACGATGATCTCGCCATCATTTTCTTTGGCAACCGCTGATGCCAGATCTATCAATGGGACCACGTTTGTCGGGTTTGCAATGGGAACCAACACGCGGAAATCGCTCTCCTCACCATCCATACTGACCTGCGCCACGCGGGATGGCTCACCCGGCAAAAATTCCTCTTCGGCCTGAGAACCCTTCCAGGCCAGGAAACCGAGCATCCCTACGACCAACCACAGAACGGCCATGATAACCGGCTCGGGGTGCTTTAGTATCAGTGAGAGCAAATATATGTTCGCGCCAATTCCCAAAAGCGGTAACAATGGTACGAACGGGACGCGGAAAGGTCTCGCTAGGCCTGGAAATCTCTTTCGGTGGTATATTAGCGCCGCATTCACCAATATCAGCGCCAACAAAAGAATGGTGTCCGCAAAGTGCGCCAGTTTCTCCAAATGAAAACTCTGCGCAAAAACAACAATGGTTCCTCCTACTAAAATAAGCGAAATAATCGGAGTGTGCGTCTGCGGATTGATGGCGGCGATGCCAGAGGGCAAATGCCCCAGTTGCGCCATGGACAACACAACTCGCGAACCTGCCAAAATCGATGCGTTAGACGCGGAAATCATCGAAAAGAGTGCACCCACGACAATCACCATGCCACCAATAGGGCCCAGGAAAAGACGCGCGGCATTCCCCATCGCCGCTTCCGTATATTCCGTGAGATTCGCGGTAACAATAACAAAAACCACCAAAGTGTATAGAATCGTAACGATTGCCATGGACAGAAATATCGCGCGAGGAATCGTCTTGGTGGGGTTGGTGACATCTCCGGCTGATGCCGCAATTGCTGAAAATCCAAAAAAAGTAATAAAAACCAATCCGGCCGTCGCTCCAATCTTGGGAATATCAGTACTCATTCTCTCGAGCAAAGCTTTGGTATCCATATTCCCTAGTCCGCCATAAACAAACCAAAATAAGAGGATGACCTTTCCCGCGGTAATGAAAACTTGAAATCGAGCCGATTCCTTTGTTCCCTTAATATTAAGCAGTATGAGACATATGATCCCCAAGATTCCCGATAGTTGCTCGTAAGGAGAATGCCAAACGAATTCGTTGAAATAAGAAGAAAGACTGCTGATGTAGAAGGCGCATGAAGAAGTATAGCCAAGCACCAACGTCCATCCCACAAGATAGGCAAGCGGCGGAGTAAACGTTCTCCTCGCATAGAGATACCCTTCCCCGGATTGCGGATACAGGGATGAGAATTCGCAATAAGTGAGCGCGGTGAATGTGGCGACAAACGCGGCCAGAAGAAAAGCGATGACGGCCGATGAACCCACATCCCTGACCGCAAGGCCGGATAGCGTGAAAATACCCGCCGCTATCATCGTACCGACGCCGATGGATAGTGCGGACGTGAGTCCTAAATCTCGACTAAGCTCGGTTTGTATGTGCAGAGTATTGCCGTTTGGTTTGTTCATTTCAGATCTGCCAGAAACTCCTTGAGTTCTCGTTGCACGATGCCCGGCTCGGAGATGTTCGGAAAATGGCCGGCTTTCGCACACACCACCACCCGTGATTTCTTGGGCAGGGCGCTCATTAACGATTTTTCCGATTTTTCGTTAAATCGCATGCTTTTCCCGCCACGAAATACCAGAGCGGGGCATTTTATTTTCTTCGCCCAGAAAACAGGATCGTAATCACTCGCCGAGGTTGCCTGAAATTCCCGCAACCTCAGAAACCTGCTTTTCTCATAGGGAACTCTGCAAACACCATCGACGCCATCGCATATCAAAATATCGGACAAGAATCGCCTCGTCCGAGCGGGCGGCCAATACCCTTCTTCGTTCTCGGTGAGGAATTTCTGCGCTTGCGCGAGATTCTCGAATTCCACCGGTCTGTTTCGCGCCGCCTCCAGGTTCGCATTGGCGTCCGAATCGCCGCGTACCGTCGGATCCATCAACACGCTCGCGGCGACGCGCTCCGGGCGATTCGCGGCAACGGCCAAGGCGATTGATCCGGCGAAGGAATGTCCCATCACCACAAAACGATCCAGCAAAAGCGCGTCAGCGAGGCCGATTACGTCTCTTGCGAAATCTGCGGCGGCATCGCCCGCGCCCGGATCATCCGTTTTCCCGAATCCCCTTTGATCCGGGCATATCATGCGTATCGTACCCACGCTTTCCGCCATCGCCTTCCACATCCCACTCTGAATCAACGAACCATGCAATGCGATGACGGGCAGAAGCGAACTCCTCTTCGCCGGCCTCCAGTCCCGGAAAGACATTTGAAAATTCGACACCGTCTCAAATCCAGCATACCAGCCACCTTTGCCGCGCATATGAACCTCTTGGGATGAATAAATGAATGTACCTGTGGGGAATTCTACCTGATGAGAAAACGATAACCCACTCTCTTGGCGAAGAAGCCTCGTTCTTCGATATTCCCTCTTATTCTAGGGCTTTTCGGTGAGAGAACGGAAGTCGCTAGGAAGAATCGCCCGTATAGGAGATGGAGACGCGGCGAGCGTAAAAGCGATTTTTTTCTCCGTCCATGGGGTCAAAGAAATGACACGCCTGCAAATCGCGCGGGTACACATGGATGGAAACCGCCACGTCGTCGCGCCGATTGCGCACCGTATGGATGTCCGCGCAGCCGCAAACCGAGTTTTGCGCACCGGCCGAAGGATTGTGCGGCGCATCGCTTCTGAGCGCGATTTCACCCTCGGAGATCTCCTCGTCCGCAAAATAATTAACGACCTCCAGGCCGCCCTCCACCATGCCGAGCATTCCCCAGGCGCCGTCATGATCGTGAATCGGCGTGCCTTGTCCGGGCTTCCAGACCATGGCCGCCACGACGAAGCGCTCCTCGGGGTCGCGATACAGCAGATGGCGCGCATAGCTCTCCTCCGAGGGCCGCATCGCCTCGGGAGGGAGGAAAGAACCCGCATCCAGCAAGCGTTTGAGAGCAGGTTCGGCGGCGTGGATGAAGTCCCGCCCGCGTGCGCCTTCCTCATAGATGCCCGCCAGTTCATCCGCTAGGCGGGTGATGGGTGCGCTGGGTGTGACGGCTGTGTCCATGGCGACCTCCTCGCTTGCGGAAATCGGGATAACTCCTTTTATTTCAAAAGTATAAATTTTCAGTTATTTTCACTTTATTTCACCTATTTTTCACCTATTTTCCCACTTTTTCACATATCGGATTTTTCATTAAATCCATAATTTTCATACCGCCTCGCCGCCGCTAATCCTCCCCAAAACTCACCAGGGATGGTTCCGCTCGATGAGCGCGCCCGGCTCACGGGCGCTCTCGATCAGGGCGATCATATCATACAGCACGGCGCGCTGCTGTTCAATATTTTCAGGCTTGCCGAAAGGATGCCCCAGGGGCCAGGGCACGAATACCGCCCGGGGCGGCGCAAGCTCGGCCGTTATCTCCTTGACGATGCTCACCGATACGGTGGCGATCCCCTCCCGTTCCACCGCATTTTGAATCAGCCCGACCGAGCGATTGCATAGCCCTCAGGCGGGCGCGAGCAGCGCGACCTCCGCCCCCGACTCGCGCAGCCGCCGCGCCGCCGCAGGCGCCGTCTCCTCCACGAGACGCTCGACGAGTTCCTTGTCGATATGGCCCATGAAGCTCAAATGAACCGGCGAGACCCCGCCAATCGCCCCCTCCGCCGCCATCTCGGCGAGCCGCTCGTGCGGGTAGACGACGTTCAGGTCCTTATCCGCGCCCCGGTGGTCGTAGTAATCGTGCGTTATCATCATCTCATCGCGCGCGGCGTCGCCCGGAATCTCGCGAAACGTCGGGTCGCCGTCCGGGTTCTCCATGTCGAAAGGGGTCTGGCCTTTCAGGTGCACCCCGCCCGTCGTCACCAGCGCGACGCTGCACTCACTCACGGGCTTCGCCGGCGGCGTCCAGGGCGTGAACGCAGGCCCGGCGCGCCAGCCGGCCATCTCGGCGGAAAAATCCTTGCCTCCCGCCCATTTTTTCACCAGACCCGGATAGCGCGTCAGCAGACGCGCCACCATCCTGTCCTTCCACCTGCGCAAGCTCATCGATACGTCCTGTTTGTTGGGGGATCGTTATTCGGCGGCGGTCATCCCATGAACCAGCGGAGAACTCTATCGCAACAGCGCGTTGTATGCACCTGGGATGACGATTGTCTCACCGTGGCGGTGAAGAGGGTCGAGGATATGACTGGTCATATCGGCGGCAGATTGGACATTGAAATTTTTGGCAAATCCGCATCAGGATTATGCGCCTTCTCAGCTGCCCGGCGAATCATTTTCTTTAGGGCCTGTTCGAGAAAATGACGTTCCTGTTGTGTCAGTTCCGTGTTGACGCCCTCGCTCTTCCGCGCTCCCAAGGGGCCACCTTTTGCGGAAGAAAGATAGCCAATTTCAGCAAGCACATCTTTTTCAATCTGATATTTTTGGGCAGCGGCTTTGCGCTTCTTAAAATATCTTCTCGCTTGTGAATTCGGTCGAGACGGCGGAGCCTCCAACATGGACAGGCAGAAATAAGCCATACTTTCCAACCTCTCGTGCTCAGAGTGATAGCCTATATAGCGTTGGTACATGGACTCCACATCCGAAGTAACGGCGATGTCCGATGGAGGTTTGGGATAGTTTCTGCGGTGGCTGATACCGCTCGCCTTGAGTTTGGCGCGGAGACGAACCGGTTGCGGAGCGGGCGCGAATACCGCTTTATCGAATTCTAGTCTGAAAAAATCCGGACCCAATGTACAGCAAGCACTCACATTCCAGGCCAGGACGTAGTCCTCGACGGCCTTCCGTGCCTCCTCTGCCGTGGCGTAGCGCTCCTTCAAATCGAAGCGAGCCTTCCCATCCTCGACCTTCACCTGAAACCCCGGTCTTTCCCGCTGAAGGGGAATAGCCTGACTGTAGTCAACCCAGTCTGCGCACTTGACCCCATAGACGAGCGCCGTCACGTACTGATCGTTCATCATCAACTCCTCTCAATGTGCTGCTTTGCGGGTTCGCCCACTGCTCAGACATCCGAGCCGCTTCATCCCCCCTCTCTTCACCACTTCCCCTTGTCCCTAACTTCCAACGGCGCGTGCATTCTTCCACTTATGACAAAACCCCCGAACCCATCCCCCGACTTCCTTTGGTTTTATTTCTCTTTCGGTTCGAATTTCCCGAGGAGCCAATCGAGCGCGGCTTTTTGATCGGCGACGGATGCCCGGCGCAGTTGAGAGAGGAGCCACGCATGACTCGGCGGTTCCTGAACCACGTTCTTGGCCCCCTGGTTACACGTACTGCACAGAGCGCGAAGGTTGGAGAGATCGTCGGAGCCGCCGTGACTATGATCCACGATGTGGCCGATATGCAGCCGCACTTTCCGGGCCGGGTTCAGATCGTCGTCATCGCCGGCTCCCGCCCCGCACATCTGGCAGGTATAGCCGTTTCGCTCCAGGGCCTGAGCGCGTACGCGGGCCGAAATGGGGCGAGTGAATCGATAGGCGGCATGCGCGGGCGGTTCGGAAACCAGTTTGTACTCACCGGGCTTCAAAGCGCCGGCGTCGTTGTGGGTTATGATCGGCCAGTCCTCGTCGTTGCGCAACTCACGCAAGCGACGCGCCCATTCGGTCACGTGCAACCCGGCGGCTTCTCGTATCTGCCCGGATGTAACGACTCGCCCTACGTTGGCGCGCAGAAACTCGCGAATGCGAGCCTTGGAACCCCTTCGGGACATCATCCGACCTTGCGAAATGTATGCCGCATCAACTCCTGCCCGATGAATCGGGAATAGGCCGGCGGTATCGCCTCGTTGATTTCTTTTTTCGTCATCCAGTCGATTCCCATCGCATCACGTGCGGCGGCGATGGTGCAATTCCCGCCGCCCGTCACCTGAACGTAGTCCGTCCACTCGTCGGTCTTGCCGTAATGTGATTTTCTGCGGTCGAACGTATGCACCAGCGGGTGCGGCTTATGAGGCGGGGCGGTAATGGGAAAGTTGGTCTCGAACAATCTGTGCCTGAGCACGCGCAATTCATCGAACATCGTCCCGCACAACACGATGTAATCCCGCAGCGGAGCGCCCTCGACGTTCTCGATGACGTAGGGCCGATTGGTCCGCGCGAGCATGTCGCGCACCGCTCCGATCAGGTCGGGCCACTCATGAGCGTTGCCGTTACGTTTTGCGAGGTCAGAATAGGCTTGGCAAGGCGGTGAGGCGTGAATCACGTTGAACGATGCGAGAAAATCAGCGTCGAGCGTCATCGCATCCGCTTGAATGAACGGGAACGGGTAATTCGGCTGGGGCTTGACGTCTACGCCGACGACATCGAATCCGGCCTGATGGTAACCGAGGGCGGCTCCGCCCGCGCAACAGAAAAGGTCGAGCAAATTTGGTCGAGCCGCCACCGGATGAGCCTCCATACTCGAATCTTTTTTTGTCGGGCGTAGTATTATGTTACGTCTACTTTCGCTTTTTGTCTACCCCAAAGGAGAGAAAATCGACGAGTCGGGATTCGAGTTTCGATTTATCTTTCGTCTCGCATTCCCACACGACCAGCGCATCCCATCCGAGCCGATGAAGATCGGCCAGTTTCTTACGGTCCCGGGCGACGTTCACCCTGAATTTCTCTTCCCAGAAGGAAGTTCGCGTCTTAGGCGTGGTGGTCCTGTGGCATCCCTCGTGCCTGTGCCAAAAACAGCCGTGAACGAAGATCGCCTTTTTGCGGCTGAGGAAACAAATGTCGGGCGTTCCGGGAATATCCTTGCGGTGCAGACGGTAACGGTAGCCGAGGCCGTGCAACAGTCTTCGAACGATCAACTCCGGCTCGGTATCCTTCTGGCCGACGCGGGCCATCATCGCACGTCGCTCGGGCGACGGTTCGGGTTCGCTCGGCGGTTTTTGCGGCGTTCGAGCAGTCATGGCGCCACCCGCCGGACCATTCCGCTGTCCCACCCCTTGCCCCCCGTCTGTTCCGTTATCCGGCAAAGTGACCCATCGCAGCGAATCCAATACCCATCAGCGCCGCAACGCCCAGGGTTCTCATGAGAGACTGGTGTCGCCAGAGGAGCATGATCGCGCTCACGGCGCCGACGAGCAGAACCCGCCAGTCCAGGGAATGCCAAACCGGCAGCAGGAGCTTGACCGGGCCGATTTGCCGGGACGGCAGTTCGGCGAACAGGACGTGCAGACCGAACCAGATGGACAGGTTGAGAATGACGCCCACTACCGCCGCCGTGATCGACTCCAGGGCGCCCTTCAGCCGAGGCTGGGACGGGAGCTGCTCGATATAGGGCGCGCCGGCGAATATCCACAGGAAACAGGGTGCGAACGTGACCCAGAGCGTGACCAGCGCAGCGGCAATTCCCATGCTCACCCCGCCCGCCCGGTATCCTGCGATATAGCCGACGAACTCCGTGACCAGGATCAGCGGTCCCGGGGTGGTTTCCGCCAGCCCCAGGCCATCCATCATTTCACCGGCGGTCAACCAGCCTTTATAGGTCACCACGTCCTGCGCCAGGTAGGCGAGCACCGCGTAGGCTCCGCCGAACGTGACCACCGCGAGGCGGGAGAAGAAATTGCCGACCTGCACCAGAATGTCGGAGCCGCCCAGAACCATCAGCAGCAGCACCGGCGTCCACCAGACGGCCATCCACAACGCTACCGTCCTCACCGTGCCGGACATCGACCCGCCACCCCGCCCGGTCCCGGTCTTATCCGTGTTCTGGCCGCCCAACAGGAAAAATCCGGCCAGGCCGGCCGCCAGGATGATGACGGGGAACGGGACCGACAGAAAGAAGATGGCCACGAAGGCCAGGCCGGCGATGATCCAGTGCACGGCGGAATGCAGCGCTCTCTTCGACACCTTCAGCAAAGCCTCCAGCACGATGACGAGAACCGCACCCTTGATCCCCAGAAACAGCGCGGCCATTACCGGCAGGTGGCCCACGGCCATGTACAGCATCGCCAGCCCGAGCACCACCAGAGCGCCCGGGACCACGAACAAGAGGCCCGCCAGCAACCCGCCGGGCACGCCGCGAAGCTGCCACCCCGCGTAGGTGGCGAGTTGCATGGCCTCGGGGCCGGGCAGCAGCATGCAGAAGCTGAGCGCGCCCAGGAACCTTGGCTCGTCGAGCCACTTCTCCTCCTCCACCAGGACGCGGTGCATGAGCGCTATCTGCGCCGCCGGGCCGCCAAAGGACAGGATCCCGATGCGCCAGAATACGGCGAACATCCGGCGCCAGGCGACGCCAGGTTCCCGATGCGCGTCGTCGCCTGCGGAGTCTGCGACATCCATCATTACCTTCTTTCTATAGTCGGCAATCCCTCGCTCCTCGCTCGGAATTGACCCAATCAATCACCCATCCGGTTTCGGGCTCTCGTTCTGGAGTCGAGCGAAAGGGGGCCGCCTCCCATGAGGAGTATGGAGATGGTGGCGAGCAGGAGGAAAAGGGAGTATTCGTATCCGCCGGCGACGGCGGCGCCGGTCGTGGGGTTCGTGACGATTCCGTGCATGAAAAAGCCCTGGTCGAAATGCACCAGCGCGGCGGCGCCCGCCATGATGGGGATGTTCATCAAAGCGCCCAGGCGGGCGTAGAGCCCGATGAGCAGGAGCGCCCCGCCGACCAGATGACCCAGCACGACGACCCACGCACAGATGGCGGGCAGAGGGAGACCCATCAATGCGTTCAGGGCGGCGAGGCGCTCCACGCCGACCACCAGATAACCGTAATAGGCATGCAGAATGTAGTAGACGCCCAGAGAAACGCGAAGCAAGGCGATTCCGTATGTCTGATGCTTTTTCAGTCTCAGGTTCATCGATTCTTCCCAAGCGATGTAAAAGGCTATTTTCTCGCAATCTCGCGGATATCGCCACCCCACCCGAAACAGGAAGCGATTTGACCCGCGCGCGAAATGTGATAGAAGCGAAACGCGGTTCCGGCTTCATGAGCGGAGCCGCTCTCATGCGCCTCATCTTACGCCGCAACCAAAAACATGAAAGCAGTCATCCGAAAATGAGTGAATCCGGAAAAAAACTATCATACAAGAACTTCATCATTCCGCTGGTCCTCGTCGTCGTCCTGGCGCTTTTCTTCTACTCGGGCCTGGGCCGCTACCTCTCCTTCGAGGCCTTGAGGGAAAACCAGGGCGTACTCAAAGACTGGGTGCGCACGAACGGCGCGCTCGCCGTCATCGCCTACATGCTCGCCTACGCGGCGGTAACTATCTTCTCCCTTCCCGGCGGGGCGGTGATGAGCATCACCGGCGGTTTTCTCTTCGGTACCCTCTGGGGAGCGCTCTACATCGTCGTGGGCGCAACGGTGGGGGCGACGATCCTCTTCATCGCGGCCAAGACCTCGCTCGGAGACCCCCTGCGCGCGAAGGCCGGCCCCTGGCTCCAGAAGATGGAAGAGGGTTTTCGGGAAAACGCGCTGAGCTATCTGCTGGTCTTGAGGCTCGTGCCCCTGTTTCCGTTTTTCGTGGTGAACCTGGTGCCCGCGTTCCTGGGGGTTTCGTTAAGCGTCTACTTTACCGGCACGTTCCTGGGGATAATCCCCGGGTCTTTCGTCTTCGCCTCGGTGGGCGCAGGGCTCGGCAGCATATTCGAGGCGGGAGGCGAGTTCTCCGCCAAGGGAATTCTGACGCCCCAGGTCATCATCGCGCTGGTGGGACTCGCAGCGCTCTCGCTCATCCCCGTGGTCTACAAGAAATTCAAGTCGAAAAAAGACTGATCCCGGTTCAACTCGGCTTTTGGGCGGTGAACAGGTATCTCGTCTGCGCGAAGAAATAAGCGCCCCTCTCGTCCTGCGCCCGCACGTCGCGCGCCCAGGCGTCGGCTTCCTCCTGTGTGATCTCCGTCCTCCCGGGAACGACGCCCAGGATCTGGCGGATGAGATGAAAGCTGCAGCCCGCATCCCCGTAAGCAATGTTGAGAATGGGAATCGCGCCCACGGACGGCGAAAGAAAGCCTGAGGCCGCAAGCCGGGACCCCAGCGTGAGCGGCAGTCTCGGATGTGCGAAACTCTCCCGCCAGCCGTCCATGACGCGCTCGGACAGGGCTTCGTCCTCACAGTTCAACGCCGTGGCGCCCCAGTCGGTATCGACGATCACGAGGCGTCCGCCGGGTCTCAATACACGATAAAATTCGCTTAGGGCCGCCTCCACGTCCGGCACGAACTCGAGCGTCTGCACGCTGACGCAGGCGTCGAACTCCCCGTCCGGAAACGGAAGCGATACGGCGTCCCCGATCCGGAAATCGACTTGGGGGCTATCCGCACAGCGCGCTCGCGCGATGGCGACCATCGCCTCGCTCAGGTCGATTCCACATACCCGGCCCGAGGGACCGACTATCGCCGCCATCTCCCCGGCGAAAAGGCCGGGACCCGAACCCACGTCCAAAGCGCGCGCGCCGGGGATGAGGCCGAGCGCCTCTATCGTCCGCCGCCTGACCTCGACCATGTCGCCCGTGAGATACATGGCTTCGGCCCGGCGCGAGGCGTTCTCATCAAAATCCATCGTGTCGCTCACGGACATGTTCCCGTAGGGGCGGACCTGCGTGTCCGCCCGCAGTTCGCATGTGTCCACTCGACAGTAGGGGCGGTTCGCGAACCGCCCCTACCTCTTTTTGATAACCGCAATCGAGCACCATGGAAACCCGCCGGAGAGAACCTTCTACGCATCCTTGAAATACTCGACGTCCTCGGGCCTCGGTTTCCAGTTGGGGTTGGTGGGCCATTCCAGGTGGCGCGAGAGCTTATCCCCCCCGTAGCGCACGCGGTAGAGCAGCGTGCGCTCGGAGCCGTTGGTGTATTCATGCGCCTCGCCCGGAGGATGGACGATGAAAGAACCGGGAACGACGTCGACCTCGCCGGTGGGGGTCTTCATCCTGCCGCCGCCCTTGTAGCAGAAATAAATCTCCGTCGCGTAGGGGTGGCAGTGGTAGGGACTCACCTGCCCGGGCTCCCAGCAGGCCACCGTCACGTCGCCCTCCTCGAAGCGGCCGAGAATCTTCTCCACGTGTTTTTCCGTGCTGAATTCCTTTTCCTGCTCCAGATCGAAAACGTGCATCGTGCTCTCCTGTATGAATGTACTTCATCACGCAAAAAACGGGTGTGCGCTCTAGGAGCGGCTCCCATGAACTCTCTTTACAGCCCGCTGAACTCCTCGCAGATGGCGGCCATGTATTTCGCCCCGTCGATCAGGTCCGCGACTTTCAGGTTCTCGTTCGCGCTGTGCGTGCGCGAGGTAATGCGGCCCACGCCGGTGGATGACAGCGGAATTCCCAGATGCTTCAGCACGATCCAGGTCGGCGTGCTCCCGTTGCCGAACGGATCAATGATGGCGTCTTCCCCGTAGAGCCTCCGGGACGCGGCGTTACACGCCTTGACGACCTCGGCTTCGGGGTCGCTCTTCGCCGGGTAGGAGGTGAACAGAAGCTCCACGCCGATGTCCTCGAAGCCGTGCTTGTCCAGATGCGCGCGCACGCAGTCCCTTATCTTGTCAGGGTCCTGGTTCGGCACGAGACGGCAGTCCACCTTGGCCCGCGCGCGGGCGGAGACGATGGTCTTCACCCCCTCGCCGGTGTAGCCGCCGTCAAAGCCCGCGATGTTGAAGGTGGGATTCGCCAGATGGCGGCGGGGCAGGTCCTCGTCTTTCATATCGAGAAGGAATTTACGGAGCTCGAACTTCTCTATGCGCTCGGCCCCGTTATAGGGCCTGACGCGTCGGATGAGTTCGTCCTCGATCTCCGTGATCGGCAGCACGTCGTCGTAGAATCCTTCCACCAGCACGTTCTCGTTTTGATCCTTCATGGTCGAGAGCGCCCATGTCATCCGCCAGGCCGCGTTCTCGTATATCTGGCCGTTCGAGCTGTGGAAATCCACGTTCGCCGTCCGGCAGGTGAGCTCCATGTAGCAGAGCCCCTTGTTGCCGAGGGAGAGCACGGGGATGTCCACCCGCGTGGTGTTGTCCTCCCAGACGCAGCCGTCTGCGGCGAGCAGATCGGCGTTTTCCTTCACGAAGGGCTCGAGCGAGGGGCTGCCCACCTCTTCTTCGCCCTCGATGATGTACTTGACCGAGCAGGGCAGTTCGCCGCGCACCGCCAGGAAGGCCTCGAACGCCGCCAGACGGCTCATGATGTTGCCCTTGTTGTCCGTCGCGCCGCGCGCGATGACGTGGCCATCGACCACCTCCGCATCGAAGGGCGGGGTGTCCCACTCGGAGAGCGGTTCCGCCGGCTGCACGTCGTAGTGGTTGTAGAAGAGGAGCGTTTTCTCTCCCCCGCCCCCAAGACGCGCGGTGAGAATCGGGTTGCCCCCCGTCTCATGGAGCGTCGCCTCTAAGCCTGAGCGCGCCACGCGGGCTTCGAGCAGGGCGGACATCTCCCGCACGCCGACGTTGGTCGTCGAGATACTCGGCTGGCGGCAGAGTTCCTGCAGATCCGCCACGATGCGATCCGCATTCGCATCGATATAGTCCAGCACGGCACGGAAGTCTTTTCCCTCGCTCATCGCACACTCCTTATCCTTGAGACGCCCGCGGTTCGCTCTTCGGTTTGATTATCAGCGTGGAACAAAGATATGATCCTCAGCACTTACATTCAACCCGAAAACCCGCATTCGCGCGACTTAGACCCGGGCGTTCATCCGCTCCGGCGCATACCGAATGCGGCCCAAAGGAGGACATTCATGCCCGAAGCACCCGCGAACACGAACTGGTTCACATACTTTCCCGAGGACTACCGCTGGTCGGCCGCCATCTGCGGCATGGTCTCGAGCGCGCAGTGGGGCGGGACCGAAATCGGCGAAGTCGACAAGGTCTGCCGCCGCCTCTACAAGAGCCTGGGCGACGACGACTTGTGGTTCGACGAGTGGGACCGCATGGGCGACGTCGTGCGGGATCTGGGCCGCGCCGCCGAGGAGAAAAACCAGAACCTCTCCGCCGCCTCCCACTACAAGCGCGCGGCGTGCTACTACCAGATGGCCGAGCGCTTCAGAACGCCCAAGGACGAACGTGCGCTGGCCACGTTCGAGAAATCACTCGATGCCTTCCGCCGCTTCGCCCGCCTGACGGACAGGCCCGGAATCGAGGCCGTGGAAGTTCCCTTCGAGGGCGGAAAACACCTGCCCGGCTATCTGGTGCACGCCGAGAACACCTCTGAGAGCAAACCCCCCGTCGTGGTCTTTTTCGACGGGCTCGACGTCAACAAGGAACTCCAGTACACGCGCGGCGTGGAAGACCTCGTGCGCCGGGGCATGAGCTGTCTGGTGATGGACGGCCCCGGCACGGGCGAGGCCATCCGCCTGCGCGAGATTTACCTGCGCCCCGATTATGAAGTCGCGGGCTCGGCCGCGCTCGATTACCTGGAATCCAGGGACGACGTGGACGCGAACCGCGCGGGCGTCATGGCCATCAGCCTGGGCGGCTACTACGCGCCGCGCATCGCAGCCGTGGAGCCGCGCTACAAGGCGTGTCTCGCCTGGGGGGCGATTTGGGATTACTACGCCACCTGGAAAAAACGCATTGAGGCCTCCTTCAAGGCGGAACTCTCCGTTCCGGGCCACCACATCCAGTGGATCCTGAACGCAGACTCGCTCGATGACGCCCTGATCAAGCTGGACGGCTTTAGGCTCGACGGCGTCGTGCAGAAGATGCGGTGTCCGTTCCTCGTCACCCACGGGGAGGACGACAAGCAGATTCCCCTGGAAGACGCCGAAGCCCTCTATAACGCCGTCGGCTCGGAAGACAAGACGCTCCGGGTCTTCACGGTGGAGGAAGGCGGCGCCCAGCACTGCCAGCGCGACAACTACGCCATCGGCGCAACCTATATGTTCGACTGGCTCCAGGAAAAGCTCTGCGGGTAGGGGGCTCTTGTAGGGACAGGCCCCTGTGCCTGTCCTGACAAAGGACAACCACGGGGGGTTGTGGGGCAGTCTCGATGAGGGACTGCCACTACGGGGGTGGCGAACCAGTCGACATCACTCCCCCCTTGAGGGTCGGGCTTCCTGAGGAGAAAGCCCGACGCAGAAGCCGAGCGTTTTGTGCGAAGGCTGATGCGGTGGGGGGTATGATTCTAAAATAAAAGCTCCCCCCACCGGTTCGCTTGCAGGCTACGCCCTTAGCTCACCGTCGGTCTTCCCGAGTAGGAGAAGACCGACCCCTCAAGGGGGGAGTGATTAGAAACATGGCAAGGTGTAGGCCTAAACCGCCGTGGTTGTTTTATAGGGACAAACAATGACCATCTTCCACACCCACGTCATCGTCGACTGGTCGGCGCGGTCGAAACCAAGCCCCGACAAGCTCACAAAAGACGCCATCTGGTGGGCCGCCGCAAGAGACGGCATCGTGGACGAACCCGCCTACGCCCGCACCCGCCACGACGCGGTGGAGCGTCTCGCCGACTTCATTGCCTCGGAACTAAACTCCGCCCGCCGCGTGTTGATCGGTTTTGATTTTCCCTTCGGATACCCGGCCGGGGTCGCGGCGCATTTAACCGGCGAAGCCTCGGCCTTGGCATTCTGGGACTGGCTGGCGGCCCGCATCGAGGATGCCGGGGACAACACCAACAACCGCTTCGAAATCGCGGAGGCGATCAACTGCGCCTATCCGGGGATTGGCCCTTTTTGGGGCCGCCCGGGAACCTGGCCATACCCGGAGGTGCCGACCCGCGAATCACGCCGCACGGGCCGGGAGACTCACCCGCCCGAGCGCCGCATCGCCGATCTCCATGCCAAAGGCGCCAAAACCGTCTGGCAACTGGCCTACGCCGGGTCCGTCGGCTCACAAGTGCTCCTGGGTCTTCCCGCCTTGAAGCGCCTGATTGAGGACCCGCGCATGGATGGCCGCCTCGCCGTATGGCCTTTCGATACCGGCTTGCGCGTCCCTGAAGCGCCCGCCGTAATCGCCGAAATCTACCCCTCCCTTCTCAGGAAAGAGATTAAAGAGCGCAAGACAGGGGACGAGATACACGACGCCGCCCAGGTGCGCGTGAACACGGAGGCTTTTGCCAGCCTCGACGCTCTGGGCGGTCTAGGCCCCCTGTTCGAAGGCGCTCCTTTTCTCGACGCCAACGAGCGCCGCATCATTGAAACCGAGGAAGCATGGATACTCGGCCTCGGCCATGAAGATGAACTCAGAAAGGCGCTGGACTCGAACTAGTAGGCCGGACAGGCGCAGAGGCCTGTGGGACAGCCCCGATGAGGGGCCTGTCCCTACGACTTTTGCGGGCGGACACACAGGTCCGCCCCTACGATTATTATGATTCATGAAGATAGCCGGATCATCTCCCACCGATGACGCAAAATTGTTGCTGTGATATAAATTTCGCTATTGGAACAATGGAGCGAGGAAGCCCGAATTTCGAAGAAATCCCGGATTCAAGAAATCCGTTTTCATCGATTTTCCTGCGCAATACCTCAAAAAGATGCTTTCACCACAGCTTCTGATTTCTCGTAAGGAGAACGCCTCATGGCAAAGGCCGTCCGCAAGGAACCCTGGTTCGCGTATTTTCCGAACGACTACCGCTGGTCCGCAGGGGTGAGCATCGCCTATTCCACGTCCTTTTGGGGCTCGTCCACGATGGGGGAAGTCGATAAAGTCTGCCGAAGGCTCAAGGGCAAGGAGGGGGACGACGACGCCTGGTTCGATGAATGGGTGAGCGAGGCCGACAGGATGCGCGCCTTGGGCATGGCCGCCGCGAGAAAAAAGAACGCGCTTTCGGCCGCCGCATTCTTCAAGCGGGCGTGTTTTTATTATCAACTCGGCGAGCGCTTCAGAACGCCCAAGGACAAGGCGGCGAACTCCGCGTACCGTAAATCGCTGGACAGCTTCAAGCGCTTCGCCGCGCTCACGGATTCCCCGCGCATCGAGCACGTGGAAATTCCCTTCGAGGGCAAAAAGACGCTTCCCGGCATTCTCGTTCACGCGCGGAACACGAGAAAAAGAAAACCGCCCGTGGTGGTCTCTTTCGATGGTTTCGACGTTTCGAAGGAAATTCAATACATCATGGGCGCGGAGGACCTCGCCCGCCGGGGGATGAGCGTGCTGGCCGTGGACGCTCCCGGAAACGGGGAGGCCATCCGCTCGAGAAAGCTCTACCTGCGCCACGACCATGAAGTCGCGGGCGCTGCGACCCTCGATTATCTCGAAACCAGAAAAGACGTGGATGCGAAGAGCGCCGGCGTCATGGCGATCAGCCTCGGCGGCTACTACGCGCCCAGAAACGCCGGCATGGAGCACCGCTTCAAGGCGTGCGTGGCCTGGGGGGCGATTTGGGACTACCAGAAGGTATGGAAAGACCGCATCGCCGCCGCCTACAAGACGGCCCTCTCGGTTCCCGGGCATCACCTGACGTGGATTTTCAACTCCGATTCCACCGAGGAGTGCCTCGACATACTCGCGGACTTCAAGCTCGACGGCGTGGTGCAGAACATGCGCTGCCCGTTTTTGCTGATTCACGGGGAAGGCGACCAGCAGATATCCGTAGCCGAGGCGCGCAAGCTATACAACGCCTCGGGCTCTAAGGACAAGACTTTCAGAGTCGTCAAGGGGACGGAAACCGGCTCCCAGCACTGCCAGATGGACAACGTGCCTCCCTACGCGCACGAGATTTTCGACTGGCTCAAGCTGAAGCTGGGGGCGTAGCGGAGTCCGGGGGCCGGGCCGACGTCTTCTGGCGTATAAAGAAGCGGATGGGCTTTCAGATGCGCGTCGAGGCGGATGCCGTCTGACGCCGGCGAGACAACTCACAGAACAAGGGGGCCGATTCCTTATGGATTACGAAAACCTGCGCACCGAAATGGACGGGGACTTGCTGATCGTAACGCTGCACTGGCCCGAACGGCGAAACGCCATGACCCAACAGATGCGGGTCGACCTGCTCGATTGCGCGCGCCGCGCCGAGAGCGACGATGCGGTGAAGGCCATCGTATTCACCGGGCATGGGGACAAATCTTTTTGCGCAGGCGCCAACATCCCCGAACTCGAGCAACGCACGCTGATCTCGGAGATGGGACCTTCGGCGACGCTGCGCAAGGAGTTGCCGACCGCCATCGAGCGCCTCGGCAAGCCGACGGTCGCTGCGATCAACGGCTATTGTTTCGGCGCAGGATTAGAATTCGCCATGGGGTGCACCATCAGAATCGCTAGCGAGAACGCCCAGCTCGCGCTGCCGGAGATCAACCTGGGCCAGATTCCCGGCTCAGGCGGCACGCAGCGCCTCTATAGGTTCGTCGGGCTGGGCTGGGCCATGCAGATGATCCTGACGGGACAGCGCGTCGACGCCGAAACCGCCCGCGAAATAGGCCTGGTAACCGAAATCATGCCGCTGGCCGACCTGCTGCCCCGCGCGAAGGAGTTGGCGCGCACCCTGGGGGCGCAATCCCCCATGGCCTTCGTCGCCGGGCGCGACGCCGTCTTGCGCTCGACGGAAACGGAGTTGCTGGCGGGCATCGACTATGAGCGCAAGCTCTACGCCATCTGCATGGCGACCGAAGACAGCCGCGAGGCGCTGAAAGCCTACGCCGAGAAGCGCTCCCCCCGATACAAGGGCCGCTAGTCCGGGAATCGCGCATGAAGCCATTCCTGCTGGATGATGAAAAAATCGAGGCCTATCTCGCCGCCGGTTACTGGTCGCGCGAGACCATGGTCGAGCGATACGCCGCCTATGCGCGGGATTTTCCCGAAAAAATCGCCTGTCGCGACGCTGCGGAAGAAATCACGTGGCGGGGGCTGGATGAGATAACCGATCGGATGGCCGCGAACCTGATCGCCCGTGGAATCGAGCGCGACGCCCGCGCACTCGTGCAGATGCCTTCTTCGAACCGCGAGATTATCCTGCGGATAGCCTTCAAGAAAGCCGGGGTCATCGGCTGTTTCGCCCCCATGCAATGGCGGCGCAAGGAACTGGGCTACGCCTGCCGGGAACTCGGTCCCGGCGTGATTTTCCTCTCGCCCGGATCGGCCGGGGATGAGCCGCCCGCCTGGCTGGATGAGGCGCTCGCCGGAGCCGGGCCCACCCTTCGCGTCGATCTCTCGGGGGAGGCTCCCGCAGGGTGGCTGCCCTGGAATGAGTTGACCAGACCCCCGCGGGACACGGAGGCGCTGGGAGAGGTCGCCTCCCGGAGTTTCCGGTTCGATGAGATTTCCCTCATCACGGTATCGAGCGGCTCCAGCGGCTTATCCAAGCTGTGTGAATGGCCCGAAGGGGCGCAAATGTGCCTGGGCCACGCAAACGGCTCGCGATTGGGCGTCAGCGCGGAGGATAACATCGGCGTTTTCGCGCCGATGGCGGGGGGGGCGGGGCTGCTGGTCTGGGTGACGTCGGGCATGACGCCGTGCGCCTTCACGTTCCCCGAAACCTATAACGCGCGCGCTTTACTGGCGCTCATCGAGAGCGCGAAGATCACCGTGGCGACGACCGTGCCCGTCATCTTAAACCGGCTGGCGCAGGAAGACCTGGGCGCCTTCGATCTGCGCTCGCTTCGCGCCATACGGATCGGCACCGCGGCGGCGGACCTGGACGCGGCGCGCCGCTTCGAGAGCCTCACCGGTACCCGCGTCGTCCTCGCATCGGGCAGCATGGAAACCCCCGGTTTCTCGCACGTGGACGTGGAAGATCCCGCATCGCTTCGCCTCAACGGCAGCGTCGGTTTGCCCCACCGGGGATGTGGCTGGCGAATCGAGGATGAGGACGGGAACGCGCTGCCCCGGGGAAGCGTCGGCCATTTCAAAATCTCGGCCCCTTTCGCGTCTTCCGGCTACTGGAAAGACCCGGAAGGCACAAAAGCGGTCTGGTCTGAGGGCTGGAACACGACCGGCGACATCGCGACCATCGACGAGGACGGGCGGTTGAGATTGCTGGGCCGCAGCAAGGAAGTCATCAACCGCAGCGGCCAGAAGATATTGCCGGTCGAAGTCGAACGGGAGATCGCCAAACACCCAGACGTCTTCGAGTGCGCCGTCGTCGCCGCGCCCGACCCCGAATACGGCGAGGTGCCCTGGGCGTTCGTTCAAGCCCATGACGGCAAGAAACTCGACGCGGGAGTTCTGGCCGCAGCGCTCAGAACGAGCGGCCTCGCCACCTACAAGATTCCGGCGCGGTTCATCGAACTGCCCGAATTACCCCGCGTTGCGAGTGACAAGATCGACAAGAAAGCACTGCTCCAGATGGCGCTCGCTGAATAGAAACGACGCTGCTTGCGCCGATAGACGAGGCGAAACGACGAAACCGAGACGGAGGGAGAACCTTGACGATGGGACATGACGAAGACCTGCACGGCGCATGTTTTGACGGCTTTACGGTCGAAGTGGACGCCGGGCAACAGCGCGGCGACATAATTCTCGACCGCGGCGAGATGAACACGATAAGCATGGGCCAGCGCGAGGAATTGCGGGCCGCATTCGAGAACCTGGACCGCGACGAGCGGGTGCGGGTGATCGTGCTGCGCGCCCTGGGCCCGAACTTTTCTTCCGGCGGGTTCATTCGCGGCTTCATGGAGGCCTCGCCCGAGCACGTCTCGAAACTGGCCGATAACATCGCAGCGCCCACGCGGTGCGAAAAACCGGTGGTCGCCGCGGGTCGCGGCTATTGCTTCGGCGTCGGCTTCGAGGTCTCGCTCGCGTGTGATTTCCGGGTCGCGTCCGAGACGGCCCGCTACGCCCTCCCCGAACAGCGCCTGGGGCAGATTCCGGGTTCGGGCGGCTCGGCGCGCCTGCAGAAGATGATCGGCCTTACGCGAACCAAGGATATCGTCATGCGCTCAAAGCGCATCACCGGCAGGCAGGCTTATGAGTGGGGCATCGTCACCGAGGTCGTCCCCGACGATGAACTGAAAACTGCCACCGACGCCCTCGTGGCGGAGCTCTGCGCGTTCGCTCCGCTTGCGCAACGCACGGCCAAGCGCCTGCTCAACGAAACGGAAGACACCTTCTTGTCCTTGGGGATTCAGCTGGAGGGCCATTGCTACTCGAGGCTGCGCCAATCGGATGATTTCAGGGAAGGTGTGGAGGCCTTTCACGAGAAGCGCAAACCGAATTTCAGGGGAAGTTGAGGAGCGCGTTCGGCTTCTGCGGGAAATCCGCCTCGCCTTGATGCGTGAATAGGCGTTTCTCATTCACTCCGTTTCAAAAGCTTTCCACATATCCGCGCCGAGGGCGTGAAGGAGGCGTTCTTCCTCTTTCGCACGGCGTTTTGCGCTCTCCCGATAGTTTTGTGCTACACTGAACCGTCATCTCGTACATGCAAGATTCCGGTACGGGCGCCATCCCGAAAGACGGTTGGCCCGCAAGGTTTTCTCAAGACCAAGGGGGGGAGATCGTCATGTTAGGTCCCATGCACCATTCCAGCAGAACGGTTTCGGACATCGAAAGTTCCATCGCGTTTTACCGCGACCTCCTGGGCTTCGAGGTCGTGGAGGACATCTCCTCCGACGAGGAGGGGATCCAATACGCCTCGACCACGCCCGACAGCAAGCTTCGGATCGTCATGCTCCAGGCGGGAGGCGCGATCGTAGAGCTCATCCAGTTCCTGAAAGCGGAGGGGAAAGCCTACGACAATCCGCCGGCCCTGAACGACGTGGGCAGCAGCCACATCGCCTTCGAGCCCGAAGACCTGGACGCCGCCTATGCGGATCTGGTGGCCAAGGGCGTGCGCTTCGCGACCTCGCCCCAGGTGACGTGGCGAGGCCCGGGCCGCTACTGGAGGGCCGCCATTTTCTATGACCCGGACGGCTTCGATCTGGCTCTGTTCAAAATGTATGAGGGCGAGCCCGCCGAAACTGTTTCCGGCTGAGTCCGAAACCATATGGAGGAAACGACGCCATGATGCTGAGCGACCTGACCTGGATGGAAATCCGCGACCTGATTCCCGAGAACCCCGTCATCATCCAGCCCGTGGGTTCGACCGAACAGCACGGCCCCCACCTGCCGATTCAGGTGGATATATCGAGCGCATTTGAAGTGGCGAAAGCCGTGGGCGATCGGACGGGCTGCCTCGTCGCCCCGCCGCTTCCCTACGGCTACTCGGAGGCCTGGGAGAATTTTCCGGGCACCATCAGCTTCACGGCCGATACCTTCATGAATTGCGTCGGCGAAATCACCGAAAGCCTCGTGCGCAACGGCTTCAAGAGGATTCTCTTCTTAAACGGCCACAACCCCAATCTCCCCCTGCTTCAGACCATGATGTTCAGGCTCATGGACCGCTACGGCAGGGACGGAGACAAACTCATCGTCGCGGGAAGCTATTTCATGGTCGACAAGGAGACCTGCGACGCCATCGGCGACAACTTCCGCGAGGGCACCCACGCCAACGAGTTCGAGACGGCCTTCATGATGCACATCAGGCCCAATATGGTGCACGTGGATCGACTGGGAGACTGGGAGTACAAGCCCGAACTGGTGCTCTCCTACCAGCACGGGGTGACCTCGGTCGTCCGCCTGCCCGACAGCCGGGTGCACAACGGCGTCTATGGTGACCCGCGCCGGGCCACGCCGGAGAAGGGCCGCCAATACTTCGAGGCCTGCGTGACCAAGGTGGCCGAGATAGTGGAGAACTTCAACCCGGATTACTTCGGGATACAGGAAGTGTACACGTAACGTCGGGGGAACGTCGCAGGAACCCGCGCCGCTCGGCTCGGGCTCAGATGGCCAGTTGGGTCTCGGCGTCGAAGAAGTAAAGTTTGTCCTCGCGCATCCCTACGCGGGCATCATCCCCCATGTCGACCCTGAAGGTGGAGGCGGTGCGCGCCATAATTGATACATCCTCGAAGGCGAGTTCCAATACCTGATCCGCGCCGTAAGGTTCCAGGAGCAGCACCTTGCTCAGGTGGCCGTCCTCACCTCCGCTCGGCTTTACGATGACGTCTTCGGGGCGAATCCCCAGAATCACCTTCTCCCTCGTCTCTTTTTCAAGAATTTGCCGCTGCTCCGGCGGAGGCTCCACGACGAAGTTCCCGTAGCGGAAGCACAGCCTTCCGTTTTCCTGCTCCAAGGCGCCGGGCATGAGGTTCATGGGCGGCGTGCCCACGAATTGCGCCACGAAGGTGTTCGCCGGTTCATGATAGACGGAATAGGGAGAGGCGTATTGCTGGAGCACGCCGTCTTTCAGGAGCGCTATCTCATCCGCCATGTTCAGGGCTTCCACCTGATCGTGGGTCACGTAGATCATGGTGGTCTCGAGGCGCCGGTGGAGCTTTTTGAGTTCAGCGCGCATCTCGACCCGGAGCGCCGCATCCAGGTTCGAGAGCGGCTCATCCATCAAAAACGCCCAGGGGTCGCGGACGATCGCCCGGCCCAGCGCCACCCGCTGGCGCTGTCCGCCGGAGAGTTCGCGGGGTCTGCGGGCCAGAAGCTCCTCGATGTTCAGCGCCTCGGCCGCCCAGAGCACCTTCTCCTCTATCTCCGCCTTGGACATCTTCATCATCCGGAGCGGAAAGGCCAGATTGTCCCGCACTCTCAAATGGGGGTAGAGGGCGTAGCTCTGGAACACCATGGCCATGTTGCGCCGATGGGCCGGAATATAGCGCACGTCCAATCCGTCGATGAGAATCGCGCCCTCGGTGGGCTCCAGCAGACCCGCGACCACGTTCAGGATGGTGGTTTTCCCGCATCCCGAAGGACCGAGTAAGACGACGAATCTACCGTCTTCGATCTCGAGGTGCACGTTGTCGACCGCGACCACCTCACCGTAATTCTTGGTTAAATTCTCCAACACGACTTTCGCCATTCTCACTTGCTCCTATCAAAAACGGGCTAGCCCTTCACCGCGCCCGCCGTGAGCCCGCGCACAAAATAGCGCTGGAAGATGAGAGCCAGGACGACGGGAATCACGACGCAGGCGACTCCTGCGGCGTTCATCCGCGCGTAGCTCACCGAGAACTCGGAGACGAAATCGAGCAGCGTCACCGTGATGGGCCGGGTGTTCATCGTCTGCGTCAGGACGAGCGGAAAGAGGAACTCGTTCCAACTCGTGAGGAACACGAACACCGCCGCCGTAACGATAGCCGGGGCCGAAAGCGGCAAAATCACCCGCCAAAGCGTCTGGAAGCGGTTGCAGCCGTCCACGCGGGCGGCGCTTTCGATCTCCTGCGGCACGGTTTCGAAATAGGCGACCAGCACGAAGATCGCCAGGGGCAGCGAAATGGGAATATAGGCCACGATGAGCCCCATATAGGAGTCCAGCAGCCCGAGTCCCCGGATCATCAGGTAAAAGGGGACGATCAGCGACACTTCGGGCACGATTCGAGACGCCAGCACGACGTAGAAAAGGTACTGCTTTCCCGCGAAGCGAAGCCGCGCGAAGCCGTACGCCGCCAGACATCCCAATATGACGTTGATGATGGTGACGCCCAACGCCACGACGAAGCTGTTCCACATCGAGGGCAGCACGTCGGCCGTGGGAAACGTGGAATATCCGGCCATGCTCTTGTCGAACGCGACGCTCGTGTCGGCGGGTTTTCTGAGGAGGATCTCCGTGTAGTTGCCGACGTTGACTTCGGGCGGAAGCCAATTGGGCGGAACCGACACCACGTCCTTTTCAAACTGAAGGCTCGAATTGACCATCCAGTAGAAGGGCGAGATGGCGTAGAAGAGCATGGCGACGACGATCACGTAGAGCGCGACCCGCCCCACGAGGGCGGCGCGACGGTATCTCTCCACCGATTGGAGGGTAGGGACGGTAGACGTCGATGCGGCCATGATCTCAGCCCTCCTGAGGCCGGTAGAGGATCTTGATGTAGCCGATCGCCAGGATGAAGGTGGCGATGGCGATCACGTAAGAAATCGACGCGCCGGAGCCGAACTGCAGGTTCCGGAAGGTCTCCACGTAGGTGTACCAGGAGACGAGGGCGGTCGCGTCCCCCGGCCCTCCCTCGGTCAGGATGTAGACGAGGTCGAAGGTCTTGATGGAGATGATCGAGGAGTAGACCAGCACCAGCAGAAAGGCCAGTTTGAGCGCAGGCAGGGTGATGTGCATGAAACGCCTCGACGCGCCGGCCTGATCCACCTTCGCCGCGCTGTAGAGATCCTCGGGGATCGCCTGGAGCGCCGTGAGGAACAAGACGGTGGCGAGTGGAACCTCTTTCCAGACGAACGCGTTCACAAGGGTGTAGAGAGCGCGTGCAGGGTTGCTGAGCCATGTCTGATATTTGTCGATAGCGCCGATGGCGACCAGAAGCCCGTTCAGCACCCCGTAGTCGGAATGGTAGATCCACTCCCAGATGAGGCCGTTCGCCACGTAGGGCACTGCCCAGGGAACGAGGATGAGCGGCACCACCCACCTGCGAACACCGGAGCCCAGTTCATTGAGCGCCAGGGCGAAAACGAGACCGAGCAGGGCCACCGCGATCACCGACACCACGACGAAGACGATCGTGTTCGTGAACGCGTTGTAGAAATCCTCGCTCTCCAGGAACATGATGTAGTTCTCAAAACCCACGTAGGGGTTTCTGTGGGGCCGCTTCAGGTTATAGACGTGGACGCTCACGTAGAAGGAATGCAGGATGGGATAGATGTTGAGCAGGACCATCAGGAGCAGCGCCGGCCCCACGAAGAACATCGCAATTCCGCCTTCGGTCTGCATACGCTGGGCGAACCAGCCTCTCACACCCGTTGCGGCGGCGGGTTCCATGCTTTCGGCGGACAGGGAATTCGCCAAAGAAAACCTCCATCGCGCCTCCCCCGGCAGCACACCGCCGAGGGAGGCGGTAACCTGTGATTAACTGTAGCGCCGTTTAAGTCTGTTCCACTGCTTGGTCAAGGTCTTGAGCGTACCCACGATGTCGGACTGACCCAGGATCGCCTTGTGGACGCGCGGACGCATGTACTGATCCCACTCGGCGTACCAGACGGCCTTCTGCCCGTCCTTGGGCTTGCTCAGCGCCATCTGGCTCTCGAACAGCTTCGCCTCGCCCCAGTTGTTCGCCGCCGCGATGATGTCGGGGTCCTTGAACAGCGGCGCGTGGCCGAAGCCCAGCCCGAACTCGGTGAACCACTTCTTCGCGGTGCGGTAGGTGCCCGACTTGTCCTTGCCGCCCAGGAAGTCCACCATCTTCCAGGCCATCGCCTTGCGCGCGGGGTCCTTCGCGGCAGAGGCGGTCATGCTGTAGCACCGCGTCCAGCCGCAGACGTGTGGCTTGGAGTTGTTGGCGGTGGGTATGAGCGCCATCTTGATCTTGCCGGCCACCTTGGAGGATTTGGGTTCGTTCGCGGCCCGCAGCCTGTAGTTCGGGAGAATGGCGAAACTGCCCGTGCCGCTGCTGAAAGCCTTGAGCGCGGCGACTTCGTTGAGCTCCATGAAGCCGGGCTGCGTGATCTTGTGCTTCTTCGCCGCGTCGATGATCCACTGAATCGACTGCGCCGCGGCGGAGCCCTCCTTGTCGTAGTTCATGACGTTGTATTTCTCGTCGACGAACCTCCCGCCCCGGCTGTACATCATGGTGAAGAGCACCTCGCCCATCCAGAAATCGGCTTTCAGGAACTGTAAGAAAGGATACTCCTGAATCCCCTTGCTCTTGATCTGGAGACTCTGCTGGACCACCTCGTCCCAGGTCTTGGGAGGAGCGCCGATGCCCGCTTTCTCCAGATGCTCCTCGTTGTACAAGAACGCCATGTGGCCCACGTAGTAGGGCAGGCCGTAGAGCTTACCCTCGTAGGTGAGCGCCTCGGCGGTCGGGCCGATGAATTCTTTTCTGTACTCGTCCACCCTCGGGAACTCGTCGATGGGGTACAGCCAGCCCGCCTCCACGAATTCGGCGAGATGCCCGTCGATCATGTAGATGACGTCCAGGGGGGCTTTACCCGTGAACTTGACGACCAGTGTGTCGTGGTACTTGCTGCCGGGCGTGTTGCCGTAGTTGATCTTGACCTTGGCGCGCTTTTCGAATTCGGCGATGCGCTGCTTCACGAAGCTGATGCCGTAGGTCCAACTGTAGAAGTTGAGCGTTTTCACCATCGCCGCCGAGGGCGTCGCCCGCGAGAC